>NZ_WKEQ01000036.1 GCF_021605415.1 Pseudomonas syringae
GAAGCCAGTCGCTGTCGAAAACTGCTTAACTCATTGTTTACCAAGGAGTTTTCCGTTTCGACTGCGCCGGAAGTGGGGCGAATTATAGACACTCAGATTTTGCCGTCAACACTTAATTTCGCTTTTCCCTAAGAATCTTCTTTTTACCCAGCAATCCAGGGATTCGACGGCTCACTGGCGGCAAACGCATCATCAAGAGCAGCGCACCTATAAACGCATAGATCGCCCACTCTTTCAGATCGGCACGCACGATCCACAGCATGTGCAGCAAACCCAGCCCGAGAATCACGTACGCCAGTCGATGCAGCTTCTTCCAGCGCGCCCCCAGTCGGCGCTGACTGTAGCGGTTTGAGGTCACCGCTAGCGCCAACAAACCGAGGAAGCCCAGCGAACCGACAATGATGTAGGGACGCTTACGCAATTCGACGCCCAACTGCGACCAATCAAAACCCAGGATAAATGCCATATAGCTGCAAAGGTGCACAACCACATACGCGAAACACCAGAGACCCAACTGCCGGCGGACAGCGATCCACCAAGCCCAGCCCGTCAACTTCTGCAATGGCGTCATGCCTAACGTGATCAACAACAACACCAATGTCCCAAGCCCGAGCCGATCAACCAGCACCTTGCCCGGATCTGGCCCAAGCAAATCCTCGAATGCCTGATACAACCACAGTAGCGGCCAAATCATGACCGCGATGAACACACCTGTACGCCACAACGGATATCGCATCAGTAGTTCTTCCGCAGATCCAGGCCTGTATATAGAGAAGCGACTTCGTCGGCATAGCCGTTGAACATTTGTGTATCTCGCACATTCGGCTTGAACAGGCTATTCGGCAGGCGTCGCTCTCGCGCCTGAGTCCAGCGCGGGTGATCGACAGTCGGGTTCACGTTCGCATAGAAGCCATACTCATCTGCCGCGATGCTCTGCCAGGTAGTCTTAGGCTGCTCGCTCACCAGACTGATACGCACGATGGACTTAACGCTCTTGAAGCCATATTTCCACGGCACCACCAACCGCAGCGGCGCGCCATTCTGGTTGGGCAACTCCCGCCCATACATTCCTACCGCCAGAATCGCCAACGGATTCATCGCTTCATCCAATCGCAGCCCTTCTATATAAGGCCAGTCGATCAAGGCAAATCCCGAACGTTGACCTGGCATGCTCTTCGGATCCTGCAACGTCTCGAAGCGAATGTATTTGGCCTTCGACGTCGGTTCGACCTGTTTGAGCAGCGCAGAGATGGGAAAACCGATCCACGGGATCACCATCGACCACGCTTCAACACAACGCAGCCGATAGATACGCTCTTCCAACTGATAGGGCTTCATGAAGTCTTCCAGCGCATAACGCCCTGGCTTGCCAACTTCACCATCTACCACAACGCTCCACGGTTCCGTTTTCAACGATCCCGCATTCGCCGCCGGATCACCTTTATCGGTGCCGAACTCATAGAAGTTGTTGTAATGGGTTGCATCTTTAAAAGGCGTGATCGCCTCATTCTTGACGCTGATGGCGCCCCACTGGGTCGATGACAGTTTTTCGGCGAACCATGCCGGCGCGTTTCCGGGCTCGACATCAGCGTATCGCGCCGCATCAGCAGCACCAGCCCAGCGCGGCAGACTGCTCACAGCCAGACCCGCCGCAGTCGCACCGAGCAATTGCCGCCGAGAGAGATAGATGGATTCAGACGTGACGTCCGACTCGTGGCAGTCGGACGCTTTGGGGACTTTGATCAGCATGACAACTCCGCAGCATTGGAGGACAGATACATCCATAGACTGCGGAGTATGGGGGAAATTACATCACTCGACGCTTTTGCGACGACGCAGGCGCAAAAGATACTGCACAGGGCCGGAAGCCGCGTAAACGAGAAACGCCAGCAGCAGAATGCGTGGCGGATCGCTGAACACCACAGCGAACACCAGCACCACGGCGAGAATCGCCACGAACGGCACACGCCCTTTCAGATCCAGCTCCTTGAAGCTGTTGTACTTGATGTTGCTGACCATCAGCATGCCCGCAGCCGCCACCATCAGCGCGACCAGGAATGACATCTTCGAGCCCTGAATGCCGTAATCGCTGAATGCCCAGACAATCCCCGCCACCACGCCAGCAGCAGCCGGGCTGGCCAGGCCGATGAAGTAACGCTTGTCCGCCGTACCGACCTGGGTGTTGAAACGCGCCAGACGCAAAGCTGCACCTGCCACATATATGAAGGCGACCATCCAGCCAACCTTACCCATATCACCCAGTGCCCAGCCAAATGCCAACAACGCCGGCGCAACACCGAACGCGACCATGTCCGACAGCGAGTCGTACTCGGCGCCAAATGCACTCTGGGTATTGGTCATCCGCGCAACACGGCCATCCAGGCCATCGAGCACCATGGCGACGAAGATCGCAATCGCGGCGAAGCCGAAATACTTGCTTGCGTCAGCCGTGTTACCAGCGCTCAGCGCAGCCTGGGCACTCATGGAATTGATGATCGAGTAGAAACCGGCGAACAGGTTCGCAGTGGTAAACAGGTTCGGCAGGAGATAGATACCACGATGCCGGACTTTACGACCTTCCGCGTCGTGCCCTTCTTCGATGTGCTCATCGATGGGCAGCAGGCTTTCGGCGTCAGGAGCCTGGTTCGGCTCTTCGGGACGTTCGCTCATGGACATTACCTTGCAACGGGTTGAAAAATTTCGACAGGCGTCTGGGACGACGGTTCGGCCACAAACGATGCAGCTTTATACCAGAACTGCCGGCCCAAACGAAAAAACGCGGCCTAGGCCGCGTTCTTCGTACAAGAATCGCTGACTTAGTTTTTGGCTTTGTCGACGATTTTGTTGGCACCGATCCAAGGCATCATGGAGCGCAGTTGCTCGCCGATGACTTCGATGCCGTGAGCAGCGTTGTTACGACGCTTGGCGGTCATCGAAGGGTAGCCGGTTGCGCCTTCGCTGATGAACATTTTGGCGTACTCGCCGTCCTGAATACGTTTCAGGGCGTTGCGCATGGCCTGACGGGATTCGGCGTTGATGACTTCCGGGCCGGTCACGTACTCGCCGTATTCGGCGTTGTTGGAGATCGAGTAGTTCATATTGGCGATACCGCCTTCGTACATGAGGTCAACGATCAACTTCAGTTCGTGCAGGCACTCGAAGTAAGCCATTTCTGGAGCGTAGCCCGCTTCGACCAGGGTTTCGAAACCAGCTTTTACCAGTTCAACAGTACCGCCGCACAGTACGGCTTGTTCACCGAACAGGTCGGTTTCGGTCTCGTCCTTAAAGGTGGTTTCGATGATGCCGGTACGACCGCCACCCACGCCTGCTGCGTAAGACAGTGCAACGTTTTTGGCGTTGCCCGAGGCGTCCTGGTAGATCGCGATCAGGTCAGGGATACCGCCGCCTTTGACGAACTCGGAACGCACGGTGTGGCCCGGTGCTTTCGGCGCGATCATGATCACGTCGAGGTCGGCGCGTGGAACAACCTGGTTGTAGTGGATCGCGAAGCCGTGGGAGAAGGCCAGAGTGGCGCCTTTCTTGATATTCGGCTCGATTTCGTTTTTGTACAGGGAAGACTGGAACTCGTCCGGGGTCAGGATCATGACCAGGTCAGCAGCAGCAACAGCGGAAGCAACGTCAGTCACTTTCAGGCCGTGGGCTTCAGCCTTGGCAACGGTCGCCGAACCTTTACGCAGACCAACGGTGACGTCAACGCCGGAGTCTTTCAGGTTGCACGCTTGAGCGTGACCCTGGGAGCCGTAACCGATGATGGCGACTTTCTTGCCCTGGATGATCGACAGGTCGCAGTCTTTATCGTAGAAAACTTTCATGAATTTCCCCTATATCCGGCCGTTCAGGCCATTCGCTAATTTGGTTTAGATGCTGAGTACTTTGTCGCCGCGGGCAATCCCGGTGACGCCACTGCGTACGGTTTCCAGAATCGAGGCAGTGCCGATCGATTGAATGAAGCTGTCGAGCTTGTCGCTGGTACCGGTCAGTTGAACGGTATAAACGCTGGCGCTGACATCGACGATCTGCCCACGATAAATATCGGTAGTGCGCTTGATCTCGGCGCGCTGGGCGCCGGTGGCCTTGACCTTGACCAGCATCAGCTCGCGCTCGATGTGAGCACTTTCCGACAGGTCGACCAATTTGACCACTTCGATCAATTTGTTCAGGTTCTTGGTGATCTGCTCGATCACTTCGTCATGCCCGACAGTGGTCAGCGTCAGACGCGACAGGGTCGGGTCTTCAGTCGGGGCCACGGTCAGGCTTTCGATGTTGTAGTTACGCTGCGAAAACAGGCCGACTACACGAGACAGAGCGCCAGGTTCGTTTTCCAGAAGCAAGGAAATAATGTGTCGCATGATTATGTACGCTCCGTCTTGCTCAGCCACATATCGCGCATGGAGCCGTCTTTGATCTGCATCGGGTAGACGTGCTCGCTGGTGTCGACCGAAATGTCGAGAATCACCAGGCGATCCTTCATGGCAAACGCTTCTTCCATCTTCGACTTCAAGTCTTTGGAGTCGGTGATGCGCATGCCGACATGGCCATAGGCCTCGGCCAGCTTGACGAAGTCAGGCAACGATTCCATGTAGGAATGCGAGTGGCGGCTGTTGTAGCTCATGTCTTGCCACTGACGAACCATGCCCAGAACACCGTTGTTCAGGATGACGATTTTTACCGGCAGACCATACTGCAGGCAGGTCGACAGTTCCTGAATGTTCATCTGGATGCTGCCTTCGCCCGTGACACAGGCAACGTCAGCGTCCGGGAAGCTCAACTGGATACCCATGGCCGCCGGGAACCCGAAGCCCATCGTGCCCAGGCCACCGGAGTTGATCCAGCGGTTCGGCTTGTTGAACTTGTAATACTGCGCGGCGAACATCTGGTGCTGACCCACGTCGGAGGCAACATAAGCATCGCCCTTAGTGACTTCGCACAGGGTTTCGATCACGGTCTGCGGCTTGATGACGCTGCCGTCGCCCTTGTCATACGGGAACAGGCCGCGATCACCGCGCCACTCATCAACCTGCTTCCACCAACTGGCAACGGAATCCTTGTTCGGGGTCTCGCCGATTTCCTTGAGGATCGCGACCATTTCGGTCAGGACGCTTTCCACTGGGCCAACGATCGGCACGTCGGCCTTGATGGTCTTGGAGATCGAAGCCGGGTCGATGTCGATATGGATGATCTTGGCGTTCGGGCAGAACTTCGCCGGGCCGTTGATCACACGATCGTCGAAGCGTGCGCCGACTGCCAGGATCACGTCAGCGTGGTGCATCGCCAGGTTGGCGGTGTAGCTGCCGTGCATACCCAGCATGCCGATGAACTGACGATCGGTGCCTGGGTAGGCACCCAACCCCATCAGGGTGTTGGTCACTGGCAGGTTGAGCATTTTCGCCAGTTCGGTGAGCGGCGCGGAGCCACCACCGAGGATCACGCCACCGCCGGCGTACATCACCGGACGCTTGGCTGCCAGGAGCATTTCTGCAGCCTTGCGGATTTGCCCCGAGTGACCGCGAACGGCCGGGCTGTAAGAGCGCAGCTTGGCTTTCTTCGGGAAGATGTATTCGAACTTCTCGGCCGGGTTGGTCATGTCTTTCGGGATATCGACCACGACCGGGCCCGGACGACCGGATTGTGCCAGGTAGAAGGCTTTCTTCATGACTTCCGGGATTTCCGAAGCGTGCTTGATCATGAAGCTGTGCTTCACGATCGGCCGGGAAATACCGATCATGTCGGTTTCCTGGAACGCGTCGGTGCCGACCATGGTGCTTGGCACCTGGCCGGAGATGATCACCATTGGAATCGAATCCATATAGGCGGTGGCGATACCGGTGATGGCGTTTGTGGCGCCAGGACCCGATGTCACCAATACCACGCCGGCTTTACCGGTGGCACGGGCATAGCCGTCAGCCATATGGGTAGCCGCTTGCTCGTGACGAACCAGGATGTGGCTTACTTCCGGCTCTTTGAACAGGGCATCGTAAACATGAAGAAGAGCACCACCCGGGTACCCGTAGATATATTTGACGCCTTCGTCACGCAAAAAGCGGACGAGCATCTCACCGCCAGATAAAAGCTCCACGTTGTTCACCTCTAAAACGCCAGAATACCGCCCACATAAACGGGGACGGGTCTTAATAGGTTTACTTCTCGGCAGAGCATGAGCGACGGTGGTCGCCGACTACGTCAGCACTGACTGAGCAAGTATTGGGATCGTCCCAAGTGTTGCGGGCTTCTCCCACCCAGCGCGAGGTAACGCGTTGCGGGTGTAACAGGTCGGCGCGGATAGGCGCCTCATGATCTGCCGAGTGGGTCTGCTTCTGGCAGTCCCTCTACAGCGGACTTTGGATTCTTCTGTTTCGCCCTCTCCAAGTCAAGTCGTCTGTGTGGTTAATTGTGGGTAAGCACATGAGAACGCAAGAAAAAACCCGGAAACCGCTACTCTGTTAGCTTCGATTGCGCAATTTTGCCAAGGAATCAGCATGCGAACGCTCCTCCTATGCCTTTTGATCGGTGTCAGCCCATGGTGCATGGCCGGTCAAATCTACAAATGGGTCGATGCCCAAGGTGTCACTCACTTCGACGCGCAACCGCCCCAGGGTCAGCCGGCCACCACCGTGCAAATGCCCTCCCCACCTGCCGTTCCGCCACGTGCGATCCCCGGCAGCGGCGCGATCGGCGACCAGCAGTCCATCGACAAAAACGTGAAAAAACAGGTGGCGGAGCAACAAGCCCAGCTCAAGGAGTTTTGTGAGCAGGCGCGCACGAACCTGGCGCAATTGCAGAACAATCCGCGTTTAAGAGAAGAAGTAGAAGGTGAAACACGGCGCCTGACCGATACGCAACGGCAAGAGCGCATCGGCGAGGCACAGCGACAAATCTCGGAAAACTGCCAGTAACCGATGTGTAGGAGCTGACGAGTGCAACGAGGCTGCGGCAGTTCCTACAGGACGATGGTGTCAGCGGGAGGCGGTGATCAGCAGGTCGAACTCTTTGAGCAACACCTGAAGCTGTCGGTCTTTGCCGCCGACATTGCGCGAGGCAAACACCATCTCGGCCATTTCCTGAATACCCGAAGCATTGGGCAACGGCAGATCCTGCTCAAGGATGATTTTCATCTTCGGCAGGAAGATCCACTGCAGCCATTGCTCGAAATCAAGCGTATCGACCGAGAACGGTTCGACGCTGCTCAGGGCTTCGTCGGACGGTCGAACGTCATCCCACCAACCTTGTGTACGCAACTCACGCTCGATCAGCAGCAACTGATCGGCAATTTTCGGGAAACGGACATCCATCACAGCGAAACCTTGGCCTTCTGACGGGCCAACGCGGCACCGGCGGAATCACCTTGTTTCTCACGCGCCTGAGCGATCAGTTCCCACAGGCTGGCCTGCAAGTCCGGACGACCATTGGCCATCGTCAATGCGCGACGGGCGAATTGCTCGGCTTGCGGCGCATCGCCCTGGGCCATGCGCACCTGCGCCAGACGATAAAGCACTTGCGGCTCACGCGGCGCCACACGCTGAGCGCGTTCAAGACTGGAGGACGCACCGTTCAGGTCGCCACCGGCCTGCTGTTGCTGCGCGGTGGTCAACAGCGCGAGTACAGGACCGTCTAGTTGTTCGTCTGCCGACAGACCACCGCCGCCGCTCGCCGACGGAGCTGCGCTCGGCTGCGAAGGCATGCTGTAGCTGCCGGAGCTGACCGGCGCAGAGTCAACCGGCGAAGGGTTGTAAGGCCCCGGGGTAATCGGGCCCGGCGTGATCGGCGCCGTGCTGATCGGGGTCGACGTCGCTGCGCCGCCACCCGGCACCATCACGACAACGCCGGTATCGCCTTGCGGAATCTCTTGCACCTGGCCTTGAGCCGGACGTTTCACCGTCGTCTGGCGGAAACCGCCATTGGCCGAGATACGTTCGCTGTTGGACACGGCGGTACCTGAATCCACCACCGGAATCGAACCGCGCTGCACGCTTGAGCAGCCGCTGAGCAAAGCCACGGCGGTCACTGCTGGGATCAACCACTTGTTCACTTGAAAACCTCTTCGCTTAGTTCATCCAGTCCTTGACCCAATCCATCACCGACTCCGGGGATGCCGGGTTTACGCTCGCGCAACTGGCGCCGGGTGGAGGTTCGCTGCCGCGAATATACGGCATCTGAACCGCGCCAGGACAGTTGGCATCGGAACCTTGCCCGGTGCGCGAATCAACCCAGGCCTGCACGACGTTATCCGGTTGCGGCATATCCAGCGGCAGCGGATCGGCCTTGCGCATGAAACTGCTCCAGACCTGCAACGCGCCGGTGGCACCGGTAAACGGCGTCTTCCCGTTGTCGTCGCGACCGAGCCACACCACTGCCAGCAGATCCTGACTGAAACCGGCGAACCAGCTATCGCGTGAATCGTTACTGGTACCGGTCTTGCCGGCCAGCGTCAGGTTTTTTGGCAGCACGTTATAAACCGAACTGCCCGTACCTTCACGCATGACCCGCTGCATGGCGTTCTGGATCAGATAGATCGACGCCGGATCGAAACGCTGCTCGATCTGGAACGGATATCGCTTGAGCGGCTCGCCCTCGGCGGTCAGCACGCTACGGATCCCTCGCATCGGCGTGTTGAAGCCACCGTTGGCGAGGGTCTGGTACATGGTCGCCACTTCGATCGGCGTCATGCCGCCCGCACCGAGCAGCATCGACGGGAATGCAGGAAATTCGCGGCTCACGCCCAGACGCGCCACGGTCTTCAGCACATTCGGCACGCCAACGGCCAGGCCCAGACGCGACGTCGACAGATTGTAGGAATGCGCCAACCCCTGATAAAGGAAGACCGTGCCGTGGGAGCGGCGATCGTAGTTCTGCGGCTTCCACACTTGACCGTCCGCCCCTTTGATCGATAGCGGATCGTCCGACAGCCAACTGGTCAGCGTGTACTGGCTCGGTTTCTCCAGCGCGGTCAAGTAAACCGCCGGTTTGATCAGCGAGCCGATCGGCCGCACCGCGTCCAGCGCCCGGTTGAAACCGGCAAAACTGGCCTGACGGCTGCCGATCATGGCCTGGACTTCGCCGGTTTCCGGATTGGTCACCACCATGGCGGCTTCCACGTCGTCGGAACCCTTGCGGCCCGCCAGACGCTTGAAGGTGTCATTGACCGACGCCTCGGCTTTCATCTGTAGGATCGGATCGAAGCTGGTGAAAATCCGCAAGCCTTCTTCGGTCAAGTCTTCGTCGCGATAGTCTTCACGCAGCTGACGCTTGACCAGATCGATGAAGCCCGGGAAGGAACTGTCGGCCAACTTGCCGCGCGTGGTCACACCCAACGGCATCTTCTTCGCGGCGGCGACTTGCTCGGCCGTTGCAACGCCCTGCTGCTCAAGGACATCGAGCACCAGGTTACGCCGCTCGAGCGCACGCTCCGGGTTGCGACGCGGGTTGTAATAGGACGGCCCTTTGACCATGCCCACCAGCAGGGCGACCTGATGCAACTTCAGTTCGGACAAAGGCTGGCCGAAGAAGAACTGACTGGCCAGACCGAAACCATGCACCGCGCGCTGGCCGTCCTGACCGACAAACACTTCATTAAGGTAAGCCTCAAGGATTTCCGGCTTCTTGTAATGCAGTTCAAGCAGCATCGCCATCATGGCTTCAGTGAGTTTGCGGCTCAGGCTGCGTTCACTGGTCAGGTAGAAGTTCTTCACCAACTGCTGGGTCAGCGTACTGCCGCCCTGAGTCATTTTTCCACCAGACGTGTTGACCCAAACGGCACGGGCGATCGATTTCGGCGAAACGCCCCAGTGGCTGTAGAAATCCCGGTCTTCCACCGCGACCAGAGTTTCCAGCAAGTACGGCGGCACCTGATCGATCTTGATCAGGATGCGGTCTTCAAGATTCTTCGGGTAAATCCCCCCGATCATTAGCGGCTCCAGACGCACCACGGACAATTTCGAGCCGTTGCTCGCGGAAAGCTCTGCCACGTAATCGCCCGAAAAACGTACACGCACCGATTGCGGCTTTTCCAGACCTTCATAGAACTGGAAGCCACGGGTATTCAGATCGACGGTGTTGCCGTTGACCGCTGCCGCGCCCGGGCCGTTGCTCACAGCTTCGCGGCGATAGCCCAAGGCATCGAGCTCGGTGAGAAAATCACCCTTGCTCAGCTTTTGTCCGACGAACAGCTCAAGCGGCCGCGCGTACACCTTGGCCGGGATCGTCCAGCGCTTGCCGGAGAATTTTTCCTGCACCACGGCATCGAGGTAAACGGCGAAGCCGGCCAGCACCACAAGGGCGACCAGGCTGAGTTTAAGGACCCAACTCATCCACGGGCGCAGGCCCTTGGACGGTGGCTTTTTGGGGGTACGGGGAGTTCGGGATCGAGTCATGGCGGCGGATTATACGCACTTTATAAATCCTCGACAGACGCGCTCCGAGGTTTGCGTCAGGCGGGCGAGCGGCCATAATGGCCGCCATCAATTCGCCCCAGACTCTGAAGGATCGCCCGTGAGCCAGTCACTGATCGCTGCCCTGCAAAACCCGGCCCTCTACCCGCACCCTGTCGATGGGTTCCAGGTCATCGAAACCCATATCTCTTGGGTGCTGCTCACTGGGCCCTTTGCTTATAAAGTGAAGAAACCGGTGAATTTCGGTTTTCTCGACTTCACCACCCTCGACGCACGTGAACATTTTTGTGGCGAAGAGCTGCGCCTTAACAAGCGCCTGACGGATGACCTGTACCTGGAAGTCCTGCCGGTCACCGGCAGCGTCGAAGCGCCACAGATTGGCGGTGATGGCCCGGCCATCGAATACGTGCTGAAAATGCGCCAGTTCCCACAGAGCGGTTTGCTCAGCACCCTGCAAGCCAATGGTGAGCTGACCACCCGGCACATCGACGAAATGGCCGAACAAATCGCCCACTTCCACCTCAATGCGCCGAAAGTACCCGCCGAACACCCTGCCGGCACGCCGGACAGTGTCATGGCGCCGGTGCGCCAGAACTTCGAACAGATCCTGCCGTTCCTCAGCGACAAAAACGATTTGCTACAACTCGAAGCCCTGCAAGCCTGGGCTGAAAGCAGCTTCGAACGCCTCAAGCCGCTTTTTACTCAGCGCAAGGCCGAGGGGTTCACCCGTGAATGCCACGGTGACATCCACCTGGGCAACGCCACGCTGATCGATGGCAAGGTCGTGATCTTCGACTGCATCGAGTTCAACGAACCGTTCCGCTTCACCGACGTGTACGCCGACACCGGTTTCCTCGCGATGGATCTGGAAGACCGTGGCCTGAAGTCCCTGGCCCGTCGCTTCGTCAGCCAATATCTGGAACTGACCGGCGACTACCAGGGCCTCGAAGTCCTGAACTTCTATAAGGCTTACCGTGCGATGGTTCGCGCCAAGGTCGCACTGTTCAGCATGCCGGCCGAAGCCACCCCGGTGCAGCGCGCCACCACGCTGCGCCAGTACCGCAACTACGCGAACCTGGCGGAAAGCTACAGCACCATTCCGTCGCGTTTCATGGCCATCACCCACGGCGTATCGGCCGTCGGCAAGAGCCACGTCGCCATGCGTCTGGTCGAAGCACTCGGTGCCGTGCGCCTGCGTTCCGATATCGAGCGCAAGCGCTTGTTCGGCGAGCAAACCGTGGCCAACGCCCCACAGGCCGGCATTTACAGCGCCGACGCCAGCACCGCCACCTATGCGCACCTGCATGACATTGCCGCGACCATTCTGCGTGCCGGTTTCCCGGTGGTCATTGATGCGACTTACCTCAAGCGCGAGCAGCGTGACAACGCTGCGAAGGTCGCCGAAGACACGGGCACACCTTTCCTGATTCTTGACTGCAATGCGCCACAAGCCGTGATCGAAAGCTGGCTGGCGCTGCGTCAGGCAGATAAAAAGGATCCGTCCGACGCTAATCTGGCCGTGATCGAAGCGCAACAAGCCACTCGCGAAGCACTGACGCCGGAAGAGATTCTGCGCAGCAAGCGTGTTCAGACCAACGAGTCCGGGACGCTGGACACCGTCGTCGCCCAGATTCGCCAGCGCCTGCCGGGCCTGTAAGAAACTATTTCAGCCGTGAAGCGCTCGCCCGCTTCACGGCTGCCAAATAGTGGCACTATACTGGCGTCATAAAACCAACAGGTGATCTGACATGAGCCAGCCGAAACTTCTCGACACCCCGCTGTATGCCCTGCTTCACAAGGACGACGTCAAAGGCTTCAACAATGAGCGCCCGAACGTCGGCTCTATCGACATGGTCGGCGGCGACTTTCGCGGGCTCGACCTGCGCGAGTTGAACGCCAACGGCGTGGATTTCCGTGATGCCTATTTCCGGTCCGCCGATTTGCGCGGCATCGACTTCCGCCAAGCGTTGCTGGAAGGCGCCAGCCTCGCCCATGCGCAGATTTCCGGGGCGTACTTCCCGCCGGAGCTGAGCGCTGACGAAATCCTCATGTCGATGAATTTCGGTACACGCCTGCGCTATCGGACCCGCTAAACGCCAACATTGCCTGACCTGTCCAGCGCCCCTGCCTTGCGCTGGACTGCCTGCTGCGTGGTTTTTTCCCACATCTCGTCGCCCTTCCTTCCTGCCGATCTAGCGCATGCTTAGAAGCATTTGCGACTAATCCGATCAAAGAATCACGCTTTTCCTACTGATGGCTACACTCCTGAGAAGCTCGTCCACGCACCATTCGGCCGTCGCAAGGAGGCTTGATGAATGATGAACTGCAACACCTGAAAAATCTTGGCAAGACGTCGGCGCAGTGGCTGCATGCCGTGGGTATTCACAGCGCCTCGGACTTGCGTCGCCTGGGCGCCGTAGACGCGTATCGGGCAGTGCGCACCCGTGGGTTTAGGGCGTCGAAGGTGTTGTTGTATGCGATCGAGGGCGCATTGATGGATGTGCACTGGAATGACATTCCCGCCGAACGTAAGGACGCCCTTAACAAACAGTTGGAAGCCATTTCCTCTCGCCACAAAAATTGAACAGGCATAGATCGCCATGTACCTGCTCGGAGAACAACCGGCGCATGCCGAAACGTTGATCAATCATTTGCAATGCCTTCCAGCGCAATGGCTGGAAGGCTTTGCACCTTGCGGACCCGCGTTAGCGTTATCTGAAACCCATGACTTGCAGGCCCAACTGCCCGACGATCAAGTGTTCCTGTTGTCGGAGGGATTGATCCACGGCTGGATGGGTGGGCGTGCCTTGTTCTACTGGCACCAGGGCGATCTGATCGGTTTGCAACAGGGACAGGCATGGACAGAGTGCCGTTTGAGCAGCGAGGGGCCGGTGCGTTTGACCCCGTATAAGCGAACGGAATTGTTTCAATATATTTATCAGGATCCGTTACGTGCCGAATCCTTCGTTCGTTACCTGACTGGTCAGCAGGCGCTACTCGCTCACGCCATTGCCGAGTTGAAACCCCGGGAGTTTCGCAGCACCAATGGCTTTAAACGTGTAGAGGCTGGCGACGTGTTGATCCAGCAAGGTGACACGGCCGACCACGTTTTTGTGATTATCGAAGGTCATGCCGAAGCATTCGTCGATGGGCGCAAGGTCGGTGACGTGCCGAAGGATGAAATCTTCGGCGCCATGGCGGTGTTCACGGGTGAACCGCACAATGCCACGGTGATTGCCCGCGAGGCGATTACGATCATGCTGATCCCTGGCGATCAGTTCCTGAGCCTGACACGCACTCATCCAAAAATCGCTCACAGCCTGATTGAAGGCATGGCCCGGCGTATTGGCCAACTGAATAAACAACTTACGCAGCGCTGAGCTTGCCCAATGTTTACGGGGCATTCTCGCCATGTGCCAGAACTAATTCCGGCAAATGAGAAATCAGCTGTTGACTCGGTAATGAGAATCGCTATGATTATCACAACTGGTCGCGAGATCAGTCGATTTTCTGAAAAGCCCTTGGTTCGGACTCTCAGATTATCTCCTCATCAGGCTAATCACGGTTATTTGACCCGGCTCTTGCCGGGTCTTTTTTGCCTGTGGAAAAGCGGGCGTCGCTGTCACGACTTGCCGAACTGTTTGCGCATTTGCGCGCAGTAGTCCTGCGGCGGCGTGGCCGCTGTGTACCAGACGTAATCGGCCATGGCCGACGTGACTTCGCTGCCCTCCTCTGCCAACAACAGAACCGTCGGCGCCCGTGACGCGCCTAGATCAAGTAGATGCAGCGGCACGCCAACATCCTTGCGCGCATGCCAGACACCGGCGAATAACAGCGACGGCTCAGGCGCCGCGAGCAGACGCTCGGCCATGCGCCGGTCGCGCTGTTGTTGCACAGCGAGCATCGCGGGCATTTGCGATTCAGGGAGCAACCCACAGTGGGACTCGGCGATTTGCTTGAGCAATTCGGCTTTCACTGTCGACGCATTGCTGCGCGCACCGCTCAGCGTCGGCGGCGTGCCATACAGCGCACGAATCTCCGGGTTATCAAGATTGGCCGCCAGCAACGGATAGTTCTGAATCAGGGCAAAGCGCACAATCGGGCCATAAAGATT
This sequence comes from Pseudomonas syringae, assembly GCF_021605415.1. GTDB lineage: Bacteria > Pseudomonadota > Gammaproteobacteria > Pseudomonadales > Pseudomonadaceae > Aquipseudomonas > Aquipseudomonas syringae_S. The sequence continues at coordinate 14,521 of NZ_WKEQ01000036.1, forward strand.
CCAGTCCCAGCCATCCTGCCAATCGAGCGCAACGGGCAGATCGCCAGGCAATGGGCCTTGGTGCGCCGCATTCACCCGCGCCTGTTGATCCGGCGTCAGCATTTCCAACAGCAGGCTGCCTTGCGTTCGCCGCTCGCCCAGAGCCTGCAACAGCCACAGTTGCACTGCGTGGTGATCGGCATTGTCATGCTGCTCGCCGACAATCACTTGAGCAGGCATGGCCAACTGCTCCAACAATTCCTGTGCGCTGATGACCTCACCGCTGCGCAGATCGCGGATGTCTCCATTGACGGGAGGTGGCGGCGCGACATGTGAGCAGCCGCCAAGCAATAACACCACCAGCAGAAAGATCCCACGCATGCCTTCACCTCGATGACGTACTCAGCGGGCGATGATCAACGGATGCCCACGCTCCGGGTGCGGCTGCACCAATACTTCCAGACCAAACACCGCTTTGAGCGGTTCCGGACGCAGAACCTGCTGCGGCGTGTCCAGCGCCACCGGGCGCCCGCCTTCCAGCAGCAACAAGCGATCACAATAGCGCGCTGCCAGGTTCAGATCATGCAGGATCACCAGCACCGCCGCACCGCGATCGGCAAACTCGCGCACCGCTTGCAGGGTCGTGTGCTGATGCAGCGGATCAAGCATCGACGTCGGTTCATCGAGCAACAACGTCTGTCCGGCTGCGCCCGGCCATAACTGCGCCAGCACCCGCGCCAGATGCACGCGCTGACGCTCGCCACCGGACAGCGCCAGATAACTGCGGCCCAAGAGGTGCCTGGCGTCCGCAGCTTGCAGCGCGGCGGCGATAATTTCGTCATCGCGTACCCGACCGCTCTGATAAGGCAAGCGCCCCATGCCGACGACTTCTTCGACCCGAAAGGCAAAATCGAGCGTCGAGACCTGCGGCAACACCGCCAGTCGCCGGGCCCGCTCACTGCCACTCCAGTGGCTCAAGTCTTTGCCGTCGAGCAAAACTCCGCCGTCGTCGGCTGCCAGCTCACCGCACAACGCCCCAAGCAAGGTGCTCTTGCCGGCGCCGTTAGGCCCCAGCACGCCAAGCACTTCGCCGGCCTCTAGTTGCAGGGTGACATCGCTCAACACGGTCTTGCGTCCGCGGCGTATGTGCAAACTGTACGCAGACAACATCAGGCACGGCCCCGCAATAACAGGTAAAGAAAGAACGGCGCACCGATGAACGCGGTGACGATGCCGATGGGCAATTCTGCCGGTGCCAACGCGAGACGCGCCACCAGATCGGCCAGGAGCAACAAACTTGCGCCGGCCAACACCGAGGCGGGTAACAACGTGCGGTGATCGGGACCGGACAGCAAGCGCACCAGGTGCGGCACCACCAACCCGACAAATCCGATCATCCCCGCCGCCGCCACTGCGGCACCGACACCAAGCGCGGTACAGAACACCAGTTCACGCTTGAGCCGCTCGACATCGATGCCCAGATGCCCGGCTTCCGACTCGCCAAGCAGCAAGGCATTCAACGCCTTGGCTCGTCGCGGCAACCAAAGAGCTACGCCCACGCTGATCAACAGCAATGGCCACAATCGTGAATAACTGGCGCCATTGAGACTGCCGAGATTCCAGAACGTCAGCGTGCGCAAAGTCGCGTCATCAGCCAGATAAGTGAACAGCCCGACCGCCGAACCGGCCAGCGCCGTCAGGGCAATACCGGCCAGCAACATGGTCGCCACGTTGGTCTGACCGTTGCGCCGCCCCAGCCGATAAACCAGCGCCGTTACCCCGAGCCCGCCGAGAAACGCACACACCGACAACAGATACGGCCCGAACCACTCAGGCAACCCACCAAAGAACGAGCCGCCAACAATCGCCACCGCCGCCCCGAGCGCCGCGCCACTGGACACGCCGACCAGACCCGGATCGGCCAATGGATTGCGAAACAGTCCTTGCATCGCCACGCCGGACAAGGCCAGCACACCACCCACCGCCAGCCCTAGCAAGGTACGCGGCAGGCGGATCTGCCCGAGGATCAACTCCGCTTGTTCCAATCCCTGCGGAGCAATCGGCACGCCGATCAGGCGCAATGCCGCGCGCAAGGTATCGAACAGCGGCAGACTGACCGGCCCCAACGCCAGCGACAACCAAATCGCCAGCAAACACAGCAGGATCAGGCCAATAAACAAGCTGCGCGGTTTGACCAGAGTCATTGGCCGCTCGTGGCAGGATAGAAACCGTCAGACAGCGTTTTCAGCGCCGCCGGCAAGCGCGGCCCGAGTCCGCCGACCAGCAACGTCGGATCCAGCTCCAGCACCCGGCCGGATTTTGCCGCGCGGCTCGAGTTGAGAATCGGGTTTTCCTTGAACAGCGCAACCTTCGCCGCCTCGCCGGTCAAGGCGCGATCTGCAAACACCAACACTTCAGGATTAAGGCTGGCGAGGGATTCCACGGAAAACGGTTTGTAGCCGGAATGGGTCGCCAGGTTGTGCCCGCCGGCCTGTTGCAGCAACCAGTCAGCGGCGGTGTCCTTGCCGGCAATCAACGGCTTGCCTCCCGCATGCCCCAACAGCAACAGCACGCCCGGCGCTTTCTGTATTGTTTGCTTGGCGGCTACGCGGGTGTTTTGCGCATCGAGTTGCTGTTGATAACTTTGCAACTGTTGCGTCGCCTGGGTTTCAGCGCCGAGCAACTGCCCGAGACGTTTCAGGTTTTTCTCCAGCGTCGGCAAATCCGGTTGAGCCGAGAACAGTTCGACCTGCACACCCGAAGTTCGCACCTGCGAAATCACCGGTGGCGGGCCCATTTCCTCAGTGCCGATGAGGATCTGTGGACGCAGACTGAGAATGCCCTCCGCGGACAAGCTGCGTTGATAGCCGATGCTCGGCAATGATTTCAGCGCTGGGGGATGCTGGCTGGTGGTATCGACGCCCACCAGTTTCGATTCGCCGCCCAACGCGCTGACCCACTCCGACAACGCGCCACCGGCGCTGACCCAACGTTGCGGCAGGTCAGCCGACGCCGCCGAGTGGCTGACGAAAAGTCCGACACACAGCACGGCAACGCGGGTACTCAGGCGCATAAGCAGGTTCCTTGAAAGGTTTTCCCGGGCATCCGGATGACAGGCCAAGTATCCTCGGCAACTGGCGGCGCCCTGCGGACAAGGCGGCCATTTGATAATTGTTTGCATTTAAACGTCAAGCTCGGACATATCCGGACACGAGCCGACATCAGAGGATAGTCATGAAGTTTCTTTGCACAGGCGCCGATCTGGTTGAAGCCGAAAGTCGCGGTTTCGACATCGATGGCAAAAAGCTGTTCGCCGTGCGCCGCAGCGGTCGGGCCTATGTCTATCTCAACCGCTGCCCGCACCGAGGGGTCGGGCTGGAATGGCAGCCTGACCGGTTCCTCGACGCGAGCAACAGCCTGATCCAGTGCGCCACCCACGGCGCCCTGTTCCTGATCGAGGACGGCGAATGTGTCTCGGGACCGTGCGCCGGCCAATCACTGACCGCGATCCCTTGCCACGAGGATGCGCAAGGGCTGTGGATCGATGTCTAGTCGCCGAGAATGACGTCCAGTCGGCGGTCGATGACGACTTCTTCATGGCTCAAACGCACGCCATAGGCCAACACTTCGACGCCGCAGGCCACCGCTTCGCGTAACGCATCGGCGTAAGCCGAATCGATTTCCTGTGCAGGACGCACCGCCTCGATGCCGGTGAGATTCACGCAGTACAACTGCACCGCTCGGATGCCGTCTCGCGCCAGATGTGCCAGCTCACGCAAATGCTTGGTGCCGCGCTGGGTCACAGCGTCGGGAAACGCCGCCACCGCCGTACCGCCGAAGCCCAACGTGACACTTTTGACTTCTACATAAGCCGGACCATCCGGGTATTCGAGACGGAAATCAATACGACTGCTTTCCTGTCCGTAAGCCACTTCCCGCTTTAACGCAGTAAAGCCGTTCAGCTCGGTAATCACGCCTGCCTGCAACGCTTCTTCAACCAGCGCATTGGCGCGTCCGGTATTCACGCAAAACAGCCGGCCCTGCGGGGTTTCGCCAATTTCCCAGGTGCCGGGCAACTTGCGTTTCGGGTCGTTGGATCGACTGAACCAGACTTGCCCGCCCTCGACCTGGCAGTTGAGCATCGAACCGGTGTTCGGGCAGTGAATGGTCAACAACTCGCCGCTGACGGTTTCGATATCGGTGAGAAACCGCTTGTAACGACGGATCAGGCGCGCTTCTTCCAACGCAGGATAAAACCGCATCAGGCTTGCCAACTCTTCAAACCACGAGCAATTCGCTCCACTGCTTCTTGTAGGCGAGGAAGACTTTGGGTGTAAGCAAAGCGCACATGATGACTGGCCTGATAGCGACCGAAATCCAGCCCCGGCGTAATCGCCACATGCTCGGTTTCAAGGAAATGTCGGCAGAACGCGAAGCCATCGCCGCCGAACTGGCTGATATCGGCATAAAGGTAAAACGCGCCTTCCGGTTCCACGGCGATGTTGAAACCCAACTCGCGCAGGGCCGGCAACAGGAAGTCACGACGACGGCCGAACTCGGCGCGGCGCTCTTCAAGAATGGCAATCGTGTCCGGTTCGAAGCAGGCCAGCGCCGCGTGTTGCGCCATGCTCGGCGCGCTGATGTAGAGGTTTTGCGCGAGTTTTTCCAGCTCGCCGACCGCCGCTTCCGGCGCCACCAGCCAGCCCAGGCGCCAACCGGTCATGCCGAAATATTTTGAGAAGCTGTTGAGGACAAACGCGCTGTCATCGACTTCCAGCACACTGGCCGCATCAGTGCCGTACGTCAGGCCGTGATAGATCTCGTCCACCACCAAATGGCCATGCCGCGCCTTGATGGCTGTGGATAACCCGGCGAGTTCATCGCGGGTCAAAATTGTCCCGGTCGGATTGGCTGGTGAGGCTACCAGGGCGCCGACGCTGTCGTGATCCCAATGACGCTCCACCAGATCCGGCGTCAGTTGATAGCGCACGTCCGGGCCAACCGGCACCAACTGCGCCGCACCCTCGACCAGCCGCAGGAAATGTCGGTTGCACGGGTAGCCGGGGTCGGCGAGCAACCAGTGTTTGCCCGGATCCACCAGCAAGGCACTGGCCAGCAGCAACGCGCCAGAACCGCCGGGGGTGATGAGAATGCGTCGCGGATCGATCGTCAGGCCATAGCGCTGTTGATAAAAACCGCTGATCGCCTCACGTAATTCCGGGATGCCCCGGGCGGCCGTGTAGCGAGTCTTGCCCGCCGACAGCGCAGCCTGACCCGCGCGAATGATCGGTTCGGCGGTGGTGAAGTCTGGCTCGCCGATTTCCAGATGGATCACGTCGTGGCCTGCCGCTTGCAATTCATTGGCCCGCGCCAGTAACGCCATCACATGGAACGGTTCGATCGCACGACTGCGCGCACTGTAGGGCTGAGCCATTGGCCTTCCTTCGAGGGGAAAAAGAAACGATTCTACCCGCGTGCCGGAACGAGCGAGAACCCGCAGCGGTCACAGCCTCATGAACCCTGGCCGAAAACGCTCTAACGTCAGCACCAGGATTGACTAAAATCAGTCATTGAACAGGCCTCCAGCACCGCCAGACATGCCTTGCCAACTATTTGCAAGCCCCACGGGCCACCGGTTCGACATCCGGGAGTAGCGCGGCTCGAATTGATCTGGTAAGTTCGCCCGCTTGCAGTCGCAGGGCCGGCAGGTGTCGGTGATGGAGCAATCCTGCGCAATGGATTACAAGAGTAGAGGCGGTCTATTTCATGTCCACCCAGGCAAAACAACAGCAGCAATCGACGATCAGCGGCTTCGAACCCTACGTTCCGAAGGCCGGTGAAGAGTACATGGGCGCTCCGATGCGCGCGCACTTCACCAAGATCCTCAACAAGTGGAAACAGGACTTGATGAAGGAAGTCGACCGTACCGTTGATCACATGAAAGACGAAGCGGCCAACTTCCCTGACCCGGCCGACCGTGCCAGTCAGGAAGAAGAATTCGCCCTCGAGCTGCGTGCCCGCGACCGTGAGCGCAAGTTGATCAAGAAGATCGACAAGACGCTTGAACTGATTCAGGACGAAGAATACGGCTGGTGCGAATCCTGCGGCATCGAGATCGGCGTCAAGCGTCTCGAAGCCCGTCCGACCGCCGATCTGTGCATCGACTGCAAGACACTGGCGGAAATCAAGGAAAAGCAGGTCGGCAAATAATTCTGGCCTGAACGAAAAACGGAGCGTGCAAACGCTCCGTTTTTGTTTCTGCTTTTTGTGTAGGAGTGAGCCTGCTCCCGATGGCGGCTGGACTTCACATCAACGTTGACCGGCCTATCGCTATCGCGAGCAGGCTCACTTCTACAAGTAGACCCGTGCACGCCTGAAGAAGTAGTTTCGCGCCCATGACTGCCAAAAACCAACCCCACTACATCGGCCGCTTCGCCCCCACGCCCAGCGGACACTTGCACTTCGGTTCGCTGGTCGCCGCGCTCGCGTCTTATCTCGACGCGCGCTCCGGGGGCGGTCGTTGGCTCGTGCGCATGGAGGATCTCGATCCGCCCCGCGAAGAACCCGGTGCCCAGGCCGCGATCCTCAGGGCACTTGAGAGCTATGGTTTCGAATGGGACGGCGACATGGTGCGCCAGAGTGATCGCCACGACGCCTACGCTGAAGTGCTCAATCGCCTGTTCAATCACGGCCTAGCCTACGCCTGCACATGCTCGCGCAAACAACTGGAGCCGTATTACGGCATTTATCCGGGCTTGTGCCGCAACGCCGGCCACAGTCAGGAAGGGGCGGCGATCCGTCTGCGCGTGCCGGAGCTGGAATATCACTTTATCGACCGCGTGCAGGGCGAATTCCGTCAGCACTTGGGCCGTGATGTCGGCGATTTCGTGATCCGTCGTCGCGACGGCCTCTACGCGTATCAACTCGCCGTGGTGCTGGATGACGCCTGGCAGGGCATCACCGACATCGTGCGCGGCGCCGATCTGCTCGACTCGACGCCGCGTCAGTTATATCTGCAAGAACTGCTCGGTTTTCCTCAGCCGCGCTACCTGCACCTTCCGCTGATTACCCAGCCGGACGGCAACAAACTCGGCAAATCCTACCGCTCGCCGCCGTTGACTGAAGACCAGGCCACGCCCCTGCTGCTTCGGGCATTACGCGCACTCGGCCAAAACCCCGGCAGCGAACTGGCCCACGCCACGCCCGCCGAGCTGCTCAAGTGGGGCGTGGCCCACTGGGATGCGGCCAAAATCCCGCGCACACTGACGCTGCCCGAAGCGCAACTGACATGACGGCACTTGCAGTCGCGCGCCCATCCGTTACCATCGCCGCACGTTTTCGGGCACGCGCATAAAAAAGAGAGGCCGGGATGTACATCTATCGCTTGGTCCTGCTTTTGGTCGTGGGAATCTATCTGTTTTCTCCAGCCATCATGGATTGGTGGATCGACGCCACGGGCGCCTGGTACCGGCCGTATCTGCTCTGGCTGATCCTGATTGTCGTGACCTTCATTCTCCAGAGCCAAAAAGATGCCGATGAGCTTTAGCCTGACCCAGATGATCCTGGTCAGCGCCGCCTACCTGACGGTGCTGTTCGGCGTCGCGTGGATCAGCGAACGGGGCATGATCCCGCGGGCGATCATTCGCCATCCGCTGACGTACACCCTGTCGCTTGGCGTCTATGCCAGTGCCTGGGCGTTTTACGGCACGGTCGGCCTGGCCTATCAATATGGTTACGGTTTTCTGTCCAGTTACCTGGGCGTGTCCGGGGCGTTTCTGCTGGCGCCGGTGCTGCTCTATCCGATCCTGAAGATCACCCGCACTTACCAACTGTCGTCACTGGCCGATCTGTTCGCGTTCCGTTTCCGCAGCACCTGGGCCGGGGCGCTGACGACGATCTTCATGCTGATCGGCGTCCTGCCGTTGCTGGCCCTGCAGATCCAGGCTGTGGCCGACTCCATCGGCATTCTCACTGGCGAGCCGGTACAGAATCGCGTGGCGCTGGCGTTCTGTTCGCTGATCATTCTGTTCACGATTTTTTTCGGCTCCCGACATATCGCGACGCGCGAGAAACATGAAGGCCTGGTGTTCGCCATCGCTTTCGAGTCGGTCATCAAACTGATCGCCATTGGCGGCGTCGGCCTTTATGCGTTGTACGGCGTGTTCGACGGCCCGCAACAACTTGAGCTGTGGCTGCTGCAAAACCAGACCGCCCTCGCCGCCCTGCACACGCCGTTGCAGGAAGGGCCGTGGCGCACGTTGCTGCTGGTGTTTTTTGCCTCGGCCATCGTGATGCCGCACATGTACCACATGACCTTCACTGAAAACCTCAACCCGCGCTCACTGGTCAGCGCGAGTTGGGGCCTGCCCTTGTTCCTGTTGCTGATGAGCCTGGCGGTGCCGCTGATTCTCTGGGCGGGGCTGAAACTCGGCGCGACCACCAACCCGGAATATTTCACCCTGGGTATCGGCATCGCGGCCAACAGCAAGGCCTTGGCGTTGCTCGCCTACGTCGGCGGACTGTCGGCGGCAAGCGGCCTGATCATCGTCACCACCCTGGCGTTGTCCGGGATGGCGCTCAATCACCTGGTGCTGCCGCTTTATCAGCCGCCGGCCGAAGGCAACATCTACCGCTGGTTGAAATGGACGCGGCGGGCGCTGATCGTCGCGATCATCATGGCCGGTTTCGGCTTCTACCTGATGCTCGGCGCCGAGCAGGATCTGGCCAACCTCGGCATCGTCGCCTTCGTCGCCACCCTGCAATTCCTGCCCGGCGTGCTCTCGGTGCTGTACTGGCCGACCGCCAACCGTCGCGGCTTCATCGCCGGACTGCTGGCGGGGATTCTGGTGTGGGTGGTGACCATGCTGCTGCCGCTGGTCGGCAATCTGCAGGGTTTCTACATCCCGCTGCTGAACATGATTTACGTGCTGGACGACACCAGTTGGCACATGGCAGCCATTGCCTCGCTGGCAGCGAACGTGCTGATGTTCACCCTGATCTCGCTGTTCACCAATGCCAGCCCGGAAGAGGCCAGCGCGGCCGAAGCCTGCGCGGTGGACAACGTGCGTCGTCCGCAACGCCGCGAATTGCACGCCGCATCGCCTCAGGAGTTCGCCACGCAATTGGCCAAGCCTCTCGGCGCCAAAGCCGCACAGAAAGAAGTCGAGCAAGCCCTGCGCGACCTCTACCTGCCTTTCGACGAGCGCCGCCCGTATGCCTTGCGCCGTTTGCGCGATCGCATCGAGGCCAACCTGTCCGGCCTGATGGGCCCGAGCGTGGCGCAAGACATGGTTGAAACCTTCCTGCCCTACAAGGCCGGCGGTGAAAACTACGTCACCGAAGACATCCACTTCATCGAAAGCCGCCTTGAGGACTACCACTCGCGCCTCACCGGTCTTGCCGCCGAACTCGATGCGTTGCGCCGCTATCACCGGCAAACGTTGCAAGAACTGCCAATGGGCGTCTGCTCGCTCGCCAAGGATCAAGAGATCCTGATGTGGAACAGGGCGATGGAAGAACTCACCGGCATCGCCGCTCAACGGGTCGTCGGCTCGCGATTGAACACCATCGGCGAACCATGGAAGAATTTGCTGCAAGGTTTTATCGATCGTCCGGACGAACACTTGCACAAACAGCACTTGGCCCTCGACGGTCAGACCCGCTGGCTCAATCTGCACAAAGCGGCGATCGATGAGCCGCTGGCGCCAGGCAACAGCGGCTTGGTGCTGCTGGTGGAAGACCTGACCGAAACGCAGATGCTCGAAGACAAACTGGTGCATTCCGAACGCCTCGCTAGCATTGGCCGCCTGGCCGCAGGCGTGGCCCACGAAATCGGCAACCCGGTCACCGGCATCGCTTGTCTGGCGCAAAACCTGCGTGAAGAACGCGAAGAGGACGGTGAGCTGACGGAAATCAGCGGGCAGATTCTCGAACAGACCAAACGCATTTCCCGCATCGTCCAGTCGCTGATGAGCTTCGCCCATGCCGGCAGCCACCAGCACAGTGACGAGCCCGTCTGTCTGGCGGAAGTCGCGCAGGACGCCATCGGCCTGCTCGCCCTCAACCGGCGCAATTTCGAAGTGCAGTTCTACAACTTGTGCGATCCGGATCATTGGGTCGAAGGCGATCCGCAGCGCCTCGCCCAAGTGCTGATCAACCTGCTCTCCAACGCCCGTGACGCCTCGCCTGCGGGCAGCGCCGTGCGGGTCAAGAGCGAAGCCGGCGAACACACGGTCGATCTGATCGTCGAAGACGAAGGCAGTGGCATTCCGTCGAGCATCATGGATCGATTGTTCGAACCTTTCTTCACCACCAAGGATCCGGGTGAAGGCACCGGTCTGGGCCTTGCACTGGTCTATTCCATCGTTGAAGAGCATTATGGACAAATCACCATCGACAGCCCGGCTGATGTTCAGAGCCAGCGCGGCACCCGTATCCGGGTGACATTGCCGCGTCATGTCGAAGCGACGTCCGCTGTGAACTGAGACCGTCGAGAGTATCGAATCAATGCCGCACATTTTGATCGTCGAAGACGAAACCATTATCCGCTCCGCCTTGCGCCGCCTGCTGGAACGTAACCAGTATCAGGTCAGCGAAGCCGGTTCAGTGCAGGAAGCACAAGAACGCTTCAGTATTCCTACGTTCGACCTGATCGTCAGCGATCTGCGATTGCCAGGCGCTCCAGGCACCGAACTGATCAAGCTCGGTGAAGGTACGCCGGTGTTGATCATGACCAGTTACGCCAGCCTGCGCTCGGCCGTGGACTCGATGAAAATGGGCGCGGTGGACTACATCGCCAAGCCTTTCGACCACGACGAAATGCTGCAAGCTGTCGCCCGCATTCTGCGTGATCGCCAGTCAGCGCCAGCCGCGGGTGAAGTTGTGGCCGGCAAAGCGGGCAATGGCAGCGCCAAATCCGCCGCCGACAACAGCAATGGCGAAATCGGCATCATTGGTTCATGCCCGCCAATGCAGGATCTGTACGTGAAGATCCGCAAAGTCGCGCCAACCGATTCCAATGTCCTGATCCAGGGCGAGTCCGGCACCGGTAAGGAGCTGGTCGCCCGCGCACTGCACAATCTATCCAAACGCGCCAAGGCACCAATGATCTCGGTGAACTGCGCGGCCATTCCGGAAAGCCTGATCGAGTCCGAACTGTTCGGCCACGAGAAAGGCGCGTTTACCGGTGCCAGCGCCGGTCGTGCCGGTCTGGTAGAAGCGGCGGATGGCGGCACGCTGTTCCTCGATGAAATCGGCGAGCTGCCACTCGAGGCCCAGGCCCGTCTGCTGCGCGTGTTGCAGGAAGGCGAGATTCGTCGCGTTGGCTCGGTGCAGTCGCAAAAAGTCGATGTGCGCCTGATCGCTGCAACTCACCGGGATCTGAAAAGCCTGGCGAAGATCGGCCAGTTCCGTGAAGACCTTTATTACCGTCTCCACGTGATTGCCTTGAAATTGCCGGCCCTGCGCGAGCGCGGTGCCGACGTCAACGAAATCGCCAACGCCTTCCTCGCCCGGCAGAGTGCGCGCATCAACCGTACCGACCTGCGATTTGCCGCGGATGCCGAACAGGCGATCCGTCACTACTCCTGGCCGGGTAACGTGCGAGAGCTGGAAAACGCGGTCGAGCGTGCGGTAATCCTGAGCGAAAGCCCGGAAATCTCTGCGGATCTGCTGGGCATCGACATCGAGCTGAGTGACCTGGACGATGACGAGTTCATCGGCCTGCCGGCCCAGACCGGCGGCGGTACCAGTAATAACAGCCATGAACCGACCGAGGATCTGTCGCTGGAAGACTATTTCCAGCACTTCGTCCTTGAGCACCAGGATCACATGACCGAAACCGAGCTGGCACGCAAACTCGGGGTCAGCCGAAAGTGCCTGTGGGAACGCCGTCAGCGCCTTGGCATTCCACGGCGCAAGACGGGCGTGGCGAGCGAGAGCTGAACGTTACCTGTCGAGTGTGCGGGTAACCGCTGAGAATGTGAAAAAACTGTTACCTCAGTTTAGTCACGTAACAGAGGCCGGGGTTTACGGTAACGAAACCCCGGCTTTTTTTTGCCCCGCCAAAACGGTTATATCGACCTAACCCCTTGTTTTACTGGGCTTCGAAAAAGTTGGCACGCCCCCTGCTATATGTTTGGTACAAGAACAATAACAAGCAACGTAAAAGACAATAAAAATAAGACGAATCGACTCACGCACAATAAAAACAAGACGGCGAGAGGCGCAGCTAACTGATTCTTTTGGAGAGGCGTTGTATTTGGGGCTAGCCCCACGACCAGGCCGAGAACAACAAAAACTGTCCTAAGACAGAGCCTGTACTGGTTGGATCGAGAGATCACTGCAATTCAGCGACCAAAGCAATCCGTTTGCTCTTGGCTCCCGATTGGGAGGGTCATGAAGGGAAACCTCATGGCGAGGGCACTCAACAAAAACAAAAAGCCCGAATCAATAATAAAAAGAGCATGCAACTACTTTCTTGGGGAGCTTCGGCTCCCCTTGTAGTTTCTCCCGTTTCAAAATCCCCCTGCTTTCCCCCGCTCTACCCTTGCAGCTCGCGGCTTACAGCTCAAATCTGCGGCCTCCTACACCATCCCTCGACTAAATGCTAGAATCCCCGCCCATCATGCGGTCATCTTTCGTTATGGCCGAACATTCCTTCAAACAGTGCATCCCATGCTGAAGAAGTTGTTCCAGTCATTCCGTACTCCCGTGCGTCGTACGCAACACATCCGTAGCACCCCTGAAGTGCTCAACAGCGGCCAACATTCGCTGCAAAAGACGCAATTCAGCCGCTACGCGGTCAATATCGTCGAACGCCTGCAGGGTGCCGGTTACCAGGCTTATCTGGTCGGCGGTTGTGTCCGCGACATGATGTTGGGCATCACGCCCAAAGATTTCGACGTTGCCACCAGTGCCACCCCCGAGCAGGTCCGGGCCGAATTCCGCAACGCGCGGATCATCGGTCGCCGCTTCAAGCTTGTACATATTCATTTCGGTCGCGAGATCATCGAAGTCGCGACCTTCCGCGCCAATCATCCGGTCAACGAAGACGACGAAGACAGCAATCAGTCTTCGCGCAACGAGAGCGGGCGGATTCTGCGCGACAACGTTTACGGCACGCTGGAAGAAGACGCGCAACGTCGCGACTTCACCATCAACGCGCTGTATTACGATCCGGTCAGCGAGCGCATCCTCGATTACGCCAACGGCGTGCACGACATCCGCAACCACCTGATCCGCCTGATCGGCGATCCGAAGCAGCGCTACCAGGAAGATCCGGTGCGCATGCTGCGGGCCGTGCGTTTCGCTGCCAAGCTCAACTTCGGCATCGAAAAACACACCGTGCAACCGATCCGCGAACTGGCGCCGATGCTGCGCGAGATCCCGTCGGCGCGTCTGTTCGAGGAAGTGCTCAAGCTGTTCCTCTCCGGCCATGCCGCGATCACCTTCGAGATGCTGGTTGATCTGCAACTCTTCGCGCCGCTGTTCCCGTCCAGTGCCGAAGCGCTGGAACACAACCCTGAATACACCCACACGCTGATCAGCGAAGCGCTGGCGAACACTGATCTGCGCATCAAGCAGAACAAACCGGTCACTCCGGCGTTCCTGTTCGCCGCATTGCTGTGGCCTGCCCTGCCGGCCCGCGTATTGCGTCTCCAGGAACGTGGCATGCCGCCGATTCCGGCGATGCAGGAAGGCGCCCACGAACTGATCGCCGAACAGTGTCAGCGCATTGCGATTCCCAAGCGTTTCACCCTGCCGATCCGCGAAATCTGGGACATGCAGGAACGCCTGCCACGCCGCAGCGGCAAACGCGCCGACCTGTTGCTGGACAACCCGCGTTTCCGTGCCGGTTACGACTTCCTGTTGCTGCGTGAAAGCGCCGGCGAGCAGACCGATGGCCTCGGTGAATGGTGGACCGACTATCAGGACGCCAATGACAGCGAGCGCCGCGACATGATCCGCGACCTCAGCGGCAAGGGCGACGAAACCGGCGCACCGCGCAAGCGCCGTCGCAGCAGCGGCTCCAAGCGTAAACGCGCGGGCGCACCGAGCGCCGGCGAGTAAGGCATGGAACGCATCTATATCGGCATGGGCAGCAACCTGGCTGACCCGGCCGAGCAATTGCGCAGCGCTGTCGAAGCGTTGGCGCAACTGCCGGACACCGAACTGGCTGGCGTTTCGTCCTTCTACCAGAGCGATTCGCTGCTGCCGGGGCAACCGCGTTACACCAACGCGGTTGCCGCCCTCGACAGCAACCTCGCGCCGCTGGAGCTGCTCGATGCCCTGCAAGCCATCGAGAATGACCAGGGTCGTGAGCGTCTGCAACGCTGGGGCCCGCGCACACTGGATCTGGACATTCTGTTGTTCGGAGATCGCCTGATCGACGAGCCACGCTTGAAAGTCCCGCATTACCACATGCAGGAACGTGCGTTCGTCCTTTATCCCCTCGCCGAACTCGCGCCAGCCAATCTGCGCCTGGCTGATGGCCGAACCTTGGCAGATCTGCTCGCAGCTTGCCCATTCGTCGGCCTCGAGCGTCTCTGAAACACCGCCTCCGGGGAGCTGAATCGCATCAGTTACGCCGGTAACACTCCCCTCGTAACATCGCGGTAACACACATAATTGACTTCCCGGGTTCTCCTCACGACTATAGGCGTCCCGCTGCCGCCAACCCGGCACACACGGGCGCAATCCAGGCCTTATAAGCACGACAAAAGACCGTGCGCCTGAGTAAATGAAGAATCACGCGCGTTACTCGCAGTAGTTTCCAGAGCGCCTGAACGAGGATTTCTTACATGCCAGCCATCACCCTGACCACGCTCCAGAGCCTCAAGCAGAAAGGTGAAAAAATCACCATGCTCACCTGCTATGACGCGACTTTCGCCCACGCCTGCAACGAGGCCGGTGTCGAAGTGCTGCTGGTGGGCGATTCTCTCGGTATGGTGCTGCAAGGGCACGACAGCACCTTGCCGGTGACCACCGACGAAATGGCTTATCACGTCGCCTGCGTCAAGCGCGGCAACACTGACGCCCTGATCCTGGCCGACCTGCCGTTCATGGCCAACGCCACCCTCGAACAAACCATGACCAACAGCGCCAGGCTGATGCAGGCCGGTGCGCACATGATCAAGGTCGAAGGCGCGCTGTGGCTGGCGGAATCGATCCGTCTGCTCGCCGAACGTGGCGTGCCGGTGTGCGCGCACATGGGCCTCACACCGCAAGCGGTGAACATCCTTGGCGGCTATAAAGTGCAGGGTCGCAACGAAAACCAGGCGCGGCAGATGCGTGCCGACGCCATCTCGCTGGAACAGGCCGGTGCGGCGATGTTGTTGCTCGAATGCGTGCCGAGCGAACTGGCGGCCGAAATCAGCCAGGCGGTGAAAATCCCGGTGATCGGCATCGGCGCCGGTAGCGCGACGGATGGCCAGGTACTGGTGCTGCACGACATGCTCGGTCTGTCGATCAGCGGCCGCGTGGCGAAGTTCGTGAAGAACTTCATGCACGACCAGGACACCATTCAGTCGGCTCTCAAAGCCTATGTCGACGAAGTCAAAGCCGTCACGTTCCCAGGCATCGAACACGGATTCTCCGCATGAACACCGTAAAAACCGTACGCGAACTGCGCGCCGCCGTGGCCCGTGCTCGCAGCGAAGGCAAGCGCATCGGCTTCGTCCCGACCATGGGCAACCTGCACAGCGGCCATGTCGCGCTGGTGACCAAGGCCAAGCAACGCGTGGATTTCGTGGTCGCGAGCATTTTCGTCAACCCGCTGCAATTCGGCGCCGGCGAAGATCTCGACAAATACCCGCGCACGCTGGCCGCGGATCAGGAAAAACTCCTTGAAGCCGGTTGCGACCTGCTGTTCGCGCCCACTGTCGATGAAATGTATCCCGACGGCATGGCCGGACAGACGCGTGTGAGCGTGCCGCAACTGTCCGAAGGCCTGTGCGGCGCCAGCCGTCCGGGGCACTTTGAAGGCGTGGCGACGGTGGTCAGCAAGCTGTTCAACATGGTGCAGCCGGATCTCGCGATCTTTGGCCAGAAGGACTTTCAGCAACTGGCAGTGATCCGCGCGCTGGTGCATGACCTCAATATGCCGATCCAGATCATTGGCGAGCCGACCGTACGTGCCGCCGATGGCCTGGCGCTGTCGTCGCGCAACGGTTTCCTCAGTGAGGAGCAACGCGCCGTGGCGCCGGTGGTCTATCAAACCCTGAGCGCGATTGCCGACGCGATCAAGCAAGGCGAGCGCGATTTCCCGGCGCTGGTCGGCGCCCAGGTCAAACAACTGGAAGCGGCCGGCCTGCGTACCGATTACCTGGAAATCCGCCATGGCGTGACTTTGCGCCCGGCAACGGCTGAAGACCGTGATCTGGTGATTCTGGTCGCGGCGTTCCTCGGTACCACGCGGTTGATTGACAACCTGCACCTGAATCTCGATACCCCCGCCTGACCCCCTCCACCTTCTAGGAGCAGAGCTTGCTCGCGAAAGCGTTCTGACATTCAACGATGACGTTGACTGATCCGACGCCTTCGCGAGCTGGCTCGCTCCTACAACGGCTTTATTTCCTGCTTTCGATCCGTTTGTCGGCCATTTCCCGCTCTCGATGTTAAAAAAGTACAGGGATCTGGTCAGAAGAAGTCAAGACAGAACGCGGCGCGAGGTTTACTGTATTCGCCCTGCGCCTATCAATCGTGTCGACGCAGTTGATCGCACCCCCTAAACAGGCGTGACGGTCTGTTCCGTGTTCAAAAGGCCGTTCAAGTAAAAAGGAAAATCGCAGCGATGGCGTACTACCGCACTCCTCACGACGTTACCGCTCTGCCCGCCTGGCAAGCGTTGAAAGATCACCGCCAAGCCATGCAGGATTTCAGCATGCGCGAAGCCTTCAACGCCGATCCGCAGCGCTTCAATCAATTCACGCTTAGCAGCTGCGGACTGTTTCTCGATTATTCAAAGAATTTGATCAACGCCGAGACCCGCAATCTGCTGGTGGGCCTGGCCAATGAAGTCGATCTGAAAGGCGCGATCAAAGCGCTGTTTGATGGCGAAATCGTAAACGCTTCCGAGGGCCGCCCTGCCCTGCATACCGCCCTGCGCCGTCCCGTGGGCGACAAGCTGTCGGTCAACGGCGTCAACGTGATGCCGGAAGTGCACAAGGTGCTGAACCAGATCACTGATCTGGTCGGCCGCATCCACGACGGTCTGTGGCGCGGTTACACCGAGAAGCCGATCACCGACGTGGTGAACATCGGCATCGGTGGCTCGTTCCTCGGCCCCGAGCTGGTTTCCGAAGCGCTGCTGTCCTACGCCCAGAAAGGCGTGCGTTGCCATTACCTGGCGAACATCGACGGCAGCGAATTTCACGAACTGACGCAGAAACTGCGCGCCGAGACCACGCTGTTCATCGTCTCGTCGAAGTCGTTCAACACCCTCGAAACCCTGAAGAACGCCCAAGCCGCCCGCGCCTGGTATCTGGCCCAGGGTGGCTCAGAGGCCGAGCTGTACCGCCACTTCATCGCCGTATCGAGCAATAACGCGGCGGCCGTGGCATTCGGTATCCGTGAAGAAAACATCTTCCCGATGTGGGACTGGGTCGGCGGCCGTTACTCGCTGTGGTCGGCGATCGGCTTGCCAATCGCGCTGGCCATCGGCATGTCCAACTTCAAGGAACTGCTGTCCGGTGCCTACACCATGGACCAGCATTTCCAGACCGCGCCATTCGAACAGAACATGCCCGTGCTGCTGGCGTTGCTCGGTGTCTGGTATGGCAACTTCTGGGGTGCGCAAAGCCATGCGATCCTGCCGTACGACCACTACCTGCGCAACATCACCAAACACTTGCAGCAACTGGACATGGAGTCCAACGGCAAGAGCGTGCGCCAGGACGGCACCCAGGTGTCGACCGACACCGGCCCAGTGATCTGGGGCGGCGTCGGCTGCAACGGTCAGCACGCCTATCACCAGTTGCTGCATCAGGGCACCCAAGTGATTCCGGCCGACTTCATTGTGCCGATCGTCAGCTTCAACCCGGTCTCCGACCATCATCAATGGCTCTACGCCAACTGCTTGTCGCAGAGTCAGGCGCTGATGCTCGGCAAGACGTTGACGGAAGCCGAAGCCGAACTGCGCGACAAAGGCATGAGTGAGGAAGACGTACGCAAACTGGCGCCGCACAAGGTAATCCCAGGCAATCGTCCGAGCAACACGCTCGTGGTCGAACGCATCAGCCCACGGCGCCTCGGCGCATTGGTGGCGATGTACGAACACAAAGTCTTCGTGCAAAGCGTGGTCTGGGGCATCAATGCCTTCGACCAGTGGGGCGTTGAATTGGGCAAGGAATTGGGCAAAGGCGTCTACAACCGCCTGGTCGGCAGCGACGAAACCACCGCTGACGATCCGTCCACTCAGGGCCTGATCAACTACTTCCGTGGTCGTCACCGCGGTTAATTTGATGCTCGGCCCACAAACCCTGGATCAAACCCGGGGTTTTGTGGGCAGGCTCACTCCTACAGTAGTTTTGGGGTGATTGAAAAATCAGATCCAGCCATCAGATTCCTGATCCGACTTGAACCTGTTGTCCGCTCGGCGCATCTTTATCTTTGTCACAAAACAAGAATAAGGAACCGTCATGTTCGATATCAGCACGTTCCCCCAAGCCGATGCCGTCCGCCGGGCTGCACAGTTGAGTCAGGACGACTATCGGCGGCTGTACCGCCAGTCCGTCGAACACCCCAGTGAATTCTGGGCCGAACAGGCCACACGCTTCCTCGACTGGAACACACCGTGGCAATCCGTCCAGCGGTATGACTTGAAAACCGGTGAAGCCAACTGGTTTGCCGGCGCCAGACTCAACGTCAGCTACAACTGCATCGACCGCCACCTCGCACAGCGCGGCGAGCAGACGGCGCTCCTCTGGGAAGGCGACGACCCCGCCGAGTCGGCGCAGATCACCTACAACAAACTTCATCACCACGTTTGCCGGCTGGCCAATGTGCTGAAAAGCCGTGGCGTGAAGAAAGGCGACCGCGTGTGCATCTACATGCCGATGATTCCTGAGGCCGCCTACGCCATGCTCGCCTGCGCGCGCATCGGTGCGGTGCATTCAGTAGTGTTTGGCGGTTTCTCTCCGGATTCCCTGCGCGACCGCATTCTCGATGCTGACTGTCGCACGGTGATCACTGCCGATGAAGGCGTGCGCGGCGGCAGGTTCGTGCCGTTGAAACAGAACGTCGACAAAGCCCTGCAAAGTTGCCCGGGCGTCAGCACCGTGGTCGTCGTCGAGCGTACCCAAGGCAACGTCGACTGGGTCGAAGGCCGCGATCTGTGGTATCACCAGGCCGTGCGCGACGTCAGCGACGATTGCCCGCCGGAACCGATGGACGCCGAAGACCCGCTGTTCATCCTCTACACCTCCGGTAGCACCGGCAAACCCAAAGGCGTATTGCACACCACCGGCGGCTACTTGCTGCAAGCGGCGATGACCTTCAAATACGTGCTTGATTACCGTGACGGCGAGGTGTTCTGGTGCACCGCCGATGTGGGTTGGGTGACCGGTCACAGCTACATCGTCTACGGCCCGTTGGCGAACGGCGCGACCACGTTGATCTTCGAAGGCGTGCCGAGCTATCCGAGTTCCTCGCGCTTCTGGCAGGTGATCGACAAACACAAGGTCAACATCTTCTACACCGCACCGACTGCCCTGCGCGCATTAATGCGCGAAGGTGCCGGGCCGTTGCAGGACACTTCGCGGCAAAGCCTCAGATTGCTCGGCAGTGTCGGTGAGCCAATCAACCCGGAAGCGTGGGAATGGTATTTCAACGTGGTCGGCGAGCAGCGCTGCCCGATTGTCGATACCTGGTGGCAGACCGAAACCGGCGGCATCATGCTCAGCCCGCTGGTCAGCGCGCAACGGATCAAACCGGGTTGCGCCACGCAACCGATGTTCGGTGTGCAACCGGTGCTGCTCGATGAGTCCGGCAAGGAAATTAAAGGCGCCGGCAGCGGCGTGCTCGCCATCAAGTCGAGTTGGCCGGCGCAGATCCGCAGCGTTTACGGCGACCCGCAACGCATGGTCGACACCTACTTCAAACCGTATCCCGGCTACTACTTCACTGGCGACGGTGCCCGCCGCGACGAGGACGGCGATTACTGGATCACCGGGCGCATCGACGACGTCATCAACGTCTCTGGCCACCGCATCGGCACCGCCGAAGTGGAAAGCGCGTTGGTGCTGCACGACAACATCGCCGAAGCTGCCGTGGTCGGTTATCCCCACGACGTCAAAGGCCAGGGCATCTACGCATTCGTCACGCCCATGAACGGTGTCGAGCCCAATGACGACCTGAAGAAAGAACTGCTGAGCCACGTCAGCAAGGAAATCGGCAGCTTCGCCAAACCGGATCTGATCCAGTGGGCGCCGGCCTTGCCGAAAACCCGTTCAGGCAAGATCATGCGTCGCATCCTGCGCAAGATCGCGTGCAACGAACTCGACAGCCTCGGCGACACCTCG
Source organism: Pseudomonas syringae (assembly GCF_021605415.1). GTDB lineage: Bacteria > Pseudomonadota > Gammaproteobacteria > Pseudomonadales > Pseudomonadaceae > Aquipseudomonas > Aquipseudomonas syringae_S. The sequence goes on from NZ_WKEQ01000036.1 coordinate 35,019, forward strand.
ACCCTCGCTGACCCGAGCGTCGTGCAAGGTTTAATCGACACGCGCCTCAATCAGTAATACTGCGGGCGCGACCACAGGCTCGCGCCCGTCTCCACCACTGAGTTGTCATGGAATTCATCCGCACCCGCATCGAAAACCAGATCATGAGCCTGACCGGGCTGTCCCTCGGCAAGCTCGACCTGGAAAATCCTAAGGGCGATCCCGGCCTGTTCGGTCCCGACTCGATCAGTTGGCAAGTCCACGGCGACTTCAGCAGCATGCTCATCGGCGGTATCAGCGCCCTGATGCTGCAAGCCCTGCATCCACTGGCGCTGGCGGGCGTCTGGGATCACTCGAATTTTCGTGAAGACATGCTCGGCCGCCTGCGCCGTACCGGGCAGTTCATCTCCGGCACCACGTTCGGCTCGCGGCGAGACGCCGACTGGCTGATCGAGAAAGTGCGCACCATTCATCTGCAAGTCGTCGGCACCGCGCCGGACGGTCGACCCTATGCCGCCAGCGATCCGGACTTGCTGACGTGGGTGCACGTGGCCGAGGTGAGCAACTTCCTTGCCGCGCATCTGCGCTACCGCAACCCGCATTTATCGCCGGCGGATCAAGATCGTTATTACGCGGAAATCGCCATGGTCGCCGAACGTCTTGGCGCGCACGATGTGCCGCGATCCCGGCAGGACATTGCTGATTATCTTGAACGTGTCCGTCCGCAACTGCTGTGCGACGAGCGCAGCCGTGAAGTCTTGCGAGTGCTGTTGAACGCACCGTCACCCAGCCGCCTCGCCAAACCTTTCGGCGGCCTGATGATGCAGGCCGGCATTGATCTGTTGCCGGACTGGGCGAGCGCCCTATTTGGCGTCAGCCAGAACCCGCTGCAACGCAAACTCATCCGCGCCAGCGTCAACCGCAGCGCGCCGATGCTGCGCTGGGCCGTGCGCAACGGCTCAGAGCAACGGGCCAAGCGGCGGATGGAACCGAGCTGACGCTCGGGAGCGGCAAGCTCGAAGCTTGAAGCTCGCAGCTTCGAAACTGCTAAACTCCCGCGCCCCGATTATCTTCAGCAAGGCGCCCGCATGTCTTCCTTGAATCAGGCGCTGCGCGCCGCCCTCGACCAACGCCAGGACTTGCTCGCCGAGTTGCACAGTCAGGGTACCGATTGCTATCGCTTGTTCCATGGCAGCCAGGAAGGTGCCGGCGGCTTGACCATCGACCGTTATGGCCCGCAACTGCTGGTGCAAAGCTTTCACCAGACGCTGGAACACGACGACTTGCTGCAACTGCACGCCATCGTCAATCAAGTCCTGGGCTTTGACACTCTGCTGGTCTACAACGACCGTTCCCGTGGCAATTCGCGCATTGACCGCGAAGACACCGTCTACCGCGCCGACGATGCTGCACTGGCCGACCTGGTCGGTCACGAATGGGGCCTGAACTACCGCGTGCGCGGGCGTCATGCCGGGCAGGATCCGTTGCTGTTTCTCGACTTGCGCAACACCCGCGGCTGGGTCAAAGAACACGCCCAGGGCAAAAGCGTGCTCAACCTGTTCGCGTACACCTGTGGCGTTGGCCTCAGCGCAGCGGCGGGTGGCGCCCGTGAGGTGTGCAACCTGGATTTCGCCGAGGGCAATCTGGCGGTCGGTCGCGAGAATGGTCTGCTCAATCCGCAGTTGCCGGAAATGCAGTTCATCCAGTCCGATTACTTCCCGGCGATTCGCCAACTCGCCGGCCTGCCGATCAGCCAGCGCCGTGGACAGAAACTGCCGAGCTATCAGCGTCTGGAGCAACGCCAGTACGATCTGGTGCTGCTCGACCCACCGGCGTGGGCCAAGAGTGCGTTTGGCACCGTCGACCTGCTGCGCGACTATCAAAGCCTGATGAAGCCGGCCCTGCTGACTACCGCCGACAATGGCGTGCTGATCTGCTGTAACAACCTGGCGAAAGTCAGCATGGACGACTGGCGTGAACAGGTGCTGCGTTGCGCCGAGAAGGCCGGGCGTCCCGTGCGCGAGTGGAGCGTAATGACCCCGGGCGCCGATTTCCCTTCCCAGGATCAACAACCGCCGCTCAAAACCCTCATCCTCCAGCTATAACTACGTTCCCGCGTAGGAGCTACCGAAGGCTGCGATCTTTTGGCGTCGGCAAGGAACGCGAAGCGTCCCGGGCTGCATTCCCACGCGGAGCATGGGAACGATCAGATCAACAGATCGCAACCTGCGGCAGCGCTTACAAAAGAATCAGACAAATCCTGTCCATGCGTGTTTCTTCGGAACCGGAATCGCGTGCCATACTCCAAGACACTCCGATTCAGACAGATGAAGCCGCACATGCCCAAAGGATTGATTCGCGCGATTGGCGCCCTGTTGACCGCTCTGGCTCTTTACAGCCTGCTGGGATTTCTGATTCTGCCGGGCATTGCGCTACGGATAGCCAATCAGCAACTGGCTAATTACGCCACGGTGCCCGCGCACATTCAGCGGATCGAACTCAACCCGTTCAGCCTTGAAGTCACGCTGTGGGGGTTGGTGATCGGCGAGCCCGGCAAGGAACAGGTCGGCTTCGAACGGCTCTACGCCAACCTGCAAATCGACAGCCTGTGGACGAAAGCGCTGCACCTTTCGGACATCGAGCTGGATAAGCCGAAGACCGAAATCCTCTTCGCCAAGGACGGCAAGCTCAACCTGCTGGGCCTGTTCAATATCCCGGCGAGCGAACCCACACCTGCTGACCCGAACGCCAAGCCGTTTCCGTTGCGCATCGAGCGGATCAAACTGGCCGACGGCAATGTGCATTTTCAGGATGCGCGGCCGAGCGAGCCCATCGAGTTCCTGTACGACCAACTCGATTTCGAACTGAAAAACCTCAGTACCCTGCCCGAAGACAACGCCGACATGACTCTGGTCGCAGCGGGCCCGGAAGGCGGGCAAATCGACTGGACCGGCAACTTCAGCCTGATCCCGTTCACGTCTGAAGGCACCTTGAAAGTCACCGATGGCCAGATGAAATCCTTCTGGCCCTATGTGCGCGATGCAGTGCCGTTGGTGCTGGAAAACGGAGTGGTCAGCCTCAGCACCGACTACAAGCTCAACCTGTCCAAAGAAACCGAACTGCTGCTCAATAACGTCGCCGTCAACATTGCGCCGTTCGCGATCAAGGCTCCAGACGGCCGTCCGCTGGCGAAACTCGAACGCCTCGACATCAGCGAAACCTCGCTGGATCTGGCCAAACAACAAGTGGTCGTCGGCAAGATCCGCAGCCAGAAACTGGAAACCTGGGCCGCGCTGGAAACCGACGGGCAACTGGACTGGCAAAAACTGTTCGCCAGCCAGCCGTCGAAACCGGCTGCCAAAGCCGCCGCCGAACCCGCCCAAACCCCCGCTGCCGCCGACTCGCCCAAAACCGAAACGGCGCCGAGCAAGCCATGGCAAGTGCTGCTCAAAGACGTGCAACTGCGCAACTATCAAGTGCATCTGGCTGACCGCTCGGCGAAGCCGGAAGTGGCGCTTGATGTGGGCCCGCTGAATGTCGACATGCAGAATTTCGACAGCCTCAACGGCTCACCTTTCAACGTCAAACTCGATACCGGCATTGGCAAGCAAGGCAAGATCAGCGCCGACGGCGTGGTCAACCTGGCGCCGGTCACCGCCAGGCTCAATGTAAAAACCCAGGACATCGACCTGCGAGTCGCCCAGTCCTATATCAACCCGTTCATTCGCCTGGAGCTGCGCAGCGGCATGCTTGGCAGTGACCTCGTCGTCGATCTTAAGAGTACCGACCCGCTGGCATTGAGCATCACCGGCCGCGCTCAGGTCGATCAACTGCACACCCTCGACACTCTGAAAACGCGCGATTTCCTCAAATGGCAGCAACTGGTCGTGGAGGGTTTGAACTACCAGCACGGCGACAGCCTGTCGATCGACAAGGTCAACCTGTTCCAGCCCTATGCGCGCTTCATGATCAACGATGACCGCACCACCAACGTGGATGACTTGCTGATCCCGCAGCCGGCGGATTCCGCAGCGAAACCGGCGGCGAAAAACGCCGGCAAGGAAAAACCGCTGGGCATTCACATCGGCGGCATCGCGATCAACGATGGTTCGGCCAACTTTGCCGACTTCAGCCTGACGCCCAACTTCGCCACCGCCATCCAGCAGCTCAGCGGCCAGATCGGAACGATCGACAGCCGTCAGGCGAAGCCCGCCACAGTCGACATCAAAGGCAAGGTTGATCGTTATGCGCCGGTCACCATCAAGGGCGCGGTCAATCCGTTCGACCCGATGGCCAGCCTCGATATCGCCACCAGTTTCAAACGGGTCGAGCTGACCACCCTGACGCCCTACTCCGGCAAGTTCGCCGGCTACCGCATCCGCAAGGGTCGGCTCAATCTCGATCTGCATTATTTGATCACCAAGGGTCAGCTCAAGGCCGAGAACAAAGTGGTGGTCGAGCAACTGCAACTGGGCGAGAAAGTCGACAGCCCGGACGCCGTGAGCCTGCCGCTGAAACTGGCGATTGCGCTGCTCAAGGACGTCGATGGCAAGATTTCCATCGAGCTGCCGGTCACCGGCGATTTGAACAATCCTCAGTTCAGCGTGATGCCGATTGTCTGGCAGACCCTGCGCAACCTGATCGTCAAAGCCGCCGCTGCACCGTTCAAATTGATCGGCGGACTGGTCAGCGGCGGCGGATCCGAGGATCTGGGCACCGTTTCTTTTGCACCGGGTTCAAGCGACTTGAACAAGGACGCCGAAGCGGCGCTGGTCAAGCTGTCCCAGGCACTCAAGGAACGCCCGGCCCTGCGCCTGGAGATCGAAGGCACCGCCGCGCAAAGCAGCGACGGCCCGTTGATCGCCGAGCAACGTCTTGAACGCGAATACCAGTACAACTATTACAAGATGCTCCAGCGCCGTGGCGACAAGGTGCCGGCTCAGGCTTCGCTGTTGCAGGTACCCGAAGGCGAGAAAGGCCCTCTGCTCGAAGGCATCTACCGTACGCGTCTGAAAACCCAGCCGCCGGCCGAATGGAAAGATCTGGGCAAGGAAGAGCGGACAGCGAAAATGCGCGAAGGCGTGATCAAATTCTGGGCCGCCAGCGATGTGCTGTTGCGTCAGCTTGGGCAGGAACGCGCGAGCAGCATCAAGGATTACCTTGTCGACAAAGGCAAGCTCGAAGACGATCGCGTGTACTTCATTGATGCCAATCTGGGCGAGGCCGAAAGCGATGGTCGCGTCGTCACGCAAATGCACCTGGATGCCGAGTGATGAACCACAAAGGGCTGTTCGCGATTGCGCTGACGCTGCTGGCCAGCCAGGCCTCGGCGTCGGATACCTTGCGTTGCGGCAGCCAGTTGATCAGCCTCGGAGATCGCTCCAGCGAAGTGCTGCAAAAATGTGGCGAGCCAGTCAACCGCGATACGCTGGGCTACAAACGCAGCGCCAATCGCCGGGAGGAATTCCAGGTCGAGGAATGGACGTACGGGCCGAGCAACGGCATGTACCAGTACCTGCGTTTCGAAGGTAACCGGCTGCGGCAGATCAACAGCAAGCGCGGCAACTGAATGGTCCTAAATAGAACAGGCCCCGACACAAGTGCCGGGGCCTGTAATGGCCACATCCGTATGGCCGGTCGCATGAACTCTAAAGTTGCGGCAGACGTATAGCTCGGCCCGTCTGTCGCGCCTTCTCCCGGTTCAGGCGAGAAGCTTTAGCCTTACTCGGCTTTCAGGCCGTCAGCGGAAACCGCTTTGACGCCTTTGATTTTCTTGGCGATGGACACTGCCATCTCTTTCTGCGAATCGGTCACTGCAGTGGTGGACGACAGCGACACGACGCCTTTGTTGGTTTCAACTTTGATGTCGGTACCTGGAATGCCTTTTTCGGTCACCAGGTCAGCTTTGACTTTGGTAGTGATCCAGGTATCGGAAGTGACTTCTTTAGCTTCGGTCATTTCACCGGCGGCCAGCACCATTGGAGCCTGGGTAGCCTGAGTGGTCTGAGCGAATGCGCCAGACATGGTCAGGGTCAGCGCGGTAGCAGCAGCGGCAGTGATAGCGAACTTCTTCATACGAGTAACTCCTGTTTTTCTGGAAAGTCTGCTGCGTTGCTTGTCAGCAGGGTTACCGGAGATATTGCGAACGCTGTGCCAACTTTGAGAACGACATTATTCCCTTATAAATCAATGATTTAAAAAATCAGCAAATCTTCGGAATCATGCAAATTGCATGAGTCGGGCAATAAGGACATGCAAACTGCGGTTTTTCGCAAAGTTCATAACCTGCTGAAATTATTAATACTTTTGAGAAACGCTGCGCAAAAGAAATGCCCCGCAAAAAGCGGGGCATCTGTTCGCCTACTACCCATCATGTACCGCTGGCGGTGCAACCTTTTGGGGAGTAATCGGGCGCTACGGTGGTTCCACAAGCCCAACCGCCCGCAGCGGTGCGGGTCAGAGTAATGGTTTTGCTGAGTACCGGAGCAGGAGCATTGATCAGCGTGCACACAATTGTGCCCGCCCCGTCGGCGGCCGTTCCCGACGCAGACAGCGTGCAGTTGGAAGTGGTTGTCACGTCGTCTCCCTTGATGCCCGCGAGCGTCGGGTTCGTGCCTTGGTTGATGGTGTCCTCAAATGGCACCTTCAACGCACTGATTTCCGCCAGACCCGCCGTGACTTTGGATCGGGCCTGATACTTGGAATACTGCGGCAGGGCAATAGTGGCCAAAATACCAATGATCGCCACGACGATCAGCAGCTCGATCAGAGTGAAACCTTGTTGTCTTTTCATAAACACGCTCCATGCATGAGTCGGAATCTCATGATCTGTTCAGGGCTCAGCATAGGCCATGCCAACCGGCCTCAAGCACTGCATGTTGAACGCCATCAAGACGCGACGCGGTTTCCTACAACCCGCAACCGCACTATCTGACACTTTTTGTCACCTGCACCGGGCATGTTTGGCGCTGTCCTTTGACTAGGCTATAAGTCATGAACTGTCTGCGTCCGGAATTCCCATGAATGACATCGCTCTGAGCGGTCTGGCCAAGCAATTGGTGCAGGCCGAACTGCTCACGGAAAAAAGCGCTCAACAGGCTTCGCAACAAGCCCAGCGCAATCGCCTGTCGCTAGTCACCTATCTGGTGCAGAACAAACTGGTAAAAAGCTGGCAGGTTGCTGAAATCGCTTGCGAGCATTTCGGCATGGCCTTCCTCGACCTCAATTGCCTGGACAAGGAAACCCAGCCCAAAGGCCTGATCAGCGAAAAACTGGTGCGCCAGCACCACGCCCTGCCCCTGTGGCGGCGTGGCAACAAACTGTTCGTGGGGATTTCCGACCCGAGCAATCACCAAGCGATCAATGACATCCAGTTCAGTACCGGGCTTAGCGCTGAAGCCATTCTGGTCGAGGACGACAAGCTCAGCGACGCTATCGAAAAGTTCTTCGACACTCACGCCAACGGCCTCGAAGACATGGCCGATGTCGACCTCGAAGGTCTCGACATCGACTCCCTTGAGGACAAGAAGCAAGACGCTATCAGCACTTCCGATGCCGACGATGCGCCGGTCGTGCGCTTCGTCCACAAGATGTTGCTGGATGCAATCAAAAGCGGCTCGTCCGACCTGCATTTCGAGCCCTATGAAAAGAACTACCGCGTGCGAGTGCGCACCGACGGCATATTGCGCGAAGTGGCCAAGCCGCCTATTCAGTTGGCGGGCCGGATCGCCGCCCGGCTCAAAGTCATGGCCAGCCTCGATATTTCCGAACGGCGCCGCCCACAGGACGGACGCATCAAGATGCGTCTGTCGAAAAACAAATCCATCGATTTCCGGGTCAATACGCTGCCGACCCTGTGGGGCGAAAAAGTGGTAATCCGAATCCAGGACCCCACCAGCGCACAGATGGGTATCGATGCGCTCGGTTACGAGCCGGCCCAGAAAGACCTGTATCTGGAAGCCCTCAAGCAGCCGCAAGGCATGATCCTCGTCACCGGCCCCACCGGCTCCGGCAAAACCGTGTCGCTGTACACCGGTCTGAACATTCTCAACACCGTCGACATCAATATTTCCACCGCCGAGGATCCGGTCGAAATCAACATGGAGGGGGTCAATCAGGTCAACGTCAATCCCAAGCAGGGGATGGATTTCGCTCAGGCGCTGCGCTCGTTTCTGCGTCAGGATCCGGACGTGATCATGGTCGGCGAGATCCGTGACATCGAAACCGCCGAGATCGCGATCAAGGCAGCGCAGACCGGGCACCTTGTGCTTTCCACGCTGCACACCAACAGCGCCGCTGAAACCCTCACGCGCCTGCACAACATGGGCATTCCCGGTTTCAACATTGCCACCTCGGTCAGCCTGATCATCGCCCAACGCCTGGCGCGCAAGCTGTGTCATCACTGCAAGAAACCCATCGAGATTCCCCGTGAGACATTACTCAAGGAGGGATTCCCCGAGGAACGCATCGGCGACTTCACGATCTATGAGCCGGTCGGTTGCGATCACTGCAACGGCGGTTACAAGGGACGCGTAGGGATATATGAAGTGGTGAAGAACACATCTGACCTGCAACGGCTGATCATGGCTGAAGGCAATTCACTGGAAATCGACCTGCAAATGCGTCGGGACGGCTTCGACGATCTGCGCACCTCCGGTTTGCACAAGGCCATGCAAGGCATCACCAGCCTTGAGGAAATCAACCGGGTGACCAAGGACTGAACATGGCGGCCAAGGCAGCGAAAATCAGCATCTATGCCTGGGAAGGCACGGACAAGAAAGGCAGCAAGGTCACCGGCGAACTCAGCGGCCAGAACCCGGCGCTGATCAAGGCGCAGTTGCGCAAGCAGGGCATCAATCCGGGCAAGGTGCGCAAAAAATCCACCTCCCTGGTGAGTTTCGGCAAGCGCATCAAACCTCGGGACATCGCCCTGTTCACCCGCCAAATGGCGACGATGATGAGAGCGGGCGTTCCGCTGCTGCAATCGTTTGACATTATTGGCGAAGGCTTCGATAACCCGGCCATGACCAAACTGATCGACGAGGTCAAACAGGAAGTCGCCGCCGGCAACAGTTTCGCCGCCGCCCTGCGCAAGAAGCCGCAATATTTCGATGAGTTGTATTGCAACCTCGTCGATGCCGGCGAGCAATCCGGCGCCCTCGACACGCTGCTGGAAAGGGTCGCGACCTACAAAGAAAAAAGCGAAAGCCTCAAGGCCAAGATCAAGAAAGCCATGACCTATCCGACCGCCGTGGTGCTGGTGGCGGCGGTGGTAACCGGGATTTTGCTGGTCAAAGTCGTGCCGCAATTCCAGTCGGTGTTCTCCGGGTTCGGCGCCGAGCTGCCGGCCTTCACGCAAATGGTCATCAGCCTGTCGGAGTTCATGCAGCAATGGTGGCTGGCGATTCTCGGCGGATTGATCGCCGCGGGTTTCGGCCTGCGCCACGCGCTGAAGACCTCCCAGTCCATGCGTGACCGTCGCGACACCTGGTTGCTGAAACTGCCGCTGGTGGGCACGTTGATGTACAAGTCCGCCGTCGCGCGTTTTGCCCGCACGCTCTCAACCACATTCGCGGCCGGCGTGCCGCTGGTGGAAGCGCTGGATTCAGTCGCTGGCGCCACAGGCAATGTGGTGTTCAAACGTGCTGTGCTGCGTGTTCGCCAGGACGTCGCGACTGGCATGCAACTGAACTTCTCGATGCGCAGCACGGGGGTTTTCCCCAATATGGCGGTTCAGATGACGGCCATTGGCGAAGAGTCCGGCGCGCTTGATGACATGCTCGCCAAAGTCGCGAGCTTCTATGAGGAAGAAGTGGATAACCTGGTCGACAACCTCACCAGCCTGATGGAGCCGTTCATTATGGTGGTGCTCGGTGTTATCGTCGGCGGTCTGGTAGTGGCCATGTACCTGCCGATCTTCCAGCTCGGCTCAGCGATCTGACATGCCCATCGACGAAATGCTCATCCTTTATCCACCGGCCTTTGTGCTGTGCGCATCGCTGCTTGGCCTGGTGGTTGGCAGTTTTCTCAACGTACTGATCTGGCGCCTGCCGAAAATGCTCGAACGCGAATGGCGAGAGCAGGCGCACGACGTACTTGGCCTGCCGATCGAAACACCGCAGCCGACGTACAACCTGATGCTGCCCCATTCGCAATGCCCGCACTGCGCGCATCAGATTCGTGCCTGGGAAAATATTCCCCTGCTCAGTTACCTTTGGCTGCGCGGTCGCTGCTCGGCCTGCGCGGCGCCGATCAGCAAGCGTTACCCGCTGACTGAATTGGCGTGTGGGCTGCTTTCGGCATTCATCGCCTGGCATCTGGGGTTCGGGTGGCCCGCCGGCCTGCTGATCGTCCTGACCTGGGGATTGTTGGCGATGAGTCTGATCGATTGCGATCACCAACTTCTGCCCGATGTGCTGGTGTTGCCATTGCTATGGCTGGGTTTGATCGTCAATAGCTTCGGCTTGTTCGTGCCGTTGCACGATGCGCTGTGGGGCGCGGTGGCCGGTTATCTGGCGTTGTGGTCGGTGTTCTGGCTGTTCAAGCTGATCACCGGCAAGGACGGCATCGGTCATGGAGATTTCAAGTTGCTGGCATTGCTTGGCGCTTGGGGCGGCTGGCAGATTCTACCGCTGACCATTCTGCTATCGTCGCTGGTCGGGGCGGTAGTCGGGGTGATTTTGCTCAGGTTGCGCAATGAAAAAACGTCGACGCCGATCCCGTTTGGTCCCTATCTGGCGATTGCCGGCTGGATTGCCTTGCTCTGGGGTGGTCAAATAACCGGCTTCTATTGGCAGTTTGTCGGTTTGGAATGAATACCCCTGTGGAAAAACCCTGGATTCTCGGCCTGACCGGTGGCATCGGCAGCGGTAAAAGTGCCGCCGCCCAGCATTTCATCGATCTGGGCGTGCATGTCGTGGATGCCGATCACGCGGCGCGCTGGGTGGTAGAACCGGGCCGTCCGGCACTGGCCCGGATCGCCGAACACTTCGGCCCCGGCGTGCTGTTGCCCGATGGCGCGCTTGATCGCGCGGCCCTGCGCAAACTGATCTTTGAAGATCCGCAGCAACGCCTGTGGCTCGAAGCACTGCTGCATCCGTTGATCGCCGAGGAAATCGCTCATCATCTGGCGCTGGCAAAATCGCCCTATGCGATTCTGGTTTCGCCGCTGTTGATCGAATCCGGGCAATACGCAATGACCCAACGCATTCTGGTGATCGACGCCCCGCAACAACTGCAGATCGAACGCACCCTGCAGCGTGACCAGACTAGCGAGCAGCAGATTCAGGCGATTCTCAAGGCCCAATCGAGCCGCGAAGATCGTGTGAGCCGTGCCGACGATGTGGTGGTCAATGATCGCGACCTCGCCTGGCTGCACAGCGAGGTCGAACGCTTGCACCATTTTTACCTGACTTTATCCGGAGGCCAATCATGAGCCAGACCCCAACCGTAGAATGCCCAACCTGTGGCGCCCCCGTGGAATTCACTCCCGAAAACAAATTCCGTCCGTTCTGCTCCGACCGCTGCAAGCTGATCGACCTCGGCGCCTGGGCGTCGGAAGAGCACAAGATTCCCGTCGCCCCGGAGGCCGAGGATGAACTGTTCTCTGGTGATTTCGACCCGCGTCACTGATTCGCTCAGGGACGCATGAAGCCGTAGTCCTGATCGTCGTCGAGGTTTTCCGCCAGAAAACGCAACTCGTCGGCCAGGTCTTCGGCGTTGCGCACCGCCTTGCTTTGCTCCACCACCGCACTGAGCAGGGCGCGCAAACTCAGACCGGGGTCGAACCCCACCTCCTGCGCCATTTCCAGATTCTGCCGTGTTTCCTGCCTCGCCCACTCGTACACACTCATGCCACCGCTCCTGAAGGGATTCGGCTCAGCATGAAAGACGCAGCATCGGGCAGATGTGATGTGAATCAAACCTTCGGATCTTCGTCCTTCCACGGCGCCGAAAGGTAACGCGTGCGATTGAACGTCTCCAGCCATTCGGGGCTGAACACCACCAGCGCGCTGATCACCATGCCGTTGATGAAGGCTTCGGGGAAAATCAGCAGCCACAGGTAGCCGACAAAGTCCTCGAGCCATTCAGGCATTGCGAACAAACCGTCGTACCACAGCAGCGTCAGGCTCAGCACAAGACACAACAATGCCGACAAGGCAGCGGCGAAGAAACCTGAGCAGAAGATATAAACGAAGGGATTACGCGGCTGGGCGCGCTCGACGAGAATTGCGCAGCATTCGGTGACCAGCACCGGCAACAGAATCAGCAAGGCACCGTTGACGCCGACTGCCGCCATATCCTGGCGCCCCATCAACACCAGCGCCATTTGCGCGAACAGCCCACCGACGATCGCCATCGGCCAGTCCAGCAGAAGCGTCACGGCGGTCATGCCAATGAAATGATAAGACACGCCCGTGTCGAAATCCCTGCGCACCAGCCACAGCAGAAAAAGCGCGAACACCGTGCCGAACAACAAATGCTGGCGACGGCTGTCACTGAACAGCTCGACCCACGGCGCACGGCAGATCGCCCAGAGCAACACGGGCAGGTAGATCAGCCAGCCCAACGTAAGGCTCGCGGTCGAGAGCAGTTCAGCACCAATCATGACGACATCATCCTCAAATCCATCCGCCCCATGCAGGCGCCGCCGAAGGCTGCGATCTTTTGATTTTGATTTTCAAGGTCAAAAGATCGCAGCCTTCGGCAGCGCCTACAAGGGCATGAATACATTCGCCCGATTCTGAAGCCACGCAAAGCTTTCTGCTTGTCGTATTTGAACGCTAAGCTTGGGCTATGGATGACTCAGATTATTTACGCCTGCTGACCATCGCGGCCGAGCAGGCCAACGCTTTTCTGTCCAATGCCCGCAAATGGGAGCGTGAGCGTTGGGTCTGCCAGCGTCTGCTGCAAGGCCTGAACATTCCTTACCGCGTCGATGAGTTCGCCCCTGCCGGCGAGCCACCGGACGTGCTGTTTCGCGATGCCAATTTCGAAGTGTTCTTCGTCCTCGACGAAGGTCGTCGGCTCAACGATGAATGGCGGGACGAGTTGCAGCGTCGGCGCAGTGCGTTTTCCCTCAGCCAACTGGTTCGCCGTGAAGCCAAGCCGAAACGCATTCCGGCCAACGAATTCCTGCTGCGACTGGCACCGACCTTGCGCAAAAAGGCGCACAACTACAAAGAGCGCGGCATGGATCTGGGGGAGCTTGATATCATCGCCTTCGCCAGTCTCAAACGAGAAGTACTCGATCTGAACAGTCATTTCCCTCCCCCCACCGAATACCTGCGCCAAGGCTGGCGTTCGTTGTCGCTGGTCGGCCCGACCTTCGCCCGCGTGCTGTTCGCCCATCCGGATGCGCCGGACTTTTTGCGTGGCAACCTGGGCCGCAGCATCGTATTCGACGTAGGAATCAGCCTTTGAGTCCGCTTCAACAACTGATTGCCGATGTCCCGCAAACCGGCGTGGTGCGCTGGATCGGCGTACGCCCGCAATCGCGCGGGCCGATGGTCGAACTCGATGCGGTGGAAGCACGGCTGGAAGCGGGCCTGACGGGCGATCATGCGCGTCCGGGGGTTCGCAATGCGCGGCAGGTGACGTTGATTCAATGGGAGCACTTGCCGGTGATCAGTTCACTGATGGGGCGCCCGAACGATCAGCCGGTGAGTCCTGAAGATTTGCGCCGCAATCTGGTTATCAGCGGGATCAACCTGTTCAGCCTCAAGGGACGACGGTTTCGCATCGGCCAGGCGATTTTCGAGACCACGGGCTGGTGCCAGCCCTGCGCACGCCTGCAAAACAATCTCGGCCCGGGGACTTTTCAAGCCGTGCGCGGGCATGGCGGGATCACGGCGCGAGTGTTACAAAGCGGGATCATTCGTCTCAATGACAGCGTGCAGGTCGAACCGCTGCCGGACAGCGGCTATGCTCCGTTCAATCCCGGGTAAAAGCTTCTGTAGCTTCTACACATTCAGCAACGTCTACCTGACGAGGCCTTTATGACCAGCCGCCTGAACCCCGACGACCAGAAGCATGTCGAAGAGTACCTGCAACTGTCCCAACACCGTGTCGAGCGCCGGCCTTTCCGGCCGTGGATGCTCCTGGTGCTGGTACTGGCGGTGACCATTGGTCTTGGCCTGTTGAGCCGATTTATCAGCTACCTGACGCTATGAGCTGCATTGCGCTCGCGAAGGTAACTGCTCCGATTTCCTTTAGCCTTGCGAGTTATCCCCATGTCTCATCGTATTGTTATTGTCGGCGGCGGCGCCGGCGGTCTGGAGTTGGCTACCCGTCTGGGTAAGACTTTGGGCAAGCGCGGCACGGCCAGTGTGATGCTGGTCGACGCGAACCTGACGCACATCTGGAAACCCCTGTTGCACGAAGTGGCCGCCGGGTCACTCAATTCTTCCGAAGACGAACTCAACTACGTCGCGCAGGCAAAATGGAACCACTTCGAATTCCAACTGGGCCGTATGAGCGGACTCGACCGCGCGCAGAAAAAAATCCAGCTGGCCGCGACCTACGACGAAAACGGCGTCGAACTGGTGCCTGCCCGGGAAGTGCCTTACGACTCGCTGGTGATTGCCGTCGGCAGCACCACCAACGACTTCGGCACCCAAGGCGCGGCGCAGCACTGCCTCTTCCTCGACACCCGCAAGCAGGCCGAGCGTTTCCACCAGCAACTGCTCAACCACTATTTGCGCGCCCATGCCGGGCAGACTGATGCGATCGAGCAGATCAGCGTGGCGATCGTCGGTGCTGGCGCAACGGGCGTCGAACTCGCGGCTGAGCTGCACAACGCCGCCCATGAGCTGGCGGCATACGGCCTGGACCGGATCAAACCGGAAAACATGCACATCACCTTGATCGAAGCCGGCCCACGAGTGCTCCCGGCCCTGCCCGAGCGCATCGGTGGCCCGGTACACAAAACGCTGGAAAAACTCGGGGTCAACGTGATGACCAACGCGTCGGTCAGCGAGGTCACCGCCGACAGCCTGATCACCGCCGAGGGCCAGGAGATCAAGGCCAGCCTGAAAGTCTGGGCTGCCGGGATTCGCGCGCCGGGTTTCCTCAAGGACATTGACGGCCTGGAAACCAACCGCATCAATCAGCTGCAGGTATTGCCGACCCTGCAAACCACCCGCGACGAGAACATCTTCGCCTTCGGTGACTGCGCCGCGTGCCCACAACCGGATTCCGATCGCAACGTGCCACCGCGCGCGCAGGCGGCGCACCAACAGGCCTCGATGCTGGCCAAATCGCTGAAGCTGCGTATCGAAAACAAGCCCCTGCCGGCCTACAAATACACCGACTACGGCTCGCTGATCTCGCTGTCGCGTTTTTCCGCTGTGGGTAATTTGATGGGTAACCTGACCGGTAGCGTGATGCTCGAAGGCTGGCTGGCGCGGATGTTTTACGTGTCGTTATATCGCATGCACCAGATGGCGCTGTACGGGCCGTTTCGTACGGCGATGCTGATGCTAGGCAGCAAGATTGGTCGCGGCACCGAGCCGCGTCTGAAGCTGCATTGATCTAAAAACCTGTGGGAGCGAGCCTGCTCGCGAAAGCGGTGGATCAGTCAGTGATTTAATTGGCTGACCCGGCGCCTTCGCGAGCAGGCTCGCTCCCACGGTGTTTTGTGTTGATTGGAAGGTCTGTCTCTGACTGTATCCCCGCCCCGCTTTCCCCACGCTCGCTTACAAAC
>NZ_WKEQ01000037.1 GCF_021605415.1 Pseudomonas syringae
CATGGTCGATCCAGACAACCTCGTCACCGTCGATGTCCAGACGATGGGCCAGCGAATGGCTCCAGCCGAAACCAAGCCCTGCATCAATCTCGGCCGCGCTGCTTCGATACAGTCGGGTGAAGGCAAACGGCAACACCCCATCCAGCGTGCCATCGGTGAGCGTCAGCAGTTCTTCGCCCGTGACCATCGACACCGGGCAGCCGTTGGTGCAGGTCAGCGGCGCGCAGTCGGCACTGTCGCCGTTGGGGTTTTTCGCTTGATCGGGCGCATCATCGCGGGGTTCATGACGCTCGATGCGGGTCATGTTGTGAGACTTGTCACGCGCGATAGTCGCTGGATTGGTCACCGAAAGCTCGGCTGAATCAGCCTTGCGCACCAACAGAGGGATCGCAGGCGTAGGCCTCAGCGGTGCCTGACGCGCATTGACCATCAACGGTTTCAACGCGCCCGCATGGGCCGTCAAATCGGGCGCGGAAGTCCGCGCAGCCAAGCGCAGCGCCGACGCCGCCAGCCATTCCCGGGCCCGGGGCGATCTGACTTTGTTCAGCACTTTGCCGCTCAGCCGCAGTGGCACGCCCATGCCAGCGCTCACGCTGGTCAGCAGAAAACCGATCAGCAGTTCAACCCGAACTTCGGCTATCACTTCGGCCACATGCTGCGGCGGCAACATCTTCAACCAACTGGTAAACGCGGCGAGGTGGATGAACAGCGACGGTTCATCACTGAGCATCAACAGGCCATTGGCGATGGCTTCGTCAGAGGCCTGGAGCAATGCTTGAAGATCCGCGTCGCTCAGGTATTGCAGCAGTTTTTCGCTGTTGGCCTGCAAATCCGCGAGGAGGGCATACAGCTGTTTCACGTCATCCCAAATGCCATTCAGCGCATTTTCAAAGCCGCGCCAGTCGGCCTGTTGCAACTGCCCGTAACGATCCAGAAAACCGGAGCTGGAAAATTCTTTCCACTGGGGCGCAAAGCTTTTCCATTCTTCAAGCAGCCACGCTTCAAGCCCGGCGACAAGGCCTTGGTAGGAGTCATGCAGCGCTTTGACATGGGCGGTGGAGACGTCGGGAAAGAAGGTAATGCGATAACGCTGATGACGAGCACATCCGGCCATTTCGAGAATGCCGCTCGGGCCGATCCTGGCGTGGACAGGTTCGCCGAGGGTCAATACACCGCCGTCGTCGGCGATGACCTGTTCGAGCATCACCGGCGTATCGCCGATCGGCACAAACCGTGCGGCTTCGAACATGTGTACCAGCGTCAGTGACCCACTGGCCGAACACATGGCCACCGAGGAACTGACCGGTTTGTTTTGGCTGATCGGGGCGCTGAGGCGAACGTCGTTGCCGACCTTGAACACCTGCTCGATATCCAGCGCCGACCCCGTCCAGAACTGCTCGGCCCAATTGTCATAGGTGTTCAAGCACAAGCGGAACTCCGCCAGCAAGCTCTCGATATCAGGCTGGTCGGGATCCATGGCGGCGACTACCAGCAAGCCGATGCTGTTGTTCAGGGCCAAAAGCTGGTCGGGTTTGTACATCCGCAGTCACTCGCGCCAATCAATGAAGAGGCGAGAGACTTTGCAAGGGATCAAAAAAGAAAGAAGTCGGGTAAAGAGACGGTGTTTGTAGGGCGATTCGCTAAATGTACTTCTCGATGTGGAAACGGAGAAAACAGTGGCGAGGACGACCTCGCCACATCACTAGGGGCTAGAGGTCTTTGACAAGCCGCAACGCATCGTAAATCGCCGCATGGGTATTACGCGCCGCCACGGCATCGCCAATGCGGAACAACTGAAAGCGGCCCTGCGGATTGGTGATCATGTTTTGCGCATTGCCCGCGATCAAGTCGTGCTGCTCCACCGCGCCGCCATTGCTCGAATGCGGACGAAGATCGAAATACAGGTCATCCAGCGGAATCGTGCCGTGGTTGATCACAACTTGGTCGACGACCCGTTGTTTGTTCACCTTGCCGTAATCACTGCCGAAGATTGCGACGAGACGGCCATCGCGTTTCTCCACGGCGTCGACGCGGTAGGTGACGGTGAACGTGACGTCCAGATCCTGCAGGCTGCGCATGTAGGGTACCAGGTTCATGGCCATGACTTCGGGGGAAAACGCGCGATCCGGGGTGACGATTTCCACGGTCGCGCCACTGTTGGCGATGACTTCGGCGGCCTGAAGTGCGGCGTGGTCGCCGGCGTCGTCGAAGATCAGTACCTGACGGCCCGGCTTGACGTCCCCGGAAATGATGTCCCAGGTCGATACGACGAGTTCGTTACCGTGGCTCAGCACCTCGGTGTGGGGCAGGCCGCCCGTAGCGACGATGACCACGTCCGGTTCATGGGCGAGCACCGTGTCGGCTTCGGCCCATGTATTGAAATGGAACTTGACCCCGAGCCGTTCGCACTGGGCCATGCGCCAGTCGATGATGCTGATCATCTCGCGGCGGCGCTCGCTCTGGGCGGTCAGGCGGATCTGTCCGCCGGGCTGGTCGGCGGCTTCCAGCACGGTCACGTCATGGCCGCGTTCGCCCGCGACGCGCGCCGCTTCAAGTCCCGCCGGGCCGGTGCCGATCACCAGCACCTTGCGCTTGAGCGGCGCTTTGGGAATCTCGTGGGGCATGGTGGTTTCGCGGCCGGTCGCGGCGTTGTGAATGCAGTACGCGGCGCCGCCCTGATAGATGCGGTCCAGGCAATAGTTGGCGCCGACGCAGGGGCGGATGTCCTCTTCGCGTTTCTCGATGATTTTGCGCACGATGTGCGGATCGGTCATGTGCGCGCGGGTCATGCCGACCATGTCGACCTTGCCTGAGGCAACCGCATAGCGCGCGGTGGCGACGTCTGGAATCTTCGCGGCGTGGAAGGTCGGAAAACCGGTGGCGGAACGGATCTCGCCGGCGAAATCCAGATGCGGCGAGTTGCGCATGCCCTGGATCGGGATGACATCAGTGAGCCCGGCATCGGTGTCGATATGGCCGCGTACGACGTTGAGAAAGTCCACCAGCCCGCTGTCTTTGAGCATGTGGGAAATCTGCATGCCTTCGCTGGCGTTGAAGCCGCCGGGCAGTGCTTCATCGCCGGTATAGCGCACGCCGAGCAGGAAGTCCTCGCCGACCCGTTGACGAATGCCGCGCAGAACGTCGAAAGTGAAGCGCATGCGATTTTCCAGCGAGCCGCCGTAAGGGCCGTCAAGTTCGTTGGTCAACGGTGACCAGAACTGATCCATCAAATGCCCGTAAGCCTGAAGTTCCAGACCGTCCATGCCCGCCGCTTTCATGCGTTCGGCGGCATCGACGTAATCCTTGATGATGCGGTCGATGTCCCAGTCTTCCATTTTTTTCGGGAAGGAACGGTGCGCCGCCTCGCGGTGATGCGAGGGCGAGACTACCGGCAGCCAGTCGGCCTTGTCCCAGCGCGTGCGACGGCCCAGGTGGGTCAACTGGATCATCACGGCGGCACCGTGTTCGTGGCACTCGTCAGTCAGGTCTTTGAGCCATTTGACCACTTCGTCCTGGTAGGCAAGGACGTTGTTGAACACTGGCGGACTGTCGCGCGAAACCGCCGCGGAGCCAGCGGTCATGGTCAGCGCGACGCCGGCCTTGGCCCGTTCGACATGGTAGGCGCGATACAAATCCTTGGGCATGCCGTCGACCGGATAGGCCGGTTCGTGGGACGTGGTGATGATCCGGTTTCTGAGGGTCAGGTGTTTGATCTTATAGGGCTGCAGCAAGGGATCGCTGGACATGGCGGGTGCGCTCCAAGGGTGGGCTTCATCAGGCTCGGCCACTTGAAATTAGGGTAACTGTACATGTGTGTCAATGGTGGCTGACATACATGTACATTTTGCTTGCGCTGTACGCTGCCTGCGCATAAGATCGGCACACAAGGAGAAGGGCTATTGGTCGATCGGGCCACCCGCAAGGCTGCACTTTTTGCGACCGCAAGGCCGTTCACATTAAGAAAAACCTGCCAATAACAACCCAACAGGAAGACGCTTGATGAACGCTCATTCGACGAATCGAAAAAGACTCCGCACCTGCCTGGCCGGTGTAGTACTCGCCGCCAGTGCTACGCTGGTGCACGCCGCTGACCCCACGCCTGTGCGAATTGGCTGGGTCAACTGGTCCGACACCGAAATCACCGTCAAACTCGCCACCAAAGCCCTCGAAGATCACCTCAAACAGCCGGTCAAACTGGTCATGGCCGACATCGGCATTCAGTTCCAGGCACTGGCCAACGGCAACATCGACATGATCCCGATGGTCTGGCTGCCGAGCACGCACAAAGCCTTCTACGACAAGTATCGCGACCGTCTCGAAGACCTCGGCGTGCTCTACGAAGGGCGAATCGGCATGGCCGTGCCGACGTCGATTCCGGTCAGCGAAATTGCCAGCGTCGAAGATCTAAACAAGCCCGGTATTCGCGACAAATTCGACGGCAAGATTCTCACCTCAGAAGTGGGCAACGGTCAGTACAAGCTCACCGTCAAAGCGATCGACGAGTACAAACTGGCCGGCTACAAACTGGTGGCGTCGTCTGAAACCGGCATGCTCAACGAACTGGATCGCAACAACAAACGCGACAAGTGGTCACTGGTCAATGCCTGGAGCCCGCACTGGATGTTCTCCAAATGGTCGCTGCGTTATCTCGATGATCCGAAGGGCATCTTCGGCGGCGCCGAGCAGATTCATGCGATGGGGCGCAAAGGCTTCACTCAGGAGTTTCCCCAGGTGGCGTCTTTCTTTGCGCACTACTCAATCCCTCAGGCTGACCTTGAAGCGCTGATGATGCAGGCGCGGCAGACGTCGTCGGACGAGGCGGTGTCGGCATATTACGCGGCGAACAAACCACGTTTTGAGGCGATGTTCGAAGCCGGGCAAACCGTGGGGAGTCGCGCGCCTTAGGTGAATGCCTGGCGAACGGGATAGCATGGTCGGCCGACGCATCCGACATACTGATGTCGAAGCCGATCTGCTGTGGCAGACCACGCACATGCAGCTGAGTCTTTAAAACCGCCCCGTCAGCGGGTACTCCACGGCTAGACGAATCTGATCGCCATCCAGCTCAGCCTGCGCCGTGTTACCCCGATGCATATTGTGACGAAGGGAAAACGTCGTGCCTTTGGCGCTGCCGCTTTGCACGACGTACCGCGCCTCAAGATCACGTTCCCAGTGCTTACCGCCCTCGCCATAACCCAGATAAGCGTAGCCTCCGCGCGGGTCAACATGGCTGCCATCGATCTGGCTGCCGCGCACATAGAGCGCAGTCAAAACCAGCCCCGGCACGCCAACCGTGGTCGCATTGAAGTCATATCGCGCTTGCCAGGACTGCTCGTTCGGCGCGTTGAAGTCCGACATCTGCACGGCGTTGCCGAGGAAGATTGCGCCGCGAGTGACGTAGTCGAACGGCGTGTCGCCATCCACTTTCTGGTACCCGAGGGTCACGCTGTGCGGGCCTTGTGCGTAGGTCGACAACAGACTCCACGTGGTGTTGTCGATTTGTCCCGACAGTGCTTTGCCGGTGTCGGTGGTGCGGTAGAGGTTGAGGTCGAAACTCAGCGAGCGCCGGTCATCCAGCGGTTGAATGAACGTGGCGCCGAGGTAGTGCTCGTTCCAGGTGTCTTCGTAGCGCGAGGTGTAAAGGCTCGTGGTGAAATTTTTGCTCGGGGTGTACACCATGCCGGCGAGGTCAAAAGTGTTGCCTTGCACGCCGTTGGAATAATTCACGACGAAGCCTTGGTCGTGGCTGCTGGCATTGCGGTCGGTGCTTTCGTTGAAGTGCCCGGCGACCAGTTTCAGCGAGTCGATTTCGTGGCTGGTGAGGAACAGTCCGGTGGCGGTTTCCGGTAACAGGCGGCTGTCGGAAGAGCTGAACACCGGCGTCTTCACGCGTTGTTCACCCATCGATAGAACGGTCGAGGACACGCGTAGCTTCACCGCTGCGCCGCCACGGCTGTATTCGTCTTTCGGATGCCCGTCATTGTCCAGGCCGAGCAACCGCGCCTTGCCCGCTCGGCCGCCGCCGCTGTCCAGTTGCGCGCCGAAATAGGCGTGTGCGTCGACACCCACGCCGACCAACCCTTGAGTGAATCCCGACTGATAAGTGCCCATCAAACCGTAGGCCCACTCCTCGGCATAACCGTTGCGCTCGGATCGCGGCTTATAGGCGTTGCGCGCGCCGCTGTTGCTGGCGCCGTTGCGGTATTCGCGGTTGTCGTAGACGGTGCGGTTGAGCACGCTCCAGGTGCTGTCTTCAATAAAGCCTTCGGCGCTGGTCTGTACCGATGAGCAGAGCAGGGCGCCCGCCAGCGGCAGGGTCAAGGATGAATTCCGCATCATTAAAACTCCGTAAACAGAATCACGTCGGGCGCAAACGCAGAATCTGCGCTCCATCGAAAGGGTCGGTCAGGTAGTGCGCCTGCACGCCGAAGGTGTCGTGCAAACGTTGCGGCGTCAGCACGTCGAAGGGCTTGCCGAGAGCGACCAGGCGACCGCGCTCCAGTACGGCGAGGCGGTCACAGGTCAGGGCTTGATTGAGGTCATGCAGGGCGATCAGCGTGGTCACCGGCAAGGACTGCACTTGCTGCAGAATCGCCAGTTGATGCTGGATGTCCAGATGATTGGTCGGCTCGTCGAGCAAGAGGATTTGCGGTCGCTGTGCCAGCGCCCTGGCGATGTGCACGCGCTGGCGTTCACCGCCGGAAAGGCTGCGCCAGGTGCGACGGGCAAGGTGCGTCGCGTCGACATCGCTCAGGGCCTGGCGGACGATGGCGTCGTCTTCCGGCGACCACGGGCTCAGTGCCGACAGCCAGGGCGTACGGCCCAGCGCGACGGCGTCGAATACGCCGATGCTGTCGTCGGTGTCGGCTTGTTGTTCGACCACTGCCAGGCGTTGGGCGATGCTTCGCCGTGACAATTTGGCCAGGCGTTGTCCTTCCAGACGCACCTCGCCGTTGGCGGGCGGGCGCAATCCGGCAAGCAGTTTGAGCAGCGTGGATTTGCCCGAGCCATTCGGGCCGACGATGCCAAGGGTTTCGCCGCGTCGAACGTCAAGGCTGACGCCCACCAGCAACTCGGCATCGCGGATCTTGAACGTTAGGTCACGGCAACTCAGAACGCCGGGATCACTCATCTCGCGTTTCTCCGGCCAATGAGAATCAGCGCAAAAACCGGCGCGCCGACCAGTGCCGTGACCACACCCACCGGGATCACCTGACCTTTGATGAGCGTGCGCGACAGCACGTCCGCAGCAATCAAAAACAGCGCGCCCCCCAGCGCACTGGCCGGCAGCAATCGCGCATGACCGGTGCCCAGCAACAGGCGAGCAGCATGAGGAATCACCAGCCCGACGAAGCCGATCGAACCCACTATCGACACCATCACCGCCGTCACCAGCGCTGCACAACCGATCAACACGATTTGCACGCGGCGCACTGCAATGCCCAGCGACGCCGCCGAATCCGTGCCAAAGGTGAACGCATCCAGCGCCCGTCGATGCCACAGACACACGGCGAGACCGAACAGCGCCACCGGCACCGCCAGCCACACTGACGGCCAGCGCACGCCGCTGAGGTTGCCGAGCAACCAGAACATAATCCCGCGTGCCTGTTCCGAACTGGCCGATTTGGTGATGAGAAACGCGGTCAGCGCATTGAACAGCTGCGAGCCAGCAATGCCCGCGAGAATGATCTGCCCGGCTCCGCTGGAGGAACCGCTGGCCCGCGCCAACAAAATCACCAAGGCAAACGCGGCAATTGCGCCGACGAAGGCGCCGGCCGATAGCGTAATCGCCCCCGCGCCGACTCCGAGCAATGCCACCATCACCGCGCCGGTCGACGCGCCGGCGGAAATGCCCAGCAGATAGGGATCGGCCAGCGGGTTGCGCAACAGCGATTGCAGAATCACCCCGCAGGTCGCCAGGCCCGCACCGCACGCGGCGGCCACCAGCGCACGGGTGAGGCGGTAGTTCCAGACGATGCCTTCGTCGATAGGGTCGAGCACATGACCGGCCGCCCACAGCTTGTTCGCCAGTACCTGAAACACTACGCCGGGTTCAATCGGCGTCTCACCAATAGTCACGCCGGCGAGCACGGCGATCAGCAATGTCGTGACGGCAAGGACGATACGCAGTAAACGGTGGGTCATTTCGGCACGTCGTAGCCGTGAATGGCAGTCGCCAGTTGCTCAAGGCCATCGAACATCCGCAGGCTGGCCTGCAGGGCCAGAGCGTCGAGGATGATGATGCGATTGTTCTTCACCGCGTCCATGTTTCGGGTCACCGGATCGCTGTGCAGGAAAGCCAGTTTTTTTTCATAGTCGTCTGCCGGGTAGCGCCGGCGATCCATGCGCGCGATGACCAGAAAGGTCGGGTTGGCCTTGGCCAGGGTTTCCCAGCCAACGGTCGGCCACTCCTCATCCGACTGCACGACGTTGCGCACGCCAAGGGTGTCGAGCATGAACTGAGGAATGCCTTGGTGGCCGGCGACAAACGGGTCGATGTTCATCTCGGCGCTGGAGAACCAGACCAATGCGCTGGCGTCTTTCAAGTTTTGTTTTTTCACCGATGCGATGGACATGGCCAGGCTCGCCTTCAGTTCAGCGTTCAGTTGTTGGCCGCGCTTCTGCACATCAAAAATGTCGGCGAGTTGGCTGACGCTTTTGTACAGGCTGTCGACGCTGAATGGCTTCAGACGAGTGCCGTCGGCGCCGACCAGATTGTCCTTGGCTTCGCAGTCGGACGGCAGGACGTAGGTGGGGATTTTCAGTTCGTGGAACTGCTCGCGAGTACCGACCACGCCTTGCGGGCCGACTTGCCATTCGAACTCCACGGTGACCAGTTCCGGGCGCTTGCCGATCACGGCTTCAAAGCTTGGATCGTTGTCGGCCAGTCGCTCGATCTTGTCGTTCTGCGCCTTGTATTGGGGCAAGACATCGTTGAACCACAGGGAAGTGCCGGCGACTTTTTCGCCAAGGCCCAAGGCGTAAAGTATTTCGGTGCCGGTCTGGCCAATGGTCACGGCGCGGGTGGGGGCATGCTGGAAGGTCAGGTGGTTGCCGCAGTTGTCGATTGTCAGGGGAAAGTGGGTAGGGCTCGCCTGCGCCAACGCGCAAAAACCGAGGCCGGTGACAAGGGTGGCAACACGGGACAGCAGCATGACGCAAACTCCATTTGAACCGTACGAGAGGCGGGGGCACGGAACTGGAAACACATCATCAAACGCTGCCGGGCAGGCAGTGCGAGGCCGGGTGACTATCAAATAGTACGCGGCAAGGATGTCCTTCCCGGACACCCCGCCGGTTAGTGATGTTGCTTTGGCCGGCAGGTCTCCTGACTGATGCGTCGTCGCCGCGCTCCGGCCTTCCCGGAATCATCCAGTGGCGCTGAGGGAGCAAGGCTCGGCATCTACAGTTGCGGGGGCAGTTCCGGTTAATGCCGTGGCGGCATCTCGAATTCCCTTTTAGTCCCGTTAAGGAACCGGCGGACGGCATGTTATATTATCCGCTCGCATTTGGGGAGGCTGAATTGCGCGGATGCACAGGATAGACTGGCCCCCGCAACCCAACTGGCCTAGCCTTCGTGCTCGCGCCCTAAGGCCTGCGGCTAATCGCAGGTGATCTTCAATGTGATCAAGTGAGGCAAAGGTTGGTAGAGCGACGTCAGTTCAGTGGTGCAATGAAAGGCAAAAACCTTCGTTATCTGAAAGATCCAGAAGGTCAGGCGCCGCTGAAAGCGCGGGCAGGTTTTTTGTTGCTGGAGCATTTTTCATTGCCGGCCTTCACCCAGGCGCTCGACACCATCGTCACGGCGAACCTGTTGCGGCCCGAATTATTCACCACGCGAACCTTCGGTCTGGCCGACGGCGAAGTGGTCAGCGACTTGGGGCTGGTGATTCGCCCTGATGCCCGTTTGAGCCACGCCGCAATTGAGGCGCTGGACTTGCTGGTGGTTTGCGGTGGCTATCGCACGGCGCTGACGGCGGACGACGCTTTGATTGATCTTCTCCAAGACGCGGCAGAGCAGGGCGTAACGCTGGCGGGGATCTGGAATGGTGCGTGGTTTCTCGGGCGCGCCGGTTTGCTCGATGGGTATCGTTGTGCCGTGCACCCTGAACACCGTCCGGCCTTGGCGGAAATCGCGAGGCTCGCGCAGGTCACCAGTGAAGCGTATGTGGTCGATCGCAACCGTCTGACCGCATCCAGCCCGACAGGCTCGTTCTATATGGCGCTGGAGTGGATCAAGGCGCTGTACGACAAAGGTTTGACCGACGGGATTGAAGACATTCTCGCATTCGAGGCATCGCGGTATCGGCGCATCAAACCGTCTCTGAGCCAATCGGTGAGCGGGCCGTTGCGCGAAGTAGTGAATTTGATGGACGCCAACCTGGAAGAGCCGCTGGAGCTGGAAACGCTGTGTGAATATGCCGGGCGTTCACGGCGGCAGATCGAGCGTTTGTTCAAGGATCAGCTCGGCACCACACCGCAGCGTTATTACATGGATTTGCGCATCACCGAAGCGCGGCGACTGCTTCAGCACACGACGCTGTCAATTGTTGAAGTGTCGGTGGCTTGCGGCTTCGTGTCACCGAGCCATTTCAGCAAATGCTACACCGCCTATTTCGGCTATCGCCCGTCCAGAGAAACCCGGTTGGTCAAATGATTCGATGAGCCAACATTTTTATCGGCTGACCTGCCGCCATCGCTGGCAAGCCAGGCTCCTACAGATTTCACAGCTCGTCACAATCACTCGGGCCGGGCTCGCCCGCAAAACAACGCGCAAAAATAGATGGATATCGACGCAGCTGCCGTCTGCGTTTCCAGGCGAGTTTCCGGAGTCATTCGTTCTGATGCATATCATCGGAAAAATAAGTGGCTGTTTTACAAGATTTTTATGCTCATCAGGGGTTCACAGACGGGCATAAAGTTGTTAAATTGCCGCGCATTCTTACAGAGAGCCTCAAACGGCTCGCAGCGAAGGGAATCCCTTTCCCGATCTCGCTGATGCAGGAATCCGGGTGCCAGGCACTCATCGCAACAGATACAGGGGCGTCGCCAAGCGGTAAGGCAGCAGGTTTTGATCCTGCCATGCGTTGGTTCGAATCCAGCCGCCCCTGCCATTTTCCTGATGTAAATCCCGTTTTGATTCGCCCAGCCATCAAGGCTCAGCGCCCACTTGATTTCATCAAATACAAAAAAGGCCCCGATCCATGGATCGGGGCCTTTTTTTGCGTGTTATTCAGCGTTTAGCGAAACGCTGGCACGACGTGCTTGATGAACAACTCAAGGGATTTCTTCTTCTCCGCGTGCGGCAGGCTGTTGTCGCACCAGAAACTGAATTCATCGACGCCCAGTTCCTCGTAGTACTTGATGCGCGGGATGATTTCTTCCGGGGTGCCGATCATGGCGGTTTTGTGCAGGCTCTCCAGTTCGAATTCCGGGCGGGCGGCGAATTTTTCTTCCGGGCTCGGGTCGAGGAAGCCGTTGACCGGCGTGGTCTTGTTGCCGAACCAGGCATCGAAGGTGCGGTAGAAACGCGAGATTGCCTTGGCGCCGACTTTCCAGCCGTCCGGATCGTCCTGGGTGTGGACGTGGGTGTGGCGCAGCACCATCAGTTGCGGGCGCGGTACGTCCGGGTTGTTGTCCAGGGCAGTCTGGAACTTGTTCTTCAGGTCGAGGACTTCTTCATCGCCCTTCATCAGCGGCGTGACCATCACGTTGCAGCCGTTGGCCACCGCGAAGTTGTGCGAATCCGGGTCGCGAGCGGCGATCCACATCGGCGGGTTCGGCTTCTGCACAGGCTTCGGCACGCTGGTGGAGGTGGGGAATTTCCAGATGTCGCCGTCGTGGGCGTAGTCGCCGTTCCACAAGGCGCGTACCACCGGCACCATTTCTCGCAACGCCTGGCCGCCACTCGAAGCGGGCATGCCGCCGGCCATGCGGTCGAATTCAACCTGATAGGCGCCACGCGCCAGACCTACTTCCATGCGGCCGTTGCTGATCACGTCGAGCAACGCGCATTCACCGGCCACCCGCAGCGGGTGCCAGAACGGCGCGATGATGGTGCCGGCGCCGAGGTGGATGGTGGTGGTTTTCGCGGCCAGGTACGCCAGCAGTGGCATCGGGCTCGGCGAGATGGTGTATTCCATGGCGTGGTGTTCGCCGATCCACACGGTGCTGAAACCACCGGCTTCGGCCATCAGCGTCAGTTCGGTCAGGTCTTCGAACAGTTGGCGGTGGCTGACGCTTTCGTCCCAGCGTTCCATGTGTACGAACAGGGAAAATTTCATGACGCTACCTCGGATCTTTTGTTGATGGCCGGTCGCTTGCGGGCCTGAGTTCTCAGCACTGGAGCATGCCCTGATGGACGCCTCATCGGCTGCTTGATATCTGGTATACCATAATACGAAATATCCGCAAAATAATTTACTACAGGGTGCTCGGCTGATACCGGATTCTGCATCCACCGCAGATCCGCT
Source organism: Pseudomonas syringae (assembly GCF_021605415.1). GTDB lineage: Bacteria > Pseudomonadota > Gammaproteobacteria > Pseudomonadales > Pseudomonadaceae > Aquipseudomonas > Aquipseudomonas syringae_S. The sequence continues at coordinate 12,474 of NZ_WKEQ01000037.1, forward strand.
GTGGGAGCGAGCCTGCTTGCGAAGGCGTCAGGTCAGGCAACAGTAATGTTGAATGTGCCGGCCTCATCGCCAGCAGGCTGGCTCCTACATGGCGAACTGTGGTGATTTTGAATTGGATCACGCCGGAACGGGCAGGGCGCCCATTTTGCCGTGGCAGTACACCAATGGCGCGGTGTGCTGCTGCGGGACGATCAGGTTTTTCACCGCACCGACCATGATCGCGTGGTCGCCACCTTCGTATTCGCGCCACAGCTCGCACTCGATCACCGCCGTGGCGTTCGCCAGGATCGGATTGCCCAGTTCGCTCAATGTCCATTCGATGCCTTGCGCCTTGTCCTTGCCTTTGCGCGCGAAAGCATAGGCTTCGCTTTGCTGGCTGCCGGACAGAACATGAATGGCGAAGCGCTTGTTTTTGATCAGCACAGGGTAGGAATCGGAACTGTAGTTAGGGCAGAACAGCACCAGTGCCGGATCCATCGACAGCGAGCTAAATGCGCTGGCGGTCAGGCCTACGATCTGGCCGTCATCATCCAGCGTGGTGATGACGGTTACGCCAGAGGGGAACGAGCCCATGACTTGTTTGTAGATGGCGGCATCGATCATTGGGCAGTCCTCAGGTGATGGTTTTTATGTGTTTGTAGGTCTGATGGTATACCGTAATACATGCATTGCAAGATGTTTTTAGGTGAACCGATAAACGTGCAGCTTTCGTCGGAAACTCAATGATTACGGGTGTTTCGACTAGCCATCGACGCAATGGATCAGCGAGGATTGCGCATCAGATAGCGTCGCAAGTAGCGGATCAGTCTTGTGAAATGCTTGGAATACCATAATATGGTCTGCATCTGAGGGGCGGCCATAGAGTCCCCCCGGTTTGGCTTCATACAAAGATAAGAACAGACAAACTCGAGTTCATGCATATGTCCCAGATGTCCCGGCAAGATCCGTTGATCGAGAATCACACGGTCGATTACGTCCCACTCGCGGAACGCCACGGGAAGGCCCGCGACCTATTCACGCTTTGGTTCAGCACCAACATCGCGCCACTGCCCATCGTCACCGGCGCCATGGTGGTTCAAGTGTTCCATCTCGACTTGTGGTGGGGCCTGCTGGCGATAGCCCTCGGCCATATGATTGGCGGTCTGGTGATCGCACTTGCTTCAGCGCAAGGCCCGCGCATGGGCATTCCGCAGATGGTGCAGAGTCGCGGTCAGTTCGGTCGTTATGGCGCGCTGCTGATCGTGTTTTTCGCGGCGATCATTTACATCGGTTTCTTCATTTCCAACATTGTGCTTGCCGGTAAATCCATTGTCGGCATCGCACCGTCGGTGCCTGCGCCGCTGAGCATTCTGATCGGCGCGTTGAGCGCCACGGCGATCGGCGTGATCGGCTACAACTTCATCCATACGCTGAACCGCATAGGCACCTGGGTGATGGGCGGGGCGCTGCTGGCCGGTTTCATCTACATCTTCGCTCACGACCTGCCGGTGGATTTCTTCACCCGTGGCAGCTTCAACCTCTCAGGTTGGCTGGCGACGGTGTCGCTGGGGATCATCTGGCAGATCAGCTTCTCGCCCTATGTGTCCGACTACTCGCGGTATCTGCCAGCGGACATCGGCATCAGCAAGCCATTTATCGCCACGTATCTGGGCGCCACGCTGGGCACGATTCTGTCGTTCGCTTTCGGCGCGGTAGCCGTGCTGGCGACGCCGGAAGGCACCGAGGCGATGGCCGCCGTCAAGCAGTCCACTGGCTGGCTCGGGCCGATCCTGATGGTGCTGTTTTTGCTCAACATCATCAGCCACAACGCGCTTAATCTGTACGGCGCGGTGTTGTCGATCATTACCTCGATCCAGACATTCGCCGCCCAATGGACGCCGAGTATCAAGGTGCGAGTGGTGCTGTCGACGGTGGTGCTGACCGGCTGCTGCCTCGTGGCGCTGAGTGCTTCGGCTGACTTCATTTCCGAGTTCATCGGCCTGATTCTGGCCTTGCTGCTGGTGCTGGTGCCGTGGGCGTCGATCAACCTGATCGACTTCTACCTGATCAAGCGCGGCGAGTACGACATCGCGTCGATCTTCCGCGCCGACGGCGGCATCTACGGCCGCTTCAATCTGCACGCGATCATCGCCTACTTCATCGGCATCATCGTCCAACTGCCGTTCGCCAACACGTCGCTGTATGTCGGCCCGTACGCGAATCTGGTGGACGGTGCGGATCTGTCGTGGCTGGTCGGCCTGATCGTCACGTGCCCGCTGTATTACTGCCTGGCGACACGGGGTAAAACCCAAAAGAGCAGGGCGGCGCGACTGGGTTACACCGACTGATCGATTCGCGAGGTAAAAGATGCCCGGCACATTGCCGGGTATTTTTTTGCGCATCATCCGGGTCACGCACATTGGCCATTTCGATCCCCTTTTGGCCAACGGGCCTACTGTGATCGACCGTTGAGGTCGGCAAGAATCTAGTCATCGCTCATGAGGCAAAACCACAACTAGACTCACCACCTGCTTGCCCTTGGCTCTTTTCGAGCCGCTGCCGTGTACAGAGCATAAAAACCATCGAACTCACGCCGCATCCGGGGACACAACCATGGTCACGATCAAACGCATTCTGGGCGCCACTGTGTGTGGGCTGACGCTGATCGCCAGCGCCGTCCAGGCCGAACAACGCGAACTGCGGGTGTACAACTGGGCCGATTACATCTTGCCCGCCGTACCCAAGGACTTCGCCGCGCAAACCGGCATCAAAGTGACCTGGGACACCTTCGACACCAACGAATCCCTGGAAGCCAAATTGCTCACCGGCAACTCTGGCTACGACCTGGTAGTGCCGTCGAACCAGTTTCTCGACACCCAGATCAAGGCCGGCGTGTTCCAGAAACTCGATAAATCGAAATTGCCGAACTGGAAACACCAGGATCCGGAACTGCTCAAGTTGCTTGACGCCAACGACCCCGGCAACCAGTACGGCGTGCCCTACATGTACGGCACGGTGTTGATCGGCTTCAACCCGGCCAAGGTCAAGGCGGCGCTGGGTGAGAATGCGCCGGTGGACAGCTGGGATCTGGTGTTCAAGCCCGAGAACATGGAAAAGCTCAAATCCTGTGGCGTGGCGATGCTCGATTCGCCGTCGGAAATCCTGCCGCTGGCCCTGCATTACCTGGGCCTGGACCCGAACAGCCAAAACCCGGCCGACTACGAAAAAGCCAAAGCGTTGATGCAGAAGATTCGTCCGTACGTGACCTACTTCAACTCGGCCAAATACATGACCGACATCGCTAACGGCGACATCTGCGTGGCCATCGGTTACTCGGGCAGCTTCTATCAGTTCGGCAACCGCGCGAAAGAGGCGGGCAACGGCGTGGTCGTCGACTGGCGCTTGCCGAAGGAAGGCGCACCGATCTGGTTCGACACCTTCGCCATTCCGAAGAGTGCGAAGAACGTCGAAGAAGCCCACGAATTCCTCAACACCTTGCTTGATCCGAAAGTCATCGCGCCGATCAGCGATTTCCTCGGTTATCCGAATGCGAACAAGGATTCGATGTCGCTCATCAACAAGGACATCACCGGCAACCCGAACCTGACGCCGACCAGCGAAGCCCTGAAAACCCTTTACGTCGTACAGCCGCTCCCGCAGAAACTGGAGCGCGTACGTACACGCGTCTGGACCAGCATCAAATCCGACAAATAAAACCCAACCCGTGTAGGCGTTGCCGCAGGCTGCGATCTTTTGACGTTTGATCGTTCCCATGCTCCGCGTGGGAATGCCGTCCGGGACGCTCCGCGTTCCTGACAATAGTCAAAAGATCGCAGCGTTCCGCAGCGCCTACAGGGACGGGCGATTCCCGTGCGGGCAGGGTATCAGTCGAGGTCGGCGGCTTGATGCCTTTCCGGCACTTGGTCGGCCTCATCTCCCCATGTCTTGTTGACTCGCTGTCCACGCTTGACCGCCGGCCGATTGGCAAGCTCTTCGGCCCAGCGTTGCACGTGGGTGTATTCATGTGCCGAAAGAAATTCCGCCGCCGAATACACGTTGTCCCGCACCACTTGGCCATACCACGGCCAGACCGCAATGTCGGCGATGGTGTACTCATCACCCGCCAGATAGCGACTTTCGCCAAGACGCCGATTGAGCACATCCAGCTGACGCTTGGCTTCCATCGTGAAGCGGTTAATCGGGTATTCGAGCTTTTCCGGAGCATAGGCATAGAAGTGCCCGAAGCCGCCACCGAGGTAGGGCGCTGCACCCATCTGCCAGAACAGCCAGTTCAGGGTTTCGGTGCGACCCGCCAGATCAGCGGGCAACAACGCGCCGAATTTTTCCGCCAGATACAACAGGATTGAACCCGACTCGAACACGCGAAGCGCCGGTTCCACGCTGCGATCCAGCAACGCCGGAATCTTCGAATTGGGATTGATCTCGACGAAACCGCTGCCGAACTGATCACCGTCGCCAATACGAATCAGCCAGGCGTCGTACTCGGCGCCTGCGTGCCCGAGCGCCAGCAGTTCCTCAAGCAGGATGGTCACCTTCACGCCGTTGGGTGTCCCCATCGAATAAAGCTGCAGCGGCTGCTTGCCGACCGGCAGCACTTTTTCATGGGTCGCACCGGCGGTAGGACGGTTGATGCTTGCGAATTGCCCGCCGGATTCGGCGTCGTTTTTCCAGACCTTGGGCGGAACATAGGGCGCTTTGCTCATGAAACGAACCTCTCAGTTTGCTTGCTGTGATCCCGTCGGATCGCAATGGAGAATGTGCTTGAACATGATGCAACAGATCACCTTGAGGGACGGACGTTCAGATTTCACGTTGCTGAGACTCCATCGCCCGTTTTCCGTAAAGGCCTTTAAAACCGTGGCCTGCATCAGTAATTCATACGTTACGTATTTTCGGCAGATGTTACTAAGTGTAAAAAAAATCTCGAATCCGATCGAGTTATTGGGTTAGATTCTTATTAGCGTTCTCAAATGTGACGCCGACATTGACTCTTGACCCGTAGGAATTCCCTCCTTGAAACATCGCCTCCCAGCCAGTCTGTTGCTTGTCGGTGCGTGCAGCGCCGTGTCCTTTGTTCATGCCGCAGACGACTTGACCTTACCGGCCACCCAAATTGAAGGCAGCAGAGACTTGGCGAACGGCGAAAGCGCGGGTTATCAGGGCAGCCCGGTGTCGAGCACGACGCGCCTGGGGCTGACCGACAAGGAAACGCCGCAGGCGATCACCACAATCAACCGCCAGGCACTCGACGATTTCAAAATCACCGGCATCAAGGACGCCTTGCGTTCGGCGCCATCGGTGACGGTTGAGCAAACCGAGACCGACCGCACCGAATTCACCTCGCGCGGTTTCGACATCAACACCTTCGAATACGACGGCGTCGGCATGCCCTTCGTGGGCACCGTGCTGATTGGCGATCAGGATCTGGCCGAGTTCGAGCAGATCGACATACTCCACGGCGCCAACGGTTTGATGAGCGGGGCGGGTAACCCGTCGGCCACGGTCAATTTTGTGCGCAAGCGCCCGACCAAAACTTTTCAGGCACAAGTCGATACCCGTGTCGGTTCGTGGGACAGCCGTCGTCTGGACGTCGATCTATCCGGCCCATTGACGGACACCGGCAACGTGCGCGGTCGCTTCATTTATTCCCACGACAAGGGTAACTCGTGGATGGATCGCTACAGCCACGAGCGCAACGTCGCCGCCGGCCTGTTGGCGTTCGACCTGTCCGATGCCGACACTGTCACGGTGGGGTTCTCCCAACACGACAGCGACTCCAACGGCAGCTCGTGGGGCAACCTGCCTCTCGTCGATTCCGATGGCAATGCCATCCATTACGGCAGCCGCAGTTCCAGCATCGGCCAGCCGTGGACCTATTGGAATCTACAGACACAGCGCGCCTTTGCTGAATGGACACACGACTTCGGCAACGGCTGGAACGCCACGCTCACCGGCACCGCGATCAAGGAGAAGCAGGACACCAACATGTTCTACGTCTCCGAGGTCACCGGCGATGACGCTTCGGTGTTTGCCGCCAACACCACCAGCGAGGCCCACCAGGTGTTGGGCGAAGCCAAGGTGCAAGGGCCGTTCAGCCTGTTCGGTCGCGAGCACGAGTTGACCGTGGGTGCCGCTTACGGTCGTACCCATCAGAAAGCTCGGGAATACGACGCGGCCGAGGACGGCTACTACAACGTTTCGTTTGCCGATGTATTGGCTGGGCGTGTGACCCATCCATCGTTCGACTTCACCCGCGACACCAACACCCAGAACTTCACCGATCGGCAAAAAAGCGTCTATGCCGGCGCTCGATTCAGCCTGGCGGACGATCTCCACTGGATCGCCGGCGCTCGCATGATCAGCCTCGACGCCACCGGCGACAGCTACGGCGCCGACTACTACACACGCGCCCACGGCAAGGTCACGCCGTACACCGGCCTGGTCTACGACCTGACGGATCAGTGGAGTGTTTACACCAGTTGGACCGAGATCTTCAGCCCGCAATACAACCTCGGCGCCGACGGCAAACTGCTCGATCCGCTCGAAGGCAAAAGCACCGAAGTCGGGATCAAGGGCAGCCTGTTGGACAAGCGTCTCAACGTCACCGCGGCGGCCTTCAAGACCGATCAGCGCAACGTCGCCGAGTTCGCCGAAACCGTCAACGGCCAAAACGTCTACAACCCGATGAACTACAAGAGCCACGGCGTCGAACTGCAAGCGTCCGGCGAAGCATTGCCGGGCCTCGAAGTGCTCGGTGGTTACACCTACGTCACCATCGACAACGATGACGGCGACAGGGCGCGCAAATACGTGCCGACCCACAGCGTTCGCGGCATGCTCACTTACCGTCTGCCGAGCCTGCCGCAAGCGAAAATCGGGACGCGTATGAGCTGGCAAAGCAAAGTCGAAAACGACTCGAACAGCGCCATCAATCAAAGCGCCTACGCGCTGGTCGACGTGATGGCCAGCTACGACATCGACAGTAACTGGAGCACGTCGCTGAACCTGAACAACGTCACCGACCGCAAATACCTGCTGTCGCTGTACAACAGCGCCACCACCGCCAGCTACGGCGCGCCACGCAATGTCGTCGCTTCGCTGACCTGGAAATATTGACAGCGTTTTTCGGCCAGGCTCAGTTCGACTGGGCCTGTGCCAACGTCTCGACCTCGCGTGCATCGAAGGCTGTCTGCGCCTGCACGACGTCCGGCAAGTGATTGATCGTCCACAGGTAAATCGCTTCGAACGGTTTTTCCAGCGTCCGCCCCAACGGTGTGATGCTGTACTCCACTGAAATCTGGGAAGAAGGAATGACGCGACGGGCAAGAATGCCGTTGCGCTCAAGACGTCGAAGGGTCTGCGTCAGCGATTTTTGGGTAATCCCGTCCAGGCGGCGTTTGAGTTCATTGAAACGCAACGGACGCTCACACAATGCTGAAAGCGCGAGTACCGACCATTTATCGGCGATCTGATCCAGAAGGAAACGACTGGTGCATTCGGCCTTGATTTCTTGAGTGTGGGGTTCGTCCTGGGGCGGCATTTGATCGTCCGTTTCCTGCATAAGGTTTCCTCCGACATACTTGGTGACTTTAAAGTGCGTAATTGATATCTGGTATCCAAAATATACCATTGTGATTCCTTTCAAAAATCAGGAATTACCCATGCCTAATAATTCTTCAACGGGCGCAGCAGACAAACTTGCCGTCACGGAAGCGCTGTACCGCTTCGCTGCCGGTATCGATCTGCGCGATGCAGAACTTCTAACGTCCGCGTTCACGGCGACAGCGGTGTCCGATATCCGGCCCGCAGCGGCCAAGGCCGGTTTTGAATACCCGCTGCTGGAGGGCCGCGACACCATCGTTGCCGCGCTGCTCGGTTCACTCAAGCTGATCGATACGACGCATTCCGTGAGCAATCCTCGGGTCAGGGTCGAAGGTGACCGGGCGCATCTTGAGGCGTTGGTGGAGGCGCAGCATGTCCCTCAAAGCGATCACTCACGTCATTACCTTATGAAAAACCGTTACGACGTTGAGCTTTCGAGAGACGGCGATCTCTGGCGGATTCAGCGGGTAACTGTCGATAACGTATGGCGTTCTGGGGATTCGCAAGTGCTCGCGGGCGTTTAACGGTCGAAGTCGCTACTGAGCGGGCAGGTAACCGGAAACGTTGCCTGCTGCGGCAAAACAACATCTCTGTACCACGTCCCCGATGACTTCCTCGCCAGACAAACGTAATCTCCCGGTTCGCTTCCCAAGACAAGAAAAACAACAGGAGTCATCGATGCAACCGATCCGTCTCGGTCTGGTGGGCTACGGCAAGATTGCCCAGGATCAACATGTTCCCGCTATCAAGGCCAACCCGGCATTCCAGTTGGTGGCTGTGGCGACCCAAGGCCAGCCCTGCGCGGGTGTGGAAAATTTCAAATCCCTGACTGAACTGCTCGAAAACGGCCCGCACGTCGACGCAATCGCGTTTTGCACACCGCCACAAGGTCGCTACGCTTTGGTGCAAGAAGCACTGGCCGCCGGTAAACACGTCTTGGTCGAGAAACCACCGTGCGCCACGTTGGGTGAAGCCCAGGCGCTGGCAAGTCAGGCACACGCGCAAGGCGTCAGCGGACTGTTTGCCTGGCATTCTCGCTACGCGCCCGGCATCGAAGTCGCCCGTGACTGGCTGGCCTCGCGCGCATTGCAAAGCGTGAAGATCGACTGGAAAGAAGACGTGCGCAAATGGCACCCCGGCCAGGCTTGGATCTGGCAGCCGGGCGGTCTCGGCGTGTTCGATCCGGGCATCAATGCCTTGTCGATAGCGACCCATCTGTTGGCACTGCCGCTGTTTGTCGAATCCGCTGAATTGCGTGTCCCGAGCAACTGCCAGTCACCGATTGCCGCGTCGATCAAAATGTCTGACGCGAATCACCTCGATATCCGCGCCGAATTCGATTTCGATCACGGTCATGACGAACTCTGGAGCATCGAGGTTCGCTGCAAGGAAGGCACGCTGCGCCTGGACAACGGCGGCGCCTTGTTGAGCATCGATGGCGTGCGCCAGGCCGTGTCGGAGGAGGGCGAGTACGCGGCGGTGTATCGGCATTTCCAGCAACTGATTCGCGACAAGGCCAGTGATCTGGATCTGCAACCGCTGCGGCTGGTGGCGGACAGTTTCTTTGTCGGCAGCCGGACTTCAGTCGAGCCGTTTTACGATTGATACGCCCCACAAAAAGCGGCCCTTCACAGGGCCGTTTTTCGTGGTTTCACAGCCTCAATTTATCCGCGGATGCTGTTGTACCAGCTCCTTGCGCTTGGCTTCCAGTGCGGCAATTTCAGCGTCGATGTCTTCGATCTTCTGTTCGATGTTGTCGTGATGCTCTTTCAGCAGTTCGCGCGCTTCGGCGATATCGGACGCCGCCGGGGCGGCACCGCGCAGAGGTTTGTTGGCGGTTTCTTTCATGGTGACGCCGGTCACCAGGCCGACCACGGCAATGACCATCAGGTAGTACGCCGGCATATACAGATCGTTGGTGCTTTCCACCAACCAGGCCACGACGGTCGGCGTCAGGCCGGCGATCAGCACCGAGATGTTGAACGAGGCTGCCAGAGCGCTATAGCGAATGTGCGTGGGGAACATGGCCGGCAGGGTCGAAGCCATCACGCCGATAAAGAAGTTGAGCAACACCGCGAGGATCAGCAAACCGGAGAAGATCAGGCCGATCGAGCCGCTGTTGATCAGCATGAACGCCGGGATCGCGAACAGAAACAGACCGATACTGCCGATGACGATGAAGGGTTTGCGACCGATCTTGTCGCTGACAAAACCAATCAGCGGCTGGACGAACAACATGCCGACCATGATCGCGATGATGATCAGCACGCCACGGTTTTCGCTGTAATGCAGGTTGTGCGACAGGTAACTCGGCATGTACGTCAGCAGCATGTAATAGGTGACGTTGGTCACTGCAACCACGCCGACGCAAGTCATCAGGCTGCGCCAGTGTTTGGTGGCGACTTCCTTGAACGATACTTTCGGGCCGGCGGCCAGCCCCTCGCGATCACCCTGTTCGAGTTTTTCGACGTGCTGCTGGAAGGCCGGGGTTTCTTCAAGCGCATGGCGCAAATAGAGCCCGATCATGCCCAGTGGCAGCGCGAGGAAAAATGGCAGACGCCAGCCCCATTCGAGGAATTTCTCTTCGCCGATGGTGCTGGAAATCAACACAACGACCCCGGCGCCAAGGACGAAACCGGCGATTGAACCGAAGTCGAGCCAACTGCCGAGGAAGCCGCGTTTGCGATCTGGCGCGTACTCCGCGACGAAGATCGAGGCGCCGGTGTATTCACCGCCGACCGAAAAGCCCTGAGCCATTTTCGCCAGCAACAGCAGGATCGGCGCCCAGATGCCAATCGAGTCATAAGACGGGATCAAGCCGATGGCAAACGTGCTCAACGACATGATCACGATGGTCGCCGCCAGCACCTTCTGCCGCCCGTACTTGTCACCCAGCGCGCCGAAAAACAGGCCGCCCAACGGACGGATCAGGAACGGCACCGAGAACGTCGCCAGCGCCGCGATCATCTGCACGCTCGGGTCGGCGCCCGGGAAAAAGATCTTGCCGAGTGCATAGGCGACGAAGCCGTAGACACCAAAGTCGAACCATTCCATCGCATTGCCCAGCGCAGCGGCAGTGATCGCTTTACGCATCTTGGCGTCGTCGACAATGGTGATGTCTTTCAGTCCGATAGGACTGACATTTTTTCGTGATTTCATGCGATTTCTCGTTACAGACCGGATTCCATGCCATTGTTTTGGTGGCACACACTCTTTCCTTTCAGATACAAGAAGACACAAAATAATTCACCGCTGGCCGATATTTTTCGTTTTCGAGCCAAATAGCCCACGCGCTCAGCACTGTCCGGCTCGCTAACGGACTATCACGGGGCGCGATATGTCCTAGCGCGTTATGCGATTGGTCGCTTGCATGGCTGGCTGATTATGGTTGTGCTCGACCCTGTTCTACAGCGAACACAATCCTTCTCCAGCAACGGAAACAGCATGCGTTATCGACGTCTTGACCTGAATTTGCTGGTGGCGCTCGATGCCTTGTTGAGTGAATGCAGCGTCAGTCGCGCCGCTGAAAAGCTTTGCCTTGGGCAGTCGGCCACCAGTTCTGCGCTGGGACGCTTGCGCGAACATTTCAACGATCCCTTGCTGGTTCAGGTCGGACGGCGTCTGGAGCCGACGGCATTAGGTCTGCAATTGCTGCCCAAAGTGCGCGAAGCCCTCGCGTTGACGCGGGAAATCGTTGACACACCGCTGGATTTCGATCCGGCGACCTGCAAGCGGTCTATCACTGTTGTTGCATCCGATTACGTCGCCGGCGTGCTGTTTCCAGCCGTCAGTCGTGAACTGGCCAGCGTGGCCCCCGGTGTGCGTTTGAGTCTGCGCGACATGCCTGTTGCGCGTGATGGCGACGTTGTCAGCGAAGCGCTCGATTATCGCCGCAGTGATTGTGTGATCGTGCCGCAACGTCGCTTGAACCCCGCCTATCCGCATGTGCCGTTGATGAGCGACCGGCTCTGTTGCATCGTCTGCGCGCAGCAGTCTCAGTTTGCCGAGCGCTTGAGTCTGGCCGACTATTGCGCCGCCGAGCACGTGGTGCGCGAGTTTGCCGACGGGCGAAATCTGGCGATGGATGCGGTGCACCTGCACGAGTTGGGAATGGAGCGGCAAGTGGCGGTGGCCGTTGAAAGCTTTGTGCTGATGCCGGAGTTCATTGTCGGCACCGCGCGCATCGCCACTGTTTTTCATCGTCAGGCGCAGCGTTTCGCGCAACGTTATCCGTTGCGTATTCACCCGGCGCCACTGGCTTTTCCCGAGGCCGTTCAAGTTCTGCAATGGCATCCTTATCAAGAGCACGACCCGGCCATGCAGTGGTTTCGCGGCCTGCTGCTGGCGCAGGCCGCACTGCTCGATCAGCCTGGCGCCTGATCACCGTTGTCAGCGACCAATCCTGCCTGGGTAATGGCTTGCATGGCGCAGCGTTCGTCGTTGTCCGAGGTGTCGCCGCTGATGCCGATGGCGCCGAGGATCAGCCCCTCGGCATTACGGATCAACACGCCTCCCGCCACCGGAATGACTTCGCCGCCGGTCAAGCTGTTGATGGCATCGAAAAACCCCGGCATCGCCTGCGCGCGCCGCGCCAGTTCACGGCCACCGAACCCCATGCCCAAGCAACCGCGAGCTTTACCGGTGGCGATCTGTGGGCGCAGGAAAGTAGCCTGCTCATCACGCAGGATCGCCAGTGGATGGCCGGCGGCATCCAGCACGGCGACGCCCAGAGGTTTGCCCCCGGATTCGCGGGCGATGCGGATGGCATCGCTCGCCATGTTTGTAGCGGTCAGCAGGTCAAGTTGATTCACGGTATCTGTCCTCATACGGCCCACTTGCCCAGTTGGGCAACGCGGTCTCGGGTGTAAAGATCAGTCCATTTCAGCGAGTTGAAATCGGAGACTTGTTTAGGGTTGTAGGGGTTGCGATCCATACGCACCGGATGACCGGCCTTGTACACGGCTTTGAGGCGCGAACGATCCTGGAGGATGCGAATGTCATCCAGCGGTGAACCGTCGAGCAAAAGGAAGTCCGCGTGTTTGCCCACTTGCAGCGAGCCAAGGTTCTCACCGCGTGGCATGCAGCGCGCGCCGACGTTGGTCGCGGCATACAGCGCTTCGGCCGGGGTGAAGTCGAGACGCGTGACCAACAGTTCCAGCTCCCGGGCGTGCCACTCGCCGTAGGGTGTCACCGCAAAACCGCTGTCGCTGCCGCAGGCAAAAGGCACGCCGGCAGCCTTGGCGCGTTTGAGTACGGCTGAGCCGACTTCCAGGGTACGAGCGCAGTAACCGGCGTAACCGGTGCTGATCGCCGGATCGTGGGGCTGGCAAAAATCCACGGTGTTTTGCGGAAAAGTCATGGTCGGGGCGAGGATGCTGCCGGCTTCAAGCAACGCTTCGATACAGGCGTCGTCCATATAAAAAGCGTGGAACACCAGATCGACACCGGCGCGCGCTGCGTACATCACCGCCTCTCGTCCATAGGCATGTGTCGCGACTTTGCAGCCCAGGCGATGCGCTTCCTCGACCATTTCGAAGGTTTCATCGGCGGTGAATGCGGCAATGATTTCGCCATTCGGGCGGCGATGAGTGCCGTCCATGGCGATCTTGATCAAGTCGACGCCATCCTTGGCCTGTTTACGGATTTCCGCCAGCGCGTCGCTGCGGCTGGTGACCAGTTGCGCGGTGAAGTATTCCGGGGCGCCCACCCGGCTCGGGAACCAATCGTTGAGGCTCTGCCGATTGGTGATCACGCGACTGCTGGCCGCGACGCGCGGGCCTTCGAACAAGCCTGCCGCGACGGCATTGCGTACGGCGATGCTGAGTTGTCCGCTGTCACCGGGGCAGACCATGCTGGTCACGCCGGCGGCCAATACGTGTTGCGCGAAGAACATGCCGCGCAGTGCGCGAAATTCGTCGCTGGTCCACAGATCAATGTCTTCTTCGCTTTGAGCGTTACCGAACGCCAAGTGGGTGTGCACATCCACCAGCCCCGGCATCACGAAGTTGTCGCCAGCGTCCACCTGCGTATCGCCTGGCCGGGGTGCGGGTGCCAAGGCGCTTGAACCGACGTAAGTCAGCACGCCGTTTTCGACAATCAGTGTCTGTTGTTGGCGGGTTTCGAGTCCGGTGCCGTCGAACAAGGTCTGGCATTTCAGGTGCAGGGCGCTCATGGCATTTTCGCTTTGTGATTGTTGTGCAAAGCGAGGCTAGGGAGCGGGCGAGGGCGGCACCAACAGATTGCATCGATGCTCGCGTATTGATGGCGTCAATAGGTGCAAATAGTCAGTAACGGCGGGGGGGTGCAAACCAAGCGCAGCGTATCGACCTGGTATCGCGAGTAGCGATGGGTGGCATCGTCAACGGCGATTTTTTAGTGTGGGTAGCGGACACTTAGAGTGCGCGCTCATCCGCGGCGGTGATCAGGCGTTTAGTGGCGAGGGCTTTGCCACGCAGGTGTGGGTGCGTGGCGTTCGGGGCTGGCAGATCAGTTCGTTTCATGCGACGCGTGCGTCGGGCTGAGTCAGGATCGGCGCTGGCTCGGATGGCTTGATCAAATCAAGGTCAATGCAGGCGCTGCCGAAGCCTGCGATCTTTTGATTCTGCCGTTAAAAAGCAACATCAAAAGATCGCAGCCTGCGGCAGCTCACAAATTCCGGTGATGGATCCAGATTTTCGCGACCTGCCACAAGTCCCTGTGGGAGCCTGGCTTGCCAGCGATGGCGGCCCGACAGGCAACCAATCACTGGCGGCAATATCCACTTCCCATGGAGCTGCCGCAGTGTGTGTTGGTGCTTGCGGATCAGACAGTGCGGCCGCCCAGGGTTTCGGCGATCCAGTCGGCGATGTAGTGGCCGGCGTTGATGCTGTTATCGAAGCTGGAATGCTGTACGCCACCTTCGCGCTCGGTGAATATTTTCAGTTCACGTTTCGGGCTGTTGATCAGTTGCTCATAGGTGCGGTGTGCCCACTTCAACGGGATTTGCGAATCCTTTTCGCCATGGGTGACCAGGAACGGCACTTTGATCCGATCCAGCACGCCGTCCAGGTGTACGTTTTCGGCGATGGCCATGAAATCGTCGATGTCTTTCGCGCCCCACACCCAGCTGACATGAGACCAGTAATGCGGTACCGGGAAGCTGCCTTCTTTTTCCATTCGACGTTTCTGCACATCGCGCCAGTCGTGGTTCGCGCCCCAGACGACACCGCAGGCAAAACGCGGTTCGAAGGCCACGGCGCGTGGGCAGTAATAACCGCCGAGGGAAACGCCTTCGAGGCCAATACGTTTAGCGTCGACATCGCTACGGGTTTCCAGCCAGTCGACCACGCGACTGGCCCAATGCTCGCTGTCATAACGGGCGATTAAATTGTGCAGGCGCAGAGCTTCGCCGGTTCCGGGCTGATCGATGATTAGCGATGACACGCCGCGTTTCGCCAACCATGCAGGCAGGCCGACGCGGTATTTCATTTCTTTGGTCGAATCCAGGCCGTTGACCTGAACCAGCAGCGGCGCAGGGCCGCTCACGCCTTCGGCACGCACCAGCAGGCCGGAAATGTGTTTGCCTTCATAAGGTATTTCTACCCGCTCACAGTTTTCCCGCGACAGCTCGATACCGCGTTTGAAAGTCTGCAAAAAACGTTGATACAGCTCGGTACGCCCCGCAGCGCCATGGGCCTGGAGGCGTTCGCAAGTCAGGTAATACGTGGCGGCTCGATTATATTTTTCGCCGGCGGAAAGCAATCTGCCGTTGCCTTCATCTTCCTCGGCCAAGCCGCAAAGCTTGTCGGCCATCCTCGCCCAGGTCTCGCGGAAGGCTTTGCTGCCCGCAGCGTCAGGCTGCTTGGCGGCCTCTTGCAAAGGGGCGCACATCTCTTCGATTTCACCCATGCGGGCGCCCATTTCGATGGCGAGGTCTACGGAAAGATTCCACACGTAGTTGGTCGGGAAATAACGGAACATGATTATTTTTATCCTTGTGGTTGCCTTGCGATTGCAAGGCACGTTAAGGACCGCCCGACTATTTGGCCAATCGTGACGCGGGATGGGAGGTATCGCGAGCGGCGATAGCATCCTGTTCCAGATGCTGGATGAATTCGCTGATGCGCTCGCGAAACCAGCGGTGCATAGGGTCGCCATCGACGCTGCGGTGCCACAGCATGTATTCGCGCATCACCGGGATTTTGACCGGCGGCGGCAGGATACGCAGCGGCAGATATTCGGCGTAGAGGCGCGCCAGCCGTTGGTGCATGGTGGCGATGCGTTGGGTGCCGACGATCAGTTGGGGCAGGGTATTGAAGTCATTGGTGATGACTTCCAGTCGGCGATTGAAGCCGTACTGGTTCATGAACCACTCTTCAATACTCATGTGCCGGCTGCGCCCGAACCCGACCGAGACGTGGCCCATTTCCATGTACTGCTCAAGGGTCAGGCTGTCACCGACCTGGGTGTTGCCCTGCCACACCACGCACACGTGGTCTTCTTCAAAGAGCAGTTCGGACGGGTGCCCTTCGATGATGTAGCGCTCCGGCACGATCATCAGGTCGACCTCGCCGCGTATCAGCAATTCGCCGGAATTGTCACTGGGTCCGAGCATCTCGAACGTGATGTTCGGCGCTTCCTGATGAATTTTCTGGATCACCTGAGCGAACAGCACGCTGATGAGGTAATCCGACGTCACCAGGCGAAAATGCCGCTTGCTGGCTGCCGGGGAAAAAACCGGCTTGGCAGTGATCGAGGACTTGATCGTCAACAGCACTTCGCGCACCGGCTCGCTGAGTTCCACCGCATAGGGAGTGGGCTGCATTTTGCGGCCGACCTGGACGAGCAATTCATCTTCGAAATAAGTGCGCAGTCGGCTGAGAACGCCGCTGGTGGCCGATTGCGTCATATGCAGGCGTTCGGCGGCGCGGGTGATGTTCTGCTCTTCAAGCAGCACATCGAGCGCCACCAACAGATTGAGATCCAGATGATTGAACCGCATAGGCCACGTCCGTTTTTATATTTATTTTCGCGATACATTCGGACGAATACATCGCCGCGTCAACCCTCCCGTTAATCGCTTTTATCAGCCACCTGCGTGAGCCATCCAGGTATCGCATTCGCCGATAGGTCGCATCCCGACACGCGATTAGTCAGTTGCCTGATCACGGGTCAACCTTCGCAGCAGTCGGGCTTGCAGCCGACACCACCACCGGATTCCAAGCACGGCTTGTTCGCCTGAACAGCCTTTGGCAGCAGTCTCCACAATCATAATTTCAATGGAGTGGTAGCCATGAACATCATTGGCCTTGATGCCCTGATCTTTGGCGTCGATGACATTCAAGCCTGTACCGATTGCCTGCGTGACTACGGCCTCGACCCGGTTGCCGTCGACAGCAATGGCGGACGTTTTGAAGCACTGGACGGCACCGCCGTGATTATCCGCCGCGCCGATGATGCGAGCTTGCCCGCCGCCATCGGCCCGGCGCCATCGATTCGTGAAACCGTCTACGGCGTGGCCGGCGCGGCGGATCTGGATGCGATCGAAGACGAACTGGCGCGTGATCGGCCGGTGACCCGCGATGCCGACGGCGTGTTGCACAGCGTCGACGACATGGGGTTTGCGATTGCTTTCCAGGTCACCGTGCGCAAGCCCTACAGCGCACCGGATGACCTGACCAACGCCGCCGGCAATCCGCCGCAACGTCCGCTCAACCAACCAGGTATCAGCCTGGACATGCGCGCATTGCCACGCACCTTGTCGCACGTAGTGTATTTCGTGCCGGATGCGGCGAAGGCCGAGGCGTTCTATGCCGAACGCCTGGGTTTCAGAACCACTGACACCTTCATCGGCGCCGGGCCGTTCATGCGTCCGGCGGGTTCGGATGACCATCACTGCCTGTTCATGATCCAGACGCCGCCACACATGAAGGGCTGCGAGCACTTCACATTCCACATGGGCAGCGGCACGGAAGTGTTGCTGGCGGGCACGCGTTTCGAGCAGCAAGGCTGGACCAGTTTCTGGGGGCCGGGTCGTCATCTCTTCGGTTCCAACTGGTTCTGGTACTTCAACAGCCCGCTGGGTTGCCACATCGAATACGACGCCGACATGGACAAGCACGATGACGCCTGGGAGGCGCGACGTGCGCCATTGTCGGCGGATAACTCGCAGCTGTTCCTGTTCAATTCGAAAGCTAAATGGGCGCCGGGCGGCCCACCGCCGAAGCTCGGCTGAACCATGGTCGAGCAGCAGTTTTACCTGTGTCGGCTTGAAGAATTGGTCGAAGGCCAGGCACGCGGATTTGATCCGCAACAGCGTGGCAAAGACAGTGTCTTCGCGCTGATGCACCAGGGGCAGGTGCGGGTTTATCGCAACAGTTGCCCGCACCTGGACGTGCGCCTGGAGTATCGCAAAGACCGTTTTCTGTCGGCCGATGGCCAGTTGATCGTCTGTTACGCCCACGGTGCGCAGTTCTTGCCCGCGACCGGCGAATGCGTCTACGGCCCGTGCCTCGGCCAGAGGCTGGAGGCGCTCGACTGGTTTCAGAAGGATGGCTGCATGGTGCTGAAAATGCTCGTCGAGGGAGAGATTTGCGGACAAAACGAGGTATCGCGGTTGGCGATACATCGCATCCCTGTTCGCGATTAGTCAAATCCCTGGTTTGCCCTGAAGCTCAACCCAACGACGCAGCCCTGCGCTGCATCGAATCACAAGAATAAGAAGCGAGATTGCCATGAGTGCAGTGAACAACGTTCTGATCGTGGGCGGTGGTATTGGTGGTCTGTGTGCAGCCATTGCGCTGCGCCGCAAAGGCATTGAGGTTGATCTGATCGAACTCAAGTCGCAGTGGACGGTGTACGGCGTCGGGATTATCCAGCAGAGCAACGTGGTGCGCGAAATGGCCAAGCTGGGCGTGCTCGACGGCTATCTCGATGCGGCGTACGCCTTTGAAGACGTCGCCATTTACGGCCCCGGCGGCCAGCAACTGGCGCGCATTCCGGGCCAGCGTCTGGCGGGCTCCGAGTACCCGGCGAACGTCGGCATTTCGCGGCTGGCTCTGCACAATGTGCTCAGTTCTACGGCGATCGAGCTGGGCGCCAAAGTGCGCCTCGGCCTCAGTGTCGAAGCGCTGAACGACCAGGGTGACAACGTCGACGTGGTATTCACCGACGGCAGCAACGGCCGCTATGACTTGGTGGTCGGCGCCGATGGATTGTTCTCCAAAGTGCGCGAACTGCTGTTCGGCGACACTTACCAGCCGCGCTTCACCGGCCAATCGGTTTGGCGTTACAACTTCCCGCGCGCCGCGCAGATCGATCACCTCGCCAACTATCAGAGCGCCGAAGGCAATGCCGGGCTGGTGCCACTGGCCGGCGACCTGATGTACATGTTCCTGACCTCCCATGAACCGACCAATCCGTGGATGGATCCCGCCACGATGGCCGAGCAGATGCGCCAGCGCCTGCAGAGCTTTACCAGCTTGATCGGCGAATTGCGCGAGCAAATCACCGACAGCAGCCAGGTCGTCTACAAGCCGATGGAAGTGATTTTTGTCGACGAACCCTGGCATCGCGGGCGCGTCCTGTTGATCGGCGATGCCGCCCACGCCACCACGCCGCACCTGGGGCAGGGCGCCGGCATGGCGATTGAAGATGCCATCGTGCTCAGTGAAGAACTCACCACTGACGGCAGCGTTGAACAGCAACTCGAACGCTTCATGGAACGGCGTTTTGCGCGGTGCAAGTTCATCAGCGAAAGCTCGGTGCTGGCCGGCGAAAAGGAAATGCAGCACGACCGCGACTTCGACCGTATCGGTCTGGTCAAGCAGATGCTGGCGCGCACCGCCGAACCCATCTAACGCCATACCACAGCAATTCCCACAGCAGTTACCACTATAAAAACAAGAGGTTAACGCGATGGTTAGCTCAACGACTGCGACGCTTGCGCGCCGCCCGGTTCGCCTGTCTGCACCCTGCGGTTTGAGTCTGGCGGCGGCATTGGTGCTGTGCAGCCAGGCTGCGCAGGCTTTTCAGATCGATACCGGCAATCCCGATTTCAACCTGCGCTGGGACAACACGGTGAAGTACAGCGCCGCATGGCGAACCGAGAATCCCAGCCACAAACTGACGCGGGGCCAGGTCGCGCTGAACCAGGACGACGGTGATCGCGCCTTTGCGAAAGGCCTGATTTCCAACCGCATGGACATCCTCTCCGAACTGGACATGTCGTTCAAAAGCGTCGGTGCACGCCTGAGTGGCGCCGCGTGGTACGACACTGAATACCAGAACGACAACGACAATAATGACCCGAGCCGCGCCAACGCACGGTCAGTCGGCTACGACGAATTCACCGACGACACCCGCCACTTGCACGGCGGCGATGGCGAACTGCTCGACGCCTTTGTGTACTGGAACGGTGAGGTTGCCGAGCGCGCCACTTCCGTGCGGGCCGGGCGTCATGGCCTGATCTGGGGCGAAAGCCTGTTCTTTGGCGCCAATGGTATTGCCGGCGGCATGGCGCCGGTCGACGTGGTCAAGGCGCAGTCGGTGCCCAACACGCAGTTCAAGGAAATCACCCGGCCGGTCAATCAACTGTCGGGCACGTTTCAGGTGACCGACGATGTTTCCATCGGGGCGTTCTACCAGCTCGAATGGGAAGAAACCCGCTTGCCGGGTGCGGGCAGTTATTTCTCCACCAGCGACACCATCGGTGAGGGCAACGAACGCCTGATCGTCGGCGCGCCTTTCCCGGCGTTCCTGGGTGGCAACGCCAGCAGCCCGGCGGCGTTTTTCCATGGCAAAGACAAAGACGCCAGGGATTCGGGGCAGGGCGGCCTGCAACTGAAATACAGCGCAGAAACCGTGGAATATGGTCTCTACGCCATCCAGTATCACGACAAGACACCCAAGCTTTATCTGAAGCCGTCGGCCGGCGCACCGAATTTCAGCACCGGCCAGATCGGCGATTACTACTGGGTTTACCCCGAAGACATCCGCGCATTCGGCGCCAGTTTCTCCACCACGGTGGATGCCTACAGCTTCGCCGGTGAAGCCTCGATGCGCTGGAACATGCCACTGGTGTCCAACGGCGTCACGGTGCTGCCAGGTGTCGAGGCGGATAACGACGATGACGCACTTTATGCGGTCGGTCGCACGGCGCACATCAACCTCAATGTGATTGCTTCGTTCGGGCCGAACTTCATTGCCAGGGAATCCGGGTTCGTCGGTGAGATCGCCTGGAACCGTCTGCTTAACGTCACCAAAAACCGTGCCGCGCTCGATCCTGGCGCGACCGATGACGGCCTCGGCTTCAAGGTGGTTTACACCCCGACCTATCGGCAGTTTTTCCCCGGCGTCGATATCAGCATTCCGGTGGGTTTCAGCTACTTCCCGCTCGGCAAGTCGGCGGTGGTCAGTTCGTTCGGCCCGGATAACGGCGGCGACATGAACATCGGCATCACCGCGACCTACCTCGATCGCGTGACCGCCGGCCTGACCTATACGCATTACTACGGCCCTGAAAACACCAACCTCAACGCGACCAGCCAATTCAATTTCCAGCAATCGCTGAAAGACCGGGATTACCTGGCCTTCTCCGTCAAGACCACGTTTTAAGAGGACTTGCGCATGACCCCTAACAATAAAGATGCGGCGTTCACACTCAAAGCCTTGTGCTTCGCGCTGCTCGGTAGCCTGGTGGTGTTGAGTCACGGCGCAGCGGCGGCTACGGCTGACGAAGCGGCGAAACTGAACACGTCGCTGACGCCCTTCGGTGCCGAGCGCGCGGGCAATGCCGACGGCTCGATTCCGGCCTGGGACGGTGGTTACACCAAGGTTGATGCCGGATTCAAGGAGGGTGGAAAACGCAGCGACCCTTTTGCAGCGGACAAGCCGCTGTTCAGCATCACCTCGAAAAATCTCGCGCAGTACGCCGGCAAACTCACCGACGGCACCAAGGAAATGTTCAAGCGTTTCCCCGACACCTATCGCATCGATGTCTACCCGACACGCCGTAGCGCTGCCGCGCCGCAATGGGTTTATGACAACACCCTGAAGAACGCCACCCGCGCCAAACTGGTCGACAGCAGCGCCGGTCCGGTGCCGGAAGGCGCGTTTGGCGGCATTCCGTTTCCGATCCCGAAAAACGGCGCCGAAGCCATGTGGAACCACGTGCTCAACTGGCGTGGGACGTCTGTGTCGATGCATTTTCGGCATTATCTGATGACCGCCGACGGCAAACAGGTGATGACCACCGACGGCCGAGCCATCCAGGAAATGCCGTATTACTACCAGGAAGGCACGCCGGAATCTTTTGCCGGGGATTACTGGCTGTTCCGTCTGCTCAATGTCGGGCCGCCGCTGCGTGCCGGCGAGCAGATCATGGGCCGTACCAACATCAACGGTGACCAGTCCCAGGCGCACGTCTACCTGACCGGACAACGCCGCGTGCGCAAATTGCCAAACGCTTGCTGCGACACACCGACGCCGGCAACCGCCGGGGTCATGTCGTTCGATGAACTGAGTGTGTTCCAGGGCCGCATGGATCGTTTCAACTGGAAACTGGTCGGCAAGCAGGAAATGTACATTCCGTACAACACCAACAAAGTGCAGACCGCCGCCAAGCCTGAGGATTTGTTTCTCGCCCATCACATGAACCCTGACTACGTGCGCTGGGAATTGCACCGGGTCTGGGTGGTCGACGCCGAACTGGCGCCGGGCAAGCGTCATCAATTGCCGAAGGGCCGCTACTACCTCGACGAAGACACCTGGCAAGCCATGCTCGGCGATCGCTGGGACGCCAACGGCCAACTGGCCAAAACCCTGTGGTCGCTGCCAGCGGTGCTGCCGGATCTGCCTGCCCAGGCGCAACTGTCTTCGGGCTTCTATGACCTGACCTCCGGCGCCTGGTTCATCCAGAACGTCTACACCGGACTGCCTGAGCAGTACGGCCTGGTCGATCGCTACAAGGCTTCGGAATTTTCCCCGGCGGCGATGGCCGGTGCCGGGGTTCGTTGAGTCGAGAACGGGATCGCGGTGGGTACGCCGTGATCCGGTTTTACAGGGGTTTTCGAGGTTGGTATGAACAGAATCTGTCAGGTGATGGGTCGACTGGTATGGCGAGTGGCTTTGGTGCTGCCGTTGAGCGTCGTCCACGCGGCGCCGGTCAGCGATGCACTGAACACGGCGGCGATGCAGGCGCCACAAGCGCAACGCGCGGTGTTGCTGGATCTGGCCCGCGCGGGTACGCGATTGGTCGCGGTGGGCGAGCGGGGCATCGTGCTGCTGTCCGATGACAACGGCGTTCAATGGCGTCAGGCCCAAGTGCCAGTGTCGGTCAGCCTGACTGCGGTGCAGTTCGCCGATGCCGATACGGGCTGGGCGGTGGGTCATGCCGGGGTTGTGCTGATGTCCCGTGATGGCGGCGAGCATTGGGCCGTGCAACTGGACGGCAAGCGAGCGGCGCAACTTGAACTGGATGCGGCGCGCCAACAACCGCCCGGCGCGGCGGATCAGGACGCCGCTGATGCACGGGTGCAAATCGCTGAACGCCTGGTCAATGACGGCCCGGACAAACCGCTGCTCGCCCTCGAGTTTGTCGATGCGCGCCATGGCCTCGTGGTCGGTGCCTACGGCCTGGCCTTCAAGACTGACGACGGCGGGGTTACCTGGCAATCGATGATGGGGCAGATCGACAACCCGTCGGGCTCGCATCTTTATGCCATTGCGCGGCAGGGCGAGCACTGGTTCATCGCCGGCGAGCAAGGCTTTCTCGCACGATCCGACGATGCCGGTCAGTCGTTCACTGCTCTGCAAAGTCCATACGCCGGCAGTTTCTTCGCCTTGCAAACCACCGACAACGGCACGTTGCTGGTCGCCGGTTTGAAGGGTAACGCGTTTGTCTCCCACGACTTGGGCGAAAGCTTCCAGCCGGCGCCGGTGCCAATGCCGATTTCTTTCAGCGATGCCATTCGCACCAAGGACGGGCAACTGCTGCTGGTCAACCAAGGTGGCGCGCTGTTTCGTACCGGCGATCAGCCGGGCGCAGCGCTTAAGCCCTATGGCAAGCCACTCGGCATGCCGGTGGCCAGCGTCGTTCAGGCCGCGGACGGCAGCCTGGTGTTGGCGGGTTTCACCGGTTTGACGCGCGTATTGCCGCCAACCGCTATTGCTTCGGAGTGAGGTTATGCAGCCAATTGACAATGCCACGGCCAGTCTCGCGAATTTCGATCCGCGTTCCGGTTCGGTGGTCGAGCGCACGCTGTTCAACCATCGCCTGTGGGTGCTGCTGGTGTGCGTGCTGACGACCCTGGTGCTCGGTTATCAAGCAACGCGCATCGAGTTGAACGCCAGTTTCGAAAAAATGATCCCGACCGGCCAACCCTACATCGCCAATTACCTTGAGCATCAGAAACAGCTCAGCGGGTTGGGCAATGCCCTGCGCATCGTGGTGGCGAACCGCAACGGCGATATCTATAACGCCGAGTACCTGAAAACCCTGCAAGCCCTGAGCGACAAACTCTATCTGCTGCCGGGCGTCGACCGCGCGTACATGAAATCACTGTGGACGCCGGCCACACGTTGGGTGGCCGTCACCGAAGAAGGCCTGGACGGCGGCCCGGTCATTCCCGATGACTACAGCGGCACTCAAGCTAACCTCGAAGCACTGCGGCGCAATGTCCAACGCTCGAATGAGCTTGGTCAACTGGTAGCGTTCGATCAGACTTCCAGCGTCATTTATGTGCCGTTGCTGGCTAACACCTCTGACGGCCAGGCACTGAACTATTCGACCCTGTCCGACCATCTGGAGGCTTTACGCAGCACTTATCAAAAAGACGGCATCGAGATTCACATCACCGGTTTCGCGAAAAAAGTCGGCGACCTGATCGACGGACTGAAACAGATTCTGTTGTTCTTCGCCGTGGCAATCCTCATCACTACCGCCGTGTTGTTCTGGTACACCCGCTGCCTGCGCAGCACGCTGCTGGTGGTGTTCTGCTCGCTGGTCGCGGTGGTCTGGCAACTCGGTCTGTTGCCGTTGCTCAACTATCAGCTCGACCCGTATTCGGTGCTGGTGCCGTTTCTGGTGTTTGCCATCGGCATGAGCCACGGCGCGCAGAAAATGAACGGCATCATGCAAGACATCGGACGCGGCATGCATCGGGTGGTGGCGGCGCGGTTCACTTTTCGCCGACTGTTCCTGGCCGGGCTGACTGCGCTGCTGTGTGATGCGGTGGGGTTTGCGGTGCTGATGCTGATAAAGATTCAGGTCATTCAGGATCTCGCCGTCATCGCCAGCATCGGGGTCGCGGTTCTCATCTTCACCAACCTTATATTGCTGCCGGTGTTGCTGTCGTATATCGGCGTCACGCCGCGTGCCGCACAGTTGAGTCTCAAGAGCGAGCAAACCGAGCAGGCCGGTTTGCGTCGTCACGCCTTCTGGCGCTTCCTCGATCTGTTCACCCAGCGTCGTTGGGCCAGTCTGTGCATCGCCATCAGCCTAGCGTTGGCGGCGGCCGGTTTTGTGGTCAGCCTGCAACTGAAGATCGGTGACCTGAATGCCGGCGCGCCGGAGCTGCGCGCCGATTCGCGCTACAACCAGGATGACGCCTTTCTGACCCGGCATTACGGCGCCAGCAGCGACCTGTTTGCGGTCATGGTGAAAACCCCGGCGGGCAGTTGTGCGCGTTACGACATCCTCGCCAAAGTCGATGCGCTGGACTGGCAATTGCGTGCGCTGCCCGGCGTGGATTCGACCAACTCGCTGGCCTTGCTCAACCGCCGCATGCTGGTCGGTCTCAGTGAAGGCAGCGCCAAGTGGTACGAGCTGCAGAACAACCAGGCGATGCTTAACATGATCACCGCCAGCGCACCGCGTGGTCTGTACAACGAAGATTGCAGTCTGTTGACGCTGTATGCCTACCTCACCGATCACAAGGCCGAAACCCTCACGCGGCTGGTCGAGCACGTGGAAACGTTTGCCGCCGCCAACAACACCGAGGAGGTGCAGTTCCTGCTGGCGGCGGGGAATGCCGGCATCGAGGCGGCGACCAACATCGTGGTCAAACAGGCCAACCGCGAAATGCTGTTCTGGGTGTATGGCGCGGTGATCGTGCTGTGCCTGATCACCTTCCGTTCCTGGCGCGCGACGCTCTGCGCGGTGATCCCGCTGATGCTCACCTCGATTCTCTGTGAAGTGCTGATGGTGTGGCTGAACATCGGCGTGAAGGTCGCCACGCTGCCGGTGATCGCCCTCGGTGTGGGCATCGGCGTCGACTATGCCTTGTACGTGATGAGCATTTTGCTCGGCCATCTGCGTCGCGGCGCGAGCCTGTCCGAGGCTTATTACCTGGCGCTGGTCTCCACCGGCAAAGTGGTGATGCTGACCGGTATCACCCTGGCAATTGGCGTGGCCACATGGATTTTCTCGCCGATCAAATTCCAGGCCGACATGGGCGTGCTGCTGGCGTTCATGTTCGTCTGGAACATGGTCGGCGCGCTGGTGTTGCTACCGGCGCTGGCGCATTTCCTCTTGCCGGTTCGGCGTTCGACCGCTGATGTGCTGACGCCTGCCGCTGTGCAGAACGTGGCGAAACCGGCCACTGCGGTGGCAACCAATCCCGATTCTCTGCGCACTCAGGAGCGTTGCCATGCTCGCTAAATCCTCCGCCGCGAATGCCGGCCGGCACGCCGGTCTGGCGCAATCGCTGTTGTTGCTGCTCGGCAGTTGCCTGCCGGTACTTGGCGCGGTGCTGTTGGCGCCGGTACTGCCGCGCATGCAAGCGCACTTTGCCGACGTACCGAACAGCGCCGTGCTGGTGCCGATCGTGCTGACCTTGCCGGCGCTGGTGATTGCCCTGTTGGCGCCGTTTGCGGGGTTGATCGCCGACCGCCTCGGGCGCAAACCGTTGTTGCTCGCCAGCATGTGTCTTTACGTGCTGTGCGGTGTGCTGCCGCTGTGGCTGGAATCGTTGCAGGCCATCGTCCTCAGTCGCGCCGGAATCGGTCTGGCCGAGGCGGGCATCATGACCTGCTGCACCACGCTGATGGGCGATTACTACAGCGGCGCCCGCCGCGAGCGCTTGTTTGCCTTACAAATGGTCGCCACCTCGCTGTCGGCGGCGGTGTTTATCGCGCTCGGTGGATTTCTCGGCCAGGACGACTGGCGCACACCGTTTGCGCTGTACGCAGTCGGTCTGGTGTTCCTGCCGTTGATGGCGTGGAAACTCTGGGAGCCTAAATCGCAGGTGCTGACCCAGCAAACGCTGCGCAGCGCACCGGCCGATGCGTTCCCGTGGCGCGCGCTGACGCCGATGTATGCCCTGGCATTGCTGGCCGGTCTGAGTCTGTTCATCGTGCCGGTGCAGGCCGGGTATCTGCTCAATCTGTTGCACGTCGATGCGCCGCAAGAAATCGGCATGACCATGGGCGCCAACCAGTTGGGTGTCTTGGTCGGGGCGCTGAGCTTTCGCCTGTTCAGCGGCATGCGCGCGCAGCACATGTTGTTGATTGCCTATGCATTGGCGGGCGTTGGCGGTTTGTTGATGGCCAGCGCAGGCAGCCATTTGCAAGTAGTGGTCGCGGTGACGATCAACGGGCTGGGCATCGGCCTGATGTTGCCGACGCTGATCACCTGGATCATGGCGCAAGTCGACTTTCACCAACGCGGGCGCGCGGCGGGTTGTTTCACCGCAGCGATTTTTGCCGGCGAATTCATCAGCCCTCTGGTCGTGCTTGGCATCAGCCATGGCGTCAGCTCGGCGTTGCCGCAGGCCTTGGCTTTGGTGGGTGGCCTGCAATTGCTGATCGCGCTGTTTTGCCTCGCGGTTCCCAAGCTCGGCGGCGTGCTTCCCCGCGCGCCGATGACAACTGAACGAGAACTTTAAATGCACTCACTTCCCGAATTCAAAAGAGTGGTCACCGGCCATAACCCGCAAGGCCAGGCCATCGTCGCCAGCAGCGGCCCGACGCCCAATGTGTTTCCGTTGCTGGCCGTGCCCGGCACGGTGTTCCACGAGTTATGGAATACCGGCGCCAGCCCGGCAATGCTCGACAACGCCAGCGATCCGAGCGCCCAGCCTTTGCGACTCAGTCCGGGGCCGCAAGGCAGCGTGATTCGTGTCGTCGACATTCCACCGGACAGTGTCCAGAACCAGGTCAGCGATGAAAGCGCCGCTGCCGTATTCGCCGAGATCGGCGAGTCGCATGCCGGTACGGGGCAGGGCGGCGGCAAGCACAAGCTGATGCACCGCACCGAAACCCTCGACTACGGCATCGTCACTGAAGGCGAGGTGTGGCTGGTGCTGGATGAAGAAGAAGTGCATCTCAAGCGCGGCGATGTGGTGGTGCAACGCGGCACCAACCATGCCTGGAGCAACCGTACCGAAGCCATGGCGCGCATGGTGTTCATCCTGCTCGACGGGCGCTTTGCTGCTGAATTGAAGCCTGTGCAAGGAGCCTCGTCATGAAACTCGCCACCCTGAAAAATGCCAGCCGTGACGGGCAACTGGTGATTGTCTCGCGAGATCTGAAATGGGCGCTCAGTGCCGCGCCTGTAGCCTGCACTTTGCAGCAGGCCATCGAAAACTGGGCCAGTGTCGAGCCGCGCTTGCAGGCGCTGGCCGACCGCTTGAACGCGGGCGACGCACAGGACGCGTTTGCCTTTGATCCAACCCAGGCCATGGCGCCGTTACCGCGCGCCTACCAATGGTGCGACGGCTCGGCATTTCTCAGCCATGGCGCGCTGATGCAAAAGGCCTTCAACCTCGACCCCATCGAAGGCGTCGAACACACGCCGCTGATGTATCAGGGCGCGGGCGATGATTTCCTTGGCGCCCGCGATGACATCGCGTTACCCAGCGAAAGTCAGGGCATCGACTTCGAAGGCGAATTCGTCGTGTTGGTGGACGACGTGCCGCTGGGTTGCAGCGCGGAGCAAGCGCTTGGACACATCAAACTGATCTTGCAGATAAACGACGTCAGCCTGCGGGCGCTGGCCCCTCGGGAAATGAAAACCGGTTTCGGCTTCCTGCAGGCCAAACCCTCGTCGAGTTTCGCACCGTTGGCGATTACCCCGGACGAGTTGGGCGATGCCTGGCACGACGGTCGTGTGCAACTGCCGTTGCAGGTGACCTGGAATGGTCAGTGGTTCGGTCATCCGCACGGTGGGCAAATGACCTTCGGCTTCGGCCAGTTGATCGCCCATGCCGCACTGACCCGGCGGTTGGGGGCCGGCACGTTGATCGGCTCCGGCACGGTTTCCAACGCCGAACGCAGCGTCGGTTCTGCCTGCATCGCCGAACGCCGTGCCATTGAGATGATCGAGCACGGCGCGCCGCGAACCGCGTTCATGCACTTCGGTGACCGCGTGCACATGGATGTTGTCGGGGCCGACGGTCAGTCGGTCTTCGGTGCAATTGACCAATGCGTCGTCAAGGCTCAGGGCTGAGGAGCGGCATATGCGTGTGTTGATTACCGGAGCCAATGGCTTCGTCGGTCGCGAACTGGTGCGCTGCCTGTTGGCGAGGGGCAGCTTGCGCGGCCGGCGCATTGCAGCGTTGCTGGTGCTGGACACCGATTTGCAAGGCCTGCCGGATAATCCGCGGGTGCGTCCACATCGCGGCAACATTACCGATGCGGCGTTGATGCGCCGTGTTCTGGCCGATGGCATTGACGTGGTTTTTCATCTGGCGAGCATCGCCGGTGGCGCGGCGGAAGAACACTACGCGCTGGGTTATCAAGTCAACCTGTTGGCGAGCCTGGAGTTGCTTGACCAGTTGCGCAACAAATCCCTGCCTCCGGTGCTGGTGTACGCCAGCAGCGTCGCGGTGTACGGCGGCGGCTTGCCGTCGCGCATGAACGAGCAGGCACCGTTGCGTCCGGAGCTGTCCTACGGCACGCACAAGGCGATTGTCGAAAGCGTGATTGTCGACCTTGCCCGGCGCGGCGAAGTCGACGGTTACGCGCTGCGCTTGCCCGGCATCGTTGCCCGGCCGCGCGAATCGAACGGTTTGCGCTCGGCGTTCATGAGTGACTTGCTGCGCGCCTTCGCTGAGGGCGACGCCTATCGGTGCCCGGTGTCCGCCGAGGCAACGGCCTGGTGGATGTCGGCGCGCTGCTGCGTGAATAACCTGATTCACGCGGCCGAGCTTGATCGCGGCTCACAACGGCTGTGGCAATTGCCGGTACTGCACCTGTCGATTGCCCAAGTGGTCGATGCTTTGGCGGCAAGTTACGGGGAAGAACGTCGCAGCTTGATCACCCACGCCCCGGACGGCGAACTGGAAGCCCTGTTCGGGCGCCTGCCACCGCTGAAAACACCCCAGGCGCGAGCCGCCGGTTTCAGCCATGACGGCAACGCCGCTGCGCTGATCCGCAATTCTTTGAACCCTGCCGCCCCACGGCATCTGTCGATTACTGGAGAGTCCCTTCATGCAGCCAGCCAAGCCTAAGCGTCGCCTGGTCGATCTCTCGGTCACCCTTGAAAACAACCCTTACACCGATCCGCCACCGCTGTTGCCGAAGATCGACTACATGGATCACCAACAGGGCTGGCCTGAAATGGCCGCGATGTTCCCCGGGCTGCAACTGGAGCAAATGCCGGGCAACGAGTCATGGGCGGCCGAGCGCCTGCAAATCACCACCCACAGCGGCACGCACATGGACGCGCCGTGGCATTACGCGTCGACCACCGATGGCGGCCAACCGGCCTTCGGCATTGACGAATTGCCGCTGGACTGGTGCCTGCAGCCGGGCGTGAAGCTTGATTTTCGGCACCTGCCTGACGGTCATGTGGTGACCGCCGACGAGATCGAAGCGGAGCTGGCGCGCATTGATCATGCGTTGCAGCCACTGGACATCGTGTTGATTAATACCCGTGCCGGCGCATTGTTCGGCCAGCCCGGTTATCTCGATGCCGGCGTGGGAATCGGCCGCGAAGCCACGATGTATCTGCTGGAACGCGGTGTGCGTGTTGTCGGCACTGACGCGTGGAGCTGGGACGCGCCGTTCAAGTACACCCGCGAACGGTTCGCCGCCGACGGCGATGCCTCGATCATCTGGGAAGGGCACAAGGCCGGGCGTGATATCGGTTACGGTCAGATGGAAAAACTTGCCAATCTTGAGGCCTTGCCCGCCAATGGCTTCGTGGTGTCGTGTTTCCCCTACAAGATCAAACATGCGTCGGCCGGATTCGTGCGCGCGGTGGCCATTTTCGAGGAATGACCGCTAGCTGATGCCGATTAATGTGAACACATAACAAGAGAGCACTTATGCCTGTTCTGCGAATGCCTTTGAACCTGTTGCTCGGCGCGTTGATGCTCGGCAGCAGCCTGGCGATGGCCGCCACTGCCGAATCAACGCAACCGAATATCTTGCTGATTGTCGCGGACGACCTGGGTTATTCCGACCTCGGCAGCTTTGGCGGCGAGATCAACACGCCAACCCTGGATTCGCTCGCCCACGAGGGTCTGCAATTCACCAGTCTGTACGCCGCGCCGACCTGTTCGATCACCCGCTCGATGCTGATGTCCGGCACCGACAACCACCTCGCCGGGCTTGGCACCATGGCCGAAGCGCTGCAGCCTTTTCAGCGCGGCAAACCGGGCTACGAGGGGTATCTGAATCAGCGCTCTTACTCGATTGCCCAATTACTCGCTGAGGGGGGTTACAACACCTTGATGGTCGGTAAATGGCATCTGGGCCTGGAGGCGGATCAGGGCCCGGATCAACGCGGTTTCCAGCAGTCGTTTACGCTGCTCGAAGGTGGCGCGTCGCACTTCAAACCGTCGGCTGCTGAACCGACGAAGATCGAACAAGTGCATTACCGCGAAAACGGCAAAGCCGTGGAGTTGCCGGACAATTTCTACTCCAGCGACTTTTATACCGACAAGCTGATCGGTTATCTGCAGAACAGCAAAAAGGACGGCAAGCCGTTTTTTGCCTACGCCGCGTTCACCGCGCCGCACTGGCCTTTGCAAGCACCCAGGGAATATCTGGATAAATACCGTGGGCGTTTTGATCAAGGCTACGACAGCGTGCGTTTGGCGCGTATCGAGCGGATGAAAAAGCTTGGCGTTATTCCCCAGGCCACCCAGCTGGCGCAACCGCTGGCGGTCAATCCGAAGCTGCCGGGCTGGGAACAATTAAGCCCCGAACAGCAGCGTACTGAAGCCCGCAAGATGGAAATCTACGCGGCGATGGTCGACAACCTGGATAACAACATCGGCCGTTTGATCGATTATCTGCGCGCGAGCGGCCAGTACGACAACACGCTGATCGTGTTCATGTCGGACAACGGCGCGGCCGCAGAAAACCATGCGCAGTTCTACCCGCCGGGCCCGCGCACCGATAACAGCTACGCCAACCTGGGTCGAGCCGGTTCGCAAATCGACTATGGACTGCGTTGGGCCGAGGTCAGCGCGGCGCCGTTTCATCTGTTTAAAGGCACCACAGCCGAAGGTGGCATCAGCGTGCCGGCGATCGTTCAGATGCCCAAGGCACTGCGCCGTCAGGGTGTGGAACGCGGCGTCGCCCGGGTCGATGACCTGGCGCCGACCTTTTTGGCACTGGCCGGGATCAAGCCACCGACAGAAGCCGACAAGCACCCGATCACTGGAAAGTCCCTGCTGTCGATGCTCGCCGGTAACGGCAGCCCACACGCGAATGAAAGCCTGGCCGGTGAGTTGTTCGGCAACGCCTATTACCGCGAAGGCAATCTGAAACTGCTGGGCATGCGACCTCAGGCAGGCTTCGGTGATCATGCACAACCGCCGCAATGGCAGTTGTTCGACGTGGCGCAGGATCGGGGCGAAACCACTGACTTGGCGGCCACACAACCCGAAACCGTACAGCGGCTCAAGCGTGCATGGTTGAAATACGCCGAGCAGGTGGGCGTAGTGTTTGCGGCGCAGTAGGAGGAGAGCGAGGGCGACAAGGGTGGGCGGCTTTAGCCGCCTCGTGGATGACCCCTAAGAGACTTGGCGCAACTGCTCGATAATCTTGCGTGCGCGGTTAGCTCCCACGTCCACATGGATGTCCACCATTGGTTTGGGGCCAAGCTTGAGCATGTTCTTGTACTGAGCTTCGATAACGACCTTGTCCTCATCAAAGGTCATGACAGTCTGTTCTACGACCTTCGATTTGATTTCCTCTGGATTGCTCTTCGGGTTGGTTGCGATAGTCCAGAAGTAGTGGCTTGAGGTTTCAGTCTCAGGCGTTACGCCATGGAAACCTCGCATGTGGAAGCCTCCACGCAGAGGGTCATCGAGCGACTCGTTGCCGGCGTCCGTTGCACCTGTCCAGATACGCAGGTGCGTAACGTGAAACTCGATTTCTTGCCAACGATCGACGTTGCCTTGGAACGGGTAGGCTGCGGTGTAGGTAGGTGGCGGCACTGAGTTCGGCATATGGCGAGTCACCTTCACGCTGGTCTCGTCGCTTTCGACACGCATTTGAGCGTTCATATGGACGCTAGCGTTACCACCGATAGTGCGAAGGTGCACGTAGCCCAAGTGACTCAGATCAAGCAGGTTGTCGTGGATGAGTTGGTAGGGCGCGTCGTAGTGGTAGACGTCCCCTTCGAAGAGGTACTCGCCATTGCTGTGGATGTCGTACGACGGTGGCTCGCAGGTGGGCTCCTGCTGATCTGAGCTACCGAACCAGATCCAGATGATCTGATCGCGTTCACGAACCTGAAATGCAGGCACTTTGGCTTTCGAAGGCACTTTGGCCTGTCCTGGCACTTCCACGCATTGCCCTTCGCCATTGAACAGTAGCCCGTGATACCCACAGCGAACGCCTTGCTCTTCGAGCGTCCCGTGGGAGAGGGGCAGGGCTCGATGGCAGCAGCGATCTTCTAGAGCCGCAGGTTTACCATCTGCCATACGGAACAGCACAACAGGTTGGCCGAGCAGGGTTCTACCTAGAGGCTTGTCTTTAAGCTCCCAGGCAAACCCAGCGACGTACCACTGGTTCAGCGGGAATTTGGCCAGCTCTTTTGGAGGTGCAGCATCATAAGCGAGCGATTGGGCTTGCGATGTACTCATAACGATCTCCAGCTATCAGGATTGTTTTTTAAGGAGTTACAGATCCAACACAAGACGAGGACTGCGCGCGCGTGAACAGCACGGTGTAAAACAGTCGTTCCGTGCGTGTTCCGATGCATTCATGTATTGATCTCGATGGTCAGGCTGACCCGCCAAAACGCGAGTGACACAAGAGCCGCAGATGCCTTGCTCGCAGGAGCTTTCGATTTCCACAGCGTGCTCTAGCAGCACTTCAAGGGCGGTTTTTTGCGCAGGAACTTCGATCACACGACCTGACCGAGACAGCTCGATTTCGAAGGGCTGATCACCTTCGAGAGCCTGAGGCGGGGCGCTAAAGTCCTCCCGATTGACCTGCTTGTCACTCCATCCAGAAGCCTTCGCGGTGGATTGAATATGTGACATAAAGCCGGACGGGCCGCAGACATAAAGCTGGTCGCCATGCGCTGGATTCGCGAGGATTTGAGCAGCATCCAGGCGTTGCTCGGACGGGCCGTTATCGACATGCAGCCGAACATGATCAGCGAAGGGGGGGGCGTTCAAAATCCCGAGGAATGCCAACCGTTCAATGGATTGGCCGCAGTAGTGGAGCTCGAAGCACTTGCCCGCTGCGATCAGGGTATGAGCCATTGCAATGATCGGAGTAATGCCGATACCACCGGCGAACAAGACATAGCGTTCGCCTGAAAGGTCTAAATCGAAAAGATTACGAGGGCTGCCAATGGAGAGTATTGAGCCCTCTGTCACATCGGCGTGCATGCGCTTGGATCCTCCGCGAGACGCAGGCTCGTTAAGTATCGCGATAACGTATCTGTCGCGTTCGTGTGGGGCGTTGCACAGTGAGTACTGCCGAGTAAGCCCAGGAGCAACATGCACGTCGACATGGGCCCCCGCTGAGAACGCGGGCAGTTCTGCGCCGTTGGCAGCCATCAATTCGAAACTGCAGACACCCTCAGCTTCAGATATTTTTCTAGATACATAAACTTCGAGCATGAGCGTAACCCCACCGCGGATGTGCAGTGTTTGAAAGCAAGTGGATGTTGAGCCGGTGTTACCGGCTAAATGCGTTGAGAATGGAGATCAGGAAGTGAGCGATAGGAGCAGGCAGGTCATGACACGGCACCTCTGGGTTTTTTATTGTTTTGCCGCTCGCTTATGATGCGGACGCGCAATCGTGTGTGATTCTTATCCTAAGCTTTTCGGTTGCGGTGTCAACCAATTCAATCGCCTTTCAGGAACCGCTCGTCATGACTCAACCATCTCCCTTGAACCTGGAGCATTACGTTCCGGCACTGCTGACCTCGCTGACGAACAAGATGGCGAGCGGCGCATCAGCTTGCTACCGCAAGCATTTCGGGATTGGCATCGTTGAATGGCGGGTGCTGGCAATGCTTGCGGTTGAAGACCACATCAGCGCTAATCGAATCGTTCAGGTCATTGGCCTGGATAAAAGCGCTGTCAGTCGAGCGCTTAAGCAGTTAGAGCGGGATGGACATGTTTCGACTCAGATGGACGCGGTAGATGCACGCCGATACACCGTGTCGTTGACACCCGCAGGCCGCAAGTTGCATGACGAAGTGTTGGTGACAGCCCTTGAGAGAGAGAGGTTGCTACTGGCGACCCTGAAGAATGATGAAGTCGAAATGCTCATTGGCTTCTTGCACCGCATGAGTGCTCAGTTGGAGGCAGTGAATGCGGTGGAACCCGATATTCAGGCATAGGATGGAAATGCCTGACCAAGGAATCAGGCCTGGGCGCGTCCTGGGAGCGGCCACTGTCACTTCAGTGGCCGGGTAGATTCAGGAGCCTTGAGGGGTTTCCGCGTGCCAGGCGGGCATTGATGTCTTCGATGACTGCCGGCAACTCGACGATGGTGTCGATCAGATAGTGCGGGCGAGAGCCTTCGAATATCTTGATGATGCGCGCGCGTTCTTCTGCCAGTTTGTCAGCAGACAACGCCTTGTACTGTTCGTAGGTCAAACCCAAGGCGTTGCCGGAGCACGTCAGCGCGACTGTCCACATGCCGGCACTGCGGCCTTCGAGGATGCCGGGCCAGGTGTCGTCGACCTTGACGCAAGCGGCGACGTCGCTGATGCCCAATGCGATCACGTTAGCCAACGCCTGGGCTGGGTGTGGGCGACCATTAGGCACTTCGTCGGTCGCTACCACGTGGTTGGCGACGTAGCCATGGGCCGATACTTGATTCGATGTGAGTACTTGGCAGCGGAGTGTCAGTTGTGAGCGCCACGCTGGATCGCGTTGCGCAATGACCTGCAAGGGGCGTGCGCCGGTAGCCTGGAGCGCTTCGATCCTCGAGTGAAGTGTCAGAATGACGGCCAGCACCAAGGCACTGCATGGCGCATCAGGAGCATCCGTCTGCAGAGCGCGATTCGGAGTTTATTGCCGACCCTCGTATTCGCACGATCCGCATCGAAGGGGATCCGCTCTACACCGAAACCTATGCCTGGCAGAACGTCGCTCCAGTCGACTGATTACGTCGTTTTTTGATGTGGTTCTTTCGGCGCAGATGAACAGCTCATCAAACGCTGCCCTCACGTTCGATAACCAGAATCCGCGCTTGTCCACGAGGATGCGCAACGTGTTCACATCCAACCCCTGCGTAAAAGACATCGCCAACCACCAATGTCACGACGTGTTCGATTCCTGACTCGCGATAATGCATATCCACAGTGCCGTCCAGGACTGCGAATACCTCCTCGCCATCATTCACATGCCACTTGTAAGGTTGGTCGGTCCAATGGAGGCGGACGGTGGTTCCATCCATGTTAGCTATGTCGTCAGCCCCCCAAGCGCGGGTGGCGGTGAAGTCCTTGCTACGGATAACTCTCATGGGTCGTGGTTCTCGCACAGACAGTGATGTGTACTAATTTATCAGAGCCGTTCGCCACCTGTAGATACCGTCTTAAATCTCACCGCGCAACTGCAAGATTTGGGTCATATGGTTGACCCGATTTGAGCACTCCGTATACGAAGTGCAGCAGTTTGCGCATCGCTGCACAGATGATCTGCTTAGG
>NZ_WKEQ01000038.1 GCF_021605415.1 Pseudomonas syringae
GCATTGCGCCGCCTGCTGGCGAAGAAACCTCCTGCACGTGGCGACCACTGCGCCAGCGCCGAAAGCGTTCGCGATTATTTTCGGCAAAAGGCCCATCAGCAGGGCTACACCCTCAGCCACAGCCAGCAGCGGGTCATCGACTGCATGGCCCAGCGCGCCGGGTTGCTGTACGGCCCATCAACGCAAACGCCGCCAGGGTTGTACCTTTACGGAGCCGTCGGGCGTGGCAAGAGCTGGCTGCTTGACGGCTTTTTTCAGTCCCTGCCCATCGAGCAGAAACAACGTCTGCATTTTCATGAGTTTTTCGCGCGCCTGCACCAGGGCATGTTCAGCCATCGTGATGAAAACGACGCCATGGAGGTGACCCTCGATGAGCTGCTGCTGGACTGCCGGGTGCTGTGTTTCGACGAATTTCATGTGCATGACATTGGCGACGCAATGCTCATCACGCGCCTGTTCAAGGCTTTGTTCAAACGCGGAATTTTGCTGCTGGTCACCTCCAACTACCCGCCGGAAGGCCTGCTGCCCAACCCGCTCTACCATGCGCGGTTCAAACCGGTGATCGAGTTGATCAACACGCGCATGGACGTCATGGAAGTCGGCGGCCCCCACGACTATCGCAGTCATGCCCGTCAGCATGCCCATCAGGTGTTTACCCAGGGCCATTACGTGTGGCCGGCCACTTCGGCGCAACGCAATGCCCTTGAACTGCCGCCCGCCGATGCGCCGCCATTGGCGCTGCAGGTCGGCACCCGACAGTTCCGCGCGCGCTATTGCAAAGAGCACCGCATCGGATTCAGTTTTGACGACCTGTGCGAACAACCCACCGCCGTGATGGACTATCTGGAACTGTGCCGGCGCTTCGACCAGTGGATCATCGACGGATTGCCTGAACTCGCCAAGTGCTCGATCGCCGTTCAGCAGCGTTTCATTAATCTGATCGACGTGCTCTACGACCAGGACAAACACCTCACATTGCTCGGACACCTGCCGTTGAGTGACAGCCTCGCCGGCGATGCCATCGACCTGGCCCGCACCCGCAGCCGATTGGGGCAATTGCAGGAAATACACGATTGATTTCACCTACCTGCGGCAGCTCCTACACGGGGTAAAGCCGCTATCATGTTGGCCATTTGCGGCCCTTGATCTATAGCGAATCCAAGTTCATGCACACCCTTGCCCAATTGCGCGCCGGCGAGTTATCCGGCATTACCCGGCTGGATCTGTCCGAGTCTCTCACCGAGTTCCCCCGAGAAATTTTCGACCTGGCGGACACGCTGGAAATCCTCAACCTCAGCGGCAACGCCTTGACCAGCCTGCCGGACGACTTGCACCGTCTGAAAAATCTCCAGGTGCTGTTTTGCTCCGACAACCGGTTCACCGAACTGCCGGCCTGCCTCGGCCAATGCGCGGCGTTGACGATGATCGGGTTCAAGGCCAATCAAATTGTCGAAGTACCGGGCGCCGCCCTGCCGCCACTGTTGCGCTGGCTGATCCTCACCGACAACCGGATCGAAACGCTGCCGGATGAATTGGGCGAACGCCCGAACCTGCAAAAACTCATGCTCGCCGGTAACCGCCTCACGCAATTACCGCAATCGCTGCGCCATTGTCATCGGCTGGAGCTGATCCGCGTCGCCGCCAACGGTTTGACCGAGCTGCCGCAATGGCTGCTGACGTTGCCGAGCCTGACCTGGCTGGCCTATGCCGGTAATCCGCTGGAAACCGAGGTCGATGGCGCCGCCCTTGCTGCCACGCCGAGCATCGATTGGGCAGCGCTGCGTCTCGAAGAACGGCTGGGTGAAGGCGCCTCCGGGGTGATTTCCCGGGCGATCTGGCAACATGCCGATCATTCGTCAGAAGCGGTTGCCGTAAAACTCTACAAAGGCGAGATGACCAGCGATGGTTCACCGCTGCATGAAATGAACGCCTGCATAACCGCCGGCCTGCACCCGAACCTGATTCGCGTCGAAGGCCGGATCAACGACCATCCGCAGGGACAGCAAGGCCTGGTGATGGAGCTGATTGAGCCAAGCTTCCGGAATCTGGCGGGATTGCCGAGTCTGACGTCGTGCTCACGGGATGTTTACGCCGATGATTGCCGTTTCGAAGCGGCGGTAGCGCTGCGCATCGCGGGCGGCATCGCGTCGGTCGCCGAGCATTTGCATCAACAAGGCATCACCCACGGCGATCTCTACGGCCACAACATCCTGTTGAATGAGCACGGCGATTGCCTGCTGGGAGATTTCGGCGCGGCGTCGTTCCATGCCACGGACGACAACGAACAGACTCGTGCGCTGCAACGTATTGAAGTGCGGGCGTTTGGCGTTTTGCTGGGAGAACTGCTGGCCCGCGTCGACTCAGGATTGAGTGATCAGCGGCGGGTTGTGCTGGAGGATCTGCAGCAGCGTTGCTGTCAGCCGGATGTGCTGGCGCGACCGGGGTTCAGCGAGGTGGTGCGGGAGCTGGGACATTCGTGACCGCTGCACGGTCATTCGCGAGCAGGCTCGCTCCTACAGGTTCAGCGGCGTTCACATATTGTGTGTACGACACACCACTGTAGGAGCGAGCCTGCTCGCGAAGGCGTGATCACTGACGATGCAAATCAGCCGGCCAACCCGACAAACATATCCTGCACATCGTCGTGGTTATCCAGCCCTTCGAGGAAGGCCTCAACCTCAGCCATCTGCTCGTCGCTCAAACCGCTCACCGGGTTTTTTGGCTGGTAGCCGAGTTTCGCCGACAGCACGGTGAAGCCCTGCTCTGGCAACGCTTTTTGCACGGCGTCCAGATCGACCGGGTCGGTCAGGAACAGGGTCGCGCCCTCTTCACCTTCCTCGAAATCCTGGGCACCGGCCTCGATGGCGGCCATTTCCGGATCGGCGTCCGGGGAATCAGGCGACGCTTCGATCATGCCGACATGGTTGAAATCCCAGGCCACCGAGCCGGAAGCACCCAATTGGCCCTTGCGGAATGCCACACGGATTTCCGCCACGGTGCGGTTGATGTTGTCGGTGACACACTCGACGATCAGCGGCACCTGATGAGGGGCGAAGCCTTCGTAGGTCACACGATGGTATTGCACGGTCTCGCCCAGCAGGCCCGCACCTTTCTTGATCGCGCGATCCAGGGTTTCCTTGGGCATCGACGCCTTTTTCGCCTGTTCGACCACCAGACGCAGGTGTGCGTTGGTGGTGGTATCGGCACCGTTGCGGGCAGCGATGGTGATTTCTTTCACCAGTTTGCCGAAGATCTTGCCCTTGGCGTTGGCTGCCGCTTCTTTGTGTTTAACCTTCCACTGTGCGCCCATTACTCACTCTCTTGATCTGTGGCGCCGAGACATCTATTGGCCGACGCGTGCCCGCAAGTTTATACGGCCTAAAGTTGGCAATCGACCAAAAATTCTGTCGCTGAATCGACATCTTCTCCACGGCTTGTAGGGCGTTTCTGAAAAGCGCTTTTGTCATGACTCTTTCGGTCTCCGGTTTCGTACCCTCTACCGCCCGTATTGCCTGACAGAGCCGGTTCAATGCTCAACGACAAGGAAAGTCCGTTCAACCTGGTGCTGATCGACAGCGGTCTGTGCCTGCCGATATTGCGATTCACCGGACATGAGGCGCTCAACCAACCTTACCGGTTCGAGATCGAAACGGTCACACTGGCGCCCGCGCAGATGCCGGCCGGGTTGCTCCACCAAGCGGCCTTCCTGCGCATTGACCACGACCACGGTATTCACGGCGTGCTCCACAGCATCAGTTGTGAACATCAAGGGCAGCACCGGATCGGCTATCGCCTGGTCTTGGTGCCGCGCTTGCGTATCCTTGACCAGCGGCATAAACGCCGGGTTTTCGTGGACATGAGCGTGACGGATATCGTCGCGCAATTGCTCGCCGAACACGGTCTGCCCCGCGCCGGTTATCGGCTGGACGTCACCGTCGGGCACTATCCGGCGCGGCCATTCTGCATCCAGTACGACGAAAGCGACCTCGCGCTGCTGCACCGATTGTGTGAAGAAGAAGGCATTCACTATCACTTTGAGCATCGGCCGGACGGGCATGTCGTGGTGTTCGCCGATGACAGTCTGAATCTGCCGCAAACCTCGACGGTTCTGCCCTTCACGGTGACCCACGAAAAAACATCCCCCGCTATAAGTGCGTTATTTCAACGCCACGATGCCGCGTCCATCGCCACATTGCCGGCGGTGCGCAATCGGGGTCGGCAATCGGGCTCAGGCGAAGCGGCCAATGAAGTGGTCAATGACTGGCCGGCGTTGGCGGTTGCCCCATCACCGCAGCGTCACGCGGAGCAACGCAGCCGTCGCCAACTCGAGCGCCAGCGCAGCCAGTATCGATCCGTGCGCGGTCGCAGCGATTGCGGCACCTTGCTCAGCGGTCACTTGCTGCAGGTGACTGGACATCCTATTCCTGCATTCAACGATCAGTGGCTGATCACCGAACTGCGTCATCAGGGTCAACAACCCTCCATTCTCGATCCTGCTTCAACGAATCGCCGTTATTGCAATGATTTCACCGCCCAGCCCTGGTCGACCGATTTTCGTCCGCCGCTGATACAGCCTCGGCCGAGCATTCCCGGCTATCACCTCGCGCGGGTACACGGCAACGCCGGGGATCCGCCGACGCTGGACGAACAAGGGCAGATCGCCGTCCAGCTATGGCCAGAACCCGAAATGCCCGACGATGATCACACCCTCTGGTTACCGATCGCCCTGACCGGCGGCGAGGGCTCGCTCAGCGCTGACACATTGCCTCGAGCCGGCAGCGAAGTCTGGGTGAGTTTTCTGGACGGCGATCCGGATCGACCGATTCTCTGCCTCGGCGCCCGCCATACCCCACCGCGCCGGGAATCGCCGCCGGGACGTGATACCAGCCTGTTGCTCGACTGGTTGCTCAACGGCGCCGAACGCTGACGAGGGCATCAGCCCTTGTCAGCCTTGCCCGCCGCCGCCGCGAATTTCGCCAGGCGCACATCGAGGTGACGTGGCCGCCGCCCGTGGTCCTCGGCGCGCTCCTTGCGGCGGATGGCGTTGCGCACCATCAGCGAACCGAGGTAACGAATCGGCTCCGGCGGAAAATATCCCAACGGCCCGTTGACCAGCGGCGAACGCGTCCACGGGTTGTCCAGCCCTTGCACCATCGAGGCGAGAATCTGCCCGCCCATGTGGCATGGGCCGACGCCGCTGCCGGAGTAACCGAAGCCATAAAAGACATTGCCGCTGTCGCTCATCTGGCCGAAAAAAGGCAGCCCGGTCACCGAACGATCCGAAGGGCCGTTCCACGTTGCATCGACCTTCACATCGGCAAACGCCGGAAAAAAATCGTCGAGGCTGCGTTTGAGCAAATCCGCATAGGGCGATGGCTGATCGAACACCGGCAACATCCGCCCACCGAACGCGAAGGTATTACCGCCCTTGCCGAGCATGATCCGGCCGTCCGGCGTGTTGTGGTAGTAGTGCACAAAAATCCGCGAATCGAGCACGGTCACACCGCTGGTCAAACCGATCTCCTGCAACAGATCCGGACGCGGTTCGGTGATCAGCATGTCGCTGGACACAATGGCCACGCTGCGTTCGAACTGCGGGAACGCGCGGGCCATCCAGGCGTTCATCGCCAGCACCACGCGGTCGGCGACGACGTTGCCGTTTGGCGTGATGATCTTCGCCGGCCGCCCTTCTTCCAGGCCGGTCATGGCGGTGTTTTCGTGAATCCGCACACCCAGTTGCAACGCCACGCGTCGTAATCCTCGCACCAGTTTGCCCGGCTGCACGCTGGCTGCCGCTGGCGAAAACCAGCCTTCCAGATGTTTGTCGGACCCGGCCATGCGCTGCACGTCAGCCACCGGTCGCTGGGTAAACGAGTTGATGCCGTTGCGCTCCAGCGCGGCGATCACTGCGTCGGTGGAACCGCATTGCGCGCGATTGGTGGCGGTGTACAGCGTGCCGTCGAGGCGGTAATCGGCATCGACGCCGTACTGCTCGCAGAACTCGCCGATGGCGTGAATGCTGCGCTCGGATTCCTTGACCAGACGCACCGCTTCTTCAACGCCGAACAAGCGCTCAAGGGTGAAATATTTCGCCGACCATGACAGCGCACAACCGCCGTTGCGCCCGCTGGCCCCGCCGCCGCAGATGTCCGCCTCAATCAGCAATACGTCGAGTTGCGGGTTTTGCTCCTTGAGCATGATCGCCGTCCACAAACCGGTGTAACCGCCGCCGACGATGCACACGTCTGTGCGCACTTCGCCTTGCAGCGTCGGGCAGGTCGCGGACGTATCGGCCAACAGGGCCTGCTCCAGCCAAAAAGGTCTCATGGGTTTCTCCAGTCAGTAAGGCATGACGCATGCCTGCCGCGAGCTGCGCAGCAGGTCACAGGGAAAAGTTTTCAGTTACGCAGGGGTTTGATCGCCAACCGGGAGTTGGGCACGGCGGCCCGAGGTTCCATCACCCCGGCAGGTCGGCTATTCCAGTGCGGCACCAACACCAGCGCGGAAAACAACGCGCAGCCGGCGAACACGATGAACACCGTCACCGCGTCGAAATACCCCGGCAACAAGCCACCGAGCACTGCTCCGACCGAACCGCAGCCGTTGACGAATCCGGCAGCCGTGGCGCCGGCCTTGGCCTTGCCGAAGTCGATGGCGGCCGCGCCGCTGATCATCGAGTCCGGGCCGTATA
Source organism: Pseudomonas syringae (assembly GCF_021605415.1). Classification (GTDB taxonomy): domain Bacteria; phylum Pseudomonadota; class Gammaproteobacteria; order Pseudomonadales; family Pseudomonadaceae; genus Aquipseudomonas; species Aquipseudomonas syringae_S. The sequence continues at coordinate 6,692 of NZ_WKEQ01000038.1, forward strand.
GCGTCAGGCCCATGACAAACAACAGCGCGACCACCAGCATCACACTGCCGGTTTGCAGAGCACCCATGAACAGCGCCAGCGAGACAGTCAACGCCAGCAGACTGATCACGCAGGCCGGCATGCGCCGGGCGCCGAACAGTTTGTCCGAGGCCAAACCGATCATGATCGGGCCAAGCAGCCCGGCCAGTTCGAACGCAGTAGGAATGATCGCCGCGCCGACCTTGCCGACGCTGGGCATTTGTTCGAAGACGATCACCGGGCCCCAGAACAGAATCGCGTAGCGCGCCGGTTTCAACAGGAAGTACGCCAGCCCGAGCACCAGCACCGTGCGGTTGCGCAGGATTTCCTTGAGCGGCTCCCAAACGCTGAGTTTGCTGTTGGCGTGGGCTTCTTCGGCGGAAATTTCCGGCTCTGGCTCGACCGCCGGCAGGCCGACGTCTTCAGGTTTGTTGCGTTGAAAAACGAAAAACAACACGGCCACGGCGGCGACAACCGCTGCGCTGGAAATGAACGCCGCGTGCCACGTGCCAACCAGCGTGTACGCCCACCAGCCGGCGAACGGCGACGCCACCAGACCGCCGAACGCATAACACGAACTCCACAATCCCAACACTTGTCCACGCTGCTGAGCGGGGAAAAAACTGCCGAGGTTCTTGCACAACCCTGACCATCCCGTGGACTGCGCGAGACCCTGGATCAGCATGCAGGTGGCGAAAATTGGCAAGGTCGCGAAACTGCCCATCACCAGCGCGGCGGCTGCGGAAATCAGCAAACCGCCGAGCACCACGACGCGCGGGCCAAAGCGGTCGGCGAGCATGCCCCAGGTGAACTGGCCGATGGCGTATGCCGCCAAGTAGATGGCGTCGAGGTTGGCCATGGCCATTTTGTCGAGGGTAAACGAGGGGTCTTCGGCGATGCCCAGTTTGGCCACCGAAAAAGCTTTACGGGTGAAATAGAACGCGGCGTAAGCGAGCCAGGTAATCGCGAAAATCTGCACGCGCCAGCGGGAGATGGTGCCGATGTGCTTGTTCATTGTGGTTCTGACCTCAGGGTGTGAGTGTGCCGGCAGAATTGAAAGAAAACGCCTGTGTTTTTATTGTTGAGCACTGCGCAATCGCACCATCCCTATGGCGATTGCGGTCAGATGAGTCCCGCGGTTGCACACACAGGCTCATGGTCATCGCCGCTGCTCGACCGAGCAGTCAGCGATGGCGTGAGCCGATCAAAGCAATTACTGTTTAATAAATAAAATCGATTTATCGTATTTCACACATAAGCTCAGCTTGTTTCTGGACTGATCCCTGGAGCCAACATGTCCGTTTCCCACGCCCAGCTCAAAGCCTTCCATGCCGTGGCCGTGCATGGAAGCTTCACCCGCGCCGCCGAACGGCTTTATCTGACGCAGCCGGCGATTTCCGACCAGGTGCGCAAACTCGAAGAACGCTTCGGCGTGTTGCTCTTCCATCGCAACAAGCGCTCGGTGCGCCTGACCGATCTGGGCGAGCGCTTGCTGGCGATTACGCAACGGCTGTTTGTGATCGAAGCCCAAGCCCAGGAATTGCTCCAGGACTCCCAGGCATTGCAGACCGGTAGCCTGATTCTGGCGGTGGATGCGCCGGTGCATGTGCTGCCGCAGATCGCGCGGTTCTGTGAGCGCTATCCGGGGATCAGCGTGAAGATCGAAACCGGCAATACCGATGAATCGCTGTTCCGGTTGTTCAACTATCAGGCGGATCTGGCGCTGCTTGGGCGAGATGTGAATGACGAGCGATTGATGAGCGTGCCGCTACGAAATGATCCGATGGTGGCGTTCGTCTCGCGTAATCACCCGTGGGCCGAGCGCGAGTCGATCTGCCTGGCGGATCTCGACGACACGCCGCTGGTGCTGCGCGAAACCGGCTCGGTAACGCGCCAGACCCTGGAAGAAGAAATGGCCCGCGCCGGGTTTCGCATTCGTCCGGCGATTCAGGTTGAAGGCCGGGAAGCGGCGCGTGAAGCCGTGGTGGTGGGGATTGGCGTGGGCGTGGTGTCGGCGGCGGAGTTTGGTGCGGACTCACGGGTGTGTGCGTTGCCGATTACCGATTGCACCCGGCGGTTGACCGAGACACTGGTGTGCTTGCGCGAACAAAGTTCACGGCGTGTAGTGGCAACGTTTCTCGAGATGGTGCGCGAAAGCCTGATCTCAATTTAACCCTCGCCTCCACGATCGCTCCCACGCTCCGCGTGGGAACGATCGAACCCCGAGATCGCGTCAGGGCGCCAAACCAAAAAACGCGTTGATCAAGCGCAAGTCCCGCCGCCGCTCCATGCAGCCAATCATGTGTCGATTGACCAGGCCTTCACCGATGATCGGCAGCGCCACCACGCGCGGGTCATGGCTGACCTCCACCGATGACACAACGCCAACCCCCAGTTCCACCGCCACCGCCTCGGTCACCGCCTCACGGCTGTCCAGTTCCAGCAATACCTTGGGGCTGACCGACGCTCGCGCACAAGCCTCATCAAACGTGCGGCGGGTGATTGAGCCGGGCTCGCGCAGCACCATGATCACTTGATCGAGTTCCTTGAGTGTCAACTGCGCCGAGCGCGTTGCCCAAGGATGCGCCGCCGGCACCAGCGCGCAGATGCGCGACTCGTTCAACGCCTGTAAATGCAGGCCCTTGCGCGGTTCGACTTCAGTCAGCACGGCGACGTCGGCATGCTCGGACAACAACGCGGCAAGGGTTTCCTGCGCGTTACCCAGACGCAGATTTACCGTGATCCCCGGATAACGCGCACGCAGGCTGGCGAGCATTGGCATAACCATGTGCGGGCCATCGGCCGCCACTTCCAGCCGCCCCGTCAGCAATTGCCGATTGGCTTCAAGCATCGCCTGGGCTTCCTCGGCCATGCCGAACATCGCCCGGGTAATCGCCGCGAGTTTGATGCCCTCCTCGGTCAGCTCAACCCGTCGTGCGGTGCGCCTCAGCAGGGTGATCTGGTAATGCTCTTCCAACGCCTTGATGTGCCCGGTGACCGCCGGCTGACTGATGAACAGCCGCGCAGCGGCACGGGTGAAGCTGCCCTCGCGGGCCACCGCATCGAAGGCGCGGAGCTGGAACAGATTCATGAATAACCCTCGCTGATGGCTGGCATAACGACAAACAATTTGATTGATGACGCGGCGAATTGCAATTTATCTCCCGTAGCTTCATCCCACAGCATTTTCGCGAGGACACAAGAATGAGTATCGCCGCACCGATCCTGCTCACGCCCGGCCCGTTGACCACCTCGGCCCGCACCCGCCAGGCCATGATGGTCGACTGGGGGTCATGGGATGACCGCTTCAATCAATTGACCGCCAGTCTGTGCGAACAACTGCTGGCCATCCTCAACGGCGCCGCCACTCACCACTGCGTGCCACTGCAAGGCAGCGGCACCTTCGCAGTCGAAGCGGCCATCGGCACGTTGGTGCCGCGTGACGGCAAAGTGCTCGTGTTGATCAACGGCGCTTACGGCAAGCGTCTGGCGAAAATCTGTGAAGTACTCGGCCGCTCGTACAGCACTTTCGAAACCGCCGAAGACGAACCGACCACCGCCGCCGACGTCGACCGTCTATTACGGGCCGACAGCGACATCACCCACATCGCGCTGATCCACTGCGAAACCAGCACCGGCATTCTCAACCCGCTGCCGGAAATCGCCCAAGTCGTGGCACAACACGGCAAACGCCTGATCATCGACGCCATGAGTTCTTTCGGCGCGCTGCCGGTGGATGCGCAGAAAGTGCCGTTCGACGCGCTGATCGCCGCCTCGGGTAAATGCCTGGAAGGCGTGCCAGGCATGGGTTTTGTCTTCGCTCGCAAGGAATCGTTGGCCGCCGCTGCCGGCAACTCGCACTCGCTGGCGATGGATCTGTATGACCAGCACACTTACATGATGAAAACCGGGCAATGGCGCTTCACCCCGCCGACCCACGTGGTCGCCGCGCTGCACGAAGCCTTGCTGCAATACAACGAAGAAGGTGGCCTGCCGGCACGGCACGAGCGTTACGCCGCCAACTGTCAGGCGCTCATGGAAGAGATGACCAAACTCGGGCTGAGCAGTTTTCTGCCGGCGGCGATTCAGGCACCGATCATTGCCACGTTCCATGCGCCGAACAATCCGCGCTACCAGTTCAAGGACTTCTATGAGCGGGTCAAGGCCAAGGGTTACATCCTCTACCCCGGCAAATTGACCCAAGTCGAAACCTTCCGCGTCGGCTGCATCGGCCACGTCAATCCGGCGCAAATGCGCGAAGCGGTGGCGGCGATTGGCGAAGTACTGCGCGAGATGGAAGTCCTCTAAACCACCAAATTTCCCTCTGTAGGAGCGAGCCTGCTCGCGATAGCGGCCTGACATTCACCTTTGATGTCGACTGATACACCGCGATCGCGAGCAGGCTCACTCCGACATTGAACCTTATTGCCAACTCAGGATTTTGATGACCATGAACTACACCAACCCAACCCAACTGCAAGCCGCCATCCTCGACTGGGCCGGCACCGTCGTCGACTTCGGTTCATTCGCGCCGACGCAGATTTTCGTCGAAGCCTTCGCCGAGTTCGACGTTCAAGTCTCTATTGATGAAGCGCGTGGCCCGATGGGCATGGGCAAATGGGATCACATCCGCACCTTGTGCGATCAGCCGCAAGTGGCCGAGCGCTATAAAAAAGCGTTCGGCCGTACCCCGACCGATGACGACGTTACCGCCATCTACAACCGCTTCATGCCATTGCAGATCGAGAAAATCGCCGAGCACTCGGCGCTGATCCCGGGCGCCCTGGACACCATCGCCACCCTGCGCGACCAAGGCATCAAGATCGGTTCGTGCTCGGGCTATCCGAAGCAGGTCATGGATAAAGTCGTGGAACTGGCCGCCAGCAACGGCTACGTCGCCGACCATGTCGTCGCCACCGACGAAGTGCCGAACGGTCGCCCATGGCCGGCACAGGCACTGGCCAATGTGATAGCACTGGGCATCGACGATGTCGCCGCTTGCGTGAAGATTGACGACACCGTGCCAGGCATTCTCGAAGGCCGTCGCGCCGGGATGTGGACGGTCGCGCTGATCTGCTCGGGTAACGCGCTGGGCCTGGACTATGAAGGTTACCGCGCACTGAACAGCGACGAACTGGCCAACGAGCGCAAGCGTATCCACGCGCTGTTTGAGGGTTCGCGCCCGCATTACATGATTGACACCATCACCGATCTGCCGCAGGTGGTCGCCGACATCAATAAGCGTCTGGCCAATGGCGAAATGCCGCAAAGCAGCTGATCTCACATTACGTGCCAAAAAGAACGCCAATGTCTGAGCGACACTGGCGTTTTTTGCCCGTTTTGCTGACCCAGCGCATGGAAAGCCTCATCGGCATCAGACAAATCCGCCAAAGCGGATTACAGTTAACGCACGCCGTCGCGCAAGAACGGCGCGTGTGAGCCATAACCTGTGAGGAAACACCGTATGCCCTGGACAAACTCCACGTCGAGGTACAGCACCGTCTCGATTCTGTTGCACTGGCTGATGCTGGTGTTGTTGGTGCTGGTTTACGCCAGCATGGAGTTTCGCGGCATTTTCCCCAAGGGTAGCGGCGGCCGCACATTGATTCGTGAAGTGCATTACATGCTCGGCCTGACCGTGTTTGTGCTGGTCTGGTTTCGCCTGTTCGCCCGCAGCCTGGGCCCGGCGCCGCAGATTTTTCCGGCCTCGCCGCGCTGGCAAACGCTGCTGGCGCGGTTGATGCACTGGGCGCTGTACCTGTTCATGATCAGCATGCCGATTCTCGGCTGGCTGATTACCAGCGCCGAGGGGCATCAGGTGATGTTCTACGGCTTTGACTTGCCGCTGCTGGTGTCTGAAGACAAGGCTTTCGCCAAACAGGTCGAGGGGTGGCACGTACTCATCGCGACCATCGGCTATTGGCTGATTGGCTTGCATGCACTGGCGGGGATCTATCACCACTATGTCGTGAAGGACAACACGCTGCTGCGGATGATGCCCAAGCGCGGATGATCGTTAAGGCGCGGCTGAAAACCCGCGTCGGCCCTGCAAGCCGCCGGTGTGAACGAAGACCAGCCGCGTGCCTCTCGCGAAATATCCTGCTTTAACGTGCTGTTGGAGCGCGAGCAAGGCTTTGCCGGTGTACAGCGGCTCCAACGGGATGCCGCTGATCTGCTCAGTGGTTTCGATGAATTCAAGCAACGCTGGATCGACTTTGGCAAAACCGCCGCGGCTGGCGTCGATCAACGTATAACCGGCGTTCGCCTGCCTTGCTTCGCTCATGATCGCCGCCACTTGCTCGGGGACACCATGCCCCTGGGGCACCGCCAACGCGCCAAACACGGGACGCTTGCCATTTTCGGCCAGTACCAGCCCGGCCAGCGTGGTGCCGGTTCCGCAGGCCAGCCACCAGCCATCGACGTCATTCCAGCCGAGATTCGACAGTTGCGCGGTAGTTTGATCCTTGAACGCTTTGCAGCCGAGCGCACCGGCCAAGCCACCACCGCCCTCCGGCACAGGGTGCAACGTCGGATATTGCGTCCGCCACGGTTGCCAGAAATCCGCTTCGTGCCGTGCCCGGTAACCGGCGTAACCCAACCAATGCAAACGCATGCCGAAGGCCTGTAAATCCTTTACCGTCGGGGTGTCCTGCGTGTGACCTCTCAGCAAGCCGACGGTGGGAAAGCCCAGACGCTTTCCTGCGGCGGCCAAGGCATGCAGATGATTGGAATGCGCGCCACCGAGGCTGATGATGCCGTCAGCCCCGGCATGGTCGGCAGCCTTGAGGTGTTCAACGAGTTTGAACCATTTGTTGCCGCTGATCAGCGGGTCGATCTGATCAAGACGCAGGATCGCCACCTCAATGCCGGCGGCAGTGAGCCAGTCCAGCAAAAGCGGTTCGAGCGGGGCTTGGGGAAGCCAGTCGGAGGGAGGTAAGAGCATCGGCGCGGCAGAATCCGAAAAACCGCATTCTACCAGCCACCATTAACTGTGTAGGCGCTGCCGGAGACTCGGGCCGCGTTCGGACGATCTTTTGATTCTAAAAAACAGATCAAAAGATCGCAGCCTCGTTTCACTCGTCAGCGCCTACAGGGTGTGGGTGGATCAGAGTTCGGCGGCGAGGCGCGAGCCTTGGTTGATTGCGCGTTTGGCATCCAGTTCTGCGGCTACGTCGGCGCCGCCAATGAGGTGCACGCTCTGGCCGGCTTCGACCAAGCCATCGTGCAATTCACGCAACGGATCCTGGCCTGCGCAGATCACGATGTTGTCCACGGCCAGCAATTGTGGCTCGCCGGTTTCACCGATGCGGATGTGCAGGCCTTCGTCGTCGATCTGCAGGTATTCGACACTGTTAAGCATCTGTACCTTTTTGTTTTTCAGGCCGGTGCGATGAATCCAGCCGGTGGTCTTGCCCAGACCATCGCCGACCTTGGTTTTCTTGCGCTGCAACAGGAACACGTCCCGCGCTGGCGCATGGGGTTCAGCTTTGATGCCGGCCACGCCACCGCGTGCTTCAAGCTGCGTGTCGATGCCCCACTCTTTCCAGAACGCGGCGCGATCCTGACTGGTGGCCACGCCTTCATGGACGAGAAATTCCGAGACGTCAAAACCGATACCGCCGGCGCCAATCACCGCGACACGCTTGCCCACCGGTTTGCGCTCAAGGATCACGTCCAGATAGCTCAGCACCTTGGCATTATCAACGCCGGGAATCGCGGGCGTACGTGGCGCGATGCCGGTGGCCAGGATGATTTCGTCGTAACCGCCCTCGACCAGTTTCGCCACGTCGACGCGGGTGTTCAGGCACACCTCGACGTTTGTCGTCTGCAACTTGCGGTTGAAGTAACGCAGGGTTTCGAAAAACTCTTCTTTGCCCGGCACCCGCTTGGCGATGTTGAACTGGCCGCCGATTTCACTGGCCGAATCAAACAGCGTCACCTGATGCCCACGCTCGGCAGCGACAGTGGCGGCGGACAGACCCGCCGGGCCGGCGCCAACCACGGCGATTTTCTTGATCTGCTGCACCGGCAGATAGTTGAGTTCGGTTTCATGGCAGGCGCGCGGGTTGACCAGGCAAGTGGTGAGCTTGCCGCCAAACGTGTGATCCAGGCACGCCTGGTTGCAGCCGATGCACGTGTTTATTTCGTCGGCGCGACCTTCGGCAGCCTTGTTGACGAAATCCGGGTCGGCGAGGAACGGCCGCGCCATCGAGACCATGTCGGCATCACCTTCGGCCAGGATCTGCTCGGCGATTTCCGGGGTATTGATGCGGTTAGTGGTGATCAGCGGAATGTTCACCGAACCGCGCAGTTTGGCGGTGACCTTGCTGAATGCCGCACGCGGCACCTTGGTGGCAATGGTCGGAATCCGCGCTTCGTGCCAGCCGATGCCGGTGTTGATGATTGTCGCACCGGCCTGCTCGATGGCTTTGGCCAGGGTCACGATCTCTTCCCATGAGCTGCCACCCTCAACCAGATCGAGCATCGACAGACGGAAGATGATGATGAAATTCGGGCCGACCGCTTCGCGCACGCGGCGGACGATCTCCACCGGCAGGCGCATGCGGTTTTCGTAGCTGCCGCCCCAACGGTCGGTGCGGTGGTTGGTGTGGGCCGCGAGGAACTGATTAATGAAATAACCTTCGGAGCCCATGATTTCCACGCCGTCGTACTCGGCGGTCTGCGCGAGCACTGAACAGGAGACGAAATCGCTGATTTGCTTCTCGATGCCCTCCTCATCCAGCTCTTTGGGCTTGAACGGGTTGATCGGCGCCTGAATCGCGCTAGGCGCGACCTGCTTCGGACTGTACGCATAACGGCCAGCATGAAGGATTTGCATACAGATCTTGCCGCCCGCTTCGTGCACGGCGCGGGTGACGATTTGGTGCTTGAGCGCTTCTTCTTCGGTGGTCAGTTTCGCCGCGCCGGAATACACGCCGCCCTCGTCGTTCGGGCCGATACCGCCGGTGACCATCAGGCCGACACCGCCACGGGCACGTTCGGCAAAGTACGCCGCCATGCGCTCGAAACCGCCCGGTTTCTCTTCAAGACCGGTGTGCATCGAGCCCATCAGCGTGCGGTTGCGCAACGTGGTGAAGCCCAGATCCAGCGGGGCCAACAGGTGCGGGTAATGAGCGGCGGTCATCGGTAACTCCACATCGAGCGATCACGGAAAAGGTGCGGGAGCTCTGTGTCCCCCGTCAGTCATGTTCGACAGACTAAGAGTCGCATCGCCATCACTCAATGACCGTAAGTGACAACTTATTGATCCAAACGCGCACTGCCCCTTGGCAAGCGCGGACATGGGCCCTACCCTAGTCGCCACACTCTGTACCCGGCTGTTGACTGTTTTCATGCGCAAACTTCTGTACCTGACATTGTCCATGGCGCTGGTCGCCGCACTCACCACCTATGCCATGTGGGCGGCAGATCGCCCGGTGGGCCATTACCTGTCGGATCTGCGTATCAAACTTGCCGTCAATCAAGGCACGCCGGCCGATCGCGGCAATTTGCTGGGCATCCAGCCCGAGTTGTTTCCCACCGACTACCAGAGCCCTGAGCGCCTGCATCGCAAGCTTTCCGCGTATCTGCAGCAGGCTCAGGATCAGGGGCTGCTCAACGAAAAAACCGTGGTGGTGCTACCCGAGCACATCGGCACCTGGTTGCTGATCGGCGGTGAGAAAGACGAGCTGTATCAGGCGCCGACTCTGGCCGAGGCGATGAACTGGCTGGCGGCGAGCAATCCATTGCTGTTCGCCCGCGCATGGCTCGGCGCCAAGGGCAGCAGCCGCCTCGACGACGCACATTTGCGCATGAAAGCCAAAGCCATGGCTCGGGACTACCAGGCGCTGTTCGGCGGTCTGGCGAAGGAATTTCAAGTCACGCTCGTGGCCGGTTCGATCGTGCTGCCCGAGCCGAATATTCGTGACGGACAACTCAAGATCGGCCGCGGCGCGCTGTACAACAGCACCGTGGTGTTCGGCCGCGATGGCGCGCCGCTCGGTCAGCCTCAGCGGCAAATGCACCCCATCTTCGATCAGCACGAGGTGCTGGGTGCCAATGATGCACACACGCTCAATGTCGTCGACACCCCCGCCGGACGCCTCGGCGTGTTGATCGGCAGCGATAGCTGGTATCCCGACAACTACCGCAAGCTCGATGAGCAATCCGCGCGATTGGTCGCCGTACCGGCCTTCGTCGCCGGGCATCGTGCGTGGGATCAGCCGTGGCGCGGCTATAAAGGCTTGAGCACACCGGATTCGGTCAGCCTCAAGCCCGGCGAAGTCACCGAAGGCCAGGCCTGGCATCGTCTGACGCTCACCGCGCAACCGCCGAGCAGTCAGGCGCTGGCGGGCATCAGCGTATTCATGCGCGGGCAGTTCTGGGACAAGTCCGGCGCAGGCCTGAGCTTTTTCAGTAGCAACGGTCAGCAATTCGGCGACAGCGAAGCCCGTGGCGCGCGCATGCTGAACCTCTGGTTGTAAATCATGAAACCGCTGCCGATGCGTCTCGGGGATCTGTCGGTGGGTTTCGTTCACAGCCTCGCCGATGCGGTGCGCAGTCATGACCTGGATCCGTTGCCGCTCCTTGAACAATACGGGCTGGATACTGCACGACTCGCCGAGGCCGGTGCCCGGTTGTCGATCCCGCGTTACATGCGCCTGGGCCACGCCGCCATTCAATTGACCGGCGATCCGGCATTGGGTTTACGCATGGGCAGCCACAGCCGACTGAACCATGCCGGGCTGGCCGGTATCACCGCCGCGCAAGCCCCCACCGTGCGCGAAGCCGCCCGCTGCCTGATTCGATTCGAGGCGCTTTACGGCTCGAATTATCGCGGCCAGTCGAGCTTTCACGAAGACGCCAACGGCGCCTGGCTGCGGTTCTATTCGATCAGCCCGTACAACGCCTACAACCGCTTCGTGGTGGATTCGATCATCGCCGGGTGGTTGCAGCAGTTGTCCAGCGTCGGGGGTGAAAAGCTAAGGGCTGAACGGATCGACATCGCATTCGATGCGCCAGACTACCGCGATGCCTACACCGTGCTCGGCGATTGTTCGCTGCAGTTCAGCGCCGAACACAATCAACTGCGCTTGAGCCTTGAGAGCCTCGCCCAACGCAACCCGCAACATTGCCCCAGCACCTGGCGGCACTTGCTGCAACTATGTGAACGAGAACTGGAACAGCTGACCCGCACCCGCAGCCTGCGCGAGCGCATCACGCAGTTGCTGGGGCCGCTGCTCAATGGTGGCCGGGAGCCCGACCTGGAAGAAGTGGCGGCACGCCTGAAGCTGCCGACCTGGACACTGCGGCGCAAACTGGCCGAAGAAGGCACGCAGTTTCGCGCGATCCTCAATGACACCCGCCGTGATCTGGCAATGACCTACATCCGCGACACCGAACTGGCGTTCGGCGAAATCGCCTACCTGCTGGGTTTCGCCTCAGCCGAAGCCTTTCAGCGCGCGTTCAAGCGCTGGAACGGCCAGACACCGGGTGAGTTCCGAAGAGGTCATAGGAACAGCGTCTAGATGCAAGCTCTAAGCTTTAAGCTTTTGCGGCTTACAACTCCGTAGCATCTTCTTCAGGCTCCGGCGAGTCCAGCTCCAAGGCCTGGAATTCGAGCAGTTCTTCTTGATAGTCGTCCATCGTGTGATCCCCCAACTGCCCGCTATGAAAATGGCTTGATCAACTGACCTTGGCCACGAGCATAAAGTGCCCGTGTGAAGGAAAAATGAAACGTGTCCTTCATCTGATTAAACGTAGCAGGCGTTGGAAAATTTTGTGAAAAAGCTGCCGCAGGCTGCGCCGACAGGGGGATCGGCGTTCCTATGCCCAAAAAGCAGGAGCCGAGCTTGCTCGACTCCTACAGACGTTACTGGGGCAGCGCCGGGATTGGCTCGGACGGTGCCGGCAGATCGCTGGGCGGTGGCGGCGTTACGACTTCTTCAACAGGCGCGGTGGATGCAGGCTCGCTCGGTGTGATTGGCGCAGCTTCAGCAGGCGGCGCTATCGGCTCCGAACTTACCGGAGCGGGTTCACTGGCGGGCGCCGGAACGGGCTCTGCCGCCGGCACCAGCGGCGTGGGATTGGCTTTTGGTTCCGGCACACCGAGGTCAGGTTTTGGCTGCTCTTCGATGTGCGCCTTTTTCTTCGCCTCCGCCGGCATGAACTGCTCGACCAGTGCAAAGAAGCGCTCGTAGAACTTCTGCGAGGTCACGGTTTCGCTGGCGACTTTCACCATCGAATCGTCGGATGAGCCGATTGGCATCGACACCGAACCCAACACGCCCACGCCCAGGCTGGCGGAGTTGTTGGTCTTTTTCAGTGCATAACGATCCTGAAGCGCGTTGGCAAATACCGTGGCGTGGTGCGCAGAGCTGCCATCTTCGGCGCACACCACATTGAAGCTGATCTCCAAGTGGGTATCACCGGTCTGCTGGAAGCTTTTGTGGCCGCTGACCAGTTTCGGGTCGCTGCTGGTGATGATGTAGCCCTGGCTGAGCAACGCGCGACGGGCCGCTTCGCAACTGGCGCTGTCGGTCACCGGATAATTGCGTGAAAACGTACCGGAGTCGTCGAAATTCTCATGCTCATAGATCGGCTTGTCTTTTGCACAGCCGGCAGCGACGGTCAGCACCAGCGCCAAGCCGACGAAACGCAGGGGAGATGAAATCAACATTAAACATCCTGAGGGGAAACAGTCCGGGGCGTATTGTGCAACAGAACGCGGCCCTGCGGCGTATGGATTAGTGTCTTAAAACAGTTACAACCATACCGATGATGCACGACAGGTAAAAGGCACGCCGTCTGAAGGTGCGGGAATTCCACCGGCTCGGTCGCATACAGACACAAAAAAGCCCCGGCGGTAAGGCCGGGGCTTCGTCTTGTCACTCAAACAGGATCAGAAACGCTCGATCTCCGCCTGGGCTTCCAATTGCTTGCGGAAAGCCGCGAAGTCTTGCTGGCCCACACGCGAGGCGAGGAAGCGACGGTATTGAGCCTTCTCTTCATCGGTCGGCGCAGCCGCTTCATTCACGCCGTTCAGACGCACGATCATCAGGCTGCCATCAGCCAGGGTCACGCTACTGAAGGTCGGTTTGTCTTTCGCAGCCGGCTTAGGCATGCGGAACAGTGCTTGCAGCACGGCCGGATCAACACCTTCCTGGGCCCGGGTGGCCGCTTCGGTCACTTTCCAGCTCTGGCCGTCAACGGCTTTGCCATCACGCAGCGTAGCGATCATCTGCTCGGCCTTGGTCTTGGCGGCAGCGCTGGCATGCTCCTTGGTCAGTTGGGCGCGAATGCTCGCGTCCACGCTTTCCAGCGGCAGCTGTGCAGGCTTCAAGTGTTCCTTGGCGCGCAGCACGACGATGGTTTCAGGATCCAGTTCGATCGCCGCGCTGTTGGCACCTTCATCCAGCACTTCGGTGCTGAATGCAGCGGTGACCACGGCACGATTCGCTGTAACACCTTCGCCACCTTCACGGCCGAACGGCTTGGAGGTGTGCACGGTCAGCTTCAGATCCTGCGCCGGCTGGGCCAGGTCGGACGATTCAAACGCCGAGTCTTCCAGCTGCTTGCTCGCCTCGACGAAACGCTGCTCGACCTGTTGGGTTTTCGCATCGTGAGTCAGCTTGGCTTTCAGGCTTTCGAACGTCGGTACTTCCGGCGCTTCGACACCCAGCAGCTTGATCAGGTGAATACCGAAATCGGTGCGGATCGGCTCGGACACTTGATCCTTGGACAGTGCGTACAAGGCTTTTTCGAACGCCGGGTCATAAACGCCGGGACCGGCAAAACCAAGATCACCACCATTGTTGGCCGAGCCCGGATCCTGCGAGAACTCTTTGGCCAGGGCTTCGAACTTCTCGCCCTTGGCCAGGCGCGCCTGAATCTCTTCGATCTTGGCCTTGGCCTGGGCTTCGGTGGTCTTGTCGTTCACTTCGATCAGAATGTGCGCCGCACGACGCTGCTCCGACAGGTTGGCGATCTCTTTCTGATACGCCGCCTGCAAGTCTTCATCCTTGACGCTGACCTGGTCGAAGAACGAAGCCTTTTTCAACTCCAGATAATCGATGACCACCTGATCCGGGGTCATAAATTCCGTGGCGTGTTCGTCATAGTAAGCCTTGACCTCTTCGTCGGTCAGCTTCACGGCCGAAGGATCAGCCTTGACGTTCAGGGTGGCGAAATCACGGGTCTGCTTTTCCAGACGGGCGAAAGCCAGTACCTGTGCGTCGGTGACGAAACCGCTGCCGCCGATACCGGCACGCAGTTGGCCGATCAGCATTTCCTGGGCCAGCATCTGGCGGAATTGCATGCGGCTATAGCCCAGTTGACGGATCACCTGGTCGAAGCGGTCGGAGTTGAACTTGCCGTCTACCTGGAATTCAGGCGTCTGCAGGATCACCTGATCCAGAGCGCCTTCAGAGAAAGCGAACTTCGAGTTTTCTGCGCCTTGCAGCAGCAGCTTGCGATCGATCAGACCTTTGAGGGCCGACTCGCGGAGCATTTTTTCATCAAGCAACGAAGCGTCGAAATCCTTGCCCAGTTGTTGCATCAACTGACGGCGTTGCATATCAACGGCTTGGCTCAGCTCGTTCTGGCTGATTTCGTCGCCATTGACCTGCGCCGCCTCGTTAGTGTGAGAGGCGGCCTGAAAAATGGCGTCGAAACCGGTCAAGGCCATCAATACAACAATGACCCCGATAATGGTCTTGGCAATCCAGCCTTGTGAATTGTCCCTGATATTCTGCAGCATGCGTCCCCCAGAAACGGTTGAACTTCAAAATTAGGCAACCGTGGAGCGTGGGTAGAATCCGGATAGAAGAAAGGCGCATCCGAGGATGCGCCTTCTCGTAACTGGCGGAGCGGACAGGGCTCGAACCCTCGATCCCGGCGTTACAGGAAACTCTTTCAATCCCCTGCTCTACCGCTCCGCTGCCAAGTCAGGCGTGTACCCGACCCGGATGGGTAAAAACTTGAAACGAACTTAGTTGACCGCTTCTTTCAGTGCTTTACCGGCTTTGAAGCCAGGCTTTTTAGCAGCAGCGATTTGCAGCGTCTTGCCGGTCTGTGGGTTACGACCTACGCGGGCAGGACGGTCAGTCACGGAGAAGGTACCGAAACCTACCAGAACAACAGAGTCGCCAGCCTTGAGAGCGCCAGTGACGGATTCGATCACAGCGTCCAGCGCACGGCCAGCAGCAGCTTTCGGGATATCAGCGGATGCAGCGATAGCATCAATCAGTTCCGACTTGTTCACTCTAAGTCCCCTTATATCTATTTTGAGTATATTTCTAAGTTTTTTGGTGAAAGCAAAAGCAAGTGCTGAATGGCCTACAGACACTATAAGAGCCGCTTTATATCAAGGGCTCTAAAAAGCTGTCAAGGAAGCCCCCCAGGCAAAACCTTATTAATGCGTGCTGATTCTTTCCTTAGCGTCAGACTCTCTCTTTTCATCCTTGGCAACTATCTCGGGAGCCACATCCGGCAAGGGCTCCGGCGCGTATTGCAGCGCAATTTGCAGGACCTCGTCAATCCATTTAACCGGTTTAATCTGTAGATCCTGCTTGATGTTGTCAGGAATTTCCTTCAGATCGCGCACGTTCTCTTCCGGAATGATCACAATCTTGATCCCGCCGCGATGAGCCGCCAGCAGTTTTTCCTTCAGCCCGCCAATCGCCAGCACTTGACCACGCAAGGTGATCTCGCCGGTCATGGCAACATCTGCGCGCACCGGAATGCCCGTCAACGCCGACACCAATGCCGTGCACATGCCCACACCTGCGCTCGGGCCATCCTTCGGGGTCGCCCCTTCCGGCATGTGAATGTGCGTGTCGCGCTTCTCGTGGAAATCCAGAGGAATGCCCAGACTCTTCGCGCGGCTGCGCACTACTGTCAGTGCGGCGGTGATCGATTCGACCATTACATCGCCCAGCGAACCGGTCTTGATCAGTTGACCTTTGCCGGGTACGACGGCCGCTTCGATGGTCAGCAACTCGCCGCCAACCTGCGTCCACGCCAAGCCTGTCACCTGACCGATCTGATCCTGCTGCTCGGCCAGGCCGTAGCGGAATTTACGCACGCCAAGGAAATGCTCAAGCAGGTCAGCTGTCACTTTTACCGAGAAGCGTTTTTCCAGCGCGTGCTCTTTGACTGCCTTGCGGCAGACCTTGGCAATCTGCCGTTCCAGGCCACGGACGCCGGCTTCGCGGGTGTAATAACGAATGATGTCGCGGATCGCTTCCTCATCGAATTCCAGTTCGCCCTTCTTCAAACCGTTGGCCTGAATCTGTTTCGGCGACAGGTATTTGACTGCGATGTTGATCTTCTCGTCTTCGGTGTAGCCCGGCAGACGGATGACTTCCATCCGATCCAGCAACGCTGGCGGGATGTTCATCGAGTTCGAGGTGCACAGGAACATCACATCGGACAGGTCGTAATCGACTTCCAGATAGTGATCGTTGAAATTGTGGTTTTGCTCTGGGTCGAGCACTTCCAACAATGCCGACGCCGGATCGCCGCGCATATCGCTGCCCATTTTGTCGATTTCATCGAGCAGGAACAGCGGGTTGCGAACGCCCACCTTTGTCATCTTTTGAATCAATCTTCCCGGCATCGAACCGATATAAGTCCGGCGGTGACCACGGATTTCCGCCTCATCACGCACGCCACCGAGGGCCATGCGCACGAATTTACGGTTGGTGGCGTGAGCGATCGACTCGGCAAGCGAGGTTTTACCCACACCCGGAGGGCCGACCAGGCACAACACCGGGCCGCGAATTTTTTTCACGCGTTTTTGCACGGCGAGGTATTCAAGGATGCGCTCCTTCACCTCTTCGAGGCCGTAGTGATCGGCGTCGAGAATGTCTTCGGCACGTGCCAGATCCAGGCGCACCTTGCTCTGCGCCTTCCACGGCACCTGCACCAGCCAATCGATGTAGGAACGCACCACGGTGGCCTCAGCGGACATCGGCGACATTTGCTTGAGCTTGTTCAGCTCGGCAGTCGCTTTGGTCATGGCGTCTTTCGGAAGGCCGGCGGCATCGATTCGCTTTTTCAGCTCTTCGATTTCGTTATGGCCTTCGTCGCCATCACCGAGTTCTTTCTGAATGGCCTTCATCTGCTCATTCAGGTAGTACTCGCGCTGGCTGCGCTCCATTTGCTTTTTGACGCGGCCGCGAATGCGTTTTTCGACCTGCAGCAAATCAATCTCGGCATCCAGCAACGCGAGCACGTGCTCGACCCGGGCCGACAGATCAATGATTTCGAGGATTTCCTGCTTTTGCTCGATCTTCAGCGCCATGTGCGCCGCCATGGTGTCTACCAGGCGACCGGGCTCGTCGATGCTGTTGAGCGACGACAGGACTTCAGCCGGGACTTTCTTGCCCAACTGCACATACTGCTCGAACTGCGACAGCAGGCTGCGCACAAACACTTCGGATTCACGTTCCGGCGCATCGACTTCATCGATCAGCGAAACTTCCGCACGGCAATGACCATCGACTTCGCTGAAACGCTCGACTGCGCCCCGCTGCTCGCCTTCGACCAGAACCTTGACGGTGCCATCGGGCAGCTTGAGCAATTGCAGGACAGTGGCAACAGTGCCTACGCGATACAGGGCATCTTCGCCGGGATCGTCGTCGGCCGGGTTTCTCTGGGCCAGCAACAGGATCTGCTTGTCGCCCGCCATCGCGGCCTCAAGGGCTTCGATGGATTTCTCGCGCCCCACGAACAGCGGGATAACCATGTGCGGATAAACCACAACATCACGCAATGGCAAGAGAGGCAATTCGATGGTTGTCTTCATGATTTCGCCTCTACGGCGGCCATAAGGCCGTAATCAGATGGAATTAAGCTTGAAACCAAGATGGGGGCTGCTTTCGAAAAAAACAAGCGCAAAGCGGATGTAAAAAACTGCTTAAAAGAAAAGGGGCCCGAAGGCCCCTTCTTTATTCCAGCAGACTGGACGCTTAGGCGTCCGGCGCTGCCTTGGCAGTCGGCTCACTGTTTTCGTAGATATACAGTGGCTTGGACTTGCCTTCTATAACGCTTTCATCGATCACGACTTTACTCACCTCGGATTGCGAGGGGATTTCATACATCGTGTCGAGCAGCACACCTTCAAGAATCGAGCGCAGGCCACGGGCACCGGTTTTACGTTCCAGGGCACGCTTGGCGACCGATTTGAGAGCGTCAGTGCGGAATTCCAGATCCACGCCTTCCATCTCGAACAGCTTGGCGTACTGTTTGGTCAGGGCATTCTTCGGCTCGGTGAGAATCTGCATCAGCGCAGCCTCATCCAGCTCGTCCAGCGTTGCCAGTACCGGCAGACGACCGACGAATTCCGGGATCAGACCGAACTTGACCAAATCGTCAGGCTCGACTTCACGCAGGGACTCACCGACTTTCTTGCCTTCTTCCTTGCTGCGAACTTCTGCGTTGAAACCGATGCCGCCCTTGGTGGAACGGTTTTGAATAACCTTTTCCAGACCAGAGAACGCACCACCGCAGATGAACAGTATGTTACGAGTATCGACTTGCAGGAATTCCTGCTGCGGATGCTTGCGACCACCTTGCGGCGGTACGGAAGCGACCGTGCCTTCGATCAACTTGAGCAAGGCCTGCTGCACGCCTTCACCGGAGACATCACGGGTGATCGACGGGTTGTCCGACTTGCGGGAAATCTTGTCGATTTCGTCGATATAGACAATGCCCATCTGGGCCTTTTCCACGTCGTAATCGCACTTTTGCAGTAGCTTCTGAATGATGTTCTCGACATCTTCCCCCACGTAACCCGCCTCGGTGAGAGTGGTTGCGTCGGCGATGGTGAACGGAACGTTCAGCAAGCGGGCCAATGTTTCGGCCAGCAGGGTTTTACCCGAGCCTGTCGGGCCGATCAGCAAGATGTTGCTCTTGCCGAGTTCGACGTCGTCAGCCTTTTTGTCACGCTGGTTCAGGCGCTTGTAGTGGTTGTACACCGCTACGGCCAGAACCTTTTTGGCACGTTCCTGACCGATTACATACTGGTCAAGAATGCCACTGATTTCTTTAGGCGAAGGCAATTTATGCGCGCTGCTCTCGGCCTGGGCTTCCTGCACCTCCTCGCGGATGATGTCGTTGCACAGGTCGACGCACTCGTCGCAGATAAAGACCGAGGGGCCGGCAATCAATTTGCGCACTTCATGCTGGCTTTTGCCACAGAAGGAGCAATAGAGCAGCTTGCCGTTGTCCTCGCCGTTGCGGGTGTCAGTCATTCGTTCGATCCAAATCCGATAGGCTTGCAACACAAGATGAAGGCTATTGCGGGCTTTTTCAAGCCCGCAAATGATCAGAACCGCCGACCAGCCTTATATTGAGCTGCTTATATTAAGCGGGGCGCTGCTCGATCACTTCGTCGATCAAGCCATAATCGCGCGCAGCTTGTGCACTCATGAAGTTGTCGCGATTGGTATCGCGCTCAATCTCTTCAAGGGTGCGGCCGCTGTGCTTGGCCATCAACGAGTTCAGGCGCTCGCGGATGAAGAGGATTTCCTTGGCGTGGATTTCGATATCCGACGCCTGGCCCTGAAAACCGCCCAGTGGCTGGTGAATCATCACACGTGCGTTCGGCAGGCAGTAGCGCTTGCCCTGGGCACCCGCTGTCAGCAGGAACGCGCCCATGCTGCAGGCCTGGCCAATGCAAGTGGTAGAAACATTAGGCTTGATGAACTGCATGGTGTCGTAGATCGACATGCCTGCAGTCACCGAACCGCCCGGGGAGTTGATATACAGATGGATGTCCTTGTCCGGGTTTTCCGCTTCAAGGAACAGCAGTTGCGCGCAGATCAGATTGGCCATGTAGTCCTCTACCGGACCTACCAGAAAGATCACTCGCTCCTTGAGAAGGCGCGAATAAATGTCGTATGCGCGCTCGCCACGAGCAGACTGCTCGACAACCATCGGGACCAGACCGCCAGCGGCCTGGATATCAGAGTTCTGCTGAATATACGAATTACGGAACATGCTCTGCAGTCACTCCCAAATAGTTATGTCTTGAATACGCATAAGCCAGCTCGAAAGCTGGCTTATGGTGTGCATTTCTAGCGCAAAAAACAATCAGTCGGCTTGTGGAGCTTCTACCGGCTTGACTGCTTCTTCGTAAGAGACCGCTTTGTCGGTCACACTGGCTTTCTGCAGAACAGTATCCACAACTTGCTCTTCCAGCACAACCGAACGGACTTCGTTCAGTTGCTGCTCGTTCTTGTAGTACCAGGACACAACCTGCTCTGGCTCTTGGTAAGCCGAAGCCATTTCCTGGATCATTTCGCGAACGCGGGCGTCGTCTGGCTTGAGGTCGAATTGCTTGACCACTTCAGCCACGATCAGGCCCAGCACTACGCGGCGCTTGGCTTGCTCTTCGAACAGTTCGGCCGGCAGTTGGTCTGGCTTGATGTTGCCGCCGAATTGTTGAACAGCCTGCACGCGCAGACGGTCAACTTCGTTGGACAGCAGAGCCTTTGGCACTTCGATCGGGTTGGTGGCCAGCAGACCGTCCATGACCTGATTCTTGACCTTGGATTTGATCGCCTGACGCAGTTCACGCTCCATGTTCTTGCGAACTTCGGTGCGGAAACCGTCGATGCCGCTTTCCTTGATGCCGAATTGAGCGAAGAACTCTTCGTTCAGCTCTGGCAGCTTAGGCTCGGAGACAGTGTTCACGGTCACTGTGAATTCGGCGTTTTTACCAGCCAGATCCAGGTTCTGATAGTCCTCTGGGAAGGTCAGGTTCAAAACGCGCTCTTCACCTGCTTTAGCGCCAACCAGGCCTTCTTCGAAGCCAGGAATCATGCGGCCGGAACCCAGTACCAACTGAGTGCCTTTGGCGGAGCCGCCAGCGAATACTTCGCCGTCAACCTTGCCAACGAAATCGATGTTCAGTTGATCTTCGTTCTGAGCAGCGCGCTCGGTCACTTCGAAGCGGGTATTCTGCTTGCGCAGGATGTCCAGCATCTTGTCCAGATCGGCGTCAGCCACTTCAGCGCTCAGACGCTCGACGTTGATACCTTCGAAGCCGGCAACGGTGAACTCAGGGAACACTTCGAATACGGCAACGTATTCCAGGTCCTTGCCCGCTTCCAGGGATTTAGGCTCGATGGAAGGCGAACCAGCCGGGTTCAGCTTCTGCTCAACCACAGCTTCGTAGAACGACGACTGGATCACGTCGCCGACAGCTTCCTGACGCGCATCAGCACCAAAACGGCGCTTGATTTCGCTCATTGGTACTTTGCCTGGACGGAAGCCAGCAATCTTGGCCTTTTGGGCAGTCTGCTGCAGACGCTTGTTGACCTGGCTCTCAATGCGCTCAGCCGGCACGGTGACGCTCATGCGGCGCTCAAGAGCAGTAGTATTTTCAACAGAAACTTGCATGGATATTCCTCGTTGCACAGACGTTAGCCGGCCGTTTCCGACCCCAGAATCAAGGGCATGCATTCTAGTGGGTCAAACTCAAGAAGTCACCCTACTGAAAACGGGTAAAAACGCAGCAGGCAATTTATGGGTACAAATGCATGAAAACATCGTACCCCACAGGCGAATACAGACAATTACGCCAGGGCTCTGCGCCAGTCCCTTCTATATATAGAAGAGATACCGACCATTTCCCCGAACGCTAAAACAAAAAAGGCGCCAGACTGTTAAATCTGGCGCCTTTCGAAATATGGGGTGGACGATGGGGATCGAACCCACGACAACGGGAGTCACAATCCCGTGCTCTACCAACTGAGCTACGCCCACCATATTGCGTAACAAAAAAGCCAAGACTTCTTTGTTGAACCCCACCCAGCCAGCGGCATGAATGAAGCTTTGATTGGTGCGGATGAAGAGACTCGAACTCTTACGCCTCGCGGCGCTGGAACCTAAATCCAGTGTGTCTACCAATTCCACCACATCCGCGGATGAAGCTTTTAAAACAAAGGCGCCAGACTATTGATCTGGCGCCTTTCGAAATATGGGGTGGACGATGGGGATCGAACCCACGACAACGGGAGTCACAATCCCGTGCTCTACCAACTGAGCTACGCCCACCATATCGCGCTACTTGTGCCAAAGCTGCCTAATGGCGCACCCGGCAGGACTCGAACCTGCGACCATCCGCTTAGAAGGCGGATGCTCTATCCAGCTGAGCTACGGGCGCCTTGTTAATCTGTACCCTTGGAGGACTACAAACTAAGTGCTTTCCAGTTTTGCGAAACCGTAATTCCGCTCGACCTTCTTAACCAGTGCTAGGCTGTGCCCGACAAGTGCGACGAATAGTATAGAGCCCCCTAAAGGTCGTCAAATCCTTTTTATAAAAAATTCATTTAATTAAAGGAGTTAGGCGGATTTGCTGACCAAGCGCCTTTGCCCTCGCCGTCCGACATGCGAGAATGCGTTCTCTTTTTTTCCCCTCTCGATGGTTAATCACGCGCAATGACTGCACAACTAATCGACGGCAAAACGATCGCCGCCCGCCTGCGCCAGCAGATCGCCCAACGGGTTGCCGAACGTCGCCAGCAAGGTCTGCGCACACCAGGCCTCGCGGTGATCCTGGTCGGCAGCGATCCTGCCTCTCAGGTTTATGTCTCGCACAAGCGTAAAGACTGTGAAGAGGTCGGCTTCATTTCCCAAGCCTACGACCTGCCTTCCGAAACCACTCAGCAAGCGCTGACCGATCTGATCGATCGCCTCAACGAAGACCCTGCGATCGACGGCGTTCTGCTTCAGCTTCCCCTGCCGGAACACCTCGACGCCTCGAAACTGCTGGAGCGCATCCGCCCGGACAAAGATGTCGACGGCTTCCATCCTTATAACGTCGGCCGCCTCGCCCAGCGTATCCCGCTGCTGCGCCCCTGCACCCCGAAAGGCATCATGACGTTGCTGGAAAGCACTGGTGTCGATCTTTACGGGATGGATGCAGTGGTGGTTGGCGCGTCCAACATCGTGGGCCGCCCGATGGCAATGGAATTGCTGCTGGCCGGTTGCACCGTAACTGTGACCCACCGTTTCACCAAGGATCTGGCCGGCCACGTCGGCCGTGCCGATCTGGTTGTAGTCGCCGCCGGCAAGCCGGGCCTGGTAAAAGGCGAATGGGTCAAGGAAGGCGCGATCGTGGTCGATGTCGGCATCAATCGTCAGGACGACGGCAAACTGGTCGGTGACGTGGTTTATGAAACCGCCCTGCCCCGTGCCGGATGGATCACCCCGGTACCGGGTGGCGTAGGCCCGATGACCCGCGCCTGCCTGCTGGAAAACACACTGTACGCGGCAGAAACCCTGCACAGCTAAATCAGGCGTGACGAGTACCTTGTGACCGTTGAGAACCCCGCCCGGCGCGGGGTTTTTTATTTCTTGAGAAAAAACTCTAACCGTTCGACGGAAACCCCTCTTTTTGCACGCCTTTTCACGGCATTTTCATGCTGCGGGAACAATCATCGACAGTTCTTCAACCATACTTCTACAATGCGTCGTTTTTGCGACACAACTAGTTACAAAGAACCGAGTTTCCAACCTTTATGAGTTCGCCCGCGTGAATATTCGTCTTTCCATCCTGAGCCTGGTTTTTGCTTTTTCAGGCGCACTCCTCACGCCAACGGTCAACGCCGCCGAAACCACCGCCGCTCCCCGTGACGCCACGCAACTGAAGATTGCCTCCGGCAGCGCGCTGCTTATGGACATGCAAACCAAGAAAGTCATCTACTCCAGCAACCCGGACGTGATCGTGCCGATTGCTTCGGTGAGTAAATTAATGACGGGTCTGGTCGTGGTTGAAGCCCGACAGAACATGGACGAATGGATTAATGTCGACATCAGCAACACGCCGGAAATGAAGGGCGTGTTTTCCCGGGTCAAGCTGAAAAGTGAATTGCCACGTCGCGAGATGCTGCTGATCGCTTTGATGTCCTCGGAAAACCGCGCCGCCGCCAGCCTGGCTCACCACTATCCGGGCGGCTACGCGGCATTTATCGCGGCCATGAATGCCAAGGCCAAGGCACTGGGCATGACCAGCACGCATTTTGTCGAGCCGACCGGCCTGTCGCCGCGCAACGTGTCCACCGCCCGCGACTTGAGCAAGTTGCTGGTGGCTGCGCACAAGCAGCCGCTGTTGACTCAACTGACCACGACCAAAGAGAAAACCGTGTCGTTTCGCAAACCCAACTACACCTTGGGCTTTCGTAATACCGACCACTTGGTGAACAAGCCTAATTGGGACATCAGGATCACCAAGACCGGCTTCACCAATCAGGCCGGACATTGTCTGGTGCTGGTGACGAGCATGGGCAATCGCCCGGTGGCATTGGTGATTCTTGACGCATTCGGCAAATACACGCACTTCGCCGATGCCAGCCGCATTCGCAGCTGGATAGAAACCGGCAAGAGCACCAACGCGCCGGCGGTGGCGCTTCAGTACAAAGCAGATAAGAACCTCAAGAGCCGCCAGACTGGTGTGGTTGAAGTGTCGAAGTAATCGGCCAGACGCAAAAAAGCCCCGAACCTTCGGGGCTTTTTTTCGCCTGCCAACTCAAAGATCAGTCGTTGGGCAATGGCATTTGATCGTCATCCGGAATGCCATCACCGGCACTTGGATCGCGCGAATGCTCAGGCGTCACGACGGCTGGACGCGCCAGCGGGTCGCGTAGCGGACTTTGTGGATCGAGTACCGGATCCACCTCCGTTTCCGGCGTGATGGGTACGCTGTCCGGTTTTTGGTCATCGAAACTTGAATCGGTACTCATACGCACCTCGCTTCAGGGTTTCAGGTTACCCAAAGGGTCGTAGGGTTTCGCGGGGTTTCTGGACTTATCGTCCGGCTTATCATCTTTGGGCGCCTTGGCCGGGCCGATGGGGTCGACCTGCGGATCGGAAACGTCTGGCGAGTCCGGATCAAATCCCAAATCGTCGCCAGACGAATGCTCGGAAGAATGCGGGCCGCTGGGTGTTGGGGAGTGTGCCATGTTCGCCTCCTTTCAGTTCGCCCGGAAATGGGCATCACTTATTAGGAGGCTGACCGGGCGTGAGGGTGCCCGGCACATGACGAACGGAAACTATTGCTGCGCCGCCAACGCTTTTTTTGCTCGAACGGCAGCCTGCTCTTCTCCCGCCGCAGCTAAATCATCGGCGGCTTTCAACCAGCGCTGGCGATCAACCGCCGCCGGAATCTGCGAAGGTTTTTGAATCAATATCGCCCAACCCCCAGCCTTTTCGAATGCCGATTCGAAGGC
The DNA here is from genome assembly GCF_021605415.1 of Pseudomonas syringae. Taxonomy (GTDB): domain Bacteria; phylum Pseudomonadota; class Gammaproteobacteria; order Pseudomonadales; family Pseudomonadaceae; genus Aquipseudomonas; species Aquipseudomonas syringae_S. Next base: position 31,948 of record NZ_WKEQ01000038.1, read on the forward strand.
ACTGAAGCTCATCAACTGCCGACGATTCATTCCGGCACGCAGGAGCACTGTCTGCTTCTTGCGATCGTAGCCCGACAAGATCGCGTAACGCGGCTCGGCCCAGAACGCTGAGCCTTCGCTAAAGCGCACCATCACCGGATAACCCGCCGCCACTTGGGCCAACAATGCCGGGAGCTTATCGTCCAGCGGATAAACCATCATGCCGTACTCGCGGGCAAGCTGTTGCAGATTCTGCTGCAGCTTGTCTTCGGCACCCGGCAAATGCAGCGGCTTCTCCAGCAACCCCGGAGTAATCACGATGCCCTGCTGCGACAACAGGCTCGCCAACACCTGCGGCCCGCTTTGATTGGCCTGGCCACGATAGAACGTCCCACTGAGTTCGACGCGCTCCGGCAAACGCTTCACTTCAGGTGCCACACTGCCCGCACAACCCGACAGGACGGCAGCACAGCCGGACACCAGCAGCGCCATACGAATTCGAGAAAATACCTGCACCATCATCACTCTCTGTCAGTCGCCGATCATCATGTTCCGGCCGTGGCCGAGGATCATAGGACGGCCAACGCCCGCGGTATAGCCTTAAACTACAGACTCGCCGCATGCATAGAGCGAACTGATTGGTCGCTACCGACCTTTGGTCAATCGCTTGAAACACCTCAGCGACTAGACTGTCACTTAGCAAACAGGACAACGCAAAAGTATGCGCGCCCAAGTGCTGGGCAACGAGGAGGCATTGATGAGCCTGACCCTGACTATCGTAATGTTGATCGCCGGCTGGCTAGCCGTCGCCACCGCCATGTTGTGGGGCGTACTGCGTATTTCGCGGCGTCATCACCATCCGGTGCAGTCCGTGGACGTCGAAAAGCCTTCAGAAAGCCACGAGCAACATGTCACTGCTCACTGAGCCAGAACAACCCCAAAAAACTCAATAAAAAAGCCGCCTGGGCACTTTCGAGCCCAGGCGGCTTTTTGTTACTGGCGGTTAAGCCTGCGCGCTCAACTTCTTCTGCCGAGCCCGGCGCGACATCATGTTCAGCACCTCGATCGCCGCCGAGAACGCCATCGCCGCATACACATAGCCTTTCGGTACATGTGCGCCGAAGCCTTCGGCAATCAGCGTCATGCCGATCATGATCAAGAAGCCCAAGGCCAACATCACCACCGTCGGGTTGTCGTTGATGAACTTGGCCAGCGGATCAGCCGCCAGCAGCATCACCAGCACGGACACCACCACCGCGATAATCATGATCGGCAGGTGTTCAGTCATGCCGACCGCCGTGATGATGCTGTCGATGGAGAACACCATGTCGAGCAAAAGGATCTGGCCGATGGCGGCGGCAAAGCCCAGGGTCACGGTCGAGCTAGCGCTTTTCGGATCGTCCGGTGCCGGATCCATGCTGTGATGGATTTCGGTCGTGGCCTTCCACAACAGGAACAGGCCACCGGCAATCAGGATCATGTCCTTCCAGGAAAACGCATGGCCGAGGATCTCGATGACCGGCGCGGTCAACTGGACGATGAACGCGATGGTGCTGAGCAGGCCAAGTCGCAGAATCAGCGCCATGCCGATACCGATACGCCGTGCTTTCTGCCGATGCTCGACGGGCAGTTTGTTGGTCAGGATGGAGATGAAGATCAGGTTATCGATACCGAGCACGATCTCCATCACTACCAATGTGGCCAAGGCAACCCAAGCGGTCGGGCTGGCGGCGAGTTCTAACAGATATTCCATGGGTCAGTCCTGACTCTGTGTAAGACGAATTAGATTTCCTGTGAAGACGCTTCGGATTTTTCCGCATCTTCGTTCGATTCTTTCTTGCTGATTTCGTAACCGGTGGCGTCACTCAATGCCTGTTCCGCCGCTTTATGGGTGTCATCAATCGCTTGCTTGGCCACCTCGGCGGCCTGCCCCATCATTTGCTGAGCGCTTTTTTCGGCCTGGTCGCACCCGGCCAGAACCATTAAAGACGCGATCAGCAATGCTGTGGATTTGAATTTCATGTTGTTTGCCCTCGATAGATCAGACACGGCTCGAAACACAGGCCGTTGTGGGAGGGCATTCTAGGGAGGCAAACACTTCAGGAAAATTCGTATTTTTAGCAGCTATACTTCGGCTTTTACGAATTACGACGTTTTGCTTTTATGTAGGAGCTGCCGCAGGCTGGGCCTACAGGGGGATCTACTTCATGCTCAATTACCGGCAACTGCATTATTTCTGGGTGGTGGCGAAGACTGGCAGCATTGTGCGTGCCTGTGAGCAACTGAACCTGACGCCACAGACCATCAGCGGGCAGATTTCCCTGCTTGAGCAGACGCACGACGTTGAGCTGTTCCGCCGTGTCGGCCGGCAACTGGAACTGACCGAGGCCGGACGCCGAATCTTGCCGTACGCCGAGCAGATGTTTCAGATTGGCGGCGAACTGGAACTGATGCTGCGCGCCCAACCCAACGAGCAGCAAATCCTGTTTCGCGTCGGCGTGGCGGATGTGGTGCCCAAGTCGATCGTCTACCGCCTGCTCGCGCCCACGATGGAACTGGACAAGCCGCTGCGCATCACCTGTCGCGAGGACAAGCTTGAGCGTTTGCTGGCGGATCTGGCGATCCAGCGCCTGGACATGGTGATCTCCGACAGCCCGATGCCGAGCCATCTGGACATCAAGGGCTACAGCCAGAAACTCGGCGAATGCGGCGTCAGTTTTTTCGCCACCGCCGAACTCGCCGCACAGTACGGCCATGACTTTCCGCGCAGCCTGCACGGCGCGCCGATGCTGATTCCCGGAGCGGAAACCGTGGTGCGCAACCGCTTGCAGCGCTGGTTCGACGAACAGCGAATCCAGCCGAGGATTGTCGGCGAGTTTGATGACAGTGCGTTGATGCAGGCGTTCGGACAATCCGGCAGCGGGATATTCATCGGCCCGAGCGTGATTGCCGAGGAAGTGAAGCGCCAGTATGGCGTCCAGGTGATGGGCCAGACCGACGCGGTCAGCGAGTCGTTCTACGCTATTTCGGTAGAGCGCAAAATCAAGCACCCCGGCATCGTTGCGATTACCGAAGGTGCCCGACGTGAGTTGTTTACCGCGTTATAAGGCTTGGGCGCAGACTTCGCGCGGCTTAAGCGTCATCAGTACCATGGCGAGGAACACCGACAGCAAAATGAACCCGGCAGCGGCAAAGCCCAAAAAGCCGAGGCCTGCACTGTCGATCACCCGACCGCCGATCATCGCGCCCAAGCCGATCCCGAGGTTGGCACCGGCGATGTTCAGCGATGCGGCAAAGGCCGGCGCTTCGGGCGCAGCTTTCATCAGGCGCACATGGCTGACCAGGAACAGCGCCGCCTGAGTCACGCCCCAAATGCCCAACGCCACCGCCAGACCTACCGGCGAATGGATGTTCGGCACCAACGACACCAAACCGGCAATCATGAATGCACAGAACAGCAGAGACGCTCCCAAGGGATGGCGATCCACCGCGCGGCCGCCCAGCGAGTTACCGATCAAGCCGACGGCGCCGAAGCCCATCAGGCACCAGCCGACCACCGTGCCGTTGAAACCGGCCAGACGTTCAAGGATGTCTGCCAAATAGGTGTAAGCGGTGAACATGCCGCTGAACACCAGGATCGACAGCAGCACATGGCCGAGCATCAGCGGGCTGCGCAGGATCTTGAACTGCGAACGGAAGCTGACCTGATGCTGATGCAGGCTGGTCTTTGGCAGGTAAACGTACAGCAGCAGTGCTTTAGCGAGGGCGATGAACGCAAGGATGCCAAATGCACTGCGCCAGCCGAACGCATCGGAAATCAGTGTGCCCACCGGGATACCGAACACGGTCGCGCAGACGATGCCGAAGCCGATCTTGGAGATGGCGCGACCCGCGCGATCCGGGCCGACAATGTCCACCGCTGTCTCGCTCGCCAGCGCCCAGAACACTGGCAAACCCAGTGCAGGAATCAGCCGCGCAACCGCCATCACCCCGATATTCGGCGCCAGCGCGGCCACGGTATTGGCCACACCGAACATCACCAAAATGCTGATGAACAATTTGCGTCGCTCGAAGCGGGCAAAGTAAGCCGTCAGGAACGGCCCGAACGCCGCCACGGTGAACGCGAACAATGTCACCAGCAATCCGGCCTGCGGGATGCTGACGTCGAGGTCGCGGGCAATTGCCGGCAGCAGGCCGACAATGACGAACTCCGTGGTCAGCACCGTGAAGCCGGCGGCGGACAACAGAAGAATGGGAAACAACATGGGAAACTCCAGCAAAACGACAACACCAGCGACGACCCGAAGGTTCGCTGGCGAAATTTGAAAATGAGGATGGCGGATCTTAACAGAGTGTGTCCGCACTGACTTGCACAAAGCTGTCTATTGTGTGGACTCACCGGGTGGCAGATCGTCACAGGCCTGAAGGAGTTGGCCTACGCTGTGATAAAGTCCGCGCCCTGCAAAACGTACAGTCTAATCAGCCCTTCGGTTCGTGCCTGTGGCCTGCCCTGCTTTTCCACATGTGTCACGCAACTTTGCACTTATAAAAACAGAGATGCCGTCATGACCGCTTCATCCCCTTCTCTTTTGCAACGCTTGAAAAACCTGAGCCTGGTCACGCAAATCGTGATCGGTTTGATTGCCGGTATTGCCCTTGCCCTGCTGGCGCCCGAAGCCGCCACGTCCACCGCTTTCATCGGCAAGGTGTTTGTTTCGGCGCTGAAAGCCGTGGCACCGATTCTGGTGTTCGTGTTGGTGATGGCGTCCATCGCCAACCACAAACACGGCCAGGAAACCCACATTCGTCCGATTCTGTTCTTGTATCTGCTCGGCACGTTCAGCGCGGCTGTGGTCGCCGTGGTTGCCAGCACAATGTTTCCGTCGAATCTGGTGCTGTCCACCGACAACGTTGCGGTAACAGCGCCGGGCGGTATCGGCGAAGTACTGCAGAGCCTGATGCTGAGCGTGGTCGATAATCCGGTTCATGCCCTAATGAATGCCAACTTCATCGGCATCCTCGCCTGGGCGATCGGCATGGGCATTGCGATTCGTCATGCCGGCGATACCACCCGCGAAGTGCTCGGCGACTTGTCCAACGGCGTGACCGTGATCGTGCGCGTAGTGATTCGCTTCGCCCCGCTCGGTATTTTCGGCCTGGTGGCTTCGACCCTGGCCACCTCCGGCTTCGGCGCGCTGATCGGTTACGCGCATCTGCTGGCCGTATTGCTCGGCTGCATGTTGTTCGTGGCACTGGTGATGAACCCATTGATCGTGTTCTGGAAGCTGCGTCGCAATCCATACCCACTGACCTTCCAGTGCCTGCGTGAAAGCGGCATCACCGCGTTTTTCACCCGCAGCTCGGCGGCGAACATTCCGGTCAATCTGGAACTGAGCAAGCGTCTGGGCCTGCACGAAGACACCTATTCGGTTTCGATTCCTCTGGGCGCCACCATCAACATGGCGGGCGCGGCGATCACCATCACCGTTCTGGCCTTGGCGGCGGTGCACACGCTCGGCATCGCTGTGGATATACCGACGGCGATCCTGCTCAGCGTCGTGGCGGCGATTTGCGCCTGTGGCGCCTCGGGTGTGGCCGGTGGTTCGTTGCTGCTGATTCCGCTGGCGTGCAGCCTGTTCGGCATTCCAAGCGAAATCGCCATGCAGGTGGTTGCGGTGGGTTTCATCATCGGTGTGTTGCAGGATTCGGCCGAGACAGCGCTGAATTCGTCGACCGATGTGCTGTTTACGGCGGCGGCCTGCCTGGGTGAAGAAGCCAAGGCGCAGCGTACGGCCTGACACCCATCCACTGTAGGAGCGAGCAGGCTCACTCCTACAATGGCAAAGAAAAGCCCGCCAAGGCGCAAACCTTGGCGGGCTTTTTATTGCAGGGCGGCTTAGAACGCGCCCATGTAATCGCGCTTGCCCACTTCCACGCCGTTGTGACGCAGCAGCGCATAAGTGGTGGTCACGTGGAAGAAAAACTGCGGCAGACCGTAAGTCAGCAGGTAAGCCTGACCGGTGAAGCGCTTCTCTTTCGGCGTGCCTGGACGGGTCACGATTTCAATGCCTTCCTTGCCATCGATCTGCTCAGGCTTGAACTCGCCGATGAACGCCAGAACCTTGGCGATCAGGGCTTGCAGGTCGGCGAAGGTGGTTTCGCTGTCGTCGTACTTCGGCAGTTCGACTTCAGCCAGACGCGAAGAAACGCCTTTGGCGAAATCGACGGCGATCTGAACCTGACGCACCAAAGGAAACATGTCCGGGTACAGGCGTGCTTGCAGGAAAGCGTTCGGGTCGATGTTTTTCTCGGTGGCGTGGGCTTCAGCCTTTTTCAGTACATCGCTCAGGGCGTTGAGCATTTGCTGGAAAACCGGGACGGATGCGGCGTACAGGGAAATGGTCATAGCAGTCTCGTGTGGTGGCGGGATTGAATCGTGGGGCGATTATAGCCATGCCCGCGCGCGCTGCGGCTTGTCTTTTATCCAGCAAGGATTAGGCTAAGCGCCTTCGACTGCAGGGAGACGCGCGATGACCACCGAACCAGAAATCAGCTTCGACGAACCACGGCTCAATGCCGCAGAAATCCGCATCCTCGGCTCGCTGATCGAGAAGCAGGCGACTAGCCCGGAAACCTATCCGCTGACCCTCAACGCCCTGGTACTGGCCTGCAATCAGAAAACCAGCCGCGAACCGGTGATGAACCTGACTCAGGGCCAGGTCGGCCAGAGCCTGCGCGCCCTGGAAGGCCGGGGTTTCACCAAACTGGTGATGGGCAGCCGCGCCGACCGCTGGGAGCACAAGGTCGACAAGGCGCTGGAGCTGGTGCCGGCGCAGGTGATTCTCACCGGACTGATGTTTCTGCGCGGCCCGCAGACCGTCAACGAGCTGCTCACTCGCAGCGGGCGCATGCATGATTTCGAGGATGCCGAGCAGGTGGTGCATCAGTTGGAACGCTTGATTGCGCGGGGATTGGCATTGCTGATCCCGCGACAGGCCGGGCAGCGTGAAGACCGTTACACCCACGCGCTGGGCGATCCGGCGGACATCGAAGCGATCATCAGTGCACGCCAGCATCCGCAGGAACGAGGGGCAAGCAACGGGGTTTCGGTGGAGCGCATCGAAGAACTGGAAGCGCGAATTGCGGCGTTGGAAGAGCGACTGTCGCAACTCGAATAACCACCGCCGCACACTGTAGGAGCGAGCCTGCCCGCGATAGCCGCAACACATTCAAAAACAATGTGGCTGACATTCCGCTATCGCGAGCAGACTCACTCCTACAGGGTTTTGTGGAGTTCTATTCTCCATCCCAATAATCCACACCGTCCGCCTGCCGTCCCACGGCCAGAAACCCGCCCGCCCCGACGTTGTCCATCACCGCATATTTGTTCGAATCCGGATACTCGCAAATCTCCGGCTGCTGCTGGGTGCTGACCGCCAGGTAACGCAATTCGGCCTGGCTGGTGTTGATAATCTGATGCGCCTGTTCCGGGCCACCCGGCGGACAGGCGATCACGTCACCGGCACGAATCGGAAACCGTTCGGCGCCCAAGCGCACTTCCCCTTCTCCGACGACCACGTAAAACATTTCCTCATTGACCCGATGACTGTGAAACGGACTGCCGCGCATACCTGGCGGTAACGCGTACAGGCGATAACCGAGTTTCTGCGAACCGAGTTGCTGGCCTATCCTGGCAAACCGCTGCTGATAACGCCCGGCGGTTTCGCCTTCGGGGGCAAGGGCCTCAGGGAGTGGTTCGAGCGTGACGTCGTTCAGGTTGAGAATGGGCGGATGCATGCGAACCTCGATCACGGTGGTTTATAAATACGATTATTGTTGGTCTTTTAAGCAACCTTTCTGGCAGACCGCCGTGACTTCATCGCTGGCAAGCCAGCGCCCACCGCTATCGCGCCAGTACCGGGATTTTGCATCCACCCGAAACCCTGTGGGCGCTGGCTTGCCAGCGAAGAGGTCCAGCCGGCCACCACACTTGCCAGATCAGCTGCGGGCAAACGCCACTGCCGCGTCAAACTGCTCCACCGTTGGCCGCACGCCGGTGTAAAGGACAAACTGTTCCAACGCTTGAATCGCGATGACTTCCAGGCCGGTAATCACCCGCTTACCCTCGACACGTCCGCGCACGATCAACGGGGTTTCCGACGGAATCGCCACCACATCAAACACGGTGTCCGCTGCTTTGATCGCCTCAGGCTCGAACGCCAATTGACCCGCCTCAGGCCCACCATCCATGCCCACCGGCGTGACGTTGATCAACATCTGCGGCCGTTCATCGCCCAGTTCGGCCTGCCAGCGATAGCCCAGCGAATCCGCCAACGCCCGGCCCGCGCGCTCGTTACGGGCGACAATCGAGCCGAATTTGTAACCGCCGTCACGCAAGGCACTGGCCACAGCCTTGGCCATGCCGCCACTGCCACGCAGGACGAAGGTCGAGTCCTTCGGTACCGCGTGGCCCTCAAGCAGTTGTGCGATGGCGATGTAATCGGTGTTGTAAGCCTTTAAATGGCCGTTGGTGTTGACGATGGTGTTGATCGACTGGATCGCCGCCGCTGACGCATCCAGTTCATCCACCAGAGCAATAGCCGCCTCCTTGAACGGCATCGATACGCCGCAGCCGCGAATGCCCAACGCCCGAATGCCGCCGACCGCACCGGTCAGGTCCTGACTGCTGAATGCCTTGTAATAGAAATTCAGTCCCAACTGTTCATACAAATGGTTATGAAACCGCAGACCGAAATTCCCGGGCCGCCCTGACAGGGACATGCACAGCTGGGTGTCTTTGTTGGGGTTCATCTGCATGAAATATCTCCTTCGAATGCACTTTCGGATGGGCGGGATTGGCCGTTCCATCGCCTTCTGTTCGATCATGGCGGCGTCTGCGCCGGCCATGCTCGGGCCGGTAAGGAAACCGGTACAGACCTTACACAAAATTTACCCTGCGGCCGTGCTGTTTTTCCAAATGTTGCTGTCTTAGAAGTATCCCCGAGTCATCCATGCTCCTATTGCAGGCCTGGACGCCGGGTCGAAGAACCGAGGAACTATCATGATTCGTAAACTCCCCATCGTGGCCTTGCTGATCGGCGTCTTCGCTTTCACAGGGCAAGCAGAAGCCCACGGCGGCGGCGGTGGCTGGCAGGGCCCGGCGGTGTTCGGTGCGATCGTCGGCTCGGCCATCATCGGCTCCGCACTCATCAACCAGGATCGCCCGGTATATGTGCAGCAACAGCCGGTTTACGTGCAACCGCAACCGGTCTACGTGCAACAGCCGCCACCACCGGTTTATTACCAGCCGGCGCCGGTTTATGTGCAACGACCTGTTTACGTGCAGCCGGCACCGGTTTATTACGGCCCGCCTCGCGGCTATTACGGTCCGCCCCATGGCTACTACGGCCGCCCGCGCTGGTAAACGGCATACGGAGCCTCGCTTATCAAGCGGGGCTTTTTTACGGCCGTTGGTCGGTAAAGGTCTGAAAAAATCGCGTGAAGGTCGTTGTCGGAACAGTACCTGCAAGCAAAGTCGGCATGATGAATTCGACGCTTGCGTGCCCGTTCACCCATCGGTCATCTATTTGTCATGACGGAACCGCAATCTGAATCCGTCCGTTCACAACAGGTTGATAACAACAAGGACGACGCCATGCCGACACAAAACCCTCACCGCATCGTTGGTCTCTGCACCTCGGACAAGGTCTACAACACTTTGACCGAGCTCAAGCATCTGGAGGGCCATCGCACCGCCAAGTTTGCTTCGCTGCTGGCGGAAAACCTGGTGCGCAAAGGCTTGCTTGATGAGCGAGAAATCATGCACATGCTCGATCAAGTGGTGGATTGACGCCGGCCCTCAACGGCATCAATGACGACTATTGAGAGCGTTGATTGTCCCTTTAGCCGTCTAATCCTTAAGGTAGCCCCATCGTTTGATGGAGGTACTTGTCATGGCTCAGGTTCAAATCATGTCCGTTATCGGCAGCGCCGTTCCCGCTTCGCTCAGAGAGCTGGGACTGCTCGCCTGCTGGTATCTGGTGCGAGACGGCGAGGCGATCAGCGGCCCGCTCACGTCGCTGCCCGCCGCCCAGGCTTTGTCCCAACGTATCGACAACGGTCAATTCCAGGCTTAAGGCAGCTGCACTTTCGGCCGGGTCTCGACGAACAACGCCCAGCTCGACAGGAACAGCGCGGCGATTAACGGCCCGATCACGAACCCATTTAGGCCGAACACCGCCAGTCCGCCCAATGTCGAAATCAAAATCAGGTAATCGGGCATTTTCGTATCTTTGCCGACCAGGATCGGACGCAACACGTTGTCCACCAAGCCGATCACAAGTACGCCAAACAGGCCCAGCACCACGCCCTGCCAGATCATTCCGCTGAGCAGAAAATACACGGCCACTGGCGCCCACACGATGCCCGCACCTACAGCGGGCAACAGCGACAGAAACGCCATCAGCACCGCCCAGAGCAACGCGCTGGGAATATCAAGAAACCAGAAAATCGCTCCCCCCAACGCGCCCTGCGTGATTGCCACCACCAGGTTGCCCTTCACCGTCGCGCGCACGACCCGATTGAATTTCAGCTGCAAGCGGCGCTTGTGGTTTTCCTCAAGCGGCACCGCAGTGCGCACTTTGCGCGCCAGCTCCGGGCCATCGCGCAGCAGGAAAAACAGCAAATACAACATGATGAAAAAACTGATGATGAACTCGAATGTGCCCTGACCGAAGCTGAACGCCTGAGTCGCCAGCACCTGACTGCCCTGCATCGATGCCTTGACGATTTTCTCGCGCAGCCCATTCAGTTCACCCATGCCGAACCGGTCGAGCAAATGCTGGAAGTACGGCGGCAGCGCATTTTTGAACTGCGCCAAATACGCCGCGATGTCCAGCTCGCCGGATTCAAGACGCTGATAAACCGTCGCCCCTTCCTGCACCAGTAACACGCTGATGATGATCACCGGCAAGATCGCAATGACCAGGCAGACGCTCAGGGTAAACAGCGAAGTCAGGTTGCGCTCCCAGCCGAATCTGGACTGCAACCGTCGTTGCAGCGGCGCAAACAGGATGCCGAGAATCACCGCCCAGAACACTGCTCCGTAAAACGGCAGCAGGATCCAGATAAAAGCGACCGTCACTAGCACCAGCAGCACCGTGAGGGATTTGAATTGCAGACTCTTTGCGTTCATGTCCGATCCATGTCAGTCGGGCACCACTCGTACCCGCCAACTTAGTCCGCCAGCGCGCGACGAAAGTGCCATCGCTTTGCTCAAGAAGCATAGATCCAGATAAATAGGCGCGAAGAGGCCAGCACCGTTAATTCATAACTAGCGGCGATCATCCGACAGCGGCGTCGGCTCATCCGCCGGCGGCACGTCTTCATCCGCCGCCGGAGGATCCTGCCAGTCTTCCGGCCGGTCGGCATCACTCGGATCGTGCCCGGGCGCCATGCCCGGCGGCATTTCGTGATCCATCAACGTGGGTTCTTCCGTCCCGGACAAGGGACGGTTCGGATCGGTAGGATCAGTGGGCAACACTCCACCCTGAAACAGCGCATCGTTCGCCATGGCACACCTCGTTACGAAGATCCGGAAAGTCCGGGCCGTTCAAGTTGGAAGCGTGCGTTCAAACGGCGTGCTGTCGAACAGACCAACGGCGACTCACCCCTTGGCGGAAAACCGGTCGCGGCTGTTGGTCAGGTGCAGCCACATGGCCGCGCGTGCCGCGTCCGGGTCCTGGCGCTGGATGGCGTTGAGGATCGCCTCATGTTCCAGATTGGCGAGGTGCCCGAGCTTGCTCAAATCCGTCGCCCCACGCTCGGCGGCATTGACCCGGGTACGCGGGATCATGGCACTGCCCAAGTGCTGCATGATTTCGGTGAAGCAAACGTTGCCGGTGGCTTCAGCGATCAACAAATGAAAACGTCGGTCGGCCTCGACGCAGCTGTCGTTGTTGGCCAGCAGATTCTGATAGTCATCCAATGCCTGACGCATCTGCGACAACTGTTGTTCGGTACGCCGCTGTGCCGCCAGCGCCGCTGCCTGGGTTTCCAGGCCCATGCGCAATTCGAGAATGCTGCGCACCCCCAGCGCCGTGTCGACATTCAATCGCAGCCCCTGCTCCGGCGCACGCTCGATGACGAATGTGCCGATGCCGTGACGCGTCTCCACCAGCCCCGACGCCTGCAATTTGGAAATCGCCTCGCGCACGACCGTGCGACTGACGCCGTGCTCCTGAACGATGGAGTTTTCAGACGGCAACTTGTCCCCCGGAAGCATTTGTCCCAGCAGGATACGCTGGGTCAACCGGGCGACCAGATCATGGGCCAGGTTGTGTTTGCGGGCAGGAGCGCCGAGGTCTTCTTGCATGGTCAATATCCGGTGAAACGGGGCCTGCGGATCGTAGCACTGGCGCTGCTGGGCGGGGATCGTTTTTTGCGGCAGCTTGTATGACAACACTCAAATCATTTGGCAACGCTGGCTCGACTGATGATGCGAACAGAACGAGTAAGGCGATATCGCGGCCGGTGCTGATCAGAACACTGCCCTTTAAACATTGGGCGGACAGATAAAAAAGCATAAAAAACCGCTTCAAGCTGAAATTGTTTGCACACGCCCCCTTGTCGGACAAAAAAAACCAGTTGTATGATGTCTGCCAACATCGCAACACCCGGATACACCCCGCATAAAAATAATCAGTGGGAGAACAACCAAGTGAAACCTTCCATCACCGCGATGAACGAGGGCGTTGATCCAACGCTGTCGTCAGCCATCTCAAAAGTGAAACGTCACATCCTGCCGCTGTTCGTGATCATGTTTATCGTCAATTACATTGACCGCGTGAACATCGGTTTCGTCCGCATCCACATGGAGCATGACCTGGGCATCGGCGCTGCCGCCTATGGCTTTGGTGCTGGTCTGTTCTTCATTGGTTACGCGCTGTTCGAAGTCCCTTCCAACATGCTGTTGCAAAAAGTCGGCGCCCGTATCTGGCTGACCCGGATCATGCTCACTTGGGGCCTGGTCGCCGCCGGCATGGCGTTCATCCAGAACGAAACTCACTTTTATGTGCTGCGGTTTTTGCTCGGCGTGGCCGAGGCCGGCTTCTTTCCCGGGGTAATTTATTACTTCACCCGGTGGTTGCCGGGTGCCGAACGCGGCAAGGCGATTGCGATTTTCCTCAGCGGCTCGGCCGTGGCCTCGCTGATCTCCGGCCCACTGTCCGGCCTGCTCCTGCAAATCGAAGGGCTGGGCCTGCACGGCTGGCAATGGATGTACTTCATTGAAGGGATGTTTTCGGTGTGCCTGTGCGTGTTCGTGTGGTTCTGGCTCGACGCCAAACCCCATGATGCCAAGTGGCTGAGCCGTGCCGAGCAGGACGCGCTGGTCAACGCCATCGACGCCGAACAGCTAGCCCGCGAAGCCGCGACACCGATCAAGCCGTCCCTGGGGACATTGCTCAAGGATCGTCAGATCATCCTGTTCTGCCTGATCTACTTCTTCATCCAGTTGACCATCTACGCCGCGACCTTCTGGTTGCCGAGCATCATCAAGAAGATGGGCGAAATGAGCGACTTCCAGGTCGGTCTGTTCAACTCGATTCCATGGCTGCTGTCGATCATCGGCATGTACGCTTTCGCGACGTTCTCGGCAAAGTGGAAACACCAGCAGGCGTGGGTTGCCACGGCATTGTTGATCGCGGCGGCGGGGATGTTCATGTCCACCACCGGCGGGCCGATTTTCGCCTTCGTTGCTATTTGTTTTGCCGCGCTGGGCTTCGAATCTGCGTCGTCGCTGTTCTGGCCGATCCCGCAAGCGTATCTGGATGCGCGGATCGCCGCAGCGGTGATCGCGTTGATCAACTCGGTGGGCAACCTCGGCGGTTTCGTCGCGCCGACCACCTTCGGCTTACTTGAACAGAACACCGGTTCGATTCAGGGCGGCCTGTATGGCTTGGCGGGAACATCGATCATCGCCGCGATCATCGTCTTCTTCGCTCGCACCACACCAAAATCCGCACCTGATGTCGCCGTGGCCGATGCCGCGCCGAAACACGCCTGACCTTCGTTTTTGCAGATGTTCAAAAGGACAATAAAAATGACCGTACATGACACCGCCAAAGCCCCGATCATCACCGACATGCAAGTCATTCCGGTGGCCGGCCACGACGGCATGCTGCTTAACCTGAGCGGCGCCCACGGCCCGTTTTTCACTCGCAACATCGTCATTCTCAAGGACAACGCCGGCCACACCGGCGTTGGTGAAGTGCCGGGTGGCGAGCGCATTCGCCAGACCCTCGAAGATGCGCGCAGCCTGGTGGTCGGCAGCCCGATCGGCACCTATCAGAAGATTCTTAATCAGGTGCGCCAGACCTTCGCCGACCGCGACGCCGGCGGCCGAGGCCTGCAAACTTTCGACCTGCGTATCACCATTCACGCGGTCACAGGCCTTGAAGCCGCCCTGCTCGACCTGCTCGGCCAGCACCTCGACGTGCCGGTGGCGGCGTTGCTCGGCGAAGGCCAGCAGCGCGATGAAGTGAAGATGCTCGGCTACTTGTTCTACGTGGGTGATCAGCACGAGACAGATCTGGCCTACCGCAGCGAACCGGACGCCGACAACGACTGGTTCCGCGTGCGTCACGAGAAAGCCATGACTGCCGACGCCGTGGTGCGTCTGGCCGAAGCCGCGCATCAGCGTTACGGCTTTCAGGACTTCAAGCTCAAGGGCGGTGTGCTGAGCGGCGATGAGGAAATCGAAGCAGTGACCGCGTTGGCCGAACGCTTCCCCGATGCACGCATCACCCTCGATCCGAACGGTGCATGGTCACTCAAAGAAGCGATCCGTCTGTGCCGCGATCAGCATCAGGTGCTCGCCTACGCCGAAGACCCGTGCGGCGCGGAAAACGGCTACTCCGGCCGTGAAGTCATGGCTGAGTTTCGCCGCGCCACCGGGCTGAAGACCGCCACCAACATGATCGCCACCGACTGGCGCGAAATGGGCCACGCGATTCAGTTGCAGTCGGTGGACATTCCGCTGGCCGACCCGCACTTCTGGACCATGCAGGGTTCGGTGCGTGTGGCGCAGATGTGCCATGAATGGGGCCTGACCTGGGGCTCGCACTCCAACAATCACTTCGACATTTCCCTGGCAATGTTCACCCACGTAGCCGCCGCCGCTCCGGGCAGCATCACCGCCATCGACACCCACTGGATCTGGCAGGACGGCCAGCGCTTGACCAAGGCACCGCTGCAAATCGTCGGCGGTTGCGTGCAAGTGCCGAAAAAACCGGGCCTCGGCGTGGAGCTCGATATGGATCAGGTCGCCAAGGCTCATGAGCTGTATAACGGCATGGGTCTGGGTGCGCGGGATGACAGCGTGGCGATGCAGTTTCTGATTCCGGGCTGGAAGTTCGACAACAAGCGGCCGTGCCTGGTGCGCTAAACACGATCCCCCTGTAGGGCTGCGGCACGCTCGTGCCGCAACCCCTACAGTTGGTTTTGCTCAGCGGTCGGGTTGACAGCCACAAGTCCATGAGTGGAAGGTTCGCCTGCAAGCCCAGTCGACACTCATGGAAAGTGACCCGTTCATGCACTTGTTCAATCTGCCCAAACTCACGTCCTGCAGCACTTTCGCCCTGCTGCTCGGTTCCGCCACCTGCATGGCCGCCCCGCTGACTGACCAACAGTTGCAAGCGCTGGTCAAGGATGCGGTCACACCGGTGATGCAACAACAGGACATTGCCGGCATAGCCGTTGCTGTCATCGTCAAAGGCAAGCCGCATTACTTTAACTACGGTGTCGCCAAAAAGGACACCGAGCAAGCGGTGAGCGAAAACACCCTCTTCGAAGTCGGCTCTATCAGTAAAACCTTCACCGCGACCCTCGGCGGTTATGCCCAGGCCAGCGGCAAACTGAACCTGAGCGACAAGACCAGCGCGCGTTTGCCGGATCTTGAAGGCAGCGCTTTCGACAATATCAGTCTGCTGCACCTGGCTACTTACAGCGCCGGTGGCTTGCCATTGCAATTCCCTGCCGAGGCGGATTCGGCTGACACGATGCTCAGTTATTTCCAGCACTGGAAACCGACTTATCCCGCCGGAAGTCATCGCCAATACTCCAACCCGAGCATCGGCCTGTTCGGCTATATCGCGGCGAAAAGCCTTGGTGGTTCATTCGATAACGCAATGTCCCACACCCTGCTACCCAAACTGGGCCTGCGACACACCTGGCTAAAAGTGCCCGCCGCGCAGATGCCGCTCTACGCCCAAGGCTATGACAAAGACAACCAACCCGTGCGCGTCGGCCCCGGTGCACTGGATGCCGAAGCCTACGGCGTGAAAACCAGCGCGTCGGATTTGCTGCGCTTCGTCGAGGCCAACCTGAAACCGGCGAACCTCGAACCGTCGCTACACAGCGCCATCGCCCTCACCCACACCGGTTACTACAACGTCGGTGACATGACCCAAGGCCTGGGCTGGGAACGCTACCCCTACCCGATCAGCCTCGAAAGACTCCAGGCCGGCAACTCGACGCCGATGGCGATGGAAGCCCACAAAGTGCAGTGGCTCACTCCACCGCAGCCTGAGACCGGCGATGTCCTGTTCAACAAGACCGGGGCTACACGGGGGTTTGGCGCGTATGTGGCGTTCGTGCCGTCGAAGGACATCGGCATCGTCATTCTGGCAAACAAGAACTATCCGAATGCAGACCGGGTGAAGATTGGGCACACGATCCTGGGTGCGTTGGCGGATTGAAGATCAAAAATCGCAGCCTTCGGCAGCTCCTATAAAGTTCGGAGCTGCCGCAGGCTGCGACCTTTTGATCTTGAAAGAACAACATCAAAAGATCGCAGCCTGCGGCGGCTCCTACACCTACCGTCCGTCTTAAATAGGCCTCTACCTGTCAGACCTGACAGTAGGCAATCTCCCGCTCCCGCGCCATAAATCACTCCGTCGCCCTCCCCCGCACGGAGCAGTCATGTCGTCCACCGACTCACCCGGCACCGAACCACGTGCCCTCACGGAAATATTTATCCCCGGGCGTACCGGGCCGGTCTCGGAGAATCCAAAGGTCTGGGGCATTAACATTGCCGCCGCGCTGGGGAATTTTCCGCGACAGGGTTTGCTGTGCCAGGCCGGGCCGTGGAGGCCTATGC
>NZ_WKEQ01000039.1 GCF_021605415.1 Pseudomonas syringae
CCTTGGCGCCCCACCCCATGCGAATCCAGAAAAAACCCGCCCTGTTCGCCGCCCTGCTGATCGCCGCCACAGCCCTGGGCATATGGCAACTGAGCAAACCCGCCCCGACCAAACTGACCGCGCCTAACGCCATCCCGGTACGAGTCGTGAATGTCAGCGCCAAAGACGTCCCCCGCTACACCAGCGGCATCGGTTCGGTACTCTCCTTGCACAGCGTCATCGTGCGCCCCCAGGTTGACGGCATCCTCACCAAAATCCTGGTGAAAGAAGGGCAACTGGTTAAACAGGGCGACCTGCTCGCCACCATCGACGACCGCTCGATCCGCGCCAGCCTCGACCAGGCCCGGGCGCAACTGGGCGAAAGCCAGGCACAACTGCAAGTGGCTCTCGTCAACCTCAAACGCTACAAACTGCTGAGCGTCGACGACGGCGTATCGAAACAGACTTACGACCAGCAACAAGCCCTGGTCAACCAATTGAAAGCCACCGCCCAAGGCAATCAGGCGTCAATTGATGCCGCGCAGGTACAGCTTTCCTACACGCAGATCCGCTCCCCGGTCACCGGCCGCGTCGGCATTCGTACCGTCGACGAAGGCAACTTCCTGCGCATGACCGACACCCAAGGCCTGTTCACCGTGACTCAGATCGACCCGATCGCCGTCGAGTTCTCCCTGCCCCAGCAAATGCTGCCGACCCTGCAAGGCCTGATCAGCGATCCGCAGCACGCGCAGGTCAAGGCCTACATCGGCGCCGACACCGATGGCGAAACCGGCAACCTGCTGGGCGAAGGCCACCTGACCCTGATCGACAACCAGATCAACGCCAACACCGGCACCATCCGCGCCAAGGCAGAATTCAACAATCCGGGGCAGAAGCTGTGGCCTGGCCTGCTGGTCACGGTAAAGATTCAGACAGCACTGGATAAAGATGCGCTGGTCGTGCCACCCACCGTCGTACAGCGCGGTCTCGATCAACATTTCGTGTACCGGGTGAAGGGTGACAAGGTTGAAGCCGTACAAGTGCAAATGGTTTATCAAGGCAGCGGCCAGGACATCATCAAAGGCGTGAACCCTGGGGATATATTAGTCAGCGATGGCCAATCGCGACTCAAGCCCGGCTCGACGGTTCAGGTCATGACTGAACCGCCGCAAGTGGTGCAAACGGGGCCCAAGCCATGAAGGCTCATCGCGGCGTGTCGACGTGGTGCATCAATCACCCGGTCGCCACAATTCTGCTGACCTTTGCCCTGGTACTGCTCGGCGTGATCGCGTTTCCACGCTTGCCCATCGCGCCGTTGCCGGAAGCCGAATTCCCGACCATCCAAGTGTCGGCAAAATTGCCCGGCGCCAGCCCCGACACCATGGCTTCGTCCGTGGCCACGCCCTTGGAAGTGCAATTCAGCGCCATCCCCGGCATGACCCAGATGACCTCCAGCAGTGCGTTAGGCTCAAGCCTGCTGACCCTGCAATTCACCCTCGACAAGAGCATTGATACCGCCGCTCAGGAAGTGCAGGCAGCGATCAACACCGCCGCCGGCAAGTTGCCCAAGGACATGCCGACGCTGCCGACCTGGAAAAAGGTCAACCCGGCCGACAGCCCGGTGCTGATCCTCAGCGTCAGCTCGACACAAATGCCCGGCACCGAACTCAGTGACCTGGTGGAGACCCTGCTGGCGCGTCAGATCAGTCAGATCGACGGTGTAGGCCAAATCAACATCACCGGCCAGCAACGTCCGGCGATTCGCGTGCAGGCCTCGGCGGACAAACTCGCCGCCATCGGCCTGACCCTCGCCGACGTTCGCCTGGCAATTCAGCAAACCAGCCTCAACCTCGCCAAAGGCGCGCTGTACGGCGAGTCGAGCATTTCCACACTGTCGACCAACGACCAGTTGTTTCACCCCGAGGAATACAGCCAGCTCATTGTTTCCTACAAGGACGGCGCCCCGGTTCACCTGAAAGATGTCGCCAAAGTCGTCAACGGTTCGGAAGATGACTACGTGCAGGCCTGGGCCGGCGATCAACCGGGTGTGAACCTGGTGATCTCCCGCCAGCCCGGCGCGAACATCGTTGAAACCGTGGATCGCATTCAGGCCGCTTTACCGGGACTTGAGGCCATGCTGCCAGCGTCGGTTCAAGTCAAAGTGCTGATCGACCGTACCCAGACCATCCGTGCGTCTTTGCACGAAGTGGAAATCACCCTGCTGATCGCAATCCTGCTGGTGGTGGCGGTGATGGCGCTGTTCCTGCGTCAGTTGTCGGCGACCTTGATTGTGTCCGCCGTGCTCGGTGTGTCGCTGGTCGCCAGTTTTGCGCTGATGTACGTGATGGGCTTCAGCCTGAACAACCTGACGTTGGTCGCCATCGTGGTGGCCGTGGGGTTTGTGGTCGACGATGCGATCGTGGTGGTGGAAAACATTCACCGCCATCTCGAGGCCGGCGACGACATGCGCGAAGCGGCAATCAAGGGCGCCGGCGAGATTGGCTTCACCGTAATTTCAATCAGTTTTTCGCTGGTGGCAGCGTTCATTCCGCTGCTGTTCATGGGCGGCGTGGTTGGGCGCTTGTTCAAGGAATTCGCCTTGACTGCCACCTCGACGATCATGATTTCCGTAGTGGTCTCACTGACGCTGGCGCCAACACTCGCGGCGCTGTTCATGCGCAAACCGGTGCATCACACCAACGCCAAACCGGGTTTCAGTGAGCGCCTGCTGGCCTGGTACGAAAAAGGCCTGCGCCGCGCCCTCGCCCATCAAAAACTGATGATCGGCGTGTTCGGCCTCTCCCTCGCGCTGGCCATTGGCGGCTACATTGTTATCCCAAAAGGTTTTTTCCCGATCCAGGACACCGGTTTCGTGCTCGGCACCACCGAAGCGGCAGCGGATATTTCCTACGGAGACATGGTGAAAAAACACTTGGCCATGGCCGAAATCGTCGCCGCCGACCCAGCCGTGCAAGCGTTTTCCCACTCGGTGGGCGTGTCGGGCAGCAACCAGACCATTGCCAACGGCCGCTTCTGGATCGCCCTGAAAAAACGCGGCGACCGCGACGTCTCGGCCAGTCAGTTCATTGACCGCATCCGGCCGAAACTGATGAACGTCCCGGGCATCGTCCTCTACCTGCGCGCCGGCCAGGACATCAACCTCAGCTCCGGCCCGAGCCGCGCGCAATATCAATATGTACTCAAGAGTAACGACGGCGCGACTCTCGCGACCTGGACGCAGCGCCTGACCGAAAAACTGCGCGGCAACCCGGCGTTTCGCGATATTTCCAACGACCTGCAATTGGGCGGCAGCATCACCCACATCACCATCGACCGCAGCGCCGCCGCGCGTTTCGGCCTGACCGCGAGCGATGTCGACGAAGCGCTGTACGACGCGTTCGGCCAACGGCAGATCAACGAGTTCCAGACCCAGATCAACCAGTACAACGTGATTCTGGAACTGGACACCCGACAGCGCGGCAAGGCCGAGAGTCTCAACTATTTCTACCTGCGCTCGCCGTTGAGCGGCGAAATGGTGCCGCTGTCGGCACTGGCGAAATTCGACGCGCCGACCATTGGCCCGCTGTCCATCGCCCATGACGGCATGTTCCCCGCAGCCAATATGTCGTTCAACCTCGCGCCCGGCGTGGCGCTGGGCGATGCGGTGATTTTGCTCGATCAGGCCAAAGCTGAAATCGGTATGCCGACGGCGATCAGCGGAAACTTCCAGGGCGCGGCCCAGGCGTTCCAGAGTTCGCTGGCGAGTCAGCCGTGGCTGATTCTGGCGGCGCTGGTGGCGGTTTACATCATTCTCGGCGTGCTTTACGAGAGTTTCGTGCATCCGCTGACGATCATCTCAACGCTACCGGCGGCAGGCCTGGGTGCGGTGATCATGCTGTGGATCTGTGGGCAGGACTTTTCGATCATGGCGCTGATCGGCCTGGTGCTTCTGATCGGCATCGTCAAGAAAAACGGCATTCTGATGATCGACTTTGCGCTGGAGGCGCAGCGTAATCGAGGGTTGTCGCCTCAGGATGCGATTTTCGAAGCGTGCATCACGCGGTTCCGCCCGATCATCATGACCACCCTCGCCGCCCTGCTCGGTGCGCTGCCGCTGATGCTCGGTTACGGCACCGGCTCCGAGCTGCGCCAACCGCTGGGTATCGCGGTGGTCGGCGGCTTGCTGGTGAGCCAGATGCTGACGCTGTTTACCACGCCGGTCATATACTTGTGGCTTGAGCGGCTGTTCCATCGGCCTAAACCGATGCCTTCACCGGCAATGGCGACAACAGACTGAGGCGGGTCATGCGCGTTCTAGTGATTGAAGATGAAGAAAAAACCGCGGACTACCTGCACCGCGGCCTGACCGAACAGGGTTACACCGTGGATCGGGCCCGCGACGGCGTTGAGGGCCTGCACCTGGCGCTGGAAAGCGACTATGCGGTGATTGTCCTCGACGTGATGTTGCCGGGTCTGGACGGCTTCGGCGTGCTGCGCGCATTGCGGGCGCGCAAGCAAACTCCGGTGATCATGCTCACCGCTCGCGAGCGGGTCGAAGACCGGATCAAAGGCCTGCGTGATGGCGCCGACGATTACCTCGGCAAACCGTTTTCCTTCCTTGAATTAGTGGCGCGCCTGCAAGCGCTGACCCGCCGCAGCGGCGGGCATGAACCGGTGCAGGTGAGCATCGCCGATCTGTGGATCGATTTGATCAGTCGCAAAGCAACCCGCGCCGGCACGCGCCTGGATCTGACCGCCAAGGAGTTTTCCCTGCTCAGCGTGCTGGCCCGTCGTCAGGGCGAAATCCTTTCGAAAACCTCGATTGCAGAAATGGTCTGGGACATCAATTTCGACAGCGACGCCAATGTCGTCGAAGTTGCGATCAAGCGTCTGCGGGCCAAGCTCGACGGGCCGTTCGACGAAAAACTGCTGCACACCATTCGCGGAATGGGTTACGTGCTGGAGAGCCGTGGTGTCCAGTAACTCGATCGCGCTGCGCCTGAGCGGGATGTTCACGCTGGTGGCGCTGCTGGTGTTTTTGCTGATCGGTGGTGCGCTGTATCAGCAGGTCGACAAGGGTTTGGGGTTGCTGCCCGAAGCCGAGCTGGATGCACGCTACAGCGTGCTGGAATCCACGGTCGGCCGGTTCGGCACGCCGGAGCATTGGGTCAAGATCAACAACAAGCTCAAGCTGCTGGGCGAGGAAGACAAGCGCATCAGTTTCTGGATCAGCAGCGGCGATCCGCACTATGAGTACGGCAATTTCACCCCGCAGATCCGCGACTTCGCCAACGGGCCCCTGGGCATGCGCGATTTGCAATTGCCCGATCAGCCCTACCCGCTAAAAGTCCTGGTCAGCGAGTTTGCGGCCAAGGATCAGCGCCCGCCGCTGCGTTTCATGATCGGCATCGATACCGAGACCTTTCATCAGACTCAGCACCACTTGCTGATCGCGCTGATCAGCCTTGCGATCATCGGTGTACTGCTGGCGTCGGCGCTGGGTTATTGGGTCGCGCGGATCGGTCTCAAGCCGTTGATCAAACTGTCAGACGAAGCCCAGCGCCTGGCGCCGCCCCTACGCTCCGGGCGCTTGCGCCTGTCACCGTTGCCGCCGGAACTGGAACAGTTCGTCAGCTCATTCAATGCCACGCTGGAGCGCGTTGAACTGGCGTGGTCACGCCTGGAATCGTTCAATGCCGATGTCGCTCACGAACTGCGCTCGCCGTTGACCAATTTGATCGGCCAGACCCAGGTCGCCCTGACGCGCGGACGCTCCGCCGAGCATTATTTCGAGGTGCTGCAATCGAACCTCGAAGAACTCGAACGCTTGCGCTCTATCATCAACGACATGCTGTTTCTGGCCAGCGCCGATCAGGGCAGCAAGGCGACCAAACTGACCTCCACGTCGCTGGCGGATGAAGTGGCGACCACGCTTGAGTATCTGGATTTCATCCTTGAAGACGCTCAGGTGCAGGTACAGGTTCGTGGCGACGCTCAGGTGCAGATCGAAATTGCGCATCTGCGTCGGGCGTTGATCAATCTGCTCAGTAACGCGGTGCAGCACACCGAGCCGGGCCGGGTGATAGAAGTGCAGATTGAGGTGGGCGAGCATCAGGTCAGCATCGGCGTGGCCAATCCAGGGGCGCCGATTGCTCGTGAACATCTGCCGCGTTTGTTCGAGCGCTTCTACCGGGTTGATGCGTCGCGCAGCAACAGCGGCAACAACCATGGGTTGGGGCTGGCGATTGTCAAAGCGATTGCGTTGATGCATGGCGGCGATGTGTTCGTGCGCAGTGATCGCGGGATGAATACGTTCGGGATTTATTTGCCGATCTGACCCGACGTGAAGAGCATGCCCTGTAGGAGCTCCCGCAGGCTGCGATCTTTTGATCTTTGCTCCCGCTGCAACAGTCATTTATGAAAATCACGCTGTTTCCCAACGCCCGGCAACCTTATCTTTGCCCGCACCAAACAGCACTTGCCAAGCAAGAAGGTTTTCAAGATGTCCAACAGTATGGGTATTGCCAGCGCTTTCGTTATGTCCTCTTTGTTCCTGTCGCCTCTGGCCATGGCCGAGGAATCGCAAGCGTTCGTGGCACAAAACGGCGCACGCGCTCAAGCGTACGAGCAGCATCAGGCAGAAATGATGGCCAAGACCAAAGACGCCACGCAAGCCCCTCAGGCCGCCGCTTCCCAAGCTCAATCGTCAGTCGGCAAAGACAGCTGATTCACGTATCGCTTCGTTTCCCTCGACGCGATTGTTTGGCTCTTCCCGTTCAATCGTCGTCATTCCAGGCCGCTGCCTTTCAGCGGCCTTTTTTCGTTGTGGTCTGAAAGCTGTCCGGTTCGTCTTCCAATAAGAACGACCCCGGCACTTCGTTTCCTGGAAGTGTCCGTTGACCCAAGGAGCTCTATTGCACGTGCGTTTTCCCGTCCGTTTCACCCCGTTATTCATTGCAATTGCCGCAACGATCGCCCCCACCGCCCATGCCGGCGAATCCGATAAAACCGGTTTCGTCGAAGGCTCAAGCCTTAATCTCAACGCCCGCAACTACTACATGAACCGCAATCGCCTGCAGCAGGCCGACGACAACATCGAGTGGGGCCAGGGTTTTCTCGGCATCTTCGAATCCGGTTACACCGAAGGCACGGTCGGGTTTGGCGTCGATGCTCACGCCATGCTCGGGTTGAAGCTTGATGGCGGTGGCGGTACGGACGGCTCCAGCATCCTGCCGATCAGCGATGGCAACGGCAAAGCGCCGTCTTCGTTCTCAACCGCTGGCGGCACGCTGAAGATGCGTGCGTTCGATACGGAGTTGAAGGCCGGTGATCTGTTTCTTACCAATCCGGTGATTGCCGGTGGCGACACGCGCATGTTGCCGCAGACGTTTCGCGGCATCAGCCTGACCAACCACAGCTTCGACGGCTGGCTGATCGAAGGTGGGCAGGCCAGTTTCACCAAGCCGTACAACCAGAGCGGCCACACCCGTATCGGCACGTCGTACG
This sequence comes from Pseudomonas syringae, assembly GCF_021605415.1. Lineage (GTDB taxonomy): Bacteria > Pseudomonadota > Gammaproteobacteria > Pseudomonadales > Pseudomonadaceae > Aquipseudomonas > Aquipseudomonas syringae_S. The sequence continues at coordinate 7,486 of NZ_WKEQ01000039.1, forward strand.
GCAGCTTGGCAGAAGGTGACGAAAGCCGTCATCTGAACTGGGCCGGCGTGGCCTGGAGCGGCGTCGAAGGGCTGACCAGCAGCTTGTATGCCTCCGAGCTGAAAGACATCTGGAACCAGTATTACTACGACCTGGACTACACCTGGACGCTGAGCGACCTGATTAGCCTCAACCCGGGTCTGCACTTCTATCACACGCAAGACACCGGCGATGCACTGCTCGGCCACATCGACAACAACACCTACAGCCTGCACTTCACCGTCGGCGTCGGTCATCACAGCGTCACGGCCGCGTATCAGCGGGTCAACGGCAACACGCCGTTCGACTACATCAGTCAGGGCGACAGCGTGTATCTCGACAATTCCCAGCAATATTCGGACTTCAACGGCCCGAACGAGCGCTCGTGGAAACTCAAGTACGACTATGACTTCGAAGGCGTGGGAATTGCGGGCCTGACAACCGGTGTGTCTTACTCGCGCGGCACCGTGGATCTGACCAAGGTCGACGCCGACAGCCCGGGCTACGGCTCGTGGTACAGCGCCGACGGGCGCAACGCCAAACACTGGGAACGCGATATCGATGTGAAATACGTCGTGCAGAGCGGCCAGGCCAAAGACCTCGCAGTGCGCCTGCAATGGGCGACCAACCGTGGAGGCAACGGCTATGGTGTGCTGGATCAGGACACCGACGAATACCGCGTGATCGTCGACTACCCCATCAACATTTTTTAACCAACGCCATTAACCCTGTAACCCTGTAACCCTGTAGGAGCGAGCCTGCTCGCGAAAGCGCAGTGTCAGACAACATTGATACCGGATCGAAAGACCCCTTCGCGAGCAGGCACGCTCCCGCATTGGCAATGAAGCTGGCCTTCTTCTCGGCAGAGGCATGTAAGCTACTACGCTTACAGTAACCCTCTAACCGATAACCTAAGATGATCGCGAGTCGCACCCAAAGCCCAGCAGGAACGACCGGACGCCCCGAAGTGATGCTGATCGCTGGCAGTTTGCTCGGTGTGTTCGCGATTGTGTGCATCGTTACGTTCCTGCTGATTCGCGAGCATGCCAGTGCGCTAGAGTCTTCCACACGCGGCGCCACGACCATTGCGCAACTGATCGATGCCGATGTGCTGCGCACCGTGGAGCTTTACGACCTGACGCTGCAAGGGCTGATCGCCGCTGCCCAGCGCGACGACCTGCAAACCGTTTCGCCGCAGATCCGCCATCTGGCACTGTTTGACCGCGCCACCGTAGCGCGCTTCAAGGGCGATATCCTGCTTCTGGACAAGCACGGCGAGGTGGTCGCTGACTCGTCACAGATCAAGCCCAAGCCCGGCAACTTCGCTGATCGTGATTACTTTCTTGCTCATGCCTTCAACCGTGACGCTGGTCTGTTCATCAGTCGCCCGTTCAAGACCCGCTGCAATTGCGAAGAGGCTGAGCAATGGCGAATCAGTTTCAGCCGTCGCATGTCTTCGAGCACGGGTGAATTCATTGGCGTGGCGGTCGCCTCGATGAAACTCAACTATTTCGATGAGCTGTTCAACAGCCTCGACATCGGCCGCGACAGCACCCTGAACATCATCAATAACGATGGTGTGTTGTTGGCGCAAAAGCCGTATTTGCAAAGTGACTCTGTCGGCAAGAGTTTCGCCAATCGGCCTAACGTGATCCGTATCCTCGGCGATGGGGACGGCAACGGCAGTTTCGGCAGCGTTTCGAGTATTGATGATCGACAACGCCTGTACACGTACTCACGAGTGGGCAACCTGCCGTTGACGGTAATCGTCGCGCTGTCCGGTGATGAAGTGTTTGGTGCATGGCGGCGCACGGCGGTCATCATCAGCGGTGCCACGGGAGTGTTGTGCATCGGTCTGTTATGGCTGACCTGGCTACTGGCGCGGGAGCTGCGTCTGCGTCATCACGCCGAGCGCGAACTGGCGCAACTGGCAGCCACTGACGCCCTGACCGGCGTGGCCAATCGGCGGATGCTCGATCAAACCTTGCGCCACGAATGGTTTCGCGCCCAACGCTCCGGCAAACCGCTGTCGGTGATGATGATCGACGCCGACCATTTCAAGGCGTTCAACGACCGTCATGGGCATCAGGCGGGAGATCAGGCGCTGCGTGAAATGGCCAAGGTCATCACTGCGAATGTTCGGCGACCCAGCGATCTGGTGGCGCGTTATGGCGGTGAGGAATTTTCGGTGATCCTGGCCGAAACCGATGCCACGGGTGCGGCGCTGATTGCCGAAAACATACGGCTGGCGGTCGAGCAGTTGCCTTCGGTGCAGGATGCAGAGCGACCGGTAACGGTGAGTATCGGGATAAGCATTTGGACGTCGGGTAGTGAAATGACGATGGAGCAATTGTTGTTTGCGGCGGACAAAGCGTTGTATCAGGCCAAGGAAGCGGGACGTAATCAGGTGGTCGTGAATCGTTAGGATTTGTTTCGAATTTACCGACCCTATCGCTGGCAAGCCTCCTCCCACGGTTTCTGTTGTCCTCAAAACCCTGTGGGAGCTGGCTTGCCAGCGATGAGGCCCGCACTAACGACATCAATTTTCGATCATAAAAAAAGGCCACCCAAAGGTGGCCTTCAAAAAACTAGAGAGGTTTTTTACTTACACCGCCGCAACCGGGCGCATGTAAGAGATTGGTGCGGTGCTGGCGTCTTCGAACGTCACCACTTCCCAGGCATCTGTCTGCTCAATCAACTTGCGCAGCAGCTGGTTGTTCAGTGCGTGGCCGGACTTGAAGCCCTTGAACTCACCAATCAGGCTATTGCCCAGCAGGTACAGATCGCCAATTGCATCGAGGATCTTGTGCTTCACGAATTCGTCTTCATAGCGAAGGCCGTCTTCGTTCAGTACACCGTCCGCATCGACCACGATCGCGTTTTCAACGCTGCCGCCGAGTGCGAGGTTGTGCTTGCGCAGGTACTCGATGTCACTCATGAAACCAAAGGTACGGGCGCGGCTGACTTCTTTTACGAACGAAGTGCTGGAAAAATCCACGCTTGCACTTTGGGTGCGATCCCGGAAAACCGGATGATCGAAATCGATCTCGAAGCTCACCTTGAACCCTTCGAAAGGGACGAAAGTGGCGCGCTTGTCGCCGTCTTCCACTGTCACTTCCCGCAGGATGCGGATGAATTTCTTGGCGGCGTCCTGTTCTTCCAGGCCAGCCGATTGAATCAGGAATACGAAAGGTCCGGCGCTGCCATCCATGATCGGGACTTCGGACGCGGAGAGCTCGACGTAGGCGTTATCGATGCCCAGGCCAGCCATGGCCGAGAGCAAGTGCTCTACCGTGTCCACTTTGACGTCACCGTTAACAAGCGTGGTCGACATAGTGGTTTCACCGACGTTTTCCGCGCGGGCAGGAATCTGCACCACAGGGTCGAGGTCAGCGCGACAAAACACAATGCCAGTGTCGACAGGCGCAGGCTTGAGGGTCAGGTAGACCTTCTCCCCGGAGTGCAGGCCTACACCTGTGGCACGGATAATATTTTTCAGTGTGCGTTGTTTAATCATGGCTTGGGCCGCTTCAGCGCAAATTGCGAACTGGTATCAACAAAGGCTGGCGATGATAGCAGACCATGCCTTTGCTGAACACCAATCACCTTCATAGCCCTGATACATTCCATCAATCGGCCTGACGACGCAGGAATGCAGGGATATCCAGGTAATCCAGGTCATCCTGCGGATTCATCTTCGCGGCAGCCGCAGCACCGGCCTGGGCCTGGTTGCGCATGACGGTCGGACGATCCAGATCACGATAATTCACTGCCGGCGCATCCTGACGAGCGGGCGCAGATTGTTGAACCTGAGCAGCCGACATGGAAGTGTGGACAGTGTTATCGATGACCTTCACAGGTTTCTCGATTTTCGCGCCCAGACCGGTAGCAACGACGGTAACGTGCAATTCGTCACGCATGTCCGGATCGATAACGGTACCGACCTTGACCATGGCGTGTTCGGAAGCGAAGGCTTCGATGATGCTACCCACGTCGGAGTACTCACCCAGAGACAGGTCAGGGCCGGCGGTGATGTTCACCAGAATGCCGCGTGCGCCTTGCAGGTTCACGTCTTCGAGCAACGGGTTGCGGATAGCCGCTTCGGTGGCTTCGCGTGCACGGTTCGGACCGCTTGCGCAGCCAGTACCCATCATCGCCATGCCCATTTCGCTCATCACGGTACGAACGTCAGCGAAGTCGACGTTGATCATGCCCGGACGCTTGATGATGTCGGAAATACCGCGAACGGCACCGGCCAGTACGTCATCAGCTTTGGCGAAAGCCGACAAGAGGCTTGCGTCTTTACCGAGGATGGTCAGCAGCTTCTCGTTGGGAATGGTGATCAACGAGTCGACGCTTTCGGAGAGCATGCGGATGCCTTCGTCGGCAATCTGCATACGCTTGCGGCCTTCGAAAGGGAACGGACGCGTTACGACAGCGACGGTCAGGATGCCCATTTCCTTGGCCACTTCGGCGATGATCGGCGCAGCACCGGTACCGGTACCGCCGCCCATGCCGGTGGTGATGAACACCATGTTGGTGCCGGCCAGTACTTCAGCGATGCGCTCGCGGTCTTCCAGAGCGGCTTGGCGGCCGACTTCAGGATTCGCGCCAGCACCCAGGCCTTTGGTCACGCCGGTGCCCAGTTGCAGGATGGTACGCGCACCGATGTTTTTCAGCGCTTGAGCATCAGTGTTGGCGCAGATGAATTCAACGCCTTCGATGTTGCTCTTGACCATGTGATTGACAGCGTTGCCGCCGCCACCGCCAACACCGATAACTTTGATTACCGGGCTTGCGGGGATGTTGTCTACGAGTTCGAACATTTTCCCTCTCCTTACATTCTCTAGTTTTTTTCGCCTACTGCATTTTTGTTGCGGTATTGCTTGCTCTTACAGCCCAAAGCTCAAAGCTCGAAGCTGTTTTAAAAATTTCCTTGAACCCACTTTTTCAGTCGGTCCAGCAACGGCGCCTGTGGCTCTTCGCTGCTGTAGCTGTCGCGGCTGCCGATGCCCGAGAACGAAATCCCGTCGGACTGCTTTTGCAGGCCGTACATCAACAAGCCAACGCCAGTGGAATAAATCGGGTTGCGCACTACGTCATCCAGCCCTTTCACGCCATGGGGAACGCCCAGGCGCACCGGCATGTGGAAGATTTCCTCGGCCAGTTCAGTGGCGCCTTCCATCTTCGACGTGCCGCCGGTCAGCACGATGCCGGCCGGGATCAGGTCTTCGTAGCCGCTGCGACGCAGTTCGGCCTGGATCAAGGTGAACAGTTCGTCGTAACGCGGCTCAACCACTTCAGCCAGAGCCTGACGCGACAGTTCGCGCGGTGGACGGTCGCCAACGCTCGGCACCTTGATGGTTTCGCCGGCACCGGCCAGTTTGGCCAGCGCGCAGGCGTAGCGGATCTTGATCTCTTCCGCGTACTGGGTCGGGGTACGCAACGCCATGGCGATGTCGTTGGTCACTTGATCACCGGCAATCGGGATCACGGCGGTGTGACGGATCGCGCCTTCGGTGAAGATCGCAATGTCGGTGGTGCCGCCGCCGATGTCGACCAGGCACACACCCAGCTCTTTTTCGTCGTCGGTCAGTACCGAGTAAGCCGAGGCCAGTTGCTCAAGAATGATGTCGTCGATTTCCAGACCGCAGCGGCGCACGCATTTTTCAATGTTCTGTGCGGCGTTGACGGCGCAGGTGACCACGTGAACCTTGGCTTCCAGACGCACGCCGGACATGCCCAGTGGCTCGCGGACACCTTCCTGGTTATCGATCACGTAGTCCTGCGGGAGGGTGTGCAGCACACGCTGGTCAGCCGGGATCGCCACGGCCTGAGCGGCGTCGAGTACGCGCTCCAGGTCGGCGGAGCTGACTTCGCGATCACGAATTGCCACGATGCCGTGGGAGTTCAGGCTGCGGATGTGATTGCCGGCCACGCCGACGAATGCCGAGTGGATGCGGCAGCCGGCCATCAGCTGCGCTTCTTCGATGGCGCGCTGGATCGATTGCACGGTGGATTCAATATTGACCACCACGCCTTTCTTCAGGCCGCGGGACGGATGGGTACCGATCCCGACGATTTCGAGCGTGCCGTCGTCCGCGACCTCGCCTACCAGCGCCACCACTTTGGAGGTGCCGATATCCAGACCGACGATCATTTTGCCGCTTTGCACGTTTGCCATGGGTCCTGCCTCTTCTTAATTCTTTGCGACAGCGGGTTCGGCTGTCGTCGGCGCTACAGGTTCCCGCCAGCCAACAGCAAGGCCGTTGGCGTAGCGCAGATCGATGCGCGCAATGTTCGTAATCTGCTCTTTGAGCGTCTTGTCATAGATGGCGATAAAGCGGCGCATCCTTTCCACGAGGTTGCCGCGTCCCAGCAGCAACTCGATACCGGGGCCGGAACTGCCGGCACCGGTGGTCAGGAACCAGCTGCCTCGTTCACGCAATTCCAGGCGTGCGATCGAGAAACCCAGCGGCCTGAGCATTTGGCTCAGCACCTGGTATTGCTGCATCACCTGCTGCTGGGCCCGTTGTGGGCCGAACAGCTGCGGCAGGTGTTCGTAGTTCGCCAGTTCCCTGGGCGTGAACGCCTGGCCCTGGTTGTTCAATAGCGACTCGTCACCCCAACGGGCCACGGGCAGCTGTTCTTCGAGGCGGATCACCACTTGATCCGGCCACACGCGCCGCACTTCGGCGTGGGCGATCCATGGCATCTGCTCAAGCTCGGTGCGCATGGCTGCCAGGTCGATGGTGAAGAAGCTCGACGCCGTGTACGGAGCGATTCGCTGCTGCACGGCTTGCTGGCTGATGTAGCTCAGGTCGCCCTGCACCGCGACTTTGGTGATCGGCCGATCCGCATACGGCAGCAAACGCTGCGCACCTTCGTAAGTGCCGAATCCCAACGCCACCAGCAACACCGGCCAGAACAGGCTTTTCACAAAGCCGAAATTGGCTTTGGGCAGGCGCGCGGACATCGGCTCTTTCGCCACCATTCGGCTGGCACCCCGTGGCACCGGCTTGCGGCCGGGTGCGGGAGGCTGATGTCTGAGCTGTGCGCCTTGCATGGTCTTAACCTCGCGCCTCTTGATTACCAGCGTCTGCAACACTGGCGGCCAGAATCGCCAGCACCAGTTGCTGGAAATCCAGACCGGCAGCACGGGCCGCCATCGGCACCAGGCTGTGATCGGTCATGCCCGGTGCGGTGTTCACTTCCAGGAACCAGAACTGGCCGTCGGCGTCCTGCATCACGTCCGCCCTGCCCCAACCGGCGATACCCAGTGCCTCACAGGCTTTCGCCGTGAGATCCATGAGCTGTTTTTCCTTGGCGGCATCGAGCCCGCACGGGATCCGATACTGGGTATCGTTCGCCACGTACTTGGCGTCGTAGTCATAGAAACTGTGTGTCGTGCCCAAGGCGATTGGAGGCAACACCTGGTCACGCAGGGTGGCGATGGTGAACTCCGGACCCTGAATCCATTGTTCGACCAACACTTGCGAATCGTAGGTACTGGCCGCTTTCCAGGCGTCGACGAGCTCTGACGCGGAATTCACTTTGGCCATCCCGATGCTTGAACCTTCATTGGCCGGTTTGACGATCAAAGGCAGGCCCAGTTCCGTCACTGCAGAAATACAATCGGCTTCGCTGCGCAGCACGGCGTGACGTGGCGTCGGGATCCCGAGGCTGTGCCAGACCTGCTTGGTACGCAGCTTGTCCATTGCCAGTGCCGAGGCAAGGATGCCGCTGCCGGTGTAGGGGATGCCGGCGCATTCGAGCAGGCCTTGCATGCTGCCGTCTTCACCGCCACGGCCATGCAGAATGATGAAGGCGCGGTCGATTTTTTCCGCGAGCAGGCGTTGCAGGAAGTCGTCGCCGACATCAATGCCAAACGCGTCGACGCCAGCAGTTTGCAACGCTTCGAGCACGGCGTTGCCGGACTTCAACGAGACTTCACGCTCGGCACTCTTGCCGCCGAACAGCACGGCGACGCGGCCGAAATCTTTCGGCGCAATCGTGGAGGCGAGGTTGGCGTAGGCAGCAGTCATTTCAACTTCCCCTCGACCGGCGCAACGATGGCACCGGCGAACAACTCACTTTTCAACAGTTTTGGTGCGAGACCGCCGATATCACCGGCGCCCTGGCACAGCAGAATGTCGCCGGCACGCAGCAGCGGCTTGACCAGCGGCGCCAGGTCGACGCCACGCTCGATGTAGATCGGGTCGAGCTGGCCGCGCTGACGGATGCTGTTGCACAGCTTGCGGCTGTCGGCCCCCGGGATCGGCTCTTCGCCGGCCGGATAGACTTCCATCAGCAGCAGGACGTTGGCATCGGCCAGTACATTGACGAAATCGTCGTACAGGTCGCGGGTGCGGCTGTAACGGTGCGGCTGGTAAACCATCACCAGTCGACGCTCCGGCCAGCCACCGCGCACGGCTTTGATCACGGCAGCGACTTCGGTCGGGTGGTGACCGTAATCGTCGACCAGCATCACGTTGCCGCCCTCGACCGGCAGTTCGCCGTAGACCTGGAAGCGACGACCGACACCCTGGAAGCCCGACAAGCCCTGAACGATGGCTTCATCGCTGACGCCTTCGTCGGTGGCGATGCAGATGGTCGCCAGGGAATTGAGCACGTTATGGTTGCCGGGCATGTTCACCGACACGTCGAGCGGCTCGCGGTCAGGACGCAGAACAGTGAAGAAAGTCTGCATGCCCTGTTGGCGCACATTGATGGCGCGCACGTCCGCTTCTTCGCTGAAGCCATACGTCACGGTCGGGCGTTTCACCAGCGGCAGGATTTCGCGCACGATCGGGTCGTCCAGGCACACCACCGCCAAACCGTAGAACGGCAGGTTGTGCAGGAACTCGACGAAGGTTTTCTTCAGTTTGTTGAAGTCGCCGTCGTAAGTCGCCATGTGATCGGCGTCGATGTTGGTGACCACGGCCACCAGCGGTTGCAGGTGCAGGAAGCTCGCGTCGCTTTCATCGGCTTCGGCGATCAGGTAACGGCTGGTGCCGAGCTGGGCATTGGTGCCAGCTGCATTCAGACGACCACCGATCACGAATGTCGGGTCCAGACCACCGGCCGCGAACACCGAAGCGATCAGGCTGGTGGTGGTGGTTTTGCCGTGCGTACCGGCAACGGCGATGCCGTGGCGGTAACGCATCAGCTCTGCCAGCATTTCGGCACGCGGCACCACCGGGATACGGCGTTCCAGAGCGGTGGCCACTTCCGGGTTGGAGGTGTTTACGGCGCTCGACACCACCAGCACATCGGCGGCCGCTGCGTTTTCGGCACGGTGACCGATGAAGATATGTGCACCGAAGGATTCGAGACGCTCGGTGACCGGCGAAGCCTTCAGGTCGGAACCGGACACTTCATAGCCCAGGTTCAACAGCACTTCGGCAATGCCGCACATGCCCACGCCGCCGATACCGACGAAGTGGATGCGACGGATGCGGCGCATTTCCGGGTGCGGCATGGCTTTCTGACTCTCAACCATTGGCCACCTCCAGGCAGGTGTCGACCACGTTACGGGTGGCTTCGGGTTTCGCCAGACGGCGGGCCGCTTGGGCCATTTCTTCAAGTCGTTGCGGTTGCATCAAGACCTCTGTCAGGCGCGCGGCAAGATCCGCGGCACCAGTCGTTCTTTGCGGCATCAGGAAGGCAGCGCCTTCCCGGGCCAAATAGTCGGCGTTGCGGGTCTGGTGATCGTCGATCGCATGGGGCAGAGGCACCAGCATCGAGGGCAGACCGGCGGCGGCCAGTTCACTGACGGTCAGCGCGCCTGCGCGGCATACCACCAGGTCGGCCCAGCCATAGGCGTGGGCCATGTCTTTGATGAACGGCTGCACCTGCGCTTCAACGCCGGCGGCGCGGTAGCGCTCTGCAGTCACTTCATCGTGATTTCTGCCGGCCTGATGAAACACTTCCGGACGCAAATCGGCAGCGACTTGCGCCAAGGCTTCAGGCAGCAACTTGTTCAACGGCTCTGCGCCCAGGCTTCCGCCCAGGATCAGCAAACGCGCCCTGCGACCGGCCAGGGCAGGTCGCGGCGTTTCGAGGAACAGCTCACTGCGCACCGGATTGCCGGTGGTGCGGCGGCTGCTCGACAGGGTAAAGGTGTCGGGGAACGCTTCACACACCCGGGCGGCGAACGGCACCAGCAACCGATTGGCGGTGCCGGCGACAGCGTTCTGTTCATGAACGATCACCGGCACGCCGGCCAGTTTCGCCGCGAGCCCGCCCGGGCCAGTCACATAACCACCGAAGCCGACCACGCAGACGGGCCGCAACCGACGAATGATCGCCCGCGCCTGCCAGACCGATTTAAGCAACATCAACGGTGCCTTGAGCAGCGACAGCTTGCCCTTGCCACGCAAGCCACTGGCGTTGATGCGATGCAACTCCAGACCGGCCGCCGGCACCAGATCGTTTTCGATGCCGCGCGGCGTGCCGAGCCAGTGCACGGTAAAGCCGCGTGCCTGAAACTCACGAGCACATGCCAGCGCCGGGAACACGTGGCCGCCGGTGCCGCCCGCCATGATCAAGACGTTAGCGCCCATGATTCGGCTCCTCGGCGAAGTCGCTTTCCTGGAACTCCATCTCTTCGCTGCCCAGGTGAGTTCGACTTTCCCACTCGATTCGCAACAGCAGGCCCAGGCAGGCGCAGCAGATGACCAACGAGCTGCCGCCGTAGCTGAGGAACGGCAGGGTCAGACCCTTGGTCGGCAGCAGACCGACGTTCACACCGATGTTGATCAGGAACTGACCGATCCACAGGAACGACAGACCGTAAGCCACATAAGCCGCAAAAAACTGCTTGGCCTTCTCTGCCCACAAACCGATGTACATGCCGCGAATACACACGAAGACGAACAGCCCGACGGTGATCAGGGAACCCACCGCGCCCAGCTCTTCGGCCAGCACCGAGAACACGAAGTCGGTGTGGGCTTCCGGCAGATAGAATTGTTTCTGCACGCTGTTGCCCAGGCCGACGCCCAGCCATTCACCGCGACCGAACGCGATCAAGGCTTGGGACAGTTGATAGCCGGCGCCGAACTGGTCGGCCCACGGGTCGGCGAAGTTGGTCAGACGCGCCATCCGGTATGGCTGCACTTGAATCAACAGCACCACCGCCGCAACCGCGAGCACCACCATCAACGAGAAACGGAACAACCCGACGCCGCCCAGAAACAGCATCGCCGCAGCGGCCCCCATCATGACGACGGTGGCACCGAAGTCCGGCTCCATCAGCAGCAGGCCTGCCATTGGCAGCAGCACGATGAACGGCTTGAAGAAACCCATCCAGCTCTCGCGCACTTCTTTCTGGCGACGCACCAGATAACCGGCGAGGTAGATCACCACGAACACCTTGGCGATCTCGGACGGCTGAACGTTGAAGAAGCTGAAACCGATCCAGCGCATCGAACCGTTCACTTCGCGGCCAATGCCGGGAATGATCACCATCACCAGCAAGCCGAACGCACCGAGCAGCATCAACCAGCCCAGACGCTGCCAGGTGGCGATCGGAATCATCATGGTGACGATGCAGGCGCCCAGACCCAGCACGATGTAGATCAAGTGGCGAATCATGTAATACAGCGCGCTGCCCGATTGCACCGCCGCCACTTCCGTGGAGGCCGACGCGATCATTATCAGACCCAGACCGAGCAGCGCGAGGCAACCGGCGAGCATCGGGAAATCGAGGTCGATGCCACGTCCGGTGATCAGCGGCGATGGGTACGGCTTGATCATGTTTCTCAGGTTCATGCCAGTTCCTCCACGGCGCGGACGAACTGGTGACCACGGTCTTCGTAATGCTTGAACATGTCGAAACTGGCGCAGGCCGGTGAGAGCAACACGACGTCGCCCGGTTGTGCGGCGGCGCGGCATTGCTCGACGGCTTCGATCAGCGAGGCGGCGCGGATCAGCGGTACGGCATCACCGATGGCCGCGCCGATCTTGTCGGCGTCGCGGCCCATCAGGATTACGGCGCGGCAATGGGCAGCGACTGGATCACGCAGATCCTTGAATTCGGCCCCCTTGCCGTCGCCACCGGCGATCAGCACGATCTTGCCTTCTATGTCTGCGCCCAAACCCTGGATGGCAGCGAGTGCAGCACCGACGTTGGTCGCCTTGGAATCGTTGTAATAGCCGACGCCATCCAGATCACGCACCCACTGGCAGCGATGTTCCAGACCGGCGAAGTTACGCAGCGCAGAAAGCATGGCGTCGAACGGCAGCCCGACTGCATGACCCAGCGCCAATGCTGCCAGGGCATTGGACTGGTTATGCGCACCACGCACTTTCAGCTCGCGCACCGGCATAAGGTTCTGGAATTCGAAGGCGAGGTATTTTTCACCGTTCTCTTCGCGCAGACCAAACGCCTTGAAATCGGGCTTGCTCAGACCGAACGTCCAGCACGACTGGCCCTCGCCGATCAGTGGACGGGTTAGCGCGTCCTGACGATTGACCACAAACTGCTTCGCGCCACGGAAGATCCGGTGCTTGGCCAAGTGGTACGCCGGCAGACCGCTGTAGCGATCCATGTGGTCTTCGCTGATATTGAGCACGGTCGCCACTTCGGCGTTGAGCTGGTCGGTGGTTTCCAGCTGGAAACTCGACAGTTCCATCACGTACAGCTCGATGTCGTCACTGAGCAGATCCAATGCCGGCGTGCCGAGGTTGCCGCCCACGGCGACGCGCTTGCCGGCCGCTGCCGCCATTTCACCAACAAGCGTGGTAACGGTGCTCTTTGCGTTCGAGCCGCTGATGGCCACGATCGGCGCCTTCGCGTTACGCGCGAACAAATCGATGTCGCCTGAGAGTTTCACGCCACGGGCGGCGGCGGCTTGCAGGGCCGGAGTCGCCAGCGCCAGGCCGGGGCTCACGTAGAGCTCGTCGGCACGGCAGAGGAATTCGACGTCCAGCTCGCCACAACGCACTTCCACGTGCGGATAGTCACGCTTGAGCGTGGCCAGTTCCGGTGGATTTTCCCGCGTATCGGCCACGGCAAACGACGTGCCCCGGTTCGCCAGGAAGCGAACCAGGGACATGCCGCTCTTGCCGAGGCCGACAACGATGCGGAAGTGGTCAGAAGCGATCAGAGACACTCGTTCTACCTCAGCTTCAGGGTGGCAAGGCCGACGAGCACGAGAATCACGGTGATGATCCAGAAACGGACGATCACACGCGGCTCGGGCCAGCCCTTGAGTTCAAAGTGGTGGTGTATCGGTGCCATGCGGAACACGCGGCGACCGGTCAGCTTAAAGGACGCCACCTGAATGACGACTGACAGGGTTTCCATCACGAACACGCCGCCCATGATGAACAGGACGATTTCCTGACGGACGATCACTGCGATGGTGCCCAGCGCGGCGCCCAGTGCCAATGCACCGACGTCGCCCATGAAGACTTGCGCCGGGTAGGTGTTGAACCACAGGAAGCCGAGCCCGGCACCGATCAGCGCGCCGCAGAACACAATCAGCTCGCCTGCGCCCGGCACGTAAGGAATCAGCAGGTATTCAGCGAATTTCACGTTACCCGACAGGTAGCAGAAGATGCCCAGGCCACCACCGACCATCACGGTCGGCATGATCGCCAGACCGTCGAGGCCGTCAGTCAGGTTGACCGCGTTGCTCGAACCGACGATCACGAAGTAGGTCAGCACGACGAAGCCGATGCCCAGCGGAATGCTGTAGTCCTTGAGCATCGGCAAGATCAGGGTGGTTTCCACTGGAGTGGACGCGGTCATATAAAGGAAGATCGCCGCGCCGAGCCCGAACACCGACTGCCAGAAATACTTCCAGCGGCTCGGCAACCCACGAGAGTTCTTCTCGATCACCTTGCGGTAGTCGTCGACCCAACCGATGGCGCCGAACAGCAGCGTCACCAGCAACACTGTCCAGACATACCGGTTGCTCAGGTCGGCCCAGAGCAAAGTGCTGACGCCAATGGACGACAGAATCAGCGCGCCGCCCATGGTTGGTGTGCCGGATTTGGACAGATGAGATTGCGGGCCGTCGTTACGAACCGATTGACCGATCTGACGGTTTTGCAGAGTACGGATCATCCACGGGCCGTAGCACAGCGACAAAACCAGCGCGGTCAGCACACCGAGAATCCCGCGCAGGGTCAGGTACTGAAAGACCGCGAAGCCTTTGTGGAACTGTTGCAGATACTCCGCTAGCAGCAGCAGCATTAATGTTTCTCCAGACTGGATCCGCACAGGGCCGCAACGATGTTTTCCATCGCCGCGCTGCGCGAACCCTTGATCAAAATAGTGGTGTTTTTATCCTGCTCGGCGCCGAGGGCCTGGATCAGTTCGGCTTGGCTGCCGAAGTGACGGGCCTCTGGGCCGAAAGCGTTGACCGCGTGGGCCATCATCGGTCCGACGGCGTAAAGCGCGGCAACCTTGCCGCGAGCGTATTCGCCCACGTCGCGGTGCCCCTGCTCAGCCCAGTCCCCCAGCTCACCGATATCCCCGAGCACGAGGACGGTTCGGCCGGCAAAACCGGCGAGAATATCGACGGCGGCGCACATGGACGTCGGGTTTGCGTTGTACGTGTCATCGATCACGCGCATGCCGTTCTTCGCCAGTTGCGCGACGGTGCGGCCCTTGACCGGTTGCACAGCGCCGAGCCCGGTGGCGATGCCGAACAGCGACACGCCCAAGGCATGTGCGGCGGCGGCGGCGGCCAGGGCATTGGCGACGTTATGAGTGCCGAGCAAATTCAGTTGCACCCGCTCCATACCGTCAGGGCTGTGCAGATTGAACGCGGGGCAGCCACGCGCATCGGTGGTCAGATCGCTGGCATGGAAATCGGCCTGCTCATTGGCCAGGGCAAAGGTCAGCACCTTGCGGTTGCCTGCGCGAACCTTCCAGATGCCAAAAGCCTTGTCGTCAAGATTCAGCACAGCCACGCCATCGGCGGCCAGGCCTTCGATGATCTCGCCTTTGGCTTCGACGATTTTTTCCGGGCCGCCGAACTCACCGACGTGGGCGGTTCCGGCGTTATTCAGAATGGCGACATGGGGCTTGGTCAGGCCCACGGTGTAAGCGATTTCGCCGAGACGAGAAGCGCCCAGTTCGATCACTGCCGCGCTGTGTTCAGCGGCGAGTTCGATCAGGGTCAGCGGCACGCCGAGGTCATTGTTCAGGTTGCCACGGGTCGCCAGTACCGGGCCGCGGGTGCGCAAAATGCTCGCAAGCATTTCCTTGACTGTGGTCTTGCCGCTGGAACCGGTCACGGCTGCGACCGGTTGAGTGAACGCGGCACGGTTCAGCGCACCCAATTGGCCGAGAGCCTGACGGGTATCTTTCACCAGCAACTGCGGCAACGTGCTGTCGGCGACTTCACGCTCGACCAGTGCAGCGACCGCGCCTTTGGCGGCGACGTCGTTCAAATAGTCATGACCGTCGAAACGCGGGCCGGTCAGGGCTATAAACAGTTGCCCAGCCGTGATCGCGCGGCTGTCGATGCTCACGCCATTAAAGGAAACATCGCCTGCGACCAGACGCGCATCGAGTGCGTTGGTCAGCTCACTGAGTTTCAAGGCCTTAAGCATGGGCCACCTCCCACGCGGTCAGGGCGTGATCGGCTTCGACCAGATCAGAGAATGCATGGCGTTCGCCATTGATTTCCTGATAGTCCTCGTGACCTTTTCCGGCCAGGACAATAACGTCATCCGCCGATGCGCCGGCCACCAGTTGAGCAATAGCCTGACCACGACCGGCCACGAAAGTGACTTTATCCACAGCCGTGAAGCCGGCGCGGATGTCATCGAAAATCACTGCCGGGTCTTCGGTGCGCGGGTTGTCGTCGGTGACCAGCACGCGATCGGCCAGACGCTCGACCACTTCGGCCATCAACGGACGCTTGCCGCGATCACGATCACCGCCGCAGCCAAACAGGCACAGCAATTGACCTTTGACGTGAGGACGCAGCGCCGTCAGCACTTTTTCCAGGGCGTCCGGCGTGTGGGCATAATCGACCACCACCAGCGGTTGAGTGCCGCCACCCAGACGCTGCATGCGTCCGGCCGGGCCCTCAAGCTTCGGCAGCACCTTGAGAATTTCGTCGAGCGCGTACTCCAGACCGAGCAGTGCGCCGATGGCAGCCAGAACGTTGCTCAAGTTGAATCGGCCCAGCAAAGTGCTGCGCAAATGGTGTTCGCCTTGCGGCGTGACCAGTGTGGCGCGCACGCCTTCGTCATCGAACTGCGCTTCGCGGCAATAGAGATACGCGCTGCTGTCGAGCAGGCTGTAGGTGATCAGTCGCGACTCACGTTTATCAGCGGCCAGTTGCCGGCCGAATTCGTCGTCGAGATTGACCACGCGGCATTTCAGATCATTCCAGGCAAACAGCTTGGCTTTCGCTTCGCCGTAGGCCTGCATGGTGCCGTGGTAATCGAGGTGATCACGGGACAGGTTGGTCATCACCGCCACGTCGAATGCCAGCGCGGTGACCCGCCCCTGATCCAGACCGTGGGACGAGACTTCCATGGCCACGGCTTTGGCGCCGGCCTTTTTCAGGTCACCGAGCGTCGCTTGCACGGCAATCGGATTCGGCGTGGTGTGCAAGCCGCTTTCCAGCGCGCCAGAGAAACCTGAACCGAGGGTGCCGACGATGCCGCAGTGCTGACCGAGCAGATCCAGCGCCTGGGCAACCAGTTGGGTCACGCTTGTCTTGCCGTTGGTGCCGGTGACGCCGATCAGGTTCAAGTGATGACTGGGCTCGCCGTAAAAGCGCCCGGCAATGTCCGACAGCTGCGCCGCCAGGCCTTTGACTGGAATCAGCGGCACGTCGGTGATCGGCAGCACGGTGGCGCCTTCCACTTCATACGCCACCGCAGCCGCACCGCGTTGCAAGGCATCGGCGATGTGCGTACGACCATCGAACTTGCCGCCCGGCACCGCCAGGAACAGGTCGCCCGCACGCACGTTACGGCTGTCGAGCGCCAGTTCACGGATCAACAGATCGTGGCCGGCGTGGGGGAAAATCTTGTTCAGACTCAGAGACATCAGCCGCGCCCTCCATTGGCTTTCAGCGGAACGACCGTAGCGTTGGCCTGTTCTGTGGTTGGCAGGTTGTCCGGGGTAACATTCATCAGGCGCAGGGTGCCGGACATCACGCGACTGAACACCGGCGCCGAGACCAGGCCACCGTAGTAACCGGCCTTGGTCGGCTCATCGATCACCACCACAATGGCGTAACGCGGATCGCTCATCGGGCCGAAACCGGCGAACAGCGAGCGGTAGGAATTTTCGGCATAACCCTTGGTGCCGACCGACGTCTTGCGCGCAGTACCCGACTTGCCGCCCACGTGATACGCCGGCACCTGGGCACGGAACACGCCGCGCGGCGCTTCGATCACTTGTTGCAACATGCCTTGCATGGTTTTCGCCACGGCTTCCGGCAGCACTTGCGTGGTCTGCGGCGGCTTGTCGGTTTTGATCAGGGTCAGCGGCGCGAGGCGACCGTTGTTGGCGAGTGCCGAAAAGGCATGAACCAACTGGATCGCGGTCACGGAAATACCGTAGCCGTAGGACAGCGTTGCGGTTTCAGCCTTGCGCCATTCGCGGTAGTTCGGCAGGTTGCCGACGCGTTCGCCCGGGAAGCCGAGACCGGTATCCTGGCCGAGGCCGACTTTCTGCGCCAGGCGGAAAATGGTCTCGCCGCCGATATCGAAGGCGACCTTACTCATGCCGACGTTACTGGAATTGATCAGAATGCCAGTCAGGTCGAGCACCGGGCCTTCGGACTTGGAAACGTCCTTGATGGTGTATTTACCGATTTGCAGAGAACCCGGATACACCTCAACAGTGTCACTCGGTTTCCAGCGGCCGGTTTCGATGGCGGCGCTCATCGAGATCGCTTTCATGGTCGAACCCGGCTCGAACACGTCGATCATCGCGCGGTTACGCATCATCGCCGGTTGCAGGTTGCGACGGTTGTTCGGGTTGTAGGTCGGCTGGTTGACCATGGCGAGGATTTCGCCGGTCTTCACGTCCATGATCACGAGGCTGCCAGCCTTGGCGCCGTTCTCGATGATCGCGTTGCGCAGTTCGCGGTTGGCCAGGTATTGCAGACGCAGGTCAATGGACAACGCCAAGGGCTTGCCGGCCTTGGCGTTTTTGGTGACCTGGACATCCTTGATCAGCCGACCGCGCCGATCCTTGATGACCTGCCGCTTGCCAGGCACACCGGCCAGCCATTCTTCATAGGCCAGTTCGACCCCTTCACGACCGTGGTCATCAATGTCGGTGAAGCCGACCATGTGCGCGGTAACTTCACCGGCCGGATAGAAGCGGCGGAATTCTTCGATGCCGTAGACGCCCGGGACTTTCAGGTCGAGCACGGCCTGGCCCTGCTCGGGGGTCATCCCGCGCACCAGGTAAATGAATTCTTTGCTGGCCTGGGCTTCGAGGCGTTCCGACAGGGCTTTCGGATCCTGCCCCAGCGCGGCCGCCAGAGCCGGCCACTTGGTTTTATCCAGCTGCATTTCTTTAGGATTCGCCCACAGCGTCGTCACCGGGGTGCTGACGGCTAGCGGCTCGCCGTTACGGTCGGTAATCAAGCCACGGTGGGCTGGAATCGGGATGTGACGAACACTGCGTGCGTCGCCCTGACCTTTCAGGAAGTCACGGTCGACCACTTGCAGGTCGATGATGCGCCAGCAGATCGCGGCCACCATGATGCCGAGCAAGCCCAGCACTAGACGGAAACGCCATGGGAACAGTGCGCCTTCGAGTTTCATCATGGCGCCACCATCTTCACGTCGGCGGCACCAGGGATGTGCATCTTCAGCTGTTCGGTGGCCAGCACTTCGATCCGGCTATGCGCCGTCCAGGTGCTCTGCTCCAGGATCAAGCGACCCCACTCGGCTTGCGCCTTGTCGCGCACGCTCAATTCGTTATATAGCGTATTGAGTAACTGCCGGTTCCAGTGCGCACTGTAAGACACGCCGATGGCCGACACGATCACGCCGACGAACAGCAGCATCATGAAGAAGCTGCCGCCGGGCAGTGGCTTGGCGAAAAGCTTGCTCACCGCAACTTCTCCGCGACGCGCATGACAGCGCTACGGGAACGTGGGTTGGCTTTGAGTTCGGCGTCGGAGGCCGTCTGCGCTTTGCCGTGGACTTTGATTTTCGGCTCGAAAGCCACGTGACGCACCGGCAGATTGCGCGGCAGATTGTCCGCCTCGCCCTTCACCAGTTTGCGCATGAACAGTTTGACGATGCGGTCTTCCAGCGAATGGAAGCTGATGACGACCAGGCGGCCGCCCACTTCCAGCGCTTCCAGTGCGGCATCAAGGCCGGCTTCCAGATCGCCCAATTCGTTGTTGACGTGGATACGCAGACCCTGGAATGCACGGGTGGCCGGGTTCTTGCCCTTTTCCCATGCCGGGTTGGCGACCTTGAGCACTTCGGCCAGATCGGCGGTGCGCTCAAAAGGCGTGATATCGCGGCGCTCGGCAACAGCACGGGCCATGCGACCGGAAAAGCGTTCTTCGCCGTATTCCTTGAACACGCGGGCGATTTCTTCCACGGGTGCGGTGTTGACGAATTCGGCCGCGCTGATACCACGCGACGGATCCATACGCATGTCCAGCGGGCCGTCATTGAGGAAGCTGAATCCGCGCTCAGCATCGTCGAGCTGCGGCGAGGACACGCCCAGATCCAGCAAAATGCCGCTGACCTTGCCGGCCAGGCCGCGCTCGGCGACGACCGAACCCAGCTCGGCAAAGCTGCGCTGCACAACGACAAAGCGGCCGTCTTCGGCCGCTAGCGCTTGCCCGGTGGCAATCGCTTGAGGATCCTTGTCGAATCCGATGAGTCGACCGTCCGTCCCGAGCTGGCTGAGGATCAACCGGCTATGTCCGCCGCGCCCGAACGTGCCATCCAGATAGCAGCCATCAGGACGTACGGCGAGAGCCTCGACGGCTTCGTCAAGCAGTACGGTGATGTGGTTAAAGCCGCTATCAATAGTCACAGGATCAAATCACGCAGTTCATCAGGCATGGCGCCCGGTTGTTGAATAGCAGCAAGGTCAGCGGCGGATACCGCGTTCCATGCATCCTCGTCCCACAATTGGAACTTGTTCAGTTGGCCTACCAGCATCGCGCGCTTGTCCAATTTGGCGTATTCGCGCAGACGCGGTGGAACCAGAAAACGGCCACTGCCATCGAGTTCGAGGTCGACGGCGTTGCCAATCAATAAACGCTGCAGGCGACGGTTCTCTTCACGAAGCGAAGGGAGTGCGCGCAACTTGGTTTCGATAATTTCCCACTCATCGAGGGGGTAAACAGACAAACATGGATCAACGGCATCGATCGTGACGATTAATTGGCCGGAACTACGCGAAACGAGCTCGTCACGGTACCGGCTCGGCATAGCGAGACGGCCCTTTGCATCGAGACTGATTGCGTTAGCTCCGCGAAACACGTCTGCGTTTCTCCAATTTTTAGCGTTTTGAGCTCAAAAAACCCACTTCATGCCACTTTCCGCCACTTGTGCACACTATAGGAATGCGCCCACCACACCGTCAAGGCGCGCATTAAAGGAAAACCCTTACAGAACGGAGATTTACGAGCAATAAAGGAGGCGTAACGAGAATCTGTCGCAGAGTTTTGAGCAATAACTTGATGCAGCAATGAAAGCTGCGCTCGGAAGTTAAAGTAGTTTGTTAAGAGTAAGATTTTTTCGGTATTACAAAAGCGCTTCTGCTGTTGATTGAAGCAAGGTGGGAAAAGGCTATTACTGCGTTTGCGCTGCCGGACTTTCAGCTCGGGCCTGCTGATAATAAACAGCCCCGATTCCAATGATTCAAGCAGGGAATAGAAAAAGGTGGAGAGTCGATCTGTAAGCCGGGTTCTGTCTTGAACAGTCATTCGTCTACGATGGCCATCACTGGACATCTTTAGCAACCTACCCGGTCCCAGCGCGGGCCACGCCTTGGGACCCTATTTGGTCTTGCTCCAAGTGGGGTTTACCTAGCCACGAACTGTTGCCAGACGTGCGGTGCGCTCTTACCGCACCTTTTCACCCTTACCGGCGCTTGCGCGCTTAGGCGGTTATTTTCTGTGGCACTTTCCGTAGGCTCACGCCTCCCAGGCATTACCTGGCACTTCGCCCTATGGAGCCCGGACTTTCCTCCCCCCCCTAATTTTCATAGAGGGCAGCGACTGTCCGATCGACTCTCCGCCGCGCAGGTTAACGGCAGCGGAGCCGAAGAACAAGCGCAAATAGCCATCGACAGCGCCTGCGCGTCGGATTACTTGTCCTTCTGTTGCTCCAGTGCCACTTGGTACAGCACGTTTTTGCGCTCGCCGGTGATTTGCGCGGCCAAGGCAGCGGCGCGCTTTAACGGCATCTCTTCGAGCAGCAGATTGAGCACACGCATAGTCTCGCTGCTGACCGCATCTTCAGATTCCGGCGCTGCCCAGCCCGCGACCAGCACCACGCATTCACCGCGCTGCTGATTACTGTCCGACTCGACGAATGCACGCAGCTCGGCCAATGGCAAACCCTTGAGGGTTTCGAAGGTCTTGGTCAACTCACGGGCCAGCAACGCCGGACGCTCGGCGCCGAAAACCAGCTCCATGTCTTGCAGGCACTCGAGAATACGGTGCGGCGCTTCATAAAAAATCAGCGTGCGCGGCTCTTCCTTTACCGCTTCCAGTCGCGCACGACGGCCTACGGTCTTGGCCGGCAGGAAACCTTCGAAGATAAATCTGTCTGACGGCAAGCCCGCCGCCGACAACGCCGCAATCAACGCACAGGCGCCCGGCACCGGCACTACATTGATTCCGGCAGCACGCGCCTGACGAACCAGGTGATAACCCGGATCGGAAATCAACGGCGTACCGGCATCGGAGATCAGCGCCACGTCGTCACCCGCCAACAAACGGGTAATGAAGCGGCTGCCTTCATCTCGCTCGTTGTGTTCATGACAGGCTGCCAGCGGCGTAGGAATGCCAAAATGCTGCATCAAGCGCTGGGAGTGACGCGTGTCTTCGGCGGCAATCAACGCAACGTCGCGCAGGATCTTCAGGGCCCGGGCACTGATGTCGTCCAGGTTGCCGATGGGCGTCGCCACCACATAAAGCGAGCCAGCAGCGGAATTCAAAGCACCTGGAGCAGTCAAAGCGCACACCTCATGATCGGTAAAAGCCTGCATTGTAACGCGTCATGAGGGCTGCCACGCGCCTGACGCTGCCTCGGTTTTGCCAGCGTCCATGAGCCCCGGCAACATTTGCTTCAGCTAAATTGCTGGATTCGCTCCAGTAACATCGCGCCCCGGCCAGTGCTTGGGTACAATTCGACGCTAATTTGATCGAGTATCAGGAACACTTACATGATCGCTTGCCTGCGGCTGTTTACTGCCCTCTGCCTCGCTGCCTTGCTGGCGGCCTGCGCCAGCTCGCCCTCCTCCAGCCTTGGCGAACTTCCACGGACCCCGGATGCCAGTATCGAGCAGTTGCTCGAACAGGCCGCCCAGAGCAAAACCCCGGATCAGGTCGCGTTGTTGCGCCTGAGTGCAGCGGATCTGGCTTATCGTCAAGGCAATGCCGGCCAGTCCGCGCAAATCCTGCAACAAGTGCCGCTGGAACAACTCAAGCCGGGGCAACAGGTGTTCGCCAGTACTCTGGCGGCCGAACTGGCCATGACCCGCAATCAGCCGAAAGCCGCGCTGACTGCCTTGAGCCACCCGAGCCTGCAACGTCTGAGCGAATTGCCGGAAGAGCAACAGGTTCGCACCGGTACCGTTCACGCCCGCGCCCTTGAGGCCGACGGCCAGACCCTCGCGGCAGCTCGTGAGCGTATCTTCATCGCGCCGATGCTTGAAGGTGAAGCCGCCAGCAAGAACCACGACGCCATCTGGACGCTGATTGCCTCGCTGCCGACCGATCAATTGCAGCCGACCACTACCGATGACCTCGGCGGCTGGATGAGCCTGGCCCTGGCCGTGAAAACCGCCGGCACCCTGGAGCAGCAGCAAGCCGCGATCGACACCTGGCGCGCACAGAATCCCAAGCACCCAGCCGCGATCAACCTGCCGCTGCCACTGACCAAACTCAAGGAACTGGCGAGCCAGCCTTTGAGCAAGATCGCCCTGCTGTTGCCACAAGACGGCCCGCTGGTCACTTATGGCAAAGCACTGCGTGAAGGCTTCATGGCCGCGCACTATCAGGCTCAACAGGCTGGGCAGAAGCCGCCGGCCATCGAGTTTTATGACAGTTCGAAAGTGACCAATCTCGACGACTTCTACCGCAAGGCACAAGCCGATGGTGTGCAACTGGTCGTCGGCCCGCTGGAAAAACCTCTGGTCAAACAACTGAGCACTCGCCCGCAACTGCCAATTACTACTTTGGCGTTGAACTACAGCGAAGGCGATCAAGGCCCGGCGCAACTGTTCCAGTTCGGTCTGGCCGCAGAAGACGAAGCCCGTGAAGTGTCCCGACGCGCCCGCGCTGACGGCCTGCACCGCGCTGCGATAATGGTGCCAAAAGGCGAATGGGGCGACCGTGTCCAGCGCGCCTTCAGCCAGGATTGGCAGGCCAATGGCGGCAGCATTGTTGCCATCGAGCGCATCGACCAGCCTGTGCAACTGGCCCAACAGATCGCCGACATGTTCCAGTTGCGTCAGAGCGAAGCCCGCGCCAAAAGCCTGCAGAACGCCGCAGGCACTAACGTAGCTGCGCAACCTTCGCGCCGTCAGGACATCGAGTTCATTTTCCTCGCCGCAAGCCCCTTGCAAGCCCAGCAGATCAAGCCAACCCTGAATTTCCAGTACGCTGGCGATGTGCCGGTCTACGCGACGTCTCAGGTCTTCAGCGCCAGTGGCGACGTGAATCAGTACAACGACATGAACGGCGTGAAGTTCTGCGAGACCCCATGGTTGCTCGAAGCCAATGATCCGCTGCGCCAGCAGGTCGTTGCACAATGGCCGCAAGCCGCCGGCAGCCTCGGCCGCCTCTACGCAATGGGCATCGACGCCTATCGCCTGGCGCCACGCCTGGGTCAACTCAAGGCCCTGCCGGACAGCCGCATCGAAGGTCAATCGGGCAGCCTCGGCATGACCCAGACCCAGCGTGTCGTACGTCAATTGCCTTGGGGCCAGTTCGTCAGCGGCCAGGTACAGCGTCTGCCGGACACCCCGCGCTGATGCCCGACAGGTCACACTTGCAAAGCGGCAAGGATGCCGAGCGCCGAGCGCTCGAGCATCTGCAACACCAGGGTCTGCGCCTGCTGGCGCAGAACTGGTTATGTAAACGCGGTGAGCTTGATCTGGTCATGCTTGATGGCGATACAGTAGTATTCGTCGAAGTTCGTTACAGAAAGAACACTCAATGGGGTGGCGCGCTCGATAGCATCGATGCGCGCAAACGGCAGAAACTGATTTTCGCCGCAGAGTATTTTCTTCAGCGTGAATCGCGCTGGGCCGACTCTCCTTGCCGCTTCGACGTGGTGGCCATCGACAGCCACGCAGCGCAGCTGAACTGGTTGCAGAATGCGTTCGATAGCTGAGCGCTTGCTTCCGACCCGAATATTTTTACCCGACAACTTTTGCTCTTTGCTTTGCGGGCTGCACATTCACGTGCCGAACAGCCGCGCTAATTAAGGTCACACAGATGGACATGCAATCCCGAATTCGCCAGCTTTTTCAGGCCAGCATCGACACCAAGCAACAGGCGATGGACGTACTTGCACCGCACATCGAGCAAGCCAGCCAAGTGATGGTCAACGCCTTGCTCAACGAAGGCAAAATGCTTTCGTGCGGCAACGGCGGTTCCGCCGGCGATGCCCAGCATTTTTCCTCGGAACTGCTCAACCGCTTCGAGCGTGAGCGCCCGAGCCTGCCGGCCATCGCACTGACCACCGACACGTCGACGATTACTTCGATCGCCAACGATTACAGTTACAACGAAGTGTTCTCCAAGCAAATCCGCGCATTGGGCCAGCCGGGCGATGTACTGCTGGCCATTTCGACCAGCGGTAACTCGGCGAACATTATTCAAGCGATCCAGGCCGCACATGATCGCGAAATGATTGTCGTAGCATTGACCGGGCGCGACGGTGGCGGCATGGCGTCGCTGCTGCTGCCTGAAGATGTCGAGATCCGCGTACCGGCCAATGTCACCGCACGTATTCAAGAAGTCCATCTGCTGGCGATCCATTGCCTCTGTGATCTGATCGACAGCCAATTGTTCGGGAGTGAAGAATGACCGCAAACCGCCTGGGCCTTTTGGCCCTGACCCTGTGCCTTGGCATCAGTGGCTGCACTTCGGTGGTGAATGCCAGCCGTGAAGCGCCCATCGAAGACGACCGTGGCACCCGCACCTTCGGCAGCAAGATCGACGATTCGCTGATCGAAACCAAAGTCGGCGTGAACATCGCCAAGGCCGATCCGGCGCTGGACAACGATTCGCACATCGTCGTCACCAGCTTCAACGGCGTCGTGCTGCTGGCCGGCCAGACTCCCCGCGAAGACCTCAAGGCCAAGGCCGAACAGGCTGCCAGCAATGTGCAGCGCGTGAAGAAGGTGCACAACGAGCTGCAAGTGATTCAGCCGTCGTCTCTGCTGGCCCGCCAGAACGACGCCTGGCTGACCACCAAGATCAAAACTCAAATGCTGACGGACGCCAGCATTCCTGGGTCGCGCATCAAGGTTGTCACCGAGAACGGCATCGTTTATCTGCTGGGTCTGCTGACCAGGCAGGAAGCCACCCAAGCCACCAATCTGGTGCAGGGCGTTTCCGGCGTGCAGAAGATCGTAAAACTCTTCGAATACATCGACTGACCTGCTTCCTGCGGCAGCTCCTGCATTCAGCGAATAAAAAAGGCGATCCATCTGGATCGCCTTTTTTTATTTCACCACTTTCAGGCTTGGCCGGCCGCTAGGTCGCGGCGGCTCGCTGCCCGGTGGCGGCAGGTCGTCTTCCGGCTCGATCTCTTCCTCGTCATCCATTGGCGATTCCAGATCGAAGACCATGCCCTGACCGTTCTCCCGGGCATAGATCCCGAGGATGGCGGCGATAGGCACGTACAAACTGTGCGGGACGCCACCGAAGCGACCTTCGAAGGTCACTACGTCATTGTCCATATGCAAATGCCGCACGGCACTTGGCGAAATGTTCAGGACAATCTGGCCATCGCTGGCAAAACCCTGTGGCACCTGCACCGCTGGGTACTCGGAATTGACCAGCATGTGCGGGGTGCAATCGTTATCCACAATCCACTCGTAGAGCGCGCGGACCAAATAAGGTCGACTGGAGTTCATAGCGGCTCCTTAAGCCTTAGCGCATATCGCGTTCGACACCAGACAGACTCGCCTGGAAAGCCTCACGCGCAAACTGGCGCTCCATATAATCAAGCAGCGGCTTGGCCGGCCGCGGCAGTTCAATACCCAGAATCGGCAAACGCCAGAGTATTGGCAATAGGCAGCAATCCACCAGACTTTGTTCCTCACTGAGGAAAAACGGCTTGTCGGCAAACAGCGGCGACACGCCCGTCAGGCTTTCGCGCAACTCTTTGCGCGCCACAACACGTGCAGCTTCCTTGGTTTTCGAATCCAGAATCAGATCCACCAAACCACACCAGTCGCGCTGAATGCGATGAATCAGCAGACGACTGTTGGCACGCGCCACCGGATAAACCGGCATCAATGGCGGATGCGGATAACGCTCATCCAGATATTCCATTACCACCGTCGACTCCCACAACGCCAGATCACGATCGACCAGGGTGGGCAGGCTGCCGTAAGGGTTCACCTCAATCAGTTTAGGCGGCTGGCGACCAGCTTCCACATAAATGATCTCGGCGCTGACACCCTTCTCCGCCAGTACGATGCGTACTCGATGGGAATAGTGGTCGGCGGGGTCGGAGTAACAGGCCAACCGATTGGTCACGCCCATGGCGATCCTCCTCGCTTGTTGAAATTATCGGAACCGCAAAAACGCGCGCGCCCAGAGGGCGTCTCCCCGTAATTGCCTGGCGAGCCAGGCTCATTACGCTCTCGGAGACGCCCTTGGGCGCGCGCGATTAACAGCAATAAATTACAGCTTTATCAGTGAACGTCTTTCCAGTATTCCCGCTTGAGCAGGTAGGCAAATACGAAGAAGAACGCCAGGTACAGCAACACATATGTACCGATACGCTGATGTTGCAGCTTAACCGGGTTAGCCGAGTAAGCCAGGAAGGTTACCAGATTCTTCACCTTCTCATCGAACTGCTCTTCATTCAGAGCGCCGGTTTTCGGCACGATGGTCAGCTGATCGCACGCCTCATGAGTCAGCGGCGTACCGGTCAGCGGATCGTATTGCTTCTTGCCGTCTTCGACGATCTGCACCTGCTTGCAACCCACGACCTGGCGACCTTGCAGGCCGACCAGCACGTTGGGCATGCCGACGTTCGGGAAGACCTTGTTGTTCACGCCCCAGGGACGCGACGGGTCTTCGTAGAACGACTTCAGATAACCGTAGAGCCAATCGGTGCCGCGAACCCGTGCAACCAGGGTCAGATCCGGTGGCGCCGCGCCGAACCAGGTCTTGGCGTCGGCCGGCTGCATGCCGATGGTCATGTGATCGCCGATCTTGGCGCCGGTGAACACCAGTTTCTCCAGCATCAATTCATGGGGAATACCCAAGTCGTCGGCAACACGCTCGTAGCGCTGGAACTTGGCGCTGTGGCAACCCATGCAGTAGTTGGCAAACGTACGAGCACCATCTTGCAGGGCGGCCTTGTCGGCAAGGTCGATATCGACTTTTTCCAGTTCCGGACCACCCTGTTCAGCGGCAAAGGACAGGACGGGCAAGGCAGCAAAAATCAGAGCAAAAAATAACTTTTTCATCAGCCAGTCACCCTATCCGGAACCGGTTTGGTCTTCTCGAGCCTGGTGTAGAACGGCATCAGAATGAAGTAGGCGAAGTACAGGAACGTGCACACCTGCGACAGCAGCGTGCGCCCAGGCGTCGGCGCCAGAACACCGAGGATGCCGAGGATCACGAACGAAATGCAGAACACCACCAGCCAGATCCTGCTCATCCAGCCTTTGTAGCGCATCGACTTGACCGGACTGCGGTCGAGCCACGGCAGAACGAACAGCACGGCAATCGCAGCACCCATGGCGATCACGCCCAAGAGCTTGTCGGGGATCGCACGCAAAATCGCGTAGAACGGCGTGAAGTACCAGACGGGCGCAATGTGCTCAGGCGTCTTGAACGGGTTCGCTGGCTCAAAGTTCGGCTTTTCGAGGAAGTAGCCGCCCATTTCCGGGAAGAAGAACACGATGAAACAGAAAATGAACAAGAACACCACGACACCGACGATATCCTTCACCGTGTAGTACGGGTGGAAGGCAATGCCATCCAGCGGGATACCGTTTTCGTCCTTGTACTTCTTGATGTCGACGCCGTCAGGGTTGTTCGACCCCACTTCGTGCAGCGCCAGAATGTGCAGCACCACCAGACCGAGAATCACGATCGGCAACGCCACGACGTGCAAGGCGAAGAAGCGGTTCAGGGTGATCCCGGATATCAGGTAGTCACCACGAATCCACTGGGTCAGGTCGTTGCCGATGACCGGAATCGCACCGAACAGCGAGATGATCACCTGGGCGCCCCAGTAGGACATCTGGCCCCACGGCAGCAAATAGCCCATGAAGGCTTCGGCCATCAATGCCAGGTAAATCAGCATGCCGAACACCCAGACCAGTTCGCGCGGCTTCTGGTACGAGCCGTAGAGCAGACCACGGAACATGTGCAGGTAGACGACGATGAAGAACGCCGATGCGCCGGTGGAGTGCAGCAGGCGCAGGATCGAGCCGTACTCGACGTCGCGCATGATGTATTCGACGGAGGCGAACGCCTCTTCTGCCGACGGGGTGTAACTCATCGTCAGCCAGACGCCGGTGACGATCTGGTTGACCAGAACGAGCAACGCCAAGGAGCCGAAGAAGTAAAAGAAGTTGAAGTTTTTTGGCGCGTAATACTTGCTGAGATGGTCTTCCCACATCTTCGTCGCGGGGAAGCGCGCATCAACCCAATCCATGATCTTGCTCATGACGCGTTCTCCTTGTCGACGCCGATGACGATCACGTCATCCGACTCATAGGAATGCGGTGGAACTGGCAGGTTCAAAGGCGCCGGTTGCGACTTGTAGACGCGGCCGGCCAGATCGTAATGGGAGCCGTGGCAAGGACAGAAATAACCGCCAACCCAGTCTTTGCCCAGATCCGCAGGTGCCACTTCGGGGCGGAAAGTCGGTGAGCAGCCCAGGTGTGTGCAGATTCCGATCAGCAGCAGAATTTCCGGCTTGATCGAACGCACTTCAGGGTCGACATAGGTAGGTTGCGTAGAGTTTTTTGAGGTCGGATCGGAGAGCTGGCCCTCGATCTTTTTGAGATTCCCCAGGATTTCCTCAGTACGGCGGACGATGAACACCGGCTGACCACGCCATTCAGCAATCATCTGCTGCCCTGGCTCGATTTTGCTGACATTCACTTTCACCGGTGCGCCGGCAGCTTTCGCCTTGGCGCTGGGAAACCATGACCCTACGAACGGGACCGCAGCCCCCACCGCTCCTGCAGCACCCACCACGGATGTGGCTGCTACCAAGAAGCGACGCCGGCCTGCATTCACGCCGTCATTGCTCATTCAGTCCTCTCCCATCAGCTTTGTGGCCTGTTAAATCAGGCGTCTACTAAATAAAACTGTGTACTTATTAAAATTTGCCGAATGGTAATGAAAACCCCCAATTCTGACAAGGTAATTACCCGGAGGCAGAACCTCCAAGCCTTGGAGTATAGGGCGTCTGCGAGGGAGGCAAGTTGTCACAGCGCAATTCTTTGATAAATCGCAGGCATAAAAAAACGCCCGGTTCCGTGAGGAATCCGGGCGTTCTTTTTTGAACGTGAAAGCGAATTAACGCTTCGAGTACTGCGGACGCTTACGCGCTTTACGCAGACCGACTTTCTTACGTTCAACTTCACGGGCGTCGCGAGTAACGAAGCCAGCTTTGCGCAGAGCGCCACGCAGGGTTTCGTCGTAGTCCATCAGAGCGCGAGTGATACCGTGGCGGATTGCGCCAGCTTGACCACTTACACCACCGCCGATCACGGTGACGTAGATGTCGAACTTCTCGACAGTCTCAGTCAGCTCCAGCGGCTGACGAACTACCATGCGGGCAGTTTCGCGGCCGAAGAAGTTTTCCAGCGAACGGTTGTTGATGGAGATGTTACCAGTACCCGGACGCAGGAAAACGCGTGCGGTTGCGGTCTTGCGACGGCCAGTGCCGTAATTTTGAGTCGCCGACATAATGTACTATTCCGTTAAAACTTCAGTTCTTGGGGCTGCTGAGCAGTATGAGGGTGTGCAGCGCCCGCATAGACTTTCAGCTTACGGTACATGTCGCGACCCAGTGGGTTTTTAGGCAGCATGCCTTTAACCGCGGTCTCGATCACGCGCTCAGGGGCTTTGGCGATCAGCTTTTCGAAGTTGATCGACTTGATGCCGCCTGGGAAACCCGAGTGGGAGTAGTACATTTTGTCAGTGGTTTTAGCGCCAGTAACACGGATCTGCTCGGCGTTGATTACGACGATGTAGTCGCCGGTGTCAACGTGAGGAGTGTATTCAGGCTTGTGCTTGCCACGCAGACGGCTCGCGATTTCGGTGGCCAGACGACCCAGGGTCTGACCAGCAGCGTCGACGACGAACCAGTCGCGCTGTACTGTTTCCGGTTTAGCAGTAAAAGTTTTCATTCTTTATAGCCTCAGGGGCCGCCCTGTAAATTAGACGGCGGATCTTACTGAATAGTGCGTACTTTGACAAGTCAAAGGCAGCCGGATACAGACGCTTTCGGGGGCTCGGGTCGGCGCGTCCGTTCAACGGCAAGATTCTTCGGCGGCGGCGCATCACTTCCACTGCAGAAAGAGGTGCGCAATTATGCAGATTGCGAAAAATAATTCAACCTGCTTTTATGATTGTTTTGCCCAAGGAGCACCTGATGGACTATCGCCAGCTAGGCCGTACCGACCTGAACGTGAGTGCACTCTGCCTCGGCACCATGACCTGGGGCGAGCAAAACACCCAGGATGAAGCCTTCGCCCAGATCGAACGCGCCAAAAGCGCCGGGATCAATTTCATCGATACCGCCGAAATGTACCCGGTGCCACCGAAAGCCGACACCTACGCCACCACCGAGCGCTACATCGGCAATTACTTCAAGAGTCGCGGCGATCGCGCCGACTGGATCCTCGCCAGCAAAATCGCCGGCCCGGGCAACGGCATCGATTACATCCGCGACAACAACCTGCGCCACAACCGCCAGCACATCACCGAAGCGGTGGATGCCAGCCTCAAGCGCTTGCAGACCGACTACATCGACCTCTATCAACTGCACTGGCCGGAGCGCAGCACCAACTTCTTCGGCCAGCTCGGCTACAAACACAAGATCGAAGCCAACCTCACTCCGCTCGAAGACACCCTCGAAGCGCTGGACGAGCAAGTGCGCGCCGGCAAGATTCGCCACATCGGCCTGTCCAACGAAACGCCTTGGGGCACCATGCGTTTCCTCGCGCTCGCCGAAGCGCGTGGCTGGCCGCGTGCCGTGTCGATCCAGAATCCGTACAACCTGCTCAATCGCAGCTTCGAAGTCGGCCTGGCGGAAATTGCCATCCGCGAACAGTGCGGCCTGCTCGCCTATTCGCCGCTGGCGTTCGGCTTCCTGTCCGGAAAATACGAAGGGGGCGCACGTCCGCCGAAAGGTCGCCTGAGCCTCTATAGTCGTTTCAGCCGCTATTTCAACGCGCAGTCGGAAGCGGCTTGCAGCCGTTACGTCGCATTGGCCCGCGAGCACGGTCTGGATCCGGCGCAGATGGCCCTGGCGTTCGTCACCCAGCAACCGTTCGTCACCAGTAACATCATTGGCGCAACGACGCTTGAGCAACTGGACAGCAACATCGCCAGTTTCGACCTGAAGTTGTCGGATGAAGTGCTGGCAGGGATCGAGGCGATCCACAAGGATCATCCGAATCCTGCGCCGTAAGTAAAAGATCGCAGCCTTCGGCAGCGCCTACAGGGCTCACGCCATTCCTGTGTAGGCGCTGCGGCACGCTGGGATCTTTTTAAAGCGACCGCGCGATGATTTCTTTCATGATTTCATTGGTGCCGGCATATATCCGCTGCACCCGCGCATCCGCCCACGCGCGGGCCACCGGGTATTCCCACATAAAGCCGTAGCCGCCATGCAGTTGCACGCATTCGTCGAGCACTTTGCATTGCAGATCGGTGCCCCAATATTTGGCCATCGCCGCTGTCGGCACGTCGAGCTTGCCTTGCAGATGCAG
The DNA here is from genome assembly GCF_021605415.1 of Pseudomonas syringae. Taxonomy (GTDB): domain Bacteria; phylum Pseudomonadota; class Gammaproteobacteria; order Pseudomonadales; family Pseudomonadaceae; genus Aquipseudomonas; species Aquipseudomonas syringae_S. The sequence continues at coordinate 39,857 of NZ_WKEQ01000039.1, forward strand.
CTCCAGGCACTTATCCACAAACACGCGGCCGATCTGAATCTCGGTGGCCATTTCCGCCAGTTTGAAACGTGTGTTCTGGAAGTCGGCAATCGCCTTGCCGAACGCTTTGCGATCACGGGTGTAATCGAGCGTCCATTGCAGCGCCGCCTCGGCCGAGGCCAGACCGCCAATCGCCACGGTCAGTCGCTCTTGCGGCAGTTCCTGCATCAGATAGGCGAAGCCCATCCCGGCCTGCCCTAGCAGATTTTCCTTCGGCACTCTGACGTCCTGAAAGAACAATTCCGACGTGTCCTGAGCCTTCATGCCGACCTTCTCCAGACGCTTGCCCTTGTCGAAGCCCGGCGTGTTCGCCTCGACCAGAAACAGGCTGGTGCCCTTCGCGCCAGCCTTGGGATCCGTTTTCGCCACCACGATGACCAAATCGGCGAGAAAACCGTTGGTGATGAAGGTTTTCGAGCCGTTGATCACGTATTCGTCGCCATCCAGCACAGCAGTGGTCTTCACCCCTTGCAGATCGGATCCGGCACCCGGCTCGGTCATCGCAATGGCAGTGACCATCTCGCCGGACACCAGTTTCGGCAGGTATTTGTGCTTCAGCGCCTCGCTGCCGTAATGCAGGATGTACGGCGCAACAATGTCCGAATGCAGCGAAAAGCCGATACCGGTAAGTCCCAGACGCCCGACCTCTTCGATCACCACCGCGCTGTAAAGAAAGTCCGCCCCCAGGCCACCGTACTCTTCCGGCAGGTGCGAACAGAGCATCCCCGCCTCCCCTGCCTTGTTCCACAGCTGGCGATCGATGTAGCCCTGTTTTTCCCACTGCCCGTGAAACGGCACGGCCTCTTTTTCGAGGAACGTTCTGACGCTGTCGCGGAACAATTCGTGCTCGGAGCTGAACAGGGTTCTGGGAATCATGCGGCACCTTTCTTTCTTGTTAGAGGAATCCAGCCTTCAGAGACTAAGCCGCGCCAGCGATACACGACACTGGACACATCCGACAAAAAATAAGACGATCCAGCCGTCTGGTGACCACTTTCCCTTATAAAAACAAAAGTTGAATTATGTCTAAGCAAGCCTCGACGCCCTTGCGGCGTGTCAGCATCCTGGCGATCGACCGGGTTTTCGCCTCCACCCTCATGCAAGCCAAGGATTTCTTCCACCTGGCTAGCCTGCGTTACGGCAAACAACTGGGCCACGGCCTGACACCGGCGTTCGAAACGCGCCTGGTCAGTCCCGACGGCAAACCGGTGAACAGCTTCAGTGACGTGGTGATCCCGGTAGACGGCGGTCTGGAGAACGCCGACGTCATCATCCTTCCGGCGTTCTGGGACGATTTCGATACGCTGTGCCAACGTTATCCACAGATCCTGCCGTGGCTGCGCGAGCAGCATGCACGCGGCGCCGTGCTCTGCGGCGAGGCCACCGGAGTGTTCTGGCTCGCAGAGGCCGGACTGCTCAACGGCAAGGAAGCGACCACCTACTGGCGCTTCTTCAACGCCTTTGCCGAACGCTTCCCGCAGGTGTACCTGAATCAGGACAAACACCTGACCGACGCCGACAACCTGTACTGCGCCGGCGGCACGACGTCGGCGTGCGATCTCTACATCTACCTGATCGAGCGCTTCTGCGGCGCCAACGTCGCGCAAGCCGTGGCCCGGGACATTCTGTATGAAGTGCAACGCAGCTATGCGCCGGGACGCATCGGTTTCGGCGGGCAGAAACTCCATCAGGACGTGATCATCCTGCAGATCCAGCACTGGCTCGAAGAGCACTTCGCCGACAAGTTTCGCTTCGAAGACGTGGCCCGGGAACACGGCATGAGCATCCGCAACTTTATGCGCCGTTTCCAGACTGCAACCGGTGACAAGCCGCTGCACTACCTGCAACGCCTACGTATCGAGACCGCGAAGGGCCTGCTGTCCGGCAGTCGCAAGAGCATCAAGACCATCAGCTATGAAGTCGGCTACGACGACGCGAGCTTCTTTGCGCGGCTGTTCCGCCAGCACACCGAACTGTCGCCGAACCAGTATCGGCAGCAGTTTCAGCAGGCTGCGTGAAACACCTATCAGACTAAAAACCCTGTGGGAGTAGTCCTCCCACAGGAACCTCACGCGCGAGCGTTTTATTCCCACTTGAATTGACGAAAGCAGAGCAACGTCTGGCTCTCTTTTACGACTGTTCACGCATTGTTGCGCCATACAGACTTCCTGCCATGCACATTCGCATCAAGGAAGATGAACAGTGACGATCGGATCAAGCTACAACTACCCGGCACAGGCCGCCGAAACTGAAGCACGCACAAAGCGCTCGACTCCGGGCAAATGGAAAGCGCGTTTTCCCAACCCGCCTGACTTATGCTTTGACTATCGCGCGCTGGTCGAACAGAGCAACGGCATCGCACAGGCGACGGATCCACACCACAGGATCTGCATCATCGGCGCTGGCGTTACCGGCCTGACGGCCGCCAGAGAACTGCTGCGCTGCGGTTTCCGCAATATTACGTTGATCGAACAATCATCCCGAATCGGCGGCAGACATCTCACTCTTCCGGGAAGCCCTCAGTCCAAAGTCAGCCACACGCCATTTGAAATGGGCGCGATGCGAATGCCATTGTTCAATCGCGAAGGCGAGCCGCCTAAAGACGGCCGCTCGCTGATGGCCTACTACGCGAAGATCTTTGACTTGGCGCTGACGGACTTTGCCAACCCCGGCAGCCAATGGGTCAAATCAACCGGTATTTACCTGCGCGAGGGCACCGTGTCGGGCGGGGCGATGCCGCAAATGCTGATCTGGAAAAATCCTGAAGGTCAAACGCCTCCTCCCGGTGATGAACTTCAAGCGGTTTATGCCAAGTGGAGAGCCTTCGCCGACCGTATGACTCGCCATGTCGCGGATATGTATGCGCTCGATGACTGGGAAGTCGTATGGGCTGCCATCGTCGACAAATACCAGGCCGTTTCCTTTCGCGATCTGGTCACAATGCCTGCTTTACAGGCCTGGAGTCGCGACACTCCCGGCGACTTTGGCGGAATGGGCATGTCAGCGAAAGAGTCGGCCATTTTTTACGCCATCGGGATCGGAGATGGCAGTTGGGGAGCGTTTTACGATGTGTGCTCGCTTTATCCCTTGCGTACCGCCATCTTCGGGTTTAGCAGCCAGTTGCAGTTAGTGCTCGGCCGGGTGGATGAGAAAGGTGATCCCTTATCGGATTCGCCCCACATCAACAGTAATGCCGTTTTCGACTCGACTGGCCTCAAGTTTGAACAACCACGTTATCTGGGGCTCGCAGCGCTCAGTGAATGTCTGATGTTCATGAAGCCCGAAGAATGCGCCACATCCTTCTATCAACAATGTCTGCAAAGTCGCGAAGGTCTGTTGACGGACTGCTCCGTCAATAAGCTGAAAAAACTTGATGGCGGCAAGACACGGGTTTATTTCAGCTGCAAGCATAGTCAGCCTGAGTTGTCCCAACAGCGCTTCAGTGACTTTGATTCAGTCATCATGACGCTTCCCTCGTGGTTAATCGAAACCCGAATCAAGCTTGAAAATTTCACCCCGCGAATGCTGCCATTCGAGACGATCAATGCGTACAAGACCGCGCATTGGGAAACGAGCTGCAAAGTGTTCGCGCCGCTGAAGAAATCCTTTCTGTCCAGCAACACCACCATTCCCCAGACAATCGTCACAGACAGCTTTATCCATGATGTTTACACCTACCGCTATAACGAGAATTACAGTTATGACTGCATTCTCCTCAGTTACACCTGGGAGGATGACGCGACCAAACTGTGTTGTTTCAACGACAAAGAACTGGTCGCCAAATGCGCTGAAGAACTCGACCGGATTCTGATGAACTCCAGCAATATTCGGCAGCGCATCTCACCGTACATAGGCCTGGATCAAGCCGTCGTCCAGCGCTGGATGGCTGATAAGAATGCGTTGGGCTGCGCCAAGCTTTACCGGCCCGGCGCTTATTACGACGCCGTTCGACTGATGAAATATAACCGTGACTACTCAAATCTTTCCGGGCTGTATTTATCCGGAGAGTCATTTTCCGTGGACGCCGGCTGGACAGAACCCTGCTTTCGAGGTGCCGTCGATGCGGTGATCCACCTCTGTGAAAAGACCGGGGCACAGTTCAACGGCGGCTTCACGATGAATGATTATCCGCACTATCAAACCGGCATCTGAATTATCCGCACATCGTTTCTGCGCCTACACCTGTCCAACCTTCCTAGGAGCAGTACTACAACCAAACCAGAAAGCGCCGACTTACCTTTTGCTGCCGACTCGACTCTTATGTTCCCGCCACCCGATGGCGTGAAAACAATAATAAGAGGTCATGAAAAATGAGTGAGTCAACGAGCCCCGTTCGCGTTGCCGTCGTGCAATGTAATCCGCAAGTCGGTATGCAAAACCGCGCTGAGAACTTGAGTAAAAGCCTGCAATTGGCACTGGAAGCGGTTAATGGCGGTGCGAATCTGATCGTCTTGCCCGAGCTGTCCAATACCGGCTATTACTTTCACAATCGGCAGGATGCGTTCGATCATGCCGAAGTGGTTCCTGACGGGCCGAGCGTCAGCAGTTGGGAAGATTTTGCCCGTCATCATCAGGTGTATCTGGTGGCCGGCCTGACAGAGCGCGACGGACCGCGACTCTACAACACGGGGGTGCTGCTGGGGCCTGACGGGTTCATCGGCAAATATCGCAAGGCTCACCTTTGGAACCTGGAGAAACTCTGGTTCACTGCCGGTGATGGCGGATTCCCGGTGTTCGAAACGCCAATAGGCCGTATTGGATTGCTGATCTGTTGGGACATCTGGTTCCCCGAGGTGCCCAGAATCCTCAGCCAGCAAGGTGCAGACATTATCTGCAGCCTGAATAACTGGGTCTGGACACCGCCGCCGTTGTTCGACGACGCCGGTAAATGCATGGCCTCGTACCTGACGATGACCGCCGCACACGTCAACAATGTGTTCATTGCGGCGGCAAGCCGAATCGGCGAAGAGCGCGGCGCTCGATACCTTGGATGCTCATTGATCGCTGGCACCAATGGCTGGCCGATCGGTCGGGTGGCATCTGCCGACCAGCAGGAAATCCTCTACGCGGACATCGACCTGACCAGCTCGCGCAGCGCGCCTATCTGGAACGCATTGAACGACCTGCATAGGGATCGGCGCAGCGACGTCTATGACCGAATGCTCGGTTACACACAGCATCCCTGCCTTGCGCGCTGACCGGGAGGTGACCCATGGACACTCTCCAGGCAAAGGAACCGAAACAAATTGCCGCCAGGACCCTGCTCGACAGCACGATCATCGGATTGCTGTTGGGCGCAATTGCATTAATGGTCTGGCTTTCTTTCACATACCAATCAGTTTGGTCCGCGCGCTGGCCGGACTATGGCCACATGGTCGCCACACTTCCCGACCCGTCCGCCTGGGTGCGCTGGGTATTGGGGGACATCAGCGAGGTGGCGTTTTATAAGCACGAGTTCGCCTCCATTGGTCTCTTGGCCGGCGCGTACCTGGCGTATTGGGCAAATCGAAGGGGCAAATCCTGGCAAGGTTTCACTATTTGCTATGGCAGCAGGCTGTGGCCATGGCTGGTGACCAGCTCGTTGCTGGGCTTGGTGCTGAGCAATCTGGTATGGGGCTGGACAGTCACCGCCACGAGTTGGCAGCCAACATTCGCAGCGTTCGTGTCGTTGCCCGCAGCCATGGTGTTGATGTTTGGCAAAGGCTGGAAGGTTGCGATCAACGGCGCAATCATGGGCGCCCTGCTCGTGACGCCCATGTGCCTGCTGATGGTGAATTACGTGTGCAATCCACTTGGGTTGCCCGTCGTCATCGGCAATGTCTCGGGCATGGCGATCGCCAGCATCGCCGCCTTCGTGCTCTGCCGCTATGTACCGGGTCTGGTGAAATCCACCGCGCCCAAACCCGCCGCCGAAGAGGTCAGCGTGATCGTGCCCACCAAGGCGCCGGATTATGGCTTCGTGTGGAGCGCTCGACGGATTCTGGCGGATTTTTCCGAGGCCCCCTTCTTCGGCAACGAATGGGCCAGCCTCGGGTTGATCGTCGGGGCATTGCTGGCGTTTACGTTGAACCCCACGAGCCCGGTTTACGGTACAGGCCTGCTGCCGCAACTGCTGGCGGGCCAAGCGTTGACCTCGGCATTGGGTGTGGTGATCTGGCGCAAACAGTGGATGGTTCGAGGCTGGTTCCCCACTTATGTACCGTTGGTATCCGTCGTTCCGGCAGCCATTTTGACTTACGGTGGCGATTGGCAAGTGATCGTTTCAAGTGCATTGCTCGGCGCCCTGATCGCGCCACCGCTGGCATGTGCGCTCGCGCAAAGATTGCCAGGCTTCATGCATGGCTTCATCGGTAATGTGCTGTCCATGGCCATCAGTACGTTGCTGATCCTTCCGATCGTTGGATGGCTGGCCAGCCACTGACAACGTCCCTCCCCGGCTGACTTTTGAATGATTGAGGAGCAGCCGGTTTTGTCTGCGAGGTATCACATGGACTTGCCTGAATTGGCCATCGCCGCACTCGGCGGCACTGTCAGCATGCAATCACTGCAAAGCGGCGAAGGCGTCGTTCCGACGGCGGACGGCCAAGCACTTTTGAACACGGTGCCGGAACTGAAAGCGCTTGCGCAGTTGCGCGTCGAGACACTCAGTCTGTTACCGAGCGCTTCGCTGGATTTTGAGTATCTATTGAGCGTGCTGGGGTGGGCGAACGCTCAGGTCAGCCAAGGCGCGGCGGGAGTCATCATTATCCAAGGCACGGACACGCTGGAAGAGTCAGCTGCATTTTTCGATTATTTGTGGGAGCACGACGAGCCCCTGGTTCTGACCGGCGCCATGCGTTCAGCACGCCAGCCAGGGGCTGACGGCCCTGCCAACTTGCTGGATGCCGGCCGCGTCGCGCTAAACAAAAGCAGCCGCAGGCGGGGTGCGCAGGTTGTGCTGAACGGGGAGATTCACAGAGCCAGTGCTGTGCGCAAAGTCGATTCCATGGCCGTGAACGCGTTCGCGTCGCCCATGACCGGCCCTGCCGGGATATTGATCGAGGGCGCGGCGCACTATTTCCAGCCGCCAGTCATGCGTCGGGTCTTGCCAATGCCGCAACACACCGGCCACACAATCGCCTTGCTGGAGGCGTCGCTCTCTGCGGACAGCCTGCTGCTGGAACAGGTGGTAGAGCTGGGCTATGACGGCTTGGTGATCGCCGGATTCGGTGCCGGACATGTCTCAGCGCCCTGGGCCAATGCCATTGAAGCCATCGCCCGACGTATTCCGGTGGTCATCGCCACGCGGACCGGTTGCGGCACAACGTCGTATTCGACCTACGGGTTTATCGGCAGCGAGATTGACCTGTTGACCAAGGGTGCTGTCATGGCGGGGTTTGTCTGCCCACGCAAAGCAAGAATTTTGCTGTGGCTGCTGGTCGGCTGTCGCCAACAAGAACAACTGCCGTCGTATCTCGACCCAACCGGATGGCCGCACGCATAAAAAAAGGCCTGCAATCCAGGCTGTGTGAAAACACAATCTGTCCCGGTTAAAAGCAAATGCCCCGACTTGTCGGGGCATTTGCTTTTCTGCGATCTGAAAAATAAAGGGCCTCTCAGCCCATCAGCGCCATCAGCTTTTGCGCT
>NZ_WKEQ01000004.1 GCF_021605415.1 Pseudomonas syringae
CCCTACCACAACCCCATGCGCAGCGCGTCGGGCTATCGCCTCGGGAATTCCCGCCGCCACAGCCTGGTTAGTCAACGCCGTATACAGCAATGCAGGAAACGCAGGCCCAGTTCCGGAAAGTGCGCTCAAGTAATCGATGCAATCCTCGTTCGGCACTTCATCCGCCGCACCGACAGTTTCGAACAACCGCTGCACCGCATCACGATCCGACTGTTCAAGGATCCCGCCACTGAACCAAGGCGTATACGATTGCCGAATCTCCACAGCAGCATTAGGCATCGCCCGTACCACGTGCTCAGCACCTGTCGCCACGGTGATGGCCGACGCCGAAAGCCCAGCCACGAGCGAGATCAGAAGCTTGCCGCGAGCATCAATCCGCAATTCCCGAAACTGATCCGGCCGAACCGACAGCACCACGATATCGCTGAGCTCGATCAACTCCTGGTTGTCGCTCAATAACCGCACATCCGTCCGCCAGGCGTCGCCACCCGAACGATTCGACACCAGCAACCGCCCCGCCGCAATCAATCCACTGTCGAGCGCCGCATCAGCAATCCCACGGCCCAACCAACCGGTGCCGCCAATGATTCCCAAGGTTTTATTGTTCATCCGACGCAGGCTCCTCGAAGGTCTCCACCAAGGGCCCAAACACACCGGGCTCTTTTTCCGCATAACCAAACTTGCCAAAGAAGCGATCCAGTTCCCGGCGCTTCGGTGCCTTGCCGGTGAATATGGTCACGTAATGCGGTATTCGACGAAAACGCACGACGATGTCTTCGGTGGTTTTCATGGTGATGTAGCCGATCTGCGTGAGGTAGATCGTCCGCGCCCGGGCGTCCGCCGCGTCAATGTCATAGCCGAAACGCCGGAACATGCCGGACAGTGCACTGATCCGCGCGTCGTCGGCGATGGCAATTTCCGCCGCGACTTCCGCCGACTGCAACGCCCAACTGCGCACCGCGAACTCGAACTGGGAGTCGAACAGTTCTGGATTCAGCCAGCATTCGAAAACATTAAGAATGCCTTCGCAGATGCTCTCCGAATAACTCTCGCACTGCGCGACCAGCCCGCCGCTGTTCATGTCCCGCCACTTGGTCAGCAATGCTGCCAGCAACTGCTCGCGATCTTCGTAGAACCAGTAAAAACTGGTGCGCGATAAGTTCAGCTGCTTGGCCAGTGGCATCACGCGTACGGCATCAACACCGGACTCCTTGAGCGCCTCGTAAGCGGCGTCGAGCCAGACGTCGACAGAGCCTCGCCAGCCAGAGTCCTGAGCCTTGGTTTTTGTCTTTCCTGCCTGGGCCATTTTAAAACCTTCATGCGGTGCCGAGGCCCAACTGTACACGCCCGGAACCATGACGTACATGTGCTGTACATCGGCGTACAGTTGAAAGACGCGGCCCACCCGTGCCCGGTCGAAAAAATCGAACTCCTCGCCGTCGCATCACCTCCAAAGCAATGAGCCAATGGAGGTAAGTACCCATGAATGACGACAAACACACCGACCCGCAGACAACCCCGAACGCACCACCTACTGATGCTTCCGGCAAACCTGTGAATGTGGTCGAACGGGATCTACAGGATCCTGATGACAAAACTCGCGGCGTGGATGAAACCATCACGCCCTCTTCTACCCGAACCAAAGAGCAGGACGCCGAAGAACTTCAGCGCAAAGTCGACGAGATCGAGCGTAAGGTCGCTGATGGGAATTAAGATGGCCGAATAAGCTCAGTCGGGCGCCTTGAGCGCCCTTCTATTTATACGCCTCGGCTATCTCAGCTTTATGCGCGGGGTTGATAGCACGGTTATTACCGAACACGCTGGAGGGTAAATTCACCCCATGAAAATCGGCATCATCTCCGACACCCACGGCCTGCTCCGCCCCGAAGCTATCGCCGCCCTGCAGGGCTGCGAGCAAATCATCCACGCAGGCGACATCGGCGCAGCGGAAATCCTTCAGCAACTGGCCACCATTGCCCCTGTCCATGCCGTACGTGGCAACAACGATCTCGATGCAGCCTGGGCAAGCGATCTGCCGGACCGCCTGCGTCTGAATCTCAACGGTTGGCACGCATTGCTGGTGCATGACATGGCGGACGTCGCCGCCAATCTTGATGAAAACATCAATCTGGTCATCACCGGCCACTCGCACAAACCGTGCATCGAACGGCGTGACGAAGTTCTCTTCGTGAACCCGGGCAGCGCCGGTCGTCGGCGCTTCAAACTGCCGGTCACACTGGCGCTTCTTGATGTCCAGGCCGAGTCGCTCGAACCCCGCCTGATTCCCCTCCTGCCCTGACTCAACTGAATCTTTTCCTCGATAACCGACGCAATCACCTAACCTCATACCCTGTGTGATCAACCAGAGTCGGGCACGCTCATGTGCAACACATTGAAGTCGTTGTTTTTTATCGCGCTGACGCTGTTCTCAAGCGGCATGGCACTGTCAGCCGCCGAACAGACAGTCACACCCAATACCACCGCCGCCGCCCCGCTGCCCGGCGTCAGTCAAAGCGACCTGCAAAACCTGCAGCAACGCCTCGATGCCCTGAAACAGCAGATTTCGTCGGCCAACAATTACAGTCAACTCGAAGCCCCACAGGATCGGGTGCAAACGTTCATTCTGGATGTCGATCAATTGTCCGCCGCGCTGTTGCCGCAGCAGGCTCAGTTGGCCGTGCAATTGGGCGTGCTGGGCGCGGCGCCGGTGGATGATGTCGCACCGGAGCAGGCGGATATCGCCGCACAAAGGGCCGCGCTGATCGAGCAGAAGACCAGAGTCGACACGGCCCTGAAGAATCTGGCTCTATTGAAAGACAGCGCCGCTGAGCTGATCACGCAAATCGCCGGCATTCGTCGCAGCCTGCTGGAGAGCGAACTGACTCTGCGCACTCACAGCATTTTGAGCCCGGGATTCTGGCTGCCATTGCTTGGTCCATCGCCGGACGACCGTCAGCGGGTGAACACTTTTTTCGATCAAGTGGCCGACAGCGCAGCGGTGGTCTGGCAGCCCGGGCAGCGGTTATACACGAGCGTATTGATCGTGCTGGCGTTGATTGTCTGGACGCTCGGTCGAAGGCTCGCCGACCGCTGGATGTCCTGGTTGTGCATTCACCGAATGCCCGAAGGACGGCTGCGGCGCAGTTCGCTGGCGTGCGCGTCGGCGCTGTCCACCATCGTGACCACCGGCATTGCGCTGCAATTGTTGTTTTATGCCTGCACCCGCTATTCACCGTTGACACCGACACTGGCGACCTTTTCCGAAGAGTTCGAAAAAGTAGTCTACGCCTGCGTCATGGTCACCGCGTTGAGTCGTGCATTGTTGTCGACTGAACATCCGTCCTGGCGCTTGCCGGCGATTGCCGATCCGGTGGCGCTGACGCTCAAGCCTTTCGGTCGGATCCTTGCTGCCACGTTGCTGGTGCTGGTGACGGCGGTGCAAGTCATCAACGCCGCCGGCATGAGCAGCCAGATCGTCATCGCCGGGCGGGGCGTAGTCGCGCTGGCAGTGTTTTGCATCATTGCGACGCTGCTGTTGCGTACCGGCAAAGTTCGAAAAGCGTTGGCGGCAGGCGATGCCACACCGGCGGCAGGCAGTACCTTCGCCGGCATTTTGTACACCGTCGCCAGCGTCGCGATGCTGGTGTCGTTGATCGCGCTGCTGACCGGTTATGTGTCGCTGGCCCGATTCGTCACTTACGAACTGGTGTGGGCGTTCATTGTGCTGTCCGGGTTTTACCTGCTGATCCAATTGCTCAAAGACGCTTGCGAATACCTGTTCTCGCCCCGGTATTCCAGCGGCAAGGCTCTGAAACAACTGTTGGGCATGAGTGACCGCCGGCTGGAACAAGCAGAAACATTGCTGTCCGGCGCCGGTCGTGCCGGGTTGATTTTGCTGTCGGTGGTCACGCTGTTTGTCGGCGGCATTGGCACGACGCTCGGGCAACTGGTCAGCAACATCCTCACGACCCTCGGCGGCGCGGGTCTGCGAAAATTCAACATCGTTCCCGGGCATTTGCTCAACGCCATGCTCGCGCTGCTAATCGGCATCTACCTGATTCGCGCCCTGCGCCGCTGGCTCGATAACGAGTTTCTGCCCAAGACCGACATGGATCCGGGCATGTGTGCCTCGCTCAGTACGCTGTTTGCCAACATCGGTTATGCGGCGGTCATTCTGCTGACGCTGTCCTCGCTGGGCGTGCGCTGGACGAATCTGGCGTGGATCGTCAGCGCGTTGTCCGTGGGCATTGGTTTCGGCTTGCAGGAAATCGTCAAGAACTTTGTCTCCGGGCTGATCCTGCTCACCGAGCGCCCGGTCAAAGTCGGCGACCTCATCAGCATCAGCGGCGTCGAGGGCGACATCCGACGCATCAACGTGCGCGCTACGGAGATCCAGCTCGCTGACCGCTCGATCGTCATCGTGCCCAATTCGCAATTGATCTCGCAAAACCTGCGTAACGTCACCCTTGGCGGCACTGCCCAGGGCGTCGCGACCCTCGAACTGGTATTCCCGCTGGACATCGACCCTGAAGAAGTGAAAAACCTGCTGTACGACACGTATCAGGAGCACGAAACCATTCTCGAAAAACCGGCGCCGTTCGTGCGTTTCAGCAAACTCAGCCCCGATGGCATCACCCTCACGGTGACCGGTTACGTCGCCAGCCCGAGGATCGTGGGCACGACGAAAAGCGATTTGCTGTTCGAGATTCTCAAACGGTTGGGCGCGGCGGGGATTGAACTGGCGAAAGCGCCGACGGCGGTTTGAAGATCAAAAGATCAAAAGATCGCAGCCTTCGGCAGCTCCAAAAAGTTCGGTGGCGTGTACCGATTCTCCACTTTCACCGCAGATCCCTGTGGGAGCTGACTTGCCAGCGAAGGCAGAAGCACAGCCAACATCTTCATCGCCTGAACCGGCGTCTTCGCGAGCAGGCTCGCTCCTACCGTGTTCTGCGATGACCCGGAATATCCGACACATCACCCCTGGTCACTTCCCCTTACACCTTTTATCGACCTGCGACACCCTGTCAGCCGGTACGGTCGTCCGGTTTGGTATCATGCGCCGCTTTTACGGTTAACCCGTCCGCCCGTCCTCTCGACCGGCGGGCCAGTAATGGGCGGTATTAGATGACGGCTTTGTTGACTCGCCGCAAGGTGCTTGCGGGAATGGGCGTGCTGGGGCTTGGCCTGCTCGCTGGTTGCGACACACGTGGCCAACTGTCGTACAAATACGGCAAGGATCTGAGCGACAAGATCATGGGCCGTACCTTCAGGTTGAAGAACACCGACGGCGAGGAAATGACCCTGTCGAGCTTTCGCGGGATGATGCCGATGGTGTTTTTCGGCTTCACCCAGTGTCCCGCCGTTTGCCCGACCACCCTCGCCCGCGCGGCGCAGTGCAAGAAGCTGATGGGCAAGGACGGCGACCGCTTGCAGGTGATTTTCATCACGCTGGATCCGGAACGCGACACGCCTGAAATCCTCGACACCTACGTCAAAACCTTCGATCCGACGTTTGTCGCGCTGTACGGCACGCTGGAAGAAACCGCGGCCACGGCCAAGGAATTCGACGTGTTCTACGAGAAGGTTCCCGCCGGCGACACTTATACCCTGTCGCACACCGCCACCAGTTATGTCTACGACTCCCGGGGCACCTTGCGCCTGGGCCTGTCCCAATCGCTTTCGGCACAAGAGTGCACGGAAGATTTGCTGACCGTCATGGAGGTTTGCTGATGCACCCCGTTCTGAACAACATCAAACGCGCTGTACTGGGTCTGTCCCTGCTGGGTCTGGCGTTCCAGGCAGCGGCGGCGACGACAGTAGACGACGCCTGGGTTCGCGCGACCGTGCCGAGCCAGTCGGCGACCGGCGCGTTTATGACAGTCACTGCCGAAACGGACAGCCAGTTGCTCAGCGTGGCCTCGCCCGTGGCCAAAGACGTGCAGATCCACGAAATGACCATGAAAAACGACGTCATGAGCATGGGCCCGGTGAAGTCGGTCGCGTTGCCGGCCGGCAAAACCGTCAACTTCGATCCGAGCGGTTATCACGTCATGTTGATGGGCCTGACCGGCCAGGTGAAGGAAGGCGACACCGTGCCGCTGATCCTCACCGTTGAAAACGCCAAGGGTGAAAAAGAAACGATCCAAGTGAAGGCGCCGGTCAAGGCACTGAACAACATGGCGGAACACGATCACAGCAAAATGCATTGATCGTCTGCGCCAACGGCGTCAACCCGAACGGGGCGGCATGATCGACGATCAGGCCGCCCCGTTTGCGTTCAATCAACTCCCTTCCCCGCCTTGTAACCAAACGCGCCTGTAACGGTTCAAGGTACCGATCAGAGGTACGGCACAGCGATTGCTAGCCAACAAATAACAATCGCTAGCAATAAAGGACTGAACACCCATGATGGCCGAATCCCGCCGTGGCGTTATTTGCTCTCCTCACCCCGAAGCCAGCGCCGCCGGCCTGCGAATTCTCGACGAGGGCGGCAGCGCCATCGATGCGATGCTCGCGGCCAGCGCCGTGTTGGGCGTGGTGTATCCGCACATGACCGGCCTGGGCGGCGATGCCCTGTGGTTGCTGCATGATGGACGCGTGCGCACCATCATGGGGATCGGCCAGGCCGGGCAACGCTTGCCGGGCAGCGGTCGCATCGATTTGCGCGGGCCCGGCAGCGTGGCGACCGCCGCCGGTGCACTGGCCAGTTGGCGCACGGCCCAAGGCATCAGCGCCGCTGAATGGGGTTCGCGCATGAGCTGGCGTGAACTGCTTGCCGATGCCGCCCACATCGCCCGCGCGGGTGCGCCGGTGTCGACTTCGCAACTGTTCTGGCAAAGCCATCGCGAAGCGTTGATCGAGACCCTTCCCGACCTTCATTCACTGTGCAAGACCGAAGGCCGCTGGCTGCGCGAAGGCGATGTGCTGCGCCAACCGCAACTGGCCGACACCCTCGACCAACTCGCCCGGCGAGGCATTGACGACTTTTATCAAGGTGAACTGGCTGAGGCCTTCGCCGAACACTTCCAGCGCCTGGACTGCGGCCTGACGCTGGCGGATCTGCAAGCCACCCGCGCCGATGAAGTTGCGCCGCTGTCGATCCGCTATCGCCAGGGTCGACTGTTCAACATCGCCCCGCCCTGCCAGGGTCTTTACACCCTGCAAGCGATGCTCGCGCTCGGCGAGACGAATCTGGCAGCGTGCGGCAACGGCAGCGTCGCCTATTACCACCACCTGGTCGAAGCGATCAAACAAGGCCTGTTGCGACGCAACGCCGAACTCCACGACCCGCGCCGCTCGGGCTGGGATTGCAACGCCAGCCTCAGTGCCGAGTTCGCGGCCGAGTACGCCGCTTACATCAACCCAGAACAGGCGCACCCGTGGAATGAAGTCGGTCGCCCGGCCGACACCGCATGGATGGCCGCCACCGACGTCGAGGGCCGCACCGCGTGCCTGATCCAGAGTCTGTTCCACGATTTCGGCTCCGGCGTGGTCATGGGCGATACCGGCGTGTTGTGGCAAAACCGCGCAGCCGGTTTCAGTGCCATACCCGACCATCCCAACGCGTGGGCGCCGGGTGCGCGACCGGCGCATACCCTCAATCCGTCGTGCTACCTCGCCGATGACGGCCGCCAGTTGTTTTTCGGTACCCAGGGCGGCGATGGCCAACCGCAGACGCAACTGGTGCTGGCGACCCAACTGATCGACTTCGCCCGTCCCATCGACGAAGCTCTGTCCACGCCGCGTTTCCTGCTCGGCCGCAGTTTTTTCGACGGCACCGACAATCTCAAGCTCGAAGCTGATGTCGGCGAGGCGGTCATCAACGGTCTCGCCACGCTCGGCCACGGCGTGGAAACCATTGCGCCGCTCAATGCTTACACCGGTCAGGCCGGGATCATCGCCGTGCAACCGGACGGCATCCGCCAGGCAATGCATGACCCGCGAGGCCAGGGTTGCGCCCTCGGCCAGCACGGCTGATCACGACGTTTGCCGGGCGACCGGCACTGGCGGATAATGCCCGCCGCACCCGCCTGCCGCGTCGCCGCCATAGAGGAACCGATGGCCTCAAAGACCGTTACTGCCAAGCAACTCGAAGTCCAGCGCATCGTCGATGTGCTGTCCAAAGGCATCGCCCAACATCGGTTGCGTCCCGGCACGCGGCTGATCGAAGCGCAGATCGTCGAGACACTGCAAGCCAACCGCAACCATGTGCAAGTGGCACTGCAACGCCTGGCGATGCAACGCATCATCACCATCGAACCGAATCGCGGCGCCATGGTGTCGCAACCCAGCGCGCGCGAAGCCCGGGAAGTGTTTGCCGCCCGCCGCGCGATCGAGCGCGCCATCGTCGAATGCATCACCCCGGCGATCATGCTCAAGCAGCAGGAACGCATCAGTCGCCACCTCAACAACGAGCGCGCGGCGACCAACGCCACGGATCGCCGGGCCATCGTCCGCGAACTCAGCGAATTTCATTTGCTGCTTGGGGAAATCTGCGGCAACACGGTGCTGAGTGAAATCCTCGCCAACCTGATGGTGCGCAGTTCGCTGATCGTCTCGCTTTACCAGCGCAACGACGTGCCGTCCTGTGCCTCGGACGAGCACCAGGAAATCATCACCGCCCTGGAAAATGGCCAGCAAGACAAAGCCGTGGCGGTGATGCTGGAACATCTGGACGAACTGGAAGAACAACTCGCCCTGGATGAACAGCCAGAACCGGAAATCAATCTGCGTGACGCGCTGTCCGGCCTCTGATCAGTCAGGCCGCAGCAATTGCGGCCGGGCTCTCTCGAACGTCTTGCGCCCGGCCTTGAAGCCCATCAGCGGCGCACTGATCCGCCCCACCACTGCTGCCGGATCCGGCGCGTCGAAGACCACAAAGTCCGCCCGACAACCCGGGGTCAGACCGTAATCCGCCAGGCGCAACAGCCGCGCCGATTCGCTCGACACCCAGCCCAGGCACCGTTGCAATTGCGCATCGGTGCCCAATTGGCTGACGTTGGCGAACAGATTGGCCTGACGCACCAGCGATGCATCGCCATAGGGCGTGAACGGGTTGCCGATATTGTTGGTGGAGATCGAACAGGTCACGCCGCATTCATGCAACTGCTCCAGCGGCGCCAGCCCCCGAGGCTTGTGGTGAAATTGCTCGCGGCCGGTCAAGAACAGATCCGTGGACGGCAAACACGTCACCTGCACCCCGGCCATCGCCAGCGCCTGGCCGATCTCGCGCAAATGCGCCAAGGGCAGCGCCGAGAGCTTGGTGACATGGCCGATGGTCACGCGCCCGCCCCAACCGTGTTGCTCGGTGCAGCGGATCACTTCGGGGACGGTCATGCCGGCCGGGTCGAGATCGAAATCCAGGTGCAGATCGAGATCGCAGTCGTAGCGCACAGCCATCTCGAACAGACGACGAATCTGCGCGCCCGGATCGCGATCCATGTACGGACAGCCGCCGAGCACTGTCGCGCCATTCTCTAGAGCCGCGCACAACAGTTCTTCGGTGCCGGGGTTGTCGAGCAGGCCTTCCTGGGGGAACACGCAGATTTCCAGTGTCACAGCCCAGGCGTAATCCGCCTGCAACTGCCGCACCGCGTTGAAACCGATCAGACCGATCTGCGGATCAAGCTCGACATGGGTACGCATGTGCATCGTGCCTTGCACAATCGCCTGTTCCAGCACCGACGCGCCGCGTCGATATACGTCCTCTACGGTGAAATCAGCCTTGGCCGCACGGGTCTGGGCGATGGCTTCAGCGAGGGTGCCCGCGTGCAGTTGGCAGCGTTCGAGGATGCAGGCCTTGTCCAGATGGAGGTGAGTCTCGACCAGGCCCGGATGCAGATAGCGGTCGCCGATGTCGAGAGTGTCGAAGGGGTCGTCGGGATTCAGTTCTTCCACGAAAAAGCCGTCGCGCACATAACGCTCGTCGCCGTTCGCGCAGAGGATTTTCAAGGCATTCATGCCGATGCTCCTTCGCCCAGATAAGCCGCTTCCAGTTGCGGATCGTCACGCAATTGCGCGGCGCTGCCGCTGTTGACGATGCGACCGTTTTCCAGCACGTAGGCGCGGTCGGCGACCTGCAGTGCGAGGTTGGCCATCTGATCCACCAGCAACAGCGTCATGCCTTCATCACGCAAGGTCGCGAGGGCGTCATACAGTTCGCCGATCATTGCAGGTGACAGGCCGAGGGTCGGCTCATCGAGCAAGAGGATTTTCGGTTTTGCCATCAAGCCGCGACCGACCGCGACCATTTGCTGTTCGCCGCCAGAGAGCAAACCGGCCGGGCTGTCGATGCGATCACGCAGGCGCGGGAAACGGCGGAGGATCGCTTCGATTTCGGCGTCGGCATCGAAGGCGTCGCGGCGCGAATAACCGCCCAGCAACAGGTTGTCGCGCACGCTCAACTGCCCGAACACCTGCCGTCCCTCCGGCACCAGCGCCAAGCCGCGAACGGCGATTTCGCTGGCGTCGCACCCCGCGATTTCCACGTCATCCAATAAAATGCTGCTGCCGGCCGCCGCGCCATGCAGGCCGGCGAGGCATTGGAGAATGCTCGATTTGCCCGCACCGTTGGCGCCAAGAATTGCCACCAGTTCACCGGGATTGACCAGCAGATCGACGCCGTCAACGACCGGGGCGGCACCGTAATCGATACTCAGGTTTTTGATGAACAACCGCGCATCGCGACTGCCGTCCCACAACGCCTTACGAGGCTGTGCCTGATACTGCGTCCCTCCCAGATACGCAGCAATTACGTGTGGATTGGCCCGCACGTCGGCCGGCGCACCGGCGGCGATCGGCTTGCCGGCGTCGAGCACCAGCAATTGCTCTGACACCGCCATGACCAACGGCATGTCGTGCTCCACCAAAACGATGGTCAGACCGAACCCGGCGAGACGGCGCAACAGTCCGGCGAGTCGATCAGTGTCTTGTCGACCCAGTCCGGCGGCAGGCTCATCAAGCAGCAGCACTTTCGGTCGCGTCGCCAGGGAACGGGCGATTTCCACCAAACGGCGGTCAACGTGAGGCAATTGCTCGGCCGGCAGATTCACCGAGCCGCTGTACCCCACCAGCGCGAGCAGATCCAGCGCCAAGGCTTTTTGCTCGGCATCGGCGGCGCAGAACGGTGAGCCCATGCGCCCGCCCTGCATCGCCACCAGCAGGTTTTCCAATACCGACAGTTCTGCAAAAAGCAGCGTCGTCTGGTAGGTGCGGCCGATGCCGGCGCGCGCGACTTTCCAGGATGGCAGGCCCGCCAAGGGCTCGCCGCCGTCGAGGCTGATTCGGCCCTGATCGGGCGTGTAAAAACCGCTGATCAGGTTCAACACCGTGCTTTTGCCGGCGCCGTTGGGGCCGATCAGGCTGGTGATGCTGCCGGCCGGCGCGTGCAGACTGACGTTTTGTGCAGCCTGTACACCGCCGAAACGGATGCCGATGTCTTCCACGCGCAACCCGGCGCCACAGCCCTTGAAGAACTCGCGCAACCGGGTCGATTCCACCAGCGTCGGCGCCCGTTGATCAATTGGCCGCCACCAACGCCGAGCCAGCGCGCCAAGCACACCGTCCGGCGCCAACCACAACACGCAAAGCAACAGCGCAGCGAATATCAGCAGGCGATATTCGGCGAAATCCGACAACGCCTCGGGCAGCAGCACAATCAGCAAGGCACCTAGCAACGGCCCGAACAACGTGCCGCTGCCGCCGACAATGACCGCGAGCACAAACAAGATCGACTGGCTGAACGGAAACGACTCGGGATTGATGAACATCATCAATGGTGCCACCAAGGAGCCGGCGACACCGGTCAGCGCTGCCGACAATGCGAAGGCCAATGTTTTCGCCAGCACAGGATTGAGGCCAATCGAGCGTGCGGCGATTTCCGAGGACTTCACCGCCAGCATCGCCAGCCCCCAACGGCTGGTGCGCAAACGCAGGTAGAAGCCCAGCGCAACAATCATCAGCGCCACAGCAATCAGTGCCAGCGCAATTGCCGGATCGAGACTGCCGAATTCCGGCATCAAGATGCCCATCAAGCCATTCGAACCGCCCGTGACGCTGCGCCACTCGATCAATCCGTGATGGACGACAAACGCGAAGGCAATGGTGATCATCGCCAGATACGGCCCCTTGACCCGCAATGCCGGAATCGCCAGCAAGCCGCCGATCACCGCGTTGACCACGGCGGCGACCGCCATGGCCGCCGGCAGCGGCCATCCGGCCATCGTCAACAGCGCCGAGGCATAGGCGCCTAACGCGTAGAACGCGATGTGGCCGAAGGAAATCTGCCCGGTCAGGCCGATGAGTATGTTCAGGCCGACACCGACCACTGTCGCCAGCGCGCAAAGGGTCAGCACCAGCAACGAATAACTGTCGAGCAAAAACGCCGCGATCGCGCAGCCAATGCCCAACGCCAGAAGCGCCAGCGGCGCCAGAGAATGACGGGCAGCGCTCATACTTTCACCCACGATTTGAAGCCGAACAGTCCGTCCGGGCGAATGGCAAGCGTCACGATGACCAGCGCAAAGGTGAAGATCTGGGTGAAGGCCGACCCGAAATACAGGGTCACGGCCGCTTCAACCAATCCAAACAACAGCCCGGCCGCAAACACCCCGCCGGCGCTGGTGATGCCGCCAAGAATCGCCACGGCAAAAGCCTTGAGGCCGAACAAAGTGCCCATTTCGGCATTGACGCTGAACAGCGGCGCAATCAACAGCCCCGCGACCGCTGCGAACACCGTCGACACGGCAAACGCCACGGCCACCACGCGCTTTACGCGAATGCCCATGAGCATCGCCGCTTGCGGGTTCTGCACGCAGGCTTCGAGCACTTTGCCCAGGCGCGTATGCCGCCGCACCAGCCACAACGCCAGCGCCACACCGGCACCGATCACCGGGATCAACAACTGCAACCACGACACTTGGCTGCCAGCCATTTGCACGCTGTGTTCGGTCAGCACGCTGACAAATTGCCGAGGCTCCTTGCCGAAGGTGAACATCACCAAATTGTCCACGAGAATACCGCCGGCCACCGTCGCCATCAGCCAGGCTTGCGAGCCACGTGAATGAAACGGGCGAACGAGAAAACGCTCGATGACCAGTCCATAAACGGCGGCCAACGCCAGTGCGGTGGGGAACGCCAGCCACGCCGGCCAGTGCCAGGTCACGCTGAAGCTGTAACCCAACACCGCGCCGAGCATCATCGCGCTGCCCTGGGCGAAATTCACCGTGCGAGACACCACATACGTGATGTGAAACCCCAGGGCCAGCAAGGCATACATGCTGCCCAGCCCCAGACCGGCCAGAAGTGTGGCGGTGATCATGCGCAAATCCTCCGGCCGGCACGTCATGGCGCGCCGGCCTGTGCAGGTGAGTCAGGGAGCGACCGGAACGATGCGGTCACCGTCGAAACGGGTGAACACGTAATCCTGCGGGCCGAGGGCATCGTGGCGCTCGGTGCTGAACGGCTGTTTGTAGTTCTTGATCAGGCCGTCGTAGTTCTGGATCGCATAAAAACCGTCACGCACCGCTTTGCCATCGGTGCTGCCGGCAGCAGCAATCGCCAGCGCGCTGAGGTGCAAGGCGTCATAGGCGTTGGCAATGCCGACAGCCGGAGTCACGTCGGCGAGGGTCTTGACCGCGTAACGCTGCTTGAGCGCCGCCAGCACCGCATCGCCGCGCGGGGAGTTGGTGTCCGTAAACACGTAGGTTTGAATGAAGTGCACGCGCCCGGCATTGGCGCCGGCCAACTCGCCGAAGCGACCACCCGCCGGGCCCCAGTGCGACACTACCGGCACGTCCCAACCCATGCGATCAAGCGATTTGACCACTTGCGCAGACGGCCCGACGTTGCCGACCATCAACAAGCTGTCGGCCCCCGCCGCTTTCAATCGCGCCAGTTGCGGCACCACGTCGAGGTCGCTGTCCTGAATCCGCTCGACCCCGGCATCCGCCATGCCGCGTTTGGCCAAGGCGCGCTTGAACCCGGCCTCGTTGGATTCGCCCCACGGGTTGTTGATGAGGATCAGCCCGGGTTTCTTCATCCCTTGGGTGCGCACCCCGTAATCCACCAGCGCTTCGTCGACCAGCTCATCAACCGCCGAAACGCGAAACACATAGTTGTCGGCCGCGCCGTTCTCGGTGATCTTCGTGCCAGCGGCCCAGATGCCCATGAACGGCACTTTCAACTGATTGGCCAACGGCACGATCGCCAGCGACACCGGCGTATCGAGGCCACCGAACAGCAGCGAAACCTTTTCCCGCTGGATCAGCTCGCGCGCCGCCAACATACCTTTGGACGGATTGCTTTCGTCGTCACGGCGAACCAGTTCCAGCGGGCGACCCAACACACCGCCAGCGGCATTGACCTCGTCGATGGCGATGCTCAAGCCGCGCGTCAGCGCTTCTCCGGATTTGGCCGATTGCCCGGACAACGCGGCTACCAGGCCAACCTTGATCGGCTCGGCAGCGTGAACGGCTGTGGTCAATATCAGCGAGGTGATCGCTGCGCACGGCAACAATCGTTTGAGCGAAAAGCGCGTCGGCATCTTGTTTTTCTCCAGAGTGCGAGTAGTCGTCATGACATTGCTAGCAAACTGGATGCCACCTTTGGCGACGCCTGTTTCCAGTGGTTTCGATGGTTGCAAGTCAACAGATACGCACAGATTGCGTGCGTGACGCACCACTTTCACACAGCGGACAAAGCGTACCTCACTGGGGAATTGGTTCAGCCTGATGACCGATTGTTAGCAATCCACAGCGATGGGACGCTGATCATTGATAAACAGTCTGAAACAATTAACCGGCCATGGCTTGAGGCCAGCAACGCTGCGGGCAGGAAGCGAGATTCACCTCGGCACATGCCCTTTTTCATTCCGACGTCTCCTATCGGAAATGTCGCACACGTTTAAATCCGCAATCCGGCTGTTTGCAATTGGTATCATCGCGCATACTTTTGTGACGTTTTGATGGCTAAAAGGTTTTTTAGTGAACGCTTTTTTGCGCTGGTTGCGGCACCCGAACGCCCGTCTCATTTCGCTCATCAGCCTGGTGCTGATCGTGCCGGTATGTTTGCGCGCGACCCTCGGCTGGTCGACGCCGCCGGGCTATTTGTCGGATCTGGCCATCGGCAGCCTGCTGGTGGTGGCGCTGCACCGCCGTCCATTATGGCTGGTGCTGCCGGTGCTGCTGTTCTGGGGATTGCTGGCCGTGACGACGGCCGAACTGGTCAGCGCCGTGGGCCGATTGCCGACGCCATCGGACATTCATTACCTGATTGACCCGCAATTCGTGGAAAATTCCACCGGCGGAGGCTTCGCCCATCCTGAAGTGGCGATTGCGTTATTGCTGGCGCTGCTATTGTGGCTGGCGACCCGCTGGGCCAATCGCAACACGCCCTCACCCGCTCTGCCCCGCGTAGTCTGGGCAACCCCGCTGGTGCTATTCACCGCCCATTGGGCCACGCAGAATCTGTCGCCTTCCGATGCTGATCCGTGGCGTCTGTATAACCTGCCGCACCAATTGTTCGCCGCCCAAGTCGCCGACCTGCAAGGCGATGCTGAAGAATGGCTGGCCGGCGACAGGGAAATGGTTACCCCAGACATGACCGCGCTGACCCAACTCGACCTCAATGGCCGCAAGCTTCTTGATGCGCCAGGCCGTGCGCGCAACGTGCTGATCGTCACCCTGGAAGGTATTCCCGGTGCATACATCGCCGCCAACCGCGAAGCCATGCACGGCCACTATCAGGAAGACCTGATGCCCAAGCTCAGCCGCTGGGCCGAGCGCGGCATGAACACCCCGGATTACGTGCTTCATACCCACCAGACCATTCGCGGGCTGTATTCGATGCTGTGTGGTGATTACGACAAGCTCGATAACGGCACGCCCAAAGGCGTGGAGATGCTCACCCTGCACGAACGCAACAAAGCCTGCCTGCCGGCGCAACTGCGCGAGCGGGGCTTCGCGACGCATTATCTCCAGGGTGCCGGCCTGCGCTTCATGGCCAAAGACAAGATCATGCCGCACATCGGTTTCGACGCGACCCACGGTCTGGAGTGGTTCACCAACAGCAACTATCTGGAATTCCCGTGGGGCAAGGATGACAAGGCCTTCTTTGAAGGCGCGCTGGACTACGTCAGCCAACTCAAGAAACAGAAACAACCGTGGATGTTGACGTTACTGACTGTCGGCACTCATCAGCCCTACTCGGCACCCGAAGACTATCTGGAACGCTACGAAACGCCGAAACAGGCCGCCGTCGGTTACCTGGACGATGCCATCGACCAGTTCCTCACCCGCCTTGAGCGTCAGGGCGTATTGAAAGACACACTGGTCGTCATCACGTCGGATGAATCTCATGGTATCGACGGCGTGCGCCTGGCGTCGTCCTGGGGTTTCAATCTGACGTTGGCACCAGAACAAGAACAACTGCCGCGCCTGAATGCCGGGGTCTATGGTCATGTCGACCTGAGCGCCTCGATCCTCGATTACTTCGACCTGCCGGTTCCCACCGCCCTCAGCGGCCGTTCGCTATTCCGTGACTACGATAGCGGGCGGCAAATCATGTCGTTCACCAACGGCAAGCTGCGCTATCACGACGGTCAGGGCACCCTTGCCGAATGTGACATGCCGCGCCGTTGCCGCTACTACGCCAGCGAGGGTTTCATCGCCGAAAGCGCCACGTTCAAAGGCAACTACAACAGCCAGCGCGCCCGCGAGATCGCCGCCCGGGCCACCGCGCTGGATTTGTCGTTGCTGCGCACACCGTTGAATCAGCATTATCAATTCGGCAGTTCCAACATCATTCCACTGCAAGCGCAGATCAAGGATGACTGGGCCGACAACCTGATCGGTGCGCAATACCTCGAAATGCCCAAAGGCTCTTACACCCGCGTGCGCCTCACCGTGCGCTCCGCCGACCCGCAGCAGACAGCCACCATCCTGCTCAAGGCCAAAGAGTTTGAACAGGATGTGCAACTGGGTCTGCCAGAAGAAATGGTGGTCACGCCGGATCAACCGCTGGAAATGGATTTCACTTTCGACAACCCGCAATCGCGCAAGGCGTTCTCCTTTCATTTGCTGGGCTATGGGCTCGGTGCGGTGGAAGTCAGTGATTTCAGCGTGATCACCGAGCTGCCGGGGCAGGAAGACATCCTTGATGACGTGCCGGATGACGACGCCGCACAGTCGAGCTGATCACTTTCGTTCGCCTGTAATTAGGCCGCTCGGGTAAAAGACTCTGGCTATCAGTGTCCAATAGTCGGCCTATTAGCCGACTTACCAAGTCGGGTCTAGCCTTACAAGTCCGAAGTCGGCACGAGCCGGCCGCGAAAGACCTGATAAGGATCCGAACATGGCAAACGAATCGAAATGCCCGTTCAATCACGCCGCCGGCGGTGGCACAACCAACCGCGACTGGTGGCCCGACCAACTGAACCTGAAAATCCTCAGTCAGCACTCGCCCAAGTCCGACCCGCTGGGCAAGGATTTCGACTACGCCAAGGCTTTCAAAAGCCTCGACTTCCAGGCGCTGAAGCGCGATATCGCTGCGCTGATGACCGAATCACAGGACTGGTGGCCAGCGGACTTCGGCCACTATGGCCCACTCTTCGTGCGCATGGCCTGGCACAGTGCCGGCACCTACCGCACTGCCGATGGCCGGGGTGGCGCAGGCTCCGGGCAACAACGTTTCGCCCCTCTCAATAGCTGGCCCGATAACGTCAGCCTAGACAAAGCCCGCCGACTGCTCTGGCCGGTCAAACAAAAATATGGCCGTAACATTTCCTGGGCTGACCTGATTGTCCTCACCGGCAACGTCGCGCTGGAATCCATGGGCTTCAAGACGTTCGGGTTTTCCGGCGGACGTCCGGATGTCTGGGAACCGGATGAAGATGTGTACTGGGGCTCGGAAACCAAATGGCTCGGTGGCGACAGTCGCTACGGCAATAAAGAAGTCATGCAGGAACCAGGCGAAGGCACGCTGGTGGCCGAAGCCGCAGAACATGGCAATGAAGAAAGCCGCACCGATCAGGGTCGTAACCTTGAAAACCCTCTCGCTGCCGTGCAGATGGGGCTGATTTATGTGAATCCGGAAGGCCCCGAAGGGAATCCCGATCCGGTCGCCTCGGCGAAGGACATCCGGGAAACCTTCGGCCGCATGGCCATGAACGATGAAGAAACCGTGGCGCTGATTGCTGGCGGTCACGCCTTCGGTAAAACCCACGGCGCCGGCCCTGCCGAAAACGTCGGCCCTGAACCGGAAGCCGCGGGCCTTGAAGAACAAGGGCTGGGCTGGAAAAGCACGTTCGGCACCGGCAAAGGGCCCGACACCATCACCAGCGGCCTCGAAGTGACGTGGACTACCACGCCGACGAAGTGGAGCAACAATTATCTGGAAAACCTGTTCGGCTTCGAATGGGAGCTGATGAAGAGTCCGGCGGGCGCAAATCAGTGGAAACCGAAAAACGGCGCCGGCGCTGGCACGATTCCAGATGCGTTTGATCCGCAAAAACGTCGCTTCCCGACCATGCTCACGTCTGACCTCGCGTTACGCTTCGACCCCATCTACGAACCGATCGCCCGACGCTTCCTGGCCAATCCCGAGCAACTGGCCGACGCCTTCTCACGGGCCTGGTACAAACTGATTCACCGTGACATGGGCCCATTGTCGCGCTATCTCGGGCCAGAAATGCCCGAGGAAGAATTGCTCTGGCAAGACCCACTGCCGGATGCATCGGGCGCCCCCATCGATGACGGCGACGTCAATGCACTGAAGAGCCAGGTATTGGCCTCAGGGCTGACGGTACCGCAACTGGTCTCCACCGCATGGGCCGCCGCTTCGACATTCCGGGGCTCCGACAAGCGCGGCGGCGCCAATGGCGGACGTCTGCGTCTGGCTCCGCAGAAATTCTGGGCGGCCAATCAGCCTGAACAACTGGACAAAGTCCTGACGACGCTTGAAGGCATTCAGGGTGAGTTCAATGGTGGTTCGTCCGGGAAGAAGGTGTCACTGGCGGATCTGATCGTCATCGCGGGCAATGCCGGTATTGAGCAAGCGGCGAGAAATGCCGGGGCTTCGGTCACCGTGCCGTTTTCACCGGGACGGGTCGATGCCACTCAGGAACAGACGGACGTCGAGTCGTTCGGCTTTCTTGAGCCGATTGCTGATGGTTTCCGCAATTACAGCAAAGGCAGATACCGCGTCTCGGCCGAAGCGTTGCTGATCGACAAAGCCCAACTGCTGACCTTGTCCGCGCCAGAAATGACTGCGTTGATCGGTGGTCTGCGTGTGCTGAACACCAATGTCGGGCAGACACGTCACGGCGTGTTCACCGACCGGCCGGAAGCGTTGACCAACGACTTCTTCACCCACCTGCTGGACATGAGCGTGGAATGGAAACCGACCTCGCCGACCAATGACGAATACGAAGGACGTGACCGCAAGAACGGCAACGTGAAATGGACGGCAACCCGGGTCGACCTGGTCTTCGGTTCGAATGCGCAATTACGCGCAATCGCAGAGGTCTATGCCAGCAGCGATGCGAAAGAGCAGTTTGTGAAAGACTTTGTGGCGGCGTGGACGAAGGTGATGAATCTGGATCGGTTTGATCTCAAATCCAGCTGACACAGAAAACCCGGTAGGAGCCGGGCCTGCCCGCGAAGGCGTCAGGACAGTCAACATCATCATTGACCGATCCACCGCTTTTGCGAGCAGGCTCGCTCCTACATCAGGGTTGCGTCAGGCGAGGCTTTTGCTGACTACTTCGAACACGTCGCTGGACAATTGACCAGACGCCCGAATGCGTTCCAGTTCGCCTTTCATCAGCGCCTGACGAGCGCTGTCGTATTTGCGCCAGCGTGTCAGCGGCGCCAGTTGGCGCGAGGCGATCTGTGGGTTGAAGCTGTTTAGCTCGATAACCAGATCCGCCAGGAAGCGATAGCCCGAGCCATCCGCCGCGTGGAAGTTGATCAGGTTCTGCCCGGCAAACGCACCGATCAGCGCACGCACTTTGTTTGGATTTTTGATGTTGAACGCTGGGTGCTGCATCAATGCCTTGACCCGCGCCAGGCCACCCGGCAACGGGCTGCCAGCCTGAACGCTGAACCACTGATCCATGACCAGCGGATTGTCCTTGAAGTGTTCGGCGAAGCTCGCCAGGGCTGCGGCTTTCTGCTCTTCGAACGGCGAGTTGATCAACACCGCCAAGGCAGTCAGGCGTTCAGTCATGTTGTCGCAGGATTCGAATTGCTCAAGCGTGGCCGCAAGGACTTCCGGCTTGCCGCTGAGCATCAGGTACGACAACGCGATGTTTTGCAGCGCACGACGGGCGAAATGCTCGGCCTCGGCGATATAAGGGGTTTTCTTCGACAGGTCGCGATTGGCTTGATAACGCAGCCATAGTGGTTCGAAGAGGTTTTCCGCCAGTTGCTTGCGGGCAAATTCGCGGGCGATGTGAATCGCGTCGACGTCGGCGACCTCGCTGATTTCAGTCAAGTACGCTTCGCTCGGCAGCGAAAGCATCTCCGCGACCATGGCCTGATCGAGCGTGTCGTCGACCAGCACGGTGCGCAGGGCCGCGACCAGACGCGGGTCAAGCACAAGGGTTTCGCCCTTCTGCTGCTGGGCGATCAATTCCTGCAGCACTTGCACCGACAGTTGCTGACCGGCATCCCAACGGTTGAAGCCGTCGCTATCGTGCTGCATCAAAAACATCAATTGGTCGCGGTTGTACGGGAAGCTCAGTTTCACCGGAGCGGAGAAACCGCGCAGCAACGATGGCAGCGGCTGTTCGGCGATGTCGACAAAGGTGAAAGTCTGTTCGGCTTCGGTCACGGAAATGACCCGCGAGGTGCCCTGCGCCGAGGCTTCATCCGCCAGACGCAACGCGATTTCGGCGCCGCTGGAATCCAGCAGGCCCAATTCGACAGGAATCACGAAGGGCCGTTTTTCAACCTTGTCCGGGGTTTCCGGGCAGCTCTGGCGGAACGTCAGGCTGTAGGTTTTGGCTGCGGCGTCGTAGGACTCGCTCACCGCCAGACGTGGCGTGCCGGCCTGGCTGTACCAGCGCTTGAACTGGCTGAGGTCGACGCCATTGGCATCTTCCATGGCCTTGATGAAATCGTCGCAGGTCACCGCCTGGCCGTCGTGGCGGTCGAAATACAGGTCGCTGCCCTTGCGGAAGCCTTCTGCGCCCAGCAGGGTGCGGATCATCCCGACCACTTCCGACCCCTTTTCGTACACGGTCAGGGTGTAGAAGTTGGAAATCTCGATGAAGCTGTCCGGACGCACGGCATGGGCCATCGGGCCTGCGTCTTCGGCGAATTGGTGGGTACGCAGGTAAGCAACGTCCTGGATACGCTTGACCGTGGCCGAGTTCATGTCAGAAGAGAAACCGGCGTCACGGAACACAGTGAAGCCTTCCTTGAGCGACAGCTGGAACCAGTCGCGGCAGGTCACGCGGTTGCCCGACCAGTTGTGAAAGTATTCGTGGGCGACAATGGCCTCGACCCGCTGGTGTGCGGCGTCGGTGGCGGTTTCGGCGCGAGCCAGCACGGCGCTGGAGTTGAAGATGTTGAGGCCCTTGTTCTCCATGGCGCCCATGTTGAAATCGTTGACCGCGACGATCATGAAGATGTCCAGATCGTACTCGCGACCGTAAACCTCTTCGTCCCAGCGCATCGACTTTTTCAGGCTGTTCATGGCGTGCTGGCACTTGTCGATGTTTTCCGGCTCGACATAGATACGCAGCGCCACGTTGCGCTCGGTCATGGTGGTGAACGTGTCTTCGACGCACCACAAATCACCGGCCACCAGCGCAAACAGGTACGCCGGCTTCTTGAACGGGTCTTCCCACGTTGCCCAGTGCCGGCCGTCTTCGCCGGGGCCGCTGGCAATCGGGTTGCCGTTGGACAGCAGCACCGGATAGCTGTGCTGCTCGGCGACCACCGTGGTGGTGAACGTGCTCATCACGTCCGGGCGATCGAGGTAATAGGTGATCTTGCGGAAACCCTCGGCCTCGCACTGGGTGCAAAACATCGTGCCGGACTTGTACAGTCCTTCCAGCGCGGTGTTGGTTTCCGGGTGGATCTTGACGCTGGTATCGACCGTGAAGGTTTCGCGGGTCGGTTGCAGGGTCAGGTGGTTTTCGGAGAGCTGGTAGTCGGCGGTGGTCAGCTCTTGATCCGCCAGGGTCACCGACAGCAATTCCAGTTGCTGGCCATCGAGCACCAGCGGCGGCAGGCCCGGGCCACGGGCCGGGTTGCGGCGCATCACCAACTGCGCGTGCACCAGGCTGTGATCCTCGAACAACTCGAAGGTCAGGTGTGTCTCGTCGATCAGGTACTCGGGCGCCTGATAGTCCTTCAGGTAAATCATCTTCGGTTGTTCGGTGCGCATGCTGGAATCCTTATTGATGCACGGCGAGTTGATAAGCCGTGTACTTACGAATGTTGATCACGCCGGTGTCGAAGATCAGGTACTGACCCTTGATCCCCAGCAGCGTGCCTTCGGCAATCGGGTTCTTGTCCAGGTTGAAGCTGACGATTTTGGCCGGGTATTGCTGCACTGGATAGCGGATTTCCACCGGTTCGACATCGGCTATCGTCTGAATCGCTTGTAGGCCGAATCGCTCCTGCAAGCCTTGCAGGCCTTCGGCGCAGCTTTCGAACAGTTGATCGCGCACTTGCGCCAGATCCACCGCCACCGCATCTCCCTTGAGCAGCGCGCGCCAGTTGGTCTTGTCGGCCACCTGGCTGCGGAACAGGTCTTCGACGAAGCCGGACTGTTGCCGGGTGGCAACGCGCATGATCGGCAGCCCCTGGATCGCGCCTTGGTCGAGCCAGCGCGTGGGCAATTGCGTGGCGCGGGTGATGCCGACCTTGATGCCCGACGAATTCGCCAGGTAAACCACATGATCAGTCATGCAAAACTGCTCGCCCCACAACGGGTCACGGCAGGTGCCGGCGTCGTAATGGCAACGTTCCGGACTCATGATGCACAAGTCGCACTGGGCCAGTTTGGTCATGCACGGGTAGCAATAGCCCTGGCTGAAACTGGTTTTGGTCTTGCGCCCGCAATGGGTGCAATGGATCGCCCCCAGGAACTCCAGACGCAACGTGCTGCCGATCAACGGATTGACCGGCACCTCGACGTCATCCAGGCGAAACGCGTATTGCACGTTCGGCCCGTCCAGGCGCGCCGACATTTTGCTGATTGCACCGCGGCCAATCTCAATCAATGGATAGCGTCCGACTTGAACAGAATATTCGGCACTTCGATCGACTTCGATGCACATTCCTGCGGGCCCATGTAACCGGTGCGCTCTTCTTCCGGCAGGTTCTGGATTTCCCAGGCGATCATTGCCTGCAGGGACAGTTCACGCTGTTCGGCGGTGAGTTTGTTGCCATCAGACCATTTGCCGATTTCCACCGCCAGTTTCAGGCTCTGGTAAATATCGGGGGTGATGTTTTGGATCATTTCGTTAAAAGAGGACATCAAAGTCTCCGTGCTCTTTGTTCAAACCAGCAAAAATTCAGGCGGCCAGTTTACGGCGGTTATACAAACCACCCAACAAACCGGTGAAGCATCCGATGAGTAACCCGCTGACGTGGGCGGCGTTGGCGATTTGACCGAAGCCGATCATCGAGATCACCCCGGACATGCACACCACCAGCCAGATCAGCATCATCGCCAGCACGCCACGCGGCAGGCGGTAAGCAGGGTTCGGCGCCAGCAACTGGAAGATCCAGCAATGGCCGAGCAAGCCGTACAGCACGCCCGACAGACCGCCAAACAAGGTCGGGCCGCTAAAGGCAAACTGCGTGTAATTCGAGACCAGGCCAAACAGCAAGGTCAGTCCGATCAAGTTGATGCTGCCCTGACGCGACTCGATACGCCGCCCCAGCTCCCAGTACCACATACCGTTCATGGCCAAGTGCAAGATGCCGAAGTGGATCAGCATCGGCGTAAACAACCGCCACCACTGCCCCGCCGCCAGACTGTCGGCCAGCGGCACGAAGTGGATGTAATCGCCGACCACGCGGAAATCGAGGAAGGTCAGCCAACGCAGGGTTTCGAGGTTGTCGCCAAGGTACGTCAGGCCGGCAACGATCAGGCTCAGCAACAGGATGAGCCCGGTTGCTTTCGCGTATTTCAGTTGTTCAACGAAACCCGGGCGCTGGAACGTCTGCGTCACCGGGATATCCAGCTGCTGATCGGGATCGCCGGCCGGAAACCGCTCATACAGCGAACGCACGTCATCGCTGATTTCCGAGGGCACCCACAACACCTGCTCGCCCGCTTCCTCGCTCACGCGATGGGGCACCTGCATGCGTTGCAGGAGTTTGACGAAACCGCTCAAGTCCGCCGCCAGCGGCAAACGCAATACCGCAATCTTGCTCATTGGATAATCTCCGGCCGCTCGACATCGACCCAGACGAATTTACCTGGATCGAGGCGGGTTTCCTGATCCAGACGATAGGCCACCAGTTTGCCGTAGAGCACCGCACTGTAATCCAGGCACGCGAGATTCGGGCGGATCGGCACCGGTTTGCCGCTACGCCAGTAATGACCGACGAACAACAACGGCTCGTCCATGCCGTAACGCAACAGCGTGTTTTTTTCAGTCGAGGTCAGCGCGATTTGCGCGACGGGCTCTGGCAGTGCGTCGGGCTGAAAGACGATATCGCCGTAGGTCTGCGGGTCATCTTCCCAGAACTTGGTGCGGAAGAACGAACGCACCAGACCGTCGCCGCTGGTCATGGTCTGGCCGTCGGGCAGGCGCATGTCGGTGCCACGCAGCAAGCGGTCGAACACGGTGCAGGCGAAACTGCCGGGCACGGCCGAGGCTTGCAGGAAGTGTTCGTCGATGCGCGCGTCCGGGAACAGGCCGCGCAATGGATCGATCAGCCCGGCATCCCAACAGGCATGCACCACGCGGAAACGTCCGGCATCGATGACCAGCGGCAGTTCGTAGAACCATTGCAGGAAGTCATGCCAGTCGCCCGGGTGCTGCTCGAATTGAGTGAGGGTTTCGTTAAGCAGCCGCGCATGACGTGGCGTGTGCTCGCGCACGAACTGCTTGCCGCTGCCCGGAGGTGCCGGGGTGCACCAGCCGAGGGCGTTGAATTCGTGGTTGCCCATGATGCACAGCGCCTGCCCGGCCTCGACCATGTCGTGGACGATGTGCAGCGCTTCGCGGATTCGCGGCCCTCGGTCGATGATGTCGCCGACGAACACTGCCATGCGCGACGGATGGCGCCAGATCCCGCCCTGCTTGTGATAACCGAGACGGTCGAGCAAGTGTTCAAGGGTCAGGGCGCATCCGTGCACGTCACCAATCAGGTCATAACTGCGCGCGGGATCGAGCATCAGTCGCCTCCGCCCCCCAACTTGCTGCCCCAGCCAAGCTTGGTGCGGCAGACCTCGTAATAGTTGTGATCCAGTGGATGGATCAGGCGCAGTTTCTGCGCTTTCTTGCTGACGGTGATGGTGTCGCCCGGCGCGCAGGTGAAATGGTTCTGCCCGTCGCAGGAGACTTGCGGGTAGATCTGCATATCTTTGGACACGACGATTTTCAGCTCACTGTTGCCGTCGACCACAATTGGCCGGCTGGACAACATATGGGGATACATCGGCACGATCACAATGGCGTCGAGCTTGGGGTGCATGATCGGGCCACCCGCCGAAAGCGCGTACGCGGTGGAACCGGTCGGCGTGGCGACGATCAGGCCGTCGGCCTTCTGGCTGCAGACGAACTGGCCGTCGATGTACAGCTCGAATTCGATCATCCGCGTCGACTTGCCGGGGTGCAGCACCACGTCATTGAGCGCATCGCCCTGTCCGATCGCCTCGGCATGCCGGCGGACTTCGGCTTGCAGCAGGAAGCGGTTTTCCACCAGGTAATGGCCGTCGAGCACTTTCGCAACTTCGACTTCCAGCTCGTCGGGGCGAATATCGGTCAGAAATCCGAGACTGCCCCGATTGATCCCCAGTACCGGAATATTGTGCTTGGCCAGCGCACGGGCGGCGCCAAGCAGACTGCCATCGCCGCCGACGACGATGACCATGTCGCAGACTTCGCCAAGCATCTTGCGCGAAGAGGTTTGCAGGCCGTGGCCCGGCAGGACTTCGGCAATGGTGTCTTCGAGGATCACGTGCAGATGACGATCGAGCAGAAACCGTTTCAGTCGGCGAACGGTATCCAGCACCTGCGAACTGCCGAGGCGACCGATGATGCCGATATTACGAAATTGCTCCATGGGGCTCCTGCGGGGATCTTCAACGCGAAAAGCCCGATTATGGGCGAAAGCGTCAGATAGACAAAATCCTTTCAGCCCCAAGGGTGCGCCCGCGTTTGCGGCTATCCTCCCAACATGATCCTATTTCCCGACTTGCTTCAGCTGCCTCACCAATTGCGCCATCCAGAGGTGCGCGATCTGGCGTGGGTGATTCTCGCCCCGCCGATGCTCGCCACCACGCCGTGGCCGCAGCGCCATCCGCTGGCCGGAAGTGAATGGGTGCGCGATCCGCAACGACTGGAACACTGGCTGCGTCAGCTCGACCGTGACAGTTACGGTTTGCTGCATTGGCTGTCGCAAGCGCGCACGAGGCGCCTGGGACTTTATTACGAGCGGCTCTGGCAGTTTGCCGTGGAGCATGCGCCGGGGATCCAGCTGATCGCCGCGAATTTGCCGATCCGCCGCGAGGGCCACACCCTTGGCGAGTTGGACATGCTGCTGCGTGATCGTGACGGCGTTCATCATCTGGAGCTGGCGATCAAGCTTTACCTCGGGCCACAGGACGGCGACGGACACGACTCGCGAAACTGGCTGGGGCCGGGCTGTCATGATCGACTGGATCGCAAACTGGCGCATTTGAGCGAGCATCAACTGCCGATTTCCGCACGCCCGGAAAGCCGCGAAGTGCTGGCCGCGCTGGATGTCGGGGCGTTCAGTGCGCAACTGTGGCTCGGCGGTTACCTGCTTTATCCGTGGCCGGGAACGTCGAATTCACCGAGCGGTGCCCATCCTCAACATTTGCGCGGAAGCTGGCTGCATCAGAAGGACTGGCCAGCGTTCGTCGCCCAACGTCCCCCCGGCCGCTGGCAACCGCTGCCCCGCCACGCCTGGCTGGCCCCGGCGCATTACCCGGTGGATCAGGTCTGGAGCGATGAACAGTTACGGGCCTGGCTGGACGAATTGGCGCCGCTGGCGCCGGCGCAATTGATGGTTCGACTGACTGAGAGTGGTCGAGGGGACTGGGAAGAGGCCGAGCGGTTGTTTCTGGTGTCGGATCTTTGGCCGAATGTACCGGGGCAGTCCTAAGATTTGCGCCGTCAGGATTTGCCCCAATCGCGAGCAGGCTCACTCCTACATACGCACGCATTCCAATTGTAGGAGTGAGCCTGCTCGCGATTGCGCCGACCCGGATTATAGGGATAAACGCACAGCCAACGCCGCCAACGTCACCAACAACACCGGCACCGTCAACACAATCCCGACCCTGAAGTAATACCCCCAACCGATATGAATCCCCTTGCGCTCCAGCACATGCAACCAGAGCAGCGTTGCCAGACTTCCGATCGGCGTAATTTTCGGCCCCAGGTCACTGCCGATCACGTTGGCGTAAATCATCGCCTCCTTAACCACCCCGCTCGCCTGACTGGCATCAATCGAGAGCAGCCCGATCAGCACCGTCGGCATATTGTTCATGATTGATGACAGCAGCGCCGTCAACACTCCGGTCCCCAGCGCCGCCCCCCACACGCCATGCCCCGCGAACACATCGAGCCAACCGGCGAGATACCCCGTGAGTCCGGCATTGCGCAAGCCATACACCACCAGGTACATGCCCAGCGAAAAAATCACGATGTGCCACGGCGCCTCTTTCATCACCTTGCGCGTGGAAATCCTGTGGCCGCGCGCCGCGATAGCGAGCAGCAATGCCGCGCTGACGGCGGAGATTGCGCTGATGGGAATGCCGAGCGGTTCCAGAGCGAAACAACCGATCAACAGAATCGCCAACACTACCCAGCCCGCATAGAACGTCGCGTTGTCGTGGATCGCCGTTCGCGGATGCTCAAGTTGTTCCGGATCGTAAGCCTTGGGGATGTCGCGACGGAAAAACCACAACAACATGCCCAGCGTCGCGGCGACGCTGACCAAATTCACCGGCGCCATCACCGCCGCGTATTCGTTGAAAGTGATGTGAAAAAAGTCCGCCGAGACGATGTTGACCAGGTTGGATACCACCAACGGCAAGCTCGCGGTGTCGGCAATGAATCCCGCCCCCATGACGAACGCAAGCGTGGCTGCCGGCGAGAAGCGCAGGGCCAACAGCATGGAAATCACGATGGGCGTAAGGATCAGCGCCGCGCCGTCATTGGCAAACAATGCCGAGACCAATGCGCCGAGCAGCACCATGAAAGCAAACAGCTTGCGCCCGCTGCCTCGCCCCCAACGCGCAACGTGCAATGCCGCCCAGGCAAAGAACCCCGCCTCGTCGAGCAACAGGCTGATGATGATCAACGCGACGAAAGTGCCGGTGGCGTTCCAGATGATCTGCCATACCAGCGGGATATCGCTGAAATGTACCACGCCAAAAATCAGCGCCAGCACGGCGCCCAGCATTGCACTCCAACCTACACCGAGGCCTTTGGGTTGCCAGATGACAAGGGTAATAGTCAGCAGAAAAATCAGCGAAGCAGCGAGCATTTAGCAGCCTTTGAGCGCAGTGGATTGCAACGGTAAGAGCTGCCGCAGGCTGCGGCAGCTCTTATAGGGGGGGATTATTTCTTATGTTGTTCGACGAATTGACCGTACGCATTAATGAAACTCTGCAAGAACGGTTTCACCGATTCGCTCAGCTTGCCCGCCTCATCGAATGCGGTACCCGCGCCGCCCAAATAGGCTTCCGGCTGTTGCATGCACGGCACATCAAGGAAAACGAACGACTGGCGCAGATGCTGATTCGCGCCAAAACCGCCAATCGCCCCCGGCGACACACTGATCACCGCGCCCGGCTTCCCACTCCAGGCACTCTTGCCGTAGGGGCGGGAACCGACGTCGATTGCGTTCTTCAACGGTGCCGGCACCGAGCGGTTGTATTCCGGCGTCACGAACAGCACCGCGTCGGATGAACGCACTTGTTGCCGGAAAGTGCTGTAGGCTGCGGGCGGTGAATCACCGTCGATGTCTTCGTTATACAGCGCCAGATCGCCGATTTCGACAATGCTCAGTTTGAGGTTCGCCGGTGCCAGTTCCGCCAGCGCCAGGGCGACCTTGCGGTTGATCGATGCTTTGCGCAGGCTGCCGACGATAACGGCGACGTTGTAGACATTGCTCATGGAAGACGCTCGACTGTCCGTGGGAAGAACCTCTAGTTATAGATGATTCGGCAGTGATTCAACCAGACGACGAAGGAAATTCCCGCGTTCTGATTATTTTTTTCTTGCAGGAAAACTTACCGCGCTCGATAACGGTCTACCAAGCCGCAAATCAAGCGTTTTATCTCCAGAGGTTTTAAGCAGATGGCAGCAGTACTCGTGGGTCAGTTCCATGCAAGAGATGCGGAAGGCCGCATTTATTCAGTGCATGAGTTCCAGGAATCCAACCCGTCGGCAGACGGCGCAACCGGCACGGAGCCTGTCACCACTTACAAACTGGCCATTGGCGACCGCGTAAATAAAGTCGCTGACAACGAGTTTCTGCTGGTGCAATCGGGGATCACCCTGATCCGCGAGCCTGAGCCAAGCATCGCTTCCTGAGCGAGCGTCATGAGCAGAAGTCATCCCGGCGGACTTGGGGTAGGATTCAGCCTTTGATCCCATCTGCCGGACATGGACTTCACGCATGCGTTTACGCCATATCGAAGTGATTCAGGCGCTTTTGCAGACCGGTCACCTGGGCACCGCCGCCGAATGGCTGGAGTTGCCGGTGACCGAGGTCGAAGAGCGACTGCGCGAAGCCGAAAGCCAGTTGGGGTTCATGCTGTTCGCCAGTGTTCGCGGACGCTTGCAGGCGACGACCGAAGCCCGGGCGCTACAGGTTGAAATCGCGCACATCTATTCGGCGCTGGAGCCGCTGCAGCGTCTGGCCGACAGCCTCAAACAATACCTCGCACCGCCACTGCGCATCATCGGCACCCCGCCGCTGGCTCAACACTTGCTGCCGCAAAGCGTCGCCCTCCTGCGCCGACGTCTTCCCGATGCGCCGTGCACGTTGCTCAGTGAACCGACCCGCGACATCGTTCGCAGCCTGCTATTGCGTGAATGCGATCTCGGCTTGAGCCTGCATGACCCTGAACATCCAGACATTCATTGCCAAGTGCTGGCCCAAGGCAAGCTGCAACTGCTGGCGCCCCACGGCTGGCTGCAACCGAAACAGAAATACATCTCCCTGCAAGATCTGGCGGGCCAATCAATGATTGGCCTCGAAGGCCAGGATCCGTTGAGCCCGGCGCTGGAGCACAAGCTTCACGCATTGCGCCCGGCGCCGAGCGTGCAGACTCGCGTACAGACCCAGCAAATGATGCGCAGCATGGTCGAGGCTGGGGAAGGCCTGGCCATCGTCGATCCGTTTACCGCCCTCGGCGCCCGCGCCGCTGGCCTGGACGTCTGCCCGTTGTCGCCGGCGGTGCCGATCTGCCTGTATGCGCTAACCTTCCGCCACGCGCCATCGACGTCGGCCGTTCAGCCGCTGCTGGAGCTGATCAAGGCACAAGCCGAGGCGATGTTGGCGAACTGAGCAGGTTTTCCAGCGGGTTATCGAACAGTCGATACCAGAACAGCGCCACTTCGGCGGTGTTCGGATCGATGCCGCGATAGCGTAAATGGTCGATGCCGCCTATTTCATAACCGCAACGCTCGTACAGTCGGCAAGCACCGAGGTTGTTGTTCTGGGTTTCGAGCATGATGCCCGGCAGTTTCTTTTTCCGGCTCCAGAAATTCGCCACATCCAGCAAGGCTTTCGCAACGCCGTGGCGACGCGCCGGGGCGTGCACCGCCAATTCGTCAATGTGAGCAAAGCCGTTCCAATTCGTACTGATGACCAAGTGCCCAACCGGCTCGTCGTCCAGGTACGCCATGAAGATCGCGCTGTCGGCAGCATCGTGGAAGCTGCTGAACTCTTCGGGGTCGATGCCGTAGCACTTGCGGTACGGCACGATAGGCGTCACGGGCCAGTCCGACACAGGTGCGCCGATGTGCGCGTCACCGTAGGCGGCGACTTCGAAACTGAAATCGCTGCCCCAGATATAGGGCGCGAAACCTTCATCGGCGACCCGCACGGACAAGCCCGGGTATTTCGGATTCACGACCGGTCGCATACTTGCAAACGTCCTCATTCTTTCACGCAATCGACGGTGTATAGCCGCCCATTGCCCTCGTCTTCATGTTGCAAACCATGCACGTCGGCCACAAAGCCTGGAAAGCTTTTGTCGAACCTACGTGCAAATTTCAAGTAATCGATGATCGAACGGGTTGATTCGGTAAAGCGTTCACCGGGCATGATCAGTGGAATGCCCGGTGGATACGGCACCAGCATCACCGCCGCCACGCGCCCCTCCAGATCATCGATCGGCACGGCCTCGACCTCGCCGCGCACCAGTTGATCGTAGGCGTGAGCGGGCTTCATGACGATCTCCGGCAGGACGGTGTACATGCGTTTCAAATGTTTAGCCGTGGCGTTGCTGCGATAGCAGGCGTGCAGTTGATCACACAAATCTCGCAGACCCATGCCGCGATAACGCAGCGGATCCTGTTGCGCGACGCACGGCAGACAATGCTCAAGACGCACGTTGGCGTCGTAACTGCGCTTGAACTCCAGCAACTCGGTGAGCAGCGTGCTCCATTTACCTTTCGTGATACCCATGGAGAACAGCACCAGAAACGAATACAGGCCGGTTTTCTCGACAACCAAACCACGTTCCCAGAGGAATTTGCTGACCACCGCCGCGGGAATTCCCTTCTCGCTCAACGCGCCACCGGCATTCAGACCGGGCATCACCAAGGTGACCTTGATCGGGTCGAGCAACACGTAATCATCGCTGACCTCGCCGAAACCGTGCCAATCGGCGTCGGGTTGCAGCAGCCAGTCTTCGCTCAGTACGCGGTCGATGCCTTCCACGCCGGGCGGCTGCCAGATCGAAAACCACCAGTCATCCGCAGCGATGTGCTGGCGCAGATTGGCCAGGGCGCGCCTGAAGCTCAGGGCTTCATCGAAGGTTTCCTGCAACAGCGAGCGCCCCGCCGGGCCTTCCATCATGGCCGACGCCACGTCCAGCGAGGCGATGATGCTGTATTGCGGCGACGTAGAGATGTGCATCATGAACGCTTCATTGAAGCGGTCGCGATCCAGTTGCCGCGCGCCACCGTCCTGCACGTGAATCATCGACGCCTGACTGAACGCCGCCAGCACTTTGTGCGTGGAATGCGTTGTAAAGACCAATGGGCTGTCATCGCTGCGCGATGTGGCCATGCCGTAGCGCCCGGCGAAGAACTCGTGAAACGCCGCATAGGCATACCAGGCTTCGTCGAAATGCAGCACCTCGACGCTATTGCCCAGGCTTTGCTTGATCAGCTCGGCGTTGTAGCAGAGGCCGTCGTAGGTCGAATTGGTGATCACCGCGAGCTTCACTTTCGGCGCCCGTCCCTGGGTCAGCGGACTGGCATTGATCTTGGTCTGGATGGATTCACGGCTGAATTCGCTCAGGGGAATCGGGCCAATGATCCCCAATTCGTTACGCTCCGGGCACAAATACAACGGAATCGCGCCGGTCATGATGATCGCGTGCAAAACCGACTTGTGACAGTTGCGATCCACCAGCACCAGATCATCGCGGCCGACCATCGAATGCCAGACGATCTTGTTGGCGGTCGAGGTGCCGTTGATCACGAAAAACGTATGATCGGCGCCAAAATTACGCGCCGCCCGGGCCTCAGCTTCCGCCAGTGGCCCGGTGTGATCGAGCAGTGAGCCGAGTTCCGGAACGGACACCGATAAATCCGAGCGCAGGGTGTTTTCGCCAAAAAACTGATGGAACGCTTGCCCCACCGGACTCTTGTGATACGCCACGCCACCGCCGTGCCCCGGGGTGTGCCACGAATAGTTGGAATCGGCGGTGTGTTGCACCAGTGCCTTGAAGAACGGCGGCAACAAGCCATCCAGGTATTTACGCGCTGCTCGCGCCACTTGTCTTGCGAGAAACGGCACGGTGTCTTCGAACAGATAAAGGATGCCACGCAATTGATTGAGTTCGGCCATCGCATCAGCCGGTGCGTTTTCCAGGGTGACTTGTTCACCGAGGGCGAAAATCGGCAGATCCGGCGCGCGCACTCTGGCCAGACCGATCAATTCGGCCATGTTCTGCAACAAATGCGAGTTCGTGCTGGCGTCTTCGGCGGCGATCAACATGCACGCCAAGCCATGATGGGTCGAGGCCACCAACCGCCCTTCGGTGTAGTCCGTGGCCGAAACAATATTGAAACCTTCCTGCTCCAACTCCCGCGCGATGCCGCGCATACGCTCGCCGGCAACGGTGTCGGCCTTGATGTCGCGATGGACGATCAACACCGGAAATTTCAAATCTTTGTACATGGGGCTCAGTGTCCTGAGGCGGCGCAATGCGATCGGCCATTGACCTCAGCGTAGAGGGTCGCAGCGAATGTCGCGAGGGTGGCCACTTGGCTCCACTCCCTCAAAAGCAAAAGCTCACATCGTGTCCAAAGAGACACGCCCCCCTGTAGGAGATGCCGCAGGCTGCTCCTACAAGGTATGCGTTCCTTCTGGGCGTTACGCCTGTGCGGATTCGGCCTCGGCCAATTGCGTCCACAGCGCCGGCGCACCGGCGGATTTGGCGATGATTGCCAGACGCGCTGCATGCTCTTGCAGTTCCGCTTCGGTCGCGCGAATGATCCGCGCTGGCTGGCGGTCAGCTGGCAGACGGCGGATTTCGATGGCGGAATTGTCCGAACCATCGCCCGCGCCATTGCCATCGGACGCGTTGCCGGCCAGGGAAAGGCTGGTCTGGCCACCGGTCATGGTCAGGTAGACGTCGGCAAGAATCTCCGAGTCGAGCAAGGCGCCGTGCAGTTCACGACCCGAGTTGTCGACGCCATACCGTTTGCACAAGGCGTCGAGGCTGTTGCGCTGACCGGGGTGACGTTCCCGGGCCATCATCAGGGTGTCGAGGATCGAACAATGCTGGGTGATGTCAGCGCGATCGCGCTGGCCCATCAGGGCGAATTCGTTGTTGATGAAACCAACGTCGAACGCCGCGTTATGGATGATCAGCTGGGCGCCTTTGATGAACTCAAAGAATTCGTCAGCCACTTCAGCAAAGCGCGGTTTGCCAACCAGGAATTCGTTGGTGATGCCGTGAACGCCAATGGCGCCCTCGTCACTTTCACGATCCGGTTGCAAATAAACGTGAAAATGCCGGCCCGTCAGACGACGACCGATCAGTTCGACACAACCGATTTCGATAATCCGGTGGCCGTCGGTCACTGGCATGCCAGTGGTTTCGGTATCGAGTACAACGGATCTGGTGGCCATCAGTGCTCAGCTCTCAACGGTGAATCGTGCAAAAAAACGCGGATGTTAACACGCTAGCCTGGGTGTTTTCAGGTTCGACCGTGTCGCGTCCATCGCCAGCAGGCTGGCTCCCACAGGGGAATTTTGCATGACGCAGATCCAGTTTGGGAGCCAGCCTGCTGGCGATGGGCGCGTCACGATGCTTGGGCGCAATCAGGTCTGTTTGTAACCGCGCACTTCGTCCACGCCACGGTTGGCCAGTTGGTCAGCCCGTTCGTTGCCGTGGTGACCGATGTGCCCACGCACCCACTTCCAGGTGACTTTGTGGCGGTTGACCTGTTCGTCCAGCTCTTTCCACAGATCGGCGTTTTTCACCGGCTCTTTGGCAGCGGTTTTCCAGCCGCGCTTCTTCCAGTTGGCCATCCACTCGTTGATGCCTTTCATCACGTATTGCGAGTCGGTCACCAACAGTACTTCACACGGACGCTTGAGGGCTTCGAGGCCGCGGATCGCGCCGAGCAGTTCCATGCGATTGTTGGTGGTATTGGCTTCGCCGCCCCACAGTTCCTTCTCGACGCCCTTGCAGACCAGCAATGCACCCCAGCCGCCCGGGCCGGGATTGCCTTTGCAGGCGCCGTCAGTGAACAGTTCTACGCTATCGCCGCTTTCGCTCATGCCAATCTATCCAGAAAATGCGTGACCTCGCCGATGAATGAACGACGATGGCCGAGGCCGGGACAGGCCCGGCCGAAAATATGAAGAGGGTTGATTCAGGTTTCTATGCGGCGTCGGTTGACCTTGGCCATCGGCAGCGGAAGCAGCTTGCCCATCGGTTCGCGGCGCTCCTGACGCACCGGGCGCAGGCCGACCACAATCTTGCGCGCCACCAATAAATAGAAGCCACCACCCGACAATTGCCAGGCTC
Source organism: Pseudomonas syringae (assembly GCF_021605415.1). Taxonomy (GTDB): domain Bacteria; phylum Pseudomonadota; class Gammaproteobacteria; order Pseudomonadales; family Pseudomonadaceae; genus Aquipseudomonas; species Aquipseudomonas syringae_S. The sequence continues at coordinate 35,452 of NZ_WKEQ01000004.1, forward strand.
CGGCCCGACGCTCCCATCCGTCCAGACGGGTCTGCCACTTGGGCGACGCAAGCGGCGGACGATAGCACCCGAAGCGGCGTTTCTCCAGCGCAAACCCCAGCAGGTTGAGCCAGTCGGCGACCCGCGATGGCGAGATGCACCGAGCCTTGCGCATGGCGTCCTGCGTGAAAACGTGGCGCAGACCCCAGGAACTCCAGGGATTGATGCCAACGATAAGCAAATGCCCACCGGGACGCACGCTGCTGGCCGCTTCGCGCAGCAATCCATGGGGCGACAGGCAGAAATCCAAGCCGTGCTGCAACACCACCACATCGGCCGCGTGCTCGCTCAATGGCCAGGCTTGCTCTTCGCAAACGATCTCGACACCCGGCAGCGGCGCGCCGAGGCGCACATTGCGCTGAACTTGCGGTGCCGACGGCGGTGTTTGCGCCGAGGGGCCGTAATGCACGAGATAGCCACCGAAAAAGCGACCGAGTTCGTCTTCGAGCATTTTTCGCTCTTCATCCAGCAAAAATTGCCCGATGGGGCCGGCCAGCCATTCGCGGGCGGCACTGATCAAGTCCAGCCAGTCAGGATCGGCCTGTGCGAACGCTTTATCAGTCATTGCATTCTCCAACGCGCTTAGAAGCACTAAGATGCGCCAATGTTTACTGCTTGGCGAATTCGACGATGATACAGATCAGTGCCCTTCCCGCCTTCACCGACAACTACATCTGGTTGTTGCAGGATCATTCCAGCCAGCGCTGCGCAGTGGTCGATCCGGGCGATGCCGCGCCGGTGCAGGCGTGGCTCGATGCCCATCCGCAATGGGTGTTGAGCGACATTCTGATCACCCACCATCACCACGACCATGTCGGCGGCGTCGAGCGTCTGAAAAACGCCACGGGGGCAACGGTCTACGGCCCGGCCAGTGAAAACATTCCGGCACGGGACGTGGCGCTCAAGGACAACGACAAGGTCACCCTACTCGGTTGGGACTTCGACGTCATCAGCGTGCCGGGCCATACCCTCGGGCATATCGCTTATTACCATCAGGGCCTGCTGTTTTGCGGCGACACCCTGTTTGCCGCTGGTTGCGGCCGCCTGTTCGAGGGTTCGCCGGAGCAAATGCATCATTCCCTCGGCCGCCTCGCCGCATTGCCCGAGGATACGCTGGTCTATTGCACTCATGAATACACCCTCAGCAACCTGAAATTCGCTTTGGCGGTCGAACCCGACAATGCCGACATTGCCGCTCGTCTGGAGAAGGTTACCCAGCAACGCCAAAATGGCGTTATGACCCTGCCGTCCACCCTGGCACTGGAAAAGCTCACCAATCCGTTTTTGCGCACTGGAGAAACATCCGTTAAACAAAAAATGGACGAACGGAGCGGACGTCAAAACCGGGCCTCCAGCGAGGTTTTTGCGGTGCTACGGGCTTGGAAAGATACGTTCTAAGGACAGGGCGCTTTGGCACAAAAGTTCTGAACGGTTGACCGAAAGGGGTGCAGTTTCTAGAATCGCCCGACATTTTTGAGCGGAACTTACTTCCAGCCAATGTCGTCATCCATACGTAAGTCCGTCAATTCAGGCACGTTGACCCGCTTGGCGCAAGCCATCGCGGTGGCTGTGTCCGCCATCGTGGCGGGCTGCTCCAGTCACGTCCCGCAGACCGAACTGACACATACGCCGAACCTCGCCGCCCGGGCCAAGCAAAAGCCGATCTGGCTCAGCGAGAAGCCCAGCCCGCAGGTGCCTCAGGACGTCTGGGAACGCATGCGCCAAGGCTTCCAGTTGCAGGACGGCCTGGGCGTCAACCCGCGTATCGAGCAACAGCGCTTGTGGTTCGCCAGCAACCCGTCTTTCCTCGAGAACGCGGGTGAGCGCGGCAGTCTTTACATTCATTACATCGTTGAACGCCTCGAAGAACGCAATATGCCGCTTGAGCTGGCGCTGCTGCCGGTCATCGAAAGCGCGTACAACCCGATGGCCTACTCCCGGGCCAATGCGGTCGGCCTCTGGCAGTTCATCCCGTCCACCGGGCGTTACTTCAACCTGCGTCAAACCCGTTTCTATGATGGTCGTCGCGATATCACTGCGTCGACCACGGCGGCCATGGATTACCTGACCCGCCTGCACGACATGTTCAATGGTGACTGGCTGCTGGCCCTGGCAGCGTATAACGCCGGTGAAGGCACGGTCAGCCGCGCCATTGAGCGGAACGAAAAGCTCGGCCTGCCGACTGACTACTGGAACCTGCCACTGCCGGCGGAAACCCAAGCTTATGTGCCGAAGCTGCTGGCCTTGTCGCAAGTAGTGCTCGCACCGGAAGCCTACGGCGTGAACCTCAACCCGATCGCCAACGAACCGTATTTCCAGGTCGTCGAAATCAACCAGCGCATGGATCTGTCCAAGGTCGCGGCGGTTGCCAACATCGACGAAGACGAGTTGTTCCAGCTCAATCCGGCGTTCAAGCAGCGCACTACCATCGACGGCCCTCAGCATCTGCTGGTGCCCACCTCGAAGGCGCAACTGCTGACTGCCAGCCTGCAAACCATGCGGCCGGACGAGCTGATCAGTCCGCGTCAATTGAAACCGGTGTTCGACGGCGCCGACCCGACCGAAGTGGCGCAGCTCAAGCGCGCCTATCGGGTTAAGCGCGGTGACAACCTTGGCTCGATCGCCAAGGCCAACAAGGTCCAGGTGAAGGATCTGCAACGCTGGAACAAAATGACCGGCCAGAACCTCAAGGTTGGCCAGACTCTGGTGATGCAGGACAACACCAAGCGCAGCCCCGCTCGCAAGTCCAACAAGCGCATCAACACCGTGGTCGCGTCCAACAGCAAGAGCGGCAGCAAAGCCGCAAGCAAGAAGGCGCAGACTCAGTACAAGGTCAAGCGGGGCGACTCGCTGTACATGGTGGCCAAGCGGTTCAACGTCGAGATGCAACACCTCAAGCGCTGGAATCCGGGTGCGGGCAAGGCTCTGAAGCCAGGGCAGATGCTGACGGTGTATCAGCCGCATTGATTTGATTTGACGTTCAAAAGATCGCAGCCTCCGGCAGCGCCTACAGGGATCGTGTAGGCGCTGCCGGAGGCTGCGATCTTTTTTGCATTAAGCGCGCATTAACCTCCGTCTTTTTCCTGTCCATACAAGCTGTTACTGTACGGGCCACCAAGCCCAAGCCCCTGGATCGGATCTGACTTGAAGCGTCCCCTCCTCCTGCTCCTGATCAGCCTGGCCTTGAGCTCTCCCGCTGGCGCAACGATTACCGAAAGTCACGGTTATGCGCAGTTCGGCACGCTCAAGTACCCGGCCAGATTTACCCACTTTGATTGGGTCAACCCGCAAGCGCCCAAGGGCGGTACGTTGCGGGTGATGGCGTTTGGCACCTTCGATACGCTAAATCCCTACACTTTCAAGGGCTCCAGCCCGGTCTCCACACCGAATTTCCTGCAGTACGGCATCAACGAGCTGAACGAGCCATTGATGGTCGGCACCGGCCAGTACGCGGCTTCCGGTGATGAACCGACGTCCAGTTATGGCTTGATCGCTCAATCGGTGGAATACGGCGACGATCGCAGCTGGGTCGTGTTCAACCTGCGGCCGGAAGCACGCTTTCACGACGGCACGCCGATCACGGCGTATGACGTGGCATTTTCCTATCGCCTGCTGCTCAAGGAAGGTCATCCGCAATATCGCACCAATTTGCAGGAAGTGTTGCGCGTCGATGTGCTGAACCCCAGGCGCATCCGCTTCATCTTCAAGCGCGCCGGCAATCCCTTACTGATCCTGCGCCTGGGCGAGTTGCCGGTGCTGCCTCAGCATTACTGGAAAGATCGCGATTTCAAGGCCACGACCTTCGAACCGCCATTGGGCAGCGGCCCGTACCGCATCACCTCGGTTCAGCCCGGGCGGCAGCTGATGTTCGAGCGGGTGAAGGATTACTGGGGCAAGGATCTGCCGGTCAATCGCGGCAAGTACAATTTTGATCGCATGGAAGTCGAATTTTACCGTGACAGCGATGTGGCGTTCGAAGCGTTCAAGGCCGGCGAGTTCGACATCTACATCGAACATCAGGCGAAGAACTGGGCCAACGGCTACAACTTTCCGGCCATTCGCCGGGGCGATGTGATCAAGGCGCAAATTCCGCACCAGATCCCGACCCAAAGCCAGGGGCTGTTCATGAACACCCGGCGGGCGATCTTCGCCGACGTCAAGGTGCGTGAAGCCATGGGCCTGATGTTCGATTTCGAGTGGACCAACCGCACGTTATTCAGCGATGCCTACCAACGCACGACGAGCTATTACCCCAACAGCGAATTTGCCGCCAGCGGCCTGCCTTTCGGACACGAATGGCTGATGCTCAAGCCCTACAAGGATCAACTGCCGGCGCGGCTGCTCACTGAGCCGTTCACCTTGCCCCGCACCGACGGGCGCGGCATTCCTCGGGAGACTCTGCGCAAGGCGCTGACGCTGCTGGCCGATGCTGGCTGGAAGCTCAACGGCCAGCGCTTGCAAAATGCCGCCGGCCAGCCGCTGCGCTTCGAGTTGCTGTTAGTCAATCCAAACCTGGAGCGCCTCCTTCAGCCCTACATCGAAAACCTCAGGAGCATCGGCATCGACGCGGGGCTGCGCACGGTTGATCGCGCCCAGTACAAACAAAGACTGGATCAGTTCGATTTCGACATGATCCTCATGACACTGAGCCAGACCCTCAGCCCGGGCCTCGAACAATGGCAGTACTTCCATTCCAGCCAGGTCGGCGTCAAGGGCAGCAAGAATTACGCAGGCATTGCCAACCCCGTGGTCGATCACCTGCTTGAGCAATTGATTGCCGCGCGCACTCGCGATGAACAGGTCGCCGCCGGCAAGGCACTGGATCGCGTGCTGCTCTGGCAGCATTACATCATTCCCAACTGGTACCTCAATTATCACCGTCTGGCTTACCGCAACCGGTTCGCCTTCGTCACCACGCCGCCCTACACCCTGGGCCTGAGCGCGTGGTGGCTGAAATCTTCGGAGAAAGATCGATGAACGCCATCCGTACCCTGCTCGTGCTGGCCGGCGGCCTGTTGTTCGCCGGGCTGGCCTGCGCCGCCCCGCAACACGCCCTGACCCTGTACAACGAGCCGCCGAAATACCCGGCCAATTTCAAGCATTTCGATTACGTGAACCCCGATGCGCCGAAGGGCGGGACTTTCCGTCAGGCCGGTTTCGGCGGCTTCGACAGCCTCAACCCGTTCATCAGCAAGGGCGTACCGGCGGAAGATGTCGGCATGATTTACGACACCTTGGCCAAACAGAGTCTCGATGAACCGTTCACCGAATACGGCTTGATCGCCGGCAAGATCGAAAAAGCCCCGGACAACAGTTGGGTACGCTTCTATCTGCGCCCCGAAGCTCGTTTTCAGGATGGTCACCCGATTCGCGCCGAAGACGTGGTATTCAGCTTCCAGACCCTGATCAAAGACGGTGCGCCAATGTTTCGCGGGTACTACGCCGACGTCGCAGAAGTCATTGCCGAAGATCCGCTCAAGGTGCTGTTCAAGTTCAAACACAGCAACAACCGTGAGCTGCCATTGATTCTCGGCCAGTTGCCGGTGCTGCCGAAACACTGGTGGGCCAATCGGGATTTCACCAAAGGCAATCTGGAAATCCCTCTCGGCAGCGGGCCGTACAAAGTCACTGACGTGAAGGCCGGGCGTTCCGTGCGATACGAACGGGTCAAGGACTACTGGGGCAAGGATCTGCCGGTCAACCGTGGCTTTTATAACTTCGACGTAATGACCACCGATTATTACCGCGACAACACCGTCGCACTGGAAGCCTTGAAGGCCGGCCAGTTCGACTACTGGCTGGAAATGACCGCGAAGAACTGGGCCAACGCCTACAACATTCCGGCTGTGACCGAGGGCCGGTTGATCAAGGAACAGATTGCCAACGGCAACCCGACCGGTATGCAGGGATTCGTCTTCAACCTGCGCCGCCCGGTATTTCAGGATGTGCGGGTGCGCCGGGCCTTGAGCCTGTTGCTGGATTTCGAGTGGACCAACAAGCAACTGTTCAACGGTGCCTATGCACGCACTCGCAGCTATTTCGAAAACTCGGAAATGGCCGCCACGGGTCTGCCGGATGCCGAGCAACGGGCAATCCTCGACCCGTTCCGCAAACAACTGCCGGCTCAGGTATTCAGCGAAGCTTTCGAGAACCCGAAAACCGACGCCAGCGGCATGATCCGCAGCCAGCAACGCGAGGCCTATCAATTACTGCAAGAGGCCGGGTGGAAGATCGTCGACGACAAAATGGTCGACGCCACCGGCAAACCGGTGAGCCTGGAGTTCCTGCTCGCACAGACCGAGTTCGAACGTGTGCTGCTGCCGTTCAAGCGCAACCTCGCCGACCTCGGGATTGATCTGGTAATCCGCCGGGTCGACGTCTCTCAATACATCAACCGCGTGCGCTCCCGGGACTTCGACATGATCGTCGGCGGCTTTCCGCAGTCTAATTCGCCGGGCAACGAGCAGCGTGAGTTCTGGATGAGCGCCGCTGCCGACAAAGCCAGCAGCCGCAACTCCATGGGCCTGAAAGACCCGGTCGTCGATCATTTGGTGGAAAGCCTGATCAACGCCGATTCGCGGCAAAGCCTGGTGGCCCACGCGCGCGCCCTCGACCGGGTGCTGCAATGGGGGTATTACGTGATCCCCAACTGGCACATCAAGACCTGGCGCGTGGCCTACTGGAATCACATCGGCCATCCCAAGGTCTCGGCCAAATATGACATCGGCATAGCAACGTGGTGGATCAAACCCGACGCGGCGCCGGCCAAGGAAGTCGAAACCCAACTGCAGGCCGCTCCTGCGGGCACGGAGTAATCAGATGCTGGCGTACATTTTTCGGCGACTGCTACTGATCATCCCGACCCTGTTCGGCATCCTGCTGATCAACTTTGTGATCATTCAGGCCGCGCCCGGCGGGCCGGTTGAACAGATGATCGCCAAGCTCGAAGGCTTCGAAGGCGCCACCAGTCGCATCGCTGGCGGCGGTGCCGAAGTATCGGTGGCGGGCTCGGCCTATCGCGGCGCACAGGGGCTGGATCCGGCGCTGGTGAAGGAAATCGAGAAGATGTACGGCTTCGACAAGTCGGCGCCGGAACGTCTGTGGATCATGGTCAAGAATTACGCACGCCTGGACTTCGGTGACAGCTTTTTCCGCGACGCCAAGGTCATCGACCTGATCAAGGAAAAACTGCCGGTGTCGGTCTCGCTCGGGCTGTGGAGCACGCTGATCATGTACCTGGTCTCTATCCCTTTGGGGATCGCCAAAGCCACCCGGCACGGCAGTCATTTCGATGTCTGGACCAGTTCGGCGATCATCATCGGCTATGCGATCCCGGCGTTCCTCTTTGCGATTCTGTTAATCGTGGTGTTTGCCGGGGGCAGTTATCTGGACTGGTTCCCCTTGCGCGGTTTGACCTCGAACAACTTCGATGAATTAAGCATGGGCGGCAAGATTCTCGACTATTTCTGGCACCTGGCCTTGCCGGTGACGGCACTGGTGATCGGCAACTTCGCGACCATGACCCTGCTGACCAAAAACAGCTTCCTCGACGAGATCAACAAACAGTACGTAGTGACCGCCAAGGCCAAGGGCCTGACCCGCCACCGCGTGCTTTACGGTCACGTGTTCCGCAACGCCATGCTGCTGGTGATTGCCGGTTTCCCGTCAGCGTTCATCGGCATCTTCTTCACCGGCTCGTTGCTGGTCGAAGTGATTTTCTCCCTCGACGGGTTGGGTCTCATGAGTTTCGAAGCCGCGATCAACCGCGACTACCCGGTGGTGTTCGGTACGCTGTTCATCTTCACGCTGCTCGGGCTGGTGGTGAAGCTGATCGGCGACCTCACCTACACCCTGGTCGATCCGCGCATCGACTTCGAAAGCCGGGAGCATTGAGATGAACCTGTCCCCCCTCAATCGCCGACGATTCGAACTGTTCAAGGCCAACAAGCGTGGCTGGTGGTCGCTCTGGCTGTTCCTGATCCTGTTCGGCCTGAGCCTCGGCGCCGAACTGATTGCCAACGACAAGCCGCTGGTGGTGCATTACGACAACAACTGGTATTTCCCGGCGATCAAGCGTTACCCGGAAACGACCTTCGGCGGCGAATTCCCATTGGAGGCCAACTACAAGAGTCCGTACATCCGCGAACTGCTCAAGGCCAAGGATGCGTGGGTGTTGTGGGCGCCGATTCCGTTCAGCTACCAAAGCATCAACTACGACCTGAAGGTTCCGGCACCGGCGCCGCCATCGGCGGACAACTGGCTGGGCACTGATGATCAGGGCCGCGACGTACTGGCGCGAGTGATTTACGGCTTCCGCATTTCGGTGCTGTTCGCCCTGACCCTGACCATTGCCAGTTCAATCATCGGCGTGATCGCCGGAGCCTTGCAGGGTTTCTATGGCGGCTGGGTCGATCTGGCCGGGCAGCGTTTCCTGGAGATCTGGTCGGGGCTGCCGGTGCTGTACCTGCTGATTATTCTGGCCAGTTTCGTGCAGCCGAATTTCTGGTGGCTGTTGGGGATCATGCTCCTGTTCTCATGGATGAGCCTGGTGGACGTAGTGCGCGCCGAGTTCCTGCGCGGGCGCAACCTTGAATACGTGCGCGCCGCCCGGGCGTTGGGCATGCAGAACGGCGCGATCATGTTCCGGCACATTTTGCCCAATGCGATGGTCTCGACCATGACCTTCATGCCGTTCATCCTCACCGGCGCCATCGGCACGTTGACCGCACTGGATTTCCTCGGCTTTGGCCTGCCTGCTGGCAGTGCGTCGCTGGGTGAACTGGTGGCGCAAGGCAAATCCAACCTGCAAGCTCCGTGGCTGGGCATGAGCGCGTTTGCGGTGCTGGCCCTGATGTTGAGCCTTTTGGTGTTCATCGGCGAATCCGCCCGCGATGCCTTCGACCCGAGGAAGTGAAATGAATCAGGATAATCTGATCGAAGTGCGTGACCTCGCCGTCGAATTCGTCGTTGGCGAGCGCGTACAGCGAGTGGTCGAAGGCGTCAGTTTCGACATCAAGCGCGGCGAAACCCTGGCGCTGGTCGGCGAAAGCGGCTCGGGCAAATCGGTCACGGCGCACTCGATCCTGCGCCTGCTGCCCTACCCGCTCGCTCGCCATCCCGCCGGCACCATCAACTACTCAGGGCAAAACCTGCTGGAGCTCAAAGAGAAGACCCTCCGCCACATCCGAGGCAACCGGATCGCGATGATCTTTCAGGAGCCGATGACCTCGCTCAATCCGCTGCACTCCATCGAGAAGCAGATCAACGAGGTACTCGGCATCCACAAGGGCCTGTCCGGCAAAGTCGCGACCAAACGCACGCTGGAGCTGCTGGAGATGGTCGGCATCCCCGAACCGCACAAGCGCCTGAAGGCTTTACCTCACGAACTGTCCGGCGGCCAGCGTCAGCGAGTGATGATCGCCATGGCCCTGGCCAACGAGCCGGAGCTGCTGATCGCCGACGAACCGACCACCGCGCTGGACGTGACCGTTCAGCTGAAAATCCTCGATTTGCTCAAGGAATTGCAGGCTCGCCTGGGCATGGCGTTGTTACTGATCAGTCACGATTTGAACCTTGTGCGAAGAATTGCGCATCGCGTATGTGTCATGCAGCGCGGTTGCATCGTCGAACAGGCATCGTGCGAAGAGCTGTTCCGTTCGCCGCAGCATCCGTACACTCGGGAATTACTCGGCGCGGAGCCAAGCGGAGGCCCCGCGAGCAATAAAATCGGGCCGCCGCTGCTTGAGGTCGAGGACCTGAAAGTCTGGTTCCCGATCAAGAAAGGCCTGCTCAAGCGCACGGTGGATCACGTCAAGGCAGTGGATGGCATCAATTTCAGCCTGCCCCAGGGTCAGACATTGGGGATTGTGGGGGAAAGCGGTTCCGGCAAATCCACCCTCGGCCTGGCGATTTTGCGCTTGATCGGCAGCAAGGGCGGCATCCGTTTTGAAGGCAAGCAGCTAGACTGCCTGACGCAGAACGAGGTTCGCCCGTTGCGTCGGGAGATGCAGGTGGTGTTTCAGGATCCGTATGGCAGTTTGAGCCCGCGGATGTGTGTGAGTGACATCGTTGGCGAAGGGCTGCGGATCCACGGGATCGGCACTCCCGCCGAACGCGAGGCGGCGATTATCGCCGCACTGAAGGAGGTAGGCCTGGATCCGGAAACCCGGAACCGCTACCCCCACGAATTTTCCGGTGGGCAGCGCCAGCGAATCGCCATTGCCCGAGCGTTAGTGCTCAAACCGGCGCTGATCCTGCTGGACGAGCCGACTTCGGCCCTCGACCGGACGGTTCAGCGGCAAGTGGTGGAGCTGTTGCGTTCACTGCAAGCCAAGTACAACCTGACGTATTTGTTCATCAGCCATGACCTGGCTGTCGTCAAAGCGCTGAGCCACCAGCTGATGGTGGTCAAGCATGGCCAAGTGGTCGAACAGGGAGATGCGCAAAGTATTTTTGCCGCCCCCCAACATCCGTATACACAGCAGTTGCTGGAAGCCGCTTTTTTGGCACCAGCCACTGCGCAATAACCTGAAAGAGGAGCAACACATGGGTTTTCTCGCCGGTAAGCGCGTACTGATCGTCGGTGTCGCCAGCAAGCTGTCCATCGCATCCGGCATCGCTGCCGCCATGCATCGCGAGGGCGCTGAGCTTGCCTTCACTTATCAGAACGACAAACTGAAAGGTCGTGTTGAAGAGTTCGCACAAGGCTGGGGCTCGAGCCCTGAGCTGTGCTTCCCGTGCGACGTGGCCAGCGATGAAGAAATCGCCAAGGTCTTCGAAGCACTGAGCAAGAAGTGGGACGGCCTGGACTGCATCGTGCACTCCGTTGGTTTCGCCCCGGGTGACCAACTGGACGGCGACTTCACCGAAGCCACCACCCGTGACGGCTTCCGCATCGCTCACGACATCAGCGCTTACAGCTTCGTGGCTCTGGCCAAGGCTGGCCGCGAAATGATGAAAGGCCGCAACGGCAGCCTGCTGACCCTGTCGTACCTGGGCGCCGAGCGCACCATGCCGAACTACAACGTGATGGGCATGGCCAAGGCTTCGCTGGAAGCCGGCGTGCGTTACCTGGCCGGCTCCCTGGGCCCGGACGGTACTCGCGTCAACTGCGTATCGGCCGGCCCGATCCGCACCCTCGCCGCTTCCGGCATCAAGAACTTCCGCAAGATGCTGGCCGCCAACGAAGCGCAAACCCCGCTGCGTCGCAACGTCACCATCGACGAAGTCGGCAACGCCGGCGCCTTCCTGTGCTCCGACCTGGCGTCGGGCATCAGCGGCGAAATCATGTACGTGGACGGCGGCTTCAACACCACCGCCATGGGCAACATCGAAGAGTGATCTTCGGTTAGCCGATAAAAACCCGCCGCTGCCGGCGGGTTTTTTTATGGGTTCAGGATCGGCAAACAGCGGATGAATCGGTTGCTCGCGGTGACTGTAACGCGGCATGATCAAGCCGCCGCTCGAACGCCCCCAACAACTGTCGGCACAAGTGATACGCCGCGAGCCGTTGGTGCTGATCCGCTGGGGATTCTTCAAAACCACCGTCGATTGAGACCTGAGCCATGCAACTGAGTCCTTTCCATCTGGCCATTCCCGTTTATGACCTGGCCGCCGCACGACACTTTTACCGCGAGGTGTTTGGCCTCGAAGAAGGTCGCTCAAGCGATCACTGGGTCGATTTCAACTTTTTCGGCCATCAATTGGTCATTCACCTGGCACCGAAGAATGCCTCCCAGGAGGCCGCGCACACCAATGCGGTAGATGGCCATGACGTGCCAGTGCCGCATTTTGGCGTGGTGTTGGGGATGGATGAGTGGCATGCGCTGGCCAAGCGTTTGAAGTCGCTGGAAACCAGATTCGTGATTGAACCGGGGATCCGTTTTCAAGGGCTGGTCGGTGAACAAGCGACGATGTTCCTGTTCGACCCGTGTGGCAATGCGCTGGAGTTCAAGGCATTCAAAGACATCGGGCAATTGTTTGCCAAGTGATATGCGCTTGCATTTGTCTGTGTAGGCGCTGCCGAAGACTGCGCCTACCCAGGGTTTGCGTGTATCGAAATCAGCGGCGTTTCAAGGCTTGTTTATGCGCATACATCGCGCCGTCCGCGTCGGCCAGGAGGCGATCGACCGTGTCATGCCGCTTCGCGTCGTACTCGATCTGGCCGACGCTGAAGCGGATGTCGTAACCCCGTTGCAACCTCGCATTGCGCTCCTCGAGGATTTCCTTGAGCCGGGCCATGATCGCGGTGGTTTCGACGTGGCTGGATCCGGTCAACAACGCGACGAATTCATCGCCGCCCAGGCGGCCGACCACGTCACTTTCGCGAAACGCGATGCGCAACACATCGGCGAAGGTCTTCAGCGCGCCGTCGCCTTCGGCGTGGCCGTACAGGTCGTTGATCTGCTTGAAATCGTTGAGGTCGAAAAACAGTAGCGTTGCCGGACGATGCAATCGTACGCAGGCATCGAGCGCATGCTGGGCGAGCATTTTGAAGCCACGACGGTTGGACAGCAGCGTCAGCTCATCCATGCTCGCCATTTGCACCGCCACCAGCTCCTGTTCGGCCATCCCGGCCAGGTCACGCAACAAACCGCGCTCTTCGTCGTCGAGTTCGCGAGGTTTGGTGTCGATCAGGCACAGCGTGCCCATCTTGTTGCCGTTGGCGACAGTGAGCGGATAACCGGCATAGAAGCGGATCTTGGGTTCGCCGATGACCAACGGATTGTCATGGAAGCGCTCGTCCTGCCTCGCGTCCGGCACCAGCAACAGTTCGTTCTTGAGAATTGCATGCCCACAGAAGGACACATCGCGCGGCGTTTCGCTGGCGTCCAGGCCGATGCAGGACTTGAACCACTGACGATCGCTGTCCACCAGGGTGACGAGTGCAATTGGCACATTGAACAAGCGTTTGGCCAGGCGGGTGAGCCGGTCGAAGCGTTCCTCAGGCGCGGAATCGAGGACGTTAAGCCCATGCAACGCTTGAATTCGGGCAGGTTCGTTGGCGGGTTTGCGCGGGGCCAGCATCACATACTCCATTCGCATCGGTGCCCGTTAGCGTAGCCTGATTCATCGACGCTCACACCCCGTTGTCGTGGCGGCGATGGACATGATGCCCGGGCAGGCAATAATCGCGCTGCACCACGCCCGTTCAGGATCACAGCGACGGCTGTTTAGCATCGTGTGGCGGGTTCGACAGGAGGGTTATCGATTAGACAGGGTTTTTGCCGACCAAGGGCATTACACTGCGGCTTGGTCTACCGGGGATGAAACCATGAAACATGCTGCCGCCAGGAACCCTGAAAAAGCCCCACGCTTCTGGCGTGACGATGCCGTGCCTTTCATTGAGGCCCGTGCCATCGCCGATGGCCGCGAGGTCTGCTATGCCCGCCATTCCCACGCACACTTCTCAATCGGCGCGATCACTTCCGGGCGCAGCACGTACGTGCATGAGCAATCGCAGTTCGAAGTCGCGGCGGGCACCGTGGTGCTGATGAACCCGGGCGATGTGCATGCGTGTAATCCGATCGATGATCAACCGTGGTCGTACCTGATGCTCTACGTCGAAACACCGTGGTTGACGGATTTGCAGCATCAATTGGGGCTCAGCGCAGCGCTTGAATTCCGGCGCTTTTCCACCACTCATCTGAATGACGCCGCTCTGTTCAGCGACCTTGCGGAGTTATATGGCGTGCTGGTCGACGAGCAGCAAGACGTACTGCGCAAAGAAAGCGCCGCCGTGGAGTTTTTCGGGGGGCTGCACCTGCGGCTGAACTCGCCTGAACCACCACTGCGCGAGCCGAACTTCAAGCTTGAACGCGCCGCCGATTTCATTCGCGAACACTGCACCGAAATGCTGGTCCTCGACGACATTTGCGCCGCAGCGCAGCTATCACCCTCGTACCTGATCCGCGCTTTCAGACAGCATTTCGGCATGACGCCCCATGCCTTTCTGGTCAATCAGCGCATTCAGTTCGCCCGCACACGCCTGCGTGATGGCCAGTTGATTGCCGACGTGGCGCTGGAAGCGGGGTTCGCCGACCAGGCGCATTTTCAACGGACATTCAAACAGTATCTGGCGGCGACACCGGGGCAATATCGCGCCTGAGTGTTGATTGCCAGCACCCGCCTCACCTGTAAAGAAATGTCGCAAAAGTTGATACTCGACATTCAGCGCATTTACGGCAGCCACGCGTTTATTTTTCCACCATTACATATAACGTCATATATAAAACAGCCACTTCGTCAAACGGATCAACGTACTATCGCCGTCGCTGAATATCAGCCTGACTTTCACGGCCACGTATTTATTCAACAACGAAGACGGAACTTCTTATATGCAATCTCCAGATCTCATCACCGCCAACTCGGCAGACGAACTCCAAAAGAAGTTCATTGCAACCGCCATCACTCAGTTCATTGACAATCCCTACGCCCGTAATGATTTGGGCTGGGCCTGGAACAAGATACTCGCGCCCTGTGTGAACGGCACCGGGTTTAGCCAGCTTCATCGCTCGGCAAACATCTATTTGTCGATACTGGTCAAACATTCCGTCTTCACCAACATTCGTGAAAAACTGAAGATTCCTGATGATGCTCTTTTCCTCGTTGACGAACAGAGTCATCTCTATTTTTCCTATCAAAACCTGATCGGCGATGCCAACGGATCAGGGACTTTATTCGTTTCGCCCAAGGACATCACGGCCAGCGTTGCCGGGCTGACGGATTTAAACAATGACTTGCGTCTGCTAGCCAACATGGCACGCCTGTCGGGCGGATGGATTGTTACCGGCGAACGGATAATGATCGGCCAGTGGCTGGGTTTTCAGAGGCTGACGCAACCGGACAATGAAGAAGACAGCCGAAGCCTGATCGACTTGCTCAACTTCGCGGCGTTGCCTGAAAGTCCACAGTATGGAAATTACTGGCAATTACTGGATGCGCCAATTGACTCACCGTTCTGCCTGGATGAGGAACAACGCGTTGTTATCCAAAAGATAACGAATACGCTGACTGGCGGCGAAAGTTCGCTGGTAGAACACTTCGGCGTGCATTTGATACTGGAAAATACGTCTGCCGACGCGTTGGCCACCAGCCTGGATTACCGCCTGCAAAAACTCATCGATACGGCGGTCTGGTCGTCAGAGAGCGCTGACGCTTATCTCATTGCTCTGGGCTGGCATGACAAGACAGCGCAAGGCAAACCGGCCCGTGAGTTGGTCGAGCAAGTGCTCATCGCAGCCATGTTGCTAGATCTGGATCTATTCATCGACAGCGACAACACAACGTTTGCGGGTTTCGACCTCTATTCAAAGCGGTTCTTTACCCGCCATCCATCCTGGGTTCGTGAGCAACTTGAAGAGCACCTGATCACCGCGCTGAAGCTCGACCAATTGCTCGCACCACTGGTTGCCGAACTCGTGCTGGGCGGTATGGCACCTCAATACCGGTTTGCCGATTGGCCGTCCGAACTGATGATGGGAACACCGGCCTGGGTGGTCGGTACCCAAGCCGTGCATTTTGCAGAAGCGCTGATTCCAGGCGTAACACGCAAGATGAGTTACTCGCACTTGCTCGGTTTCGCACAATCGGCGAAAGCAACGCCGCAACTCAGTTCCCTGCATGCGATTCATTCGGTCGACCCTGTCATCAACTGGGCACTGATGAACGAAATCATCACCCGGGATGCCGACAATAATCTGAGCGAAGCCGCTGTCAGTCGGGCCGCCGAAGAATACAAACGCTACCTCGATCAGATACTTGGCGCGGCACAAGCCTTCGGTAAGGCGTTGCCTCACCGCAAACCTCTTGCACTCGAAGCATTGAAATCCACCGTACCGGATTGCGATCCGGATGAGTTGTTGGTCAAGCATCGAGGAACCGGAGGCGCCGCCGGCCGTAAAGTCTCCATTGTTGACCTTTACATGGGTGACGAACTTCATTCGCAGGATTGGGACCGAGCCAGAGGCACCAGCCTCTACGCATCATTTCCAGCACTGTCGCAATTGCTTCCGATCAACGAGTTGTACGAGCCGGTGGTTTACAAGCATTTCACGCAGATCATCGATGCCCTTTCAGACAACATCGAAATCGCACTTTCACAACTGCACCCGTACATGGCGGCGTATATCGAACACGGCGCGCTGGGAATCTATAGCGTCCAGGAATACACAACCACTCGTTTTGAAACAGCGCCCGGCCGCCCCGGGATTATTCGACCTGAAACACCCCTACCTGGCGAAACCGGTCGCTATGGCGTCATCATCTGTGCGCAGGTGTATAACAAGCTTCGCTGTTTCGAACTGTTCCCACTCAGGATGGAATGCCGCTACAACCCCAAACTTGCAGACGTGTTTCGTCCGTTGGTGTCGGAAGACTTTGGCGGACAGGAAACAACGTTCACCGACAAGGCAAAACTCGAAGGCGTCCCCCTCGATGTAACGGCTTACCTGCAAAACGCGGGCCCTCGGGCGAATATCAATTCGAAACTGTTCATTCGCAAGATTGGCGAGTTCAAGTCCAATAACGAAGCCGTTGATCCCGCCTACCCTGCTCCGTTCTTTCGCTCACGGCGCAAAGAGGAGCTGGCCAGACTGATCGGCGAGGAAAATCCTTACTTTACGGAAAGCGAACTGTATCAATTGGGAATGGATCAGACCGAACGGGAACGGGCGATTGAAAAAAACGATGCCATTTTCAACACCATTCTGAATCTGAACATTCCCTTCAAGGAGTGTGTTGAAGGCCTGGCCTCCGGGGATTCCAAGCGGCAGCAAGGCGCGATTGTCGACTGCATTGTCGATGCTGCGGTGCTGGCTCTGACCATCGCCGCCATCCCCGGAAAAATCGCTGCGGTGAGTACCAAAGCGGCAGCGTTGGCCACCAAGGTGCTTTCCGCCTCCCGCGTACTGGCCGGGACGGCACTTTCATTGTTCAATCCGCTCGATGGCCTGCCGAAACTGCTCAAGGGTGGGGGAAAGTTGATTGGCCGTGGGGTTTCTAAACTCAGCGGACATGCGCTCTCTGCATCCCGTCAAGCAAGGCAGCAGTTGCGCTACCTTACCGGTTCGAACAGTTACGACTTGCTCAAGGCGCTTGATCACACGGGATCGGCTTCACAGATCCGCATGTCGCTCGACCCGGTGGCTCATGCCCGAGCCCTGTTCAAGAGCGACAGTATCACCACGGTTGAACAGGTTTTGGCACGCCTCAGTGAAAAGAACTTTGCGCTGCCCAAGGGCGCCAGCGACATTGAACTACGTCAGTTGACAAACAGTGCCATCAAACAAGCCGCACTCAATTCAACAAAGCTGCAGGATCTGGAGAAGGTCATTGGCCGCCCCGCACTTGATGAGATTCTCGACTCTTTCATTCAGGGCCATCCGATTCACCTCGGTGATCCAGTCTATACGCCAAGCTACTATGCGGAAATGCTGGAGAGCATCGGCTACATCGAACTCAAAAAATCCAATTACATGAAAACCTATCAGCAAAATGTATTGAAGAAAGACTTGGGGGCAGCACCTTTTAGCGACGTCATGCCGGAGTCAGCGTTCAACCCGCAGGGCTATACCGACCCCACCCAGCGTGCAGCGGCCTGGATGGTCAACGGCTCATCGGACGCTACGGCCAAGGACTTCGATAATATCGTTGCGTTGTTGAGCGAGTATGCCAGCAATAGCGCATCGCTCACTGATCCAGCCGTGATCCGCGAAATTCGCAGACGCCTGGTGCCGAGTGATATTGTCGACCGGATTCGCGACGCAGGTGGGGAGGGAAAACATGGAAGCAGCATTACCGGTTTCGCCTTGCTGGAGCAGCATCTAAAAATTCTTGATATCAATCACCCGCACTTCGACAAACACATACTGGCTGCGATTGTAGGCTTCCAGGGCTTTGGCGACGGCAATGGTCGTACCGCCAGTGCGTTGTATTCCATCAGTCAATTGCGAGGCAATCGGTTCACCCCCATGCCGAAACATGTATTCAGAGAACTGAACGGCATTTTCTGACGCTGCTTGTTCAACTAAAGACCCGCCGTACCCTGCCGGGTACGGTTTGTTTACTCTGGCGTGGGTTACGGACGTAATAAAAAAAGCGCGGATATCGCTAACAGCAACGCCATTGCGCGATTAAACAGGCGCATCCCGGCCGGATTGCTCAGATAGCCGCGCAAAAACGTCCCGGCATATACCCAGCAACCCACCGACACATAACAGATCACCAGATACACCGCCGCGAACTGCCACACCAGTCGCGCTTCGCCATCGGCCACAAACGCGCCCATCCCCGCGACACAGGCCAACCACGCCTTGGGGTTGAGCCATTGCATCAGTGCGCCATAGAACATCGACGGCGCGCGAGTGGAGGTTTTGGCATCGAGCCGGCCATCATCGCTCGCCAGTTTCCACGCCATGAACAGCAGGAATCCGACCCCGGCCAATTGCACCACACGAGTCAGGAACGGCCACAGCTTCAATACCTCATGCAGGCCCAGGCCCATCAACACCAGCAGCAACACAAACCCCAGCGTCGCTCCGGCCACATGCCGCTGGCTGGCGCGAAAGCCGAACTGCGCACCTGAACTCAACGCCACAATGTTTACCGGCCCCGGGGTTATCGACGCCACCAGGGCAAACGCCGCCATCGACACGATCAGACTCATCACACACCTTCAATTCCGTTGAACCAGGCGCCACGGTAACGAGCGCCTCGCCTCGCGTATTGAATAAAACTGCCCTGCCTCAACCCTGCGGCAGCTCCTTGGGGTTTATGGCGGCAAAATGTGCAAACGGCCTGCCGGTTCAGTCGAGACGCGGCACGGTAAAACTAAATTCGCTGCCCTGCCCCGGCTCGCTCTTGGCGATGATCTGCCCGCCATGGGCTTCGACGATGCCTTGCGTGATGTACAGGCCCAGACCGGTGCCCGTCGGGTTGCCATCCTTCACGGTCCAGTAACGGTCGAAGACATGGGGCAGGTTTTCCTTGGGAATGCCTTCGCCGCTGTCACGCACGGTGAAGACGATTTCGTCACCCACCGATGTGGCGTGCACGCCGACTTTGCCCAGACGCGGCGTGAATTTGATCGCATTGCCGACCAGGTTCGACAGCACCTGGAACAGCCGCTCCGGGTCGGCATGGATTTTCAGCTCGGGATCGGCTTCAAAAGAAATGCTGATGTCTTTGTCCATCGCCAGCGGCGCGAGCAGCGATTGCGCCTCTTCAAAGATCTGCCCGACGTCCAGCGGTTGCGGGGTGATGGTGTAGCGACCGGCGTCGATCTTCGAGGTGTCGAGCAAGTCTTCCAGCAACGTATTCATGCGCCCTGCCGCTTGCTGCATCGTATCGATGGCCGTGGAGATTCGCCGCGACGTATGCGGCCCGTCGGAACTGAAGGCCTTCTGCATCATGCCGCAGAGCATCGAAATGACCGTCATCGGATTGCGCAGGTCGTGAGAAACCACCGCCACCAGTTCATCCCGCGCGCGCACCGCTTCCTGCTCGCGGCGCACCTGCCGGGCCAGGTCGTTTTCCAGCGCTGAGCGACGCAGGTCGTTGGCCGCAAACAGATCACCGTGGCTCCATTTTGTCGAGATGCCGGCCATCTCGACCTTCCAGATTTCGAACGACGTACGCGGGCGCAGACGCATGCCAGCGTCGGAGTTCTCCAGGTTCAGCGGCTTCTGCGGATCGCCACTCCAGTTGATGTTTTCCTTGACCTCGGGACGGAACCACAGCACGCCGTTGTCCACCGGTTTAGGCAGGCTCATGGCGAGCACGCCGCTGGCGACTTGCTGATACTGCGCCGCCGGCGGATAGACGCTCGCCAGATTGTGGCTGGCGAACACGGGTTCATCGCGCGCCTGCAGCCATTTATGCAGCGCGCGGATGTCCTCGGGCTCCGGACAATTGCCAAAACGGTGCAGTTGCTTGTCCTCGATGATTGCGATACCCCCGGCGCGGGTCAGCGCCATCAGAACCTCTGGCTGATTCGCCAGTCCGTCAAACACGTTCTCCGGTGAATCAATCATCGCCTGATTGAGCAGCGCCAATGCGTCAACTTTGTCCTCGCGCTGACGGCTGATCTCCAAAGACTCCATCGCGCTGATCTGTAACGACAACACCTGGCCGATGGTCTGGCAGGCAATGCGCAATTCATGGGGCACATGCAGCGGCTGGCGGTTGCCGCAACTGATCAGGCCCCAGAGCCGGTCACCCTTGAGCAGCGAAATGCTCATCGATGACAGCACGCCCATGTTTTTCATGTACTGGCAGTGGATCGGCGACACACTGCGCAGGGTCGCGAAACTCAAGTCCAGCGGCGTCTGCGTATCAGGCCGCAGCTTCGGCACCAGCGGCACCGGCTCGTACGCCGCATCGGGAATGATCCGCAACCAGTTAGTGCGATACAGCTCCCGCGCCTGTTCGGGAATGTCCGACGCCGGGAAAAACAAGCCGTTGAAGACTTCCATCGACGGGTCGGACGCCTCCGCGATGACTTGGCCATGGCCCTCCTCTTCGAAGCGGTAAATCAGTACTCGGTCGTAACCGGTCATGGCCTGGATTTCTTTTACGCTGATGTCATAGAGCGCCTGCAACGTCGTGGCTGCTTGCAGTCGCTGCAACATCCGCCCGAGATTCTTGTTAAGACCAGCGACATTACGCGGCTGAAAATTGTCGACGTGGATTTCCAGCTCGAGAATCAATACGCCGTCATGCCGATGCAGCAACCCCTCGAACGCCGTGTCGTTGAGCTGAAAATGCAACGGCGGTGCGTCGAGGAAACCGGGCTGTTGCAGCGTTTCGCGCACGGACTCGGCATCGGCCTTGCCCAACAGGCTTTCCAGCGGCTGGCCAATGAGCGTTTCCGGCTGACGCGCGAGCAACGTTTGCGCGTTGGCGCTGACCTGAATGATCTCCAGACCCGGCTCGGTCAGTGTCAGCAGCAGCCCGTGCGGCTGGATCGCGCCGGGAAAGCGGATGGGCTCGTCGGCGCAGTTGGCCAGCAATTCCTCAAACACTGCTTTGTCTTGTGGGCTCATAGCAAAACCTCCTGGCCATCGAGCCAATGCTCGAAACAGGCAAATGTGGATTGCGCAGTGGTGACGACAGCCTGACGTTCGGCTGCGTCCAAGGGACGACTGCCCAGGTAATCGATGAAATCGCGCCAGCGACGGCCGGTCGCGGCGCCGTAGATGTCGAGAAACGCCGCGCCGTTATCGGCTTCCAGGTTCAGCCGCGAAGCGATCTCGCGGCGCAAAATCTGTCCGCCGAGGGTGGCGCCTTCGAGCACATACATCACGCCCAGGCACGCAGCGCTGGAGTCGATGGCGGGCAATTGCACGCACATGGGCAACTGCGTCAGCCGTTCGGCGGGCACGCCCAAGGCTTTCAGGTCGGCTTGCAGGGTCGGCGTTTTGAAACGCTGCGCCAGGTCAAAATCAGCGGGGATTGCACCGCTGTCCCGCAGCACGCTTTCCAGCGGACGGTAAAACCCGTAATAGGCTTCCACCAAGCGCCGAAAGGCATTCGTATCGAGGGTGTCGGAGAAGAACGGAAGGCGCTTTTCCAGTGCGATGTGCAGTTCGGCGGTGCCGGCGCGCAGGTCTTGCAGCACCAGGGGAACGTGTACGTCACGGGCCTTTACTTGCATGTAGATCGCTCGTGCTGTGGGCCGCCTGGGGCCATGAGGGAATAGAGTAGAAAAAATCTGTGCAAGCGATTCAGAGTCCGGACGTGGCGAGAAAGTTCGATCCGGCCGTGGGCGTCAACGTGAATGACCGATGAATTTTGCTCATCAACTTATGCAACCGAGGGCACATGCGCGGCGCGACTCGATATCGATGCGTTTAGGGCATTGCCGTATCACCGGCTCGCCCAATCAACTCGGTTCGGACGGCCCTTTCAGCTCTACCTGATTGCCGTCCGGGTCGAAACAGTACAGCGACAGACCCTTGCCTTCGGCGCCGTAACGGCTGGCAGCTTTTTCAGTGGTGAGGCCGCAAGCCTCAAGATGACGAACCAGTACAGCCTCATCGAACGGCTCGATGCGCAAGCAGAAATGGTCGACGTTGCGCCGCTCGGCACCGGCGGCGGCACCGCCCTTGCGGCCGAGTTCGCCGTCAAGGCTGACCAGGTCGATCATCGACGTACCGGCGCGCAGGTGCACCAGGCCCAAATGATCCTGGCGCTTGACCAGTTCGGCGCCGAACACCCGGGCGTAGAAATCGATGCTGCGTTGCAGGTTCGTGACGCGCAAGACAATGTGATCAATGTGCTGGATGGTGAAGGGATGCATGGCTCGCTTTCCTCAAACTCGGTGACCCGCTGATTGTGGTGCAGAATCGAAAAAATTCCCTGTCGATTTTTCGGTGGAGCCATCGAAGAACTGGTTTTATGCTCCAGCCATGAACCTACAAACCGTTGTCCTGCCCCCACACGCCGAGATGGTTCGCGCCATGCTCGAACGCGACACCGCCTACGAAGGGGTGTTCTTCACGGCCGTGAAAACCACCGGTATTTTCTGCCGCCCCAGTTGCACGGCGCGCAAACCGAAACCGGAAAACGTCGAATTCTTTGCCCATGCCGATGAATGCCTCTGCGCCGGTTATCGCGCGTGTTTGCGCTGCAAGCCGCTGGATGCCGCCGCCATCGCACCGGATTGGGTGCAGCGCTTGCTCAAGGCTGTGGAAGCCGACCCGGAGATGCGCTGGACGGACGCGCACTTGCTGGCCGAGGGTATCGAACCACTGACGCTGCGGCGATGGTTCAAGCAGCATTTCGGCATGACGTTCCATGCCTGGCTGCGCACGCGCAGGCTTGGCATGGCGTTGGGCGGTATCCGTCAAGGCGCGTCTATCGACCATGCGGCGTTCGACTCCGGTTATGAGTCTCTCAGCGGGTTTCGCGACGCGTTTCAGAAATCCTTCTATATCACGCCAGGCCGGGCGGCGCAGAGCGAACCGCTGCTGTTCACCCGGCTGACCACACCGCTTGGGCCGATGATTGCAATGGCCGAACGTCGTGGACTGGTGTTGCTGGAATTTCTCGACCGCCCGGCGCTGACCCGCGAAGTCGAAACGTTGCAGGCTCGCCACGGCTACCTGGTCGCACCGGGGCACAATGCGCACTTACAGCAGATCGAGGAAGAACTGGCAGCGTATTTCGCCGGTCGCCTGATCGAATTCCATGTGCCGCTGCACTTGCCGGGCAGTGAATTCGCCCGACAGGTCTGGGCGCAATTGCTGCAAATCCCCTATGGTCAGACCTGCAGCTATGGCGCGCTGGCATTGCGTCTGGGCAAACCGGGTGCCAGCCGCGCGGTGGGTCTGGCCAATGGGCAAAATCGATTGTCGATTGTGGTGCCCTGCCACCGAGTGATTGGCGCGGACGGTTCGTTGACCGGCTATGGTGGTGGACAACCGCGCAAGGCGTTCCTGTTGCGACTTGAAAATGCCGCAGTGCAACTGACGCAACCCCTGGCGTTTTGACTGCTGGCGAGCGACTTCAAGCGCAAGCAACAGAGTACGACGCAACCGGATCGGCGCTAAGCTTGTGGCCTCATTTTTATTCAGGATGCGGCATGCCCGACCCCTTCCAACCCGCCAGCGATTTTCTGTCCACCGTCGATGCTGACTGGCAACGCCACATTGCCGCCGTCGGCCCGTGCCTGCATAAACCCCATCCGGCGCGCGATCCTTATGAATCGCTGGTGCGGGCTATTGCCTATCAGCAACTGCATGCCAAGGCCGGGGACGCGATTGTCGGGCGGCTGGTCGGGTTATTTCCCGGGCAGAGCTTTCCCCGGCCCGAGCAGGTGTTGGTCACCGATTTTGATCGGCTGCGCAGTTGCGGATTTTCGGCGAGAAAGATTGCGACCATTCAAGGAATTGCCCAAGCGACGCTGGATGGCGTGGTGCCGGATTACACGACGGCGTTGGGCATGAACGATGAAGCGCTGATCGAGCGCTTGGTCAGCCTGCGCGGGGTGGGTCGCTGGACGGTTGAGATGCTGTTGATCTACAGCCTGGAGCGCCCGGATATTTTGCCGGCGGATGACTTTGGCGTGCGAGAGGGGTATCGGCGGTTGAAGGGATTGGCGGTAGCGCCGACACGCAAGCAGATGATTGAAATCGGCTTGGCGTGGCGGCCGTTTCGCACAGTGGCGGCCTGGTATTTGTGGCGAGCATGAATTTGCCCCTATAGGAACTGCCGCAGGCTGCGATCTTTTAACTGTTGCGTGGAACGCGGAGCGTCCCGGGCTGCATTCCCACGCGGAGCGTGGGAACGATCAAATCAAAAGATCACAGCCTGCGGCAGCTTCTACACGGGTGGCGTTATAGGCCGGACTTTAATCGGCTGAACGCTCGGATCAAGGCGCGATTGAATGCCTTGCCGTTGTCATTTTTGCTGTACAGCGAGGCCCTGACTGCCGCCGACGGATACGTTCCCGGATCCTGGGCGATCGCCGGTTCCACCAACCGGTCCGCCGCCGTGATGGCATTGGCGTAATGGATGGTGTTCGTGATCGGCGCAATCACCTCGAGCGTCATCAAATAATCCATTAATGCCAGTCCAGCCTGCGGATGCGGCGCATCTTTCGGAATGACCATCGCGTCAAACCAGATCAACGTGCCTTCCTTCGGGATCTTGTAACTCAGCTTGAACGGCTTGCTCGCCGCCTCAGCCTGCCCCGCTGCGATTGCCACGTTGCCGTTCCACGACATCGCTACACAGGTGTTGCCGTTGGCCAGGTCGCTGATGTTCAGGTCATTGTCGAAATAGCGGATGTACGGCCGAATCTTCGCCAGTTGCTGTTCGGCCAGTTTCAGGTCATCGAGGTTCTGCCGGTTGATGTCGAGCCCCATGTATTTCATGACCGCCGCAAACACCTCGTTGGGATCGTTAAGCAGACTCACCCCGCAGTCGGCAAATTTCGACACCACGGCCGGATCGAACAGCATCGCCCAACTGTCGGTCGGCGCATCAGGCAGGCGCTGCTTGATCGCGTCTTCCTGATAGCCGACGCCAGTGGTGCCCCACGCGTAAATTCCGGCATAACGGTTGCCCGGATCGAACACCGCCATGTGCTGGCGAAACTCTTCGCCGACGCCGGAAAAGTGCGGGATCTTCTGTTTGTCCAGCGGCTGGATCGCACCGCTCTGGATCGCCCGGGACAAATGCTGCCCGGCGGTCAGCACCAGGTCATAACCGCTGCGACCCGTGAGCAGTTTGGTTTCGACGGTTTCCAACGAATCGAAGTGGTCGGCGACCACATGAATCCCGGTCTTCGCTTCAAAATTCTTCAGGGTGTCGGGGGCCAGGTACTCGCCCCAGATATACAGATTCACCACCGGTTTTGCGGTGTCGGCGGCCTGTACACACAGGGGTGCAAGCACCAGCAATAACGCTTGAGTCAGCTTGTGCAGGCCCATGCTCACGCTCCCTTGTTGTGATTAGCAATGCCGGCGTATTGCGGCATGGTGATGCACGCGACATTGCCGCCACCGAGGAGGATTTCCCGGGAGTTTTCGATGCCCACAATCTTGTGCTGCGGAAACAGTTCGGCCAGGGTCGCCAATGCCACCTGATCCTGACGATCACCAAAGAGCGGCACCACAATCGAGCTGTTGCCGGCGTAATAGTTGATGTACGAGGCGCAGATTTTCGTCCCGGCCTGGCGGGTGTGGGTGCTGTCCTGCTGATCGAGGCCTTCGGCTTCTTCGGCGGTCCATTCCAGCACATCGGGCTGAGGCAGTTTGTGCACGATGAGTTCGCGGCCACGGCTGTCGCGGGTGCTGCGCAAGATGTCGTAGGCCTCCTGATAGATTTCCCATTGCGGATCGTCGCGATTGTCGGTCCATTGCAGCACCACTTCGCCGGGACGAACGAAGCACGCAAGGTCATCGACATGGCCGTCGGTTTCATCGAACTTGCACCCCCGTGGCAGCCAGATCACCTGATCAGCGCCGAGGTAATCGGTCAGGCGACGGGTGACTTCGTCCTTGCCTAAATGCTGGTTGCGATTGCGGTTGAGCAGGCATTGTTCGGTGGTGAGAATGCTGCCCTGACCGTCGCTCTGGATGCCGCCGAGTTCGGCTATCAACGGTGCGCGGTAACGGTCGAAGCGCTCAAGTTCGAGGATTTTGCCGGCGATCTGGTCGTCCTTGTCCCACGGGTAATACAAGCCGCCGTCGAGGCCGCCGTAAGCGTTGAACTCAAAATCAACGCCGCGCACTTCGCCACTCTGATCGTTGACTACGAAGCACGGGCCGCTGTCGCGAAACCAAGTGTCGTTGCAGGTCATCTCGACCACCCGCACTTGCGGCGGCAACTGGCGGCGGGCGGTGGCGAACTGCGCGGCAGAGGCACACACGGTGACCGGTTCGCTGTGGGAAATCGCAGTGACAATCTGCACCCAGATTTTCTGCGCAGGCTTGGCACCGTTGCGCCAGACGTCGGTACGTTCCGGCCAGCCGAGCCAGCAGCCGGACTTGGCTTCGAACTCGCCGGGCAGACGGAAGCCGTCCTGTTTCGGGGTGGTGTCGAGTGAACGCGCCATGGTCAAACCTCGTTGTTCGGGATGGGAATGACCACAGGCTACGGTTGCCGGCGGCAGGCCCGCCAACGATGAATATTACGGAACAGTTGAGTTCAACTCATCAATCGAGCAATTGATCGTTGAACCATTCGAGCATCTGCGCCACCGCCGGGCGCTCTAGCCTCAGCCGCTCGCAGACCAACGCATATTGGCCCAGCGCAGTCATGCTTGACGTAAAGGGGCGAACCAACCGACCGCTTTGCAGGTCTTCCTGCGCCGTGAGGTTGTCGCCCATGGCCACGCCCTGCCCTTGCGCAGCGGCTTCCAATGCCAGACCGGCATGGGCGAAATACAGTTGGCGATCCGGGCGTTGATCGCCGGCATGACTGGTCAGCCATGCCGTCCAGGTCTTGCCGTCCTGATCGTCGTGCAGCAGGCAGTGACGGGCCAGATCCTTTGGGGTTTTCAGCGTGCCCTGGTTGAACAGGCCGGGGCTGCACACCGGAAAGAACTGCAACGCCGGCAGCGGCCGGACGAAATACGCCGTGCTGTCCGCCGGGCCGCTGCCGTAGGTGATGGCCAAGTCGATGTCTTCGCCCGGCACGGTAGCGTCAATCGGTTGCTCGTAAAGGTGCAGCGTAATGTGCGGATAGCGCGCGTAAAAATCCGTGAGACGACTCATCAGCCACTTTTGCGCCAGCTCTGCGGTAACGGCCAGCCGCAACACGGCCAGCGAGGATGGATCGCGAAGTTCATCGCAAGCATCGCCGATCAGTTCGAAGGCCTGTTGCAGGCTCTGCATCAGGCGCCCGGCGGCAATGGTCGGACGGATCTGCCGGCCTTCGCGGCTGAACAGCGAGACGCCCAGTTGTTCTTCGAGCTGGCGGATCTGATGGCTGACAGCGCTGTCAGTGACACACAGCTCCGCCGCCGCCCGGCCAAAGTGCGCGTGGCGGGCGGCACATTCGAACGTGCGCAGGGCGGCCAAGGAAGGTAAACGTCGCATGGGTGTTGATCCCGGTTTTTTGGAGGGCCATGCTGACCGGGCTATACGTGGACGTCCAGTTCCACCGTGTAATCGTTCATCGCTGGCAAGCCAGCTCCCACAGGTTTCTGTATCGAACAGAAAAAACGGCGTCCGCGCCCGGTCACGGCGGGAGCTTCGGTGAACACAAAACCCGTGAACACCCGAGAAACGTGTGGGAGCTGGCTCGCCAGCGATGACAGCGGCACACCCGCCCTAAATCTTCTAGTCTGAACCAAACCTTTCCAGCCATCCGGAGGCCCCTTATGCATCTCGAAGGTTCCTGCCATTGCGGCGCCGTGACATTCACCCTCACCAGCGTTCACCCCTACCCGTATCAACGCTGCTACTGCTCGATCTGCCGCAAGACTCAGGGCGGTGGCGGTTATGCGATCAATCTCGGCGGTGACGCCACGACCCTCAAGGTTCAGGGGCGCAAACACATCACGATCTACCACGCGCGCATGAAGGATGAAGGTGACAAGCGTGCTCATCGCAGCAGCGCCGAACGGCATTTCTGTTCGCAGTGCGGCAGCGGCCTGTGGCTGTTCAGCCCGGAGTGGCCGGAGCTGATCCATCCGTTCGCGTCGGTCATCGATACCCCGTTGCCGGTGCCGCCGGAGCACACGCATTTGATGCTCGGTTCGAAAGCGTCATGGGTCGAGGTTGAAGCCAAGGGCAAGGATCAGCAGTTTGAGGTTTATCCTGAGGAATCGATTGCGCAGTGGCATGAGCGGCTGGGGGTGACGGGATGAGCGAGATTATCGGGCTGTGATCGGTGGATTTTTGAAACAACAAGATCAAACGATCGCAGCCTGCGGCAGCTCCTACGCGGGGACGCCGCTGTGGAAGCGGAATTCGTCGTCTGGCGATTCGATCAGATGCTGCTCGGCCGCGCGAACTCGCTCGATGACGTGTTCGACGTCTTTCGTCTCGCCGTACTGATAGGCCAGCTTCAGGTAGCCCTGAAAGTGCCGGGCCTCGCTTTTCAGCAGACCGAAATAGAATTTGCCGAGTTCTTCGTCCAAATGCGGCACCAGCGCTTCGAAACGCTCGCAACTGCGCGCTTCGATGAAGGCGCCGACCACCAGCGTGTCGACCAGTTTGACCGGCTCGTGGCTGCGCACCACTTTGCGCAGGCCTGAGGCGTAACGGCCGGCATGCAACTGGCGCAACTCGACTTTGCGCCGCTTCATCAGGCGCATTACCTGTTCGTGGTGCACCAGTTCTTCCCGGGCCAGACGCGACATCATGTTGATCAGATCGACATGGGAATGGTACTTGGCGATCAGGCTCAACGCTGTGCTGGCGGCCTTGAACTCGCAGTTCTTGTGGTCGATCAGCAGGGTTTCCTGATCAGCCAG
Source organism: Pseudomonas syringae (assembly GCF_021605415.1). Taxonomy (GTDB): domain Bacteria; phylum Pseudomonadota; class Gammaproteobacteria; order Pseudomonadales; family Pseudomonadaceae; genus Aquipseudomonas; species Aquipseudomonas syringae_S. Next base: position 64,418 of record NZ_WKEQ01000004.1, read on the forward strand.
CGCGGCTTGAACCCAGGCGTCGGGCGTGCGGCAGCCGAGGAACTCGTGAATTTCGGGAAGGATCATGGGGCTCACGGATAAAGGGTTGTCGAGCAAAGGGCGCCGATTATACCGGCCTGTCCGCAGACCACCAGCCGCCACCGTTGATATGCATCAACTCGCAGGCGCGCGTGCAGCAACTATAGTTGTGCAACGTCGTGCCTTTTCATTGTTGGAGACTCCGCCCATGCAAGCCATTCGCAGCATCCTGGTGGTCATCGAACCCTCGCCGGACGAGAGTCTGGCGCTCAACCGCGCGCAACTGATCGCTGGCGTGACCCAGGCGCATCTGCATTTGCTGGTGTGCGACAAGAAGCACAACCACTCCGATCACCTTCGACGCCTGAAAGACGAATTACTGGAACGTGGTCACAGCGTGACGACCGAACAGGCCTGGAACGAGAGCCTGCACGAAACCATCATCGACGTGCAGCAGGCGGAAGGCTGCGGGCTGGTGATCAAGCAGCACTTTTCCGACAGCCCACTGAAAAAGGCCCTGCTGACTCCGGCGGACTGGAAGCTGTTGCGCCACTGCCCGACCCCGGTATTGCTGGTGAAAACCAGCGGCTCGTGGAAAGACAAAGTCATTTTGGCAGCGGTTGACGTGGGCAATGCCGACGGCGAACACCGTCACCTGCACAACACGATCATTGATCACGGCTACGACATCGCCAGCCTGGCCAAGGCGCATCTGCATGTGATCACCGCCCATCCGTCACCGATGCTATCGGCGACGGATCCGACGCTGCAACTTTCTGAAACTATCGAGGCGCGCTATCGCGAACAGTGCCGAGCGTTCCAGGCTGAGTTTGATATCGATGATGCGCATCTGCATGTCGAGGAAGGCCCGGCGGATGTATTGATTCCATTTATGGCGCACAAGCTGCAGGCCGCCGTGACGGTGATTGGCACCGTGGCACGCTCGGGTTTGTCCGGGGCGTTGATCGGGAATACGGCGGAAGCGGTGCTGGATACGCTGGAAAGCGACGTGCTGGTGCTCAAGCCGCAGGAAGTCGAGGATCATCTGGTGGAGTTGACGTTGAAGCATTAAAAATTGTGGTGTCTGCTAAGACGTCTTCGCGAGCAGGCTCGCTCCCACACCTGGAACACAACCCCTGTGGGAGCGAGCCTGCTCGCGAAGCTTTTGCCGTTCAGGCGCCAAAGGCATCCTTCAAAAAACCCGGTGCGATATAACGCTGATAATGCGCTTCTGACAGCAGGAAAAATTCCCGATCAATGGCATCGCGCAATTCCGGCAGGTTCCAGTCACGAAACTCCGGCAACAGCACCATCCCGTAGGCTTCCAGATTAATGATCACCCGTGCGCCACGGGCAATCAGCTGATACGCCCAGCAATATTCCGATTGATGCGGCACGAAGCGGATCTTGCGCTGTTCGAGCTGCTCGCGCAGACGCGCCGAGTCGAAAATCTCGACCTTGCTGGCCATCACTTGTGACAGCAATTGCTCAAGTCGCAGCCAGACCGCGCGTTTTTCTTCCTCGTTGTACCCGTTCCAGTGGATGACTTCGTGGTGGAAACGCTTGCAGCCACGGCACACCAAATCACCGTAAACGGTGGAGCATAGGCCGACGCAGGGGGTCTTGATGGTCTGATTGGGCATAAAGTAGGCGAAACACTGAAACGCGGAACAGGTCGGCATGTTAGCCCTTTGTCTAACATTCATCACCCCTCAAACTTCAGGGTCGAACTTACGTTAAATATTTTTTTGCCGTAGAATCAGCCAGCCTTTTAAGGCGCCAATGTCCGTTAGAAGCTGTTTTCAAAGCGTCACGAGCACAGTCGTTCCTTCAGAGCGGTGTTGGCGAAGGGTTTTTCCAGCGGGGAAAAACCAATCGCCAACCCTCATCAGCTCCCCGTTCTGCAGGCGTAAAACTTTGAAAGCAGCTTCTGTAAGGAATGTCCGGTAATTCTGGCCAAGCGACCCACAACGTCGTGCGGCGCATGAGTACGGCCATTTCGGGATGAGCGTCCCGGACACCCATTTGGGACCACTGATGAGGGTAATAACTGTGCTTGAAGCCTACCGCAAACATATCGAAGAGCGTGCAGCACTGGGTATCGTTCCCCAGCCGCTTAACGCCGAACAAACAGCCGGCCTCGTCGAGCTGCTGAAGAACCCTCCGGCTGGCGAAGAAGAATTCCTCGTTGACCTGATCACCAATCGCATTCCACCTGGCGTGGACGAAGCGGCCTACGTCAAAGCCGGCTTCCTGTCTGCACTGGCCAAGGGCGAAGTGTCCTCCCCTCTGCTTGATAAAAAGCGCGCTGTAGAATTGCTCGGCACCATGCAGGGCGGCTACAACATCGTGACCCTGGTTGAACTGCTCGACGATACCGAACTGGCGCCGGTCGCTGCCGCTCAACTCAAGCACACCCTGCTGATGTTCGATGCGTTCCACGACGTGGCCGAAAAAGCCAAGAACGGCAACGCTCACGCTCAAGCCGTGCTGCAATCCTGGGCTGACGGCGAATGGTTCAAGAACCGCCCGACTCTGGCCGACAAGATCAGCCTGCGTGTGTTCAAGGTGACGGGCGAGACCAACACCGACGACCTGTCCCCGGCGCCTGATGCCTGGTCGCGCCCGGACATCCCGCTGCACGCCCTGGCCATGTTGAAAATGGCCCGCGAAGGCATCGTGCCTGATCAGCAGGGCGCCATCGGCCCGATGAAGCAGATCGAAGAAATGCGCGGTCAAGGCTTCCCTATCGCCTACGTCGGTGACGTGGTCGGTACCGGCTCCTCGCGTAAATCGGCAACCAACTCCGTACTGTGGTTCTTCGGCGACGACGTGCCTTACGTGCCGAACAAGCGTGCCGGCGGTTTCTGCTTTGGCAGCAAAATCGCTCCGATCTTCTACAACACCATGGAAGATGCCGGCGCCCTGCCAATCGAGTTCGACGTTTCCAACATGAACATGGGCGACGTGATCGACCTGTACCCGCATGCTGGCAAAGTCTGCAAACACGGCACCGACGAAGTCATCACCACCTTCGAAATGAAGACCCCGGTTCTGTTGGACGAAGTTCGCGCTGGCGGCCGTATTCCATTGATCATCGGCCGTGGCCTGACCGAGAAGGCTCGCGCCGAACTGGGTCTGCCGGCGTTCGACCTGTTCAAGAAGCCGGAAGCGCCGGCTGAAAGCACCAAGGGCTTTACCCTGGCGCAGAAAATGGTCGGCAAGGCTTGCGGTCTGGCAGAAGGCCAAGGCGTTCGTCCTGGCACCTACTGCGAGCCGAAGATGACCACCGTCGGTTCTCAGGACACCACAGGTCCCATGACCCGTGACGAACTGAAAGACCTGGCGTGCCTGGGCTTCTCCGCAGATCTGGTGATGCAGTCTTTCTGCCACACCGCGGCCTATCCGAAGCCGATCGACGTGACCACCCACCACACCCTGCCTGACTTCATCATGACCCGTGGCGGCGTCTCGCTGCGTCCGGGCGACGGCATCATCCACTCGTGGCTGAACCGCATGCTGCTGCCAGACACCGTCGGTACCGGTGGTGACTCGCACACCCGTTTCCCGATGGGCATCTCGTTCCCGGCCGGTTCCGGTCTGGTCGCGTTCGCCGCTGCCACCGGCGTCATGCCGCTGGACATGCCGGAATCGATCCTGGTGCGCTTCAAAGGCAAAATGAAACCTGGCATCACCCTGCGTGACCTGGTTCATGCCATTCCTTACTTCGCTATCCAGAATGGCCTGCTGACCGTCGAGAAGAAGGGCAAGAAAAACGCCTTCTCCGGCCGCATCCTGGAAATCGAAGGCCTGGAAGGTCTGACCCTGGAACAGGCTTTCGAACTGTCCGACGCCTCGGCCGAACGTTCGGCTGCCGGTTGCACCATCAAGCTGTCGAAAGAGTCGATCACCGAGTACTTGAACTCCAACATCACTCTGCTGCGCTGGATGATCGGCGAAGGCTACGGCGATGCGCGTACCCTGGAACGTCGTGCCCAAGCGATGGAAGCGTGGGTTGCCAACCCGGAACTGATGGAAGCCGATGCCGACGCCGAATACGCCGAAATCATCGAAATCGATCTGGCCGACGTCAACGAGCCTGTGCTCTGCGCGCCGAACGACCCGGATGACGCCCGTCTGCTGTCCAGCGTTGCTGGCGAGAAGATCGACGAAGTGTTTATCGGTTCGTGCATGACCAACATCGGTCACTTCCGCGCTGCCGGCAAGCTGCTGGATCAGGTCAAGGGGCAGCTGCCAACCCGTCTGTGGCTGTCGCCGCCGACCAAGATGGACGCTCACCAACTGACCGAAGAAGGCTACTACGGCATTTACGGCAAGGCTGGCGCGCGCATGGAAATGCCGGGCTGCTCGCTGTGCATGGGTAACCAGGCACGCGTAGAGCCGAACTCGACCGTTGTGTCGACGTCGACCCGTAACTTCCCGAACCGTCTGGGCGACGGCGCGAACGTCTACCTGGCCTCGGCCGAGCTAGCGTCCGTTGCATCGATCCTGGGTCGCCTGCCGACCGTCGAGGAGTACATGGAATACGCTGGCAAGATCGACAGCATGGCGGCCGATATCTACCGCTACCTGTCCTTCGACCAGATTGCCGAGTTCCGTGAAGCTGCTGCGAACGCCAACATCCCGGTCGTTCAAGCCTAACGCTGTAACGCAATGAAAAACGCCGCCCCTTGTGAAAGGGGCGGCGTTTTTTTTATGCCTGCGTTGTGCACCCTGCAGGCTGCGTTCTGTTGATCTTCCTTTACGCGGACAACGAATAGATCAACGCCGTAATCGCCACCAGCCCCACCGCCGCGACAAACACATTCGATGCCTGCCCACGATAACGCGCCATCGCCGGCACTTTACGAATCGCATACATTGGCATCAGGAACAGAATCGCCGCAATCACCGGCCCGCCCAGCGTCTCGATCATGCCAAGAATGCTCGGGTTCAGCGTCGCCACAATCCAGCACACCACAAGCATGAACGCTGCAACGATACGATCCAGGGTCTTGGCCCCGGGGCGCCTGCCGCTCTTGACGATCAGGCCTTTCAAGCCTTCGCTGGCGCCGATGTAATGGCCAAGAAACGACTTGGAAATCGCCACAAACGCAATCAACGGTGCCGCGAATGCAATGGTCGGGTTGCTGAAATGATTGGCCAGGTAGGAAAGGATCGACAGGTTCTGCGCTTTCGCTTCCGCCAGTTGCGCCGGCGACAGGGTCAGGACGCAACTGAACACGAAGAACAGCACCATCAACACCATCAACGCGTGAGCACGCGACAGGATCTGCGAGCTGCGCTCTTCAGCGTGGGTGCCGTAGCGACGCTTTTGATCGACCGCAAACGCCGAGATGATCGGCGAATGGTTGAACGAGAACACCATGACCGGAATCGCCAGCCACAGTGTGTGCAGCAGTGCCGACGGTGCCGGCACCTGCGAGGCAGTGCTGAGGATGCCGCCGTTCCAGTGTGGAACCAGATACACCGCCAGAAACAGCAGGGCGACGATGAACGGATACACCATGAGGCTCATCGCCTTGACGATCATCTGCTCGCCGCAACGCACCACAGCCAGCAGACCCAGGATCAGCACCAGTGACAATAGGGCGCGTGGCGGCGGCGTGATGTGCAACTGATGTTCAAGAAAACTGCCGACCGTGTTGGTCAGCGCGACGCTGTAGATCAGCAGGATCGGGAAGATCGCGAAAAAATAAAGCAACGTGATCAACGCGCCGGCCTTGATGCCGAAATGCTGCTCCACGACTTCGGTGATGTCCGCGCCGTCGCGCCCGGAGAGCACAAAGCGGGTCAGGCCACGATGCGCGTAGAACGTCATGGGAAACGCCAATACCGCAAGCACCAGCAACGGCCAGAAGCCGCCGAGACCTGCGTTGATCGGCAGGAACAGGGTACCCGCGCCAATTGCCGTTCCGAACAGCCCCAGCATCCAGGTGGTGTCATGGCGATTCCAGCTTGAAAGCTCAGCTGGTGCCGCCGCTTCATAGCGGTCGTCGACGCTATTGGCCTGATCATTCATCCGGTCGGATCTCCGCATTCCGGTCAGTTGTCACCCGGTCAGGACGTGTCGGATAAAACCGACAGAAACGTCATGACCGAAACAGGGGCGCGATTGTCCGGGATAAACCAGCAGAAGCAAAGACTTAGCGGAGGAATGGTTGTACGGAGGAGCTCAACGGATTGTCGTTTTTGGGAAGTTCAGCGTCGCTGGTTGAACGCTCCGTGTCGTTTTCAGTTCTGTTACTCAAAGCAATAGGCGAACCACTGCGATGCCGATTGAAATGCAAGCCAACGCTGACAAGGCACCGATGCCCAGCAGCAGTAAGGTTGTACGAACATCAGCGTCGGAAAGAAATGGACTGTCTTCGGCAAATTCGGCTTCCTCCCGATAGAGTCGTTTCAGTCTGGCGCTGCGGTCTTCGATTTCCATGCAATTTTCCTTTTGTGACGTCAGTAGAGGCTGCTGACGCGGGATCTTGGGTCCTGTACAATCGCAAAATCAGCGCTCCTTTTTGGAACCTGGCTTCACTCACAGCTTGAGCAGAAGCCCCACTGCCGTAACGAATGCCGTTAACACCCCGCCTCCTACTGCCAGTGGATACAGGATGGCCTCCAGCTTCAGCTTTCTCTCCTCGGCTTTGAGCTTGCTTCTTTCAGCACCAAGTTTTTGTATTTCAATCTGCAGCTTGTCGAGCTCAAGATTTTCGCGATCATTCTGAAGCATGAGCCTTCCCTGGCTATTGGCCGCTACACTCGGCTGCTGGTTCATCCTGAACCGCACTTTCACCTCTAGATGATTTCCTGTTCATCACTCACTGGATAGCGGATCACTTCCTTTATGGTTGTAGGCAACGTCCGAAAATAGAGTAAGTGGGGCATGTATGGTTTTTTTGGGCGATTGCGCCAACGCCCCGAGCCTGACAACCTGACCTACACTGCCTGATGCGAACCTGCCGCCAACAACTGCCGACCATTGCCAAACCGCTCTGGAATCAGCACTCTGAAACGACTTTCACCCTCGACGCCGACGTTCACAGGAGCCGCGCATGCCCGCAACCGTTCTGGTACTGGTTGAAACGATCAATGACTACCTGCCGATCCTGGAACAACAGGGCTTTCACCTGATTCTGGCGCCGACGCCCGCCGAACGCGCCCAGGCCATCGCCACCCACGGCGCGAGGATCGACGCGGTGCTGACCCGTGGGCCGCTAGGGTTGTACGCCGAAGAAATCGCTGCACTGCCGGCGCTGAAAATTATCACCGTGATCGGTGCCGGTTACGAACATGTCGACTTGCAAGCGGCCAGTGACCGGGGCATTACCGTAACCAACGGTGCCGGGGTCAATGCATCGTCGGTCGCCGATCACGCGCTGGCCATGTTGCTGGCATTGGTGCGCGACATTCCACGCTGTGACGCCGCCGTGCGCCGGGGCGAATGGCCGAAGATCATGCGCCCTTCCCTCGCTGGCAAGCGCCTGGGCATCCTCGGCCTCGGTGCGGTGGGCATGGCGATTGCCAAGCGCGCAGCCAATGGCTTCGACATGAGCGTCAGTTACCATAATCGCCAATTGCGCAGCGACGTGCCTTACGCGTTCTGCTCGACGCCGACTGAGTTGGCTCGAGCCTCTGACTTTCTGATCATCGCCACGCCTGGCGGCCTCGGAACCCAGCATCTGGTGACCCGCCCGGTGCTCGATGCGCTGGGCCCGAACGGTTTCATTGTCAACATCGCGCGGGCCAGCGTGATAGTCACGGCGGAGCTGGTCAGCGCGCTGGAACAACGGCGGATTGCAGGAGCGGCGCTGGATGTGTTCGATAACGAGCCGCAGGTACCGGACGGGCTGAAGACGTTGAGTAATGTGCTGCTCACACCTCATGTCGCCGGGCTTTCGCCGGAAGCGACGCAAGGCACGGTGGAGATGGTTGGGAAAAATCTCATCGCGTTTTTCTCCGGGCAACCGGTACTGACGCCGGTACATCTGCCGCCCAGACTGGCCGACCAACGCGTCCACTGACGCATCCCCGTCCAGGAACTGCCACAGGCAGCGCCTACAGGGGGCCTGTTCAAATCGTGGATCTGACGCATTCGGAACGCTGATTATCCAGCAACACGCTGACCTATAAGACCTCCCTCACTCTTGTGACCGAGTCTGTGCTTCATTAGATTAGCCAATGATGTCTGGCCTCCAAAATAAGCAGAAGGGATAAGCATGGCGCTTACTGATCAGTCCACCCGTATCCGCTCCGGCGAAGAACTCGATGCCAGTCTGATCGATCCTTACCTCAAGGCCCACATCCCGGGCCTGACCGGAACCGTGCAAATCAGCCAGTTCCCCGGCGGTGCGTCGAACCTGACCTACCTGCTGGAGTACCCGGAACAGGAGTTCGTCCTGCGCCGCCCGCCGTTCGGCCACAAGGCCAAGTCCGCCCATGACATGGGCCGCGAATTCCGCATCCTCAATCAACTGCGCGACGGCTTTCCCTATTGCCCAAAAGCGTATGTGCATTGCACCGATGAGTCGGTGATCGGCGCCGAGTTCTACGTGATGGAACGGGTCAAAGGCATCATCCTGCGGTCCGAACTGCCAGCGGAACTCAATCTGGATTCAGCAAAAACCGAAGCGCTGTGCAAAAGCTTCATCGACAAGTTCGTCGAGCTTCATCGCGTCGATTACAAGGCCTGCGGCCTGGCCGACCTCGGCAAACCGGAAGGCTACGTTGCCCGACAAATCAAGGGCTGGAGCGAGCGCTACGAAAAAGCCCTGACCCCGGATGCGCCACAGTGGGAAGCGGTCAAAGCCTGGCTCAACGACAAAATGCCGGCTGACCATCCGAACCCGAGCATCGTCCACAACGACTACCGTTTCGATAACGTCATCCTCGATCCGGACAACCCGATGCAGATCATCGGCGTGCTCGACTGGGAACTGACGACCCTCGGTGATCCGCTGATGGATCTGGGCAACACCCTCGCCTACTGGATCCAGGCCGACGACCCGGCACCGGTGCAACTGATGCGCCGTCAGCCGAGCCACGCGCCAGGCATGCTGACCCGCCGCGAATTCGTTGATTATTACGCCGAGCGCGCAGGCATCCAGATCGACAACTTCGATTTCTATTACACCTACGGCCTCTTCCGCCTCGCCGGTATCGTCCAACAGATCTATTACCGCTTCTTCCATGGCCAGACCCAGGACAAACGCTTCGCACAGTTCATTCACATGAACAAACTGCTGGAGCATATGAGCCTGCAGATCATTCAGAAATCCAGCCTCTGATCGGCCCCGGCCATCGGCATAACAACAAGGAAAACCCATGTCCAAGACTCAGTTGTTCGACCTCGACGGCAAGATCGCTTTCGTCTCCGGTGCCAGCCGTGGCATCGGTGAAGCCATTGCCAAACTGCTAGCCCAGCAAGGCGCACACGTCATTGTGTCGAGCCGAAAACTCGATGGCTGCCAACACGTCGCCGACGCCATCATTGCTGCTGGCGGCAAAGCCACGGCCGTGGCCTGCCACATCGGCGAAATGGATCAGATCAGCCAGGTTTTCGCCGGCATCAAGGAACAGTTCGGCCGCCTCGACATTCTGGTCAACAACGCCGCGACCAACCCGCAGTTCTGCAACGTGCTGGACACCGACCTCAGCGCCTTTCAAAAAACCGTCGACGTGAACATTCGCGGCTACTTTTTCATGTCCGTTGAAGCCGGCAAGCTGATGCGTGAAAACGGCGGCGGGAGCATCATCAACGTGGCGTCGATCAACGGCATTTCGCCGGGCATTTTCCAGGGCATCTATTCGGTGACCAAAGCCGCCGTGATCAACATGACCAAGGTCTTTGCCAAGGAATGCGCGCAATTCGGCATCCGCTGCAACGCCCTGCTGCCGGGCCTGACCGACACGAAATTCGCTTCGGCACTGGTGAAAAACGACGCGATCCTGAAAACCGCACTGGCACAGATCCCGCTCAAGCGCGTGGCCGACCCGAGTGAAATGGCCGGCGCCGTCCTGTACCTCGCCAGCGACGCCTCCAGCTACACCACTGGCGTCTCGCTTAACGTGGATGGCGGCTTCCTGTCCTGACCTCCCTGTAAGCGTTGCCGCAGGCCGCGATCTTTTGATTTTTTACAGCCAAAGTCAAAAGATCGCAGCCAGCGGCAATGCCTACAAAATGCCCGCTATTGCGTGACACAACGCGTCGTAGTCGTCACCCGCGTCACTTCCCCGTCAGGCCCACGCGCCTCACCCAGCACATCGGTGTTCTCGGCCGTCTGACAAGTACGCACCGGCGCCGGTGGGGGCGCTGCGGGCGGAGGCGGCGGCGGACTCGCACAGCCGCTCAACAGCACCACCCCGAACACCCACGACAACGGCGAATACACGCGTTTCCCAAGCATATTCATAGGCTGACTCGCGAAAATTGACGATCAAACTTCGGCAACCGCGCACGACATAGCCCGGCTACAGAAAACCTACCCACTCATTCCTTATAGACCAGACAGGGGCGATCGCCAGTAAAACCGCTATATGGGGAAGTTTTGGCTGTCGATTCTGATCTTTGGATGAAAGAAATGATTTGATTAGCCGCAGCCAGAGGGGAACGATCAAAGCCAGATCAGAAGATCGTAGCCTTCGGCAACTCCAGGGGGACGGTTCACTCACGAAATTTTGGTCGGCTGTCAGGCCGCCATCGCTGGCAAGCTCCCACAGGGATTGGAGGTACACCGCGAAACCGCCAACCGCAACACCCAAAGAAACGGATACTCACCCCATCGAGCAAAAACCTGGTCGGCCCAAAGGCCGCCAAGGATCAAACAATCCCACGGTTCAAAGAGTTACTCTCCAACTCATACCGCAACTCCTCAACCAACCCCGCCACAGCCTGCGCCGAACGCAAAGCATCCAGACTCAACCCGGACACCACCAAATCAACCTGCCCCGAAACCGGGTGATAAAGCTTCACCGTTAACGAGTGCTCCCCACTCACCTCACACTCACACGCCAACGGCGAAAAACTGTGTTCCAGATGCGCACGCAACTGCGCCAGATACATCACAACGCACGCTCTGATAAATGACACAAAACGCCCGATCCAGAAAAACAGAACAGACACATGAGGCAATTCCTTAAGCTATTTCAAGAGGACGCGACCAAAACCCGAGAGCCTTGCCGCATCTCACCAGCCTAAGAACAGTTGCCTGCGATCAAAACCCGTATTTGCACCCCCGCACCTAGTGCAATTGCACCCTCACCTCTGCCCCTTAGGCCGCCATCCATTGGAAAACAGCCCCCGCTCCCGCGCCCAGACAATCGCCTCACTGCGGCTGTGCACGTCAAGCTTGGAATACACCGTCGCTACATGATTACGCACGGTATTGGGCGCCAATTTCAATCGCGCCGCGATTTCCTTGTCCGCCAGGCCTTCGCAGATCAGCCCCAGCACATCCCGTTCCCGCGCCGTCAAATCAGTGAACGATACGTCCGGCGTTTGCGGCGAATTGACGTTTTTCACGTTGGCCAGTTTCTCGATCAGCGTGCGGCTGAACCACGACGCGTCTTTCATTACCTCTTCAATGGCCGCCACCAGTTCAAGCTCAGTACGCTTGCGCTCGGTGATATCCATCAACACCAGCAAATAGCACCCGCCCTCATCAATATTCACCGTATCCCCGGACACCGCACAATCGAGAAGCCCGGCGTCCTTGCGTCGAATCTGCACGTCAACCCGATCAACGCGTCCGGATTTTTCAAGGGCCGCCAGCAAAGCCTTGCGTGAAGCATCGTCGGCGATGAAACCCAACTGCGTCATGGTGTGCCCAATCACCTCATCGCTGGCGTAAGCCAAGGTATCGAGAAAAGCCTGATTCACATCGATCACCCGCTGCTCGTCAGCGCTGCACACCAGAATCGGCACCGGGGTCAGGCGAAACGCCTTGGCAAACCGCTCCTCGCTCTGACGCAGCGCGACCTCAGCCTTGTGCCGCGGCTCCATGTCGACGAAGGAAAACAGCATGCAGTCTTCGTCATTGAGCGGCAGCGGCTGCCCGGCAACGATCACCTGCTTGCTGCGGCCGTCGGACAGGCGCAACTCGGCGGTCATCTGCGGAATCGTCACACCGTCGCGCAAACGTTCGATGGCCAGTTCACGTCGATCGGCCTGCTCCAATACATCGAGCTCATAGGCCGAGGCACCAATCACCTGATCGCGGGTGTAACCGGTCATCTCCAGAAACCCCGAATTGACCTTGATGTAACGCAAATCGCTCAACCGACAAATCACCGCCGGCGCCGGGTTGGCATTAAATGTCTTCTCGAAACGCTGTTCGGCGTTGGCCCAATCCGTGACGTCGCTCATGATCAACACCAGCGACTCGGCTTCGCCATCGCGATCGGTCAACACCATGCTGCGCACGCTGTGCACCCAGGTACGCTGCGGATCGGCCACCGGCGTCACTTCCACCAACACATCACTGAACGTCTCGCGCCGTGCCACCCGCTGGATCGGATAATTGTCCGCCAGCACCGTGTGATTGTTGCGATAGCGCAGATTGAACCGCTGCGCGTAGTCATCCGCGTTATGCCCCAAGTCGCCCATCAGCCCCACACCATGCATCGTCAACGCCGCCTCATTGGCCCAGAGAATGCTCTGATCGAGCTCCAGCAAAATCACCCCGTCGGACAAAGCCGCGATGATCTGCTGCAACTGGCGACGATTGGTGTCGGTGGTCAAGACATCGGGGCTCATTGGCTCTCCATAGGTAAGGCACGCGTGTGAGGCTACGACCGCGCGCGTTCAGAAACGTGCAAAACACGGCGACATAATCAATTGTAGGAGCCGCCGAAGGCTGCGATCTTTTGATCTGGCCATTAAAACACCGACATCAAAAGATCGCAGTGGCAGCTGTTCTGTGGCGTCCATGACCGTGCGGTGGCGCCCGTGGTCGCGGGCGAACCGATCGCGGTGAAATACAGTCTGGTCGGCGGCCGGGTTGTCGTCGATGACGGCGTGATTCCGGGGCTGGCTATCGAGCGAATGCGTGCTGAAGCGTGGGAAGGTGTTCAGGAGATGATGAAAGTGGACGACTCATCCACTCACACTGAAAAACCCTGTGTGTGGCTTGCCGGCGATGGCGGTTCGTCAGTCACCGAAGTGTCGACTGACAGTCCGCTTTCGCTGGCAAGCCACACACAGGAACGGGGTTGAATGTTCAGGCGGCTGCTTTGCCGTTGGCGACCATCGCCGATGCCGCGAGCATCGCGCGCAACAGCACCGCGCACCCCGCCGCCAGGTCATCCGGCGCGGCGTTTTCGATTTCGTTGTGGCTGATGCCGCCTTCGCACGGCACAAAGATCATCCCGGCCGGGCCCAGTTCGGCGAGGAAGATTGCGTCGTGGCCGGCGCCGCTGACGATGTCCATGTTCGACAATCCCAAACCTTGTGCCGCGCTGCGCACCGCGTCGACGCAGCCCTTTTCAAAGTACAGCGGCGGGAAGTCGGCGGTCGGGGTCAGTTCGTAAGTGAGGCCGTGTTGTTCGCAGGTGGCGTCGATCACTTGTTTTACCTCGGCGATCATCGAGTCGAGGCGCGCCGGTTCCAGATGACGGAAGTCGAGGGTCATGCGCACTTCGCCAGGAATGACGTTGCGCGAGCCGGGATAGGCTTGCAGGCAACCGACTGTGCCGCAGGCGTGAGGTTGATGGCCGAGGGCAGCGCGGTTGACGGCGCCGACGATCACCGAGGCGCCAACCAGTGCATCTTTGCGCAGGTGCATCGGTGTAGGACCGGCGTGAGCCTCGACGCCGCGCAGTTTCAGGTCGAACCACTTCTGTCCGAGCGCGCCCAGCACCACGCCGATGGTTTTCTGTTCGTCTTCAAGGATCGGACCTTGTTCGATGTGCGCCTCGAAATAGGCGCCGATCTTGTGCCCACTGACTTTGCGTGATCCGGCATAACCGATAGCGTTCAATGCTTCGCCAACGGTGACGCCGTCGGCATCGACCTTGGCCAGGGTTTCTTCGAGGGTAAATTTCTCCGCGAACACCCCCGAGCCCATCATGCACGGGGCGAAACGCGAGCCTTCTTCGTTTGTCCAGACCACCACTTCCAACGGCGCTTCGGTCTCTACGCCAAGGTCGTTGAGCGTGCGCAGCACCTCGACGCCAGCGAGCACACCAAAGCAACCGTCGAATTTGCCGCCGGTGGGCTGGGTGTCGATGTGGCTGCCGGTCATCACCGGTGGCAGATTCGGATTGCGTCCCGGACGACGGGCGAAGATGTTGCCGACTTCGTCGACGCTGATGCTGCAACCGGCCTCCTCGCACCACTGCACGAACAGGTCGCGGGCCTGGCGGTCGAGGTCGGTCAGGGCCAGGCGACAGACGCCGCCCTTGACCGTGGCGCCAAGCTTGGCGAGTTCCATGAGCGACGCCCACAAGCGGTCGCGGTTGATGTGCTGATGGGTGGACTGCAGAACGTCTACGGCTGCGTTCATGGGGATCTCCTCAGGCTTTTCTTATGAAGATTTTTGTGGTGTCTGTGAGGCCGTCATCGCTGGCAAGCCAGCTCCCACAAGGATCAAGGTCGTACACAAATGCTGTGCCCTGCCAAAAACCTGTGGGAGCGGGCTTGCCAGCGATAAGGCCATCCGCTACACCGCCGATTTCACGACTGAAGGCTGCGCCCGCATCGCGCACAACCCGTAATAAATCAACCCGCCCAACGCCGATCCGGTAAACCAGCCATAGCTGTAAAACCAGCTGAACGCATCGCTGCCCAGTGACAGCAAGGTCAGCACCACCGGCACGCCAAAGGCGATAAACCCGGCCCAATTCCACGCCGGATAGACGTCATCGCGGTAGAGCCCGGCCAGGTCGAGTTGTTGTTTCTTGATCAGGAAATAGTCCACCACCATGATCCCGGCAATCGGCCCGAGCAGGCTCGAATAGCCCAACAACCAGTTCGAATAAACGCTTTCCAGGCTGACCTCGGAAACGATCCAGCCGAGCTTTTTCAGCAGCTCATGCCCCATCAGCAGCAGACCCACCACGCCCGTCAGCAACACGGCTTTGGTGCGGTTAATCACCTTCGGCGCGATGTTCTGGAAATCGTTGGTCGGCGAGACGATGTTGGCCGCTGTGTTGGTCGACAGCGTGGCAATGATGATCAGCGCCATGGCGATTGCGACCCACACCGGGCTCTGGATATGGCCGATCAGGGTGACCGGATCCGACACGGTAACTCCGACCAGTTTCACCGACGCGGCGGTCATTACGACACCGAGGGCGGCGAACAAAAACATGGTCAGCGGCAGGCCAATGATCTGCCCGACGATCTGGTCCTTTTGGCTCTTGGCGTAACGACTGAAGTCAGGAATGTTCAGCGACAGCGTCGCCCAGAACCCGACCATCGCCGTCAGCCCCGCCGCGAAGTAACTCACCACGCTCGCACCCTCAGGACGCTTCGCCGGGATCGCCATCAACTCGGTCATTGAGACGTTGGGCATCGCCCAGACGAGCAAACCGATCCCCACGGCCACCAGCAGCGGTGCGGACAGGGTTTCCAGCCATTTGATCGATTCGGCACCGCGAATCACCACCCACAGGTTCAGCGCCCAGAACACCATGAAGCCGATGACCTCGCCCGTTCCGCCGAGGGACTTCCAGCCGTCGAACACCGAGCCGAGGAACAGGTGAATCGCCAGTCCGCCAAACATTGTCTGAATACCGAACCACCCACACGCCACCAGCGCACGGATCAGACAGGGCACGTTGGAGCCGAGAATGCCGAACGAAGAGCGCAGCAACACCGGGAACGGAATACCGTATTTAGTGCCAGGAAACGCATTCAGCGTGAGGGGAATCAGCACGATGATGTTGGCAAACAGAATCGCCACTAACGCTTCGCCGACGCTCAGCCCGAAGTACGCGGTGAGCACGCCGCCGAGGGTGTAGGTCGGCACGCAGATCGACATGCCGACCCATAGCGCGGTGATGTGCCATTTGTTCCAGGTCCGTTCGTGCACCTTGGTCGGTGCCATGTCGTGGTTGTAACGGGGACTGTCGAGGACGTCGCTACCGGCTTCAAGCTCGTACAAGCCGTCGCGCTCGGTCACTTGCGATCTGATCTGTTGCATGGCCGCTCCACTGTTCTTTGAATTATTTTTTGCTCATCAGGGGCTGGCACTCAGGAGCGCAAGCCGGACGATGGCCGGAGGAACTGACAACTTCAAGCACCGGCCAAGGTGTCAGCGGCGGCATCAATTTACGTGCCGGGTTCCCCGCTTTCGCATCGGGCCATGCTTGCAACGCTTTGCAACTGACTGATGTTTATCAGTTTTAATTATTTACCGTTCAAGTTCGCCGCGACGTGTTTCGACCCTCAGGCTAAAGATCAAACAAGTTGTCCGAACAGACAGGACTCAAACTGGTGCACTGCACTTTTTTTCATTGTGGCGCATCAACCATAGACCATTGTTCAAGCAGCTGATTTCACATAAGAAATGTTGACCATATTCGCATCCTGTCAAGTGCGTCAAAATGGTGATCGACCTCACCATTTTGGTGATTGTTACTTTTTATTCTTATTTATCAGTTAGTTAATTCAAACATAAGCTTATAAAAAATAATCTTGCTCAATCGTAATTATGCGGCTAGCGTTTATTCCTGACAGCGCTGACAGGAATACGCAGTTGGCGCCGCCACTTCTAAAACATCTAGAACCGGCATCAGTCGGTCATGCCTGCGAGGAACTCGGAATGTCTCTGTTGATCCGTGGCGCCACCGTTGTTACCCATGATGAAAGTTACCGCGCCGATGTGTATTGCGCAGACGGCGTGATTAAAGCCATCGGTGAAAACCTCGATATTCCGGCCGGCGCCGAAGTGCTCGACGGCAGCGGCCAATACCTGATGCCCGGCGGCATCGATCCGCACACCCATATGCAACTGCCCTTCATGGGCACGGTGGCCAGCGAAGACTTCTACAGCGGCACCGCCGCAGGGCTTGCCGGTGGCACCACGTCGATCATTGATTTCGTCATTCCGAACCCGCAGCAGTCGTTGATGGAAGCGTTTCATCAGTGGCGCGGCTGGGCGGAAAAATCGGCGTCGGACTACGGCTTTCACGTCGCTATCACTTGGTGGAGCGAGCAGGTGCGTGAGGAAATGGCCGAACTGGTCAGCCATCACGGCATCAACAGCTTCAAGCATTTCATGGCTTACAAGAACGCGATCATGGCGGCCGACGACACCTTGGTGGCGAGTTTCGAGCGCTGCCTGGAACTCGGTGCCGTGCCGACCGTGCACGCGGAAAACGGCGAGTTGGTCTATCACCTGCAACGCAAATTGATGGCGCAAGGCATCACCGGGCCGGAAGCGCATCCGCTGTCGCGTCCCTCGCAGGTCGAAGGTGAAGCGGCCAGCCGCGCCATTCGGATTGCCGAAACCATTGGCACGCCGTTGTACCTGGTGCACGTGTCGACCCAAGAAGCGCTCGACGAAATCACCTATGCGCGCAGCAAGGGCCAACCGGTCTACGGCGAAGTCCTCGCCGGGCATTTGCTGCTCGACGACAGCGTGTATCAGCACCCGGACTGGCAGACCGCCGCCGGATACGTGATGAGCCCGCCGTTCCGTCCGCGTGGTCATCAAGAGGCGCTGTGGCATGGCTTGCAGGCCGGCAATCTGCACACTACCGCCACCGACCATTGCTGCTTCTGCGCCGAACAAAAAGCCGCCGGTCGTGACGACTTCAGCAAGATCCCCAACGGCACCGCCGGCATTGAAGACCGCATGGCGCTGTTGTGGGATGAAGGGGTGAATACCGGGCGTTTGTCGATGCAGGAATTCGTCGCCCTCACCTCCACCAACACCGCGAAGATCTTCAATCTCTACCCGCGCAAAGGTGCTGTTCGCGTCGGCGCCGATGCCGACCTGGTGCTGTGGGATCCGCAAGGCACCCGCACGATTTCCGCCAAGACCCACCATCAGCAGGTGGACTTCAACATCTTCGAAGGCAAGACCGTGCGCGGTGTGCCGAGCCATACCGTCAGCCAGGGCCGCGTGGTCTGGGCCGACGGCGACCTGCGCGCCGAGCGCGGTGCCGGGCGCTACATCGAACGGCCGGCGTATCCGGCGGTGTTTGATTTGCTGAGCAAACGGGCTGAGCAACATAAGCCGGTTGCAGTGAAACGCTGAAAGCGTTGCCTGGGCGGACGCTATCGTTGGCAAGCCTGCTCCCACAAGGGTTGAGGTCGTACACAAATACTGCGATCACCCAAAAATCTGTGGGAGCTGGCTTGCCAGCGATAGCGTCGGTCCAGGCAACGCAGGAAACCACTGCCCATCAGAGGCAGGCACCTCAATAAACCGTGAGGCAAAAACCGTGATCGATTCCCTGAACCATCTCCCGCATCCCCGTGAGGACGCGACCGCCCTCGCCGGCCATTTCACCGATCTGGCGCCACCGCTCAACGACCGTCAGGCGCATCTGGAAGCTTCGCGCTGCCTGTATTGCTACGATGCGCCTTGCGTGAATGCGTGCCCCAGCGAGATCGACATTCCTTCGTTCATCCGCAATATCCACCAGGAAAACGTGACAGGCGCGGCGCAGAAAATCCTCTCGGCGAACATCCTTGGCGGCAGTTGCGCGCGGGTCTGTCCGACGGAGATCCTCTGCCAGCAAGCCTGCGTGCGCAACAACGCCCATGAATGTGCACCAGTGCTGATCGGCCTGTTGCAACGCTACGCCGTGGACAACGCGAACTTCTCCGAACACCCGTTCCAGCGCGCTCCCGCCACCGGCAAACGCATTGCCGTGGTCGGTGCCGGCCCAGCGGGTTTGTCCTGCGCGCATCGCAGCGCAATGCACGGCCATGACGTAGTGATTTTCGAAGCGCGAGAAAAGGCAGGCGGGCTCAACGAATACGGGATCGCCAAATACAAACTGGTCGACGACTACGCACAAAAGGAACTGGATTTCCTCCTGCAAATCGGCGGCATCGAAATCCGTCACGGGCTGAAACTCGGTGGCAACCTGACCCTCGGCGAATTGCATCAACAGTTCGACGCCGTGTTTCTTGGCCTTGGTCTCAACGCCAGCAAGCAACTTGGTCTAGCCCACGAGGACGCCCCAGGCGTGCTCGCCGCTACTGACTACATCCGCGAATTGCGTCAGGCCGATGACCTCACGCAGTTGCCATTGGCCGAGCGCTGCATCGTGCTCGGCGCGGGCAACACCGCCATCGACATGGCCGTGCAAATGGCCCGCCTCGGTGCCCGCGACGTCAATCTTGTTTACCGGCGCGGTGCGGCGGACATGGGCGCGACCCATCATGAACAGGACATTGCCAAAGCCAATCAGGTACGCCTGCTCACCTGGGCACAGCCGGACGAGGTGCTGCTCGACACCCAGGGCAACGTGCGCGGCATGCGTTTCGCTCGCACCCACCTGGTCGATGGTCGTCTGCAAACCACTGGCGAAACCTTCGAACTGGCGGCCGATGCAATCTTCAAAGCCATCGGTCAGGCCTTCGACAGCGACGCCCTCGCCGACCCGATGGCTCACGAACTCAAGCGTCAGGGCGAACGAATTCAAGTCGACGAAAACCTGCGCACCAGCATTCCCGGTGTCTATGCCGGTGGTGACTGCACCAGCCTCGATCAGGATCTGACCGTGCAAGCGGTGCAGCACGGCAAACGGGCCGCCGAGGCCATCAACGTTCAACTGATGCTCAACGTGGAGGCTGCGTAAATGGCCGATCTCTCGATTGTCTTCGCCGGCATCAAAGCCCCCAATCCATTCTGGCTGGCCTCCGCGCCACCCACCGACAAGGCCTACAACGTGGTGCGTGCGTTCGAGGCGGGCTGGGGCGGCGTGGTCTGGAAAACCCTCGGCGAAGACCCGGCGGCGGTCAACGTGTCGTCGCGCTATTCGGCGCATTACGGCGCCAACCGCGAAGTCCTTGGCATCAACAACATCGAGCTCATTACCGACCGCTCACTGGAGATCAACCTGCGGGAAATCACCCAGGTGAAAAAAGACTGGCCGGATCGCGCGATGATCGTGTCGCTGATGGTGCCGTGTGTAGAAGAGTCGTGGAAATACATCCTGCCGCTGGTGGAGGCGACGGGCGCCGATGGCATCGAACTGAATTTCGGCTGCCCCCACGGCATGCCCGAACGCGGCATGGGCGCGGCGGTGGGTCAGGTGCCAGAGTACGTCGAGCAAGTGACGCGTTGGTGCAAAACTTATTGCTCGTTGCCGGTGATCGTCAAACTGACACCGAACATCACCGACATCCGCGTTGCTGCCCGCGCGGCCCATCGCGGCGGCGCCGATGCGGTGTCGCTGATCAATACGATCAACTCGATCACCAGCGTCGACCTCGACCACATGGTCGCCCTGCCCACCGTCGGCAGCCAGAGCACCCACGGCGGCTATTGCGGCTCGGCGGTCAAACCGATTGCCTTGAACATGGTCGCCGAAATCGCCCGTGACCCGCAGACCCAAGGGCTGCCGATCTGCGGTATTGGCGGCATTGGCAGTTGGCGCGATGCGGCGGAGTTCATGGCGTTGGGCAGCGGCGCGGTGCAAGTGTGTACGGCGGCAATGTTGCATGGGTTTCGGATTGTCGAGGAGATGAAGGACGGCTTGTCGCGGTGGATGGACAGTCAGGGTTACGCCAACATCGCCGAGTTCTCCGGGCGCGCGGTGGGCAACACGACGGACTGGAAGTATCTCGACATCAACTACCAGGTCATCGCCAAAATCGACCAGGCGGCGTGCATTGGTTGCGGGCGTTGCCACATTGCCTGCGAAGACACCTCACACCAGGCCATCAGCAGCCTCACGCAGGCGGACGGCACGCATAAATATGAAGTGATCGATGATGAGTGTGTGGGCTGCAATTTGTGCCAGATCACCTGCCCGGTGGCGGATTGCATCGAGATGGTACCGATGGAAACGGGCAAGCCGTTTCTGGACTGGAACCATGATCCGAGGAATCCGTATCACGTCAGCCCCTGAGTTCAGCAGGGCCTGAACGGGCTCTTTCGCGAGCAGGCTCGCTCCCACAGGGAATGTATTCCAGAGGTGGGAGCGAGCCTGCTCGTGAAGGCGCTGGCAGTCGCGGCACAAGCGTTACGGTTCCAGCCCGATTCCGCGCAAGATCACGCTCGTGACAGTCTGCACCGCCCGCTCGAACTGCATGTCCGACAGCGGCTGATGTTCGTTGAGAATGTTCACCTGATGATCGAAGTCGGCATAGTGCTGAGTCGAGGCCCAGATCATGTACAGCAAACTCGACGGTTCTACCGGCAGAATCCGCTTGTCCTCGACCCACTGGCGAATCTTCGCCTCTTTCATCTTCGCCCAGTCATACAGACTGACGTCGAGCGCCTCGCCCAACGTCGGCGCGCCGTGGATGATTTCGTTGGCCCATACTTTCGAACCGTACGGGCGACTGCGCGAGTGGTTCATCTTGGCGCGGATGTAGCTGCTCAGCACCACACGCGGATCGTCGAACATTTCGAAGCACAGCGCGTCCTGTTTCCACACTTCCAGCAGGTCGAACAGTACGGCGCTGTACAGTTCGCTCTTGGTGCTGAAGTAGTAATGCAGGTTGGAGCGCGGCAATTGCACTTCGGCCGCGATGTCGGCCATGGCGGTGCTGCCAAAGCCTTTTTCGGCGAAGACTTTTTCTGCGCCGAGCAGGATCTTTTCGACGTTACTGCGGCGGATTTCGATTTTGTGATTGCCCATGTGGGCTCCCTGACAACAACGAGTCTGAAGACTAGCATCCGCTCTGGCTCAGGGGCGACCGTCGAGAACGATTCTTCACACATCCGTTCAGGCTCATGGTTTACGATCACCGCCACCTGCCCGTCACTTCACTGAAAAGGGATTTCCCATGCCGATGAAAAAACTGCTCACTGCCGGCACCCTGCTGGCGTCGCTGATGGTCACTTCCCAGGCCTTTGCCCACGCCCATTTGAAAAGCCAGACCCCGGCCGCCGACAGCACCGTCACCGCGCCAGCAGAACTGCGCCTGATGTTTTCCGAAGGCGTCGAGGCCAGCTTCACCAAAGTCACCCTGACCAGGGAGGGTGCCTCCATTGCGGTCAAGGCGCTGACCACCGAGGATGACAAGAAAACGCTCATCGTCATCCCCGCCGCGCCGTTGACCGCCGGTGAGTACAAGGTCCAATGGCACGCGGTGTCGGTGGACACGCACAAGAGCGAAGGCGCGTATCAGTTCAAGGTCGGCCAGTAATTCATGAGCGATGCGTTGGTGCTGTGCCGCTTCCTGCATTTCACCGTGGTGTTGATGCTGTTCGGAGCCTGGATGTTCAGGCCTTTGCTGCTCAAGGGTGCAGCGCCTGAGCTGGATCAGCGTCTGGCGCGGCACGCCCGTTGGTTGACGTTGATCGCACTGGTCAGCGGTGTCATCTGGGCGCTACTGATCACCGCGAGCATGGCCGGTTCGGCGGCGGCAGCGTTTGATCCGGCGACGATCGACCTGGTGTTGCAGAAGACGTTTTTCGGCCAGGTCTGGCGTTGGCATTTGCTCATCAACGCTGTGCTGCTGGCGTTGCTGTTCACCCCGTGGCGTTCGAATGCTTATCTGCGAATGGCGTTGGCTGCCTTGTTGCTGGCGACACTTGCGCCGGTGGGCCACGGTGCGATGCTCGATGGCCTCAGCGGGCAATTGCTGATCCTCAATCAGATCATTCATCTGACCTGCGTCGGCGCCTGGCTCGGTGGCTTGCTGATGCTGGTGATGATCCTGCGCCAACCGGGCGTTGCGTTGCGCAAAGTGTTGCAACGTTTCAGCGGGATCGGTTACGGACTGGTCGCGGGGCTGCTCATTACCGGGCTGATCAACGTGCGCGTGTTGACTGGCCAAATGTGGCCGACGCCGTTATTCGAGGGGTTTGCCTTGATCCTGTTGATCAAGGTTTTGCTGGTGCTGGGGATGTTGGGGCTGGCGTTGTTCAATCGGTTGCGAATTGATGATTGCGAACAGCGCATGAACACCCTGAAGCGCAGCGTGATGGTGGAATGGTTGATGGGAATCGGGGCAGTTGCGGCCGTGTCGCTGCTCGGCACTTTGCCGCCGATGATGGCTGGTTGAACACCATTCCCTGGAGGAGTGAATCTGCTCGCGATTGCGTTCTGCCAACAAACAAAAAGGCGATTGGCGAACCGCTATCGCGAGCAGGCTCACTCCTACAATTTGATTTTGATTAATGCTTCTGCGTATCCCCCGCCGCCGTATCAATGCTCACCACCACCGACATCCCCGGCCGCAGCCGTTCGATCTCTTGCTGATCCGGATCGATCGTGACCCGTACCGGCACCCGCTGGGCGATTTTCACGAAGTTCCCCGTCGCGTTATCCGCCTGCAACAAGGCGAATTCCGAACCGGTGCCCGGTGAAATGTGCTGCACATGCCCGGTGAATTTTCGGTGGTTCAACCCATCGACCGTGAAGTGCACCGGTTGCCCGACCCGGACGTTGTTCATCTGGGTTTCTTTCATGTTGGCAATGACCCACTTCTGATCCGGCACCAGCGCCATCAACTGGGCTCCAGAGTTGACGTAAGCGCCCAGGCGCACGCCGATCTGCCCGAGCTGGCCGTCTCGCGGCGCCAGAATGCGCGTGTTCGACAAATCGATGCGCGCCAGTTGCACCGCCGCTTCAGCGCTGGCGACCGCCGCTTCGAGCGAACCGCGATTGACGATCACCGTTTGCAGATCCTGCCGGGCAATTTCCAGCGTGGCTTTGGCCTGGGCCACCGCCGCGACGGTTTGCGCATTGGCGGCGAGGGTCACGTCGAATTCACGTTTGGAGACCGAACCGTCGCTGACCAGCTCTTTGTTTCGGCGCAAATCCGCTTCGCTCTTGCGTGCCTGCGCCTCGCTGTCGGCCAGGGCTGCCTGACGCAGTTTGATCGTCGCTTCAGCACTGTTGCGCTGCTGCACTACGTTGGCCAGCGCGGCTTTTTGCACGGCCAGTTGCGCCAGCGACTGGTCGAAACGCTGCTGATAAATACGATCATCGAGGCGCACCAGCAAGTCGCCGGCCTTGACGAACTGGAAGTCCTGCACCGGCACTTCGAACACATAGCCGCTGAGTTGCGGACCGATGATCGTCACTTGCCCGCGCACCAAGGCGTTTTCGGTGGTTTCCACTGCACTGCTGAACGGCGGTAATTGCCAGGCATACAACACGACGAGCACGCCAACGATGGCAACGGCGGCAAAGCCCAGGGACGATATGACCCGCACGGGCAGCGAGCGCGGTTCGGTGTTCGGCGATGATGGCGGCGCCTCCCCCTCGGGGGTGGCGGCGATGGCATTAGTGGTGGTCGTAGTGGTTGGTTCGGTCATGAAGAAGTGGCACCGCTCGGTGGTACGGAAGGTGTATCCGCGACATTTTTAGAGGTGCTGATCAGCCAAAGCGCACGGATGGACAGCCAGATCATGGTCAACACCGCGATCCCGGCAATCAGCATGAACACGTCGTTATAAGCCAGCACGTTGGCTTCGCGGGTGGCGGCGGTGGACAGGCTGCGAATGCCCGCCAGATTGCGCAGGCTCGGGTCGGCGATCAGCGAACCGACCGCCGAGCCACCGCTCTGCACCCGCGCCGCCACCAGCGGATCAGACAGCGTCAAGTGTTCGACAATGTTGCTTGAATGGAATTTCTCCCGAATGATCTGGAACGTCCCCAGCAGCGCGGCGCCGATCAGGCCACCAAGGTTGTTGCAGATCCCGAACAGCACCGAAAAACTCACCAGTGTGCGCGGGTTGGTCAGCACGTTGCGGGTGCCAAACACCAAGGTCGGGCCGAGGAAAAACGTGCTGCCGAACGCGAGCAGAAACTGACTGAAAAACAGGTTGTGCGGGCGGGTCAGATTGTTTGACTGGCTGTCGATGATCGAGCCCGTGGCCATCAGCGCCAACGACACGATCAGCGGCATGAGCAAGTGTTTCGGGTCGATGGTCAGCGCACTGGTCAGCAGCCCGGCGACGCTGCCGATCATCATCACCACGTAGAGACTGTGCAACTGCTGGCTGCTCATGTTCAGGGTTTGCATGAACCCCACGGCGCCGGTGGACTGCTCGGACGTCACCATGCGGATCAGAATCACCGCCAGCGCCAGACGGATCATCGCCCCGCTGCCGAGCCAGCGGGTCATCAGCATCGGGTTGCTGCGGTTATGTTCGATGGCCAGACCGGCCAGGATCAGCACGATTGACGACGCCAGTGCGATGCCGATCCAGTCGGCCTCCAGCCACCAGTCGATCCGCCCCAGCGACAGTACCGCGCACAACAGCGCCACACCTGTTGCAAGAATGGCGAAGGTCAGAAAGTCGAGTTTTTCGAAGGTTTTGAAGCGATCGCCCGGTGGCAGTTTGAGCAGGAAAACGCAGCCCAGACTTATCAGCGCCATGCCCAATTCGAACAGGTACAAGCCACGCCATTCGGCGATTTGCAGCAAGTCTTCGGAAAACAGCCGCGCCAGCGGCAAGGCCAGTTGCGCGCTGCCCAGGCCCATCACCAGTGCTTTCAATCGCCACTTCGCCGGGAACGCCTGCACCATGTAATACAGGCCCAGCGAGCTCAGCGCCGCGCCAACCATGCCGTGAGCCGCACGCACCGCGATGGCCGAGTTCAGTTCGTTGACAAACAAATGGCCGAAGGTCACCAGTGCATACAACACCAGGAACACTTCGGTGAACGCACGCAGACCGAATTGCTGGCGGAATTTCACCAGCAACAGGTTCATCGAGACGTTGGTCATCACGTATGCCGCCGGCAGCCAGGCCATTTCGGCGGTGGTAGCACCGAGCGCACCTTGCAGATAAGGCAGGTTGGCGACCACCAGCGAGTTGCCGAGGCCGCCGGTCAACGCCACCAGCAAACCCACCAGCGCATACGCGACGCGCTTGGGGTTGGAATGCAGCGGCGTCGAAGGAGAACCGGGCAGACTGGGCCGCTCATGAGGCTGCCACTCGCGCGGGGCGTATTGATCCATTAAAAAGCCTTAGAGTTTAGTGCCATGAGTTTGCCGCAAACCCTTGGTAGGAGCGAGCCTGCTCGCGAAAGCCGTCTATCTGTCGACATCACCGCCCGCAAAAAGACTCGCCCCAGTGTAGGAGCTGCCGCAGGCTGCGATCGTTTGACTGCCACGCAGAGCAAGGGAACGATCAAACAGGATCAAAAGATCGCAGCCTTCGGCAGCTCTTGCATGGGATTACGTGGGTCATCGTATAACTGGGTGTTGACTTTCCTTTAAAACCCCGCAAATATCCCGCCCAATGTTGTACGACGACGTATGACAAATATAAAAACAATAAGTAACAAGGGAGCGTCTTAGTGAGCACATCCGTTCGTAAATCCGTCCGCAATTCCTGCCTGACCGCTTTTCACCCTCGTTCCACCCTGAGCCTGATCGGCTGCACCGGCCTGGCCCTCGCCATGCCGATGTCCGCCCATGCCGAAGGTTTTCTCGAAGACAGCAAAGCAACGCTGAACCTGCGCAACGCCTACTTCAACCGTAACTTCACCAACCCGGCCAACGCTCAGGGCAGGGCTGAAGAGTGGACGCAGAGCTTCATTCTCGACGCCAAATCCGGCTTCACCCAAGGCACTGTCGGCTTCGGTCTCGATGTACTGGGTCTTTACTCGCAGAAACTTGATGGCGGCAAAGGCACCGGTGGCACGCAGTTGCTGCCGATTCACGACGATGGCCGTCCGGCAGACAATTTCGGTCGCCTCGGTGTGGCGCTGAAAGCCAAGGTGTCGAAAACCGAACTGAAAGTCGGCGAATGGATGCCGGTGCTGCCAATCCTGCGTTCGGATGACGGTCGCTCCCTGCCGCAAACCTTCCGTGGTGGCCAGATCACCTCCACCGAAATCAACGGACTGGCGCTGTACGGCGGCCAGTTCCGTGGCAACAGCCCGCGTAACGACGCGAGCATGGAAGACATGTCGATGAACGGCCGAGGTGCATTCACCTCCGATCGCTTCAACTTCGGCGGCGGCGAATACACCTTCAACGACAAGCGCACCGTGGTCGGCGTCTGGTACGCGGAATTGACCGACATCTACCAACAGCAATATTTCAACGTCAACCACAGCCAGCCAATCGGCGACTGGACGCTGGGCGCCAACCTCGGCTTCTTCAACGGCAAGGAAGACGGCAGCGCCCAGGCCGGCGAACTCGATAACAAAACCGCGTTCGCCTTGCTGTCGGCCAAATACGGCGGCAACACCTTTTATGTCGGCCTGCAAAAACTCACCGGCGACGATGCCTGGATGCGCGTCAATGGCACCAGCGGCGGCACCCTGGCGAACGATAGCTACAACGCCAGCTATGACAACGCCAAGGAACGCTCCTGGCAGATCCGTCACGACTACAACTTCGTCGCCCTCGGCATTCCCGGCCTGACCCTGATGAACCGCTACATCAGCGGCGATAACGTGCACACCGGCACCATCACCGACGGCAAGGA
This sequence comes from Pseudomonas syringae, assembly GCF_021605415.1. Taxonomy (GTDB): domain Bacteria; phylum Pseudomonadota; class Gammaproteobacteria; order Pseudomonadales; family Pseudomonadaceae; genus Aquipseudomonas; species Aquipseudomonas syringae_S. Next base: position 91,981 of record NZ_WKEQ01000004.1, read on the forward strand.
ATGGGGCCGCGAATCGGAACTGGCCTACACCGTGCAAAGCGGCGCGCTGAAGAACCTCAACGTCAAATGGCGCAACGCGACCATCCGTCGCGACTTCAGCACCAACGAATTCGACGAGAACCGGATCTTCATCAGCTACCCGATTTCGTTGTTGTAAGCAGCGTTTGCTCCTGTAGGAGCGAGCCTGCTCGCGAACGCAATTCTTCATCCGCTAACGATGTTGATGGCTGCACCGCATTCGCAAGCAGGCTCGCTCCCACTTGGAGATAGGGTCACGGATCCCCTTCCGTCATTTGCAACCAAAGTCGCGTTGACAAGACCGGGAAACCCTACTGATACTTCGACTCAGTCATACGACAACCTACAACAAATTCAATAACAACATTGTCCCAGGGATTGCCATGACGTCTACCTCCACTGCTCCAACCCCCTTCAACCGCCTGCTGTTGACCGGCGCTGCCGGTGGCCTGGGCAAAGTTCTGCGCGAACGTCTGCGCCCCTACGCCAATGTCCTGCGTTTATCCGACATCGCCGCCCTCGCCCCGGCCGTTGGTGATCACGAAGAAGTCGTGGTCTGCGACCTGGCCGACAAACAGGCTGTGCACCAACTCGTCGAAGGCGTGGACGCGATCCTGCACTTCGGCGGTGTGTCGGTGGAGCGGCCATTCGAAGAAATCCTCGGCGCCAATATCAGTGGCGTCTTCCACATCTACGAAGCCGCGCGCCGCCATGGCGTGAAGCGGGTGATTTTCGCCAGCTCCAACCACGTCATCGGCTTCTATAAGCAAGACGAAACCCTCGACGCCACTTCCCTGCGCCGCCCCGATGGTTACTACGGTCTGTCAAAGTCCTACGGCGAAGACATGGCCAGTTTCTACTTTGATCGCTACGGCATCGAGACCGTCAGCATCCGCATTGGCTCCTCATTCCCGGAACCACAGAATCGCCGAATGATGAGCACCTGGCTCAGCTTCGACGACCTGACCCAACTGATCGAGCGCTCGCTGTACACCCCGAACGTCGGTCACACCGTGGTCTACGGCATGTCCGATAACAAGGAAGTCTGGTGGGACAACCGCTTTGCCAGCCACTTGGGCTACGAAGCCCGCGACAGTTCCGAAGTGTTCCGTGACAAGGTCGAGGCGCAGCCGATGCCGGCCGAAGACGACCCGGCGCGTATTTATCAGGGCGGTGCGTTCGTGGTGGCCGGTCCGTTCGGCGATTGACCGCGCGGGCTGTCCACTGATCCCCATCACCACCCTTCAAAGGGAATGAGTATGCAAGCCGAATTGATCGTCGATGCCCGCAATGCCGTGGGCGAAAGCCCGGTCTGGGTGCCGAAGGAAAACGCTTTGTACTGGGTCGATATTCCCAGGGGCGGACTGCAGCGCTGGAGCGCCGACACAGGCCATGTCGATAACTGGATAACACCGCAAATGCTCGCCTGCATCGCGCGTGACAGCCGTGGCGGCTGGGTGGCGGGCATGGAAAGCGGTTTTTTTCACCTGACGCCCCACAGCGACGGCATCCTCGACTGCGAACCGCTTGCTCAGGTCGAACACGCTCGCCAGGACATGCGCCTCAATGACGGTCGTTGCGACCGCCAAGGCCGGTTCTGGGCCGGCAGCATGGTGCTCAATATGGGCTTGAACGCGCCCCAGGGCCGACTCTATCGCTACGACGCCGGCCAGTCGGGATCGGTTGCTGCACAACTTGACGGTTTCATCGTGCCTAACGGTCTGGGTTTCAGCCCCGACGGCAAGACCATGTACCTGTCGGACTCGCACCCCAGCGTGCAATTGATCTGGGCGTTCGATTACGACACCGCCAGCGGCACGCCGTCCAACCGCCGGGTGTTCGTCGACATGAATCACTTCCCCGGCCGCCCGGACGGCGCGGCAGTGGACGCCGACGGTTGCTACTGGATCTGCGGCAACGACGAAGGCCTCGTGCACCGTTTCACCCCTGACGGCCGACTCGATTGTTCGCTGGCGGTGCCGGTAAAAAAACCGACCATGTGCGCCTTTGGCGGCAGCGGTATGGACACCCTGTTCGTGGCCTCGATCCGTCCCGGTGACGATCAGGATCCGCAATCACTGGCCGGCGGCCTGTTTGCCCTGAACCCCGGCGTTAAAGGCCTCCCCGAACCTGCTTTCAACGATTCGCTGTAACCCTTCTGCTGCACCGCTGTGCCTTGAACACAAAAATAACAAGACTGGAGAGACACCCATGAACTTCAAACGCACCTTGCTCGCCGCTGCACTTCCGCTGATGTTTACCTTCGCTGGCGCCGCCCATGCGCTGGAAATCAAATTCGCTGACATCCACCCCGCCGGTTACCCGACCGTGGTGGCCGAAGAAAGCATGGGCAAGACCCTGACCAAGGAAACCAACGGCGAGCTGACCTTCAAATACTTCCCGGGCGGCGTGCTCGGCTCTGAAAAAGAAGTCATTGAGCAAGCGCAGGTCGGCGCGATCCAGATGACCCGCGTGAGCCTCGGCATTGTCGGCCCCGTCGTACCTGACGTAAACGTTTTCAACATGCCGTTCATCTTCCGCGATCAGGCGCACATGCGTGCGGTGATCGATGGCGAGGTCGGCGATGCGATTCTGGACAAAATCACCAACTCGGAATTCGGTCTGGTGGCCCTGGGCTGGATGGACGGTGGTACGCGCAACCTCTACACCAAAAAACCAGTGCGCAAACTTGAAGACCTCAAGGGCATGAAAATCCGCGTGCAGGGCAACCCGATGTTCATCGATACCATCAACGCCATGGGCGGCAACGGCATCGCAATGGACACCGGCGAAATCTTCAGCGCTCTGCAGACCGGCGTGATCGACGGCGCGGAAAACAACCCGCCGACCATGCTCGAACACAACCATTATCAGAACGCCAAGTACTACAGCCTCACCGGCCACCTGATCCTCCCAGAGCCGATCGTGATGTCGAAAATCACTTGGGAAAAACTGACGCCTGATCAGCAAACCCTGGTGAAGAAAGCCGCCAAGGCTGCGCAGGCAGAAGAGCGCGTACTGTGGGACAAGAAATCTGCCAGCAGTGAGGAAAAACTCAAGGCTGCAGGCGTCGAGTTCATCACCGTCGACAAGAAACCTTTCTACGAGGCCACTGCCTCGATCCGTGCGAAATACGGTGCACCTTACGCCGACCTGATCAAGCGCATCGAAGCCGTTCAGTAATCCTCCCAGCTCTTTTTTGAAAAGGCCCGGCACCGTGCGCATCGCGGTGTCGGGTTACGGTGAAACACGATGAAGAATTCGCTGCTGCGCCTCAACGACACGTTGTACATGACCTGCATCTGGGTCGCTGGTCTGTCGGTGTTGGCCATTGCCCTGATCATTCCCTGGGGCGTGTTTGCCCGTTACGTACTCGGCACCGGTTCGAGCTGGCCGGAGCCCACGGCGATTCTGTTGATGATGGTGTTTACCTTCATCGGCGCCGCCGCCAGTTACCGCGCTGGTGCACACATGGCCGTGGCGATGGCGACCGACCGCATGCCACCGAAGATGCGTAAAACCATGGCCATCGTTTCGCAGCTGTTGATGGCAACCATCTGCCTGTTCATGACCATTTGGGGCACAAAACTGTGCATCTCCACGTGGAACCAGTTCATGAGCGCCCTGCCGACCCTGCGAGTAGGCATTACCTACATGCCGATCCCGATTGGCGGCGCGCTGACGTTGATTTTCGTGTTGGAAAAACTCTTGCTCGGTGACCAGAGCAACCGTCGGGTCGTGCGTTTCGACCTGGTTGAAGAAAGTGAAGGGGCTGCCTGATGGACGCGTTGGTATTGCTGGGCAGTTTTATCGTTTTGATCCTGATCGGTATGCCGGTGGCCTTCGCCCTTGGCATGTCAGCCCTGATCGGTGCGTGGTGGATCGACATCCCGTTCCAGGCCCTGATGATTCAGGTCGCCGGGGGCGTGAACAAATTCTCGTTGCTGGCGATTCCGTTCTTTGTCCTCGCCGGCGCAATCATGGCTGAGGGCGGCATGTCGCGGCGTCTGGTGGCCTTTGCCGGGGTTCTGGTCGGCTTTGTGCGCGGCGGCCTGTCGCTGGTCAACATCATGGCCTCGACCTTCTTCGGCGCGATTTCCGGCTCGTCCGTTGCTGACACCGCATCGGTCGGTTCGGTGCTGATTCCGGAGATGGAGCGCAAAGGTTACCCGCGTGAGTTCTCCACCGCCGTTACCGTGAGCGGTTCGGTGCAAGCGCTGCTGACCCCGCCAAGCCACAACTCGGTGCTCTACTCGCTGGCGGCCGGCGGCACCGTGTCGATCGGCTCGCTGTTCATGGCCGGCATTGTGCCGGGCCTGATGATGAGCGCGTGCCTGATGGCGCTGTGCCTGATTTTTGCGAAAAAGCGCAACTACCCGAAAGGTGAAGTCATCCCGCTGCGCCAGGCCCTGAAAATCTGCGGCGAGGCGATGTGGGGCATGATGGCGATGGTGATCATCCTCGGCGGCATTCTTTCCGGGATTTTCACGGCCACCGAGTCGGCGGCCATCGCCGTGCTCTGGGCATTCTTCGTCACCATGTTCATCTACCGCGACTACAAATGGAGCGAACTGCCGAAGCTGATGCACCGCACGGTACGCACCATTTCCATCGTGATGATCCTCATCGGCTTCGCCGCCAGTTTCGGCTACATCATGACCCTGATGCAGATCCCGGCGAAAATCACCACGATGTTCCTGACCCTGTCGGACAACCGTTACGTGATCCTGATGTGCATCAACGTCATGCTGCTGATGCTTGGCACGGTGATGGACATGGCGCCGCTGATTTTGATCCTGACCCCGATCCTGATGCCGGTGATTCTGGACATCGGCGTCGACCCGGTGCAGTTCGGCATGATCATGCTGGTCAACCTGGGCATCGGGTTGATAACGCCGCCCGTGGGCGCCGTGCTATTCGTTGGCTCGGCGGTGGGCAAGGTGAGTATTGAAAGCACTGTGAAAGCGCTGGTGCCGTTCTACGCCGTGTTGTTTTTGGTGCTGTTGCTGGTGACTTACGTTCCTGCCATCTCGCTGTGGTTGCCGCACCTGGTGTTGTAATTCACCCCGTGCAGGAGCTACCGCAGGCTGCGATCTTTTGATCTTGTTTTCTGAGAATCAAAAGATCGCAGCCTCGTTTCACTCGTCAGCTCCTACAAGCATCGTGCTTATCTGAAGGATCTGGACATGATCGAATTGACTGCGTTTACTTGAACAGGGCCAGTCCCACGATCTGACCTTCAGCCTGCAATATCGACCGTGTAAATCTCACGCGCGCAGCAGCATATAAGCCGCCACCACCAGACACACGCTCGCAAACCCGACCTGCAACGCCCGCGCCGGCACCTGCGCACAGAGCTTGCGGCCGAGCACCATGCCGACGATGCTGGCGACGATAAACGCAGCGCCAACGTTGTCGATACGCACCCCGGCGTGAAACGCGCCGATCACGCCAATTGCTGAAATCAGGCTGATGACCATCAAAGACGTGGCGACGATGCCGCGCATTTGCACATCCGTCAGTTGCTTGAACGCCGGCACGATCAGAAAGCCGCCACCGACCCCGAGCAATCCCGACACCACGCCGGTGATCGCGCCGAGCGCAGCCAGCGTCGCCGTGCATTTACCGGTCCAGGCCAGACGTCCGGTCTGCTGGTTGAGCATGCAGTTTTTCTGGCCCCAACTGGCGTGACCGTGGTCGCTCGGGCCTGTTGCCTGACGATCGCGCCGCAACATGCGCCACGCGACCATGACCATCAGCAGGCTGAACAGAATCATCAGGATTTTTTCCGGCAGTTGATGCGCGACGTAGATCCCCAGTGGCGAAAACACAGCGCCCAGCAGCGCAATAAGAAGCGCCGCGCGGTAACGCACCAGGCCATGGCGCAAACCATCGATGGCACCCACCGCCGCTGCGCTGCCAACCGCAAACAATGCCACTGGCGCCGCTTGTGTCATCGTCCAGCCGAGCCCGAGCACCAGCGCCGGCACTGCAAGAATCCCGCCTCCGGCCCCGGTCAACCCGAGGATCAACCCCATTACCACGCCAAACAGACTTGCCAGCAACATGGGATGGCCTCAGTTGATTGGCGACAAGCGCGGGGTGTTGCCGGTGTCCGCACTGATGGTTGAGCCCCAGTGTTGAACGTTCATTGCATGTTCCTTTTAGCTGCACGCAAGCATCGATGCCAGCTCCCGCAGTTTTTAATGTGTTGGCTGGTATTTATTTCTGAGCCCAACTGTTGAGCACGGCCCCGCAGTACAGTCCCGACAACGTTTTCATCACTTGAATCACTTCGTGACTGGCGAGGCCGTAAAAAATGTACTTGCCTTCACGTCGTGTCGCGACGAGGCCTTCATCGCGCAGGATGCCCAATTGTTGGGACAGGGTCGGCTGGCGCACGCCGGTCATTTTTTCCAGTTCGCCAACGTTGCGTTCGCCTTGGGTCAATTGACACAGGATCAACAACCGATCCTCATTGGCCAGTGCCTTTAACAGCGCGCAGGCCTTTGAGGCCGAGGCCCGCAATTGGGCGACTTCAGATTCGGACAGACTGGATTGCATTTGCAGGATGCCTTCAACGTCACTTAAGCTGCGGACATTATGTGTAAACATAAAGTGTTGCAAGCCAGTCTGACTTTTCACCCTTATTGCACAGGTTCGTGTCCATGCCCGCGCTGATTGAAGCTTTCCTCGACCCCGCCTCTTCGACCTTCAGTTATGTGGTCTATGAGGCCGACGGCGGGCAATGTGCGGTTGTCGATCCAGTGCTCGATTACGACGGCGCAGCCGGGCGCACCTGCACGGCCCAGGCGGACAAAATCATCGCGTTCATTCGCGCGCACCGGTTACGAGTGCAATGGTTGCTGGAAACCCACGCTCACGCCGATCACCTGTCCGCAGCGCCTTATCTGCGTCGTGAACTGGGCGGCAAGATCGCCATCGGCCAGTCGATCAGCAAAGTACAGGACGTGTTCAAGGCGCTGTTCAATCTGGAGCCGGAATTTCGCGTTGACGGCTCGCAATTCGATCACCTGTTTGCGCCCGACGAATCGTTCATGATCGGCAATCTCAAGGCCACCGCCCTGCATGTCCCCGGCCACACTCCGGCGGACATGGCCTATTTGGTCGACGGCGAGCAGATTCTGGTCGGCGACACGCTGTTCATGCCGGATGTCGGCACCGCCCGATGCGATTTCCCCGGCGGCAATGCCAACCAGCTGTTCGCCTCGATCCAGAAACTGCTGGCCTTTCCTGCTGGCGTGAAACTTTACGTGTGCCACGACTACCCGCCCGACGGTCGCGAGGCGCAGTGCCAGAGCACGGTGGGCGAGCAGCGTAAAAGCAATGTTCATGTGCGTGATGGAATCGACGAAGCGGCATTCGTCGAAATGCGCAACACGCGCGATGCGGGTTTGGGCATGCCGACGCTGTTGTTACCGGCGATTCAGGTGAATGTGCGGGCGGGGGATTTTCCGGCGGCTGAAGACAATGGCGTGACGTACCTGAAGATCCCGATCAATAAGATCTGATTTTCAGGAGCCGAGGGCTGATCGTTCCCATGCTCTGCGTGGGAACGATCAGCGCGGTTTCAACTGCCCAACGTCAACCCATTCGCCGGCAATGGCAGCGCCGTTTTATACCGCACCTGCTTCAACGCAAAACTCGAACGAATGTTCGCCACGCCCGGCACTTTGGTCAGAAAGTCCATCATGAAGCGCTCCAGCGACTGAATGCTCGGCACCAACACCCGAATCAAATAATCCGGATCCCCCGCCATCAAATAGCACTCCATCACTTCCGGGCGATCCGAGATCGCTTCCTCGAAATGCTGCAACGCCTCTTCTACCTGCTTCTCCAGGCTGACGTGAATAAACACATTCACATGCAACCCCAGTAAATCAGCATCGAGAAGAGTCACTTGCTCGCGAATCAGCCCCAGTTCTTCCATCGCCTTGACCCGGTTGAAGCACGGGGTCGGCGACAGGTTGACCGAGCGCGCGAGGTCGGCGTTGGTGATGCGCGCGTTCTCCTGAAGGCTGTTGAGAATGCCGATGTCGGTACGATCCAGTTTGCGCATGAGACAAAACCACCTGTTTTTTATGTTTATGCAGAATTTCTATCTGCAAATGACCGCCAGCGCAACGAAACAGAGAGAAATATTCTTCTTGGCCCCGCCTATGATTGTTGTAGGACAAGATTTCCCGATCCGGGAATGACTGCCAGCTCACTACAAGAAATTCACAAGATCGAGCGTAGAAGCCATGACCCAAGCGTATGAACCACTGCGCCTGCACGTCCCTGAACCCTCGGGCCGTCCCGGCTGCAAGACAGACTTTTCCTACTTGCATCTGACCGATGCCGGTACGGTGCGCAAACCTCCCATCGACGTCGAACCTTCCGACACCGCGGATCTGGCCCGTGGCCTGATTCGCGTGCTCGACGATCAGGGCAAGGCTCTTGGCCCATGGGCAGAAGACGTGCCCGTCGAGATTCTGCGCAAAGGCATGCGCGCCATGCTCAAGACGCGGATCTACGACAACCGCATGGTCGTCGCCCAGCGTCAGAAAAAAATGTCGTTCTACATGCAGAGCCTTGGCGAAGAAGCCATCGGCAGCGCCCAGGCGCTGGCCCTGAACATGGACGACATGTGTTTTCCGACCTACCGCCAGCAAAGCATCCTGATGGCCCGCGAAGTGCCGCTGGTCGACCTGATCTGCCAATTGCTGTCCAACGAGCGCGATCCGCTCAAGGGCCGCCAGTTGCCGATCATGTATTCGGTCAAGGACGCCGGTTTCTTCACCATCTCTGGCAACCTCGCCACCCAATTCATCCAGGGTGTGGGCTGGGGCATGGCCTCGGCGATCAAGGGCGATACCAAGATCGCCTCGGCCTGGATCGGCGACGGCGCCACCGCTGAATCCGACTTCCACACCGCCCTCACGTTCGCCCACGTTTACCGCGCGCCGGTAATCCTCAACGTGGTCAACAACCAGTGGGCGATCTCGACGTTTCAGGCGATTGCCGGGGGTGAAGCGACCACCTTCGCCGGACGCGGCGTCGGCTGCGGCATCGCTTCCCTGCGGGTCGATGGCAATGATTTCTATGCGGTCTATGCCGCCTCCGCCTGGGCCGCCGAACGCGCCCGCCGCAACCTCGGCCCGACGATGATCGAATGGGTCACCTACCGCGCCGGCCCGCACTCGACCTCGGACGATCCCTCGAAATACCGTCCCGCCGACGACTGGAGCCACTTCCCGCTGGGCGATCCGATTGCCCGCCTCAAGCAGCATCTGGTCAAGGCCGGCCACTGGTCGGAAGAAGAGCACACCGCCGTCAGCGCCGAACTCGAAGCCGAAGTGATCGCCGCGCAGAAACAGGCCGAACAGTACGGCACCCTCGCCGGTGGCCAGATCCCGAGCGCCGCGACCATGTTCGAAGACGTCTACAAAGAGATGCCGGAGCACTTGAAGCGCCAGCGTCAGCAGTTGGGGATCTGACATGAACGATCACAACACTCACATTGAGCTGGAAACCGCCATGACCACGACCACCATGACCATGATCCAGGCCTTGCGCTCGGCCATGGACGTGATGCTTGAACGCGACGACAACGTTGTGGTGTTCGGCCAGGACGTCGGCTACTTCGGTGGCGTATTCCGCTGCACCGAAGGCCTGCAGAACAAGTACGGTACCTCTCGCGTATTCGACGCGCCGATCTCCGAGAGCGGCATCGTCGGCGTCGCGGTCGGCATGGGCGCCTACGGTTTGCGCCCGGTGGCCGAGATCCAGTTCGCCGACTACGTCTACCCGGCGTCCGACCAAATCATTTCCGAGGCGGCACGCCTGCGTTATCGCTCGGCTGGCGAGTTCACCGCACCCATGACCCTGCGCATGCCGTGCGGCGGCGGCATTTACGGCGGCCAGACGCACAGCCAGAGCATTGAGGCGATGTTCACTCAGGTCTGCGGCTTGCGCACGGTCATGCCGTCCAACCCTTATGACGCCAAAGGCCTGTTGATCGCCTCCATCGAAAACGATGACCCGGTGATTTTTCTCGAGCCGAAACGCCTGTACAACGGCCCGTTCGATGGTCATCACGATCGTCCGGTCACCCCATGGTCGAAACACCCCGCCGCGCAGGTGCCGGACGGCTACTACACCGTACCGCTCGACGTTGCCGCCATTACCCGGCCGGGCAAAGACGTGACCATCCTCACCTACGGCACCACCGTTTACGTGTCGCAAGTCGCTGCTGAAGAAAGCGGCATCGACGCCGAAGTCATCGACCTGCGCAGCCTGTGGCCGCTGGATCTGGAGACCATCGTCAAGTCGGTGAAGAAAACCGGCCGCTGCGTGGTCGTCCACGAAGCCACCCGAACCTGCGGTTTCGGTGCTGAACTGGTGTCGCTGGTGCAGGAGCATTGCTTCCATCACCTGGAAGCGCCAATCGAACGCGTCACCGGTTGGGACACCCCCTACCCGCACGCGCAAGAGTGGGCGTATTTCCCTGGGCCGTCCCGAGTGGGCGCGGCGCTGAAACGGGTCATGGAGGTCTGAATGGGCACGCACGTTATCAAGATGCCGGACATCGGCGAAGGCATCGCGGAAGTCGAGCTGTCGCAGTGGCACGTCAAGGTCGGCGATCTGGTGGTTGAAGATCAGGTGCTGGCGGATGTGATGACTGATAAGGCAATGGTCGATATTCCGTCGCCGGTACACGGTAAAGTCATTGCCCTCGGCGGACAGCCAGGTGAAGTGATGGCGGTTGGCAGTGTGCTGATCAGCATTGAAGTCGAAGGCGCCGGCAATCTGAAAGAATCTGCCGCGCCGGCACCGGCTAAAGAAACGCCGGTTGCTGCGGCTGCGAAGGTTGAAGCGGTTGCTGAAAGCAAACCCGTTGCCCGCCCCGCCGCCGTTTGCCAAGGCCCGATGGTTGCCCGCGAGGCCAACGAACGCCCGCTCGCCTCCCCGGCCGTGCGCAAGCATGCGCTGGATCTGGGCATTCAATTGCGCCTGGTACGCGGCAGTGGCCCGGCCGGCCGGGTGTTGCACGAAGACCTGGAGGCTTATCTGGCCGAAGGTCAGTCGAACGCTTCTGCACCGGTAGCGGCGGCTTATGCCCAGCGCAACGACGAAGAGCAGATTCAAGTGATCGGCATGCGCCGCAAGATCGCCCAGCGCATGCAGGACGCCACGCAACGCGCTGCGCATTTCAGTTATGTCGAGGAAATCGACGTCACCGCGATTGAAGAATTGCGTGCGCATCTGAATGAAAAACACGGCGCCAACCGGGGCAAACTGACCTTGTTGCCGTTCCTCGTTCGTGCATTGGTCGTTGCCCTGCGCGACTTCCCGCAAATGAACGCCCGTTATGACGACGAAGCCCAAGTCATCACCCGCCTCGGTGCGGTGCATGTCGGTGTCGCCACACAAAGTGATGTCGGCCTGATGGTGCCAGTGGTGCGTCACGCCGAAGCTCGAAGCCTGTGGGACAGCGCCGGCGAAATATCCCGCCTGGCCAGCGCCGCACGCAACGGCAAGGCCAGCCGCGAAGAACTGTCCGGCTCGACCATCACCTTGACCAGCCTCGGCGCACTCGGCGGCATCGTCAGCACCCCGGTGCTGAACCTGCCGGAAGTGGCCATCGTCGGCGTGAACAAAATCGTCGAACGGCCAATGGTCGTCAAAGGCCAAGTGGTGATTCGCAAGATGATGAACCTCTCCAGCTCCTTCGATCACCGCGTGGTCGACGGCATGGACGCGGCGCTTTTCATCCAGGCCATTCGCGGCTTGCTCGAACAACCCGCCACCTTGTTTGTGGAGTAAGGCATGCAGACTCTGAACACTACGCTGCTGATTATTGGCGGCGGCCCCGGCGGCTACGTGACCGCGATTCGTGCCGGGCAACTGGGCATTTCGACGATTCTGGTCGAGGGCGAATCCTTGGGCGGCACCTGCCTGAACATCGGCTGCATTCCCTCCAAAGCGCTGATCCATGTCGCCGAGCAATTTCATCAGACGCAAGGTCACAGTCAGCATTCAGCGCTGGGCATCAATGTTTCTGCACCAACCCTCGACATCGGCAAAAGCGTCGAGTGGAAGGACGGCATCGTTGATCGTCTGACCACTGGCGTCGCCGCGTTGTTGAAGAAGCACAAAATCCAGGTCATTCAGGGCTGGGCCAAGGTAGTCGATGGTAAAACCGTGGACGTCGGCGATACCCGCATCCAGTGCGAACACCTGGTGCTGGCCACCGGGTCGAAAAGCGTCAACCTGCCGATGCTGCCGATTGGCGGGCCGATCATCTCCTCAACCGAAGCGTTGACACCGTCGTCCGTGCCTAAGCGTCTGGTAGTGGTCGGTGGCGGTTACATCGGCCTGGAGTTGGGGATTGCCTACCGCAAGCTCGGTGCCGATGTCAGCGTGGTCGAAGCGCAGGATCGCATTCTGCCAGCCTACGATGCTGAACTGACTCAACCGGTGCACGAAGCGTTGAAGCAACTGGGCGTGAAGCTTTATTTGAAGCACAGCGTTGAAGGTTTCGACGGAACCTTGCAGGTGCGCGACCCGAATGGCGACGTTTTGAATCTGGAAACCGACCAGGTGCTGGTGGCCGTTGGTCGCAAACCGAACACCCTGGGCTGGAACCTGGAAGCGCTGAATCTGGACATGAACGGCGCGGCAATCAAGATCGACAGCCGTTGCCAGACCAGCATGCGCAACGTCTACGCCATCGGCGACTTGAGCGGCGAACCGATGCTGGCCCATCGCGCCATGGCCCAAGGCGAAATGGTTGCCGAGTTGATCAGTGGTAAACCCCGCGAATTCAACCCGACCGCCATCGCCGCCGTGTGCTTCACCGATCCGGAACTGGTCGTAGTCGGCCAGACGCCGGACGAGGCCAAGGCTGCCGGACTGGACTGCATCGTGTCGAGCTTCCCGTTCGCGGCCAATGGCCGGGCGATGACGCTGGAATCGAAAAGCGGCTTCGTGCGCGTCGTCGCCCGTCGGGATAATCATGTGATTGTCGGTTGGCAAGCGGTGGGCGTCGGGGTATCGGAATTGTCCACGGCGTTTGCGCAAAGTCTGGAAATGGGCGCGCGGCTGGAGGATATCGGCGGCACCATCCATGCGCATCCAACGCTGGGCGAAGCGGTGCAGGAAGCGGCGTTGCGTGCATTGGGGCATGCGTTGCATCTGTAACACTAGCGCCATTGATCATTCCCACGCTCCGCGTGGGAATGCCTCAATGCGACGAATTGCGGGCTGCGAAACAACCCCGGAATGAAGTATTGTTGTGCCCATCCAAAAAACGTCAGAAGCCTTGAACCGTTTCGACGGTTGTTCAGTGATAGAGGGTGTCATGGGTAACGAAAGTATCAATTGGGACAAGCTGGGTTTTGACTACATCAAGACCGACAAACGCTTCCTGTCGTACTGGCGCAATGGCGAGTGGGACAAAGGCACCCTGACCGAAGATAACGTGCTGCACATCAGCGAAGGCTCCACCGCCCTTCACTACGGTCAGCAATGCTTCGAGGGCATGAAGGCCTATCGTTGCAAGGACGGCTCGATCAACCTGTTCCGCCCGGATCAGAACGCCCTGCGTATGCAACGCAGCTGCGCACGTCTGCTGATGCCGTTCGTGGAAACCGAGCAGTTCGTCGAAGCCTGCAAAGCTGTGGTTCGCGCCAACGAGCGCTTCATTCCGCCGTACGGCACCGGCGGCGCGCTGTACCTGCGCCCGTTCGTAATCGGCGTGGGTGACAACATCGGCGTGCGTACCGCGCCCGAGTTCATCTTCTCGATTTTCTGCATCCCGGTTGGCGCCTACTTCAAGGGCGGCCTGACCCCGCACAACTTCCAGATCTCCACCTTCGACCGCGCCGCGCCACAAGGCACCGGTGCCGCCAAGGTCGGTGGCAACTACGCCGCGAGCCTGATGCCGGGCTCCCAGGCCAAGAAAGCCAACTTCGCCGACGCGATCTATCTGGATCCGCAGACCCACTCGAAAATCGAGGAAGTCGGTTCGGCCAACTTCTTCGGGATCACCCACGACAACAAGTTCGTGACCCCGAAATCGCCATCGGTACTGCCGGGCATCACCCGACTGTCGCTGATTGAACTGGCCGCCTCCCGTCTGGGCCTGGAAGTGGTTGAAGGTGACGTGCTGATCGACAAGCTCTCGGACTTCAAAGAAGCCGGCGCCTGCGGCACCGCTGCCGTGATCACGCCGATTGGCGGCATCAGCTACAACGACAAACTGCACGTGTTCCACAGCGAAACCGAAGTCGGCCCGGTCACCCAGAAGCTTTATAAAGAGCTGACGGGCGTGCAAACCGGCGACATCGAGGCGCCAGCGGGTTGGATCGTCAAGGTTTGATTTGACGGGTTAACCGCAAAAACGCAAAAGATCGCAGCTCTGCGGCAGCTCCTGCAAATTGACCCTGCAGGCTGCGATCTTTTGACGTTGACGTGGTTATAAATCAAATGCCTACAGCGGAAGCTTCAATGCGATTCGCTTACCGGCCCGGCTTGCAACCCCACTCGCCTGCCCGTCCTGCTGCTTCCCCATCCGCGCCTGGGTAATCAACCCCGGAATCAATTCCCCCTCCGGCAGATTTTTCCAGAACCGCGCCGGCAAATGCCCCTGCATGACCTTCGGGTTCAACCGCGCCGGATTAAAGATGTGGCTGTAATAAGTCAACCACAGATCACCGTGCGGATCGTCCGCGTTCTGCGCCAATTGCTGCCACTCCACCGGGCACCGACGCTCATGGATCAGTTGCTCACCATCGTAATAAACCCCGTCACGCGGGGTCGCGATCAGCCAGCGGTGGCGTCCCATGCGCCCAATGAAATGCTCGCTGGCACTGTGCAAGATGTCATGCGCCGGCTCGTGCCAGGCCACATATTGCGGGCCTGGCGCCTCTTGCGGTCGTTCGACGAAACGCACGAATGCGTGCAGATGATGCGCCTCGCGCTGCACCTGCTTGATACGCCGTTGCAATTCGCTGCCCAGTTTGTCTCCGGCCAGCATTGCCGTGCGGTCGCCATGACTGACGCGCCATAGCACTTCGTATAACAAGCTCCAGCGCTGATCACCGCGATAACGCGCCGCCTGCTCAAGTGTGTCGAGCAACGTACGCGGGATCCGTGCCTGAAACGGCCCCTGTTCCAGGGGCACCGATTGATCGCTGGCAAACAGATCGCTGACGCCTTCCGTTGCCCAACTCACGAGGCTTGGATCGATTTGATGACTGAGCAGCAAGCGCGCCTGTTGCCGCCAGGTATCGAAAAGGTCGTCGCAATCGAGTGTGATCATCCCCAAAGGCCCATTTGCTGCGGCATCGGCCGGTCACGCAGTTGCTGGTAGAGCAATTGACTGGGCACTTCCGCCTGCTGCGGGTGGTAATCGCTGGTGATGAAGAACGGTTTGGCTTTGGCGAGAACACAGCGCATCCGCGCCAGGTCTTCATAACGGATGCGCCGCTGCCGACGCAGTTCGACAAGCCGCTCGGTGGTGCGCAGACCAATGCCGGGAATGCGGGCGATCAGCGCTGGCTCGGCGCGATTGAGATCCAGCGGGAACACCTCGCGATTCTGCAGCGCCCAAGCCAGTTTCGGGTCGATATCCAGCGCCAGATGCCCTGGCCCCTTGAGCAATTCTCCAGCGGTAAAACCGTAGCTGCGCAACAGGAAATCGGCCTGATACAAACGGTGTTCACGCATTAATGGCGGAGCGGCGAGCGGCACGCTTTTCGGACTATCAGGGATGGGGCTGAACGCGGAGTAATACACCCGGCGCAGGCGGAAATTGCCATACAGCGATTGGGCGCTGTGCAGGATCACGCTGTCATCCGTATCGTCCGCGCCCACAATCATTTGCGTACTTTGCCCTGCCGGGGCGAATCTCGGCGCGCGAGGTTCGTTAAGCACGGTTTGCTCGCCGGTGTAGATGGTCTGCATCGCCTGTTTGATCGAGCCCAGCTGCTTCTCCGGTGCCAGGGTTTGCAGGCTGGCATCGGTGGGCAACTCAATGTTGACGCTCAATCGATCAGCGTATCGCCCGGCTTCTTCAATCAGCGCCGGATCGGCTTCGGGAATGGTCTTGAGGTGAATGTAACCTCGAAACTCGTGTTCCTCGCGCAGCAAGCGAGCGACGCGGTTGAGCTGTTCCATTGTGTAGTCCGCCGAACGGATGATCCCCGAGCTGAGGAACAACCCGCTGACACAGTTGCGCTTGTAGAAATCCATGGTCAGCGTGACGACTTCTTCGGGCGTGAAGCGTGCGCGCGGTACGTCGCTGGAGCGACGGTTGACGCAATACTGGCAGTCGTAAAGGCAGAAATTGGTCAGCAGAATTTTCAATAACGAGACGCACCGGCCGTCGGGCGTATAACTGTGGCAAATGCCCATGCCGTCAGTCGAGCCCACGCCATTCTTACCTTCGGAGCTGCGCTTGGGCGCACCGCTGCTGGCGCAGGAGGCGTCGTACTTGGCGGCGTCGGCGAGGATGCCGAGTTTTTCGATCAACTGCATGGCCGGGACTCGATACTGTTTGGATGTACAGTATAGAGTCCCGTCTGAATAGACAAGGGTGCTTGTCGGCTGAAATCAAGATCAAGAGATCGCAGCCTTCAGCATCTCCTACGGGGTTGCGTTAAAAATTTCGCCATGTGGGCTGTCTTCGTTGTGCTGGCTCAATCCTCTCGCGTCAGCACTTCCAGCAGCTCAATCTCGAATACCAGATCCGAATTCGGTGGAATTTTGCCCATTGTCCGCTCGCCGTAGGCCAGATGCGCCGGTACCAGCAGTTTGCGCTTTGCGCCGACCTTCATGCCAATGATGCCTTGATCCCAACCCTTGATGACCCGACCGGTGCCGATCACACATTGAAACGGCTTGCCCCGGCTCCAGGAGGAATCGAACTCGGTGCCGTCTTTCAGCCAGCCAGTGTATTGGGTGGTGATCAGCGCGCCTTTTACGGCAGTTTTGCCATCGCCTGGTTGCAGGTCGATGATTTGCAGTTCTTCGCTCATGTTCTTAACTCTTCAACGATGGCCCTTTCGGACAGCGGATGCAGGTTTTCGCAGAAACCGGCGTGCGTAGCAATGCATGGAACCGAAATCATCGTGACAGCTCACATGAGTATCGACTTCTTATTTGACCAGGGATGCTCAGATGACCGACCCACGACCGCTGCACAGTTTCATCCCGCCCTACATTCTGAACCGAATCATCGCACACGGATCGGAGCCAGCGCGCGCGGCCGCGATGGCTACGCTCAACCATGTTCGCAGTCTGCTACCCCACCATGGCGCCCCACCGCGGCCAGCGGTCGCGGGGCTGTTACCGGATGCCGGCAAGCCCGGGCTGGCGCAACGCAGCGTTTATGACGCACAGAACAAGATGTTGTTACCGGGCATGCCTGTGCGCATGGAGGGTCAAGCTGCCAGTGGCGATCCGGCGGTCGATGAAGCTTACGACGCGCTGGGCGCCAGTTACGATTTTTTCTGGAAGGTGCTCGGCCGCAATTCGATCGACAACAAGGGCCTGGCTCTAATCGGCAGCGTGCATTACGGCCAGGCTTATGAGAACGCCTTCTGGAACGGCGGGCAAATGGTCTTCGGTGACGGTGATGGCGAAATCTTCCAGCGTTTCACCCGTTCGCTGGACGTGATCGCCCACGAACTGGCCCATGGCGTCACCGAGAGCGAGGCCGGGCTGATTTATGCTGGCCAGTCCGGCGCGTTGAATGAATCGCTGTCGGATGTATTCGGTGTACTGACCAAACAGTTCGTCCTCAGCCATACGGTTGAACAGGCTGACTGGCTGATCGGCGCCGAACTCCTCACCTCGAAGATCAAGGGCAAGGGCCTGCGCTCGATGTCTCACCCCGGCACCGCCTATGACGATCCATTGCTGGGCAAGGATCCGCAACCCGATCACATGCGCAAGTTTGTCATTACCCAGGAAGACAATGGCGGCGTACACATCAACTCCGGCATTCCCAACCGCGCTTTTTATCTGGCAGCACGGGCGCTGGGCGGGTTTGCCTGGGAAAAGGCCGGGCGAATCTGGTATGACACGCTTTGCGATAAACGACTGGCTCAAGATGCAGATTTCGAATCATTTGCCCAGTTGACCGCTGCGCACGCGGCTGAACGATTTGGCGCTCGAGAAGTGGACGCGGTGGTTCAGGGTTGGCGCCAGGTCGGCATTGAATTACCGGAGGAGGACGTATGAAAAACCTGCCCGAACTGGGCGACGATTCCGTTGTGCGGGTGTCCCGTCAGGGCGGAGTGGCGGCGATCCATAGCCTGAGCCGTCCGAGGGAAATCGAATTTGCGCAATGCGATATCACGCAGCGTTCGCAGATCTGTTCGGTGCTGAAGGGTTGCCTGCCGCTCGACAGTGCGGAATCGGGTCGTGGTGATCAGCGTTTTTACCAGATCGAAGTACGCTACAACGCGGGCGAAATGGTGCTGAAAGTCCCGGAAGATCAGGCGCCGGGGGATCTCGTAAACCTGTGGGACACAGGGCAATTGCTGGAGAAGTGAAAATCAAAAGATCGCAACGAAGGCGCGATCTTTTGATCCAGTAATCGTTTAGCGCTCCACTGGCTTGATTTCGACAATCGTGCCGTTGGTGATCATCACCATCACGTACTTATCGTCGATCTGTACCCATTGCGCCTGCGGCTCGGGTTGCTTGAGGCCTTTCTGTTTCCAGTTGGTGATCGCTTTATCACTGCGCTGATAAACATCCGGGGCGCGGTCGTTGACCTTCAATTCACGACCTCCGGTGGGAGAATGCTCGACGGTGTCGTTCGAGGTTTGCGCCGCTTGAACGAGGGGGCTGATCCCGGCGAGGCTGGCGACGAGGGCAAGGCTTGCGATCAGGGTCTTGTTGGTCATCGGTGAACCTCCATTTGTTTTCGGATACCTGATGTCGGACTGTTGTTGGCGGCATTCATTCCTTTTGGATGCGCAAACCTTTACTCCCTGCCAAACACATACCCCCTCGGCGCAGATCAATTCGGGAGCTGCACCACGTCGATGCCGTGGCGCCGGTAATCCTCGACATTGCCCGACGCGAGGTATCGCTCGGTGATCAGTGTGTGCAGGCGATCGCACGATGCAACAACGAAGGGCTCTACCGCGCCGAGTTTATCTGCCGTGGTGACGGCAATCACTTGGGCTGCGCTGTCGAGTAACGCCTGTTTGACCGGCACTTCATCGAAATGCAGCGAGGTTATGCCGACCTCCGGATGAATCGCGCAGACGCCGGTAAACAGCAGATCCGCCTTGATCCCGCTAATCAGGCGCAGCGCTTCATGCCCGCCCGCCGACATGGTTTTCGCATTGAGCTGGCCGCCGGCCAGAATCACTTTGATGCCCTTGTATTCGGACAACGCGATGGCATTCATGGGTGAGGCGGTGACCGCCGTGATTCGAATATCCGCTGGCAGCGAACGGGCAATCTGCAACGTGGTGGAGCCGGAATCGAACAGTACGATCTGGCCGTTTTGCACGCGTTGTGCAGCCAGTCGCGCCAGCCGGATCTTCACCTCGTCAGTCTCATCGAGCCGGGTGAAATAGTCCTTGCCGGTGTCTTTGGGTCGCGGCAACGCGCCGCCGTGCACTCGCTGCACCAGACCAGCGTTGTCCAGTTCGGCCAGATCCCGGCGAATGGTGTCCTCGGACACGGCGAAATGCTCGCTCAACTCGCAGGCCATGACCTTGCCGTCACGTTCGAGTATCAAGAGGATTTTCTGTCGACGCAGGGAGGGAAGTTCGGCGGCGGAATGATCTTGCATGTTTGTGCCTGTTTATGCGGGTT
Source organism: Pseudomonas syringae (assembly GCF_021605415.1). GTDB lineage: Bacteria > Pseudomonadota > Gammaproteobacteria > Pseudomonadales > Pseudomonadaceae > Aquipseudomonas > Aquipseudomonas syringae_S. Next base: position 111,847 of record NZ_WKEQ01000004.1, read on the forward strand.
TGTGCAAGGTTAGCCAAATTCGCCGGGCCGCGACAGATTTATATCCGCGAGACATCAATTCTTTCGATCATTGGAATCAAGAAGCGGAATTTTTTGTTTGATTCCGGCCTGTTCAGAATGGCGACACTTTCCACTACAACTAAGGACGCCTTCCATGAACCTCAATTTTGCCTTCGCCTGCATGATCGTTGTTTCTTTCGCCGTGGCGCTGGTTCATGGTTGATCGTTTGCTCGCCCGCTTGCAAGGTAAAACCCACCGCAGCGGCGATCAATAAGCAAAGAACAGTTCTCATAAATGCCTTCCTGGCTGACAACAACCCCGCAGTGGAGCTGCCGCAGGCGGCTCTTACAAACAGTACGCGTCTAGGATTGTTTCCCAGCCCACGCCAGCCGCGCAAACCAAAAACCCGATGGAACCTCCCCGCAAAGTGCGTTTTCAAAACCCTATGCGCCGATCATTGATCACACAAAGCGCCATTGGAGAGGAACCCCCGATGAACATCAAAGTACTGCTCCTGCTCGCCAGTTTTGTCCCAGGTCTCGCCATGGCCGAGGGCTGCGACGTCCTCACGCGCTCCTCCAGTCCTTCCGTTCCGGCCGTCGAAACCCACAGCTGCTACGAATACGAAGGTGTGCCCGTGGACGCCATCGACTGGTCATGCAGCAACGAAAGCAAGGACATGCTCAACAGCACCAAGAAAAAAGTCGCCCGATGCGCCGACCACTCTGCAGCCACCTGCACCGCGACACTCACCCAGGAATCCCTGGCAAACCCACATTCCACCAGCAAGGACAAAGACGCCAAGGCGCTGAACATTCCGGACAACGCGAAAGTGACCACGTATTACTACGGTGCGGAACATTTGAGTCAGGCGAAGATTGATTGTGAAAATGGCGGTGGGAACTGGAAGGCGAAATAGCGTGGGATTCGACGTATTTATTCCAGACATAAAAAAACCGCATTGCTGCGGTTTTTTTATGCCGTGACGTCCAAGTGAACTCAGGGATCTCCCCTCAGAAGTTCGCCGGCGTATTCGCACTGATAATCTCAGCCTCATCCGCCCCGATATTGCGGAATTTGTGCGGTAACGTCGTCGGAAAGTAATACCCATCCCCCGCGCCCAGTACGCTTATCTGCCCATCCACCGTCAACTCGACAGTCCCACGGGTCACCAGTCCACACTCTTCACCTTCCGAATGCACGATCGGCTCTTCGCCGGAACTGGCGCCAGGCGCGTATTGCTCGCGCAGCAGGCGCATCTGGCGGCTCGGCACGGAGGCGCCGATGAGCAGCAGGCGCAAGCCGTGGCGGCCGAGGTCGGGTTGTTCGTTGGCGCGGAAGACGTATTGGTGTTCGCGCGGCGGCTGGTCGAAGGTGAAGAAATCGGCCAGGGACATCGGTATGCCTTCGAGCAGCTTTTTCAGTGAGCTGACGGAAGGACTGACGCGATTCTGTTCGATCAGGGAGATGGTGGCATTGGTCACGCCGCTACGCCGGGCCAGCTCGCGCTGGGAGAGTTTGTAGCTTTCGCGTACTAGTTTGAGTCGAGAACCCGTATCCATGACAGCCTTATGTGAGAACGACTTAAGGGCAATGGGGGTGGGTGGCGGGCGGACTCGCATTGCGCGGATCACACCGTTCCCCTGTCCCGGAACCGTGAAAGGCGGCTATTAAATCACGTTTGGTGATGTTGCTCAGCAGGTTCGATGGACGGCGGGGGAAAAGAGCTTGCCAGGCGAATTATGTGCCAGACACAGTACCTGTGGGAGCTGGCTTGCCAGCGATGCGGCCGGCACATTCAGCATTTGGACTGGCTGATATTCCGCTATCGCTGGCAAGCCAGCTCCCACAGGGTTTGTGGTGGTTCGGATAATAACCCGGAGGGGCCTTGAGGACCGCCGCCGGGGCGGCAACTCAGATGCCGAAACGGTCGCGCAGCGAGTAGTACACGGCGCCAAGGGCGGTCAGCGGTGCTGAGAAAGTGCGGCCGCCGAGCATCGGCATGTGCGGCAGCGAGGCGAAGGCGTCGAAGCGTTCGGCATCGCCACGGATCATTTCCGAGATCAGTTTGCCGGCCAGATGCGAGCACGTGACGCCGTGACCGCTGTAGCCCTGCATGTAGTAGGCATTTTTCTCGATACGGCCGAATTGCGGCATGCGTGACATGGTCAGCAGGAAGTTGCCGGTCCAGCGATAGTCGATTTTCACGTCTTTAAGTTGCGGGAAGGTCTTGAGGATCTTCGGGCGGATCAGTTGTTCGATGTCATCCGGCTCACGCGCGCCGTAGACCACCCCGCCGCCGTAGAGCAAGCGGTTGTCGGCAGTCAGGCGGTAGTAGTCGAGCAGATAATTGCAGTCTTCGACGCAGTAGTTGTGGGTGATCAGGCTGTGCGCGACCTTTTCCGACAACGGTTCAGTGACGACAATCTGCGAACCGCACGGCATGCTTTTGCTGGTCACGCGGTTGTCGAGACCCTGCGGCAGATAGGCGTTGCCGGCGATCAGCAAGTACTTGGCGCGCACCAGGCCTTTGGCAGTGCGCACGGTGATCGGTTCGCCGTAACTGATGTCGACTGCTGCCGATTGCTCGTAGATCTTGCCGCCCAGACGGACGATGGCGGCGGCTTCGCCGAGGGCCAGGTTCAGCGGATGAATATGGCCGCCCTGCAAGTCCAGCAAGCCGCCGACATACGCTTTGGAACCGACCTCGCGGCTGATCTCGTCCGCGTCGAGCATCTTCAGGTTCTGGTTGCCGTAGCGTTCCCAGTTGCGCTTTTGCTCGGCGAGGCCGTTCAGCTGTTTCTTGTTCATCGCTGCGAAGATACCGCCCGGGCGGTAGTCGCACTTGATGTCGTATTCCTTGATGCGCGAACGGATGATGTCGGCGCCTTCGAAGATCATGCTGCCGAGGATTTCGGCGGTCTTGTCGCCGTAACGCTCTTCGATCACATCGACATCACGGCTGTAAGAGTTGACCAATTGACCGCCATTGCGACCGCTGGCGCCGTAGCCGACTTTCGCCGCTTCCAGCACCGTCACTGTGTAGCCGGCCTCGGTCAGGAACAGAGCCGACGACAGGCCGGTGTAACCCGCGCCGATGATGCAGACATCGCACTCCACCGCTTCCTCCAGGATCGGAAAGTCGATGACTTCGTTGCGGGTGGCCGCGTAGTAGCTGTTTACGTGTTGCTGTTTCATACGATTCTCCGATGGCCGCCAGACATGGCGACCGCCGCTGTAAAAGAATTAGAGCTTGATCCAGGTCGCTTTCAGCTCGGTGTACTTGTCGAACGCGTGGAGCGATTTGTCCCGGCCGTTACCCGACTGTTTGAAGCCACCGAACGGCGCGGTCATGTCGCCTGCGTCGTACTGGTTGATCCACACACTGCCGGCGCGCAAACCGCGGGCGAAGTTATGTGCCTTGCTCAGGTTGCTGGTCCAGACACCGGCGGCGAGGCCGAAGATACTGTCGTTGGCGATGTGCAGTGCTTCCTCGACAGTGTCGAAGGTGATCAGCGACAGCACCGGGCCGAAGATTTCTTCGCGGGCGATGGTCATCGCGTTGGTCACGCCGTCGAACAGCGCTGGCTCAACATAGAGGCCACCTGTTTCTTCGAGGGTGCGTTGCCCGCCGGCGATCAGTTCGGCGCCCTGCTCGCGGCCGATGCTGATGTAGCGCAGCACGTTCTCCAGTTGACGCTGATCGACCACGGCGCCGACGGTGGTGGTCGGGTCGAGGGCGTGACCGGGCTTCCACGCTTGCAGCGCTTCAACCAGCAGTGGAATGAACTGCTCGCGGATCGAGCGCTCGACCAAAAGACGTGAGCCGGCGGTGCAGACTTCGCCCTGGTTGAAGGCAATGGCGCCGGCCGCCGCTTGTGCTGCCGCGCGCAAATCAGGCGCGTCGGCGAACACCACGTTTGGACTCTTGCCCCCTGCTTCGAGCCAGACGCGTTTCATGTTGCTTTGGCCGGCATAAATCATCAGTTGCTTGGCAATCGCCGTCGACCCGGTGAAGGCCAGCACGTCGACGTCCATGTGCAGCGCGAGTGCTTTGCCGACGGTGTGACCGAAGCCCGGCAGCACGTTGAACACGCCTTTCGGGATACCGGCATCCAATGCCAATTGAGCGATGCGGATCGCGGTCAGCGGCGACTTTTCCGAAGGCTTGAGGATGAACGAGTTCCCGGCAGCCAGGGCCGGGGCGAATTTCCAGCTGGCCATGATCAGCGGGAAGTTCCACGGCACGATGGCGGCGACGACGCCGGACGGCTCGCGGGTCACCAGACCCAATTGATCGTGTGGGGTGGTGGCGACTTCGTCGTAAATCTTGTCGATGGCCTCGGCGCTCCAGCGGATCGCGTTGGCGGTCGCCGGGATATCGATGGCCATGGAATCGCTGATCGGCTTGCCCATGTCGAGGGTTTCGAGCAGGGCCAGTTCTTCCTGGTTTTGCAGGATCAGGTCAGCAAAACGAATCAAGATGCGCTTGCGCTCGGCCGGGGCTTTTTTCGCCCAGACGCCGGATTCGAACGACTGGCGCGCGACTTCAACGGCCAGGTTGGCGTCGGCTTCATCCGTGCTGGCCACGGAGGCGAGGAAACGGCCGTCGACGGGGCTCAGGCATTCGAAGGTTTCGCCGGAGACTGCCGGACGGTATTCGCCGTTGATAAAGGCGCGGCCTTCGAGGGTCAGGGACTGGAAGCGTTGTTCCCAGTCGTTGCGGGTCGTTGTCATTGTTGTGGCTCGACAAGGGGGAATTTAGGTAGGCACCGCAACCCTGTAGGAGCTGCCGAAGGCGGCTACTACAGGGTTTGGGTTGGTCTTTAGACGGTGTGCAGGTACCAGTTGTATTCAAGGTCGGAGATGGAGTTCTCGAACTCGGCCAGCTCGCTTTCCTTGCACGCAACAAACACGTCGATGTACATCGGGTCGATGTAGCGGGCCATGACTTCGCTGTCGTCCAGCTCGCGCAGTGCATCGCGCAGGTTGTTCGGCAGGCTTTGTTCGTTCTGCTCGTAGCTGTTGCCTTCGACCGGTGCGCCCGGCTCGATCTGGTGGGTCAGGCCGTGATGGATACCGGCCAGCACCGAAGCCATCAGCAAGTACGGGTTGGCGTCGGCACCGGCGACCCGATGCTCGATGCGCACGGCGTCCGCCGTTCCGGTCGGTACGCGCACGGCCACGGTGCGGTTGTCGATGCCCCAGCTCGGCGAGTTCGGCACGTAGAACTGCGCGCCGAAACGGCGGTACGAGTTGACGTTCGGGCAAAGGAAAGCCATCTGCGCCGGCAGGGTCTCCAGCACACCGCCGATCGCATGACGCAGTGCGGCGTTCTGCTCGGGATCCTCGCTGGCGAAGATGTTGTTGCCTTCTTTATCCAGAATCGAAATGTGCACGTGCAGACCGTTACCCGCCTGGCCCGGATACGGCTTGGCCATGAAAGTGGTGTCCATCTCGTGGTCGTAGGCGATGTTCTTCACCAGACGTTTGAGCAGGACGGCGTAGTCGCAAGCCTTTATAGGATCGGAGACGTGATGCAGGTTGACTTCGAACTGCGCCGGGGCGCTTTCCTTGACGATGGCATCAGCCGGGATGCCCTGCTCTTTCGCGCCTTCGAGGATGTCTTGCAGGCAGTCGACGTACTCGTCGAGATCGTCGATCAAGTAGACCTGCGTCGACACTGGACGCTTGCCGGAGACCGGCGAGCGTGGCGACTGCGGACGGCCGTTCACGTTGTCCTGGTCGATCAGGTAGAACTCAAGCTCGAACGCGGCGCAGATGGTCAGGCCCAGGTCGTCGAACTTGCGTACGACGTTGGCGAGCACTTCACGCGGGTCGGCGAAGAATGGCTGGCCTTCGATTTCGTGCATGGTCATCAGCAGTTGCGCAGTCGGGCGCTTTTGCCAGGGCTCTATGCTGAGGGTGCCGGGAATCGGGTAGCAGATCCGGTCGGCGTCGCCAATATCCAGGCCCAGGCCCGTGCTTTCTACAGTAGAGCCGTTGATGTCCAGCGCGAACAGCGAGGCCGGAAGATTGATGCCTTTCTCGTAAACCTTATGAAGACTGGTGCGTTCGATGCGCTTGCCGCGCACCACACCGTTCATATCCGCAATCAGAAGGTCGACGTACAAAACCTCAGGATATTTCTTAAGGAATGCGTTTGCTTCGTTGAGTTGAACGGTACGCAGAGGGACCGACATGATGCACCTATTTAGCTGTTAATTATTATGTTCAACGCCTTGTTGCGAGCCCAGTCAATCCGAAAGCCAAAGTGAAGTCAATAGCGAACACTTGGCCGCTCAGGGTTTATTTTCAGGGGCTTTCAGGGCACTTGCGCGCAAAATCAGCGGCCAAATGCCGGAAATCCATAACAATTTGATGAACGGCGTTTAGAATTTTTTACATCGGAGTTGTTAATTAAAATAAACGCGGATAAGCTCCGGAAAAGCTCGTTCTAGTGACAGACTTCGAGGTGAATAAAAATGGCATTCAAGCCATTGATCGGCGTTACAGCGTGCGTCAAACAGATCGGCCCGCACCCCTACCATGTCAGCGGCGACAAGTATTTGCGTGCTGTCAGCGTGGCGGCATTGGGGTTGCCCGTCGTCATTCCTTCTTTAGGCGATCTGACCGAAATCGACGACCTGCTCGGTCAGCTCGACGGTCTGTTGCTGACCGGCTCGCCTTCCAACGTGGAACCCTTCCACTATCAAGGCCCGGCCAGCGCCCCCGGCACGGATCACGATCCGGCACGGGACGCCACCACCCTTCCCTTATTGCGTGCGGCCATTGCGGCGGGCGTTCCGGTGCTCGGTATCTGCCGGGGCTTCCAGGAAATGAACGTGGCGTTCGGCGGCAGCCTGCATCAGAAGGTGCATGAGTTGCCGGGCATGCTCGATCACCGCGAGGCCGATCACCCGGATCTCGCCGTGCAATACGCCCCGGCCCATGCGGTCAGCGTCCTCGGCGGCGGTGTATTCGAAGCGCTGGAGTTGCCTTCGCCGTTTCAGGTCAACTCGATTCACAGCCAGGGCATCGACCGCCTCGCTCCCGGCCTGCGTGCCGAAGCGGTGGCGCCGGATGGCTTGATCGAGGCGATCTCGGTGGAGCACAGCCCTGCGTTTGCCCTCGGCGTGCAATGGCACCCGGAATGGCAAGTGCTGGATAGCCCCGAGTACCTGCGCATCTTCCAGGCGTTCGGCCAGGCCTGCCGGCAACGGGCGGCGCGGCGCAACCAACGCTGACCCAATCAAAGAATACGTAACGATTTACTGCCCCTCGGAGGTCGGGTGCGCCTGCGCACGTCCGTCATCCGTTAAAAAACAACACCCGTAATAACAACAAGTACCACCCAGGCAGCCAGGACGGCGGCGCCGACCAAGCCGGATGGCAGGAGCAAAACCGTCAGATCAATGCAAAACCCTGTGGGAGCTGGCTTGCCAGCGATGAGGCCGTCAACGCCAACATGTTGGGGAATGACACACCGCATTCGCTGGCAAGCCAGCTCCCACAGGGGGATGTGATCCGACCGGGAATGCACCTGCAGGCTTGCAATCCACTTAAGCCCGGCCACATTGGCCCGGCGACTGAAACCTGTTGGGAGTTTCACATGGCAAACGCCTCCAGCACTTACAGGAAGGCTCTTGAAGGTCACCAGCAACCGAAAAAGGTGCTGGTGAAAGTCGATCGCGTCACCAAGAAATTCGACGAGACCACGGCAGTGGACGATGTGTCCCTGGAGATCAACCAAGGTGAAATCTTCGCCCTGCTTGGCGGCTCCGGTTCGGGCAAATCGACCCTGCTGCGCATGCTCGCCGGCTTCGAGCGACCGACCGAAGGGCGGATCTTCCTCGACGGCGTGGACATTACCGACATGCCGCCGTACGAGCGGCCGATCAACATGATGTTTCAGTCTTACGCGCTGTTCCCGCACATGACCGTGGCCCAGAACATCGCCTTCGGCCTCAAGCAGGATCGTTTGCCGGCCAGCGAAATCGATGCCCGCGTCGATGAAATGCTGCGCCTTGTACACATGACCCAATACGCCAAGCGCCGCCCGCATCAGTTGTCCGGCGGTCAGCGTCAGCGTGTCGCCCTCGCCCGCTCCCTGGCCAAGCGTCCGAAACTGTTGCTGCTCGACGAACCGATGGGCGCGCTGGATAAAAAGCTGCGTTCGCAGATGCAACTCGAACTGGTGGAGATCATCGAACGCGTCGGCGTGACCTGCGTGATGGTGACGCACGACCAGGAAGAAGCCATGACCATGGCCGAGCGCATCGCGATCATGCACCTGGGCTGGATCGCGCAGATCGGCAGCCCGGTCGATATCTATGAAGCGCCGGTCAGCCGTATGGTCTGCGAATTCATCGGCAACGTGAACGCCTTTGACGGCACCGTGATTGAAGACCTCGAAGGGCACGCGATCATTCACTGCCCTGACTTGCAGCAGAAAATCTACGTCGGTCACGGCGTCAGCACCTCGGTGCAGGACAAGTCGATCACCTACGCGATTCGCCCGGAAAAAACCCTGGTCAGCACCACTCAGCCCGACTGCCGCTACAACTGGTCCGAAGGCAAAGTGCATGACATCGCTTACCTCGGCGGCCATTCAGTGTTCTACGTCGAATTGCCGGGCGGCAAGATCGTCCAGTCGTTCATGGCCAACGCCGAACGCCGTGGCGCTCGACCGACCTGGAACGACAAGGTCTACATCTGGTGGGAAGACGACAGCGGCGTGGTACTGCGCTCATGAGAACCTTCAATCAGCAATTCCTGCGCCTGGTGCCCAGTGGACGAAAACTGGTGATCGGTATTCCGTTCATCTGGCTGTTCCTGTTCTTCATGCTGCCGTTTTTCCTGGTCATGAAAATCAGCTTCTCCGAAGCGGCGCTGGCGATTCCGCCGTACTCGGAGATCTACACCTACGCCGAGCAGAAATTCCAGCTGCTGCTCAACATCGGCAACTACACCCTGCTGGGCGAGGACGAGTTGTACCTGTCCGCCTATCTCGGTTCGCTGAAGGTGGCGCTGCTCAGCACGCTGATGTGCCTGGGCATCGGTTTCCCGATGGCCTACGCGATCACCAAGGCGAACAAGGAAACGCAAAACGTCTTGCTGCTGCTGATCATGATGCCGACGTGGACCGCGATCCTGATCCGCGTTTACGCGTGGATGGGCATCCTCAGCAACAACGGTCTGCTCAATGGGTTTCTGATGTGGACGGGGCTGACCGATCACCCGATCGAGATCCTCAACACCAACACGGCTGTGTACATCGGCGTGGTCTACGCCTACTTGCCTTTCATGGTGCTGCCGCTCTACGCCAACCTCGTCAAACACGACGGCAGTTTGCTGGAGGCGGCGCAGGATCTGGGGTCGAGCAACTTCAACAATTTCTGGAAAATTACCGTGCCGCTGGCCAAGAACGGCATCATCGCCGGCTGCATGCTGGTGTTCATTCCGGTGGTGGGCGAGTTCGTGATTCCGGAACTGCTCGGTGGCCCGGAGACGCTGATGATCGGGCGCGTGCTGTGGCAAGAGTTCTTCAATAACCGCGACTGGCCGGTGGCGTCTGCCTTGGCAGTGGTGATGCTGTTGATCCTGATTGTGCCGATTCTGCTGTTCAACCGCAGTCAGGCCAGAGAAATGGAGGCACGGGGATGAAACGCTTCGGATTTTCCAGATTCATGCTGATGTTCGGCTTGGCGTTCATTTACCTGCCAATGCTGATCCTGGTGATTTACTCGTTCAACGCCTCGAAACTGGTGACGGTGTGGGGCGGCTGGTCGATGAAGTGGTACGTCGGCCTGCTCGACAACACACAACTGATGGGCTCGGTGGTGCGCTCGCTGGAAATCGCTTGCTACACCGCGATCGCGGCGGTGGCGCTGGGTACGCTGGCGGCATTCGTCCTGACCCGCGTCACACGTTTCAAGGGTCGTACGTTGTTCGGGGGGCTGGTGACTGCGCCGCTGGTAATGCCGGAAGTCATCACCGGTCTGTCGCTGTTGCTGCTGTTTGTGGCGATGGCGCAACTGATCGGCTGGCCGCAGGAACGTGGCATCGTCACGATCTGGATCGCCCACACGACGTTTTGTGCCGCCTATGTGGCCGTGGTGGTGTCCGCCCGCCTGCGTGAGCTGGATCTGTCGATCGAAGAAGCGGCGATGGATCTGGGTGCCAAGCCGTTCAAGGTGTTTTTCCTGATCACCATTCCAATGATTGCACCGTCGCTGGCCGCCGGCGGGATGATGTCGTTTGCCTTGTCGCTGGACGATCTGGTGTTGGCGAGCTTCGTGTCTGGCCCGGGCTCGACGACCCTGCCGATGGAAGTGTTCTCGGCGGTGCGTCTGGGCGTGAAACCCGAGATCAACGCCGTGGCGAGCCTGATTCTGCTGGCGGTGTCGCTGGTGACGTTCCTGGTCTGGTACTTCGGCCGCAAGGCAGAAGCCAACCGCAAACGCGCGATTCAGGAAGCGATGGATCAAACGGCCAACGAATCGTGGCAGCAACCGCAACGCGAACCCGCCACCGCCTGAGTGGCCGACAAAAATCCCCTGTAGGAGCCGCCGAAGGCTGCGATCTTTTGATGTTGATTTTTTAAGATCAAAAAATCGCAGCGTGCCGCAGCGCCTACAGGGGGATGTTCAGATTTGTGTGAATAAAAAGAATGGAGTTGTACCGATGAAAATGTTTGGCAGGACTCTGCTGACACTGTCCTTAATGGGCGCGATCGCCACCGGCGTCCAAGCCAACGACAACGTGCTGCGCGTTTACAACTGGTCTGATTACATCGCCCCGGACACCGTCAAGAAGTTCGAAGACGAGACCGGCATCCGTGTGACTTACGACGTCTTCGACAGCAACGAAACCCTCGAAGCACGCCTGCTCGCGGGCAAATCCGGCTACGACCTGGTCGTGCCGTCCAACAGCTTCCTGGCCAAGCAGATCAAGGCCGGCGTCTACCAGACCCTGGACAAGTCCAAACTGCCGAACTGGAAGAATCTCAACCCGGTGTTGCTGAAAAACGCCGCTGCCAGTGATCCGGACAACGCTCACGCGTTCCCGTACATGTGGGGCTCGATCGGCATCGGTTACAACCCGGACAAGGTCAAGGAAGTGCTCGGCAGCAACGCCCCGACCCATTCCTGGGACTTGCTGTTCAAACCGGAAAACGCCGAAAAACTCAAAGCCTGCGGTATCAGCTTTCTCGATTCACCGACCGAAATGCTCCCGGCCGCCCTGCACTACCTGGGCTATCCGGTGAACGACAAGGACAAGGATCACATCGCCGAGGCCGAAGCGCTGTTCATGAAGATTCGCCCGTCGGTGGCGTACTTCCATTCGTCCAAGTACATCTCCGATCTGGCCAACGGCAACATTTGCGTGGCCGTCGGTTACTCCGGCGACGTGTTGCAGGCCAAGGCCCGCGCGGTGGAATCGGGCAACAACGTGAAGATCGACTACAGCATTCCCAAGGAAGGCGCCGGCAGCTTCTACGACATGGTTGCCATCCCGCGCGATGCGGCGAACGTCGACAACGCCTACCTGTTCATGGATTTCCTGATGCGCCCGGACATCATCGCCGAAGTCACCAACAGCGTCGGCTACAGCAACGCCAACGAAGCCGCGACACCGCTGGTGGACGAAGCCATTCGCAACGATCCGGGTTCGTACCCGACACAAGCGGTGATGGCGACGTTGTATGCGATTCCGGATCAGCCGATCGCCACCCAACGGATCATGACCCGGGGCTGGACGCGAGTAAAACTCGGCAAATAGCCCCCCGACGATAGCTCTCATGCAGCGTGATGATCGTTCCCACGGAGATGATCAGCGTAAAGATTTTCCGTTCACGCAGCGCCTTACCACCGCTGCAGCTCACTAAGAACGGCTCACTTGGCTCCCTCGGCTCAGGTGAATTCTGGCGCCCTCGGGCGCCTTTTTTTGTCGCTCAGATTAGCGGCCATTGCGCGAGTGCGCGGTAACGGCCCTTATGAGACTCAAACAGCACAAACCGCTCGGCCCGCAGAAAGAACTCCGGGGGCGCCGGCGATTCCGGCTCCGGCGCGCGAAAATCGCGGGCCAGCGTCAGGTGCGGTCGATACTCGCGCGTGACCTCTTCAAACCCGAACGGCAACATCGCTTGCTCCAGCGCATACACCAGACGCAGCAAACCCGGTGGCGGCTGCTCCGGTGCCAGCGACAACACGCCCGCACGGTGCCAGACCTGCAAGCGATCCAGGGAAATCTTCAGCACTTCGCCCGACGTGCGCACGTTGGCAGCGGCTTCGCAGACCTGGGCAATCTGCGCGATAGGCACAGCGCCAAGAAACAGCAGCGTCAGATGAAAATTGTCGGCGGGCACCGCTTTGCCCGTGCGCAAACGCAGATCACTGCGCCACTCGGCAATTGCCTTGCGCTGCGCCGGCGGGCAGTCGAGGGCGAAGAACAGCCGTTTGACCGGTTGGCCCGCGCGGATGTCGTCCGTCATGACCGTGCTCCTTTTCGGTTGATCATCAGCCGATTCTACACAGCCTTTTCTGGCGACCTGCGCGACGCGCGTTATAGTTCAAGCATTGCCATCAACGGGAGCACGCCATGCGCGAGATCCTTAGCAAAGAGCCGTGGTGGGCCCGACCGCCGCATCCCGGTCAGGACGAAACCGAGCTGGAGTGGGGCTGGCTGGTGCATTACAGCGAAGGCGAGCCGCGTTTCGAATTCGTTCGGGAACGGCCGACGGACGCGCAGATTCGCGGGCGCAAAGGGTGCCGGATGACGCCATCCGCCGAATGATTGTCCCTGTAGGGGTCCGAGTTTAAGCCTCAAGGATGATATTGAAACCGCCAAACACCATCCGCTGGCCATCGAACGGCATCGGATTGGCGTCGGGCTGCATGCGCGGGTCTTCCATCATTTTTGCCATGCCGGCATCGCGGGTGGTTTTGTCCGGCCAGATCAGCCAGCCAAACGCGACGGTTTCGTCCGGCTTGAGTTTGACGGCCAGCGGAAACGAGGTGATTTTGCCGTCCGGCACATCATCGCCCCAGCATTCCACGACGCTCAGGGCGCCGTTTTCCTTGAAGATCCGGGCCGCGACTTCGGCGTGTTGCTGGTACTGTTCGCGATTGGCGGTGGGCACTGGTGCGATAAAACCATCGACGTAAGGCATGGTCATTCTCCTGTGGGGTTTGGGTCGTTCTGTTGAATAGTCGATGGCGGCGGCTGCCACTCGACAGACTCAGTACCCAACCCGACCGACGGCTCATCCCGGGCGCGCAGACTGCCCTCGACCTGCCCCGCCATGTGCAGCGTGCCGGCCATGACCCCGGTGGTCGGGTTTTGCAGCAGTTTCACCCAGGCCTTGTCGAAGGTGTTGCCCAAGCTGCTGCGGATCAGCGCTTCGCTGTCGGGACGGTCATTGGCCTGGATGATCGCGCGAATGCCCACCACACCCACCGAAATCAACGCCCCGGCGAGTTTTCCCGCTGCTGCCGCTACCGCACTGGCGGCACCGCGCGGGGCCATTTCCGCTTCCATGCGCTGGCTGGCGCGTTTGGCCACCGGCGCCATCGCGGTGTCCGTCGAGCTGACACCTTTGGCGCCGCCGTCGGTGTGGATTTTGTCGATCAATGCCGCGTAGGCCGGCAACGTGTTGAGTGGCTCAGTGCTGGTGACTTTGAACAGCGAAGCATCCCGAGCGGGCGGCGGGCCAAGGGCGATGGCCGGGACTTTTTGCAACCGTCCGTTGAGTTGGGCAATCGGCACGCCGTGGCGCCGGGCGATGAGTGGCATTTGCTGGGCCATCAACTGCGCATAGAACGCGGTGGACTGGCCGAGGATGGCGTCGGGGTCGATCTCCACCGCCACCGGCGCCAGCACCCTTTCCTGATATTGCTCAAGCAGATACGCCGCCAGACGATTGGCCGAGGCATCCTTTTCGCCACTGGCACTGATCGTGTACCAACTGACCTTCATCGACAGCCATTCCTGGGTCCAATAGCTGCTGAACCACGGGATGAAATTTTCTTCAGTTTGCTCATAGACGCGAGTGCGCCAATGTTCCATTGAGCCGCGCGCGTAAAGTTTGACCTGCTCGGTGGCTTGTTGCGATGCGCTGAGGATCTCCCGGTCGATCTGCTGCCAGGTCTCCGGCGATACCACCACCGCTTTGGCCACCGTCACCGGGGCCCGCGCCGACGTGGCACAGCCGGCCAGCAACAGCATGGCGGCGAGGAACAGCGCACGCAGGTTCACGATGACGGTGTCCTTCACTGGACTCCGGCGGGATGCGCGGAGAGTTTGGGGGATAGCGAATTTGAGTATAGGAGTGTCGGACAGATATGGCGGTGGAGGTGATGGCCTCTTCGCGGGCAAGCCCCCTTGTGGGAGCCGGGCTTGCTCGCGAAGAGGCCCGCCAATCCACAAAACAACTCAACCATCACTCACATCGATATTCACCATCGCAACGATCATCTTCCTCATCAAAACCAGCACGTGCAGGATGAGCCCCATGCAGAACGAGGAGTCCACATCATGAATCACACCATTACCCTGTCCGTCCGATTCCCGGTGTTCGGCAGCAATTATTACGATCAGCAACCCGTGTCACGCAAAGCGCAAGCGCTAGTGTTCAACGAAGATTTCGAAGCGTTGTTGATGCCCGCCGCCGACCATCACTTCAACAACGAAGTGGTTGGCCTCAACGATCAGTTCCGTTTCCTGAGCGATATTCTCGCCACCCACTTGCTGGATCTCGAGGCCTCGATGCCTGCGCGCTCCCGCGTCCGGGCGAGCGCTCACTTTTAATTCCCTGCGGTGATCGTTCCCACGCTCCGCGTGGGAACGCAGCCCGGGACGCTCCGCGTTCCACTAAACACAACGCGGAGCCCGAGCCCGTCACTCGTCAATCATCATCCCGATCCCGGTGATAACGACGGCCATCGCGCCGATCATCATCGCGGTCATTCCAGCGTCGATCGTGATTGTCATAACGCCCATGATCGCGGTCGTAGTGCCGGCCATGACGATGGTCATCATCAAAGTCCGCCACACACCCACCCAAGAGCACAGCAGCGGAAACGGTCATCAGCAATGTTGTAACGCGCTTCATTCAAAACTTCCCTAAAACCAAGGTCATGACGACGGAAACGGCCGCCCGCTGCCCTCGCCTTTAAGGCGCGGTGCGCGGAGCCGCAGTTCAGACCGGACAAAAGCTGTTTGATTCACCCGCCGAAGACCGTTTATCGCCTCGCCGCGCTCAGGCAAACAGCGGCGCAATGCCACCTATACTGCTTGCAACCTGCCCCGCCCGGGGCATCTGCACGTCCAACAATAAAAAGCAGAGGTGGAACATGGTCTGGCAGCAAATTTACGACCCGTTCGGCAATCCGGTGATCTCCACGCTCATGGCCGCCGTCCCGGTGGTGGTGATGCTCGCGGCCCTCGCGTTTTTCCATGTCAAAGCTCACCTGGCGGCCTTAATGGCGCTGGCGTCGGCGTTGCTGATCTCGATTTTCGCCTTCGGCATGCCGGCGATGATGGCCGGTTCCGCCGCGTTGTTCGGTGCAGCGAACGGTTTGCTGCCGATTGGCTGGATCGTGCTCAACATCATTTTTCTTCATCGCCTGACCACCGAGAACGGTTCGTTCAAAGTGCTGCAGGATTCCCTCGCGCGCATCACCGATGACCGACGCCTGCAATTGCTGCTGATCGCCTTCTGCTTCGGTGCATTCTTTGAAGGCGCGGCGGGGTTTGGTACGCCGGTGGCGGTGACCGGCGCCATTCTTATCGGCCTCGGTTTCTCGCCATTGGCGGCCTCCGGTCTGGCGTTGATCGCCAACACCGCACCCGTTGCCTTCGGCGCGCTGGGTACGCCGATCATTACGCTTGCAAAGGTGACAGGGCTGGATGAAATGGAGCTGTCGATGATGGTCGGTCGGCAACTGCCGTTCTTCTCGGTGCTGGTGCCGTTCTGGCTGATCTGGGCGTTCGCCGGGTGGCGCAAGATGCTGGAGATCTGGCCGGCGATTCTGGTGGCCGGCGTCAGCTTCGCGGTGCCGCAATTTGTCGTGTCGAACTACCACGGCCCGATGCTGGTGGACGTGATCGCCGCGCTGATTTCCATGGCTTGCCTGACCCTGTTCCTCAAGGTCTGGAAACCGGCGACCGTTCACACCTCGGCGGCGTTGTCGGGGCGCGTCGACAATTCAAAAGTCGACGAAGAACAGATCAACGCCACCGCCGTGTTCAGCGATCAGGCCCGCCCGGCCGTGATCCGCGCATGGATGCCGTGGATCATCCTCACCGTGTTCGTGTTTGCCTGGGGTACGCAGGGTTTCAAGAACATGTTTGACACCCGCGTCGCGATGGATCCGGCTACTTCCTCGGCCAGACTTGATCCGCAGGGCAAGCCTGTTCGTGAGGCCAATCCGTTGTTCGCGCCGGCCGTGACCTTCACCACGCTGCACCTGCAGATCGAAAAAGTGCCGCCGGTGGTGGCAGCGCCGAAAGCCGAAGAAGCGGTGTACAAGTTCACTTGGTTCACCGCCACCGGCAGCGGCATCCTGTTCGCGGCAATAGTCGGCGGCTTGCTAATGGGCTATTCGATTCCGCAGCTGATCAAGCAATATTTGCGAACCCTGTGGGTAGTACGGTTTTCGCTGATTACGATTGCGGCGATGCTCGCGCTCGGATTTCTCACGCGCTATTCCGGACTTGACGCGACGATGGGCCTGGCCTTCGCCGCGACCGGAATTTTCTACCCCATGTTCGGCACGCTGCTCGGTTGGCTCGGCGTGGCGCTGACCGGTTCCGACACCGCATCCAACGTGTTGTTCGGCGGCTTGCAACGGGTCACGTCCGAGCAACTCGGCATCAGCCCGGTGCTGATGGCGGCGGCCAACAGCTCCGGTGGCGTGATGGGCAAAATGGTCGACGCGCAATCCATCGTCGTCGCCTCCACCGCCACCCGCTGGTATGGGCACGAAGGCGAGATTCTGCGTTACGTGTTCTTCCATTCCATCGTGCTGGCAATTCTCGTTGGCGGACTGGTCACGTTGCAGGCGTACGTGCCGCCGTTCACCAAAATGGTTGTGGGACATTGATCGTCTGATGCAACCCCTCCTCGCGACGATGCCGCTGGATGTCACCACCGTGTAGGAACTGCCGCAGGCTGCGGCAGCTCCTGCACGGGATTAACAGCTCCCACAGGGTGAACCTCACACCCAATTCATGAATCTTGCGCATAACTCTATAGCGAAAATCCGCAAAAACCTTTTCCTCTCTTCGACGGTCACTCCTAAAACGAGACTGGCTGACACGCCGGCGTGCCCGAGCGGGTCGTTCGAAACCTGCCGCCCTGATTGAGGAATTGAACCCATGGACAACCGTGAGCCTATAACGTTTACCCGACGCAGATTTTTGATCCTCGGAGCCATCACCGCTGGAGCCTTCGCTATGCCGCCGTTTATCAGCCTGAAAGCCTACGCCGCCAGCCTGGCCCAACCTGTGAGCGCCAAAGTCGCGCTTACGGTGAACGGCAAGGCACAGGAGCTGGACGTCGACACGCGCACCACCCTGCTCGACGCCCTGCGCGAGCACTTGCATCTGACCGGCAGCAAAAAAGGCTGTGACCACGGCCAGTGCGGCGCCTGTACGGTGATCGCCGATGGTCGGCGGATCAACAGTTGCCTGAGCCTGGCGGTGATGAATGAAGGCGCCGAGATCACCACCATCGAAGGCCTCGGCATGCCCGACAAGCTGCATCCGATGCAAGCCGCGTTCATCAAGCACGACGGCTACCAATGTGGTTATTGCACGCCCGGGCAAATCTGCTCGGCGGTGGCGGTGCTCAAGGAAATTCGCGACGGCATTCCCAGCCATGTCAGCCCCAGCCTGACCGAATCGCCGAAACTGATTGCCGCCGAATTGCAGGAACGCATGAGCGGCAACATCTGCCGCTGCGGCGCCTACTCCAACATCATCGAAGCCATCAGCGAAGTCGCGGAGGTGCCGGCATGAGACCGTTCGATTACAGCCGTCCCGACACCGTCGCTGCCGCCGCCCAGGCCGCGCAGAGCGAAGGCGCGAAGTTCATTGCCGGCGGCACCAACCTGCTCGATTTGATGAAGCTCGACATCGAAACACCGCTGCATCTGATCGATGTCAATCACCTGGGACTCGACAAAATCGAAGCCACGCCTGACGGCGGCTTGCGCATCGGCGCTCTGGTGCGCAACACCGACCTGGCCGCCGATGATCGTGTGCGCAAAGACTACGGTTTGCTATCGCGCGCCTTGCTTGCCGGTGCCTCGGGACAATTGCGCAACATGGCGACCACTGCCGGCAACCTGCTGCAGCGCACGCGCTGCCCGTACTTCTACGACACCCATCAAGCCTGTAACAAACGCAATCCCGGCAGCGGCTGCTCGGCCATTGGCGGCGTGACGCGGCAATTGGGGATTATCGGCGTCAGCGATGCGTGCATCGCCACGCACCCGAGCGACATGGCGATTGCCATGCGCGCCCTCGATGCGCAGATCGAGACTGTCAAAGCCGACGGCAGCACCCGCAGCATCGCCATGGCTGATTTTCATCAGTTGCCCGGCACGACGCCGAACATCGAAACCCGCCTGACGGCCGGCGAACTGATCACCGCCGTGACTTTGCCGGCGCCGGTTGGCGGCGTGCACGTTTATCACAAGGTGCGCGACCGCTCTTCCTACGCATTTGCATTGGTGTCGGTCGGTTTGATCCTGCAAAAGGACGGCAGTGGACGCGTCGCCGTCGGCGGCATCGCGCCGAAACCGTGGCGCATCGAAGAGGCTGACGCCTTGCTGCCCAAAGGCGCCAAAGCCGTCAGCGATCGTCTGCTCGACGGCGCTACACCGAGCCATGACAACCAATTCAAACTGACGCTGGTCGAGCGCACGCTCGCTTCAGTGCTGGCGCAAGCGAGGGACAACGCATGAAATTCGACACGCCCGCCACCACCAACCCCATCGATCAGCTCAAGGTTGTCGGCAAGCCCACCGAGCGCATTGAAGGCCCACTGAAAACCACGGGCCAGGCGCCTTACGCCTATGAGCACCACGAAGCAGTCGCGCAACAGGCCTACGGCTACATGGTCGGCTCGGCCATCGCCAAGGGTCGCATCGCCAGCATCAATCTTGAAGCGGCAAAAGCCGCGCCCGGCGTGCTGAGCATCGTCACCGCCGAAAATGCCGGCAAGCTTGGCAAAGGCAAATACAACGCCGCGCATCTGTTGGCCGGGCCTGACGTGCAGCACTATGAACAGGCCGTGGCATTGGTGGTCGCCGAAACCTTTGAACAAGCCCGCGCGGCTGCGCAAATGGTCAAGGTCGATTACGTCACCGACAAGGGCGAGTTCGATCTGGCCAGTGTCCGCGACAAGGGCGTCGAGCCCAAAGATGAACTGCCGGATGCCCGCCATGGTGACTTTGAAAAGGCATTCGCCAGCGCCCCGGTGCAGTTCGACGAGACCTACACCACGCCCGATCAATCCCACGCGATGATGGAACCGCACGCCACACTGGCCGCCTGGAAAGGCGATCAACTGACCCTGTGGACGTCGAACCAGATGATCGCCTGGAGCGTCGGCGACGTCGCGACGACCCTCGGCCTGCCCAAGGAAAAAGTCCGTTTGATCTCGCCGTACATCGGCGGCGGATTCGGCGGCAAGTTGTTCGTGCGCGCCGATGCCATCCTTGCCGCACTCGGCTCACGCATGGCCAACCGGCCGGTGAAAGTGGCGCTGGCACGCCCACAAGTCGCCAACAACACGACTCACCGCCCCGCCACCATTCAGCGCATCCGCATGGGCGCGACGGCGGACGGCAAACTCACGGCCATTGCCCACGAAGGCTGGTCGGGTAACCTTGCCGAGGGCAAAGTCGAACTTGCCGCGCAACCGAGCCAATTGTTGTATGCCGCCGAAAATCGGCTGGTCAGCATGCGTCTGTCGCCGTTGGATCTGCCGGAAGGCAACGCCATGCGCGCACCCGGCGAGGCTCCGGGGATGATGGCGCTGGAAATTGCCATGGACGAAATGGCCGAGAAACTCAAACTCGACCCGATTCAGTTCCGCATCCTCAACGACACTCAGGTTGATCCGATCAAGACTGAGCGGCCGTTCTCCAAACGCCAGTTGATCGAATGCTTGAAGACCGGCGCCGAACGCTTCGGCTGGGATAAACGCCATGCCGAGCCGGGCACGCAACGGGAAGGACGCTGGCTGATCGGCATGGGCGTAGCGACAGCGTTTCGCAACAATCTGTTGGTCAAGTCCGGGGCGCGGGTTCGACTGGAAAAGGACGGCAAGGTCACCGTAGAAACCGACATGACCGACATCGGCACCGGCAGCTACACCATCATCGGCCAGACCGCCGCCGAGGTGATGGGCGTGAGCCTGGACGATGTGGTCGTGCGTCTGGGCGATTCGAGTTTTCCGGTGTCGTCGGGCTCCGGCGGGCAATTCGGCGGCAACTGTTCGACCGCCGGCGTTTATGCGGCGTGCATGAAGCTGCGGGAAACCGTTGCAACAAAACTGGGCATGACTGAAGGCGAAATCACCTTCGCTGACGGCCAAGTGCATGCCGGCAGCAAAAGCATGCCACTGCGCGACGCGGCCCGGGATGGCGCGGTAACCGCCGAGGACAGCATTGAGTTTGGTGACTTGGCGGAAAAATATCAGCAGTCGACATTCGGCGCGCACTTCGTCGAAGTCGCGGTGGATGCCGCCACCGGAGAAATCCGCGTGCGGCGCATGCTGGCAGTGTGCGCGGCCGGGCGAATCATCAACCCGACGTCCGCGCGCAGTCAGGTGATCGGGGCGATGACCATGGGCGTCGGAGCGGCGTTGATGGAAGAGTTGGCGGTGGACAAACGCCTTGGGTTTTTCGTCAATCACGATCTCGCCGGGTATGAAGTACCGGTGCATGCCGACATTCCCCATCAGGACGTTATTTTCCTGGATGAAACCGACCCGATTTCGTCGCCGATGAAAGCCAAGGGTGTCGGCGAACTGGGGATTTGCGGCGTCAGTGCGGCGGTGGCGAATGCGATCTATAACGCTACCGGGGCACGGGTTCGCGAGTACCCGGTGACGCTGGACAAGATCCTCGAATCGTTGCCGGCGATGATATGAGGGCAAAACGCCCGGCCAGGATGGTCTGACCGGGCGCTGAAATGAAGTGTTATTCCAACCGTCGGATACTGCGCCTCGCTGACCTGCTCCATCAGTCACGCGTGGCTCTGACTTTACCTTCGCGCACTCTTTTGATGATCGACTAGAATTCGAAAAAACTTATGCAGGTTACTCATCAATGCTCCGTGAAAACGCCACCGACCTGCTCGCTTTCCTCGCCGTTGCGCGAGAGCGCAGTTTTACCAAAGCCGCCGCCAAACTCGGCGTATCGCAATCGGCGCTCAGCCACACCATCCGCAGCCTCGAAACTCGCCTCGGCCTGCGCCTGCTGACGCGCACGACCCGCAGCGTCTCCCCCACCGAAGCCGGCGAGCATTTGTTGCAAACCATCGGCCCGCGCTTCGAAGAGATCGAACTGGAACTCGCCGCCCTGAGCAATCTGCGCGAAACCCCTGCCGGCAAGATCCGCATCAGCGCCACCGATCACTCGCTCGACTGGCTGCTGCGCCCCGTGCTCAAAACGTTCTTGCACCAATACCCGGACATCGCCGTGGAGGTCTGCTGCGATTACGGGTTTGTGGACATTGCCGGGCAAGGGTTCGATGCCGGCATCCGCCTCGGTGAGGATGTCGCGCAAGGCATGATCGCCACCCGCATCGGCCCGGACATGCGCATGGCGGTGGTCGGTTCGCCCGACTATTTCGCCAGGCGCCCTGCCCCGCAAACGCCCCGCGACCTGACCAACCACGCCTGCAATAACCTGCGGTTGCCGACCAATGGCGGCCTGTACACCTGGGAGTTCGAAAAGGACGAAGAACGCCTCAACGTACGCGTTTCCGGACAAGTCATTCTCAACGGCGTGTACCCCCTGCTCGATGCCGCGCTGGACGGTTTCGGCCTGAGTTACATTCCGGAAAACATCGTCGCGCCGTACCTCAGCGACGGACGTCTGGTGCAAGTATTGGAAGACTGGTGCCCCACGTTCTCGGGATATCACCTTTACTACCCGAGCCGACGTCAGGCAGCGCCGGCCTTTGCATTGCTGCTGGAAGCACTACGCTATCGTCAATGACGGCCCCCTGCAGCAGTTCCTACAGGGGACATTTACGTGAACAGGAGACTCGCCATGACCCGACTCACCGCCAAAGACTTCGCCCCGGAACTGCTCGAACTTTACGACCACTACGCCCACGGCAAGATCAACCGCCGTGAGTTTCTCGACCGCGCGGCGCTGTTCACCTTTGGCGGACTCACAGCGGGTGCCCTGCTCGCCAGTCTCAGCCCGAACTATGCGCTGGCCGAGCAAGTGGCGTTCACCGACCCGGAGATTGTCGCCGAGTACGTCACGTACCCGTCACCCAAGGGCCACGGCGAGGTGCGCGGCTACCTCGTGCGCCCGGCGAAGGCCAGCGGCAAAGGCCCGGCGGTGGTGGTCGTGCACGAGAATCGTGGGCTCAATCCCTACATCGAAGACGTCGCCCGGCGATTGGCCAAGGCAGGTTTCATCGCCCTCGCCCCGGACGGTTTGACCTCGGTTGGCGGCTATCCAGGCAACGACGACAAGGGTCGCGACCTGCAGGCGAAGGTCGATCCGACAAAATTCATGAACGATTTCTTCGCCGCCGTCGAATGGTTGATGCAGCACGACGGCGTCAGCAAAGTCGGCATCACCGGTTTCTGTTACGGCGGTGGCGTGGCGAATGCCGCCGCGGTGGCCTACCCGGAACTGGGCGCGGCTGTGTCATTTTATGGCCGGCAACCGGAAGCCAAGGATGTGCCCCGCATCAAGGCGCCGGTGATGCTGCATTTCGGCGAACTCGACACGCGGATCAACGAAGGCTGGCCGGCCTATGAGCAAGCCTTGAAAGCCGCGAATAAAACCTACGAAGCGCACATCTATCCCGGCGCCAACCACGGTTTCCATAACGACTCGACGCCGCGCTATGACGAAGCCGCGGCGCAGTTGGCGTGGGATCGGACGCTGGGGTGGTTTCGCAAGTACCTGGCCTGACAGCCGGCCGCCGTCTCAACCTCGCGACGGTGCCACCACTGCCTGCCGCCCATTGAACGCCAGCAAAAAGCAGGCAAACACCGCGAGGGCGAAACCCGCCGGGAACAGCCAGATGCTGCGCCAGTCGTGCACGCCCGCATCAGCGTAATGATCGGTCACCTGCCCGGCCACCCAAAAGCCGATCAACATGCCAACACCATAAGTCGCGAGCGTGATCAGGCCTTGGGCCGAACTGCGAAAACGCTCGGACGCCTTGGCGTCGGTGTAGATCTGCCCCGACACGAAGAAAAAGTCGTAGCAGATACCGTGCAATGCGATGCCGGTGAACAGCATGAACGCCAGATCACCGTTGTTGCCATAAGCGAACAACGCGTAGCGCAACGCCCACGCCAGCATGCCCACCAACAACGTCAACTTGATACCGAAACGCTGGATGAACAGCGGTAGCAGCAACATGAACAGCACTTCGGAGACCTGTCCGATGGCCATTTTCGCGGTCGGGTTGGTCATGCCGATTTCGGCGAGAAACGGGTTGGCGTTCTGGTAATAAAACGCCAGCGGGATGCAGATCAGGATGGAGGCGATGAAGAACACCAGGTAGCTGCGATCCTTGAGCAAGCCCAAAGCATCCAACCCAAGCATTTGCTTGAAACCGACACTGCCGGACTCGCGTTTCAGTGGCGCGGTGGCCGGCAGAGTAAAGCTGTAAAGACCCAGCAGCAGCGACGCGATGGCCGCCATCAAAAAGGTGTTGCGCAACGCACCGTCGGCGATGGACGCCGTGGAATCCCAAGCGAACACGAAACTGATGACCAGGCCCGCAATGATCCAACCCACCGTGCCCCACACGCGGATTCGCGAAAACTCCAGCGCCGGGTCGCGCATTTGCCGGAACGCCACTGAGTTCACCAAAGCGAGCGTCGGCATGTAGATCACCATGTAGGCCAGCACGAACGGATAGAACGCCGCAAAATCCGCCGCGCTGTACAACCGATACAGCAGCGCCGCGCCCAGCAGGTGCAGCACGGCGAGAATGCGTTCGGCGTTGAACCAGCGGTCGGCGATGAGCCCGATCACGAACGGCGCGATGATCGCGCCCCAGGACTGGGTCGAGAACGCCATGCCGATCTGCCCGCCGCTGGCGCCCAGATTGCTCGTCAGAAACGTGCCGAGGGTCACGAACCAGCCGCCCCAGATAAAGAACTGCAAAAACATCATCACGCTCAGGCGTGCGTTCATCGTGGTCATTTCAGTCACCGTTTTATTGTTGTTGTGGCTAACCGTGAAGCGGTTTTCTTCAGCTGTCGCCGAGGCCGAGAAGACGCCGGTTGGATTGTCGATCCGAGGTCACGCCAGCGAAGTCATCGAACGCCTTGGTGGCCTTGTCGATCATGTGCCGCTCGATGAACGACGCGCCTTCAGCCGCTCCTTGCGCCGCGTCCTTGAGGCAGCATTCCCACTCCAGCACCGCCCAGCCGTCGTAGTCGTATTGAGTGAGCTTGCTGAAAATGGCCTTGAAATCGATCTGCCCGTCACCGAGGGAACGGAAGCGTCCGGGTCGGTCTACCCAGCCTTGATAACCGCCGTAAACGCCGGATCGAGCATCCGGACGGAACTCGGCGTCCTTGACGTGAAACATGCGGATGCGCGCGTGATAACGATCGATGAAGCCGAGGTAGTCCATTTGTTGCAGCAGCAGATGGCTCGGGTCGTAGAGAATCGCCGCACGGGGATGCTGATCGACCGCTTCCAGAAACCGCTCAAATGAGGCGCCGTCGTGGAGGTCTTCGCCGGGGTGGATTTCAAAACACAGGTCGACACCGGCCTCGTCGAAGGCATCGAGGATCGGCAACCAGCGTCGGCCCAGTTCAGCGAACCCCTCCTCGACCAGTCCCGCCGGACGTTGCGGCCATGGGTAAACGTATGGCCACAGCAGCGCTCCGGAAAACGTCGCGTGGGCCGTGAGTCCGAGGCGCTGGCTGGCGCGGGCGGCCAGTTTCAGTTGCTCGATCGCCCACTCGGTGCGTGCCTGAGGCTGGCCGCGCAAATGCTCAGGAGCGAAGTCATCGAACAGCGCGTCGAACGCCGGATGCACCGCCACCAGTTGGCCTTGCAGGTGCGTGGATAATTCGCTGATTTGCACCCCGGCCCGAGCGCACACGGCAGTCAGTTCGTCGCAGTAATCCTGGGACTCGGCAGCCCGCGCCAGATCGATGTAGCGAGTGCCGAGGGTGGGCAGCTGGATCGCCTTGTAACCCTGGGACGCGGCCCATTGAGCGATGTTGCAGAGGTTGTCGAACGGCGCTTCTTCGCTGATGAATTGAGCAAGAAAGATCGCCGGGCCGCGCAGGCCTTTGTCATGTTCAGTCATGGAAATGGGCTCCGGATTCATGGTGTGATCGCCGTCCACTTAGCGTCGCCGCGATGGTTGGCAATCGCTGCTTCGATGAAGGCCATGCCGCGTAGACCCACTTCGATACCGGGCACGCCGGGGGCGTCATGACCGCCGACATCGCCGCGAATCGCTTGGGCGAAATCGCCGTAGAGGTTGGCCATGGCTTCCAGATAACCCTCCGGATGCCCGGCGGGCAGGCGCATGCGTTGCGTCGCGGCGGCGCACAGCCACGGCTGGCCGAGGCCGGAACGAAGGATTTGCAGCGGTTGGTCGAGGGATCGATGGATCAGGCTCGCGGGGTCTTCCTGGCGCCATTCCAGGCCGCCCTTGTCGCCATAGAGGCGAATCTTCAGCGGATTCTCTTCGCCGGCACAGACCTGGCTCGCCAGCAGCACGCCGGTGGCGCCCTTGGCGAGTTTGATCAGCATCGCCGCGTCGTCATCCAGTTGTCGGCCGGGAACATGCACGCCGAGGCTGGCGCTGATCTGCTCGATGGTTTGGTCGGCGATAAATTCAGCGAGGGAAAACGCGTGGGTGCCGATGTCGCCGAGGCAGCCGCCCGGGCCCGAGAATTCCAGACGGTCACGCCATTCGGCTTGCTTGTTGCCCTCGCCCGCCACGTCGCGGCTGAGCCAGCCTTGCGGGTATTCGACGATGACTTTGCGCACGTCGCCGATCACGCCTCTGCGCACCATGTCCCGCGCCTGCCACACCATCGGATAACCGAGGTAGGTGTGGGCGAGGCCATAGAGTCGGCCGCTGTTTTGAGCGACGGTTTGCAATTCGATCAGCTCGGCGAGACTCAAGGCTGCCGGTTTCTCTGAAAAAACGTGAAAGCCTGCGCTCAGTGCCCGACCGGCAATCGGTGCGTGCAAATGATTGGGCGTGACGATCACCAGCAGCTGCATGCGCTGTTCGGCGGGCAATGCCTGCTCGGCTTCAAGCAATTGTTGCCAGTTGCTGTAGCATCGCGATTCGGCCAGACCGAGGGCGGCGCCCGTCTCGCGATTGTTGAGCGGATCGCGGCTGAAGGCGCCGCACACCAGTTCAAAGCCGCCATCGAGGCCGGCAGCCTGACGGTGGGCCTGACCGATAAATGCGCCAGCACCGCCGCCGACCATGCCCATTCTTATTTTCGTTGCCGTATGCATTGCGAGCCTTTTTTTAATTGAGGAGCAAGTCCAGGTTCTACGGGCGATGTAACCGGTTACATCATGGCGCAAATCTAGGCCCGTGATCGCCATGTGTCAAACGCCGTCCGGCAGTTTGTGTGAAGGCGCTGCTGAGGTAAGCTCGCGGCCTGCTTTCCCGTCAACGAGGTGATCGTGTCCAACATCCGCGAAGTGGCGCGCCTGGCCGGCGTGTCGGTGGCCACGGTGTCGCGCACCCTGCGCTCGCCGGAACGCGTGCTGCCCGAGACCCGCGACAAGGTCAACGCCGCCGTGCAACAAGCCGGTTATCGTCCGAACCTGATGGCCGTGCAGTTTCGTTCGCGCAAAACCGGCAACCTGGTGATTCTGGTGCCGGCGATTGCCAATACGTTCTTCGCCCGGGTCATCAGCGGCGCCCAGCAAGCGGCGCAGGCGGCCGGGTATCGCTTGCTGCTGTGCGACACACAGGGCGACGAGGCCATTGAACGCGAGTTTGCCGAACTGGTTTATGCCCATCAGGCCGACGGCGTCATCCAGTTGCGCGCCAGCGATCCGTTCGAAAACCTGGGGCCGGGTGTCGAACCGCCACCGCTGGTCAACGCCTGCGAGGTGATGAAAGACACGCGCCATCCGACAATCAGCCTGGATAATCGCGCCGCCGCCAGAGCCATGACCGAGCACTTGATTGCCCTCGGCCATCGCCGCATTGGGCTGATCAAGGGGCCGCAAAGCAGTCCGCTGACTCAGGACCGGGTTGCCGGTTATGAAGACGCCTTACGCGCAGCCCATCTGCCCGGCGACGCCGAGCTTATTTGCCATGGCGACTTCACGCTCAAGGCCGGTGACGAGGGCGCAGCGACGATGCTCGCCCTGCGTGATCGACCCACGGCGCTGTTCTGTGAAAACGATGAAATGGCCATCGGTGCGTTGCACCGGATCAAACAACTGGGTTTACGCGTGCCACAGGACGTGTCACTGGTGGGTTTCGACGACATCCCGTTCGCCGCTTACTGCGACCCGCCGTTGACGACCATCGCCCAACCGGCGGAAACCTTCGGTGAACTGGCCGTGCAGATGCTCATTGGGCTGATCGAAGGTCAATCGCTGGATGAACGTCAGCGGGTATTGCCCTTTGAGCTGACCGTGCGCCAGAGCAGTGCCCCGCCGGCGGCCTAATCCAACAATGCAATCAACTGATGACGCTGGGCATCGGTCAACATCGGCCCGAACCCGGCCCTGGCGTTGTCAGCCATGTAGCGCGGGTTGCCGGTGCCCGGGATCACGCAGTTCACTGCCGGGTGCGCGAGCAGAAATTTCAATGCCAGTTGCGGCCAACTGTTCACCTGCACATCGGACGCCCAGCCCGGCAGCGGTTTGCCCTTGAGGCGCGCAAGCAATCCGCCGCCGCCGAATGGCCGATTGCAAATCACCGCCACGCCTCGCTCGCGGCACAGCGGCAGGATGCGTTTTTCCACGCCGCGATCATCAAGTGCGTAGTTGATTTGCAGGAAGTCGAGTTTTTCGGCTTTCAGCACGGCTTCGACTTCGTCGTAGGCCGACGGCGTGTAATGGGTGATGCCGATGTAGCGGATGCGGCCCTGCTCTTTCCATTCGCGCAGGGTCGGCAAGTGGGTTTTCCAGTCCAGCAGGTTGTGAATCTGCATCAAGTCGATGCGGTCGGTGCGCAGCAGGCTGAACGACTGCTCCATCTGCGCGATACCTTCCTCGCGCCCGCGCGTCCAGACCTTGGTGGCGAGAAACGCCGGGGAACGCGGCTCATGGATCGACAGCAGCTCGCCGGTGGTTTCTTCCGCGCGGCCGTACATCGGGGAGCTGTCGACCACGGTGCCGCCCTTGCGGAATAACTCGTCGAGCACTGCCGGCAGTTGTTTATAAGCCGGATCGCCAGGGGCGACATCGAAGCCGCGATAAGTACCCAGGCCCACCAGCGGCAACGGTTCGGTGCTCGACGGAATGTCGCGGGTCTGCATGGTCTGGCCTCCGGGGGCGGTCGACGCCGGCGTGGTGGCCAGCGCCCGGTTCAAGGTGACGATCGCCGAAACCCCGGCAGCCAGGGCGAGCAGTCGACGACGGGAGTAACCTTCAGTGTGGCTCACGCTTGATCCTCTGCTGCGTTGATCTGTTGCATGCTGTGTTCACACAATGGCGCAGCGTCGTGAACTACACTGCGACACTCCTGCGGCGGCCATCACGGCCGCGCGCCCCGTTAAAGTTAGTCGAATGTCACGAACCCTGGTGTCACTCGTCGCATTGATCGTCGCCGTGTACCTGGCGCTGTGCGTGGCGCTGTTCTTTTTTCAGCGTTCACTGATCTATTTTCCGCAGCCTGCAAGCCTCGACTCTCCGGAATCACGGCTGACGCTTTTGATGCCCGACGCTGAAATTCGCGTGACCACGCGCGAGCACGCCGGATCGAAGGCGCTAATCTATTTCGGCGGTAATGCCGAGGACGTCTCGCGCAATCTGCCGGAATTTTCCGAGGCCTTTTCCGGGTACGCGATATATCTGATGCACTACCGGGGTTTTGGCGGCAGTGGTGGTTCGCCCTCAGAAGAAGCGATTGCCCGGGATGCGTTGGCGCTGTTCGATCAGGTGTATGCCAGCAACCCGCAGATTGCCGTGATCGGCCGCAGCCTCGGCTCGGGTGTCGCGGTGCGCCTGGCCAGTCAGCGTCCGGCCTCGCAGTTGATTCTGATCACGCCGTACGACAGCCTCGAAGAACTCGCGGTACGGCAATATCCGTGGGCGCCGGTGAAGTGGCTGCTCAAGGATCGCTTCGAGTCCGGCAAATACGCAGCGCATGTTCGTGTACCGACATTGCTGCTGGCGGCGAGTGACGATGAAGTGATTGCGCGAGAAAGCAGCAACCGGTTGCTCGGCAGTTTTCCCGATGGCGTGGCGACGCTCAAAGTGGTGCCGGATTCGGGGCATAACTCGATATCCGAGCGGGCGCAGTATCTGGAATGGATGGGAGATGTATTGAATCGCTAAATGAGGATGTTGCTACCGGCCTCATCGCTGGCAGGCCAGCTCCCACTGGTTTCGCCCTGCCCCCAAGCTCCTACAGTGGATTACCGGTGGACGCGAAACCCGCAAGCATGACCAAACCCTGTGGGAGCCTGGCTTGCCAGCGAAGAGGCCCGCCTGGTCACCATCACCTCAACTGACTGAACACTTTGTCGGCCCAGACGCAAAACTTTCGCCCTTCGTGAACCAAGTCCACAAAGCCCAGTCCTACTCGCGCCGTGTTCTGCGGCGAATCCCCTATTAGCGTTGCACTCCTCAGAGCTGTCCGCCCCATGCGCCACGCCGTTCGTTCGTCTCGCCTCGTTTCGCTGTGCCTGTTGATCCTGTCTGCCTCGCTCGCCCCGCCCGCCCATGCCGGTGCGGATCGGGAACTGGTGGCCGCCATCAATGACTTTCGTGCCCATCCACGGGGCTGCAATCGGCAACCGGCGAAGCGTCTGGCGCCACTGGCATTGAAAACAAATCTGGCGCTGCCGGTCGGCTACGGTGGCGGACTGCGTGAGGCATTGAAGTCATCGGGATACGCGGCGGTGTCGGTGCGCAGCATTCGTGTCATCGGGGCACGGGATGCCGAAGAGGCCTTCGACATGCTGCAAGAGGATCATTGCAGCGCCTTGCTCGACGGCCAATATGCCGACATTGGCGTGAGCCGTGCGCGCAGCGAATGGCAAGTGGTGCTGGCGCGGCCTGTGCTCGACAGCCGCACTGGCGACAACCGCAGCGTTGCCAAGGCTTTGCTCGCCGAGGTCAACGCCGCCCGCGCCAGGCCGAGAATGTGTGGTCGCCAGCGCTTCGCCGCCGCACGCCCGTTGACCTGGAACGCCGCCCTCGGTGCCGCCGCTCAAAGGCACAGCAAAGCCATGGCTTACGGCAACTACTTTGCCCACCGCGATCCCGATGGCAACATGCCGGCCGATCGCGCTCGTGCGGCCGGTTACCGGGGACGGCAAATTGGTGAAAACATCGCCGCCGGGCAAAGCTCACCAAGCAAGGCCATGAGCGGCTGGCTGGCGAGCCCCGGACATTGTGCCAACCTGATGAACCCCATGTTCCGCCAGGTCGGTGCCGGGTTTGCCAGTGATGCGCGCAGCGACAACGGGGTTTATTGGACGATGGTGTTCGGGGGGCAATGATCGTTGCACGCTGCATTAGCAGGCGCTGCGACCCGGCGGCAGCTGTTTGCCAGACTTTGCGGGTTGCCCGGCGGTTCCCAATGGGATACAACCATGGCAGTTGTACGATGACTTAATAATAACGATGCGACCTCAGGTATGAGGCGCCCTTGAATTGAGACTCTGCCATGTCCCGCCTTACTGCTTCGCCCGACACACCCGCGCCGTTCCCGCGTCATCTCGCCGTGCTGATTTTGCTGTGCATGGGTTGCGCCTTTGCCGGCAACCACATTGCCGCGCGCGTGGCCTTCGATGATGGCGCCGGGGTGCTGCTGGCGATTTTGATGCGTTCCGGCGGCACGTTGCTGGTGCTCGCGGTGCTGGTGGTGTGGCAGCGGCAAAGTTTGCGGTTGCCGCCGGGGGCGTGGCGCTGGCAGTTGTTGTTGGGGTTACTGATTGCCACGCAGAGCCTCTGCCTTTATTCGGCGGTCGCCCGGGTGCCGGTGGCGCTGGCGTTGCTGGTGGGCAACGTGTTTCCGATCCTGCTGGCGCTGCTGACGTGGGCGCTGGGTGGCCCGCGTCCAACCGCACGCACGGCGACGCTGATGGGCGTGATTTTGTTGGGTCTGGTGTTTGTGCTGGATGTGCCGGGGCGCTTGTCCAGCAGCGCCGACGTCGGGCCCGAATGGTTGCTCGGCGTTGCCCTCGCCTTCTGCGCCGCCAGTGTCTTCGCCGGCGCCTTGTGGATCACCGATCACAAGTTGTCTCAAGTGCGCGGTTCGGTGCGCAGTCTGATGACGATCTTCATTGTCTTCAGCAGCATCAACGTGGCGGGAATGGCCGACGTGCTGCCGGGCGGACTCGACCTCCCGGCAACCCGTACCGGTTGGCTCGCGCTGGCAACGTTGGTGGTGCTTTACGGCACCGGTTTCATCGTGTTGTTCGTTTCCGTCCCGCGCCTGGACATGCCGCGCAACGCACCGGTAATGAATATCGAACCGTTGGCGACCTTGTTGATTGGCTGGATCGTTCTCGACCAAATGCTCAGCCCCGGTCAGGTGTTCGGCGGCGCGATTGTGGTGACGGGGATTGTGCTCTTGACGTACCGCAAGGCCGAGCGTGAATCAGTTGAACGGTCAAGTGTGAAGGCGCAGCAACCGCAGGAATGAAATGACGGTCGCCGCCCTGACAGCAGGCCGGCGACCTTGATTCTTTACACCGGAGAGATCGTGGCAAGTATGCCGATCCCGATGGTCAAGATTAGAAATCCACCCAGAAAAAACGCCATCTTCGCCATACAGGCCTCCTCAACAGTTTGCGGTGCACCAGACGCTTCGGAATGAAAGATCGCCGCAGGTGACCGAAAGACCGGCGCATTGTGGGCTGATGGCTGATCTCGTGACAGATGCAGATTGTTTCGAAAAATACGGATCAGAAAAAACCGGACGCCTATACCCCGGCATTCAGCGCGACACACCAGCCTGCCTTTTCACCTTCATTGATCTAAAGTCTTCGCCATTGCCAAAACAACAAAAACCCAGGTACTGCCCATGTCCGACCTCAACCTGCACCCCAACAGCGCTGAAGCCCTGAGCCGCTGGCACGACATGATCCGCACCGGCGACCTCAAGGCGCTGCCCGAACTGCTCGACCCGCAAGCGATATTCCGCTCGCCCATGGCCCACACGCCCTACCCCGGCGCCCATGTGGTCAGCATGATCCTCAATACGGTTTTCAATGTGTTCGAAGACTTCCAATACCATCGAGAACTGGCGACGGCGGACGGTTTGAACGTCGTCCTGGAGTTCAGCGCGAAGGTCGGCGAAAAACAACTGAAAGGCATCGACATGATCCGCTTCAACGAACAAGGAAAAATCGTCGAATTCGAAGTCATGGTGCGCCCGTTGAGCGGGCTGCAGGCGCTGGGCGAAGAAATGGGCAAACGCCTCGGCGCCTACCTGGCAAACACAAAGAACGCGTAGGAGCAGCCTGCGGCAGCTCCTACACAAGCAAATAAAAAGCCCACTGACCGTTGCCGGTTCAGTGGGCTTTTTCGTTTCAGGCTATTGGTTAGAGAGCCATATCACGCGAAGCGCTTTCCTTCGGTGCTTCAGCCTTTTCGGCCGTCGCAGTCGGCGCTACAACCTGACCAATCACCGGTGGCGTTGGCAGTTGCAGAACCTTGGCGGTGTACGCCCATTCTTCAGCCACTTTCGCCGGATCGTTGTTCAGCTGGGTGCCGTAGCTTGGGACGATCTGGTGCAGCTTGGATTGCCACTCAGGCGTTGCGACTTTGTCTTTGAAGACTTTCTGCAGCACGCTCAGCATGATCGGTGCAGCGGTCGACGCGCCTGGCGATGCGCCCAGCAGGCCGGCGATGGAGCCATCTTGCGAAGCGACGATTTCGGTGCCCAGTTTCAGCACGCCGCCGGCAGCTTCATCACGCTTGATGATCTGCACACGCTGGCCGGCTTGCCACAGGCGCCAGTCTTCGGCTTTGGCGTTCGGGAAGTATTCCTTCAGCGCGTTCATACGGTCTTCATCCGACAGCATCAGTTGGCCAGCAAGGTACTCGACCAGCGGGTATTCCTTGATGCCGACCTTGGTCATCGGCCAGATGTTGTGGGTGGTGGTGCTGGTCAGCAGATCCAGGTACGAACCTTCTTTCAGGAACTTGGTGCTGAAGGTCGCGAACGGGCCAAACAGGATGACGCGCTTGCCGTCCAGGACACGGGTGTCCAGGTGCGGCACGGACATTGGCGGAGAGCCCACCGACGCTTTACCGTAGGCCTTGGCCAAGTGTTGCTCGGCGATGGTCGGGTTTTCAGTCACGAGGAACGAACCACCCACCGGGAAGCCGCCATACTCCTTGGCTTCTGGAATGCCCGACTTCTGCAGCAGGTGCAGTGCACCACCGCCGGCGCCGATGAACACGAACTTGGCGTCGGTTTCAGTCTTGGTGCCGTCTTTCAGGTTTTTGTAGCTGACGCGCCAGGTGCCGTCTTCGTTCTTGGTGATGTCTTGCACTTCGCTCGACAGTTTCAAGTTGAAGTTAGGCTTGGTCTGCAGGTAACCGGCGAACTGGCGGGTGATTTCGCCGAAGTTCATGTCGGTGCCCAACGGACTCCAGGTGGCCGCGATTTTCTGGTTCGGGTCACGCCCTTCCATCATCAGCGGAACCCACTTCTTGATCACAGCCGGGTCTTCGGAGTACTGCATGCCGGCGAACAGCGGGCTCGCTTGCAGGGCTTCGTAGCGCTTTTTCAGGAACTTGATGTTGTCATCGCCCCACACAAAGCTCATGTGCGGCGTGGTGTTGATGAACGAGCGAGGGTTTTTCAGAACGCCCTGCTGAACCTGCCACGACCAGAACTGACGGGAGATCTGGAACGCTTCGTTGATTTCAACGGCTTTCGGGATCGACACTTTGCCGTTCTCGTCTTCCGGGGTGTAGTTCAGCTCGGCCAGCGCGGAGTGACCGGTACCGGCGTTGTTCCAGCCGTTTGAGCTTTCCAGCGCGACGCCGTCCAGACGCTCGACCATTTCCATCGACCAGTCCGGTTCCAGCTCATTGAGCCACACACCCAAAGTGGTGCTCATGATGCCGCCGCCGATCAACAGCACATCAACCTTCTTGGCGTCTTCCGCGTGCACGGACGACAGCCCCATCGACAAAGCCAGCCCCAGCAAGGCCGTGTTCACTTTCTTAAACATCTGTAGCACCTATGATAAAACGCCTTCCAACCGCCGCTGTTATCTGTGTGAGACGCCCTGGTTTGCAACGCTCAGGCTGGCATCGCGGACCCCTGCACACTTCAATATTGACGGGTGGGCACACAAGGCCGACGGGCAGCGCCGACCTCAGTTATATGTCCCTTCTGAACTGACTTCTTATCATTATTGGCTTCAGCTACTTGAGCGACAGTGATTCCGTCTGCCCGCGCGCAGGCAGGCAAACTGAATGAGGTCAAAACAAGTTGGCGCGCAGAATATCACGTCAGGACGCACCCGGGCGTCTGTTCCCGACCTGACAGTCTGTTTGCACCTGGCAACCTATCGGCCGTTATTCCTCGAACATGACTGCTAGCAATCGTTTTGGCTGAAACCTTTCAGTGGTATGGCCGCTATTGTCCTCTGCCTATCCCTGAAATATCCTGCTAAGTTGTACGACGACTGACAAACAAGTCATTCATCCAACTGATAACAACAAGGAAATTTCCATGAAAAACACCAGACTGTTGATCGGATTCATCTGCGCGTTCAGTGGCGCCGTCATCGCCGCCCCTGCCCCGGCTGAAAAGGATGTGGCCCAAGCGGTCGATCACCTGACGCAAGCGATGCTGCATAAAAACATCGCCGAGCTGAATGCGCTCACTGCAAACAATCTTACTTACGGCCACTCCAGCGGCAAAATCCAGGACAAGAAAGAATTCATCGCTGATATCGAAACCGGCCGCAGCGCTTTCAAGACGCTGGAAATGCAGAAACAAACCATTACCCTGTCTGGAGATACCGCGTTGGTTCGCCATCATTTCTCGGCGCAGGCGTTGAAAGGTACCGAGGTGATTCCGACGGAGATCGAGAACTTCCAGATCTGGCAGAAGCAGGATGGGAAGTGGCTGCTGGTGGGGCGTCAGGCGTTTAAATTCTGATTGATCAATAGCTCTGCCCTACGCGGGCAGAGCTATTGATCGTAGTCGCTTGAGTGCATCAAATCATCTCGATTGCCGGATCGCTATCGGGTGTCATCACACTTGGTAGCGGACAATCCAGCCGCCAACAATGCTCATGGAATCCGGCGTCCGAATCTCGCCACAAGCAGCGATCCGATCATCCTTCAATAGCGCCACATGCCGCAAAAACAGCGGCAACTCATCATCAAATACCGCATAGCCCTGACCGTTGAACAGCGGATCCAGACTGCCGTTCGCAAGATAACGAGCAGTCATGAATGCGTCACTTGAATTGATCAGGCGAATGCTGGAATAACCTGCAACTAGAATAGACCCGTCCGGCTTCGCGTCGCAGAACCTCCAATGTCCCCCGGCAGGTGCGAAATTAGATATCAGCGGTTTTCCATTATTGAATACAAGATTGAAGCTGCCACTGCTGTTCAGTACAACGATCGCGCCTAACATAACGCCCACTCGAGCGGCAGACCCTACGGCAATAATCGCACCGTCGTTTTTACGAATGGTCACTGCCTCCAATATGACCGAGTTTTCATGGGCAACGATGACAGGAGCGCCCTTGTTGAACTCGCCATCCAGGCGACCGGCTTCATCAAACCGGACAATAAAGCCGCGCTGAATAAACGGACTGCTGGTAATGAACCTGCCGCACGCCACTACTTTCCCGTCAGGCTGAGTTGCGACGCCCAGTCCATACACGCCGAATGTGGCGTCATCTTCAATATCAATGATCGCGAAACCATGATCGTTGAAGGTGTTGTCATTAGAGCCATCCGGATTGAAACGAAGTACGATTCCTTTAAACGTATCAATCTCTTCCATGTAGACGCTGGTTACAAAAACTATTTTGCCGTCCACTTGCTGCGCAACGTTGTGCCCTGAGCCAACCGGATTTCGCGCCATCATCCGGCGACGTTTCTGTGATCCAGCTTTGTCAGGCTGGCCCATTTCATCGTATGGAAGAAAACGCACCCCCTGTTCTCCGAATGACTCATCGAGTTGGCCATCCGCGCGGAATCGCACAAGCGCAAGGCCAGTCACATTGTCCGTTGCAAGATAGCTACCCGCTATTAACCATCCGCCATTGCTCAATGCAGAAAACGCGCTGATGAAATACATCTCGGCATTTTTCAAAGCAATGTCCAAGGCACCGCCATCACCAAATTGAGTATCGAGTGTGCCGTCCTCATTCAATCGCCAGATTCGTGCGGGCTCCTGGATCCATCCGACCGTGGCAACCAACAACTTTTTGTCGGGAAGTTCCAAAACTGATCTCACATCAAATTCAGGAAATCCCGGAAATGGCAGTCGAACGGCCCCTTGATTACCAAACGTTGGGTCGAGAGTACCGGGGGCTACATTCTTCTTGCTCATGACGTATCTCCATCAAGTGGCGGGATTTTCGATCGAATCCGCACCGCCAATGGAACACCCGAGGGAATAAAAGCGCACCTGTCAAACCTGACAGGTTGTGCTGTCCTTGCAGGTCAAATCGAGATCTTTTGAGGCCAGTTCTCGCCAACCTGTCCGTAGTTGCCTCTTCGCTGGCAAGCCAGGCTCCTACAAGGTTTGCTGTGTTTGCGAGGTTTGATTAACGACAATGAAACCTGTGTGAGTCTCCCACAGTGAGATCTTTAGCGGACGCAGGATCCGGTAACGGCCCAGAGCCCTGTGGGAGCTTGGCTTGCCAGCGAAGGCGCCAGCCCAGACACAATTGCACGCAAAGGCAAAAAAACTTTCGCGGCGCATCACCAGTCACACCTTTCGTTGCCTAAAACCTCATGCAGCAAAAGGAGACGCCCATGAAACGCGTGCTATTCGGTTTGATCGCTACTTTCGCCCTCGGCACGGCCCAAGCGGCGAGCGAGGAAGTCGCCATGAATCTGGTCAGCGCCGACGGTGCGCCGCAGCCGATCGGCTCGGTCACGATCAGCGAGACGGCTTACGGCCTGCAATTCACCCCCAACTTGAAATCCCTGCCGGCCGGTGTGCACGGTTTTCACGTACATGAAAAAGCCAGTTGCGATGCGGGCACAAAAGATGGCGTCAAAGGCGCCGCATTGGCGGCGGGCGGGCATTTCGATCCACAGAAAACCGGCAAGCACCTCGGCCCTTATGCCGATGGCCACCTCGGCGATCTGCCGGCGGTTTATGTCACCGCCGACGGTATTGCCAACTATCCGGTGCTCGCTCCACGCATCAAAACCCTGGCCGAAATCAAGGGCCATGCGCTGATGGTGCATGCCGGCGGCGACAACCATTCGGACATGCCGAAGCCGTTGGGCGGTGGCGGTGATCGAGTGGCCTGCGGGGTGATTTGAAGCGCCGCTGTTCAGCGTAACGCCAAGCGATAATTCCCGCTGAAAAACGAAGCCAGCATGGCGCCGGCCAAGACCAGCGCCATGTCTTTTTGCGAATCACTTGCGGCCGACGAAGGTCTGGCGATGTCGTCGCCCAGACAGGCACCGCCGATCCATCGATCAGCCCAGTCCACACGACTGCGCGGGGCAACGCCGAGTGCAGTCACCAGCAATGAAAACCCCAGTAAGAGGCCCGCTTCGAAGCGCGGATCAGCGTGGTTTTACAGGGCCCCTCGATTCGCTTCATCGCCCGTCAGGGAACTCCGCTGCACCTCGCGCCTCTCACGTTATGTGGTATTTCCCATTTGTTTCACGCTGGAGGATCACCGTCATGCGCCACTTAGTTATTGTTTCGTCGCTTTTACTTTGCTTGCCCTTCGGCTCGGCCCTGGCCCGCGTGGACGCAGGGGATGTTGCTACCTCGGCCGGTGTTTCCGCGTCGCTGTACTCAACTTTCAAAGACGACAAAATGGTGATTCCTGCCCGTGACGATTTGTCTGCATTCGTCGCCAGTGGCGGTGCCATTCGTAGCGTTTATGTCGAATCGGCGCTGCAACAGGTTCGCCAGAGCCATCCGGATCTGACCGCCAGTGATGAAGAGCTGGCCAATGCCATCCTTGTGCATTACGAAGGCCCTGCGCAGTAGCGCAACGGTTTGATCGCCTGCTTCATGCACTGCCGATGGATGGTGCCGGGACGCCCATGGGCAAAATAGTCGAACGGCCTCTATGATGGAGGCCATGACGACCTCCGTTCCCATTCGTTCCCCCTGCCCTCCCGGTGCCTGCGACTGCGGACGCGATCCGCTGCTCGAAACCCCGGGTGCGGATGTGCGCGTCCTCCTGCTGACCCGTCAGGAGGAAAAACGCCTGCTCGAACGTCTGGAAAACCTGCGAAGCCTGGCTGATCTCGAACGCCTGCAACAGCGTTTGTACGAGCAACTGGGCGTGCGGGTGGCCATCGCCCCGGGTTTCAACGAAGTGCGCACCATGCTCGGTATTGATATTCAAATCGAGGAACTGCCGGGCCTGTGTCGCAAGACCCGACAGTCGATTCCGGCAGCGATTCGCCGGGGCTTGAAAAAAAACCCGCAGATTGCCTTCGAACTGCTCAACGCCCACGACTTGCTGCGCGACGCCTGATCACTTTTTCATGCCCAGTTGTTTGCGCATCGCTGCCGTGATGTTTTGACGGGTTTTCTTCATGTCTGACCAAGGCTCATCGCCGACTTCCGCCAGCCGTTCATGCACATTGTGGATGTTCCACTGGCTACCGCTCTTGAGTTCCTCCACTTCCTCGCGAAACACCGGCACCGACACCGGCAGACCGTCGCGGGTGCGCGCCGCATACGTGCAAATGGTGGTGGCGCCCAAGCCGTTGCGCAGGTAATCAATGAAGATTTTCCCCACACGATTTTTCGGTCCGGACACCGCGGAAAATCGATCAGGCATGAGCTTGGCCATGTGACTGACGATGGCATGGCTGAAGTCTTTTACGTCGTCCCAGCCGAGTTTTCGGGTCAGCGGCACAACGATGTGAATGCCCTTGCCACCACTGGTTTTGAGGAACGCCTTCAGGCCCAGTTCGTCCAGCAATGTCAGGGTCAGACTGGTCGCCTCGACCATGCTTTTCCAGGGCAACGCCGGATCCGGGTCGAGGTCAAGGATGAAGCGGTCGGGCTTATCGAGATCGACCGTGGTGGCGTTCCAGGTGTGCATTTCCACGGTGCTCATCTGCACTGCACCGATTAATGCTTCGGCGTTGTTGATGATCATCACGGGTTGGCCGGTGACGTCTTTATCCAGCGTAGTAATGCCGGGAATCGCCAGCCGCTCGGCGTTTTTCTGAAAAAACAGTTCGCCGGCGATGCCATCCGGCGCCCGTACCAACGCGACCGGGCGATCCTTGAGCTGCGGCAAAATGTATTCGGCAACGCTGGCGTAATACTCGGCCAGCTGCATTTTGGTGGTGCCGCTGGTGGCGTCAATCACCCGTTCCGGGTGCGTGATGCGGACTTTTCCGTTGGCAAGTTTCGCTTTGGACGGCGCTGTTTCGGCCGCCGTTTTTTTGCTGGAAGCGTTTTTTTTCGCCGGTGCTTTCTTGGCGGTGGCGGTGGTTTTCTTCTCGGTTGCAGTCTTCACTTCTTTCGCCTTTTCCTCAGTGATCGCCTTGGCCGGCTTGTCGTTGCGCAAGCCGTGGAACACGGCGTGGCGTACCGAACCGTCCTTGGTCATTTCGGCGAAAGCCACTTCCGCCATCAGCGTCGGTTTTAACCAATGCACGCCTTTGGCATCGAAGCCGCTGGGCGGGTTGACCACGGCAGGTTTTTTCGCCAGTAACGGCTTGAGCTGCGCATGAATCGTGTCGAGCGTTGCCTGGCTGAAGCCTGTGCCTACTTTGCCCGCGTAACGCAATTGACCACTGTCCGCGTCGTGCAGGCCGAGCAGCAGCGCGCCAAACGCGTTGCGCGTGCCCTTCGGATCAGTGAACCCGACGATGATAAATTCCTGCCGGCGCTTGCACTTGAGCTTGATCCAGTCACTGCTGCGGCGTGACACATAGGACGAGCCGATCCGCTTGCCGATCAGGCCTTCCATCTGCATCTGACAGGCACTGTTGAGCAATGCATCCGGGGTTTCGTCGAACGCTTCAGAGAAGCGCAGCAACGGCTGCTCGCTGGCATGCAGCACGGTGGACAATGCCGCGCGCCGTTCCTGTACGGGCACGTCGCGCAGGTCGACGCCGTTCAAATAAGGCAGGTCAAACAGGTAATAAACGATGTTGCCGCTGCGCCCGGAATCGAAGGCGTTTTGCAGGGACTGAAAGTCCGGCACACCTTGTTCGTTGGCGACGATCATTTCGCCGTCAAGCCAGGCCGATTCCAGACCCAACGCCGCCAGCGCCTCCGCCTGTTTGGGGAGTTTGTGCGTCCAGTCATGGCCATTGCGTGTGAACAGCTGAACGTTATCGCCGTCGATACGCGCCATAATCCGATAGCCGTCGAACTTGATTTCGTAGCTCCACTCCCCTTCCGGCGCGCTTTCGACCAAAGTGGCCAGTTCCGGTTTGAGCTGTGCAGGGAGCTTGGCTTTACGCGCGCCGTTGAGCTGGCCTGACACTTGTTTGCGCGGCTTGGCCGGGGTCTTTTTAACGGGTTTGGGTTTTTCGAATTTGGAGATGATCGTGCGATCGCTGAGCACACTGTCGGGTTCGGCGACCAGCACGTCGTAATCATCCGCGGGCCGGGCAGCATCGTCCTGATGCTTGATCAAAAACCACTGCTCCTTTTTCCCTGGCATGTGCGTGCGCACCAGATTCCAGATGCCGCCGAGTTTTTCGCCCTGCAATTCGAACTTGAGCCGGCCTTTGGCATACGCCTTGTCCGGATCATCCTGAGGGATCCACACGCCGCGATCCCAGACGATCACATCACCGGCGCCGTAGTGGCCTTCGGGAATGCTGCCTTCAAAATTTGCGTAATCCAGCGGATGGTCTTCGACATGAATCGCCAGTCGCTTGACCTTGGGATCCAGCGACGGTCCCTTCGGCACCGCCCAACTTTTCAGCGCACCGTCGAGCTCCAGGCGAAAGTCGTAATGCAGGTGCGAGGCGTCATGTTTCTGGATGCAAAACTGCAAGGCATGATCCTTTGCCGCCCGGCGCCCCGAACGCTTTGCGGCCGGCTCCGAAGTCGCCGAAAAGTCGCGCATGCGGTTGTAGTCTTCGAGGTTCCTGTTCATGTCGCCTCCGGTGCAGATGAGCTCTCTTATGCAGAAGAGCGGCATCACCGGAGAAAAATTCAATCCACAAAAAAGACCCCGGACGGATGGAGCGTCCAAAGATCAAAGATCGCAGCCTGTGGCAGCGCCTACAGGATGAATATCGATCTCTGTGTAGAAGCTGCCACAGGCTGCGATTTTTTGACGTTATAAAGGTTTATGCGCCTGCTGCTCCAGATGCACCTGCAACTCAGGATCAATGCCCAACGCTGCCGCCAGCTCATCGAGATAATTGCGCTCGGTGTCTTGTTGGTCGTCTACCAGCATGACACTCGCCAGGTACATTTCCGCCGCTACGGCAGGATCGTTTTGTGCCGATTGGGCGACCTCGGCGGGATCCAGCGGTTTGGCGACTTCGGCGTCGAGCCATTGCTGCAATTGCGGGTCGTCAGTGTGCTTGCCGATTTCGCTGCTGATGAGGTGCTTTTCGGATTCGTCGATGCGGCCATCGGCTTTCGCCGCCGCGATCAGGGCGCGCAACACGGCATGACTGTGTTCTTCGACTTGCGGGCCGGCCAGCAAATTCGCGGTTTGCGGTATCTGCTGTGGAGCGCCAGTCTGGCTGCGTTGCCAGGCTTGATAAGCCTGATACGCCATCATCCCCAGCGAAGCGAGTGCCGCATAGTTGGTGCCACCACCGGAGCGGCTTTGCGTGCCGCCGCCCAATACGCCACCCAATGCGCCGCCACCGCCGCCAAGCAATCCGCCAAGCAAACCGCCCAAACCGCCAAGGCCACCGGCCGCTGCACCACCGCTGGCGCTGGTCGAACCGCCGCCCCCCAAAAGACCGCCGAGCAACCCACCAAGTCCGCCAAGACTATCGCCCCCGGCCGCGCCGCGCTGTTGTCCTGCCGAGGCCTGGCCTCGCAGCAGTTGTTCGAGCAGATCGGTCGTGTTCATTTCAAAGTCCTCAGGCAAGGAAATAACTGCGTCAGGCAACGATAGTCCTCCACGGCGGTAGCGCCAGCACCGTTGGGCTGACGCCGGGAACCCATGTTATTTTGCATAACGTATTTTTTTCCCGGCCAGCTAAGATTCATGAACGGTGAACCTTAGCCCGGTAAATCCGGTCGATAGCTGCAACCCCGACCCGATTTGCCGGTGCCCTTTTTGTCTGAGGGTGTGCCTGAAGGTAAAAGTCGGCTTGCTTTATTTTCTGGAGAACGCCCCGTGATTTCGACCGTCCACATCGCCAGACTCAAAGCATGGGGCGCCCATGGTTTTACCGCGACCGGCGTGGTCACTGCCTTTATGGCCACCCTCGCCCTGCTGGAAAACCAGCCGACCCACTGCCTGATGTGGCTCGGTGTGGCGCTGATCGTTGACGGCCTCGACGGCGCACTGGCGCGCAAGGTCAATGTGCAATCGGTGCTGCCGAGCTTCGACGGCTCGATTCTCGATCTAGTGATCGATTACCTGACTTACGTGTTCATTCCGGCGCTGTTCATCTATCGCTATATCCCTTTGCCCGAATACACGCTGTTGCTGACGGTGTCGCTGATTCTGGTGTCGTCACTGTTCTGCTTCTGCAACGTCAATATGAAGAGCAAGGACAACTACTTCGTAGGCTTCCCGGCGGCATGGAACGTCGTGGCGCTGTGCCTTTACATCATTGGGCCCGGGCCGTGGATTACCTTTCTGACCGTGATTGGCCTGGCGCTGTTGACCGTGACGCAAATGAAATTCCTGCACCCGTTCCGGGTTCGTCGGTTCATGCCGATCAACATTGCGGTGACGGCGATCTGGTTGCTGTGCAGCCTGTCGCTGGTGGTCAATCATCCAGTCATCAACCCCATGGTGATGGGACTCTGGCTGCTGATGTCGGCTTACTTTCTGGGCATCTGCATCTGGCGCACGGTGCTGGGCTGGATCGAGTAGGAGCCGGGCAAGCCCGGCTCCTACAGTTTGATGGTTGCTAACGTTTGGTGATGACCACTTCCAGATATTCCCCTGGCACCACCAGTGAACCTTCCCCGCCCCGGTTTAACCGGTTGAGCAGTTCCGTCAGATCCTCTTCCAGCGCCTGCGCGCCCTCGGGTGGCAGAACCGCGAAGGCTTTGTGTACCGGCCCATACCAGTGGCGGAAAATATCGATGAAGTGCGCCGCCGAGCGATAGCGGAAATTGAAGGTGCGACGGGTGATCTGCATCAGAAAGTGACCGTTATCGAACTGCCCATGCAGCCAGGCTTCGGCGCCCCAGTTTGACGGCGGTTGCGCGCCGGCCGGCGGTGGCACATGGCGCCCCAGCGTCTTGAACATCTGGCCGACGAAACCTTCCGGCGTCCAGTTGGCCAGGCCAATCCTTCCACCGTGTCGACACACCCGCGCCAGCTCGGCGGCCGCCTTGGGCTGATCCGGCGCGAACATCACGCCAAACGTCGACAGCACGGCGTCGAAGCTGCTGTCGGCGAACGGCAGCGCCTCAGCGTCGGCCACTTGAAACATGACGTCCAGATGCTCCGCCCGGGCGCGATCCTGGCCGCGCTCAAGCAACGCCGCGACGTAGTCTGTGGAAATCACCTGACAGCCGCGCCGTGCGGCGGCAAGGGTGGCATTGCCGTTGCCGGCGGCGACGTCCAATACCTCTTCATCGCAACGCAGATCGCAGGCTTCGGCAAGGTTCTCGCCGACG
This sequence comes from Pseudomonas syringae, assembly GCF_021605415.1. Lineage (GTDB taxonomy): Bacteria > Pseudomonadota > Gammaproteobacteria > Pseudomonadales > Pseudomonadaceae > Aquipseudomonas > Aquipseudomonas syringae_S. The sequence goes on from NZ_WKEQ01000004.1 coordinate 156,197, forward strand.
ATCTGCAAGGTCGTGCCGACCACCGCGTAATCGCCGCTGGCCCAGGCGACTTTCTGGCGTTCCTTCAGGGCGTTGAGATCAATGGGAGTGCTCATCTCATCATGCTCCGCTGCAGGTGGGATCAAGGCTCACTCGGCCGTGGTCGGGTCGATGACGGTCATCACCTGAGCCACGCTGTTGGCGGGAAATCCGCCGAGCCTGGCATGCTCGCGCACCAGTGCTTCGTTGGGGGCAATGTAGATGCAATAGATTTTGTCGCCGGTGACATAACTTTGCAGCCACTGCACCTGTGGCCCGAGTTCCTGCAGCGCCTGGCAAGACGTTTGCGAGACGGCTTTGAGCTCTTGCTGCGACAGCTTTCCGACACCTGGAATCTCGCGTTCAATCACGAACTTCGGCATGGCAACCTCGCTTTTCTTGTTATGGATGACAGGCACGGCAGCGCCCTGCCCCGGCCACTATCGCGCCGGGGCGGATCAGCGTCTGTGCCGGTCGTCCGGCGTTTCCATAAAACGGTGTTTTGGCCGATGAGTGGCAGCGTTGTGTAAAAACGGTGGTACAGATCGCAAAAAAAATGGCTCGGAAATGAAACACTTCCGAGCCACTAAATTTCCCGATCAAGCAGCCGGAGCCTTGGCCTCTTCCAGCAACTGCTTGATCATTTGTTCCTGCGCCGCGTAACTGCCCTCGCCGAAGTGGCTGAAACGTACCTGGCCCTTGGCGTCGATCAGATAGTGCGCAGGCCAGTACTGGTTGTCGAAATTTCGCCAGATCGCGTAGTTGTTGTCGATCGCCACCGGGTAAGTAATGCCGAGCTTTTTCACTTGATCCTTGACGTTGTCGATGATCCGCTCGTAGCCATATTCCGGGGTATGTACGCCGATAACGACGAGTCCGTCTTTCTCGTATTTCTTCGCCCACTCCTTAACGTAAGGCAGCGTGTGCTGGCAGTTGATGCAGTCGTATGTCCAGAAGTCCACCAGCACCACTTTACCGCGCAGGGATTCGGCACTCAGTTGCGGGGAGTTAAGCCATTGCACCGCGCCGGACAGCGACGGCATCGGGCCTTTGCCCTGCTCGTCCTGCCGTGAGTCCGCACGCACTTTGCTGACGAAGTAGTCGAGCACTTTCGGCACATTCTCCAGCACACCTTTCTCGACACTGGCGACGCCTTGCGACGACGTGCCGGCCAGCAACGGTTTGTCCGCTCCGGTCGAGATCACTGCGGCGGCTGCCAGCACGGCAACCCCGGCGCCACGACGAAACCAGCCGGTAAACGGAATCGACGGTTTCAACCGATTGACCAGTCCGCGACCGGCAAAGATCAGCGTACCCAACGACAACGCACTGCCCGCACCGTAAGCCAACAGCAACAGACTGGTCTGAGCGTTCGCGCCCTGCAGCATGGCACCGGTGAGAATCACCCCGAGAATCGGCCCGGCGCATGGCGCCCACAGCAAGCCGGTGGCAACGCCGATCATGATCGAGGCCATCGGTCCGCTGGTGTTCCGCCCGTTCGGATCAAGCCGGTTGCCCAGCGCCACGAACGGCCGTGCCAGCCAGTCGCCAACCCGCGCCGAAATCAGTGACAGGGCGAACAGCACCATCACGATCAGCGCGACGTGGCGGCCAGTGTTGTTGGCCTGAATCACCCACTCGCTGCTGACCACCGCCAGGCTGGAGATCAGCGCAAATGTCAGCGCCATGCCGCCAAGGGTCAGCAGGATTGATGAGCGGCTGCGATCAACGCCAGCGAACAGAAACGGCACCACCGGCAGGATGCAGGGGCTGAGGACGGTCAGCAGACCGCCCAAAAAAGCGATGAGAAACATGGGATCACCTCCTGGACTGGCTACGGATCAGTTGTCGTTGTCACAGCCGTCGGCGAATTTGCGGTAGTCCAGCACCTGAGTTTTGCCGGCCGAATCCAGATAGGTCATTTCTGCATCGACGATGCCGCAGACTACTGAGTTGTCCTGCTTCAGCGAGATGACTTTCTTGATATCCAGGTGAGTGCCGTAGCTGTAGGTTTTCGGGGTGACATCGGCTTCGGCACGGGCCGACAGGGTGCAGATGTTCAGGGCGGCAAACAGGCAAGCGGCGATGACGGATTTGCTGTTCATGGTGGTTTCCTCGGGCTTCAATGATTGATCGTGGTTTGAGCCGAGGCGGTTGCGTGTGCCTCGATGGAACCTATTTAAAGCCCCCGAGGTATCCGCCCTGTGTCGTCAAATCGCGCTTATCTCTCGCTACGTATCCCGATGGCGTGTAGATACACAACGATACAAAACTGCAAAAAAATCGTCTTTTTACGTCGGTGTGTATCCGCCGAAGTGCCAGATACAGTGGAATACAAACGGCGCAACGCGCGCCGCAAAAGGCTCGATAGACTGCGCCACATCCCCTTTAGAAAGAGTTGGTGCCATGGAACATGTCGATCACATCCTTATCGTCGACGACGACCGCGAGATCCGCGAACTGGTCGGCAATTACCTGAAGAAGAACGGGCTGCGCACCACGGTGGTCGCCGATGGCCGGCAAATGCGCGCATTCCTTGAAGCCAACACTGTGGATCTGGTCGTGCTCGACCTGATGATGCCGGGCGACGATGGCTTACTGTTGTGCCGCGAACTGCGCTCCGGCAAACACCGCAATACGCCGGTGCTGATGCTCACCGCGCGCAACGACGAAACCGACCGCATCATCGGCCTGGAAATGGGCGCCGACGACTACCTGACCAAACCCTTCGCCGCACGGGAACTGCTCGCACGGATCAATGCGGTGCTGCGGCGTACGCGGATGCTGCCGCCGAATCTGGTGGTCACCGAAAGCGGTCGGTTGCTGGCCTTCGGTCGTTGGCAACTGGACACTTCGGCGCGGCACCTGCTGGACAACGAGGGCACGATGGTCGCGCTGAGCGGTGCCGAATACCGCTTGCTGCGCGTGTTCCTCGACCATCCACAACGCGTACTGAGCCGTGATCAGTTGCTCAACCTCACCCAGGGTCGCGACGCCGATCTGTTCGATCGCTCCATCGATTTGCTCGTGAGCCGTTTGCGCCAACGATTACTGGACGATGCGCGGGAACCGGCTTATATCAAGACCGTTCGCAGCGAAGGTTATGTATTCTCGTTGCCGGTCGAAATCCTTGGAGCGCCTGCATGAATGTCACTCTGCGCTGGCCGCGCACACTGGCCTCACGGTTATCGCTGATTTTCCTGATCGGTCTGATCCTCGCCCAGGCGTTGTCCTTCGGCGCGCAGTATTACGAGCGTTACGAAAGCGCGAAAAGCACCATGCTTAACAACCTGGAAAGCGACGTCTCGACGTCGATCGCGATCCTTGACCGCTTGCCGGCCGAAGAACGCCCGGCGTGGCTCTCGCGCCTGGAGCGTGCCAATTACGGCTATCTGCTCAACGACGGCACACCGGGCACGCCGATCAGCGCAGGCAACGTGCCGATTGCTGTCACGTCGATCACCGATGCCATCGGCGAAGATTTCCCGCTGACTTTTACCGACATTCCCGGCCCGAAAAAACATTTTCAGGCCCATTTGCGCCTGAGCGACGGCAGCCCGGTGACCATCGATGTGCGCCCGGCCATGAAGCCCCTGTCACCGTGGTTGCCAGGCGTGCTGCTCGGACAACTGGCGCTGATGATCCTTTGCACCTGGCTGGCCGTGCGCATCGCCATCCGCCCGCTCACACGCCTGGCCGATGCGGTGGAAACCCTCGACCCGAACACTCACGCCGTTCTGCTCGATGAAAAAGGCCCGAACGAAGTGGCCTACGCGGCCCGCGCGTTCAACTCGATGCAGGCGCGCATCGCCGCGTACTTGAAGGAACGCATGCAGTTGCTCGCGGCGATTTCCCACGACCTGCAAACCCCCATCACGCGCATGAAACTGCGTGCCGAGTTCATGGACGATTCAGCAGAAAAAGACAAATTATGGAATGACCTGAGCGAGATGGAGCACCTGGTGCGCGAAGGCGTGGCCTACGCGCGCAGCATCCATGGCGCGACCGAGGATAGCCGGCGCACGGATATGGATTCGTTCCTCGACAGCTTGGTGTTCGATTATCAGGACATGGGTAAGGATGTGCAGTTGGGTGGCAAAAGTGCAGCAGTGGTGGACACGCGTCCGCATGCCTTGCGGCGGGTACTGGTCAACCTCACCGACAACGCGTTGAAATTCGCCGGCGCCGCCGAACTGTGTGTCGAAGCGAAAAACGGCCAGCTGTCGGTCAAGGTCATGGATCGCGGGCCGGGCATCGCCGAAGAGGATCTGGCCCACGTCATGGAGCCGTTCTACCGTGTGGAAAACTCGCGCAACCGCAGCACCGGCGGCACCGGCCTGGGGCTGGCGATCGCGCAGCAACTGGCGATGGCGATTGGCGGTTCACTGGCCTTGAGCAACCGCGAGGGGGGCGGGTTGTGCGCGGAATTGAAGCTGCCCCTGCATCCCTGAACAACACAAACATCCTTTGTAGGAGCGAGCCTGCTCGCGATAGCGTACTGCCAGCCAACGATTCAACGACTGACAAGACGCTACCGCGAGCAGGCTCACTCCCACAAAGGGACATGGATTAACGACAAATCCCAATCACACTTTGGTTATGCATCTGCTGCAACAACGCCAATCCGTTTTCCCTAAACAGTACCGAACCACCCTCACCCGCCTCAATCGCCAGTCCTTCCAACTGCTGATGCCCGGTCAATGCCGGCAACTCGTCGATGCGCTGCAACAGCCGCCAGGCCAACGGGCTCAATTGCGAGAACGCCACGCTCCAATCCTCGACACGTCTGGCCAATAAAAAGGTCGGTTGCGCCGGTGCCGTCGTCGGCTGGTAATCCGGCGCGAGCCGCTGCACTGGCCACGCATAGCTTAACGGCCATGCCAGTGGCGACAGTCGCAGCGGCTGCGCGAGCAATAGCCCGGCATCGCTGGCCGGAAGCGGCTCGGCGTCGGATTGCTGTAAAACCATCTCCACCCACTCGTAATGCGCCAGTTCCACCATGAATGCCGGCCAGGCGCCGTCGATCAACACCTCAGGTTCAGCGGCGAGGTAACCGACAAACTCCCTGGCAATTTCGCCGAATTTAGGCGTTTGCGCTCGATGCTCGCGCAGGAATCCGCGCACCGATTTTTGCCAGCGCTCGTCGCCGAGAATGCGGATCAGCACCGGAAACGTCCCGCTGAGCAGCGACGAAACGTTGTTGAACAGCAGATCGCGATAAATATTGACCCGTGCAGCATTCATGTCGGCCGGCAGCGGCTGGTTGTCCGGGTCACGCAGATAACGGGTCAGCGCCCGTTGTTCCGATGGAAGATCAGCCATGGCGCACCTCCTGCGATTGCAATTCGCGGATCGTTTGCAGCTCGGCGACCAAGTGCGCAAACAGCGGAAAATTGAAGTCGCGTTCAAGCAGTGTCGGCTGCGCACCGAAACGCTTGTATGCCTCGCCCAGCAACGTCCACACCACCGGTTTTACCGAGGCGCCGTGGGTGTCGATTTTCAACGTATCGGACTCATCGAAGTGCCCGGCGACGTGCATGCCGACCACCCGCCCGGGTTCGATGGCGGCGAGGAATGCCTGCGGGTCGGCACCGTGGTTGATCGAATTGACGTAGACGTTGTTGACGTCCAGCAGCAGGTCGCAATCCGCCTCGCGTAATACCGCGTTGGTGAAGGTCGCTTCATCCATATCCTGCCGGGGCGCGGCGTAGTAGGACACGTTCTCCACCGCCAGTCGCCGGCCGAGAATGTCCTGGGCCTGGCGGATGCGCGCGGCGACGTGGTGCACCGCTTCTTCGGTGAAGGGCAGCGGCAGCAAGTCGTAGAGATGGCCGTCGTCACTGCAATAACTGAGGTGCTCGCTGTACAGCGGGACGTTGTGATGATCAAGAAACACGCGCACTTCGCGCAGGAAGTCGACATCCAGCGGTGCCGGCCCGCCCAGGGACAGCGAGAGCCCGTGACACGACAGGGTGTAACGCTCGGCCAGTTCGCGCAGCGCGGCTCCGTGGGCGCCCCCCACGCCGATCCAGTTTTCCGGTGCGACCTCCAGGAAATCGAAGGCGCCGCTGTGGTCGGCGCGGATGTCGTTGATCAAGCCCCGGCGCAGGCCGAGGCCGACGGCGGGATGTGTCACAGATGTGGATGAAGGCATGGAATTGATCTCCGTTGGCAATGAGAAAACCTCGCCAGACAGTTCAACCCTTGCACGTATCACTACTGTGTCCGCCCGACTCACCCAACCGCATCTCCGTGTATCCCGCCGTCGCCTGGATACACGGTAATACGCACCCTTCAACTCCACATCAATCCCTGTGTGAGCTGGCTTGCCAGCGATGGCAATCGCCCGGCAGCTGAAGATATCGCCTGTACCGGCCTCATCGCTGGCAAGCCAGCCCCCACAGGTTTCGGGTGTTGATTCCGGCAGTACGGCGCACAGCGACTAGACTCAACTCAGACCCCGTCGAGAGGGATGCACGGCGCCAGCGCCCTGCCCGTTTCCCCGACCACCGCCCAGAGGCCCATGCCTCGACCAGCCTTTGGCTCTGGACCGTGATCCTGCAACAGGAGCACACATGATGGATGAGTCCAGACTCAACCAGTTCATGGGCAAACTGGTGAACGACATGGGCGGCGCCGCGATGCTCGCCAACGTCATCGTTGGCGAAGAACTTGGCCTCTATCGGGCCATGGCCGACAGTCAACCGGTCAGCCCGGAAACCCTCGCCGCCAGAACCGCCTGCAATCCCCGCCTCGTGCGCGAATGGCTCAGCGCCCATGCGGCCTCTGGCTACATGGAGCACAACGACGGTGAGTTTCGCCTCCCGGAAGAACAAGCCCTCGCCCTCGCCGTCGAAGATTCGCCCGTGTATGTGGCCGGCGGTCTCGGCGTGGTGGCGTCGTTTTTCCATGACAAGGACAAACTGGTCAAAGCCATGCGCGGCAACGGCGCCCTGCCCTGGGGCGATCACCATCCGTGCATGTTCAGCGGCACCGAACGTTTCTTCCGCCCCGGTTACCGTGGGCATTTGATTGCGGAATGGCTGCCGGCCCTCGACGGTGTAGTAGCGAAGCTCGAAGCCGGCGCCAAAGTCGCCGACATCGGCTGCGGCCACGGCGCCTCGACGGTGATCATGGCCCAGGCGTTTCCCAACTCGCAGTTCCTCGGTTTCGACTACCACGCGCCGTCCATTGAGGTCGCCACTCAGCGCGCCGCAGAGGGTGGCGTCAGTGATCGGGCGCTGTTTTTCCATGGCTCGGCCAAAGACTTCCCCGGCAATGACTACGATCTGGTGTGCTACTTCGACTGCCTGCACGACATGGGCGACCCGGTCGGTGCCGCGCGCCATGCCCTGCAATCGCTGAAACCGGGCGGCACGGTGTTGCTGGTGGAGCCATTTGCCCACGACAACCTCGATGACAACATCACCCCGGTGGGACGGTTGTTTTACGCGGCCTCTACATTCATTTGCACGCCCAATTCGCTGTCTCAGGAGGTCGGCCTCGGGCTCGGCGCACAGGCTGGCGAAGTACGTCTGCGCAACGTGTTTATCGAAGCCGGATTCAGCCATCTGCGCCGGGCTGCGCAAACCCCCTTCAACCTGATTCTTGAGGCGCGTAAATAACCGCGCAGCTACGTGGCGGGGTCAGTGCTAACCTGCATGGCATCCACTTTATGGAGTGCCGACCATGCTCGACAGCCCGACCCGCGATCACCTCGACGACCTTCAGCAAGCGATGGCCGACGGGGGCTTCGTGGTGCTGACCGGCGCCGGCATCAGCACGGCGTCGGGCATTCCTGATTACCGCGACAGCGACGGCGTGCGACGTGGTCGGCAACCGATGATGTATCAGGAGTTTCTGTCCGCCCCGGAGTCGCGCCGGCGATATTGGGCACGAGCGATGCTCGGCTGGCCGCGCGTGCGCCAGGCGCGGCCGAACGCGGCCCATGACGCCTTGGCCAGTTTGCAGAGCCAAGGGCGGATTAGCGATTTGATCACACAGAACGTCGATACATTGCATGATCAGGCCGGCAGTCACGATGTGGTCGAACTGCACGGCAGCCTGCATCGGGTGCTGTGTCTGGACTGTGGCGAGCGCAGTGAACGGGATGTGATTCAGCGCGTGATGGAGCTGCAGAACCCGTATTTGGCCGGGGTCGATGCGGTGCAGGCGCCGGATGGCGATACGTTGCTCGATCCTGCCTTTGAAGCGCGCTTCCAGACGCCGCGTTGCCCTTTTTGCGCTGGCGAGCGGATGAAACCGGACGTGGTGTTTTTTGGCGAGAATGTTGCGCAACCGACGGCTGCACGGGCCATGGCCGCCGCCGAAAATGCGGCCGGCATGTTGGTGGTGGGATCGTCGCTGATGGCTTATTCGGCGTTCCGCCTGTGCCGGGTGATCGCCGATCGTGGCAAACCGTTGATCGCCATCAACCTGGGCAAGACCCGCGCTGACGATTTGCTGACCCTGAAAATCGAAGCCTCCTGCGAAAAAATCCTGCCGCTGCTGACCCAATACCACCCTGACTGACCTCCTCGCCTGGTCGTTCCCGCACTCCGCGTGGGAACGATCACGCCAAGGACTGGTTGAGGTTTTGTTCCTTGAGGATGTCAAACAACGCCTGCGCTGCCGCCGACAATTCATTGCCCGCTTCAGTGAGCACGCCAATCGCCCGCTCGACCGGTTCGATCAGGTTCAGGCAATGGGCGCCAAGTTCCTGCATTTGCTGCGCACACAAGGCCGGTACGGCGCTGACGCCCAGTCCGCTGGCGACCATGCGCCCGACCGTCGCCAGTTGATGGCTTTCGAACTCCACCGCCAGGGTCATGCCCCGCGCCTGCAAGTGTTCTTCAAGCATCACTCGCACCGTGGACGGCCGCTGCAACGTAATGAACGGTTGCTCAAGCAACGTCTGCCAGTCTATTTGCGCCCGCCCCGCCAGCGGCGAATCCTGCGGCACCACGGCGACAAAGCGATCGATATATAAAGGCGTGAAGGTCTGCGAGGTGGTCTGCAACGGTTCGAACGCAACACCCAGTTCAACCTGGCGATCGCGCACCATTTCCAGCACTTGCTCGTTGATAACGTCGTTGACGGTCACGCTGACATTGGGATACCGCGCGCGAAACACCTTGAGAATCGGCGGCAGCAGATTGCCGGCAAACGATGGCATCGCCGCCAGCGTCACCCGGCCCCGTTGCAGGCTGAAACGTTGACGCAACTCGTCTTCGGCATTGTCCCAATCGGCAATCAATCGACGCGCCAGCGGCAACAGCGATTCGCCTTCCGGGGTCAGCGCGACGTTACGCGTGTTACGGCTGAAAAGACGCCCGCCGAGGCCTTCTTCCAATGCCTTGATGGTCAGGCTCAATGCTGATTGCGACAGGTGCAACCGCTCGCAGGCCACGGCAAAACTGAGACTCTGGGCCACAGCGAGAAAGGCGCGGATTTGTTTGATGGTCATGGTCGCTGCGCTCCAGTAGATAGCTACAAGCGTTGAGCTGCAAGGCACAACGCGGCGATTGATGAATCGCGGCATTATGTTTCATTACCGGTGCAGGAACTGCTGGGGCTGATCGTACCCACGCTCTGCGTGGGAATGCAGCCGGGACGCTCTGCGTTCCTAAGGGAGACTGGATATTGTTGAGTTTTATCTATCAATTGACCTTAAAAATCAACTTAACAAATATATCCTCCAGCGAGACACTCCAACCATTCGGCTAGCCAGCCGCCCGCAAATAATAAAAGAGGTGCATATGGCAGGTTTCGACAAGCGCGTGTATTCCTACGAGGAAGCCCTGGCCGGGCTCGAAGACGGCATGACGGTGATTGCCGGCGGCTTCGGTCTGTGTGGCATCCCGGAAAACCTGATCGGCGAGATCAAGCGCAAAGGCACCCGCGGTCTTACCGTCGTTTCGAACAACTGCGGCGTCGACGGCTTCGGCCTCGGTGTGCTGTTGGTCGATCGCCAAGTCAGCAAAGTCGTCGCCTCATATGTCGGCGAAAACAAGCTGTTCGAAGAGCAACTGCTCAAGGGCGAAATCGAAGTCACCCTCACTCCGCAGGGCACCCTCGCCGAAAAAATGCGCGCGGGCGGCGCCGGCATTCCGGCCTTTTTCACCGCCACCGGCGTCGGCACCCCGGTCGCTGAAGGCAAGGAAGTCCGCGAATTTCACGGTCGCCAGTACCTGATGGAAGAATCCATCACCGGCGACTTCGCCATCGTCAAAGGCTGGAAGGCTGACCACTTCGGTAACGTCATCTACCGCCACACCGCCCAGAATTTCAACCCGCTGGCCGCCACCGCCGGCAAGATCACCGTGGTCGAAGTCGAAGAAATCGTCGAACCCGGCGAACTGGATCCGGCGCACATCCACACCCCGGGCATTTACGTCGACCGGGTCATTTGCGGCACGTTCGAAAAGCGCATCGAACAGCGCACCATCCGCAAATAATCCAGGCTGACGGAGAACAACAACATGGCACTTTCCCGCGAACAAATGGCTCAACGCGTCGCCCGCGAAATGCAGGACGGCTACTACGTGAACCTCGGCATCGGCATCCCGACCCTGGTTGCCAACTACATCCCCGACGGCATGGAAGTCATGCTGCAATCGGAGAACGGCCTGCTCGGCATGGGCGCGTTTCCGACCGACGATGAAGTCGACGCCGACATGATCAATGCCGGCAAACAAACCGTGACCGCACGCATCGGCGCGTCGATCTTTTCGTCGGCTGAATCGTTTGCAATGATCCGCGGCGGTCACATCGACCTGACCGTGCTCGGTGCGTTCGAAGTGGACGTCGAAGGCAACATCGCCTCGTGGATGATCCCGGGCAAACTGGTCAAGGGCATGGGCGGCGCGATGGATCTGGTGGCCGGTGCAGACAACATCATCGTCACCATGACCCACGCCTCCAAGGACGGTGAGTCGAAACTGCTGCCGCGTTGCAGCCTGCCGCTGACTGGCGCCGGGTGCATCAAACGGGTGCTGACCGACCTCGCCTACCTCGAAATCGAAAACGGCGCGTTCATTCTTAAAGAACGTGCGCCGGGCGTCAGCGTCGAAGAAATCGTCGCCAAAACCGCCGGCAAACTGATCGTGCCCGATCACGTCCCGGAAATGCAGTTCGCTGCCCAGTGAGGAATTCAGACATGCAAGACGTCGTCATTGTTGCCGCCACGCGCACCGCGATCGGCAGTTTCCAGGGCTCTCTGGCCAGCGTTTCGGCCGTGGATCTGGGCGCGGCGGTCATCCGCCAGTTGCTCGAACAAACCGGTCTGGACGGTGCTCAGGTCGATGAAGTGATCATGGGCCAGGTACTTACCGCCGGCGCAGGCCAGAACCCGGCGCGTCAGGCCGCTATCAAGGCCGGCCTGCCATTCGCCGTGCCGGCGCTGACCCTGAACAAAGTCTGCGGTTCGGGCCTGAAAGCCCTGCACCTTGGCGCTCAGGCAATCCGTTGCGGCGACGCCGACGTGATCATCGCCGGCGGCCAGGAGAACATGAGCCTGTCCAACTACGTCATGCCGGGCGCACGCACCGGTCTGCGCATGGGCCACGCGCAAATCGTCGACACCATGATCAGCGACGGTTTGTGGGATGCGTTCAACGATTACCACATGGGCATCACCGCCGAAAACCTGGTCGACCAGTACGAGATCAGCCGTGAGCAGCAGGACGCCTTTGCTGCCGCGTCCCAGCAGAAAGCCGCTGCGGCCATCGAATCCGGGCGCTTCGTTGATGAAATCACGCCGATCCTGATCCCGCAGCGCAAGGGTGATCCGCTGGCGTTCAAGGTCGACGAGCAACCGCGCGGTGACACCACCGCCGAATCCCTCGGCAAATTGCGCGCAGCGTTCAAAAAGGACGGCAGCGTCACCGCTGGCAACGCATCATCGCTGAACGACGGCGCCGCCGCCGTGATTCTGATGAGCGCCGAAAAAGCCAAAGCGCTGGGCCTGCCGGTGCTGGCGAAAATTGCCGCTTACGCCAATGCGGGCGTGGACCCGGCAATCATGGGCATCGGGCCGGTGTCGGCCACTCGTCGTTGCCTGAGCAAGGCCGGTTGGGACATCGCCCAACTCGATCTGATCGAAGCCAACGAAGCCTTCGCCGCGCAATCCCTGGCCGTCGCCAAGGATCTGCAATGGGATCTGGACAAGGTCAACGTCAACGGCGGCGCCATCGCCCTCGGCCACCCGATCGGCGCCTCGGGCTGCCGCGTGCTGGTGACTTTGCTGCATGAAATGATCAAACGCGATGCGAAGAAAGGTCTGGCGACCCTGTGCATCGGCGGCGGTCAGGGCGTGGCCCTGGCGCTGGAACGGGCGTAAGCCAACGAGCACGACAGACGGCGGACGGATCCACGACATCCATCCGCCGTCTGGTTTTCCCCCACACAGATCATTCCCACGCTCTGCGTGGGAATGCAGCCCGGGACGCTCCGCGTTCCACTCCCCAGCCGAAACGCAGAGCCTGAGAACGCGCGGCTCAACCAAACAACTGCAAAATCAACCAGCTATTCGCCCCGCTGATCACCACAAATAGCCCCCACGCCAACACCCGCGTCGGCAACCGATTCACAAACGGCCCCATCAACTGCTTGTCGTTGGTCATGCGAATCAGCGGATACAGCGCAAACGGCAGTTGCAAACTCAACACCACCTGACTCATCACCAGCAACTTGCCCACCGCCCCATCGCCCATCAGCCACACGCCGATAAATGCCGGAATCAGCGCCAGCCCCCGGGTGATTAAGCGACGCTGCCAGCACGGGATCCGCAGATTCAGATAGCCCTCCATGATCACCTGCCCGGCGATGGTGCCGGTAAACGTCGAACTTTGCCCCGACGCCAATAACGCCACGCCGAACAACACACTGGCCAACGCGCCGCCGACCAACGGATCGAGCAGGTGATACGCATCCTGAATGTCGACCACATCGGTGTGTCCGGACTGATGAAACGCAGCGGCCGCAAGAATCAGAATCGCCGCGTTGACCAGCAATGCCAACGCCAGCGAACCAATCGTGTCGATGCGCGCCAGCTTCACCGCATCCTGCTTGCTCGCCAGATCCTTGCCGATCAGTCGCGTCTGCACGATGGATGTGTGCAAATAGAGGTTATGCGGCATCACCGTGGCGCCGAGAATGCCGATGGCCAAATACAGCGGCGCGGCATCACTGATCGCCGACAGCGACGGTTTGAAGCCTTGGAAAACGTCCGGCCAGTAAGGCTTGATCAGCACCAGCTCGATGAAAAAACACACGCCGATGGTCGCCACCAGCACCAGCATGATCGCCTCCAGCCGCCGGAAGCCGCGGTTCTGCAACGCCAGCACCAGCAGCGTATCGAACGCGGTCAGCGCAATCCCGAACGTCAGCGAACACCCCAGCAACAAGTGAAACGCCAGTGCGCACCCGAGCACCTCGGCCAGATCCGTCGCAATGATCGAAATCTCCGCCAGCACCCACTGCAACCGCGACGTCGCCGTGCTGTAGCGCTGGCGGGACAACTGCGCCAGATCGCGCCCGGTCGCAATGCCCAGCCGCGAGCACAGACATTGCACCACCATCCCGGCGAGGCTCGCGAGCAACACCACAAACAACAAGCCGTAACCAAAACGCGACCCGGCCTCAATGGCCGTCGCCCAGTTACCAGGATCCATATAACCGATGGACACCAACAACCCGGGGCCGGCAAAGCGCAACACGCGTTTAAAGAACGAAGCACTCGGATCGACCACCACACTGCCCGCCACTTCCGGCGGACAAAACGGCGCCGTGGCGATTTTCGGCAAGCTGAATTTCACACAAACATCCAGAAACAATTAGGAAAGGCGCAGCTTAGACGTTTCGCCTGCAAACGCATAACCCCTGTGGGAGCTGTCGCAGGCTGCGATCTTTTGATCTGGCTTTGTACATCGAAATCAAAAGATCGCAGCCTTCGGCAGCTCCAATGGGGCGGATTGTGTTTTGACGATTGAGGTCAGGGATCGATGCCCAGTAATTGTCGGCGCAATTCGGGGCTGCGGGTGCGTGGGTCGAGCCAGATGTCGAAGAATGCGCGGGCGAATTGGGGGTCGTCGATTTCGTGCTGCAACTGTTGACCGACGAAGAACCGGGCGCCCTGCCCCGGCAGGTACACGCCGGTGATGCGTGTGCCCGCTTGCACATCGACGAACGATTGCTGCATTTGCACTTGCCACCTGGCCAGTTGTGCAGCGCTGACGGTGATGCCGGACAGGCGCCGGATTTCTTTGAGGCTGGCTTGCACAAGATCATCGCGGGACAGGTTGCGCAAATAGATCAGCTCCAGCGCGAACGGTTGCCCATCAACCAGCGGCCGGGTCGCGCTCCACAATCGCGCGTTGTACACATCAAAACCGAAGACGCTGAATTCACCGCTGCCAATGATTTGCGCACCGGGCACGGTGTCTTGCCAGTTCGCCCAGGTGGGTGACAACAACGTCATCCACAAGCCGAGACCGAAACATCCTTTCAACGCTCTGTTCATTGCGATGTCTGCCTTGGTAGACACGGATAGTTCTAAGCATAGCTGCGCATCACAGCCAGCACTTTGTATACAAAACCACGAACAATCTTGATCAATCTGCTACGGTAACGGTCTTCTTTGTCGACGGAGGCCTCTGCGTGCTGATCCTCAAATTGCTGCTGATCCCCGGTTTTCTGCTGTTGATTTCCCTTGCGGGTAAACGTTGGGGGCCAAGTGTGGCCGGGTGGTTGTCGGGGTTGCCGGTGGTGGTGGGGCCGATTTTGTTTTTTTTGGCATGGGAGCAAGGCCCGTTGTTTGCTGCGAAGTCTGCCGTGGCGGCATTGTCGGCAATGTTTGCGATGATCGCGTTTTGTGTCACGTATGCCCGGGTCGCGCAACACGCAGAGTGGCCATGGGCATTGGCGGCGTCAATGACAGTGTGGACAGTGCTTGCAGTGGCTTTATCGCTGGCGCCGGCATCGCTGCCCTTCTCGATCATCGCGGCGGCGGTTGCGTTGTTGTCCGCGCCGTATCTGTTTCCCAAGGTGCAACCTGCACTCGGTGGTGCGCCGGTGAAGTCAGACAAACTGGTGTGGCGGATGATCGCGGGCGCCGCGTTGACGCTGGTGGTCACGCTGTTGGCGAGCACCGTCGGCGAACGCTGGAGCGGATTGCTCGCGGTGTTTCCGGTGCTCGGCAGCGTCATGGCGGTGTTCTCTCATCAGGCGCGCGGCCCGGCGTTTACTGCCGTATTGCTGCAAGCGACGGCCACCGGGATGTACTCGTTTTCAGCGTTTTGCCTGGTCGTCGCGTTGACGTTGCCGAGCTTTGGCCTCAGCGGTTTTTTGCTCGGTGTGGCGGTGTCGGTGGCGATGCTCGGCGTGACCAGGCGGTTACTGGCCAAACCCGCACCGGCAGCGACGCCCAGCCCACACCCGACACCTTCAAACGAATAATCCGACAGCCCGTTCAGACAAACCGCGCTGGAGTGCCGCTCGGCAGCGTGGGATGATCGCCGCCCCTGCGCGACCATTGTTCGGAGATTTACATGTCATTGTTGAGCAAGAAAGCTGTCGTCCTGCTGCTGGCGGCCATCGCTGGCCTCGGCGCCATCAACGCTCAAGCGGCCAAGGCCAAAGACAAGGCGCCGACTGAGAAGGTGTCGATGCTCGACGGCAAGTTCACTTTCACCCTGCCCAAGGGTTTTGAAGCCAATGCGCTACCAGTCGGCCCGACCGGTGCCAAGGGCACGATGTACACCAATGCGACCACCAAAACCGTTGTGATTGCCGCGCAAAACCAGATCCCCGGCGACACCCACGTCAAGGATAACGACGGCGCATTCCTCGATGGCAGCGTGTCGGATTTCATCGAGGCGCAACGCAAAGCCCTGCCGGATTTCAACAAGCTCAGCGAAAAGAGCCTGACCCAGAAAGGGACTGGCCTCGGTCTGCGTCAGGTCGACAGCACCGCCACCCAGGGCGGCGGGCAAACCCTCAACACCACGTTGATGGCCGGTTCCGGGACGCACATGGCGCTGGTGCAGGTGATTTCCCGGGCCAGCGACAAGGCTGGCCACGACGCGCTGGTGAAAACCATCCTCAAGGAAAAGTGATCCTCAGGGATTGAGCGCCTGCAACCAGGCCTTCAAATCCTCCAGTTCGGCGCGGCTGATGCTGTGGCCGACGCCGGGATAGGCGTGGAATTGCGGCTTGTAGGACAGGCTTTTCAACAGCGAGTTGGCATCAGCGCCGCCCTTGTACGAAACGACGTTATCAGCGGTGCCGTGGCCGATGAAGATATTCAGCGACGGGTCTGAATGTTCGGTTTTCAGCTCCGATTCCACCACGGGTAAAACCCGCCCGCTCAGCGCCGCGATACCGCCGACCGGCGTTGGCGGGCGCAAGCCCACTTCGTAAGTCATCATCGCGCCCTGACTGAATCCGATCAGGTACACCTTGTCCGGGTCGACGTGATATTTCTGCGCCGCTTGCGCGATAAAATCCCGCAGCTTTTGCCCGCTGACCTTCAGATCATTGGTCTCGCCGTTGTAGGCACCTTCACCCTTTTTACGAAACCACTGATAACGTCCTTCGCCCAATGCCAACGGCGCCTGCACGGACAGGTAGTTGTATTGCGCCGGAAGCTGGAATTTCATACCGATCAGGTCGGCTTCGTTGCTGCCGTAACCGTGGAGAAAAATCACCAACGGGCGTTTATCTGAATCCGCGTGAACCTGTGCCAGGTATTTGAGCGGCAGGTCAGTTTGCAACGAAGGTTGCGCATGAGCGGCGGTGGATGCCAGCAGGGTCAACAGTGCAAGTATTTTCAACATAAGCCTTCCTTCATAAAAGCCGTGCAGGAGCCGCCGCAGGCTGCGCCTACACGGTTATGTATCGTCAGTCGTTGGTGAGTTTTCCTGTACGAAACGGAACTCGCCCCGCCACTTTCGCCTGCCACGTGCCCGGTTGGGTGTAGCGCCCACGGTCAATGGCAAACAGCACGCCGCGGGTGCCGGCGCGCACGGTAGTGACGCGGTCACTCAGTGGATCGACCACTTCGAACAATGCGTCACCGCGTTCCACCCACTCGCCGGCATTGCGCAGGAAGCTCACCACGCCGTGATGCGGGGCGAACAAGTATTCGGTGCCTTCGAACGGCATGCCTTCGCAACATTCGAGGGATGCGGCGGGGAAATCGCCGGTGATGAACCCCTGCTCGGCGAGGAAGCCAAGAATCGCTTCGCAATTGGCCTGCGCCTGGTCAACACGCGTGTCGCCCATGCTGCCCAGCTCCAGGGTGGTGGCGAGGTTGGCGGCTGGAATGGCCGCGTGCGGAAATGCCCGTGCCAAGCGCAGCCAGGGTGTCGAGCAGGACTCATCGAACGAACTGCCACCGGAATCTTCACACAGCAACGCTACGCCGGCCTTCAATCGCGCGGCCAGGGATTGCCACTGCGGCCAGTGCTGCGGCAATGCGTAAACGTGGATTGCCGCGTCGAAATCGCAATGCAGATCCAACGTGATGTCGGCCTCGCAGGCGTGGCGCAATAGCAAACGGTGCAGCGCTTCGAGTTGTGAAACCGGCGCTGGCAGATCGTCGAGCACCTGGGCCATGGTCTGGCGGATCAACGTGATGTTTGCCTGGGCATCATCGCCGAGTTGATCGCCGATCAGCGCGGCGACGGGTGCACTGAGCTCAACGAAAGCGCGGTTGAAATTCTTGCCGCTGCCCAACTCGAAGCGGCCCATGTGCGCACCTTGCAGGTGCTGATCGAGGCCGATCGGGTTGGCGACCGGCACCAGTTCGATGACACCTTGCAGACGACCTTGTTGTTCAAGTTCACCGAGACGTTTTTTCAGTTCCCATGCGGTGCGCATGCCTGGTAGTTCATCGGCGTGCAGGCTGGCCTGGATGTAGACCTTGCGGCTGCCGGCGCCATAGCGAAAAACGCTGAGGCTGCGCTCACTGCCCAAATGGCTCCAGGGCAGCGTGTGGTCGATGCGTTGCATGGGAAAACTCCGTTGTTTGTGGAGCTGCCGCAGGCAGGTTCTTTTGATTGTCAGGAACGCGGAGCGTCCCGGGCTGCATTACCACGCGGAGCGTGGGAACGATCAAACAAGATCAAAAGATCGCAGCCTGCGGCAGCGCCTACAGGTGGAAATGTTTTGGCAGGATAAATCATGGGCGTAAAAAAAGTGGCCACCGCTTTCACGGGGCCACTCTTTGCTACAGCGTATTAATGGCCGTAGACGTCAAACGCGAAGTACTTGTCCTGCACTTGTTTGTACTTGCCGTTGGCGCGGATTTCGGTGATGGCGGCGTTGAATTTGTCCGCGAGTTCTTTATCACCCTTGCGCACGGCGATGCCGGCGCCGCCGCCGAAGTATTTGGCGTCTTCGTAGGTCGGGCCGACGAATGCAAAACCTTTACCGGCGTCGGTTTTCAGGAAACCGTCATCCAGGTTGACCGAATCGGCCAGCATGGCGTCGAGACGGCCAGAGACCATATCGAGGTTGGCTTCCTGCTGGGAACCGTAACGAACCAGGTTGATCCCGGCCGGTTGCAGCACTTCGGTGGCGAAACGGTCGTGGGTGCTGGCGCGCAACACACCGACTTTCTTGCCTTTGAGTTCGGTCAGCGGATCTTTGACGTCGGAGCCTTCCTTCATCACGAAACGCGCCGGCGTGTGGTAGTACTTGATGGTGAAATCGACGTTTTTCTTGCGGTCGTCAGTGATGGTCATGGACGACAGGATCGCGTCGATTTTCTTCACTTTGAGCGCCGGAATCAGGCCGTCGAACTCTTGCTCTACCCAGACGCACTTGGCCTTCATCTGCTCACACAGCGCATCGCCGATGTCCACGTCGAAACCGGTCAGTTTGCCGTCAGGGGTTTTCATCGAGAATGGCGGGTAACCGGCTTCGATACCGATGCGGATCGGCTTGGCGTCTTCGGCCACGGCGGTCAGGGACAACATCGACAGTGCCAAGGCACCGAACATCACTAGCTTTTTCATTTATAACTCCCGTGTGCGGAGGCTTTTATTGGCAGCTTTCGATTCAGCTTTCGGACATGGCCATTGCGTGGCAAATACCGAAGTGGCCGGCAGTCTATGGCGGCGCGCACGGGGTAAATTGTGTTCAAGCGACAGATACTTATAGATAATCGGCGACACCGTCAGCGTGAACCATCACGGTGCAATACCTGTAGGACAAGCCCTCAAATCATCCCGTGCATGAGCGAGCCCATGCGAGGATCGGGGGTTAGCAGTGACAGGCGATCGCGGTGGTGGTTTGTTCACGGCTCAATTCAAAACCTTCATCCAGCCATCCGGTGACACCGCCGATCATTTCCTTGACCGAGTAGCCCAGCGCCGCCAGTTTCACGGCAGCCTTGTTCGCACCGTTGCAATGGGGGCCGGCGCAATACACCACGAACAAGGTGTGGGCTGGATAAGCCGCTAAACCTTCAGCCGTAATCAGCCGCCCAGCAATATTGATCGCCCCCGGCACATGCCCGCGCTCAAAGGCCAGCGGGCCGCGCACGTCGACCAATAAAAAATCTGTCTGCCCCGCCTCCTGGCTGCTGAAGACGTCGGAACAGTCGGTTTCGAAGGTCAGACGGTTGCTGAAATGCATCAAGGCAATCGCCGATGGCGCAGCAGGAATTTCGCGAACCAGGCTGGGCATGGTCTTGGTCTCCGGGGTCTTGGTGGGTGTGAACAGACTTTATCGCCCCGTCGCTTGCCGCTACAGTGGCGCACGAGACACTCACCGGGAAGTTTCCGCCAAATGCACACATCCACCCACTCCGTTGCGATTCTGGCCTACGACGGACTTTGCACCTTCGAGTTCGGCATCGCCGTGGAAATCTTCGGCCTGACCCGGCCGGAGTTCGATTTTCCGTGGTACGAACATCGGATCGTAGCGGTGGATCAGGGCCCGATGCGTGCCATGGGCGGCATTCAGGTGTTGGCTGACGGGGGGCTGGAACTGTTGGCGGACGCGCGCACGATCATCATTCCCGGCTGGCGCGACCGCAGCGGCCCGGTGCCGGAGGCGCTACTGGTCGCCCTGCGCCAGGCCCATGGCCGGGGAGCGCGGTTGCTGTCGATCTGTTCCGGCGTGTTCGTCCTGGCCGCCAGCGGTTTGCTCGACGGCCATGTCGCGACGACCCATTGGCGTTACACCACTGAGTTGGCTGAGCGTTTTCCGGCTATCGCGGTCGATCCGGATGTGCTCTACGTCGATGCCGGTCAGTTGATCACGTCGGCGGGCAGCGCCGCCGGCATTGATGCCTGCCTGCATCTGGTGGCGCGAGACTTTGGCACCCAGGTTGCCAATTCGGTGGCGCGGCGACTGGTGATGGCGCCGCAACGCACCGGCGGACAGGCGCAGTTCATTCCAACGCCGGTCAGCCCGACACCGCGCAGTGATCTGTCACGGGTCATGCAATGGGCCCGCGAACGCCTGCACGAACCGCTCGAAGTACGCGATCTGGCCAGCGAAGCGGCGATGAGCGAACGCACCTTTCTACGACGATTTTCCGAGGCCAGCGGCCAGTCGCCCAAGGCCTGGCTGCAACATGAGCGCCTGGCACGGGCGCGGGAACTGCTGGAGAGCAGCAGCGAGCATACTGAGCAGATCGCCCAGCGTTGCGGTTATCGCTCGGTGGAAAGTTTTCGCGTGGCATTTCGCAGCGTGGTCGGGGTGCCGCCGTCAGTGTATCGGGAGCGGTTCGGGCGCCGTGTGCCGAGTAAAGCATTCATGTACGACCCATGACCTGTGGAAGCTGGCTTGCCAGCTCCCGCAGTGATTTCGGCACACCCTGCTTCTCAAGGCTTGCGCAAAAGGTAGGTATCCATAATCCACCCATGCTTCAACCGCGCCGCCTTGCGCACCCGTTCGATTTCGTCCGCGACGTCTTTCAACTTACCGCTGATGAGAATCTCGTCCGGTGTCCCCAGGTAGGCTCCCCAGTAAATCTCTGTCTCTTGATCCGCGACCCGGTGGTAGGAATCTTCCGCATCGAGCATCACCACCAGACTGTCGGCGTCGCTTACCTGCCCCGCCGCCAGACGCCGGCCCGTGGTGATTTCGATAGAGCGACCGATGCTGTTCAGCGGGACTTTATGCTGCGCCGCCAGCGCCTGAACGCTGGTGATGCCGGGGATGACTTCGAATTCGAACGCACAAGTGCCCGAGTCCAGAATCGCTTGAAGAATACGAATGGTGCTGTCGTACAGCGCCGGATCGCCCCACACGAGAAAACCGCCGCACTCGCCGTCAGCCAATTCGTCATTAATCAACCGCACGAAGGTTTGCTGCTTGGCGCGGTTCAGATCGTTGACGGCGGTGTTGTAGTCCACGTCGCCGCGCTCCCGCTCGGGGCTGTGGGCTTCGGCGAAACGGTACGTGGGATGTGTGATGTAACGCTCACAGATGTCACGCCGCAGATCAATCAGCTTGTCTTTGCTCTGGCCCTTGTCCATGAGGAAAAACACATCAACCGCGTTCAGCGCTTTCACCGCCTGCATCGTGACGTAGTCCGGGTTGCCGGCGCCGATGCCGATGACCAGCAATTTTTTCATCAAGAAACTCCGAGGGTGTCGAGGCCAGGCAAACGCAGCCGCCATTGTCCGGTGAAGCGCAGTTCAATCGTTGCCAGCGGTTCGAAATCGACATTATTGAAGGCTGCGCCTTGCACCACCTGCATCAGCACGGCGCGCATGAAAAACGGATGGGTGATGGCGACGATATGGCCCGGTGTGGTTTGCAGCGACGTCAGCCATGCGACAGCGCGCGCGCCCAATTGCGTGACGGATTCGCCGCCATGAGGCGCGCAATCAGGATCCGCCAGCCACGCTTGCAGGGCTTGGGCATCCTTGCGTTGCAGATCTTTGATCGACTGACCGTGCCAGCGCCCCCAATCGCAATCACGCAAGGCATCAACAATTTGCGCATCGGGACCAAACAGTTCAGCGGTCTGGCGGGTGCGCCGTTCAGGGCCGCACAATAAACGCGACGACGTCTTCAGCCATCGACCCAACGAGCCCGCCACCAGCGGAAAATCCTCGATGCCTTCGTTCGTAGGAAAACGCGACAGTTTTTGTGCGACGGTTCGAGCGTGGCAAATCAACGTCAAGCGGGTGGCCTGCACAATGTCATCCTCAGTCAATCGTCCGTCTCAAGAGCGTCCATTGTGCCGCAAACCACACCATTCCTAGTGCTCCGCCAAGCAACGACGGTGAACGAGCCGCTTGCCGTTTAGCGAAGAACGTCGATCTCTCACAAGCTGAAGGGCGATGGACTACAAACTGTGTCGACTTCGTTACACCCCCCGTTACACGTGGCTTACACCCGTTCCAGGGGCATTGCCCAACCCGCGAAAAATTCGCTAGACATGAAACCTCACTTACATAAATACTCTTTTAACGGATTGTGAAACGAATTCAACATTCCATCCAGCAGGAGCCCGGATGCCCCCTTTAAGAGACCTGATCACCGACCCCGGCCTGGATCTGACGCCGTCGGAACGCAAAGTCGTGCGCGCCTTGCTTGATCAGTATCCCCGCAACGGCCTCGGCCCTATGGCCCGTCTGGCGGAACACGCCGGGGTCAGCGATCCGACCATTGTGCGGCTGGTCAAAAAACTCGGTTTTGGCGGTTATGCCGAATTCCAGGACGCTTTGCTCAGCGACATGGATCACCGCCTGCGCTCGCCGAGCACGCTGTTGCTGCCACGTTCGCACCAGCACAAAGACGATGCCTGGAGCCATTACCTGGCCGACAGCCATCGCTTGCTGGTGGAAACCCAGGCCCTGACCCAACCCGGAGACGTGGGGATCCTTGCCGACTGGCTGCTCGACGTGCGCCCTCAGGTCTATTGTTTCGGTGGCCGTTTCAGCAGCCTGATGGCCACCTACCTGCTCAACCACCTGCGCCTGCTGCGGCCCGGTTGCTTCGCGCTGGAAGACAACGCGCAACTGCCTGATCGTTTGTTCGACCTGCAACGTCAGGACGTGGTGCTGGTCTTCGACTATCGCCGTTATCAGAGCCAGGCTCTACGCGTTGCCAGCGCCGCGAAAGCCGCGAATGCGCGGGTGGTGCTGTTCACCGACATCTATGCTTCGCCGCTGCGCGAACTCGCCGACTTGATCATCAGCGCTCCGGTGGAATCGGCATCGCCCTTTGATTCCATGGTGCCGGCGCTGGCCCAGGTCGAGGCACTGATTGCCTGCCTGACCCTGCGCACACCGGATCTGGCCGATCGCCTGGAAGGCATCGACGCCCTGCGTAACGACTTCGCCACTCACCTGCTGGAGGATAAATAAGGATGTTCAGTCTTCCCCACCGCTCGCCCCGGAATCTGCCGTTTGCCACCGGTCACACTGCGTTGTTGTTGGTGGACATGCAGCGCGCCTGGCTCGAACCGCAGTTCGACGCGCACCTGGAAGGCCCGGACGCTGCCTATTTTCTGGCCCGCGCGCGGTTGCAGGTGGTGCCCAATCAACAGCGTCTGCTCAATGCCTTTCGCCGGGCGCGACAGAATGTGTTGCACACGATCATCGAAAGCCTGACCGCCGATGGCCGCGACCGTTCGCTGGATCACAAGCTGTCAGACATGCACCTGCCCAAGGGCAGCGTTCAGGCGCGGATCATCGATGAACTGACGCCAGCGGAAAACGAAATCGTCCTGCCCAAGACCTCGTCCGGCGTGTTCAATTCGACCAACATCGATTACGTGCTGCGCAACCTTGAAACCCGTCACCTGATCATCGCCGGTATCGTCACCGACCAGTGCGTCGACATGGCCGTGCGCGACGCCGCTGACCGTGGCTATCTCGTCACCCTGGTGGAAGATGCCTGCGCCACTTACAGCGCCGAACGGCACGACGCCTGCCTCAATGCGATCAAGGGTTATTGCTGGATTACCGACACCGACACCGTGCTCGGCCGACTGCAGGAGTTGCAGTCATGAGCGAGCGCCTGACGCCGTTGCCGATGACCACGCTGGTAACCACCGATCTGATCGGCATTACCCGTGGCCGCTCGTTTCCGACCGATGAACTTGAGCACTATCAAGCGGCCGGTTGTGGCTGGGTGCCGGCGAACAGCGCGTTGACGCCGCAAGACATCATCGCTTCGACCAACCCGTGGGGGGCTTATGGCGATCTGCGGTTGATTCCGGATCTGGCCAGCCGCGTGACGGTTGCCAATGGTCCGGATACAGCGGCGCCAGCACTGGATTTCATTCACGCCGACATCCGCGAAACCGACGGCCGTCCCTGGGGCGCTTGCCCGCGCACGCTGTTGCGCGACGAAATCGAGCGGTATCGCGATCAATTGGGCCTGCAGGTCAACGCAGCCTTCGAACACGAATTCAACCTTAATGCCGGCGCCGCCGAGCATTTGGCGTTTTCCCTTGAAGCCCAGCGTCAGGGCGCCGGGTTCGGCGGCTGGCTACTCGCTGCCTTGCGTGCCGGAGGGGTCGAGCCGGAAATGTTCCTGCCCGAGTACGGCAAGCACCAATACGAAATCACCTGCCGCCCGGCGCTTGGCATAGCGGCGGCAGATCGCGCGGTCAACGTTCGCGAGATCACCCGCGAGATTGCCCGGCAAATGAGTCTGGACGTAAGTTTTGCGCCCAAGACCTCGGCCGATGCGGTGTGCAACGGTGTGCACCTGCACGTCAGCCTGCTTGATCTGGCCGGTCAGCCGATGCTCTATGACGCCGGCACCGCCAACGGCCTGTCGACCCTCGGCCAACATTGGGCCGCAGGCATCCTGCATTACTTGCCGGCATTGTGCGCGTTCACCGCGCCGACGCCAGTGTCTTACGAGCGTTTGCAGCCGCACCACTGGAGCGCTTCTTACGCTTGCCTGGGACAGCGCAACCGCGAGGCGGCTTTGCGTATTTGTCCGACCGTCAGCCTGGGCGGCAAATCCGTGGCGGCGCAATACAACCTCGAATTCCGCGCCATGGACGCCACCGCGTCACCGCACCTGGCCATGGCCGCGCTGTTGATCGCCGGACGCCTGGGCGTCGAGCAGCGACTGGCGCTGAACGCGATCACCGACGAAATCCCCGACTCACTCAATGACGAGCAGCGCGAAACCCGCGGCATCGTCGCCCTGCCCGCCTCGCTGAGCCAGGCACTGGAATGCCTGCGTCGCAGCGAAGCGTTGAGCCAGGCGTTGCCTGCCGCGTTGCTCGACACCTTTTATGCCCTTAAAACCGAGGAACTGGCGCTGACGGAACAGCTCTCGCCTGCCGAACTCTGTGAGCACTATGCACGCCTGTACTGAATCCGCCGAGCTGGGGCTGTTCACCCGCCCGGCTTACCACTTGAGCCGCGAAGACTCGGCGCACCCGTTGATTCTGGTGTGCGAGCACGCGAGTCGCTACATCCCCGACGCTTTGGACGATCTGGGGCTGGACGAGGCGGCGGCGCGCGAGCATATCGCCTGGGACATCGGCGCACTGGCGCTGGCCGAGCAGCTGTCAGAAACCCTCGGCGCAACGTTGCTGAGCGCCAACTATTCGCGGCTGCTGATCGACCTCAATCGGCCAAGGCATGCACCGGACAGTATTCCGGCGCAGAGCGAAATCTATCCGGTGCCGGGCAATTGCGATCTGGCTGACGCCACCCGCGAATATCGCCGGCAGCAGCTGTTCAAGCCGTTTCATGCGCGCTTGCAGACACTGATCGACGGGCGCGTCGCTCAGGGCCGGTCGGTGCGCGTGGTCGGTATTCACAGCTTTACGCCGGTGTATTTCGGCCAGCCGCGCGCGCTGGAAATCGGGGTGCTGTTCGGTCAGGCCCGGGCGTACGCTCAGCGCCTGCTCGACGGGCTGGGTCGGCATCCGGTGAAAATCGCCGGTAACCAGCCGTACAGAATCGATCCGCTGGGCGACATGACGGTGCCAGTGCATGGCGATGCCCGTGGACTGGATTCGGTGTTGATCGAGGTGCGCAACGATCTGCTGCGCGACGCCGACGGAATCAAACGCTGGGCCGATTACCTGGCTCCGCTGCTGTAGCGACAAACGCTGTCCGAGGTAACCACTAAAACGTCCCGATTGGCTGATATGGAGATCCGCTTTATGGCAATTGAAGAATTCGGCTACAAGCAAGAGCTGAAACGTAGCCTCACCCTGACCGACCTCGTGGTGTACGGGATGATTTTTATGATCCCCATCGCGCCGTTCGGTGTGTATGGCTACGTCAACGCCGAGGCACCGGGCATGGTGCCGCTGGCCTACATCATCGGCATGGTCGCGATGGTGTTCACCGCGTTGAGCTACGGCAGCATGGCCCGCGCTTTTCCTATCGCCGGTTCGGTGTATTCCTACGCGCAGCGAGGCCTCAATCAGCATGTCGGCTTCATCGCCGGTTGGTTGATGCTGCTCGATTACCTGCTGATCCCGCCGCTGCTTTACGTGTATGCGGCGATGGCGCTCAACCATTTGTATCCAGACATCCCGAAGGTCGGTTTCATTCTGGCGTTCCTGGTCAGCGCGACCTTCGTGAATCTGCGTGGCATCACCTTCACCGCGCGCATGAACATCGTGTTCCTGCTGGCACAACTCGTCGTGCTGGGAATTTTCCTGTTCTATGCCTGGAATGCTTTGCACAACGGCGGCGGCAACGGCCAACTGACCCTGGCGCCGCTGTATCACCCGGAAACCTTCAATTTCGCCCTGCTGATGCAAGCGGTATCAATCGCCGTGCTGTCATTCCTGGGCTTCGATGCGATTTCCACCCTGGCCGAAGAGATCAAGGAAGACCCGGGCCGCAGCGTCGGCAAGGCAGCGCTGATCACCCTGATAGTGATGGGCGTGATCTTCGTCGCGCAAACCTGGATCGCCACGGATCTGGCGGCGGGTCTGGGCTTCAAGTCCGCCGATACGGCTTTTTATGAAATCGCCGAAATCGCCGGGGGCAGTTGGCTCGCCACATTGACTGCCGTGGCCACGGCGCTGGCCTGGGGCGTGGCGGTGGCGATCACTTCGCAAGCCGCCGTATCGCGCCTGCTGTTCGGCATGGCCCGCGACGGCAAACTGCCAAAGATGCTGGCCAAGGTGCACCCGAAACACAACACGCCATACCTGAGCATTTATCTGGTTGCCGTGCTGTCGCTGGTGATCTGCTACCTGTTCATCGATTCGGTGGACACCCTGACTTCGCTGGTCAACTTCGGCGCCCTCAGCGGTTTCATGCTGCTGCACCTGACCGTTATCAATCATTATTGGCGCCGGCAAAAATCCGGACAGATCATCCGTCACCTGGTGTGCCCGGTGATCGGCTTCATCATCGTCGCGGCCATCATGTACAACATGGGCGTCGATGCGCAAAAACTGGGTCTGATCTGGATTGCGCTGGGTCTGGTGTACCTGTTTGTACTGAACAAACTCGGCAGCAGCACCGTATTGGCTGACCCGAGCAACGTCTGACAAAAAAAAGGGCGGTGTCTGACAAGATTTCAGGCGACCGCTGCTTTAACGCGTGGAAACCGACAGTGATAGTCAGGTTCGGGGAGTCCTCGAATCTTTTGATACAGGAGTGCATCCATGCTGGTCTTACGCCCAGTCGAGCCAACCGACCTGCTTCAATTGCAACAATTGGCTCGCGACAGCCTGGTGGGCGTGACGTCCCTGCCGGACGACAGCGAACACCTGCGCGAGAAAATCGCCGACTCCTGCGCGTCGTTCAAAAGCGCCGCGTCGGCAAACGAATCGCGCCCGGAGAATTACTTCTTCGTGCTCGAAGATCTTGAGCGCCAGCGGCTGGTGGGCTGTTCGGAAATTCTCGCCACGGCGGGATTCGACGAACCGTTCTACAGCCTGCGCAATCGCCAGTTCACCAGTGCTTCGCGGGAATTGAACATTGAGCACGGGGTGCCGGCGCTTTCGTTGTGCCACGACCTCAGCGGCCATACGTTGCTGCGCGGTTTCCACCTTGATGCAGCGCTGACCCGCAGCCCGTTCGCCGAATTGCTGTCCCGGGCGCGTTTGCTGTTCATCGCCGCCCATGGGCAACGGTTCGCCGAGGCCGTCATCACGGAAATCGTCGGCTACAGCGATGAAAATGGCCATTCGCCCTTCTGGGATGCATTGGGCAAACACTTTTTCGATCTGCCCTACGCCGAGGCCGAGCGCCTGTGCGGCCTGCAAAGCCGCACGTTTCTCGCCGAACTGATGCCGCAATACCCGATCTACGTGCCGATGCTGCCGCAGGAAGCACAGGACTGCATCGGCCGCATTCATCCCGATGGACAGGAAGCGTTCGACATTCTCGAGCGCGAGGGTTTCGAAACCAACAGCTACATCGACCTGTTCGATGCCGGTCCGACCCTGTATGCGCGAACGGCGAATATCCGCTCGATCGCCCATAGCCAGACCGTCACCGTGCACATACAGGCGCAGATCGACGCGCGCGGCCTTTACCTGCTGAGCAACGAACGCCTCCAGGGCTTTCGCGCAATGGTCGCAGAGCTGGAGCATCAGCCTGACCAACCGCTGGCCTTGACACCGGCGCTGAGCGCGGCGCTCGAGGTGACCGATGGCGACACGATCCGGATGATCGCGCTGTGATCACCTCCCGTTCCAGTGCCTTACGACAGCGTCCAATGCGGCGCGCAGAAGGAGTTGCACGATGATCGTCCGTCCGGTTCAGATCGGCGACCTGCCGGCATTGATGACGCTGGTACAACAGACCGGCCCGGGGTTCACCACACTGCCGGCCGACGAGCATCGCCTCAGCCACCGGGTACGCTGGGCCCAGCGCGCATTCGCCGAGCAAATAGAACGCGCCGATGCCGATTATCTGTTCGTGCTCGAAGACGATGACCAACGCGTGGTCGGCGTCAGTGCCATGGCCGGCGCCGTCGGGTTGCGTGAGCCCTGGTACAACTATCGGGTCGGCGTCACTGTGAGTTCGGCGCCGGATCTGGGCATTCAGCGGCAGATCCCGACGCTGTTCCTCAATAACGAGATGAGCGGTCATTCCGAGCTGTGTTCGCTGTTCCTGCGCCCGGATCAGCGCAATGGCAGCAACGGTCGCTTGCTGTCGCTGGGGCGTTTGCTGTTCGTCGCCGAGTTCCCGCAGTTGTTCGGCGAAAAAATGATCGCCGAACTGCGCGGCAGCACCGATGAACAAGGGCGTTCGCCGTTCTGGGATAGCCTGGGCCGGCACTTTTTCCAGATGGATTTCAGGCACGCCGATCACCTGTCCGGGCTTGGCAACAAATCGTTCATCGCCGAGCTGATGCCGCGCCAGCCGCTCTATACCTGCCTGCTGACCGAACAGGCGCAGGCGGTGATTGGCCAGGCACATCCGAACACCCAGCCGGCGTTGAAAATCCTCAACGCCGAAGGTTTCGCCCACCAAGGCTATATCGACATTTTCGATGGCGGCCCGGTGGTCGAAGCACCGATCCGTAATATCCGCACGGTGCGCGACAGCCTGACGCTGAATCTGGCGCTGGGTGCGCCGGACGATCAGGCGCCGCTCTGGCTGATCCACAATCGGCGTCTGGAAAACTGCCGCATCACCGTCGCCCCGGCGCGGGTGGCTAGCGGGACACTGGTCATCGATCGTCTCACCGCCAAGCGCTTGCAACTGCAACCCGGCGATTCCGTACGCGCGGTGCCCTTGCTCAATCAGCAATCGCACGCCGTCGCGGCCTGAACCGCTCGCGGCGTTTTTCTTAGCCAGCTATCGACTCACGCAAATTCGTCATGAACATTGACCCATTCGCGTGATAGCCTTTTGTTCCTTCGGCGTTGACACCTTTGCTCAAGCCTTTCCATTCCTTTGTATGGTGGAACTCGTATGTCCAGGCTTTCTCATCAAGATTTGCGCCGTAATTTCCGTCAGTTGCTGGCGTCCGGCACCTGTTACCACACCGCTTCGGTGTTCGACCCGATGTCTGCTCGCATTGCCGCTGACCTGGGCTTTGAAGTCGGGATTCTCGGTGGCTCGGTCGCCTCGCTGCAGGTATTGGCTGCACCGGACTTCGCCCTGATCACCCTCAGCGAATTCGCTGAACAGGCCACCCGCATCGGCCGCGTCGCCCAATTGCCGGTGATCGCCGACGCCGACCATGGCTACGGCAACGCTCTGAACGTAATGCGCACCATCGTTGAACTGGAACGCGCCGGCATCGCTGCGCTGACCATCGAAGACACGCTGTTGCCCGCGCAATTCGGCCGCAAATCCACCGACCTGATTACCGTCGCCGAAGGCGTCGGCAAGATCCGCGCGGCACTTGAAGCCCGATCCGACATGGAAATGGCCGTCATCGCCCGCACCCACGCCGGCATATTGCCGGTGCAGGAAATCATCAACCGCACCAAGCAATATCAAGCCGCAGGCGCCGATGGCATCTGCATGGTCGGCGTACAGGACTTCGATCACCTGGAACAGATCGCCGAGCACCTGACGGTGCCGCTGATGCTGGTGACCTACGGTAATCCGGCGTTGCGCGACGACAAACGCCTGGCCGAGCTGGGCGTGCGCGTCACCATCGACGGCCACGGCGCGTATTTCGCCGCGATCAAAGCGACCTACGACAGCCTGCGCGAACAACGCCAGATATTTACCCAGGGCTCAGATCTGAACGCAACCGAACTGACGCACACCTACACCCAGCCGGAGGAATACATCCGCTGGGCGAAGGAATTCATGAGCGTCAAGGAATAACACCGCTGCCCTGATCGTTCCTTGCAGGAGTTGCCACAGGCTGCGATCTTTTGATCTTTCAGCGTTTGGCCAGCTCCATGATCATCCGCGACAACAGATAAATACGCGGTGCGACGCTTTCCACCTCGGCGTATTCCTCCGGGGTGTGAATATTGCCGCCGACAATCCCGAACCCGTCCAGCGTCGGCGTGCCCACGCCGGCCGACAGGCTGGCATCCGCCGCCCCGCCGCTACCTTCCTCGGTCAGCTTGCGACCGATTTCGCCATAGATGCCCTGAGCCATCGCCATCAACCGATCCGACTCCGCCGTCTGCGGCATTGGCGGCAGACCGCGTTGCAAGGTGGTTTTCACTTCGGTATCGGCAATCAACTTGTCCTGCGATACCCGCGCCAGGTCTTTTTCGATCCGGTCGAATTCCTCCGGCACCGCTGCGCGGACGTCAGCCTTGGCCATCGCCTGATCCGGGATCACGTTGGTGCGATCCCCGGCCTTCAGCACGGTAAAGTTGATTGTGGTCTTTTTCGCCTCATCACCTAGCTTGCCCAGCTGCAGAATCTGGTGCGCCGCTTCCATCGCGGCATTGCGCCCCAGCTCGGGTGCGACACCAGCGTGGGCAGCCTTGCCCTTGACCTCGACCAGCGCCGTGGCACTGCCCTTGCGCCACACGACCAAACCATCGGCCGGACGACCCGGTTCGAGATTGAGGGTGACATCATGGTTTTTCGCGGTTTTCTTGATCAGGTCAGTCGCGACGTCCGAGCCGGTCTCTTCGCTGGCGTCGAGCAGGAAGGTGATTTGTGAGTAGTCCTTGAAGTCGAGATTTTTCAGAATCTTCAGCGCATAAATACCGGCAACGATACCGCCCTTGTCATCCATCACGCCCGGCCCGTAGGCGCGGCCGTCCTTGATGGTGAACGGGCGTTCGGCGGCGGTTCCTTCTTTGAACACCGTGTCCATGTGCGCCATCAGCAGGATTTTCGCCTTGCCGGTGCCCTTGAACGTGGCGAGTACGTGACTTGATTTCTCTGGCGTATTTGGAACCCGCTCGATGGTCGCGCCGAGTTTTTTCAATTCATCGATGACGATGTCGCTGACTTGCGCCAGACCCGGTTCATAGCCGGAACCGGTGTCAATGTTGACCAGACGCTCCAGCAACTTGAGCGCTTCAGGCTTGTACTGCTCCGCGTCGGCCAGCACTTGCTTGTGCGGCTCGGCAAATGCAGCAGAGGCGGTGAAAGCGAGGGACAGGCCAAGACTGACGGCCAGCAGGGAACGAGGAAAAGTAAACGTCATGAATCGATCCTTGTTTCGTGTCGGAGGGACTAAACCGTACCTGACATCCCCGCACGGCTCTATACCGGATACGACGTTCAACCAACCGATCACCACAATCCTGGACCGACGTGATCGCCGGCAAGCCAGGCTCCTAACACATCGCCTGTAGGAGCTGACGAGTGAAACGAGGCTGCGATCTTTAAGGATCAAGGTCAAAAGATCGCAGCCTTCGGCAGCTCCTCCGGGGAAGCTCAGACTGAATCGAATAGCTCATACCGGGGTTTGTTGTCGGTGTTGCAGATCACCCGGTTTCGCCCGGTTGATTTCGCCTCGTACAACGCCTGATCGGCATCGTTGAGCCAACGGGTCGCATCGCTGTGACCCGGTTCGAATGCCGCCAGGCCAATACTCAAACTGACCCGCAGCGCCGGGTTTTGCTCGTAGCCGAGGGTCGCAAAGCGATCGCGTAACGCTTCCATTGCCTGAGCCGCGTTAAACAGCGGCAAATCCGGCAGTAACACGCAAAATTCATCACCGCCATACCGCCCGGCGATATCAGAGGCACGCAGGTTCTGCTTGAGCAACTTGCTGAGCTGACGCAAGACGATGTCGCCAGCCACATGGCCATACGTGTCGTTGATGGTTTTGAAATGATCGATGTCGATCAGCGCAATCGCCCCGCCCCGTTGCAGGCGCCGGCAGCGCTGGAACTCTATTTCCAGTTGATCTTTCCAGGCCCCGTGATTGACCAGGCCTGTCAGGCTGTCAGTGCGACTGAGGGCAAGCAGCTCGCGCTTGTGTTGACCAAGTGTGTAGGCCTGACGGAAGCAAATCCAGCCCAGCGCCAGTGGATACAGCATCAGCAGCGGCAGGCACGCATACAACTGAATCGGCGTGGTGGGCGGAATGAACGCAGGGGCGAAGACCACCAGCCCGATGGCGATTCCCAGCAGTTGCGCTGCAAAGCCTGCCAGCAGAAAACGCACGCCGCCAATGGCAACGTTGTTCATCGCCATCATGGAAATCGTCGTGGCACTGGGCAATGGATTGAACTGCATGGCCGCGACCCAAAAGCCGCCCATGAACGCATCGACCAACAGGTTTCGGTGCTCGGCGTGATACGGCACCCTCGTTCGCCGGGCCCACTGATAAGCCAGATGCGGCCAGACCAGGCCATTGAACAGCATCAGGCTCCAGACCCAGACGGGAGGATCGAGCGGGTACATCGCCACACTCACGCACAAAAGCCCCAGAACCAATCCGAGGGCGCGCGATGTGTAAAGCCTCCTGGCCAATGAAAGTCCCTTTCCTCCCGTCTTTCCCATAAGGGCCTCGAACGTGGATCAACCTGCGCCACCGCTTGACGGGTGTGTTTGGAGTCTATCAGGGCAACCTTAAATAGCCATCACCGCTCGACGGGCCGAAATACCCCGTCATCACCGTCCGACACCGGACAAATATTTGGCTATACATGAAGGGCGGGATCGCGAAGAACGACTATAAGAAGGGGGCCCATGCACACGTATCGAGTGTTGATCATCGGCAGCGGATTCGGCGGCCAGTGCGCGGCGGTGAATCTGCTGAAGGCCGGCATCGACGACTTCCGCCTGTTGGAACGGCGCGATTTTTTCGGTGGCACCTGGTGCCAGAACACCTACCCGGGCGCAGCGGTGGACGTTCCATCGCCGCTGTATTCGCTGTCGTTCGCGCCCTATCCATGGACGCAAATGTTCGCTGCACAGGCTGAACTGCACCGCTACACCGAATACGTGATCGACCGTTTCGACCTGCGCCACCGCGTGGAGCTGCAAGCCAATGTCGAGCGGGTCGAGTGGGATGACGCCGAAAAACGCTGGAATGTGCACACCACGGGCCATGGCATTTTCCATGCGCAATTCCTGATCAACGCCACAGGCCCGTTGAGCCAGCCGGTGATCCCACACTTCGATGGCCAGGATCGCTTCGCCGGCAAGACATTTCATACAAACCATTGGGATCACAGCTACGACTACACGGGTAAACGCGTCGCCATCGTCGGTAGCGGCGCGAGCGCGGCTCAGGTAATTCCGGCGATTGCACCGGATGTCGCGCACTTGCATGTTTTCCAGCGCACGCCGCATTGGGTGTTGCCCCGGGCCGACCGTACCTTCGGCCGATTTCAGCGCTGGTTGCTGGGCGTAAAACCGGCCTACAAGCTACTGCGCTGGATGATCTACTGGCAGTTTGAAACCCGGGTGATCGCCTTCAAATACTCGAAACCGGCCATCGCCATGGTGCAACGCCATGCCCTGCGCTTCCTTGAACGTCAGGTGCCCGACCCGGTGTTGCGGCAAAAACTGACACCGGATTTCACCATCGGCTGCAAACGCGTGCTGGTGTCGAGCACCTACTACCCGGCACTGACCCGCCCGAATGTGACCGTGCACGGCCGTGATCAAGGCATTGCCTCGCTGGACGAAAGCGGCATTCTGACCCGCGACGGTCAGCACATCGACGTGGACCTGATCGTCTGGTCGACCGGTTACGACGCCACCGACGGAGTGATTTCCTACCCGGTCACCGGCAAACACGGTGTGCAATTGAAAGACGTCTGGGCGCAATACCCGCGTGCCTACCTCGGCACCAGCCTGCCGGACTTTCCCAATCTGTTTATCGTTACCGGCCCGAACACCGGCATTGGCCACACGTCGGCGCTGTTCATCATCGAATCGCAGATGAACTACATCCTCGATTGCATCCGCACGCTGCAAACGAAAGGTTTGCGCAGCATCGAAGTGCGCGCCGACGCGGAACGTACCTACACTGAAATGATCCACCGGGAAATGGAACGCACCGTGTGGAAGTCCGGCGGCTGCCACAGTTGGTATCAAAGCAAGAGCGGTCATGTGATCGCCATGTTTCCGGGGTTCAGTTTCAGCTATTACCGGTTGACCCGGGCGCTGAAACCCGCCGACCACATCTTGTCCTGAACGGGTAATAAGGAAAACGCCGATGCTTTTGTTGTTTGTCGCCCTTGCGGTTTTCGTGGCCTGGAGCTGGTTGAGTTATCCGGCGGTCGGGCATTGGCTCTACAACCTGAACATGGCGGTGGAGGCCAAGTTGTATCGGCTGCACAAAATCGTCGTGCCGATCAGCGAAATGACGGTTTCAACCTGGCAGGGCGGGCCTTATGAGGCTTCCAGCAGTGTGTTGATGCTGCACGGCTTCAGTGCCGACAAAAATTTGTGGCTGCGTTTCGCCAAGCATTTTGTGGGCAAATATCGGGTGATCATTCCGGATCTGCCGGGCCACGGTGAAACCGGCTTCAAGGAGGGCGGTGGGTATGACATTCCTTTACAGGCCAAACGCATCATCCAGCTGCTCGACGTCTGTGGCGTGGAGAAAGTCCATGTGATCGGCAACTCGATGGGCGGCTGGATCGCGGCATGGCTGGCGGCGAACTATCCGGAGCGGATCGCTTCTCTGGCATTGATTGACCCGGCCGGGGTCACGGCGCCGGAGGCCAGCGACATGGAGCGCCACCTCGCGCGCGGGCACAACCCATTCCTGATCAACTCCCGAGAGGAGTTCCAGTCCTTCTACGCGATGACCATGGCCTCGCCGCCATGGGTACCGCGCCTGGTGCTGGACGCCATTGCACAACGCTACGAACAGCAGCGCGATGAGCTGGAAGAAATCTTTCGCGACTTCCGCGCCAGTCCGCCGATGGAGCCGAAACTCGCCGATATCCAGTGCCCGTCACTGCTGCTGTGGGGGCGCAAGGATCGCTTGATCGATGTCAGCAGCGTGCCGGTGTGGAGCAAAGGCATCGCCAACCTGAAGGTGGATGTGTGGGACAACGTCGGGCACATGCCGATGGTTGAGCAACCGGCGAACACCGCGCGTTTGTACCGTGAGTTTCTGGGGGAATTGCGTGATGCGATTGCTTGAGCGATGAACATTCTTTACGACGAGCGCCTCGACGGCCCGTTGCCGGACGTGGACAAGGCCCGACTCCTCAAGGCGTTGCAACAAGCCGTGCCGGATCTTGACCTGCTGTGGCGCGAAGAAGAACTCAAGCCCTACGAATGCGACGGCCTCTCGGCCTACCGCACAACCCCGATGCTGGTCGCCCTGCCCCATCGCCTTGAACAGGTGCAGGCGCTGCTCAAACTCTGTCATGAACGACACGTGCCAGTGGTCGCACGCGGGGCTGGCACGGGATTGTCGGGCGGCGCGTTACCGCTGGAAAAAGGTTTGTTGCTGGTGATGGCGCGCTTCAATCAGATTCTGCACATCGATCCCGCCGCACGTACCGCGAGGGTTCAACCCGGCGTGCGCAACCTGGCGATCTCCCAGGCAGCGGCGCCGTTCGGCTTGTATTACGCGCCGGATCCATCGTCGCAAATCGCCTGTTCCATTGGCGGTAACGTCGCGGAAAACGCGGGCGGCGTGCATTGCCTGAAATACGGCCTGACCGTGCACAACGTGCTGAAGATCGAAGTCCTGACCATTGAAGGCGAACGCCTGACGTTGGGTTCCGAGGCTCTTGATTCGGCGGGTTTCGATTTGCTCGCGTTGTTCACAGGCTCCGAAGGTCTGCTCGGCATCATCACCGAAGTCACGGTCAAGCTGCTGCCCAAACCACAAACCGCGAAAGTGCTGCTGGCCAGTTTCGACTCCGTGGAAAAGGCCGGCCACGCCGTCGCCAACATCATCGCCGCCGGGATTATCCCCGGCGGACTGGAAATGATGGACAACCTGGCGATCCGCGCTGCCGAGGACTTCATTCACGCCGGCTACCCGGTGGATGCGGAGGCGATTCTGTTGTGCGAACTCGATGGCGTCGAAGCCGATGTCCACGACGATTGCCAGCGGGTGCGCGAGGTCATGGCCCAGGCCGGCGCCACTGAAGTGCGCCAGGCGCGGGACGAAGCCGAACGGGTAAAATTCTGGGCCGGACGCAAGAATGCCTTCCCGGCAATCGGCCGTTTGTCGCCGGATTACTACTGCATGGACGGCACCATCCCCCGCCGCGAACTGGCCGGCGTGCTGCAAGGCATTGCCCGCCTCGGCGAAGAACACGGTTTGCGTGTGGCCAACGTGTTTCATGCCGGCGACGGCAACATGCACCCGCTGATCCTGTTCGACGCCAATCAACCGGGCGAACTGCACCGCGCCGAAGCCCTTGGCGGCAAAATCCTCGAATTGTGCGTCAAGGTCGGCGGCAGCATCACCGGCGAACACGGTGTCGGCCGAGAGAAAATCAATCAAATGTGCGCGCAATTCAACAGCGATGAACTGCGCCTGTTCCACGCAGTAAAAACCGCGTTTGACCCGTTGGGCCTGCTCAATCCCGGCAAGAACATCCCCACCCTGCACCGCTGCGCGGAATTCGGTGCGATGCACATCCACGCCGGACAATTGCCCTTCCCTGAGCTGGAGCGTTTCTGATGACTGATGTCGATGCCGCCGACGCGTTGCTCGATCAGGTCAACCAGGCTCGCGGCCACAACACACCGTTGAAGATCCAGGGCGGCAACAGCAAGGCGTTCCTCGGTCGCGACGTGGCGGGCGAAGTGCTCGACACCCGGGCTCATCGCGGCATCGTTCGCTATGAACCGACCGAATTGGTCGTCAGCGTGCGGGCCGGCACACCGCTTGTTGATTTGCTTGCCGCACTGGACGACGCGGGACAAATGCTGCCCTGCGAGCCGCCCGCGTTCGAAGGTTCGGCCACGGTCGGCGGCATGATTGCTGCCGGATTGTCCGGGCCACGTCGGCCATGGTCAGGCTCGGTGCGCGATTTCGTGCTCGGCACACGGGTCATTACCGGCCTCGGCCAGCACTTGCGTTTCGGCGGTGAAGTGATGAAAAACGTCGCGGGATATGATCTGTCACGGCTGATGGCCGGCAGTTTCGGCTGCCTCGGCGTGCTCACCGAAGTGTCGCTCAAAGTGCTGCCCAAACCCCGCCAGTGCCTGAGCATTCGTCTTGACATTGATTGCGCCCGGGCCTTGGCGAAACTCGCCGAGTGGGGCCAGCAACCGCTGCCGATCAGCGCCGCGTGTCATGACGGCGACAGCCTTTATCTGCGACTGGAAGGAGGTGAAGGCTCTGTGAGCGCCGCCCATCAACGGCTCGGCGGAGAACCACTGGATTCGGGATTCTGGAATGATCTGAACGAACAGCGCCTGGGCTTTTTCGATGACGGCTTGCCGTTGTGGCGCCTTTCGTTGCCCAACAATATCGGGCCGCTGTCGTTGCCCGGCGCGCAGTTGATCGACTGGGCCGGTGCGCAACGCTGGCTCAAATCCGCTGCCGACGATGTACAAGCGCTGGCCCATGAACTCGGCGGCCACGCGACCTGTTTCAGCCATGGCGGGAGCGACACGCCGTTTCAGCCCCTGGCCCCGACACTGCTGCGCTATCACCGCCAGCTCAAGGCGCAACTTGACCCGCAAGGGCTATTCAATCCCGGGCGCATGTACGCGCAGGTCTGACCATGCAAACCACACTCAGCGAACAGGCACGTCTTCTGCCCCGCGCCGCCGAAGCGGAGAAAATCCTGCGTAGTTGCGTGCATTGCGGATTCTGCAACGCAACGTGCCCGACCTATCAACTGCTGGGCGATGAACTTGACGGCCCGCGCGGGCGCATCTATCTGATCAAGCAAGTGCTCGAAGGCGCACCGGCCACGGCCAAAACCCAATTGCATCTGGATCGCTGTCTGTCATGCCGCAATTGCGAAACCACCTGCCCGTCCGGCGTCGACTATCACAACCTGCTGGATATTGGCCGTGCGGTGGTCGATAACGCTGTGCCGCGCCCAGCCGGGCAACGCTTGCTACGTGAAGGCCTGCGCGCGCTGGCTCCCAATCCTGGATTGTTCAAGGGCCTGCTGCGGGTGGGCGCAACATTTCGCCCCGTGCTGCCACGCATGCTCGAAGCAAAACTGCCGCAGCGCGCGTTGGCCAGCGGCGTGCGCCCCGTGCCACGGCATGCGCGGCGGGTGTTGATGCTCGAAGGCTGCGTGCAACCGGGCCTGGCGCCGAACACCAACGATGCGGCGGCGCGGGTGCTGGATCGGCTTGGCATCAGCGTCACGCCGGTGGCGCAAGCGGGTTGCTGCGGCGCCCTCGATTACCACCTCGACGCCCAGACCAGAGGCCTCGACCGCGCCCGCCACAACATCGACGCCTGGTGGCCGCACATCGAAAACGGCGCCGAAGCCATCGTCCAGACCGCCAGCGGTTGCGGGGCATTCATCAAGGATTACGGGCACCTGCTGGAAAAGGATCCGGTGTATGCCGCCAAGGCGCGGCGGGTCAGCGAACTGGCACTGGATCTGGTGCAAGTGCTTGCCGAACAACCCTTGGAACAGGTTTGCGCCGCCACCGAGCGACGAATCGCCGTGCATTGCCCCTGCACGTTGCAACACGCCTTGAAACTGGGTGGCGCCGTTGAAGCAGTGCTGACCCGGCTCGGTTTCAACCTCACCGCCGTGCCGGATGGCCACTTGTGTTGTGGCTCTGCCGGCACGTATTCGTTGACCCAAC
This sequence comes from Pseudomonas syringae, assembly GCF_021605415.1. GTDB lineage: Bacteria > Pseudomonadota > Gammaproteobacteria > Pseudomonadales > Pseudomonadaceae > Aquipseudomonas > Aquipseudomonas syringae_S. The sequence goes on from NZ_WKEQ01000004.1 coordinate 195,739, forward strand.
CGGCACTCGCCCGGCAGCTGCGCGACAACCGCCTCAATGCCCTCGAAAGCGGTCGCCCCGAGCTGATCGTCACCGCCAACGTCGGATGTCAAAGCCACCTCGCCAGCGCTGGTCGCACGCCCGTTCGGCATTGGATAGAGCTGGTCGATCAGTCGTTGGCAGAATGAAGTTCGTAGGATTCTTCGTTTGCCCACGCGGGATAAGGCTGCGATCTTTTGTCTTATCCGTCAGATGACCGTGCCAGGAATTTTTTTCATGACCGTGCAGAACTTCGTCAGCCCCGATCTGATTCGCCAACGCTTCTCCCGAGCGATGTCCGACATGTACCGCAAAGAAGTGCCGCTGTACGGCGTCCTGATAGAGCTGGTCGAGCAGACCAATCGCAACGTGCTCGCTCGGGATTCGAACCTGGCCCGGCAGTTGAACAGCACCGGCGAAATCCAACGTCTGGACATGGAGCGCCATGGCGCGATCCGCGTCGGCACCGCCACGGAACTGGCCACTCTCGCCCGACTGTTCGCGGTGATGGGCATGCAACCAGTGGGCTATTACGACCTGACCCCGGCCGGTGTACCGGTGCATTCCACGGCTTTTCGCGCAGTGCACGAAAAGGCCCTGCAAGTGAGCCCGTTTCGCGTGTTCACGTCGTTGTTGCGCCTGGAATTGATCGAAGAGCCCGAGCTGCGTGAATTTGCCCGATCCGTCCTGGACCGGCGGCAGATATTTACCCCTGAAGCCCTGCGCCTGATCGATCAGGCGGAAACCGCCGGAGGCCTCAATGATGACGATGCCGGGGAATTTGTCCTGCAGGCATTGGAAACGTTTCGCTGGCACCACAGCGCCACGGTAACCGCAGCGCAGTATCAAACCCTGAGTGACCAACACCGGCTGATTGCCGATGTGGTGGCGTTCAAAGGCCCGCACATCAATCACCTGACGCCCCGGACGCTAGACATCGACACGGTACAGTCGCAAATGCCATTGCACGGCATCACCCCCAAAGCCGTGATCGAAGGCCCGCCGCGCCGCCATTGCCCGATACTCTTGCGTCAGACCAGTTTCAAGGCCCTCGACGAACCCGTCGCCTTCACCGATCAGGCGCAAACCCAGGGCAGCCACAGCGCCCGCTTCGGCGAAATCGAACAACGCGGCGCCGCGCTGACGCCAAAGGGCCGCGCCCTGTACGACCGCTTGCTCAACGCCGCTCGGGATGCACTCGGCGCGTTCCCCAACGAAGCCAATGCCGCACAGTACAACGCGCTCATGACACAGCATTTTGCCGAATTCCCTGACAGCCTCGACGGTATGCGCGAACAGGAACTGGCGTACTTTCGCTATTTCGTCACAGAAAAGGGTCTTGGCACTGACGGCACTGCCAATCTGACGCTGGAGGATTTGTTGCGCGAAGGCTGCGTGAACGCTGAGCCGTTGGTGTATGAAGATTTCCTGCCGGTCAGTGCCGCAGGGATCTTTCAGTCAAACCTCGGCGATGCGGCGCAGGTGCATTATGACGAGCATTCAAACCGCCATGGGTTCGAGCAGGCGCTGGGGCGTTCGACCATTGATGAATTGGAGTTGTATGCGCAAACGCAACAGCGTTCGATTGATACGTGTCTCCAATTATTGTCGCGTTAACGAGTAAAACTTTCTGACTGAAACTTCTATTTCCCGGGAGAGAAATCCAGGCGTTATAACTTCAGTGGAGGCCAATGAGTTGCAGGATTGTGCAAGACCTGCAACTGGTTTTTTTTGCAATAAGCGCCATTGAAAATGCCGCGAGACAAGTGTTCGCCCAGTGTAATGGCCTGGCAATCCATGCACCGGTAAAGAGCCCTGACACTGGGCGAACGAACGGAATATTAATAGAACATTTGCAATATGTCGCGGTAGCGGAAGATGAAATTTATGTACAAAAACGTTATTGAATATCAGACATCGATTTTCATCGACTAACTATCGGAATTGCCCTACAACTTTTTTGTACATGAGAGTTTTCATACAACGACCTGTACAAAAAAACGAACTTGTAGAGTCAATACTCAACTTTCGTGTCGACTGGTCACTTTCAATACATCGGTATAAGTGACGATTACGCTTTGCCCTACTTTCAAGTTCTTCAGTCGGGCCTGAATTTCCGGCTGCTTGACGTCGAGGGTTTTCGATTGGCCGGCGGGATTCTTCAGCGTGACCTGATTTTTAGCGAGATCAATTTTGGTGATGATCAGTTGCACCTGAACTTGCCGGAAAGCTTCACCGCCAGGGTTGTCGCTGCCCGGGGCGTTGCGCAGTTCACCGGTGCGTTCGGTCGAGCCCGGCAGACCTTTATCGACGTCGGTGTCCAGATAAGCCGCGACGGAGCGCATGACTTCAACGTCGACCTGATCACCGACCTTGAGGTTGTCGAGGTTCTTGGCTTTCTCGGTCAATTGCACATGTACCTGGCGCCCTTCTGCGCCTTCAAGGACAACCTGATGGTTGGCGGCATCGACCGAAATCACTTTGGTGGTGACTTTATCCGCTTCAATGGCGGCGGACAGCGGTATATCGGCGGCAAATGCACCCAGGCTGGTGGTGGACAATACCGTGGCAAGAGCAAGGGCGTGCGTCAGTGCGTTGAGTTTCATGAGCGCTATTGTCCCTATGATGAAATGGCAGCATACGGCGCCGAATCGCTTCGACGCCGCGCGTGCCCTAGAGCATAGACGCTGATCAGGGCTTGACCCGGTTTTGTTTCGCGGTTTCCTGGGCGGTGGATTCACCGCTTGGCGTGGGTTTGCCGCTGTTTTCACGGCGGTTTGGATCGGTCGGGCGCAAAGCGTCGTTGTCACGTTCGGTTTCACCCGGTGGACGTGGCTCGTCGGGGTTTTGCTTATCTGAAACGGATGTCATGGCTACTCCTCAGGCTTCGGGTCAGGCTTCGGGGTCGGCGACTTCGCGGGCAACGTTCACGCCGGGCGAGTCTTGGTGTGCTTGCTCGATTTTCTCTTCGAGGATCTGCCATTGCTCAAGGTCAATCGCGCCCTGGCCGAGCATGTCGTTGGCGATGCGCTTGAGTTCGAGGTAATGGGCGTCGGGGGACTGTTGCCATAGCGTCTTGTCGTCGAACGCACGCTGCCAGTCGCCCATCCCGGGGGGATTGATTTCTTCACTCATGGCGAACTCCGGATCACGGGTTTCATTGAGTTATGAAAACGCCGCAGCCGCCAGAGTTCAGATTCAATAGCCGGTCATTTCCAGATAGCCTTGCCCGCCGTGACTGCCACTCACCCGCACCGGTCCCTCCCAGTAGGGAATGCGCAGGTTCATCCAGGCTTGTGGGTTCAGCGCATCGAGGCTGATTTCCAGACCCTTTAGCGGGATGCTGATCGCCCAGCGCACCGGCATCTCGCGGCCCGCGACCGTGGCGGTGTCCTGCGGCGTGAGTTTTATCTGGTCACCATGCAGCGGCTGTGTCTGGCCATCGGCGCTGATCCAGGTGCCAGTGACGTATGGCGCACCGTCCTTTTGACGCATGCGATAAAGCATGACGTGCTCACCCGATTCCAGGTGCAGGGAGAACCAGTCCCAACCGGTCTGATTGGCAGTCAGCGGTTGACTGCTCCACTCCCGGTCGAGCCAGGCAGGGCCGCTGACGGTGTGGGTTTGGCCGTCGATTTGCACGGTACCGCTGGCCTGGAAAAAAGGCTGGCTGTAGTAATACGACGCCTGGCCCTGCTCGGATTTCTGGCTGAAGCCCTTGTCGCCTTGCAGCACCAGCGGACGATTCGCGGTGAGGTGCAACTGATAGCTGAAGTCTTTGTCCGCAGCGCTCAATTGCAGATCGGTCAGCGGAGCATTCGCCTGATCGCTGAAGCGCCAGTCATCAATCCACGCTTCGAACGGTGCCAATCGCACGCCGGCCTGGCCTACGCCGCCTCGGGCATAACGCTCCGCCGCGTGGTGAGCGCTGGCCGAAGTCACTGCGGCGTGACCGAGCCAGATCGTTTGATTTGCCCAGCCGGGTTGCTCCGATCCGGGTTTAAGGGCGCTGCGAAACAGTGTCCATTGCACGCCGAAATCACGACCCTGTGAGTCCCTTAGGTTGGCAGTGACGTACCACCACTCGATGCGGAATCCTTCATGAGCGCCGTGATCCGCCGGAAAGCTGAACACCCGTCCCGGCACCACTGGCGTAAACGCCTGCGCCTGATCGCCCATGCCGGCGAAGCCTTTATCCGGCGGCGCAGGCTGATCGCATCCGGGAAGCAACGCCACCAACAGGCAAGCGATGAGGTTAATCCTCATGGGCAAACGTCCTCAGCAGATCCGCCGGTTGCGTGCGGTACAGCGAATACAGCGGCCATGCCGACGCCAGCAATGTCGCCAACAGCGCCAGCGCCATCAATTGCGCCAGCTGCAACGGGAACACCCGCAACGGCAAGCGCCAACCGAACGCCTGCACGTTGATCACTGCATCCAGGCACCAGGCCAACGCAATGCCCAGTGGCAACGCCAAAACCAATGTCAGCACTGCGAGCAGCCAGGTCTGGCCGAGGTTGAGCAGCATCAATTGGCGCCGTGTCACACCCAGCGCCCACAGCGGCGCAAGTTGACCGAGACGGCTCTGGCTCTGGGTCAGCAAACTGATAAACAGGGCCACACCGGCGACGGCCAGCGTCAGGCTATTCAATGCTGCCGTCGCCGCGAAGGTGCGCTCGAACACCTGAACCGACCAGCCCTTGAGACGTGCCTGATCGACGATGCGGTTATCGTCGAGCTGGAAGCGCGCCTGCAACGCGGCCAACAGCGGCGGGATGCTCGGCGGATCGATACGCAGATTGAAGCGGTTCGGCGTCAGTTGCGGCCAGCCGCGCAGCAAGTGGTTGATGTTGACCAGCACATGCCCCTTGGGATTGCCGTAGTCGGCGTAAATGCCAACGATGCGCGGCGACCATGTGCCGCCGGGTAGCGCGATCGTCAAGTGATCGCCCGGATGGACGTTGAGCCGTCGCGCCAGCTGCTCGCTGAGCATTGCCGTGTCTTCGCTGGCCAGCGCCGCCCATGGATCCTTGCCGATGGATTCCAGCAACGGCCAATGCTGACGGTAGTGCGGATGATCGATGACGCCGAAGACGTCGGCCGGCCAGCCCTGCAATATCACCGACACCTGCCAGTTCGGTAGCACCGCCGCGACGTTCGGCTGTTGCAGCAGCCACGTTTGCATCTCGCGGGCCTGCGCCGGGTTTTGCGGATTGATATACAGCTCGGCGCTCAGCCGTTGTTCGAGCCAGTCATCGAAGGTCTCGCGAAATCCGGAGGTCATGCTCCCGGCGCCGATATTGGCCGCCAGTGCCAGCAGCAAGGCCATCAACGCCAGGCTCAGCGCCGGCAATTGCTGGCGGCAATCGGCGAAAAACCATTGACCGAGCACCGAGCGACTGCGCCCGAGCAAGCGGTTGAGCAAGGCGCTGAGCAACACCGGCAGGGCCAGCGCGGCGCCGAGCAACAGGCCGGCCATCAAGGCAAAACCGCTGGCGAGGCTGTCGCCCCAAATCAACGCGATGAGCGCTATCGATCCGAATACACCGGCCACCCAGGCCTGACGCCGCAGCCAGCGCGCATGTTGCTGGTGCCAGGCCTGAGGATTGGCCACCGCCAGCAACGGCAAACGTGCCGCACGCAGCAAACTGTCCGCCCCGGCGAACAGCGCGCCAAGCAAACTCAAACCGATCCCGCTCAGCCACCACCATGGGCTCAGACGCAACTGCCCCGCCACTTCGGCGCCGTACAAACCGCGCAGACTGGCGGCGACATCCGGCAACAGCACACTCGCCAGCCAATAGCCGCTGACCACGCCGAACAACCCGCCGATCAATGCCAGACCGCCCAGTTCGACAATCAGGCACGCGATCAGCATTCGCGCACTCACACCGCAGGCGCGCAATGTGCGCAGCAGGCCTCGACGCTGCTCCAGCGCCAGTCCAATGGCCGCATGGACGATGAACAACCCGACCACGAAGGATAGAAATCCGAGGGCGTCAAGGTTGAGATGAAAGCTCTCAGTGAGCCGCGCCAGGTTGTTTTCTTCGCCGCTGCTATTGAGTTGCAGCCGGCCCTTGAAAGCTGGCGGCAAGTCGGCCTGAAAATGCTTTGGCAGCAACAGGCGTGAGAGTTGATCCGGCTGATCGAGCACGGTTTGCGCGACGCCGATGTCCACCAGCAACACGCCGGGGGCCATGTCTGCCTGGACTTGCAGCGGTGGCAGCATGCGCCCGTTCACGGCGGCGGGAGTCGCGCCCTCCGGTAATCCCAACGCCTGTAAGGTATCGGGAGAAATCCACGTGCTACCCGGCGGGCTGAAAAACTCGACGATGCGCTCGATCGGCATCGCCTCCCCGGCCACCGCCGAGTCCGCCGGCAACGACACCGGTTCGATGCCCATCAGTTGCAGACGTTGGTTTTCGTGATCCTTGAGGATCAAACGTCCTTGCAGCAACGGCGATACCGGCCAGCCTTCGCGGCGCAGATCAACGAACCATTGCTGCGCAAAGGTCGCTCCACTCGGCGTGCCAAGGCTGGCCTGAGGTTCGCCGCCAATCAGGCGACTGGCCCGGGTGTAGCTGTCGCGGGCCTGGCTGTTCAGCGCTTCGACGCCGGTCAGCAAACCGGTGGCCAGCCACAGCCCGGTCAACACGCTGAAAAACTGTACCGGGTGGCGGCGCCAATGGCTGAGCAAGGCGCGCAATGTTTCGCGAAAGACGTTCACTTCAAACCTCGTCCGGGCCGGCCAGTCGACCGCCGGACAACACGATCCTCTGCGCCAGCCGTGCCGCTACCCTCGGACTGTGCGTGACCATCAGCAACGTGGTCGGCGTGTCGTCGAGCAATTCCAGCAACAGCCGCAGCACCTCGTCGCTGGTGGCTTCGTCGAGGCTACCGGTGGGTTCGTCGGCCAGCAGCAAAGTGGGTTGCGCCGCCAGCGCGCGACCGAGGGCTACACGCTGTTGCTGGCCGCCGGAAAGTTGTTCGGGATAGCGATCGAGCAAATCGCCAAGACCCAGACGTTGCACCAAATGGGTCTGCCAGCGCGGGTCGTGGCGCCCCGCCAGTCGCGCCTGAAACGCCAGATTGTCCGCCACTTTCAGGCTGCCTATCAGGTTGTACTGCTGGAACACCAGGCCGATCTCCGTGCGCCGCCAGTTCGCCAGTTGAGCCTCGTTCATTTGTTCCAGCCGATGCTCGCCACTGCGAATGCTGCCGCGATCAACCTTGTCCAGCCCGGCGATCAGGTGCAACAACGTGCTTTTGCCACTGCCCGACTCGCCCATCAGCGCCAGGCTGCTGCCGGATTCCAGACGCAGGTCGACACCTTGCAACACCTGCAGCGAACCTTGCGGCGTGAGATAGCTTTTGTGGACATCCTGTACTTCAAGCATGGCAAAACCCGTTCGGTGAGCGTCGCTCAAGGATAGCGGCCCTGAAGGGTTTTTGACGCATTGGATGTTGAGAAGCAACGTCAACAGATCAAGGCCTCAGGGTGCGATCTTTCACGGTTGCCCCGCCGCGATGTTGGCCGCCGACTCGGTCGGCGTGACGATGCTGTTCAGGTCAATGTGCTTCCACTCAGGTTTGGCGCCCAGTCGCGCGTTGAAGCGATAGTTGAAGGTGAATTCATCCGCCGTCGGCACGCTCAGCGGGTTGCCATAAACCGATTCAATCCCGGCCAGGTCATACCCCATCAACTGCAACAGCGTCGGGAAAATGTTGTAGTGACTGGAACGATCCTTATTTGCCGCCAGCGCTTGCGACCAGTCGAGGGTTTTCAGTGAATCGCCCTGTATCACCACCAGCGGCACCAGCCCTTCCTCTTCCACCGGGTCGCCGCCGCAATGGGTGTTCAATCCGGGATTGCCACGTTCATGCAGATCCTGACCGTGATCCGAGGTGTAAATGAGCAGTGCATTGTTCAAATGGGCCTGGGCGAAGACGCGCGAGAAAAATTCACCAACATTCCACAACACCGTGTTCTTGTAGGCGTTGCGGTACAACACCCAATCATCCGACTGACCGCTGAAACCGTCGCGTTCAGCCGTGTCTGCCACCTCGATGAACTGCCCGCGCGGCAGCGCCGGACGATAGGCCATGAACGGATCCGGGTATTTGTCGTGCACCGGAAAATGCGCACCGACCTTATTGATCAGCACCAGTTGCGGCGTGTCGTCATTGAGCAGTTCGATGAGTTTGGCGGCGGCGGCCATGTCACGGTCGCGAACACTGGTCTGATCGAATTGTACGAATTCGTCGATGTCCTTTTTCTCGGTGTCGGTCATGAGATTTTGCAGGTTGCCGCCGGTGCGTTGTGCGTCGATGTAGACCGTGCGCAGCCCGGCTTTTTTCGCGTACTGCCAGATCGACGGCAGCGTCGTGTTGATGCGCATGTAATCGGCGCGGGTGCCGCCGTAGCGCAGGGTGACGTTGGTGTCGGCGCTGCAATTGGCGATGGACGCGGCGTAGCCATAGTTGAAAATCTCCACGCCCGCATGATCCTGCTTGAGGTTGCTGTGCACGCCGAACGGTGTGTTGATGTCCAGGTAGTTACCGGAAATGCTCTCGTCGATGATCAGCACGATGTCATGCCCGATCGCTTGCGGATCACGTGCCAGCGTCACCGGCTCACGTGGGCCGACAGTGTTGTGCAGCGCTTCATAGGCAAACAGGTTCAGATAGGCCAGCGGTGTGTACATGATCGGCAAACCCCGGGCGCCCTCACCCGCCCGGACAAATAAAACAGTGCTGAGCAACATCACCCCACACAGCGGCGCGGCAATCCGCAACGCGTTCGGTATAGCCATGCGCAGCCGTGGTTTGAGACCGATGCCAAACAACAGCGGCAGGCCGTTGAGCAGGCCATGGATGATCGCATCGCGGTACTGATACGCCGCTTCCTGAATGAAACCACCGGAATACACCAACGACACAAAACTGCTGTAGGTCAGATAATCCGCGGTTACCCGGCTGTACACATCGAAAAAAACCGCCGAAGCAAACAACACCAAAGCAAAAACATGCCGAAGCAAAGTTTGCCTGATATAGGCAGTCATCAATAATGCAACAAGCAGCGCCAAAAACATCGCGCCAAAAAGAAGTACAGGAAAGCTGACCCCGATAGCATTTAACCGCTCGAAGTAATAATCGGAATAAAGCAACAGATAAACAACTAAAAGCAGTTCTTTCAGATATCGAAACATGGCAATTCCGTGTAGTTGAATTGGTGCGCGGTCAACAATCTATCGGTCAAAAACTGACACTAGCACCGAGCCATCAAAGCGCAAGCACTCAATCGGGCTCGCTAAAAGCGTCAAAAAACCGTTGACTCAAATCTGACACACCTGGAGCGCTACAACCCTTGTATTTCGAGGCCTACGACCGTTTATCGGTTAAATTGAGTTTTGTAAAACCGCTCAAAATCAGGGCAAATCCAGCAGCAGCAAGCACTTGATGGCCATTCGCCCCCAAAATCGGGGGTGTTATACCCGTGCAACATGTCATTTTGCTGACACGCTTTTCCAACGCTGCGCTATACCCTTTTTACAGTCTTATTCCGCACTTCTTCCACCGAACTTACGAGGCACGCCAATATGGACGTGAGCGTATTTGGGACGGGCTACGTTGGCCTGATACAAGCAGCAGCACTTGCCGATGTCGGACATCGTGTGCTGTGCGTTGATATTGATCCGAACAAGATCAAGCAATTACAGCAGGCAGTTCCTCCTATTAGTGAGCCGGGCCTGTCGGCAACTTTGGAAGACAACATCAAGGCCGGCCGCTTATTGTTCAGCACTCAGGCCAGTGACGCTGTGGAACATGGCGAACTGATCTTCATTGCGGTGGGCACACCCGCCGACGAGGACGGCTCCGCCGACCTCAGCCATGTGCTCAACGTCACCCGGCAGATCGCCAGTTTCATGGAGGCCGATCGCACGCTGATCATCAAGTCGACGGTGCCGGTGGGCACCGCCGATCAGGTCGCCGTGGCCGCCTGCGCCGAATTGCAGCGCCGGGGCAAAACCGGCCTCAACGTGCGGATAGTGTCCAACCCCGAATTTCTCAAGGAAGGCAGCGCCCTCGCCGATTGCATGCGTCCGGACCGGATCATCGTCGGCACGCGTGACGAAGCGGCACGCGAGCAAATGAGCGAGCTGTACGCGCCGTTCTGCCGCAACCACGAAAAGCTGATGTTCATGGACAACCGCAGCGCTGAACTGACCAAGTACGCCGCCAATGCGATGCTCGCCACGCGCATCAGCTTCATGAACGAGCTGGCCAACCTCACCGAACTGCTCGGCGCCGACATCGAAGCCGTGCGCAAGGGCATCGGCTCGGATCCGCGCATCGGCTACCACTTCATCTACCCTGGCTGCGGCTTTGGCGGCTCGTGCTTTCCCAAGGATCTGCGCGCCCTGCTGCACACCGCCGAACACAACGGCATGCCACTGAAACTGCTGCGCAGCGTGACCGACGTCAACGATCTTCAGCGGCACATCCTGTTCGGCAAACTCAAGGCGCAATTTCCTGAAGGCCTGGCGGGCAAGTCCATCGCGATCTGGGGCCTGGCGTTCAAGCCGAACACCGATGACATGCGCGAAGCGCCCAGCCGTTATCTGATGGACGCGCTGTGGGCCGAGGGCGCCAGCGTGCAGGCCTACGATCCGGAAGCCATGTCCGAATGCCGGCGCCTCTACGGCTACCGCAACGACTTGCACTTGTGTGCCACTCGCGACGACACCCTGGAAGACGCAGACGCGCTGGTGATCTGCACCGAATGGAAAAACTTCCGCGTGGTGGATTTCGAGCTGCTCGCCAGCAAGCTGCGCTCGCGGGTCATCGTCGACGGTCGCAATCTCTATAACCCGGAACAAGTCGCCGCCGCCGGCCTGCATTACAGCGGCATCGGCCTGCGCCACATCGCGCCTGAAGGGCTGCGGCCATGAAAATTCTGGTCACCGGCGCGGCCGGGTTCATCGGCGCCCATTGCGTGTTGCGCTTGCTGCGTGAAGGGCACGACGTGGTGGGCCTGGACAATTTCAACGCCTATTACGACCCGCAACTCAAACACGATCGCATCGATTGGGTGCGCGAACAGGCCGGTGATTTTGCGTTAGCGACGGTTGATCTCGTGGACGCCAATGCCATCGAGGCGTTGTTTGCCACTGAACAACCTCAGGTGGTGATCCATCTCGCGGCGCAGGCCGGGGTGCGTTACTCGCTGGAAAATCCGCGGGCGTACCTGGACAGCAATCTGCACGGTTTCCTCAACATTCTGGAGAGCTGCCGCCGGCATTCGGTCGAGCACTTGATCTATGCCTCGTCCAGTTCAGTGTACGGCGCCAATCAATGCACGCCGTACTCGGTGAAGGATGGCGTCGATCATCCACTGTCACTGTACGCCGCGACCAAAAAAGCCAACGAATCGATGGCGCACAGCTACAGCCACCTGTTCGGCATTCCCTGCACCGGCCTGCGTTTTTTCACGGTGTATGGGCCTTGGGGCCGGCCGGACATGTCGCCGATCCAGTTTGCCCAGGCGATCAGCACCGGCCAACCGCTGAAGCTGTTCAACCATGGTGAGCATCAGCGCGACTTCACCTACATCGACGACATCATTGAAAGCATCGCGCGTCTGATCGATCTGCCGCCGCAAGCCGATCCCGCATGGGATCGCGAGCACCCGGATCCGGCCAGCAGCATGGCGCCATGGCGCCTGTTCAACATCGGCGGGCAACACCCGGTCGAGCTCAAGGCCTACGTGGCGCTGCTGGAAAAACATTTGGGTCAAGCCGCCGTGATCGAACTGCTGCCCCTGCAACCGGGCGATGTTCTCAATACGTGTGCCGACGCCAGCGATCTGGCCCAGGCCACCGGGTTCCAGCCCCGAATAACGCTGGATGACGGGCTCGGGCGCTTTGCCGCCTGGTTCCGCGATTACTACCCCACTGCCTAACGCCTACGCGTAGTACGCGGCTGAACATCAGCGGAGGACTCCATGACTGGACATGAAAGAAGCATACCGATCCAACAGCTGCGTCGTGACAAACGCATGGATCCCGAACACCGAATGCGCCTGGACACCGCGATCCATCGGCAGGGCCATGGCTGGGTAACGGGCCGCGAAGGTGGCCGGCCCTGGACGCTGTCGCGTACCAACCGGGTGTTCGCCTGCATCGGCGCGTTGATCATTCTGACGCTGGCTTCGCCGCTGCTGCTGGGCCTGGCTCTGATCATCAAGCTCACCAGCCCGGGGCCGGTGCTGTTCGTGCAGAAACGCACCGGTTATCGCGGGCGCAAATTCGGCATGTTCAAGTTCCGCACCATGGTGTGCAACGCTGAAGAGTTGAAGGAGTCGCTGCGTCATCTGAACAAGCACGGCGCCGACGCCATCGATTTCAAGATCGACAAGGATCCGCGCATCACCGGCATCGGTGGTTTTCTGCGGCGCAGCAGCCTGGATGAGTTGCCCAATCTGATCAACGTCGTGATGGGCGACATGCGCCTGGTGGGCCCGCGTCCGACCTCGTTCAACGCCCATCGCTACAAGGACAATCACCTCGCACGTCTGAGCATCTACCCCGGCATGACCGGCCTGTGGCAGATCTCCGGGCGCAGCAATATCGACTTCGACCAGCGCGTTGAGTTGGATCTCAACTACATCGCCGAGCAGAGCCTTTTGCTCGATCTGAAGATTCTGTTGAAAACCCCCTTCAAAGTATTCAGCGGCCACGGAGCAAGCTAATGGACGGTTCAACGAGTAAAAGCCTGAGCATACCCAGCCCGAGCGAGTCGAACCTGACCGCCACCGTGCTTGATCTGGATCTGCGGATTCTGTTTCTGACCGCCGCCAACCCCGGCGCCGGCACCACCACCAGCGCTTTGGCGCTGGCCAGCCAACTGGCGCAAATGAGCAGCGGCGAAGTGCTGCTGGTCGACGCCAGTCAGTCGGCCAACAACCTCAGCCAGCAACTGAACCTGAACAAGGAGCGCGGCCTGCGCGACTTGTTGTTCAACCCCGACAACCCGCCGCTGTTGCAGGACTGCGTGGTGCAGACGTCAAGCCTGCCCTTCCACATCCTGCCCAACGGCCGGCCGATTCGTACCCTCGAACACCTGACCGCCGAACGTCTGGGCCCGCTGCTCGACCAGTTGGGCAGCCAGTATCGCTTCGTGGTGATCGACGGCGACGCGGTGTATTCCGCCGCCGACACGTTGGTGATCAGCACTCAGGTCGACGGCGTGGTGTTTGTCGTACGCGCTGAAGACACCCGTTGGGAAGTCGCCCAGGCCGCCGTGCAACGGCTGACCCAGGCCGGGGCAAAAGTGGTCGGCAGCGTCTTCAACCGACGCAAGTACTACATGCCCAAGTGGCTCTACAAAAACCTGTAAGCAACAACCGCAAAGGATGACGCCATGAACGCCAAAATGCTTGTCCTGCTGTTGCTGCTGCTTGCGGGTTGCTCCAGCACTTCCGACACCCAGAACATGCCGGTGAATATTCTCACCGCCGCGCCGGCCAACGCCCAGGCGACCGATATGCCGAAGATCGAGCAGACCCTGCGTCCGCAGGATGTGCTCGATGTGATCTTCCATATCAGCACCAGCGGTTCGGATGCCTACCGCGTACAGTCCGGTGACCAGATCGGCCTGAATTTCACCGCCGCCAGCCAGCTCAACGGCAATCAACTGGTGCTGCCCGACGGTACCATCGAACTGCCAGGTGCCAACACGTCGGTGAAAATCGCCGGGCTGACCAGCGAGCAGGCGCGCGAAGAAATCCAGCGTGCGTATCAGCGCAAACAGCTGTTCCAGCCCAATCGCAACCAACTGACCGTGCAGATCATCAGTCCGCTGAGTAACGAGCAAAACCTCAAGAGTTCACTCAATCACCCGGCCACCGGGATGAGCCGCGAGATCACCGTCGGCACCGACGGCTACGCGAGTTTTCCGGAGATCGGCGCCGTGCCGCTGCAAGGCATGACCGTCAATCAACTGGAAGCGTTCCTCAACAAGAGGTACGCGCAACTGCCGGGCCGCATGACCGTCGACGTGCTGCTCAAGTCCACCGCCGGCAACGAAATTTATGTGCTGGGCGAAGTCGGCCAACCGGGTTCCTACCCGATCCGTCGGCCGGTGTCGGTACTTGAAGCGCTGACCCTGGCACGCGGCACCAACGTCAAGGCGCGCCTGGATTCGGTGGTGATCATGCGCCGCAACGGCAATCAAGTGCAGGCCGTGCGTTATGACGTCGAGAAGGCGTTGTCCGGCGATGCGCCGCAAATCGCTTACCTGCAACCCGACGACATGCTCTACGTGCCGAAGACCAAACTGGCCAGCGCCGGCGAGCTCGCACGGCAATTGGCGGACGTGGTGTTGTTCCAGGGCGTCGGGTTCAGCTTCGGCTACCGCGTCGACAACAAAGACAGCGACAGCAACTAACGCTTGGGGAACTTGATCATGAATCCAAAGGAAAATTATCTGCATGAGTTCTTCAGGATCTTCTTCGCCAACAAGCAACTGGTGAAGCGCGTCTTCCTGATCTTTGCAGTCATCGCCCTGGTACTGCCGCTGGTGCTCAAACAGAGCTTCGATATCACCGCTCAGGTGATCGTGCAGTCGAAAAAACTCTCTCAGGGCGATGCGACCACCTCGCTCAATCAGGAGAACGCCACCTTCATTCCGCCGTCACTGGCGGACATGGAAACCGAGAGCAATATCCTCCGCTCGCCAGGGCTGATCCGTCAGACCATCAGCGAACTGCGGGAAAACGGTGACTACACGCCGGCCCCGGGGGTGTTCAACAAACTGGTAAGCGAGCCATTCAAGCGTTATGTCAGCACGCCGCTGCGTGAATACGTGATCAATCCGCTGCGCAGCGCCATGGGCATGGAAACCGATCCGGTACGCGACACAGCGCTCGACGGCTTGACTCAGCAAGCCATCGACAGCCTGAAGATCGAAACCCTGCCTGGCTCAAACGTGATCTCGATCACCTACAGCTTCCCGGATCCGACCCAAGGCACCACCTTCGTCAACGCGTTGCTGCAGAACTATTTGGTCAGCCGCCAGGCGTTGCAGTCGATCGACTTGCCGCAGTCGTTCTACGAATCCAAGAAGCACTTGTATCAGGTGCGTCTGGATGGTCTGGAAGGCGGTCGTCAGGCGCTGCTGGAGGCGGTGGGCGCATCCGATCCGAAAGAAGAAATCACCTTCCGCCTCAACGCGATCAACACCGAGGAGCAAGCGCTGAACCTGTATCGCGATCGTCTGCTGCAAAGCCAACGCTGGCTCGAATACCTGAAAACCAGCCTGGCCGCCGCGCGCGATTCCAAGCTCAATGACTACACCTTCCCCTACACCTTCACCACCACGGTCGACAACGTGGCGTTCGAAGACCGGGAAATCAAACAGCTCGGCGAGCAACTGACCAGCCAGGTCAGCCGCTACATGAACGATTTGGCGATTTTCCAGGCTGGCAGTGAACCCATGCTGCTGACCCGCGAGCAGATTTCCCGCACCCGCCAGCAGTTTCTAAAAGTGGTCGCCAACCGCATCCAGGAACGCACCAACGACTTGGCGGTGGTCAAGCAGGTAATCGATCAGAAAACCGCGCGCATCGCCGAATTCAAAAGCCGTATCCACGAGTTGCAGCAAACCCAAAGCAAGCTGCGGCAGATGGACACCGAAATCGATGCATTGCACGCAGCGTTCTCGACCTACGCCCAGCGTTTTGCCGAGAGCAGCGCCACCAGCTCGCTGAACGACGACCTGTCCAACGCCCGCATCTTGAGCCCGCCGTTCGAGCCATCCGAAGCGGCGTTTCCGAAACCGATGTTGATCATTCCGTTCGGTCTGTTCACCGGTCTGTTGCTGGCGATCGCCCTGGTTTACGTGCGTGAGTTCTTCGACCATCGCTTCAAACACCCGGCGCAAATCAGCCGTGAGCTGGGCTTGCCGGTGCTGTTGGTCATCAACGAACAGGACGTACTGCCGAACAATCCGTACAAGAGCTGGGGCATGCCACGCCTCGTGCATTGGGTGCGCAATTGAACACGCCGTCCACTTCGAATCCTGCGCTGCCGATCATTCATTTGCTCAGCAGCGGCGGGTTCTATGGCGCCGAGCGCATGTTGCTCGACCATTGCCTGGCGACGCCGGGGCAGCATCAAGTGCTGTTCCTCGACGCACCACAGGCGTTGATCGCGCGCTTTCGTGAAGCCGGGGTGGACGCGCACGGTTGCGCGGGCCTGGGTGGGTTGCTGCGGCATTTGCGTCAGCGCCGCAGCGAGCGTCCACTGATCAATACGCACAATTTCAAAGGCCTGCTGTTCGGCTGGGCAGGCGCAACCTTGTTGAGCCTGCCGCTGGTCATCACCCAGCATGGTTTTACGCCGCGCAGCCGCAAGCAGAAGTTCTACACCTGGCTGAGTTTGCAACTGTGCCGCACCGCGTCGGTGGATCGAGTGGTCTGCGTGGCCGAGAGCATTGCTGTCCTGCACCGTCAGGCCAGCGTACGCGCGGAAAAACTGCAAGTGATCCCCAACGGCTTGCCCGCCGCCGGTCCTCAATCGCCACCTGCCGCCGACCGTCAGCGTTGGCTGGCCGGTTACGTCGGACGCCTGAGCAGCGAGAAAGGCCCGGATCTGTTTCTCGATGCACTGATTCCGTTGTGTCACCGCCATCCGCAACTCGATGCGGTGATGCTCGGCGACGGCCCGGAAGCCGAGATGTTGCAGGCACGGATTGATGCCGAAGGTTTGCGGCAACGCATTCGTCTGCCGGGGTATCAGACCGACATGCAACCGTGGTGGCGGCAACTCGATGCGTTGGTCATCAGCTCGCGCACCGAGGGTACGCCGATGATTTTGCTCGAAGCCATGCAAACGGGGGTTCCGGTGGTGGCGTTTGCGGTCGGCGGGATCCCCGATGTGTTGCAGGATCGCCACAACGGTCTGCTCGCGGCGCCAACCGACTGCGCCGCTCTGGCACAACAGATCGACACCTTGTTGACCGAACCGAAACTGGCCCGGCAGCTGCGCGACAACGCAAAACGCACGCAACAGGATCGCTACGACCTCAAGGCCCTGGCCGAACGCTGGTCGCAGCTTTATACCCGCACGGCACGGGAGGCACGCGCATGATTTTCCCGCTCTCGATCGTCAGTTTGTTTGGTCTGGTCTGTATCGCTTTGCTGGCCAGCCCTTATCCGTTTCTGGCGCCGGGCGCGGTGCTCGGCCTGGCAGGTTTTGCGCTGCTCTATCGCAAACCGACCTGGGGCTTGCTCGGCATCGCCGCGCTGGTGCCGTTCGAAGGCTTTTTCAAGGACAGTTCGCTGTCGGGCAGCAAATTCATCGGCGCCTCGCTGGCGCTGATCCTGATGCTGCAACTGGCAATGCACCAGATTCCGTCAGAACGCCTGCGCAGCAATATCTGGCGCTACCTGATCGGCTTCATGGCGCTGTACCTGCTGAGCACGTTGACCACCGACAACATGGGGATGTCGATGGGTCACCTGCGCGAACTCAGCGTGGGCCTGGTGCTGTTTGTCATCACCCTGTTGATCGGCCGTGAGCTGAACCTCGACCTGTTCGCCCGGTTCGTCACGCTGGGGGTCAGTGCGACCTGCGCGATGGCGATGTTCTCCAGCAAATTCCAGGATCAGGGCCGCGCCTCCGGCCTGCTCGAAGACCCCAACGCGTTCGCTCTGTTGATCGCTTTCGCCGTTCCGCTGGCGTTGTTGCTGGTGGTTCGCGGCCCGAACCTGTTGCACCGGTTGTTCTGGGGCGCCTGCTGCCTCTTGTTGCTTGGCGGCATGACCAAGACGGAATCACGTTCCGGGCTGGTGGTGCTGGCCTTGAGTCTGGCCATCGGCACCTGGCACTACCGCGCGCATCTGGGTCGAATCCGGCCGCAGCACCTGGGCTTTGCCATGCTCGGCGCGGTCATCATCATTCCACTGGCAATCTCGGTGATGCCGGCCGGCTATCTGGCGCGCATCCAGTCGTTGAGTATTTTGAGCGCCGGTGCCAAGGCCCAGGATGAATCACTCGGCCGGCGCGCCTCGTACATCGTGGTCGGCAGCCAGATAATCCGCGAACACCCCGTGCTCGGTTCCGGCCCCGGCACCTTTCCGCTGCACTACGCCCCCACCGGTTACGCCAAACAGTTTTCGGCCAACCGCAAGATCGGCGACCTGTACCGTCGCGCCCACAACACCTACCTGGAAATCTTCAGCGAACTGGGAATTCCCGCCGGCCTGTTGTTCGTCGGCATGCTCGGCCTTGGCCTCTATAACCTGCTGCGTGCACGGGCGGCGTGGATGCAGCGGCACGAATGGACGCAGGCTGATCTGGTGACTCACGTCGGCATGAGTTTTCTGTCGCTGGCGTTGTTTTTGATGTTCCTCAGTGCCCCCAACCATAAATACCTGTGGATCATGCTCGCGCTGACCAGCGTTTTGCGCCTGAAAGCCGAGCAAACCCCATTGCCGGAGGTTAAGCCATGAGCCGGATCAGTATCGTCATCCCGATGTTCAACGAAGCCCGGCATATCGGCCGCACGTTGTTGTCGGCCCAAAAAGCCGCGCATGCCGCCGACCTTGAGTGCGAGCTGATCGTGGTCGACAACGGTTCAACCGATCAGGGCCCCTACATCGCCCGCCAGTTCGGCGCCCAGGTGCTGGTGCAACCGGGCGT
Source organism: Pseudomonas syringae (assembly GCF_021605415.1). GTDB lineage: Bacteria > Pseudomonadota > Gammaproteobacteria > Pseudomonadales > Pseudomonadaceae > Aquipseudomonas > Aquipseudomonas syringae_S. Next base: position 214,461 of record NZ_WKEQ01000004.1, read on the forward strand.
GCACATCGGCGCCTTGCGTAATCTTGGCGCGGCCGTCGCGCGTGGCGAATGGCTGGCGTTTATCGATGCCGATGTCGAAATGCCGGAAAACTGGCTGGTGACGCTGATTGAGCTGGAAAGCGAGGGCAAGGCCGATGTGTTCGGCCTCGATCTGCACACACCCGCCCAAGCGCCGTGGTACGCCACGGCTTGGCAGCGTCGTACCTTGCAACCGCTGACTCACCGCTCGCACGCGGTGGAATGGCTGCCCAGTTCCAACCTGCTGATGCGCCGACGCTGGTTCGACGCCGTTGGCGGTTTCAATGAAAGCCTGCGCACCGGCGAAGACAAGGAATTCACCTTGCGCCTGCACAAACAGGGCGCGCGCATATTGTCGGTCAATGACCTCAAGGCATTGCATTGGGGCTATGAAATGAACTGGAACGAGTGGATGGGGAAGGAGATGTGGCGCCAGAGCAGCCATGTGCAACTGCTGCGCACTCATGGCTTGAGCATACGCCTGCTGCGTTTTCCGGCGCTGTCGATCGTGGTATGGCTACTGGACTTTCTGGCGATCTCGGCGCTGCTCGATGGCTTCCCGCATCACGCGGCAGCGATGGTGATGATCACCCTGCTGCCGGGCCTGGTGCTGAGCGTGCGACAGAGCATCAAGCATCGTAATCCCGGATTGACCTTGCAACTGTGGGGCCTGCATCAGTTGCGTCTGCACCTGGCGGGTGCCGCGCTCATACTCAGCGTGTGTAACCGGAACGCCAGGAGGCCTGCCCGTGGCTGAATTCATTTTCTGGACGTGCCTGTTATTGCCGGTGTACGCCTACGTCGGCTACCCACTGCTGCTGACGTTGCTGGCGCCGTTGTTTCCTGCCTCACGTCACGTTCCGGCAGCGCCGCTGAACATCAGCATCGTGATCGCCGCGCACAACGAGGCGCGGCACATCGAGCACAAACTGCGCACGCTGCTCGCCCAGGACTATCAGCCGGCCACGCTGCAAATCATTCTCGCCAGCGACGGCTCGACCGACGACACCGTGGCGTGCGCGCGCAAGGTCGATGATCCGCGCATCACCATTCTCGACCTGCCGCGCCAAGGCAAAGCCGCCACCCTCAATGCGGGTGTCGCCCTGAGCACGGGCGACATTCTGGTGTTCACCGATGCCGATAATCAATGGTCGCGCGAAACCCTCGGCTACCTGCTTGCGCCGCTGAGTGATCCGCAGGTCGGCGCCTGCGCCGGGCACATGGTGATTCCCGTCACCGGCGGCGGTTTGAGCGTCGGCGACAGTCTCTATCGGCACTACGAAGGCTGGCTGCGCCTCGTCGAAAACCGTACCGGTTGCATGGTGTCCGCCGACGGCGCCCTGCTGGCTCTGCGCCGCGAGTTGTTCCAGCACGTTCCCGCCGAGGTCAACGATGACTTCTTCGTCAGCACCTGCGCGCCGGTGGCGTTCAAACGCATCGTCTACGTGCCCGAGGCGCAAGTGATCGATCACGGCGTCGACGAAGCCGACAAGCAGTTCCGTCGCCGTCAGCGCGTCACCGTTGGCGGCCTGCAAAGCCTGGCTCAGCGCCGTGAACTGCTCAACCCGCTCAAGCATGGCCTGTACGCGATTGCGCTGATCAGCCACAAGCTGATCCGGCGTCTGGCGCCGATTCTCTTGCTGCCATTGCTGCTGAGCAATTTCTGGTTGTGGGAAGAACACGGCTTCTATCGCCTGAGCCTGATCGCGCAATTGCTCGGCTACGCGATTGCGATTGCCGGACTGCTGGATTCGCAACACCGCTTGCCCAAACCGTTCCGCCTCGCGGCGTTCCTGCTGGTGACACTGGCGGGAATGAGCATCGGCCTGTGGCAGTTTTTGCGCGGCCAGCGTTATGCCCAGTGGAACCCTGAACAAAACCGTTGAGAGGACAGTGCCATGGCGATCAAACAACTGATAAAACGCACCAGTGGCTGGCTGTACCTCAATTCCCCGGTGGGGCGAAACCAGCTGCACGGTGCCGGTGTGATTTTGATGCTTCACCGGGTGCTGGCCAACGACCGCGCCGCCGACCTGCCGCACCGCAATGAACTGTGCGTCGGGCCCAAGGCCTTCGAGCATTTGCTGGTCTGGCTACGTCGGCATTTTGATTGCGTGCCGCTGATGGAGATCCTGCAGCCCAATTCACTGGCCGGCGAACGCCCACGGGTAGCGCTGACGTTCGATGACGGCTGGCGCGACAACGCTGTCAATGCCTTCCCGTTGCTGCAAAAGCACCAGGTGCCGGCGAGCATATTTCTGTCCACCGATTTCATCGGCAGTCGCCAGCGCTTCTGGTGGGAAAGCATCGGTGAAACCCTGTGGAACAGCCACGGTGAAAAGGCTCGCAATCATCTGATCGAATGCTTGCACTTGATCGGTCGACCACTGCCGGTACTGGTGGACGACGTCGATGTACCGCGTCGCAGTCTGGCATTGCTCAACTATCTGCAGAGCCTTAAAACCCTCAGTGCGCAGGTGCTCGAACAACTCACCGACGAGTGCCCGGCGGACTCATTGCCACAGGCTCTGGACTGGCATCAGGTGCGCAGTCTCGAAGCCAGCGGCCTGGTGCGTTTTGGCCCGCATGGCGCGAGTCATTCGATTCTCACCGACCTGAATGACCAGGCGCTTGAGAACGATATCCGCCGTAGCCGCGATGCTTTGCAAAACGGCTGCAACCGTCCGCTGCCGGTGTATTGCTACCCCAACGGCGACAACGATTCGCGGGTGCGCGAGCAAGTCGCTCTGCACGATTTTCCGTTCGCGCTCGGCACCGGCACCGGCCTCTATCGCGGTGACGGCGAACCTTTGAACCTGCCGCGTTTCGGCGTCAGCCAGCGCACTGCGCGCAATCCCGAATTACTCTCGTGGCGGATCTATCGCGGGGCACGGCCATGAGTCAAAGCCGTTACCTCAAACACCTGGCCCTGAGCATGGGCACCAAACTGGCGATGATCGCGTTGCGCCTGCTGCGCAACGTGTTGCTGGCGCGAATCCTCGGCCCCAGCGAACGCGGCCTGTTCGCCCTGCTCAGCACCTTGCCGGATCTGATCAGCGCCGCCACCAGCGGCGGACTCAATTCGGCGGTCGGTTATCAGGCCGCCAAGCAGCGGCCGATGGGCTTGTTGCTCAGTCAGGTGTTGGTGTTCGGTTGCTTGCTCGCGGGTTTGCTGACGTTGCTGGTGGTGGCGCTGGTGCGCGAGTTCGGCACGCAACTCGATGTGACGATGCAGCTTGGCTTGCTGGCCTGGCTGTTATTGCTGGCAGTGCCGTTGACCGTGTTGAAAAGCGGCTTGCTGACGCTGCACAACGCGTCAGGCGGCGTGGGCGCCTTCAACGGTTTGCGCTTGCTCGAATCCCTCGCCCCGCTGTTGTTGTTTGTCGCGCTGTTCTGGATGTGGAAAGACGCGGCGCTGGAGGCTGCGCTGATCAGTTGGCTGGCGGGTATCAGTCTGGTGGTGCTGGCCGGTTGGTACTGGCTCAAACGCACACAGCCGCTGCAACTGCAATGGGATCGCGCCAGCCAGAACGAACTGCTGCGCTACAGCGCCCGCAGCCATCCGGATATGCTGTTCCAGCAAGTGATTTTGCGCTCGGATTATCTGTTCATCGGCGCCCTGCTCGGCAGCACGGCGCTGGGGCATTACGCGATGGCCAGCGCCGCCGCCGAACTGCTGCTGATCGTGCCGGAAGCGGTGACCACCCCGCTGATGAAACGCCTGCTGCAACAGGACGAAGGCATGGAAAAGGTCACGCCGCTGGCGCTGCGCCTGACCGCCACGGTGATGCTCGGCGCCTGCCTGACCATGGCGCTGATCGGTGAATGGCTGATCGTCACCCTGTTCGGTGCGGACTATCAACCGGCCTATCCGGCGTTGCTCGCCTTGCTGCCTGGCCTGTTGGGTCTGTGCTACGCGAGCATCCTGCGTCTGGACTTGCTCGGCAAAAACCGCCCGGGCGCGGTGTCGCTGATGATGGGTCTGGGCGCCCTGCTCAACCTGGCGCTGAACCTTGTGTTGATCCCCGCTTACGGCATCGTCGGTGCCGCCGCTGCATCCTCAATTGCTTACCTCGCCGTGACGATCGCCATGCTGGTTTTGTATTGCCGCTTGAGCGGCGTGCCGTTCTGGCAAACCCTGATCGTGCTGCCCAGCGACATCACGCCGATGTGGCAAATGCTGCAAAGGAAGGCCGCATGAAACGCCTTGCCCTGCTGTTCGGCCTCGGTCTGTCGCTCGACGGTTTTGCCGCGTCGATGCAATGGGCCGAAATCCGCGACGGCAGCCTTTATCTGCAAGCGAATCACCCCGACACCGTGACCGTGCGCTGGGCGCCGGCGTGGCAGGCGGACGCCAACGAGGAGCATCTCTACCTGCTCGACGGCCAAGGCAAATTGCAGGACGAACGCTTGATCGCCGCCAGCGAAGCCCGAGGTGTTCAGCGCTGGTCGCTGAAGCCCGGCGCCGCCGCGTACCAACTGGCGATTCCCGGCTACAGTTTCCGCCGCTACCGGGTCGAGCATGACGCCAATACCGTCGCGCTGTTCGCCCCGGCCAAAGTGCATTTCAGTGCCGAAACCCGCGACGGTGACACGTTGTACTTCAAGGTTGCCGCCGGTGAGCATGCGGTGCTGGCCGGCAAGTTTCACGGTGGCGTCAAAACGCTGCAGGCGCGGCGCATCGATGATGATCAGGCGCTGTCGGTGACGCTCAAACCCTACCGCGCCTACTGGCAGTTCGATCAGGTGGCGTTGCCGGTCAGCGACCGCGAGCAGGTCTGGCGCCTGCACTTGCAGGGCGGCGGCAAAGCGGCGTTCTGGCTCGACGGCACGGCCAACCTGTTTGCGCAAAATCCCCAGCAACTCAAACCGTTGCGCGAAGACGCCGGCCAGACCCGTCTGACCCTGCACGACAAGATCCTCGGGCGCACGCCGGATCTGGGCGTCGCGCTGCCCTACGTGATGCCGCCACCCGCCAGCCATGCGGTGCTTGATGCGTTGAAACCGGCGGCGGCAAGTTACTACAGCTTTGTCGACATCACCGCGAAAAATCCGCAGTACGAAGATGCGTTCCGGCAGTTCTATCAGGAGCGCTTCGGCATTTACCAGGACATCACTTTGCTCGCCGGCAGTCAGCGCCAGGCCGACCTGCGCGCCGACGTGCAAAGCAACAGCGGCCTCGATGCCTGGCTCGCCAGCACACGAAAACTGAGCGGCAAAGGCACCCATTACATCGGTTTTGCCGACGAGCCGAATCTCAATTACGCGAACTACGAACAGTACCGTTCGATTTTCAACAGTATGGCCCGCCAGGTTCGCAGCGATCCGGCCAACGCCAGGGCCGGCGTACGCATCGCCATGCCGGCGAGTTCAAGACTGGTCAACGGCCCATTCGCCGACAACGCCGCCGACAAACGTGGCATCGATTGGGCCCGGCGTCTGTTGGCGGAAAACGCCGATCAGGTCGATGCGCTGGCCTGGCATGAATGGATGGTCCGCGACCTGCTCGCCACTCGCGTCTACCGCGACAGCGTGCGCCGCGCCGCTGAACTGGTCGGCCTCGATGACAAGGGTCAGCCGCGCAAGGCGTTGTTGCTCGATCAGACCAATATGTCCAGCGGTTCGAGCCTGAGCCCTTACGATCAGGAAACCCATTTCGCCTCGCTGTGGTGGGCGTCGGTGGTGATCAACGCCTCGCAGGACGGCTTGTTGAGCATGCTCAGCTTTTTTCAGGCCGCCGACGAGCCGAATTATCCCAAGGGCATGCTTCGGGTATCGGCCGACGAAACCCGCTTCGAGCTCAAACCGGTAGGCCTGGCCCAGCAATTCATTCAGCAGCATTGGCTGCATCACGTGCTGCGGCTGGAAAACGATGCCTTCGAAGTCGACGTGTTGGCGATGGCCGACGACGCCCGACGTACCTTGCTTGGCGTCAACAAGGGCACGCGTTTGCAGCAAGTCGACCTGAGCGGCGCCAAATGCCCGCTGAACGACGGCGCCCTGCGCTATTTCGGCGTTGACAATCGCAGTCGCGATGCGCCTTTTCACTGCCAGGACGGTCGCGTGCGTTTCGAGCTGCCGGGTCAGACTCTGTTTGCCCTGAGCTGGAGCGCCTCATGACCGGATCGTTGATGTTCTGCCGCGCAAGCGCGGCGCTACTCCAGCCGCGGCGCAAAGCGCAGCGCTACTCCAGCCGCAGCGCAAAGCGCGGCCATTGGGAGGCCATACAACATGAACGTTTTACAGAAACTCATTCAACGTGTGCGGCAAAAAGGCTTCAAGGCAACGATCAAAAAGATCTGGTCACGCTACGTGTTTTTCCACTGGGAACTGCTGTGGATGGAGCGCGATCTGGTCAGTCCGGTTCCGCCTCACAAGCTCAAACCCTACCCGCCGCTGCGAGTCGTGGCGATCACGCCGAACAATACCAGCGCCTTCGCCCGCTACTTTGGCGACCGCGTCGGCACCATGACGGAACTGGCCAGAGAAGACCACACCGGGCAAATGCATCTGGATGACAAGGGTGATGCCGTGGCGTTCATCTGGGGTTGCCCGCACAACTACTATGATCGTCATTACTACGGTTGCGAGTTCCCGGTCAAAGCCGGTGAGTTTTTTGAATTCGGCGGCGAGCTGACCCGAGCTTACTGGGGCTCCGAGCTGTCGGTGGATCTGCAATTGCAACTGTGGAAAGCCATGGCCGAACAAGGTTGCGACACGGTCGTGGATGTCTGCGAATTTCATAACATTCCGGCGCTCAAGCTGCACCTGCGCATGGGCTATCAGGAGCAAGGTCGCATCATGAATGTCTACGGTCTGTTTGGTCGCTGGCGCTTCTACCGTGAAACCCGTTACAGCGGTTCGCGACTGGACGCGTTTCGCAAACCCGCCCCGTCTTCCGCCACTGCGACGGTGGCCTGAGCCTATGGTCGCGCGATTCGAATGGCGCACGTCATTGTGCGCCGCCGACTTCCCGGCAGACGCTTACGAAGCGCTGCGCCTGCGGGTGACGGATCACACGCCGTTCAACCACCTCGGCTGGTTGTGCGCGGCACAAAGGGCGCTCGGCGACGAAGCGCGGCTGCATGTCTTGCTCGGCTGGGAGGCGGATCAATTGCGCCTGTGCCTGCCGTTGGTGGCGAGCCGTGAGCGGTTCGGCGGACTGCCGTTTCGGGTCGTGCGGCACCTGGGTTATCCGCTGGCGGATCGTCTGGCGCTGTTGTCGCTGCTGGATAGCGATGACATGGGCCAGGTTTTGACGTTGATTCGTCGGCATCTGCCGCATGCGTTGCTGCAGCTCAATGAACTGTCGGAACCGGTCGGCGAGGAGAGCCCGCTTACGCGGTGGATGGCTGGCAGTTCCACTGGCGAACGGCGTTTGAGCTGTCGAGTGCCGGTGCACCTGATCAGTGAGGCCGATCGTCAGGAAGTGTCCGGCGATCCGCGCTACAAGTTGCGCCGTGCGCGCAAACGTATCGCGGCGTGCGGCGCGGAAATAAAGCGGATAGTTCCGGACGCGGCGAGCATGGGCGCGTTATTGCAGGTCATCAGCGAAGTCGAAGCCGTGAGCTGGAAAGGTGATGAAGGCGTCGGCATCTTCGCCACCGCGCAGGGCCGCCACTGCATGGAACAGGCCTTCACCGCCCTCGCCGCCCAAGGCCTGGTGCGCGTGGTCACCCTGGAACTCGGTGGGCGTTGCATCAGTTATCGACTGGGCTTGCTCGAACAGGGCCGGCTCTACGATTACAACCTTGCGTTCTTGCCGCAATACGCCGACCTGGGCAGTGGCCGGGTACTGCTTGAAGAATGGATTCGTTGGGGTCTGGACGATCAATGGCGCTGGATCGATGCGTCGCGGGTCAGCCTGGAAAACTCCAGCCATCAGTTGCATGAACGCATGACCGGGCAACTGGAGCACTGGCGCTGGAGTTTCTATTCCTGGCGTCCGAGCGGCTTGGCGCTGGGTCTGGGGCTGCGCCTGTGGCAACGACTCAAACCTCTTGCACAGCAATGGCGCGCTCGTCGCGCGAGCAGATCGACTCCCGCGAAAACCGTACCCACGGCTGCAACCACCGCCATCACTACGGAGGGCGAACATGCCACGCCAAGTCATAGTCAACGCTGACGATTTCGGCCTCAGCGCCAACGAGAACGCGGTGATTCTCGGCGCGTTTCAGGCCGGTGTCATCAGTTCCGCCACGCTCATGGCCAACATGCCGGCGTTCGAAGCCGCCTGCGTCATGGCCCGGCATCCGTTGCTCGAAGGACGCGTTGGCCTGCACTTCAACCTCACCTATGGACGGCCCGTGAGCCAGGGCATTCTGGCCCGGCACACGTTTTGCGACGGTCACGGAACGTTCGACCTCAGCCTGTCGCGCCAGAGCCTCTGGCTGTCACGCGAGGATCGCGAGGCGGTGCGCGAGGAATTGCAGGCGCAGTGGCAACGGTGTGTCGATCATGGTGTGCGTCCCAGTCATCTCGATTCGCACCAGCATGTACACAACATCTGGCCGATCGGCGAGATCGTTGCGCGCTTCGCTGCAAAGCAGGGTGTGCCGGTGCGGCTGGCACGTAACCTCGGGCAGAACCTCAGCCTGGCCAAGCGTGTTTTCAAAGGTTTGCTCAACCGGCGTTTGCAAGATTTGGCCGGGGCGACGGCCGATTACGTTTGCACGCCGGTGGATTTGCGCAACGACCCCGCGCCGACCGACGGTGTGCTGGAAATCGTTGCCCATCCGACCCAGCTCAGGGCGGATTTTGGCGACGCGTATTTAAACCCAGAAGAATCGCTGAGCCGCGTACTAGAGCAGCGGCTGGCGGGTATCACGCGAATTTCCTATGCCGATCTGAACAAGGAATTTGTGCGCGGTGCGACAGCGACCGAGTGATTAACCGACATTGAAATACAGTAAAAAAGCTGGCTCTTTAACATTAGTTTTCCAAGTTGATCTATACCCAAACAAGCGTCATCCACAACAGCCGGGCCAAAGCCGCGGGGGCATCATGAAGGTCATCGAAAAACTACAAGAACGCATCAGACAAAAAGGCTTTGGTCGTACATTCGGCACATTGTGGAAACGCTATGTGTTCTTCCACTGGGAGCTGCTGTGGATGGAGCGCGACCTCGTCAGCCCGGTGCCACCGCACAAGTTGCGGCCTTATGCAGGCTTGCGCAAAGTCGACATCACCGCTGAGAACGCCGGCGCGTTCGCCAAGCACTTCGGCGACCGGGTCGAGACCATGGCCGAATTGGCCAACGAAGGACACACCGGGCACATGTACCTGGACGCCGACGGGCACGCGGTGGCTTTTATTTGGGGCAGTGTTCGTGATTATTACGACCGCCACTATTACGGCTGTGTGTTCCCGGTCAAACCCGGTGAATTTTTTGAATTCGGCGGTGAAATGACCCGTGCTTATTTCGGCAGCAGCCTGTCGGTAGATGTCCAGATTGCGCTCTGGGACGCCATGGCGGCCCAAGGTTGCAACAAAGTCGTGGATGTTTGTGAAACCCACAACATCCCGGCATTGAAACTGCACATTCGCATGGGCTACCACGAACAGGGCCGCGTCACTCACGTTTACTGTCTGTTGGGCCGCTGGCGGTTCTTCCGCGAAACGCATTACAGCGGCTCACGGCTCGATACGCTGCGCAAACCGGGCCGGCCAGTGGTGGCTGCGGCTGCCCAAGCCTGATCGACACTGTAGGAGCTGACGAGTGAAACAAGGCTGCGATCTTTTGATTTTGTTTTTCAGGATCAAGATCAAAAGATCGCAGCCTGCGGCAGCGCCTACAGGGTGTCTGCCGGTTTGATGCGATCTCGTAGTTACGCGAGGGCAGCTATAGTTAATGGCCTTGGGGAATACCGTTTTCGCAGGTGCCGCCATGCAAGCGTTTCATGCCGTGTTTTTGACCGGTTGTCTGTTCGCCGTTACCTCGGCGCAGGCCCTGGACAGCAACTTCAACTACTACGGGCCGAACCAGCCCTTCGCCCACCCCGCCCCGCCATCACTGAATTCGACGCCACTGCGAACGTTTGACGACACCGCCCCGCAGGACTTCATCATCATTCCGAGCGATCACGAATTCTATGACTCGCAACTGCCTATCGTCGCAGACGCCACTGTGCGCGTATTCGTCCGCAGCTACGACCCGGAACGAGGCATCTACGTCAATGACGAAGTGCTCGACCCGACGTGCCTCCTCGCCTGCCTGAGCCGCCAATCC
>NZ_WKEQ01000040.1 GCF_021605415.1 Pseudomonas syringae
CATGGTCGATCCAGACAACCTCGTCACCGTCGATGTCCAGACGATGGGCCAGCGAATGGCTCCAGCCGAAACCAAGCCCTGCATCAATCTCGGCCGCGCTGCTTCGATACAGTCGGGTGAAGGCAAATGGCAACAATCCATCCAGCGTGCCATCGGTGAGCGTCAGCAGTTCTTCGCCCGTGACCATCGACACTGGGCAGCCGTTGGTGCAGGTCAGTGGCGCGCAATCGGCACTGTCACCGTTGGGATTTTTCGCTTGATCGGGCTTGTCGTCGTAGGGCTCGTCTTTCTTCAACAAAGCGTTGCGCTTTGCGTCCCACCGGAGTTGCATCCGGCCTTTTTTTATTCCGGCTGCGACGCCGCGAGCGGCAACCGCCTTGTAGCGGTCGATATAGCCGATGAACGAGTTGACGATGCCGAAAAGTGCCTTCAACAGGCGCGTCACCGCAGAAAGCAATCCCGTTGCACGATCAGCCAGGCGCAACGTCAGGTAAGCGACACCTGCGCCCGCACCGACAAACGTCAGCACTACGGCAATCAAGATATCGATCAGCAATTGGACCACGAACATCGATATCGCTTCAGCGCTTTTGCCAGCGATTTCACTGGGCGGCAGCATTTCCAGCCAAAGACTGGCGGAACGCAGCAGCAGGCACAGCGCGGCTTCGTCACTGACCAGCAACTGAAGTTTTTCCATCAAAGCGGGGGCGGTTTGCGCCACTTCAATCAGCTGTGCGGCACCTTCGCCCAACCGATCAGCGAAGGCTCCGGGATCCTTGAGAATGTCCGACAACAAGCCGATGCCGTCCCACACACCTTCGATGGCTGCCCAGCTGCCGGCCATCATCCCATTGCCCGCCGCCATCGCTACGTCGTGCGACCATTGCGGTTTGAAACCCTGCCATTCGCTGCGTAGCCAGGACTCCAGATTCCCTGCCAGACCTTCATAGGACTTGAACAGGTCGTTTACTTGCGTTGCGGTAACCTCACCGTGAACGCGTACCCGATAGAACTTGCCCGCCGCGCCTCGAAACTCGCCCCTGCCCTGTGCATCCAGCGTGACGGGCGTAACCTCGCCAGTTTCCACCGCCACCACATCCACCATGATGTCGCCCAAGGGAATGTCGTAGACAGATTCGAACTTGCTCTCAATCTTCATCACCCCGTTTTTCGGGCACTGAACGACAGATGAAGAGAAATCGCTGTCACTGCTGCTGACGGCAGTACCGAGATCGCCAAAACGGATGATCCGCTCCATGCCCATCAGCGACGGCAGATCCGCTGCATGGCTGACATTGTCGGCGGAGCGACTCAGCCAGTGATTGAGCTGCTCACGGTAAACGCTGAGGGTTTGAGGAAAGCTGTCGAGCTCCTGCTCGATGCGAATGACCGTTTCCATCAGCGCAGGCAGCAATGCGAAATGAAGTGAAAAACCGGGTCGAACATGAGCGTTCCCTCGCGCAAAAATTAGGCGCGGGAACTGTGCGATGGATCACTCAATAAATAAGTCAGCCGAGTAGGCGAATGCCGTAGGAGAAGTCTTTAAAAGAATTCCACTCAATGTCGGGGGCTTGAAACGCAAACGTGGCGAGAGGTTTCCCTCACGCCACGTTTATCGAATTCGCACCAAGTGTTTATTTACTGTCACTGCCCGACGCCAGCTCTTTCAACTTGAGTTCGGCCAGCGGGTGCCCGGCCTTCGCGGCCAGTCCCCACCAGCGCGCGGCTTCGGTCGGATCCGGAGCCTTGCTGGGACTGCCGGCGAGGCTGATGACACCGACTTGGTAGGCTGCTTTACCATCACCAGCGAGCGCCGCCAGTTGCAGCAGCCTGATGCCCTCTTCGCGGGCGCCCAGACCGACGCCGCGAAAAGTCAGGATATGCCCGTAAAAGCTTTGCGCCCCCACATCACCAAGGTTGGCCATGCGGGCGAACTGACCTTCGAGCCATCGCCAGCCGCGTGGTTGGCGGACGAACCATGACCAGTGAAACAGCCTACGGGCCAGCCAGTAACTTGCCCGCGCCTTGAGTCGTAAAAACACTCAAGCCTCCGCCGACTCCGGGTACTCGTATTCGAACACCCGAACCACTTCCGATGCATGCCAGGACGCAGCCGCAACACCATCGGACGGCCCGGAAAAGCGCCCGAGACGTTCAACGCACTCAAAAAAACCGGTACGAGGAAGACGACTGGCGCCTTGGCTGATCACCAGCGAGCTGCGCAGCGGCTGTTCGGCTTTAGCGTCCATCGCCGCCAGATGTTCAAGCGCCGCCGTCAGGGTTTGCATGGCCGGCGAAGGCAATTGCAAACGTTCGAGCAGTGCCCGGTAAGTCAAGAGATGACGCTGTCTGCGCGCCTGATCCAGCTCCCCCAGCAATCCATCCCAATGTTGACGGCTGATGCGTACGCTCACGAGTGTTCCCTCCATCCCGGCACCGTCAATTCCCAGGCCAGGCTGCGGCGAATCGCAGCGTCGGGCAAACGCTCACCACTCTCGATCATGGCCAGGTATGAAGGGCTGATGCCTACCGTGCGGGCGAGCGCCTCGATGGCGATACCCTTCCCTTCGCGCAAACTGCGTAATTGATCCAGACCCGGAAGAATCGGGTCTGTAGAGGTCGCGGACGGCGTTGGAGCCGCAGGCGCGAGTGCTTCATTGATCCCTGCCGCTTTCAGCAAAGCCTGATACTGGGCCCATGGAAGCACCGCGTATTCGGGCTCGCCTTCGCGTGTAATTATCTGAATATCCATGACTACCCCGTAGGACAACGACACTTAGCGAGTCGGCGCTTTTCCTTCGAAGTGTAATCCTAACAGCGACGAATGTGGCGGGGGGTATCTAATATCCACAGAAAGTTCAGGATTTTTTCGGCCCTTGAAGCTGCAGTTGCTCCGGGCTGTCAGGAAGGCGTTCGACGATAGCGAGTTTTTCCGGCTTCTGCCGATTGCGCCACAGTCGAAAAGCGTTGAGTTCATCGTCGAGGGTTTTCATCAGCCAGGCGAGGACGGCAATGTCATCGAGCATGCCGAAAACCGGAATGAAATCAGGAATGGCGTCTACCGGACTGAGAAAGTACATCAGACCCGCCACTACCGAAATCAAGGCTTTCGGACTGATTGCACGGTACTCGCCACGCCAGTAAGCCAGGCACAGCGACTGAAGCAAACGCAGATCATCCTTGAGCTTGCCCAAGCGATTGCCTTGCGCAGCGCCTTTGCTGGCCACCGCGAACAACAGCGTCGGCAATCGTCCACGCGCGAGCAAGCGACCGGCCAACGGCAGGAATCGAGCAAAATTCCACGGAGTTTTCATCTAGTCTTCCCGTTGAAATGTTATCCACACAAATTGTGGATAACCTTGTGAACAGAGCTGCATTTCAGCGCTGAAAGCCCCGTTTCATAAGGGCTGCGCTTAGATCGGGCGTTTTTTACTCACCTGGAAAAAGCCCAATAATTCATTGACTTGGCCGTTCGAGGCGACTAGTGCTGGCGGCCCTAATGCTAGGACTTCGACAACCGCCATCGGTTCGCTCTGTTTACGCTCACCGTTCTCCAGATGCAACAACGCCCCGCTTGTGCGGGGCGTTGTTGATGAAGCCATCGCGAATTACTTGGCGGCGGCGTCTTCTTTGGCTGGATCCTTGATGGCCAGCAGTTCCAGGTCGAAGACCAGAACCGAATTGGCCGGGATGGCCGGGCTTGGCGATTGCGCGCCGTAAGCCAGATCGCTAGGAATGTACAGTTTGTACTTCTCGCCAACGTGCATCAGTTGCAGGCCTTCGACCCAACCCGGAATCACACCGCTGACCGGCAGATCGATCGGGCTGCCGCGCTCGACGGAGCTGTCGAATACGGTGCCGTTGGTGAGCTTGCCGGTGTAGTGAACAGTGACGACGTCAGTCGGCTTTGGCTGCGGGCCATCGGCTTTCTTGACGACTTCGTACTGCAGGCCGGACGCGGTGGTGGTGACACCGGCCTTCTTACCGTTTTCTTCGAGGAATTTCTTGCCGGCGGAAGCCGACTCTTCACTCATCTTGGCCATACGCTCTTCGGCACGCTTTTGCAGCGAGGCGAACGCTTCGACCAGCTCTTCATCTTTCAGCTTCTGTTCTTTCTTGCCGACGGCATCTTCGATGCCCTGGGCTACCGCTTTGGAGTCCAGATCATCCATACCTTCCTGAGCCAGGCTTTTGCCCATGTTCAGGCCGATACCGTAGGAAGCTTTTTGCGCCGGGGTTTTCAGCTCTACGCTGGTCTGCGAATCACAACCCGCGAGTACCAGGCCTACCAGGGCAACCGCCGCCGCCAACCGATGCTGTTTCATGCTATTTCCTTGTTCATGCGCCGAAAGGGCAAACGAGTAAAGCCGCGAGCTTATCAGGCCGCCACGACCAATGGCTACCGGCATGAGAGCAGGAATCTTCTGATAAGTTCAGGGATTAAAACGCATTTGGATAAAGGGAGGATGAAGCTTCTGTCATCTCGATCCGACGACATCCGATGACACATCCCACAAGACTGACGTAATGGCCACTTGCCGCCACCCCTTCGCCTGAGGCATAAGAGCACAACAAATCGACAAGGATGTTTATCTTGCGCCTCTTATTCCGTGTGCTGACGTTGTTCGTTGTGCTACTGGGATTCGGTCTTGCAGTAGTCCTGTATTACATCGCCAATCCAAAGCTGCCTTTCAATACGCCGGTGCAACAGTTGCATTACCTGGATCAATGGAGCGAACACGAACGGCAAATCTACTATTTCACGCCGCAAGGCACACAGATCAAGGGCTTGCGCTATGAATGGTTTCAAGCGCTGGAGTTGCCTTTCTCACAGCAACGCTTCGCATCCCCGGAATACCTGGCGCGTTTCGGCTTTCTGACCGACCCCAAACAAAAGGCTACTTCGGACAATCCCGGCAATCTGCCGGTGGGCTTCGCCCGGCATCAGAATCCGGGCAGTCAGGAGCAATATCTCGATATCACGTGCGCTGCTTGCCACACCGGCGAGCTGCATTTCAATGGCCAGGCCGTGCGCATCGACGGTGGTGCAGCCCAGCACGTCCTGCCTTCCAGTGTTCCTACATTGCGGGGCGGAAGTTTCGGACAAGCATTGGTCGCCAGTCTGACTTCAACTTATTACAACCCCTGGAAATTCGAGCGTTTCGCCCGCAGTGTGCTGGGCGAGCAATATGACGCGCGACATGAGCAGCTGCGTAAAGACTTCAAAGGTTCGCTGAACACCTTTATCAAAGTGGCGTGGAACGACACCCATCGCGGCCTCTACCCTACCGAGGAGGGCCCGGGGCGTACCGATGCTTTTGGGCGGATTGCCAATGCGACGTTCGGCGACGCCATTTCACCGAGCAACTATCGCGTCGCCAACGCGCCCGTCGATTACCCGCAGCTGTGGGACATGTGGACCTTCAATTGGGTGCAGTGGAACGGCTCCGCCCAGCAGCCGATGGCGCGCAATATTGGTGAAGCGCTGGGTGTCGGCGCGACACTGAGTTTCTTTGACAGTGACGGCCAGCCATTGCAAGGCGAAGCGCGTTATCCCTCGAGTGTTCGCGTCCACGACCTGCACAAAATCGAAGAAACACTGCAGAACCTCAAGCCCCCTGCCTGGCCCGAAGCAATATTGGGAGAAGTCGACAAACCGCTGGCCGCCAAGGGCCGCGCCTTGTTCGCTGAAAATTGCGCCGGATGCCATGTTCCCAAGGAAAAAAAGCAAGGTGAACGCTGGGTTAAGCATCTGCACATGTTGCCAGTGGACGTCATCGGGACCGACCCGAACGCCGCCAACAATATTGCTGATCACCGCTTCGACCTGACCGCCCTGCAATGGAGTTTGACGGAGCTTTCACACATGGATGTGAAACTGCACCCCAAACCGAAGGAACCGCTGGATTTGAGCCAACTGTCCGTGGCCAAAGGCTTGGCTTATGTCACGGCATTTGTCGAGCAGCGTGCTTATCGCGAAGCCGGTGTGAATACGCCTGAGGAGAAAGCCAGGCTCGACGGTTTCGGTCTGCCGATTGGTGTTCGCGAAAAAGTCGCCTATAAGGCGCGTCCTCTGGCAGGCGTCTGGGCAACGCCGCCATTTCTGCACAACGGCTCAGTGCCTAGCCTTTACCAGTTGCTGTCGCCTCAAGACGAGCGCGCCACCACTTTCTATAAGGGCACCTTTGAGTATGACCCTCGGCACTTGGGGTACCGCCCCGAGGCGTTCACCAACGGATTTCTGTTTGATACCCGCCTCACCGGCAACCACAACAGCGGGCACGAATTCCGTGCCGGATCGCTGGGCAACGGGGTGATTGGCCGGTTACTCCAGCCCAATGAACGCTGGGCATTACTGGAATACCTCAAAGTCTTGGGCGGCCCGTTGGAGGGGCAATTGCCATGATCATGACAACCTTCCAAAAAGAACTGCCCTGGCTCGCCCGACTTTGGCTCGGTATCGGCCGCTTGCTAAGCAAGATCGTACTGGTTTTGCTTGTACTCGGCCTGCTCGGCTGGGCAGTGGTGACAGCCTGGTTTGCCTGGCAACACCGTGGCCCGGTGTCGGCGCTGGAACAGATTCCCGCAGGCGAAGCGGCCATGACCCAGGACGTGATACAGACTGCCGTACGCATTGTCGACCAACACCGCGAAAGCACGCGTTACCTGCGCGATGCCCACGCCAAGGCCCACGGCTGCGTGAAGGCGCAGTTGCAGGTGCTGACGGATCTGGCGGCAGACCTGCGCCAAGGTGTGTTCAGCGATCCGGGCAAAACCTGGCAAGCAATCATGCGACTGTCCAACGGCAATGCCTATCCGCAGTTCGATAACATGCGCGACGCTCGGGGCATGGCGATCAAGCTGTTTGATGTGCCCGGCAAGCAATTGCTGAGCGATCGGCAGGGTCGAACGGAGCAGGATTTCGTGATGTTCAGCCACCCGAACTTTTTTGTCAGCGATGTCGCCGAATACCGTCAGAACGTGGCCGCCCAGGCGGATGGCAAGAAGATCATGGCGTTTTTCCCTGGCTGGGATCCGCGAACGTGGCAAGTCCGCCATCTGTTTATTGCTTTAGCGACACTTTCCCCGCCGCCGGACAGCCCGACGAATACCACGTACTTTTCGGTTTCGCCCTACAAGTTTGGTCAGGCAAACGCCAAATTCCGGGTGATGCCGGATCCGGATAATTGCCCGGCCTACACTTTGCCGAAACAGAATCATGACCTGCCGAACTTTCTGCGCAGTGCCCTTGACCAGCAATTGTCAACGGATCGTGCCCCGGCCTGTTTCGTGCTGCAGATACAACGCCAGGACGCAAACAAATACATGCCGATCGAGGACACCAGCATCGAATGGCGTGAGCAGGATTCAGCCTTCGAAACCGTGGCACGAATAACGTTGCCGCCCCAGGATTTCGACACCCCGGCGCTGAACCTGCAATGCGACAACCTGTCCTTCAATCCATGGTTTGGCATTCAGGAGCATCGGCCAGTCGGAGGGATCAATCGGTTACGCAAAGCGGTATATGAGGCCGTCAGCGATTATCGGCATAGTCGCAACGGCAATTGATCACGATGGCAGCGCCTCTGTGACGCTGACCTGTCCCGATTGTGTCCAGCTGTCGCTTTGGCGAAGTACGTTCAGTTCGCCGGCATCTGCCAGCCTGTCCGACAGATGCTGCATAGTTACCACGTCGCAAGAGGCCGGTTTGCCAAACGCCAGACAGCAGAAAGCCCGCATAAAGCGGGCTTTCTGGGTGGCATCTGGCGTTCAGCGTTCCAGATACCGAATATGGCGCAGCGGACGGGACTCGAACCCGCGACCCCCGGCGTGACAGGCCGGTATTCTAACCGACTGAACTACCGCTGCGCGAAACAATGAAAGTAGTGGTGGGTGATGACGGGATCGAACCGCCGACATTCTGCTTGTAAGGCAGACGCTCTCCCAGCTGAGCTAATCACCCAGTACCTTCGTTGCGGGGCGCATTATGCCACAGATTTCCATAAAGTCTTGATTTAATTGAATATTTTCTCAAATAAATCTGGAAACCGGCGAAACGACACGACCTGCAGGAACAACGTACAAACTTTGAGGCAGAAAAAAACCCGCCTCAGCGGGTTTTTCCGTGGTGACCTGGCGTTCAGTGTTCCAAGTTACCGAATATGGCGCAGCGGACGGGACTCGAACCCGCGACCCCCGGCGTGACAGGCCGGTATTCTAACCGACTGAACTACCGCTGCGCGTAACACATGAAACGAATGGTGGGTGATGACGGGATCGAACCGCCGACATTCTGCTTGTAAGGCAGACGCTCTCCCAGCTGAGCTAATCACCCTTCGCTTCGGTGTGGCGCGCATTCTACGGAGCGACCCTACCTCTGGCAAGCACTTTTTTAAATAATTTTCTCAGGCCTTCCAAAGGCTTACAGAAGGGTTGGCCTATGCCACCGCGAAGACAATAATGCCCCCCTTTGTATAAAGGAGAGACTCACCCCATGTGGTTCAAAAACCTGCTTATCTATCGCCTGACCCAGGATCTGCCCGTTGATGCCGAGGCGCTGGAAACCGCACTGGCCACCAAACTGGCGCGTCCATGTGCAAGCCAGGAGTTGACCACCTACGGTTTCGTTGCGCCGTTCGGCAAGGGCGAAGATGCGCCGCTGGTACACGTCAGTGGCGACTTCCTGCTGATCGCCGCGCGCAAAGAAGAACGCATTTTGCCGGGCAGCGTCGTGCGCGACGCGGTCAAAGAAAAGGTCGATGAAATCGAAGCCGAGCAGATGCGCAAGGTCTATAAAAAGGAACGCGACCAGATTAAGGACGAAATCATCCAGGCGTTCCTGCCACGCGCCTTTATCCGCCGCTCGTCGACCTTCGCGGCTATCGCGCCGAAGCAAGGCCTGATCCTGGTCAACTCGGCCAGCCCGAAACGCGCCGAAGACCTGCTTTCTACCCTGCGCGAAGTGATCGGTACGCTGCCAGTGCGTCCGCTGACTGTAAAAATGTCGCCGACGGCGACTATGACCGAGTGGGTCACCACCCAGAAAGCGGCCGACGATTTCTTCGTGCTCGACGAGTGCGAACTGCGCGACACCCACGAAGACGGCGGCATCGTGCGTTGCAAGCGTCAGGATCTGACCAGCGAAGAAATCCAGCTGCACTTGAGCACCGGCAAAGTCGTCACTCAATTGTCGCTGGCCTGGCAGGACAAACTGTCCTTCATGCTCGATGACAAAATGACCGTCAAGCGCCTGAAGTTCGAAGACTTGCTGCAGGATCAGGCGGAACAGGACGGCGGCGACGAAGCGCTCGGCCAGCTCGACGCCAGCTTCACCCTGATGATGCTGACGTTTGGCGATTTCCTGCCGGCGCTGGTTGAAGCGCTGGGTGGGGAAGAGACGCCGCAGGGGATTTAAACCTGGCCTGTTCCCTACTGAAGGAAAAGGGTTAGCTGTGGGAGCTGGCAAGCCAGCTCCCACAATGTTTTGTGGTGATATTAAAAAAGGATCAGGCCATGCGCGCACTGGCTGCACTAAGTCGCTTTGTCGGCAACACCTTCGCATACTGGGTACTGATTTTCGCTGTCGTCGCGTTCCTGCAACCGGCGTGGTTCATCGACCTCAAAGGCGCAATCGTGCCGTTGTTGGGGTTGGTGATGTTCGGCATGGGCCTGACCCTCAAACTTGATGACTTCGCCGCCGTCGCTCGCCATCCATGGCGTGTGGCGCTGGGCGTGGTTGCGCATTTCGTGATCATGCCCGGTGTCGCATGGTTGCTATGCCAGGCCTTTCATCTTCCGCCGGAAATCGCTGTCGGCGTGATTCTGGTCGGCTGCTGCCCGAGCGGCACGTCCTCGAACGTGATGACCTGGCTGGCCAAGGGCGATCTGGCGCTGTCGGTGGCCATCGCCGCCGTCACCACCCTCCTCGCTCCGCTGCTGACACCGGCCCTGATCTGGCTGTTGGCGTCGGCCTGGCTGCCGGTTTCGTTCATGGAGTTGTTCTGGTCGATCCTGCAAGTAGTGCTGCTGCCCATCGTGCTCGGCGTGGTTGCGCAACGTTTGCTCGGCGACAAGGTGCGTCATGCCGTGGAAGTGTTGCCGCTGGTGTCGGTGGTCAGCATCGTGATCATCGTGACCGCTGTGGTCGCCGCCAGTCAGGCGAAAATCGCCGAATCTGGATTGCTGATCATGGCCGTGGTGATGTTGCACAACAGCTTCGGCTATCTGCTCGGCTACTTCACCGGTCGCCTGTTCAAGTTGCCATTGGCCCAGCGTAAATCGCTGGCGCTGGAAGTCGGCATGCAGAATTCCGGGCTGGGCGCCGCACTCGCCAGCGCACACTTCTCGCCACTGGCGGCGGTGCCGAGTGCGCTGTTCAGCGTTTGGCACAATATTTCCGGGGCGTTGCTGTCGACGTACTTCCGCCGGATGAAGGACGAGGATGAGCAATTGACGCCTTCGCAACCGGCAACCGACTGATTTCAACCTTGAACCCCGGGTCAATGCTCGGCACTATTGCCCAACGCGAGGACGACCTCGCGGCTCGATCGAGTCATTAATCCGGGGACGACCCCTTCTATTCGATGGAGGTCTTCCATGTCCTGGATCATTCTGTTTTTCGCCGGCCTGTTCGAAGTCGGCTGGGCCGTCGGCCTGAAATACACCGATGGCTTCAGCCGTCCGCTCCCCACCGCACTGACCGTTGCCGCCATGGCCATCAGCCTTGGCTTGCTGGGCCTCGCGATGAAGGAATTGCCGTTGGGCACCGCTTATGCGATCTGGACGGGCGTCGGTGCCGTGGGTACGGTGATTGCCGGGATCATTTTGTTTGGTGAATCGATGGCGCTGTTTCGGCTGGCCAGCGTGGCGTTGATCATCGCCGGGTTGATCGGGCTCAAAGTCAGCGCTTAGGCCCCTGACCCCCATCGCGAGCAGGCTCGCTCCTACAGTTGACCGCGCTTGAACTGTAGGAGCGCGCCTGCTCGCGAAGAGGCCTGCGCATTCCACCTATCTTGTAGCGCCGCGCAATTCTTCCACCAACGCCCTCAACTTCAGCGGCTCGGCCTCTTCTACTGACACCGCGGAACCGGCCACCAGAGTTACTCGCGACCACAACCGGTGAAAGAAACCCTTGTTCGGATCGCGGCTGAAGAAACTACCCCACAACCCCTGCAATGCCAGCGGAATCACCGGCACAGGCGTCTCTTCGAGAATCCGCGTCAACCCGCCACGGAATTCGCTCATCTCGCCATCAGCGGTCAGCTTGCCTTCCGGAAAGATGCACACCAACTCGCCATCCTTCAGATATCGGGCAATCCGGGTGAAGGCTTTTTCGTAGATCTGAATGTCTTCCTGTCGCCCGGCAATAGGAATGGCCCCCGCTGTGCGAAAGATGAAGTTCAACACCGGCAAGTTGTAGATCTTGTAGTACATGACAAAGCGAATCGGTCGACGCACCGCGCCGCCAATCAGCAAGGCATCGACGAACGATACGTGGTTGCACACCAGTAGCGCCGCGCCTTCATCAGGGATCGCCTCCAGGTTGCGATGCTCGACGCGATACATGGAATGGCTGAGCAGCCAGATCATGAAACGCATGCTGAATTCCGGGACGATTTTGAAGATGTAGGCGTTGACGCCAATATTGAGCAGCGAGACCACCAGAAACAGCTGCGGAATCGACAGCTTGACCACGCTCAGCAGTACGATCGAAACGATGGCCGACACCACCATGAACAGCGCGTTGAGAATGTTGTTGGCGGCTATCACCCGCGCCCGCTCGTGTTCGGCAGTGCGCGACTGGATCAGCGCGTACAGCGGCACGATGTAGAAGCCACCGAAAATGCCCAGGCCGAGAATATCGAACAGCACAGCCCATGCATGGCCGAAACTCAGCATTTGTAGCCAGCCATGGCCGTCAACGCTGTCCGGGATTGCGCCGGAGTGCCACCACAGCAGCAAACCAAACACCGTCAGACCGAACGATCCGAATGGCACCAGGCCGATTTCGACTTTGCGCCCGGACAATTTCTCACAGAGCATCGAACCCAGTGCGATACCGACAGAAAACACGGTCAGGATCAGCGTCACTACGGTTTCATCGCCGTGCATCCATTCTTTGGCATAAGCCGGGATCTGCGTCAGGTAAATCGCCCCGACAAACCAGAACCACGAGTTACCGACGATCGAGCGCGACACGGCGGGCGTCTGGCCCAGACCCAGTTTCAGGGTCGCCCAGGACTGGCTGAAAATATTCCAGTTCAATCGCAGGTTCGGGGTCGCGGCGGCGGCGCGGGGAATACTGCGGCTGGCCAGATAACCCGACACGGCGATGCCGACGATCGCGACCGAAACCAGCGGCGCATAGTGCGTCGACGACATGATCACGCCTGCCCCGATGGTGCCGGCCAGAATCGCCAGAAACGTGCCCATTTCCACCAGCCCATTGCCGCCGACCAGTTCATCCTCACGCAACGCCTGCGGCAGGATCGAATATTTCACCGGTCCGAACAGCGCCGAGTGGGTGCCCATGGCGAACAGCGCCACCAGCATCAGCGACAGATGATCGAACAGGAAGCCGACCGATCCCACAGCCATGATCGCGATTTCCGCCAGTTTGATGACGCGAATCAACGCGTCCTTGGCGAACTTTTCTCCGAACTGCCCGGCCAGGGCCGAGAACAGGAAGAACGGCAGGATAAACAGTAATGCGCACAGGTTGACCCAGATCGAACGATCACCTTCGATGCTCAGCCGGTAGAGAATCGCGAGAATCAGCGACTGCTTGAACACGTTATCGTTAAACGCGCCGAGGGACTGAGTGATGAAAAAGGGCAAGAAACGCCGCGTGCGCAACAGGTTGAACTGTGAGGGGTGACTCATCTTCCGTGTGTCCCTGATTCTTGTAGTGAGTGGCCTGGATACGTTTATTGGAGTCTCGCTCCCTGATCCAGGCCACACATTACCTAATCTTTACCGCCTATTTCTTCAAACCTGCAATACACGGCGAGACAAACAGCACGCCTCGCCACGCGCCTTGCAGCGTGCGCTTGCCGACAATCAGCCACATCACCGCCAGCAACGTCACCAGCACACAGCCGATCACGCTGAAAAACGCCAAATTGAGCGCGCCGGCAAGCTTAAGTGTCGCCAGCGAGTACACGCCCAGCGGGAAGGTGAAACCCCACCAGCCGAGGTTGAACGGGATGCCGGCGCGCAGATAACGGCCGGTGATCAGCAGCGCCATTAACATCCACCACAAGCCGAAGCCCCACAGGGTGATGCCGGCCACCAGCCCGATGCCCGAGGCGATTTCACCAATGCCCGGCAAATCGTTGGCCGCGAAGATTGCCGGTGCATCGCTCCCCAGCAACAACATGCCCAGCGCGCCGGTGCCGATCGGCCCGAGAGCGAGCCAGCTCGATGCGGCCATGTTTTCGTGGGGCAGTTTATGCAGGGCCATGCGCAGCAGCAGGATCGTCAGAATGCTGAACGCAACCGGCAGGGAAAATGCCCAGAGCACGTAGCTTGTGACCAGCACCACCATTTGCGAGTGGGCATCGACGAGATGCGGAGCGAGCAATCCGCCACTGGCTGCCGCCACTTCTGCCGCTACCACCGGCAACAGCCAGACGGCGGTCATCTGATCAATGCTGTGTTCCTGACGGGTGAACATCATGTAAGGAATCAGCACGCCGCAAGCCAAAGACATCGCCACGTCCACCCACCACAGCACTTCGGCGACATGTATCACGCCATCGCCCCAACGCGGCACGCCGAACAACAGAAAGCCGTTGATGATCGTCGCAAGGCCCATGGGAATCGTGCCGAAAAACATCGATACGGTGGAATGCCCGAAAATCCGCCGCGCCTCATCGAAGAACAGTACCCAACGAGCTGCGTACGCGGCGGCGAACAACGCAAACAACAGGATGTTGAAGAGCCACAGGCCTTCAGCCACCGCGTGCAGCCCGGGAATCGCCAGAGGTAATTGCGCCAGAGCCAACGCCAGTACGCCGGTGCCCATGGTCGCGGCGAACCAGTTCGGTGTGAATTGGCGAATCACTTCACGCGGATGCTGAAGTTGGTTAAACGGCTTGTAGGCTGCCTTGTGAATATTCGGGCAAATCATCATGAACTCCTGTCCTCTGTTGAGGTTGAGGCCATGGTAGATCCGGATCGAATATCTATATAACGGGTAATTTCTCTATCTGTTATCTATTGTATCGATAAACGTTTAAACATCGCCTTGAAGGCAGCTCTTTGCCACCGGGCGCAGACTGATCAGCAATGCGCCCACTGCCAGCACGATGAGCACTGCGCCGTAGCCGTCAGTGGTGCTCAGCAATCCGAAACTGCGGGTCAGGTATCCGGCCAGCAATGCCGGCAAGCAAAACGCCAAGTAACTGAGCGCGTAGTACGCCGACATCAAGCCCGCTCGCTCATGGGGCAAGGCCAGCGGAACCAAGCTGCGCACTGCACCGAGAAAGCCTGAGCCGAACCCACAACCGGCGACCAGGGTTCCGAGGAAAAACACCGGCAGACTGGCGCTGTGTACACCCAGCAGAATCAGCACCACACCGACCGGCAGCAAACTGGCACCCAGTTGCAAGGCTTTGCTGGCGGGACGATTGCGCATTGTGAAGATCATCAGCGCACCGGTTACGGTCAACGCCGAGACTGTCGCGCCGCCGATCAGATTGGAGGTCGAACCGGTGGCTGCGCGCACCAGCGACGGTGCCAGTGAGGCGTAAAAACCACCGAGCGCCCAGGTCGCGATGTTCAGCGGCAGCACCCGCCATAACGTCGCGCGGGCTTGCGCCGGCACATGCAAGGTCGGTCGCAGGGACGCCCATGCGCCGGCCCGCGGCGTGACGCTTTCCGGCATCCTCCAGACGGACAACGCCTGCAACACAAACAACGCGAACAGTAACCAATAGGTCAGTTGCAGTGGCGCCGGGGCGAATTCGGCCAACAGTCCGCAGCCCATGCCACCCAGCGCCATGCCGAGCAGCGGCGCCACGCTGTTGATTAGCGGGCCTTGTTGCCGGTCGGTGTCCAGCAGCGTTGCACTTAGCACCGCCGTGGCCATGCCGGTGGCAAAACCTTGCAGCACGCGCGCACCGATCAGCCAGGCCACGCTGTCGGCATATATGAACAGCAGCATCGCCAGCGCATTGAGCAGCACAGCGGTAAAGATCACCGGTTTGCGCCCCAGATGATCGGACAATGAGCCGACGGTCAATAACGCCGCCAACAAGCTGAGGGCATAAACGCCGAAGATCAGGGTCAACACGGCTGCCGAGAAGTGCAGGTGATCCTGGTACAGGTGATACAACGGCGTCGGCGCGGTGGAAGCGGCGAGAAAACTGAGTAAGGTGATCGCCAGAAACCACAGGTTGAAACGATTTGAAGTCGGGCTGGAAACAGGGCCGGTCATGTGCACACTCCGCAAAAGCTAATTTTTTGCTTTTGCGGAGTGTGCTCGCGGCGTGCTCTTAAAGCAAATTCTTTGTGTTAAGGTCTGCCGCATGGCTATTAAAGAAGGTTTACGCCCGGGCGGTCGCAGTGCCCGGGTGCAAGAGTCGATTCATTCGGCAGTCCGCACGCTCCTGCAGGAACAGGAGCGCTCAACCGTGACTGTGCCGCAAATCGCCGCGCGCGCGGGGGTTACGCCGTCGACGATCTATCGGCGCTGGGGCGATCTTGCGGCCTTGCTCGCAGATGTCGCCCTCGCCCGCATGCGCCCCGACAGCGATCCGGCAGAAACCGGCAGCCTGCGCAGCGATGTCCGTGCCTGGGCCGAGCAATACCTCGACGAAATGAGCTCGGAGCCGGGCCGCAACATGATGCGTGACGTGCAGGCGAGCGCCACGCCGGGGTTTTGCGTGGCGATCATTGGGGAGCAGTTGCAGACCATCGTGGATCGACATCCCGATGAGCCGGCTCCGAGTGTTGATCGGCTGATCAACCTGGTGGTGGCGCCGGTGGTGTTTCGCATTCTGTTTTCGGCGGCGGCGCTGGAAGTGGATGAATTGCATCGGCTGATCGACATCGCGTTGCGCCAGGACTGACGCCTTCGCTGGCAAGCCAGGCTCCCACAGGATTTGTGGTGTCCAAAAAATGTCATTAACCACAGACCCTTCAGGATTTGTGGTGTACAAAAACCTCATTCACCACCGATCCGATAATGGTGTACACAAATCTGCATTCGACCCATACCCTGTGGGAGTCTGGCTTGCCAGCGATGAGGCCCGCTCGGTCGCAGCAAAAACCCGCCAGTTCCACACCTGCGACACCCCGCCGCGCCACGACCTTGGTCGACACTGACTAACCGCAGCACTCGTGCGAGACTGTCCGCCCGGGCGGGAGTCCCGGTTGTCTTTTGTCTGGAGTGCTCATGTCGTTGTCCACCGGGCTGATCGCCGCCGTCGCCCTGGCCTATATGGCCATCATGTTCGCCATCGCCTTTTACGGCGACCGGCGCAGCGCACCGCTGCCGCCGCGTGTGCGTGCGTGGGTGTACAGTTTGTCACTGGCGGTCTATTGCACGAGTTGGACATTTTTCGGCGCGGTCGGTCAGGCCGCCGAGCAGTTGTGGTCATTTCTGCCGATTTACCTCGGGCCGATCCTGCTGCTGGTGGGTGCGCCGTGGGTGCTGCAAAAAATGGTGATGATCAGCAAGCAGGAGAACATTACCTCCATCGCCGACTTCATTGCGGCGCGTTATGGCAAATCCCAGTCACTGGCAGTGGTCGTGGCGCTGATCTGTCTGGTCGGCGTCCTGCCCTACATTGCCCTGCAACTCAAAGGTATCGTGCTTGGCGTGAACCTGCTGATCGGTGCCGGCGCCGACGCCATGGGCACCCGTGCGCAGGATACGGCGCTGATCGTGTCGCTGGTGCTGGCCTTGTTCACTATTGTGTTCGGCACGCGCAACCTCGACGCCACCGAACACCACCGAGGCATGGTGCTGGCGATTGCCTTTGAATCACTGGTCAAGCTATTCGCGTTTCTCGCCGTCGGCGCTTTCGTCACCTATGGCCTCTATGACGGTTTCGACGATCTGTTCAATCAGGCCATGCTCGCCCCGCGCCTGGAGGAATACTGGAAAGAAACCATTAATTGGCCATCAATGGTGGTGCAGACCGGCGTAGCGATGATGGCGATCATCTGCCTGCCTCGGCAATTTCACGTCACCGTGGTAGAGAATATCGATCCGCAGGATTTGCGCCTGGCCAAGTGGGTGTTCCCGGCCTACCTCGCGCTGGCCGCATTGTTTGTAGTCCCGATCGCCCTCGCCGGTCAGATGTTGTTGCCAAGCTCCGTTATTCCTGACTCTTTCGTCATCAGCCTGCCGCTTGCCGAGGCGCATCCGGCACTGGCGCTGCTGGCGTTTATCGGCGGCGCATCGGCGGCCACAGGCATGGTAATCGTCGCCAGTGTCGCGCTGTCGACCATGGTGTCCAACGACATGCTGCTGCCGTGGCTGTTGCGCCGCAACAATGCCGAGCGCCCTTTCGAAGTGTTCCGCCAGTGGATGCTCTCGGTGCGCCGCGTGAGCATCGTGGTTATTTTGCTGTTGGCCTATGTGGCCTATCGACTGCTCGGCTCTACCGCCAGCCTGGCGACCATCGGCCAGATCGCTTTCGCCGCCGTCACCCAACTCGCGCCCGCCATGGCTGGCGCGCTGTACTGGAAACAAGCCAACCGCCGAGGCGTTTTCGCCGGTCTCGCCGCCGGTACGTTTTTGTGGTTTTACACGCTGGTCCTGCCGATTGCCGCCCACAGTCTTGGCTGGTCGCTGAGCAGCTTCCCAGGGCTGGCCTGGCTGCACAGCAACCCCCTGGACTTGCCGATTTCGCCGCTGACCCAAGGCGTGGTGTTGTCGCTGGCGGGTAATTTCACGTTGTTCGCCTGGGTGTCGGTATTGTCCCGCACGCGCGTTTCGGAGCACTGGCAGGCCGGCCGTTTCATCGGCCAGGAAATCAGTGCGCGCCCGAGCGCCCGCTCAATGCTCGCGGTGCAAATCGACGATCTGCTGCAACTGGCCGCACGGTTTGTCGGTGAAGAACGCGCGCGCCAGAGCTTCATCCGCTTCGCCTATCGCCAAGGAAAGGGCTTTAACCCCAATCAGAATGCCGACGGTGAATGGATCGCTCACACCGAGCGATTGTTGGCCGGCGTGCTTGGCGCTTCTTCGACTCGGGCTGTAGTAAAAGCCGCGATTGAAGGTCGGGAAATGCAGCTGGAGGATGTGGTTCGGATCGCCGACGAAGCCTCGGAGGTGCTGCAATTCAACCGCGCGTTGCTGCAAGGGGCGATTGAAAACATCACCCAAGGCATCAGCGTGGTCGATCAATCGCTGAAACTGGTGGCCTGGAATCGACGTTATCTGGAGCTGTTCAACTACCCGGACGGCTTGATCAGCGTCGGCCGGCCGATTGCCGACATCATTCGCTACAACGCCGAACGCGGCTTGTGCGGGCCCGGCGAGGCGGAAGTCCACGTTGCCCGGCGCCTGCACTGGATGCGTCAGGGCCGCGCGCACACGTCTGAACGCCTGTTCCCCAATGGTCGCGTGATTGAGCTGATCGGCAACCCAATGCCCGGGGGCGGTTTCGTCATGAGTTTTACCGACATTACAGCGTTCCGCGAAGCCGAGCAGGCGCTGACCGAGGCCAACGAAGGACTGGAGCAACGGGTCAGCGAGCGGACACAGGAATTATCTCAACTCAACGTCGCGTTGACCGAGGCCAAGGGCACCGCCGAAGCCGCCAACCAGTCTAAAACCCGCTTCCTCGCGGCCGTCAGCCATGACCTGATGCAACCGCTGAACGCCGCGCGGCTGTTTTCCGCCGCCCTCTCCCATCAGGACGATGGCCTGAGCGGCGAGGCGCAAAAACTGGTGCAACATCTCGACAGCTCGTTGCGCTCGGCGGAAGACCTGATCAGCGATTTGCTGGACATTTCCCGCCTGGAAAACGGCAAGATCAACCCGGATCGCAAGCCGTTCGCGCTTAACGAGCTGTTCGACATTCTCGGTGCCGAATTCAAAGCGCTGGCTCACGAGCAAGGCCTGTCGTTCCGCGTGCGCGGCAGCAATTTGCGCATCGACAGCGACATCAAACTGCTGCGACGGATTCTGCAAAACTTTCTCACCAACGCCTTTCGTTACGCCAAAGGCCCGGTGTTGTTGGGCGTGCGTCACCGTTCGGGAGAGTTGTGCCTGGAAGTCTGGGATCGCGGCCCGGGCATTCCGGAAGATAAACAGAAAGTGATTTTCGAGGAGTTCAAACGCCTCGACAGCCATCAGACGCGCGCCGAGAAAGGCCTGGGACTGGGTTTGGCAATTGCCGATGGTTTATGTCGCGTGCTCGGACATACCTTGCGCGTACGTTCATGGCCGGGGCGAGGCAGCGTGTTCAGCGTCAGCGTGCCATTAGCCGGAACGCAGGCCGTTACACAGAGTGCACCGGTCGAACTCAACGGCAAATTGCTGGGCGGCGCGCAAGTGCTATGCATCGACAATGAGGACAGCATTCTGATCGGCATGAACAGCCTGTTGAGCCGCTGGGGCTGTCAGGTATGGACGGCGCGCAATCGTGACGAGTGCGCGGCGCTGCTGGCCGATGGCGTGCGCCCGCAATTGGCGCTGGTGGACTATCACCTGGATCACGGCGACACCGGCACCGAATTGATGGCGTGGCTGAGAACCAGCCTGGGCGAGCCGGTGCCAGGGGTTGTCATCAGTGCCGATGGCCACCCGGAAACCGTGGCCAGAGTGCACGCCGCAGGGCTGGATTATCTGGCCAAACCAGTGAAGCCAGCGGCGTTGCGAGCGTTGTTGAGTCGGTATTTGCCGCTGTAAAGATTGTGCGACAAGGCAACCAACGCCTGCTCGCGCAAATGTTCAGCTACTCAGGCAGTTCAACCAAGCCATCGACATCAGTCATCGCCCGCTCCAACAGATCCGCGGGCAAACTCTTGCTCGCCCGCGCACCGAGCAATTTGAGCTGCTCGCTGCGGC
Organism: Pseudomonas syringae; assembly: GCF_021605415.1. Classification (GTDB taxonomy): domain Bacteria; phylum Pseudomonadota; class Gammaproteobacteria; order Pseudomonadales; family Pseudomonadaceae; genus Aquipseudomonas; species Aquipseudomonas syringae_S. The sequence goes on from NZ_WKEQ01000040.1 coordinate 20,030, forward strand.
TGACCAGATTGCCGCGCCCCTCTGTCAGTTTGTTCCGCGCCGAGCTGTAAGCCTTATCCAGCTGTTGCAGACGATTACCGACCTCGTCCAGATCCTGGATGAACAACACGAACTTGTCATACAGCCACCCGGCGCGTTCGGCGATTTCCCGGGCGTTCTGGCTCTGGCGCTCCTGCTTCCAAAGGCTATCGATCACCCGCAAGGTCGCCAGCAACGTGGTCGGGCTGACGATCACAATGTTGCGGTCGAACGCTTCCTGGAACAGCGTCGGCTCGGCCTGCAGCGCGGCGGAAAACGCCGCTTCGATCGGGACGAACAGCAAGACGAAATCCAGACTGTGCAAGCCTTCCAGGCGTTTGTAATCCTTGCCGGCCAGGCCTTTGACGTGACTGCGCAGCGACAGCACGTGCTGCTTGATCGCGATTTGGGCGATGTCGTCGTCATCCGCGGCAACGTATTGCTGGTACGCCGTCAGGCTGACTTTGGAGTCGACCACCACCTGCTTGTCGCCCGGCAGATAAATGATGACGTCAGGCTGGAAACGTTCGCCGTCCGGGCCTTTGAGGTTGACCTGGGTCTGGTACTCGCGACCCTTTTCAAGACCGGCGTGTTCCAGAACCCGCTCAAGGATCAGCTCGCCCCAGTTGCCTTGGGTTTTCTGACCTTTCAAGGCGCGCGTCAGGTTGGTCGCCTCGTCGCTCAGGCGCAGGTTCAGTGCTTGCAGGCGCTCAAGCTCCTTGGCCAGCGAAAAGCGCTCGCGGGCTTCGGCCTGGTAACTTTCTTCGACGCGTTTTTCAAAGGACTGGATGCGTTCTTTCAGCGGATCAAGCAGCTGTCCAAGGCGTTGCTGGCTGGTTTCGGCAAAACGCTGCTCGCGCTCGTCGAAGATCTTCCCGGCCAGCTCGGCGAACTGCGCGCGCAACTCGTCGCGGGAACCTTGCAGGTCGTTGAGGCGTTGCTGATGGCTTTCCTGCTGCTCGCGCAGCTCAGCGTTCAGCGAGGCGTTCTGCGAGTCCAGGCGCCGCAGCTCGGCTTCCTTGTTGGCGCGTTCGAGGTTCCAGGCGTGGGAGGCGTCACGGGCATCATCACGCTCGATCTGCAGCAGTTCGACTTCACGGCGCAGTGCCGCGAGATCCGCTTGCTTGGTGGCGTTGGCCTGGCCGAGGTCGGCGATTTCATCGCGGCAGCCATCGAGTTGCGCATTGAGGCCGTCCTGAGCCAGTTGCGCCATGGCCAGTCGCTCTTCAAGCAGTGCGATGTCGGCTTGCCCGTTACTGGCGCGGCGCTGCAGTTGCCAGGCCAATACCAGCAAGGGCAGCCCCGCTCCCGCCAGCCCCAGCAACATGCTGGTCAAGTCCATCGCCATAGCCACTCCTGCCGATTCGATAAAGCCTGAAGGGTAACCAAGGCGCCAGGTGTTGGACAGCTCAGTCTTCGATCAGACCGAGTTCCTGCTGAGCGCGACGATCACCGGCACGGGCGGCCTGGCGCAGAAGATCCTGGCCGATACGGCGATCCCGGGCATTGCCACATTCGCGGCACATCAACTGACCGAGACGGCTTTGCGCGGCCACCACGCCTTCCCGGGCCGGTTGCTTGAGCAAGCGGCCGGCAAGGTGCTTGGCATTGAGGTTTTCGCTCAGGCGCGGGCTGTCGAGAAGCCATTCGGCCACGCGCACGGAAAACCACTTTGGAGAGGTAACACGAGGGGATTCGGAGGTAACAGAATCTGATACTGAGCGAAACTTCATAAAACACTGTGGGACAGATCGGAAGGCGCGCCACTCTACTCTTTTTTTCTTACAGGTAAAGCCCCAAAAAAACCCGGCACGCCCGTGCTAGAGCAAGCGCTCGGGACAATCCACAGAAGCTGTGGATAACTCGGTGGACAACACCCCTTCAAACCTCGCAAAGCCTTACAGAGCGGGGCTCGCGCTCAAACTGACGATTTTTTCACCAGTAAAAAAAAGCGATGTTTTTCATTGACTTAAACTTTCGTTACAGGCAGCCATCCGAGTCAGGATGTTTGTGACAGTCGCGTTACTGTCTGCGCAACTAATGTGCACAAGTACCTGTTATGGGGTTATATGGCTGCGCCTTTTCAAGTCGTTTTAGCATGCTGCCTGGGGATAAGCCGGGTGAATGCGCGCTCTAGCCCTAAGAATTCGGGCTACCGCCGGTCGGATTCAGGGCTATTACGGGGCGGCCCGGTTTGAGCCACGGGTAAAAATGGCGCCAGCAAAACTCTTTTCGCAAACAGGTTTGCGTTTGCAGTTTCGATCCGTTAGTATTCGCGGCGTTAGTACCAAGCTGAAAGTCAATTCCGGTCGAACACATCCCCCTCGGTCAGCCTTCTGAAAAAAGAAGCCTCCACCGACAAAGCGGGAGCGACCTCTCGATGGTTTCCAGGTAAATCTTGCACCAGCACTGCCTTTGAATTGAATGCAAAGGGTGTTGCGAAGACCACTTACTCTGACCGAACCAGCCTGCAAATTGATCAGGATCTTCACCCCGGGCCCAGAACCTTTGCCCTTGATGTGTTGCCTGCCCTCCTAAGTACCTACCTGCCAGCCCAAGCGCGCCAAACTATTAGCGCTTCAAACTGGCTGCTTTGTTCCAGTCGGGTTCTTCGTTCGACCAATGGTGGTCGACGTTACTGGAACGTTTTAACGCTGCACGGTTCATATCCGTGTCATTTGTAGGAACACCAATAATTATGTCGACTCAAATTCATACTCAGGATGCCATTCGCACCCTCACCAATGCTTTTGCCCCAATGAACTGCCTGATCATGGCCGCTCGCAAAGGCTGCTTCAGCTTCACGCTGGTCAACGAACATGGCATCGCTCGTCACAGCGAACGCCTGTACCCCGATCAGTACTCCAGCGCCGAGCCGCTGCAGGCCGTGATCGATCGTACCCGTCAGGCGCTGGTTGCCTGACAGCTCGCGAAGGCTGAAAACCCCGAAGCCCTGCCTTAAAAGCGGGGCTTTTTATTGCCCGATGTTTCATCTTTGAAGAATTCTGCCTAAGTACGATCCGATATAACGGTTATAACTGAACACCGAAAATATTGTTAAAACAGTCCTTTACATCACCAAGATGACACTACACTTCAACTCAAGCGGCGTGATCCGCTTCCGGCGAGCCTGAACCGATCCACTGCTGCCAAGGCCCCTCAGGTATCGCCGCCCATTCAGCGTCTTCGAGGGTTTTATGGGTATCGCTGCCAGCGAACTGTGCCGCTATGTGATCCGTCCTACATTGATTTACCTGGGACGCCATTGCGCAACCGCCGAATCTCTTTTGCTGGGCATCGCAGCAAGTCAGTCCGCGCTCGGATCGGCCCTGCATGACCGACGTGGTCATGGCCTTTATCGCATCGGCGAGCAACGCCATAAGGCTCTCTGGGACGACTACCTGGCGCTGGATCCAGAGCGGGCCAGCCTGGTTCGCGGCCTCGCCAGTCAGCATGCCTTTCTCAGCGGCCCGCACCTTGAATTGACCGTCAACCTGCGTTACGCCACGGCGATTGCATGGCTGCTGGTCGAAGAACAAAACATCCCCCTGCCCGATGCGCATGATCTGCTGGGAATGGCGCGCATCTGGCGTCAGACGTTTCACCCCCAAGGACGCCTGCGCGATTTCACTTGCGCGTGGCAGACCTGTGTTTCACCGCTGAAGCAGGTCGCGTGCTGACCCCTCGGCTTCGCAACATCGCTTAACAGGTCGTAATTCTGGTCGGATTGTCCTACAAAACCGCTCTAACTCAAGGCATTGGAGCTATAGCGCTGGAACGAAAATGTTGGTAATTTTCGCCCCGGTGATCACCAGGAGTTCTAATAATGAAAAAAGTAATGCTCAAAACCACACTTAGCCTCGCCGTTGCCATGGCATCCACTCAGATTTTCGCAGCTGGCTTTGCCATCAACGAACACAGCATCAGTGGCATGGGCACTGGTTACGCCGGGCGATCTTCATCTGCCGATGACGCCAGCACTGTTTACGGCAACCCTGCCGGCATGTCGCGCATCAAGCGCGAACAAGTCACCGGTGGTGTAGCCTTCCTCGACGCCTCGACCGACATCAAAGACGGTAGCTCCAGCCCGAACGGCGGCAGCAACAAAGGCGACATGGTGCCCTTCACCTCCGTACCTATGGGTTACTACGTCAAGCCGATCGATGATCACTGGGCATTCGGCTTCGGCGTGTACGTGCCGTTCGGCCTGATTACCGACTACGAAAACGGCTTTGCCGGCCGTTACTTCGGCAGCAAGTCCGAAGTACAAGTCATCACCATGCAGCCGACCATCAGCTACGCCTTCAACGATAAGGTGTCGATCGGTTTCGGTCCAACCATCAACCGCATCGACGGCTCGCTGGAATCCAACTTGTCGATCACTCAGGCCGCGCCGGATGGCAAAGTCAAGATCAAGGGTGACGACACCGCGCTGGGCTACAACATCGGCGTGCTGGTGCAAGCCACCGACAGCACTCGCGTGGGTCTGACTTATCACTCCAAAGTCGACTACAAGCTGGAAGGCCACACCAAGGTCAACTATGGCGTGCTCGGCGCCATTGGCCTTAACCCAAACCAGAAGTACGACGCTTCGCTGAAGATCACCACGCCTGAATCGGTGGATCTCTCGGTCACTCAAGCGATCAACGACCGCTGGAATGTCTACGCCGGCACCACGTTCACTCGCTGGAGCCAGCTGGAGAAAATCACCGTCGAGAACTCCGGCGTGCAACCTGCGCTGGCCGGTCAGTTTGGCGAGATCACCGAAGACCAGAACTGGCATGACAGCTGGGCCTACGCCATCGGTACTTCGTATCAGCTGAACAAGGAATGGGTACTGCGTACCGGCCTGACCCTCGATCAGTCGCCAACCAACAACGTCGACCGTTCGCCGCGCATCCCGACTGGCGACCGCACGATTTTCAGCGTCGGTGCCGGCTGGAGCCCAACCGACGACCTGACCATCGACGTCGCCTATTCGTACCTGAAGGAAGAGTCGGTCAATATCCGCAACCAGAACGATCGCGGCCAGACTTACAACTCCAAGTATGAAAACTCGGCAAACGGCTTCGGTGTCGGCGCTACGTACCGCTTCTGATGCTGCACGGCGAGGCTAATACCCTCGCCCACTAAAAAGCCCCGCATTCCTTTTGGGAGGCGGGGCTTTTTAGTGGGCGTCGATCAGGGTTTCAATGGCTTGGACGCGATCGCTTTTTCCACCGCAGCGATGAAATCGGGATCATCGGGCTTGGTCAGGCTGGAAAAGTTGGCGATCACCTTGCCCTGACGGTCGATTACATATTTATAGAAATTCCACTTTGGCGCGCTGCTCTGAGCGGCCATCACCTGGAACAGGTGAATGGCATCGTCGCCGCGAACTTTCTGTGGCTCGGTCATGGTGAAGGTGACGCCGTAATTGGCGTAACAAACCTTGGCAGTCTCGGCGCTGTCCTTGGATTCCTGCTTGAAATCGTTGGACGGTACGCCGAGCACTTCCAGTCCTTGCCCCTTGTAGCGCTGATTGAGCGCCTCAAGACCTTCGAACTGCGGCGCGAAACCGCAGAAGCTGGCGGTGTTGACCACCACCAGCGGCTTGTCGGCGTAGCGCTGGCACAAATCGACAGATTCCTTGGCCCGCAGTTTGGGTAGCGAGCCTTGCAACAGTTCCGGACAGTCCGCCGCTTGGGCCAATCCGGTCAACGCCATCAGCAACGCGGGAACAGCACACCAGCGCTTGAGCATGTCGGGCATCCTTGAGCAATCGTCAAAACCCGACGTTACTCGCCCTCCGCGCCCACTAGCAAGCGCCCATTCCCAACTGCATCAACGCGAGACCGCCCTGATGCCAGCCCCACCACACCAGCGCCAGCAAAGCGGCGCCGAGTGCGGTGATGGCGATTGGCGCCCATCGACTGTTCATGCCGGACTCACGCGGGTTTGCAGACGCTCGACCGGACGCTCACGCACCGGCCAGTTCAGCGCAGCGGCCAACAGGCTCAAGAGAATCGCCACTTGCCAGATCAAGTCATAACTCCCGGTTCGGTCATACACCACCCCGCCCAGCCAGCCGCCGAGGAACGAGCCGAGCTGGTGGAACAGGAACACGATGCCACCCAGCATGGACAGGTTGCGCACACCAAACAAGGTCGCGACTGTGCCGTTGGTCAACGGCACTGTGGACAACCACAAAAAGCCCATCGCCATGCCGAACAGATAAGCCGACATGGTCGTAACCGGCAGCCACAGGAACAATCCAATCACCACCGCCCGCAACAGGTACAGCCCAGTCAGCAAGCGCGGCTTGGACATGCGTCCGCCCAACCAGCCGGCAGTGTAGGTGCCGAAGATATTGAACAGCCCGATCAGCGCCAGCACCGTGGTGCCGACAGTGGCCGGCAAGTGCTGATCGACCAGGTAAGCCGGCAGATGCACGCCAATGAACACCACTTGAAAACCGCAAACAAAAAATCCGAACGCCAACAGCCAGAAACCGGAATGCGAGCACGCTTCGCGTAATGCTTCGGACAGGGTTTGCTCGTGCCCGAGGTTGGGCAGTGGCTTGTCCTTGAGCATGCTCACCAGCGGCACAATCATGGCTACCAGCAAACCCAGCACTAACAATGCGGCCGACCAGCCCAGCCAGCCAATCAGACCCAATGTGCCCGGCAGCATGGCGAACTGGCCGAAAGAACCGGCCGCGCTGGCGATGCCCATGCCCATGCTGCGTTTTTCCACCGGAACGGCGCGGCCGACCACGCCGAGAATTACCGAGAACGATGTGCCGGACAGACCGATACCGATCAGCAGACCAGCACTCAACGACAGGGTCACCGCCGAATCGGACAAGCCCATGCACACCAGACCGATCGCATAGAGCACGCCGCCAATCAACACCACTTTTGCCGCGCCGAAGCGGTCAGCCAGAGCACCGGTAAACGGCTGGGCCAGGCCCCAGATCAGATTTTGCAGGGCGATGGCAAAGGCAAATACCTCACGGCCCCAGCCGAACTGCGCGCTCATCGGTGACAGGAACAGGCCAAAGCCGTGCCTCACGCCCAGTGACAATGCCAGAATCAGCGCACTGCCCAGCAACACCCAACCGCACGTACGCCACATTGTTGTCATTATTGTTCTCCGTTCGCGGGTATATACCCGCTTAAAGTCGGAAAAACCGGCCTTAAGCCAGTTCGTCCAAGAGTTTCAGCAAGGTTTCACGCTTCTCGGCGCCCAGACGATCAATTAACCGCTGCTGCGCCGCTTCCCAGGCTGGCAGTGCCGCCACCAGCCGTTGCTCGCCGATTTCGGTAAGCTTGACGATGCGATTGCGCATGTCCTCGCCCTCGGCCAGCGCCACCAGCCCCTCGCCTTCCAGCACCCGCAGATTGCGGCCCAGAGTGCTGCGATCAAGTCCCATGGCCTCGGCCAGTACGGAAATACTCGGTTGATCCAGACGCTGCAGATTGCACAGCAAAGAATACTGGGCAACGTTAATGCCGAAGCCATCGAGGGCGCCGTCGTAATGCCTGCTGACGCCACGCGCGGCGCGACGCAGGTTGGTGCACAAACACTGAGAGGTAAGCATGATGCGTGTATATACCCGCGACTGTGTTAAATCAAGTTACAAGTGAGTTTTCCGGGATAATTTTCAGCGTGTTCCAGGCCTGCTCGCGAAGGCGTACGCCCATCGCGCAATAATCTTTCAGACCAACACCAATCCCACCACCACCGCCATCTCCAGCAATTCCAGCAGCGCGCCCGCCGTGTCCCCCGTCGTGCCGCCAAGTCGCCGCATCATGACCTGCCGCAGCCAAATAAACATCCCGAGTGCCACGACGACCGCAACGACACCACCGATCAGCACGCAAAAAAGCGCACTCAGCCCCAGCACCCACCACCCCGCCTTGCGCGGCAGATGATCGGCCAATGCCTGACCCAATCCGCCGGGCCGCACATACGGCGTGGTCAAGAACAATCCGAGCAACGACGCCCGTCCCAGCAATGGCACAACGAGCAACAAGACGCCGTGCTGCTGCTCGATCAACGCCAGCAGCGCGCAGAATTTCAGCAGCAACACCAACACCAGCGTCACCACCGCCATCGGCCCGCTGCGGGGATCCTTCATGATCGTCAGCGTGCGCTCGCGATCACCGAAGCCGCCAAGCCAGGCATCCGCGCTGTCGGCCAGGCCATCGAGGTGCAGTGCGCCGCTGAGCAGTACCCACACGGTCAACAGCAATGCCGCATGCAGCAGCAACGGCGCGCCACTCAAGGCCATATTCAGCGCCCACAGCATCAAGCCGAACAGCAATCCCACCAGCGGATAAAACAGCAGTGAACGTCCGAGCGCCTCAGGCTCCGGCATCCCCGGCAATCGAATCGGCAGGCTGCTGAGAAATTGCAGGGCGATCCACAGTGGCAGCATGTCAGCACACTTCCCTGAGCGATCCATCGGCGTCCACCGCCAGTGCAAACAGAGCGCCATGGCCGACTTCGACATTGAGCAACTGCTCTCGTGGCAAACCGCGTGCCTGTGCCAGCAACAACCGCATGACACCGCCATGGCTGACCAACAACACGCGCTCGCCAGCATAGGTTGCGTGCAGCCGAGCGACAGCGTCGAGCACCCGAGCGCGGAACTTGCCGACCGGCTCGCCCTGCGGCGGCGTATACGAATAAGGATCAGCCCAAAACAAGCCCAAGCCTTCGGCATCGGTTTCCATCAACGCTGCTGCGCTCTGCCCTTCCCACGCGCCGAAGTGCAGCTCCTGCAAATCTTTGTCCAGCTGAACCGACAGACCGAGTTGCTCGCCAAGTTCATGGGCAAACAGCGCGCATCGCTGCAACGGCGAACTGACCAGACGATCCCACGGCCCCTGCTTTATCACCGCCGCGCGCATTTGCGCCCAACCCAGCTCGGTCAACGCATCGTCGAGACTGCCACGCAGCCCACCACCGAGTTCGGTTTCACCGTGACGCAACAGGTGCAGGATCATGCCGGACGATCCGCCACGGCCGCTTCGGCGAACGTCGCCATCTGCCCGTGCAGGTCGCACGCCAGGCGCAGCAGCGGCACCGCCAACGCTGCACCGCTGCCCTCACCCAGACGCAGGCCGAGTTCCAGCAGCGGTTCGGCTTTCAGCGCTTCCAGTACGTGGCGATGACCCGGCTCGGCGCCGCGATGACCGAACAGCAGCCATTCGCGGCAGTCCGGACTCAAGCGCACCGCCACCAGCGCGGCAACTGTGCAGATGAAACCGTCGACCAGCACCGCAACGCCTTCCTGCGCACAGGCAAGGTAAGCGCCGACCAGCGCGGCAACCTCGAAACCGCCGAGATTGAACAGCGTCTGCAACGCATCGCCACGTTGCCCCGCATGCAACGCCAGCGCCCGCTCGATCACTTTCACCTTATGGCTGACGCCTTGGGCGTTCAGCCCGGTGCCGGGGCCGGCCAGATGCGCCACCGGGCAATCGAGCAAAGTACAGGCCAGCGCACTGGCGGCGGTGGTGTTGCCGATGCCCATTTCGCCACCGATGAACAACTGTGCGCCCGTCGCTTTCGCACGCAAGACGCTGTCGCGACCCGCCTGTAATGCCTGCTCGCCTTGGGCCTGGGTCATCGCCGCACCTTCGACGAAATTTGCCGTGCCCGGGCCGATGTTCAAATGACGCACGCCCGGTAGATTCAACGACGCCGTCACCGTGCCCAGATCCACCACTTCCAACTGCGCGCCGAGTTGACGCGCCAGCACGCTGATCGCCGCGCCGCCGCTGACGAAATTAAGCAGCATCTGCCCGGTGACTTCCTGCGGATACGCCGAAACACCTTCGGCTACCACGCCGTGATCGCCTGCGAATATTGCGATCCATACGCCATCGAGCCGAGGTTTGACCTGCCCCTGCAACCCGGCCAATTGCACCGCTACACTTTCCAGCCGGCCAAGCGAACCGGCCGGCTTGGTCAGTTGCTGTTGTCGCGCCGCTGCTTGCTCAAGGGCATCGGCATTCACCGGTTGGCACGGATTCAGCCACCAGGCTTGGGTCATAACGCAGTTCCTTTCAAAGTCAGGGGCAGGCCGGCGACGGTCAGGACAACGCGCTGACAGCGCTCGGCAAGAGCTTGATGCAGCCAACCGGCTTCATCGACATAGCGGCGAGTCAATTCGCCCAGTGGCACGACACCCATTCCGGTCTCGTTGCTGACAAAAATGATTTCACCCGGCAGCGTCGCCAGGCAGTCCAGCAGGGATTCACGCTCGGCGGCAAGGCGCTCGGCGTCGTCGAGCATCAGCAGATTGGTCAGCCACAGCGTCAGGCAATCCACCAGCAGGCAGCGCTCGGCGCCGGCGTTTTCGCGCAGGACGCGGGCCAGTTCCAGTGGCTCCTCGATCAGCGCCCACTCGGCCGGACGACGGGCACGATGGTGAGCGACGCGCGCGTTCATCTCGCCGTCCAGCGGTTGGCTCGTGGCGATGTAAGTGACCGCGAGCAGGCTGTCGCTGGCGAGTTTTTCAGCCAGGCGACTTTTGCCGGAACGGGCGCCGCCGAGGATCAGTTGGAGCATTGGCACTTCCATAAAATGGTGGTGAGGCGACTGACGCTATCGCTGGCAAGCCAGCTCCCACAGGGTTCGGAGTCGTTCACGAAATTGGCAAGCGATATCAAAACCTGTGAGAGCTGGCTTGCCAGCGATAGGGCCGGGACATTCACCCTAAATCCCACAGAGTTCACGCAACAACCCCGTGTCCAAATGCTTCTCCACCAGATCCGCCAACCGCTCGATGTCGCGCTCACGCAAGCCGTGATAATCGACATCCTGCACATCGCTCAACCCGGCCCAGCGCAACAATGCGGCGCTCGCCTCGGGCGATTCAAACAACCCATGCAGATACGTGCCGAACACCTGCCCATCAAGACTCTGTGCACCGTCGCAACGACCGTCATCCAGATACACGGCGGTATGTTCAAGCGCCGGCCCGGTGGTCACGCCGGCATGGATTTCATAACCACTGACCGCAGCATCTTCCAGCGCCAGCCGCCCGCGCACGTTGCGCAATTGCTTGTCGGCTTCGAGTTGTGTTTCAAACGCCAGCAGACCGAGACCGGCACTCGAACCCGGCGCGCCTTCCAGCCCTAGCGGATCGTGAACCTGCTCACCGAGCATTTGCAGACCGCCGCAGATCCCCAGCACTTTGCCGCCGTAGCGCAAATGGCGACTGATGGCGGTATCCCAACCATTGGCGCGCAAGTACGCCAGATCACTGCGCACGCTTTTCGAACCCGGCAGGATGATCAGATCGGCCGCAGGAATCGCCATACCCGGCCCGATAAATTGCAGATCCACCTGCGGATGCAAACGTAGCGGATCGAAGTCAGTATGGTTGCTGATGCGCGGCAGCACCGGCACTACGACTTTCAAAACTTGCTCGGCTTTGTCGGTCTGGCGCAGGTCGATGCCGTCCTCGGCCTCCAGATGCAGATCCATCACGTAAGGCAACACGCCCACCACCGGTTTGCCGGTGCGTTGCTCGAGCCAGTCGAGGCCCGGTTGCAGCAAAGCGATGTCGCCGCGAAAACGGTTGATGATGAAGCCCTTGACCCGCGCCTGCTCGCTCGGCGACAGCAATTCCAGGGTCCCGACCAAATGCGCGAAAACCCCGCCACGATTGATGTCGGCGATCAACAGCACCGGGCAATCGACCGCCTCGGCAAAGCCCATGTTGGCGATGTCGCCGGCACGCAGGTTGATCTCTGCCGGCGACCCCGCGCCTTCGACCATCACCAGCGGATACGCCGCGCTGAGTCGCTCATGAGAGGCGAGCACCGCTTGCATGGCGATGGCTTTGTAGTCGTGATAGGCGACGGCGTTCATGCTGGTGACGGCACGGCCATGGATGATGACTTGGGCGCCGGTGTCACTATTCGGCTTGAGCAACACCGGATTCATGTCGGTGTGCGGTTCGAGAAACGCCGCTTGCGCCTGCACCGCTTGCGCGCGACCGATCTCGCCGCCGTCGGCGGTCACTGCGCTGTTGAGCGCCATGTTCTGCGGCTTGAATGGCACGACCGCGACATTCTGCCGGGTAGCCCAGCGACACAGTGCCGTCACCAGCGTACTTTTGCCGGCGTCGGACGTCGTGCCTTGCACCATCAGGGTGGTCATGCGGTCGTTTCCTTGCAGAAAGCTTGCAGCGCGTGTTCGAGTCGCGCCTCTTCGACTGCGTCGGCGGGCAGGCCGAAACGCAGGCTGCTGTTGTGCGTGAAGAGGCGCAGGAGAATGCCGCGTCGGGCCATGAATTCATACAGCGCCGCAGCCTGATCGGTGATCAGCCACTGAAACAGCGCGCAACCACCCTGAGGCTTGAAGCCATACCGCTCAAGAATTTGCGCCAGACGCTCGCTGGCCTCTTCACTGCGAATGCGCTGACGGGTATGGCCTTCGGTGTCTCGCAGACAGGCTTGCCCCAACACGCGGGTCGGCCCGCTCACTACCCACGGCCCAACCTGTTCGGCGAGCAGTTTGAGCAATTTGCGCTCGGCCAATACGAATCCCAGCCGCACGCCAGCGAGACCGAAAAACTTGCCGAACGAACGCAGCACGATCAAACCGATCCGATGGGCGAACGGCGCCAGACTCAACTCGGGCGTGTTGTCCATGAACGCTTCATCGACCACCAGCCATCCGCCCCGCTGCGCCAGCCGTGCATGCCAGTCGAGCAGGCGTGCCGGTGTCAGACTCAGGCCAGTGGGATTGTTCGGATTGACCACCACCAGCACGTCGAGGCTGTCGACGAAAAAATCGACTTCGTGCTCCAGCACTTCGCGAACGATGTAACCGTTGCGGCGCCAGGCTTCGGCGTGCTCGGCGTAACACGGCGACAGCACGCCGACCTTGCCCGCCCGGCGCAGGCGCGGTAGCAACTGGATAGCCATTTGCGAACCGGCGACTGGCAAGACCTGCGCAGCGCCGTAGTAATCGCACGCGGCCTGTTCCAGACCGTCATCGGTTTCCGGCAATCGCGCCCAGGCCCGCAACGGAATCTCGGGCACCGCAAATGCCCACGGTGCCAACCCGCTGGACAGATCGAGCCAATCGGCTTCGTCGATCCCGTATTCGTGCGCCGCCCTGCGCAACCGCCCACCGTGCTCAAGCATAGAATTCAGCCCCGACGCAGAGAATCAGCAGCCACAACCATACGCCGCGTTGTACCAATTGCCAGCCTCGGTCGATGGAGTCAGCATCCGCCGGCGGGCCTTCGCCAAGTTGCGGGCGCTCATGCAGTTCACTGTGATAAATGGCCGGGCCGCCCAGTTCAACACCCAGCGCGCCGGCACCCGCCGCCATCACCGGGCCGGCGTTCGGGCTGTCCCAGGTCGGGCCTTGGATGCGCCAGCACTTCAGTGCGAGTCGGGTATTGCCCAGCAGCGCGTAGGTCATTGCCACCAGCCGTGCAGGAATGTAGTTGAGCACGTCGTCGATTTTCGCCGCCGCCCAGCCGAACCGTTCGAAGCGTTCGTTGCGATAACCCCACATGGCGTCGAGCGTGTTGCTCAAGCGATAGAGCACGACGCCGGGCGCGCCAGCCACGGCAAACCAGAACAGCGCGGCGAATACCGCGTCGCTGCCGTTTTCCAGCACCGACTCGGTGGCGGCGCGGGCGACGGCAGTGCTGTCCAGTTCGTTGGTCTGACGGCTGACCAGATAGCCGACACGCTTGCGCGCCTCTTCCAGATCATCGCCGCGCAGGGCTTTTGCCACCGGCCCGACGTGCTCGCCGAGGCTGCGCATGCCGAGGGCGCAATACAGCGCAAGAATGTCGACGATCCAGCCCACATAAGGCGCCCACGACAGTGCGGTGGCCAACAGCGTCAGCGGCACCACCGCGATCACCCACGCGGTGACGCCATGACTGCGCCAGCCCCGGCCACCGCCGTTGAAACGTTGCTCGATGCGCCCGGCAAAACGGCCGAACCCCACCAGCGGATGCCAGCGTTTCGGTTCACCCAGCAGCGCATCCAGCGCAACCGCGGCGACACTCAACAACGCCACACTCATTGACTCACTCCCCAATAATTTTCGTACAGCAACTCATTGAGCGGACGCGCCTGCGCCCACCCTTCGAGTACCAGCATCGGCGCCGGATAGAATTCCTTGACCGGCCCCAGGCAAAGAACCGCCATAGGCTTCGCGCCAACCGGTAATTTCAGCAGATCGGCCAGCGCTTGCGGATCGAACAACGACACCCAGCCCATGCCCAGCCCTTCGGCGCGCGAGGCGAGCCATAGGTTCTGGATGGCGCAGGACAACGACGCCATGTCCATTTCAGGCAGCGTGCGGCGACCGAAAATATGCTTTTCGCGATCCGCCATCAACGCGGCGACCAGCACCTCGGCGCAGTCGTTGATGCCTTCGACCTTGAGCTTCATGAATTCGTCACTGCGCTCGCCAAGGGCTTCGGCGGTGCGGACACGTTCTTCTTCCACGAGGCTCTGGATCTGGCTGCGCAAGGCGCGGTCGCTGATGCGGATGAAGCGCCACGGCTGCATCAGACCGACACTCGGCGCCTGATGCGCGGCTTCGAGCAGGCGGCGCAGCAATGGCGGCTCGATGGTGCCGCCGGTGAAGTGGCGCATGTCGCGGCGTTCAGCGATGGCTTTGTAGACCGCTGCGCGCTCGGCTTCGGAAAATGCGTTGTCGGTCATGGCCCCATCGCTGGCAAGCCAGCTCCCACAGGGGACTGCATTTCTTCAGGCATTACACCGTCGACTGTGGGAGCTGGCTTGCCAGCGATGGCGGCCTCAAGGTCCGGCGCAAACAGTGCCGCGACAGCCGCCGGGTTCGACGGAAAATAAAAGTGCACATACGAAGCCGTCATCCGCCCTTCCCGATAAACCGCCTCGGCCCCGCGCCCGCCGTTCGGGCTCAGGCCACGCGCGATCGGTGCCATTTCGGTGGTGGTCAACGAATGATGATAGGTGTGTCCGCGTAGCGAACCCTCCGGCAAATCCACTGCTTGCAACGCCAGCGCTGCCAGACGCTTCTGCATTACCGCATCGCCCTTCAGCAAACCCACCAATTCAGCGCGGGTGCCGTCGACATCGGTCAACGAATCGAGCAGATACAGCATGCCGCCACACTCGGCGAGCAGCGGTTTGCCGGCCGCATGATGGGCGCGAATGGCATCGAGCATCGGTGTATTTTGGCCGAGCGCGACATGATGGAGTTCCGGATAGCCACCTGGCAAATACAGGCTGTCAGCCTCGGGCAATTGCGAATCACGGATTGGCGAGAAGAAACTCAAATCGGCGCCCATCGCCCGCAACAGATCGAGGCTGGCGCCGTAGGTGAAGGCAAACGCTTCGTCACGTGCCACGGCGATGCGCACGCCCGCCAGCAACGGTTCGGCGGCGAGCACGTCCGGCGCGGCGAATTCAACGGCCGGTGGCAGCGCGACCTCGCAACTGCTGGCCAGTGCATCGGCAGCGGCATCGAGGCGCATGTCGAGGTCATTGAGTTCGCTGGCCTGTACCAGACCGAGGTGTCGGCTCGGCAGCTCGATACCGGTTTCCCGGGATAACGCGCCGTACCAGCGCAGGCCTTCGGTGAGGCTGCCTTCCAGCAATTGCGCGTGACGCAAAGTGCCGACGCGGTTGGCCAGCACGCCGGCAAACGGCAAATCCGGCTGATAGCGCGCCAGACCCAGCGCCAGTGCGCCAAAGGTCTGCGCCATGGCGGTGCCGTCGATTACACCAAGCACCGGTACACCGAAATGCCGCGCCAGATCGGCGCTCGACGGCGTGCCGTCGAACAAACCCATGACACCTTCGATCAGGATCAGATCGGCCTCGCCGGCTGCTTCCCACAACAGGCGACGACTTTCCTGCTCGCCGACCATCCACATGTCCAATTGATAGACCGGCGCACCGCTGGCGCGCTCGAGAATCATCGGGTCGAGAAAGTCCGGGCCGCATTTGAACACGCGCACCTTGCGCCCCTGATTGCGATGCAATCGGGCCAGCGCGGCGGTGACGGTGGTCTTGCCCTGACCGGAGGCCGGCGCGGCGATCAGTACCGCCGGGCAATGACGTGGTTGACTCACAATTCGACGCCTTTCTGCGCTTTGATGCCGGCCTGGAAGGCGTGCTTGATGACGCCCATTTCGGTGACGGTGTCGGCCATTTCGATCATTTCAGGCTTGGCGCCGCGACCGGTGACGACCACATGCTGCATCGGCGGACGGGCCTGCAAATCGCTGAGCACTTGATCGAGATCGAGGTATCCGTGCTTCAAGGCAATGTTCAGCTCATCCAGCACGACCAGGCCGATGGCCGGGTCACGCAGCAGTTCGCGGGAAACTTCCCAAGCGGCTTCGGCGGCGGCGATGTCACGCTGACGATCCTGGGTTTCCCAAGTAAAACCTTCGCCCATCACATGGAAACGCACCTGCTCGGGAAAGCGGCGGAAAAACAGCTCTTCGCCGGTGCTGTTACGTCCCTTGATGAATTGCACCACGCCGCACTGCATGCCGTGGCCCATGGCGCGGGCGAGCATGCCGAATGCCGAACTGCTTTTGCCTTTGCCGTTGCCGGTCAGCACCAGGAGCAGGCCGCATTCGTTCGGGGAATTGGCGATGCGCTCGTCGATCACGGCTTTTTTGCGCTGCATGCGCGCCAGATGACGCTCGTCGCGTTCAGGGGAATCGGTCATGGGGGAGCTCTCCGTTGAGGCTGGATAACGGCGGGCAGGCACAAGAATAGACGGCAAAAAGCCTGGCATCGCCCACCGTGATGCCGCTGGATGGATCAGGCCGGTCTCCGGGCTCATGAGCGGCGTTGGCCTGGCTGCGCGCCTTCCCGCATCGTGATCGACACAGTGGCATATGGCGCAGCGTTTACTCATTTACCGTTGCGGGGGCAGCGCCGGGATCGTGATTGCGCTTCGTCTGAAGACAACCCTCACCGGCTTCCCTGTTTCACTCTGTCGACACTGGGTCACAGAGCACCTGAAACAAGCGGCGAAGGTTAGAGGGTTGGGGGTGGAGCGTCAATCGAGAGGCCGGTGAAGTGCGCGAATAACTGCCACCTATCAATTATCTGACGCCAATCTTGTGCCATGCCCCGCACAGTGATATCAAAGAGCCACGCGCTTGATTCAAAAGCGTGAATCACAATAACAAGGGGAAATCCCATGCAAGGCATGAGCATCAGTAATCCGCGGCTGGAGTTTCTGCGCCCGGTGCTGGAACGCTGGTTTGACTGTATCGATCGTTACAACGCCGTGCGCGGCGATAACGACACGCCTTACTGGCATGACGAAAAAGCCAATCTTGGCCTGCTTTCGGCAGCGGCGTGGATGGCCGAGCTGGTGACCTTGCAGCAAACCGCCACGCGCAAACAGAACGAAGAAGGCGAGCGCAATGCCCGCGCCGATCTGTTTATCGCCGGCGCGGAAGATCGCGCATTCATTCAGGTCACTCAGCGCTGGCCCAAGGTCAACAACCTCAATCTGGCCCAAGCCCTGCTCGACATCACTAGCGACGCCAAGCGCATCAGCTACGCCAGCGACCTCAGGCTCGGCTGCCTGTTCGTTGCGCCGCAAAAGGCCGGGCAGCGCGCCAGCCCCGAAGAACTGCAAGACATGGTCGACGACCTGCAAAAGGAACACTGCTGCGCCGTGGCCTGGTATTTTCCTTACGCCTATCACAAGTTGCACAACGAAGCGGGCAACTATCATCCGGGTGTCGCGGTGCTGTTCAAAGAGGCCCGCGGTTGAGCGGTTGAACCATCGGGCTCGCGCGCTTCTCTATGTTTAAGAACATTCATAGAGAGGATCCGCCATGCGCAAGCCCCAGCTCGTTTTTGTCATCGCGCTCGCCGGAGGGCTCGCCGCTTGTGGTGAAACCTCCAGTCTGCAAGTGTCCGACGGCACCGGCCCGTCTCCGAAACTGCCTGAACCGAACAAAACCATGATACCCACCGTGAATATCGCCCCGGCGATCGGTTGGCCCGACGGTGCAAAACCGACAGCGGCGGCCGGCACTCAGGTGACGGCGTTCGCGGAAAACCTTGATCACCCGCGCTGGCTCTACGTGCTCCCCAACGGCGATGTGCTGGTGGCGGAAACCAATGCACCGCCCAAGCCCGATGACAGCAAAGGCATTCGCGGCTGGGTCATGAAAAAAGTCATGGGGCGCGCCGGTGCCGGCGTGCCGAGCGCAAACCGTATTACGCTGCTGCGCGATGCCGACCAAGACGGCGTGGCCGAGACTCGCACGGTGTTCTTGCAGAATCTGCATTCACCCTTCGGCATGACTCTGGTCGGCAATGACCTGTACGTCGCCGACACCGATCGACTGCTGCGCTTCAACTACGAACCCGGCGCGACCGAAATCAAGTCGGAGCCGATCAAGGTGGTCGATCTGCCCGGTGGCACGCTCAACCACCACTGGACAAAAAATGTCATCGCCAGCCAGGACGGCAGCAAGCTTTACGTTACCGTCGGCTCGAACAGCAACGTCGGTGAAAACGGTCTCGATAAAGAAGAAGGTCGCGCGGCGATCTGGGAAGTGGATCGCGCCACCGGCAATCACCGGATCTTTGCCTCAGGCCTGCGCAACCCCAACGGCATGGATTGGGAACCGCAGAGTGGCGCGCTGTGGACATCGGTCAACGAGCGCGATGAAATCGGCAGTGACCTGGTGCCGGACTACATCACGTCAGTCAAGGATGGCGCGTTCTATGGCTGGCCTTTCAGTTATTACGGCCAGCACATCGACGTGCGCGTTACGCCCCAGAATCCGGAGCTGGTGCAGAAAGCCATTGCGCCGGACTACGCCGTCGGCCCGCATACAGCCTCGCTGGGTTTCACCTTCGCGCAAGGCAACAGCCTGCCGGCGCAATTCAAGGATGGCGCCTTCATCGGCCAGCACGGTTCGTGGAACCGTAAGCCGCACAGTGGCTACAAAGTGATTTTTGTGCCCTTCGCGGCGGGCAAACCGAGCGGGCAACCGGTTGATGTCCTGACCGGTTTCCTCAATAAAGATGAGAAAGCCATGGGCCGGCCGGTTGGCGTGACGATCGACAAGCAGGGTGCGCTGCTGGTGGCGGACGATGTGGGGAATAAGGTGTGGCGGGTGTCCTCCACCAAATAACGCCTGACACAAAACCAATGCAGGAGTGAGCCTGCTCGCGATGCGTCGTCTCAGTCGAAATCTATGTTGACTGATGCGAGGCTATCGCGAGCAGGCTCACTCCTGCAGAGGGGTCGCCTTTGATTCTATGGGTTGTGCGCCAGATGTTCCGGCTGCAACACTCGCTTGGCGCTTAGGTAAGCCTTTTGCCAATACGCCTTCGACAGGCTGTCCAGCTTCACCGTCCCACCGGTGGCCGGCGCATGAACGAAACGCCCTTCACCAACGTAGATCCCCGCATGACTGACCTGCGAACCACCATTGGTAGCGAAGAAAATCAGGTCGCCGGTTTGAAGGCCTTCTTTACCCACGTTCGGCGCCTGCATGACGATCAGTTCGCGCGTGGAGCGCGGCAAGCTGATACCGGCGGCATCACGGTAAACAAAGCCGATCAGACCGCTGCAATCGAAACCCGAGTCAGGCGTGTT
Organism: Pseudomonas syringae; assembly: GCF_021605415.1. GTDB lineage: Bacteria > Pseudomonadota > Gammaproteobacteria > Pseudomonadales > Pseudomonadaceae > Aquipseudomonas > Aquipseudomonas syringae_S. The sequence goes on from NZ_WKEQ01000040.1 coordinate 39,665, forward strand.
GCCGCCCCAGCGATAGGGGGTGCCGACGAGGCCGAGCGCGCGAAACAGCACGTCTTCAGCCACGGGAGAAAAAGTCTGGGAAGGGCCGAATACGATCGGGGCGCGAACCACCGGCCCAGGGGGCGGTGTGCGACTGGCGCAAGCGCTGAGCAGCGCTGCGAACAACATCAAAGTGAGGCGGGCCGACGTCGTCATTAGCAGAACATCCTGATCTGGCTGCGGCTTTTTCTGCCGAAAAGGCGGAAAACAAAACCGCCTGCGTAGGACGCAGGCGGTTTGCCATCAATATAGGATGAGATTCTAGCGGCTACACAGCAAACTTCAAGTAAGACTTTAACTTCACCTTGTAAAGTCCAAGTCTACTAACTCGATAACAGCTGGTTTATCGCCACGGGCGTGGCGATAAACCACGATTACTTGCGAGCAGTGACCACGGTCGGCGCGTTGGCCAGAGCGCGTTTCGCTTCGATGAAGGTCTTGCTCCAGTAGCTGTCACCGAGGTTGTCGATGCGTACACCACCGCTGCGGCGGCTGCTGGAGTGGATGAACTGGTTGTCGCCCAAATAGATCCCGGCGTGACTGACACGACCGCGACGACCATTGGTGGCGAAGAACAACAGATCGCCCGGCTCAAGATTGGCGCGCGCAACCAGTGGCGCATCAACGTTGATCATGTCGCGAGTCGAGCGCGGCAGGTTCATGCCGGCCTCTTCGCGGAACAGATAGCCGATGAAACCGCTGCAATCGAAGCCGGCTTCAGAGCTGCCGCCGAAACGGTAACGGGTACCGATGAGGGACATGCCGCGTTCGAGGATGCTGTCGGCCAGAACAGGAAGCTGGTAAGGCTTCTTGCCATTGAAGTCCGACAGTGCTTTCTCGGTGTCCAGCTCTTCCTGATAAATAACGGAAGACTGAGCGGTAGCAGAATTCTTGATCTGTTGTGGCTGCTCTTGAACTGGAGAGTGAGCAGCGCAACCGTACAACAGGGTAACGAGTGCGAGAGGCACGAGGGGTGCGAAGCGCTTTAGCATGGGCACGACCGTGGCTGAAGTTGTAAAGAAGGCGAGACTATGCCCGCTATCAACCTCATTTGCAAATTCAATCGAACTTTATGTGACTTCCCGGTTTCTCGTTTACATCTAAGCGCCCAAACCCGTTGGTGCCGACGCAGGCTGCTACTGTGCAGAAAAGCATATTTTCTGGCGCCTGAACGTTGCCCAAACCCGCTGAAAGCCAAGACTTACCAGCCTAGCGTCTCTTTCAGGAAAGGGATGGTGAGCTTGCGCTGAGCCTGCAAGGAAGCCTGATCAAGCTGCTCCAGCAAATCAAAAAGCGCGCTCATGCTGCGAGTGCCGCGGGTCAAAATAAAATGCCCGACTTCATCGGTGAGGTGCAATCCGCGACGGGACGCGCGCAACTGCAGCGCACGCAATTTGTCTTCGTCGGAGAGTGGGCGCATCTGAAAAATCAGCGCCAGGGTCAGGCGGGATTTGAGGTCAGCCAGTTTGACTGGCAGCTCACGCGGCGACGTGGAAGCCGCGATAAGCAAACGTCGACCGCTGTCACGCAGTCGGTTGAACAGGTGGAACATGGCCTCTTCCCAGTCAGCCTTGCCGGCAATCACCTGAAGATCATCCAGGCAAACCAGTTCGTACTGCTCAAGGTTATCGAGGATTTCGGTGCCGCGATCCATCAACTCGGCCAACGGCAAATACACCGCCGGCTCGCCCATCTGTTCGAAGCGCAAGCAGGCCGCCTGCAACAGATGCGTACGCCCTACCCCGTGCTTGCCCCACAGATAAATGAGGCTTTCGGTCCACCCGGCGTCGGCTTCGCAGAGGCGCTCGACATAGCCGAGTGCAGCGGCATTGGCGCCTGGGTAGTAGTTGATAAAGGTGGCGTCGTCACGCAGACGCACACCTAGGGGCAGCTGAATCGGTTTCATGCTGACTGAACAGTTCTCAGGGAACCGTTAGTGGCCTCTGTGTAAAGTTTGCGAAGTTTATACCCGTGAAGCGGTGTACACAATGCGACAGACATTAAGCAAAATCAAAGGTTTGCGTTAATACGCTGGTTTTATGCCAGTTTCTCTGACGCAGCCCGGGCAAGGATTGCGTGCATGACGCGAGCCAACCCGACTCACCGTCGGGCCGCTCGCGCGCAAACATTAAAGTTCAGGATCGTCGACGCCGCTGTAAATTCCCGAATCCTTGTACAAGTCATGAACGTGTCGCACCAACACCATGATCACTGCTGCCAGCGGCAAAGCCAGCAGCACACCGGTGAAGCCGAACAGTTCGCCGCCAGCCAGGATCGCAAAAATCACCGCCACCGGGTGCAGGCCGATCCGATCCCCGACCAGCAATGGCGTCAGCACCATGCCTTCCAGCGCCTGGCCGATCATGAACACCGCGACGATGCCGATCATCGGATACAGATCGCCACCGAACTGGAACAACCCGGCAATCAATGCCGCACCGATACCGATCACAAAACCCATGTAAGGCACGATCGCCGCCAGACCTGCGATCAACCCTATCAGCAGTCCCAGCTCCAGACCGACAATCATCAGCCCGGCCGCGTAAATCACGCCCAACGCCAGCATCACCAGCAATTGTCCACGAACAAACGCCCCCAGCACTTCGTGGCATTCACCAGCCAGCGCAACGACACGCTCTTCGCGGTTACGTGGCAACAGACTGCGAATCTTGGCCATCATCACGTCCCAGTCCCGCAGCAAGTAGAAACTCACTACCGGGATCAGCACCAGATTTGCCAACAGACCGATCAACGCCAGGCTTGAAGCCGTGGCCTGGCTCAGCACGATGCCAACGATGTCGGTGGTCTGACTCATGTGTTCGCTGATTGCAGCCTTGACCTTGTCGAACTTCCAGAAGCCGTCCGACAACCCCAGCTTCGCCTGCGCCCACGGCACCGCTGTGTGTTGCAACCAGTCGAGCATCTGCGGCGCCAGTTCATACAAACGCAGCAGCTGTTTGGCCAGCATCGGCACCAGCACCAGCATCAGCGCGGTGACAATCAGGGTGAACAGCGCAAACACCGCAATCACACCCCAGGTGCGGGACAAACCAAGCTTTTCCAGACGATCCACCAGCGGATCGAACAGATACGCCAGCAGCAGCGCGACGAGGAACGGCGTCAGGATCGGGTGCAGCAACCAGACGAACACGCAAAGCAGGACAACCCCACCGAGCCAGAACCAACGCCGTGAATCGGCCATTTACCACTCCTGTTTCAAGCATCTATATAAAGAAAGAAAAATTCACCAACGGAACCGCAACGTCGGCGTCAGCGCCGGGGCAGGTGTTACTGCCGGCGTCGCACCCTCAGTGGACGGTTGCTGCACCGGTGCAGGCACAGGCGCAGGCGCTTCACCGACCGGAACCTCCTGCAAACGGGCCAACGACAACTGTGCGCGCAATTGCTCGGCGCTGCCATTGACCCGATACACAATGCGGTCGCCTTCAACGCTTTGCAGCCGCACGCCGAACGGTTCGAGCAAACGCAGCAGCGCCGCGTAATGTTCCAGATTCATGCCTTGCACTTCGAGCACTTGCTGGCCCGCCACACCCGGTTTGGCGACAAAGCGCGGCGCCAGACGCTGAGCCACCGCCAGCATCACGGCATCGGTCACAGCCGCCTGATCGGCGCCTTGCACGCTCCCCGCCTCTTTCTGATCGCCCAGCCACAAATGCCACTTGGCCTGCCACTGCCCGCCTTCTTCGCGCGCATGCACCGCAAGCAATCCGTCGGCGTTGTAGCGCTCCGATGCGTTACGCAACGGCGCAGGATCGGTGCCTTCCAGCGTCGGCGCAGTGGCGACCAGTTGCTCACTCAGATCCGCCAGCGGCAAACGCAGCGGTAAACCTCGATGTTGCGCGGCACGACGCAACGGCGCGGCACTGGCCTGTCCGTCGCCGACCAGACTCGAACCTTCCGTAGAATCGTTCAACCACCAACTCAGGATGGATGGGCGATTGGCGCCCCACAACGCCAGCCCGGCACGGCGCAACGCCTGCTCGGTGGTGGCCGGATCGAAATCGACCTTGAGCACTTCCGGGGGCCCGGCATCAAAACCAAACTGGCTGATGATCTGCTGCGGATCCTTTCGGATCGCCGCCAGCCCGGGATTCTGCGGCGCCTTGGCATCGCCGGTCAGACGCAGCACCAGTGTATCCAGTGCACCCTGGATGGCGCGGTCGCGCTCTTCCGGCGCCTGGCCGTTGACCGGCTCACGCACTTGATAAAGGCCTTTGAGGGATTCGGCATGACTCGCCAGGCTGACCAGAGACAAGCAGCCTACAAACAATAATTTACACAAACGCATGGAAGATTCCCGTCGACAAGAGCGGCTGGAACAGGCCGCGTGAACCGATTGAGCAAGGCTGTGACCGCATGCCCGCGCAAAACATTCACACGCTGGCGGTAAGTTTTTGCACATGCCTAACGATAGACGGTTAATCGCGACAACTTATACAGGTCGCTCGCCGCTTCAACCGTATTTATTTCGGCTGATATGCCCTGCCCGTCGGCACGAGGATGGCCGCTGCCCTTCAAGCCTGATAAAATCGCGCGCCTTCGCAGACCGGCAACAACCGGGCGTCCCGAAAAACTCGCGTGAGGCTATCGCCCCCGTCGATTTCGGTGCACCCGCTGAACTCGGTCGTTACCCCTGAATCCCCCCTAAAAGGCCTGGATCATGAGCAAGCAACCCTCCCTGAGCTACAAGGACGCCGGTGTAGACATCGACGCCGGTGAAGCATTGGTCGAACGCATCAAGAGCGTCGCCAAGCGCACTGCGCGCCCGGAAGTCATGGGCGGCCTGGGCGGTTTCGGCGCCCTCTGCGAAATCCCGGCCGGCTACAAGCAGCCAGTGCTGGTTTCCGGCACCGACGGCGTCGGCACCAAGCTGCGTCTGGCACTGAACCTGAACAAGCACGACAGCATCGGCATCGACCTGGTCGCCATGTGCGTCAATGACCTGGTGGTGTGCGGCGCCGAGCCGCTGTTCTTCCTCGACTACTACGCCACCGGCAAGCTCAACGTCGAAACCGCGACCCAGGTCGTGACCGGCATCGGCGCCGGCTGCGAACTGTCCGGCTGCTCCCTGGTCGGCGGCGAAACCGCTGAAATGCCTGGCATGTACGAAGGCGAAGACTACGACCTGGCCGGTTTCTGCGTCGGTGTTGTCGAGAAGTCGGAAATCATCGACGGCTCGAAAGTCGCTGCCGGTGATGCGTTGATCGCCCTGCCATCGTCCGGCCCGCACTCCAACGGCTACTCGCTGATCCGCAAAATCATCGAAGTCTCCGGCGCCGACATCGAAAACATCCAGCTCGATGGCAAGCCGCTGACCGACCTGCTGATGGCTCCGACCCGCATCTACGTGAAGCCGCTGCTCAAGCTGATCAAAGACACCGGCGCGGTCAAAGCCATGGCCCACATCACCGGCGGCGGTCTGCTGGACAACATCCCGCGCGTTCTGCCAAAAGGCGCTCAAGCCGTGGTTGACGTGGCGAGCTGGAACCGCCCTGCCGTGTTCGACTGGCTGCAAGAAAAAGGCAACGTCGACGAGACCGAAATGCACCGCGTACTGAACTGCGGCGTCGGCATGGTCATCTGCGTAGCTCAGGAACATGTTGAAGTGGCCCTGAATACCCTGCGTGACGCCGGCGAACAGCCTTGGGTCATCGGCCAGATCTCTGACGCTGCCGAAGGCGCGGCGCAGGTCGAACTGAAGAACCTCAAGGCACACTGATGCAAGAGCGGATGTCCCAGACCTGTGATGTCGTGGTGCTGTTGTCCGGCACCGGCAGCAACTTGCAGGCCTTGATCGACAGCACACGCACCGGCGACAGCCCGGTCCGTGTCGCTGCGGTGATTTCCAATCGCGCCGATGCCTACGGCCTGCAACGCGCCAGGGACGCGGGCATCGAAACCCGCTCCCTGGACCACAAGGCATTCGAAGGTCGCGAGGCCTTCGATACCGCCCTGATCGCACTGATCGACGAATTCAATCCGAAACTCGTGGTACTGGCCGGCTTCATGCGCATTCTCAGCGCTGACTTCGTTCGTCACTATCAGGGTCGCCTGCTCAATATCCACCCGTCGCTGCTGCCCAAATACAAAGGGTTACACACTCATCAGCGCGCGTTGGAGGCCGGCGACGCCGAACACGGCTGCTCCGTGCACTTTGTCACCGAGGAACTCGATGGCGGGCCACTGGTCGTACAGGCAGTAATACCGGTAGAGTTGCATGATTCGCCGCAGAGTCTGGCCCAACGGGTACATGCGCAGGAACACCTGATCTACCCGTTGGCCATACGCTGGTTTGCCGAAGGCCGGCTCAGCCTCGGCGAGCACGGTGCATCACTGGATGGCCTGCCCCTCGCGGCCAGCGGCCACTTGATTCGAAACTAGGAGATATTATGCGTCGCGCCCTGCTCTTCGCTTGCGCTCTGTTCGCCCTGCCACTGGCACAGGCGGCAGACCTTCAACCGTTCTCCGCCAGCTACACCGCCGACTGGAAACAACTGCCCATGAGTGGCACCGCCGAACGCAGCCTGACAAAGGAAGCCAACGGCGTCTGGAAACTCAGCTTCAAGGCGTCGATGATGATCGCCAGCCTGAGTGAAGAAAGCACCCTGACCCTCGACAAGGACACCCTCCTGCCACAGTCCTACCACTTCGAACGTGGCGGTCTGGGCAAGGCGAAGAAAGCCGATCTGGATTTCGACTGGTCGACCAAAATGGTCACCGGCACCGATCGCGGCGACGCGGTGAAGATTCCGCTCAATCGTGGCATGGTCGATAAATCCACGTACCAGCTGGCCCTGCAACATGACGTGGCGGCCGGCAAGAAAAGCATGAGCTATCAGGTCGTTGATGATGGCGAAGTCGACACTTATGACTTCCGCGTGCTGGGTTCGGAAAAAGTCGAAACCAAGGCTGGCCAGATCGAGGCCATCAAGGTCGAACGCGTACGTGATCCGACACAAAGCAAACGCATCACCGTCCTGTGGTTCGCCAAGGATTGGGATTACCTGCTGGTTCGCCTGCAACAGGTCGAGACCGACGGCAAGGAGTACAACATCATGCTCCAGGACGGCACGGTCAACGGCAAAGCGGTCAAAGGCAGCTAAGCCAACGCCCACACAAAAAGCCCCGACAATTCAGGCTGTGTGAAAACACAATCTGTCCCGGTTAAAAGCAAATGCCCCGACTTGTCGGGGCATTTGCTTTTCTGCGATCTGAAAAATAAAGGGCCTCTCAGCCCATCAGCGCCATCAGCTTTTGC
>NZ_WKEQ01000041.1 GCF_021605415.1 Pseudomonas syringae
GTCATCGGGAATGAGTTCGTCTAGCGAGAGTGGAAACAGCGCGCTCTGGGAGCGGTTTTCACCTTGGATATAGCGCATAAGAAAAATGCCCGTATCTTGCGATACGGGCATTTTCTTCAACCGGCCAACAGATTGCTAGGTTTTCACACAGTCTGATTCAATGCGCCCCTTTTTTTGCCTGAAATACAGTCACTCCTACAAGGGATCTGCAGTGGTTTTACTTTCGGTTCAACATCACCGGTAACTGCGCCACCAACTTGGCATTGTTCAACGGCGCCCGAATAAACCCGCGCTGCGTCCCGTCCGGTCCGATCACCGCGAGGTTGCCGCTGTGATCCACCGTGTAGTTCGGCTTGCTGGTGTCTGCCGGAATGAACGGAATGCTCACCGCATTGGCGACCTTTTGCAGTGCTTCAATCGATGGCGGCGTCAGGCCGATGAATTGCGGATCGAAATAGCCCAGGTACTGCTTGAGCTGCTTGGGGTTGTCGCGATTCGGGTCAACGCTGACGAGCACGATCTGCAACTTATCCACAGCCTCCTTCGGCAACTCGCTCTTGATCTGCCGCAGTTGGGCGAGGGTGGTCGGGCAGATGTCCGGGCAAAAGGTGTAGCCAAAAAACAGCAGGCTCCATTTGCCCTTGAGTTCGTTGATCGTGACCGGTTGGCCTTCCTGATTGGTCATCGTCACGTCCGGCAGATTGCGGCTCTGCGGCAGCAGGATGATGCCGGCATCGATCAACGCGGTCGGGTCGCCCTGGCCTTTGCCGGTCAGCACTTTGTTGACGGTCAGGCCGAGGATCAGCGCGACCACGGCGACGAGAATGAAGACGGTTTTCTGGGTTCGAGTCATAGGTTCAACAGTAAGTAGTGGTCTACGAGCAGGGCGATGAACAACAGGAACAAGTAAAAAATAGAGTACTTGAAGGTGTTGATCGCCGCGTGCGGCCGAGTGCCACGGTACAGCACGACGGCCCATTGCAGAAACCGCGCGCCCAGGCCGAGGGCGCAGATCAGGTAAAGCATGCCGCTCATGTGGATCACGTAGGGCAAAAGGCTCACCGCCAGAAGGACGAAGGTGTACAGCAGAATATGCACTTTGGTGTAGTGCTCGCCGTGGGTGACCGGCAGCATCGGAATGTCGGCCTTGGCGTATTCCTCTTTGCGATGGATCGCCAGCGCCCAGAAGTGTGGCGGCGTCCAGGCGAAAATAATCAGCACCAGCAACAGCGGTTCCGCGGTGACGTGCCCGGTCACCGCGACCCAACCGAGCAACGGCGGCGCGGCACCGGCCAGACCGCCAATGACGATGTTCTGCGGCGTCGCGCGCTTGAGGAAACCGGTGTAGATCACTGCATAACCGAGCAGCGACGCCAGGGTCAGCCACGCCGTCAGCGCATTAGTGAACGCCAGCAACATCGCCTGCCCAAGCAGCGCCAGCATCAAGGCAAAGGTCAGCGCGGCGGCGGGCGATACCCGGCCTTCCGCCAACGGCCGTTTATGCGTGCGCGCCATCACCGCATCGATGCGCCGATCCACCACATGATTGACCGCCGCCGCGCCGCCGGCACACAAGGCAATGCCCAGATTGCCGAACACCAGCACTGTCCACGGCACCCCGGCGCGGGTCGCCAGAAACATGCCGACCAATGAAGTGATGAGCATCAGCACCACGACTTTGGGCTTGGTCAGCTCAAGATAATCGCGCCAAAGCGCCTGTGCCGGACGCTCGCCGATCAGAATCGCCATGGCGTGTCTCCTTTTATTGTGATGGGCGCGGTGGTGTGTTTACGCGGGCTCAGGCGCCAACGCGCAATCATCGGTTGTTTGACCCGGACGAGGCGGGTGCGCGCGTGATAGTTGACCAGCACCATCGTCAGCAACAGCGCCGCGCCGCCGGCGTTATGTGCAACGGCCACCGGCAGCGGCAGGTGAAACAGCACGTTGCTGATGCCGAGGGCGATTTGCGCGGCGAGGGCAATCAGCACCAGACCGGCCAGCCGCGTCATGCCGACGACCTTCAGTTGCCAGGCCAAACCGAGCAGTACGACGGTGACCAGCAACGCGCCGATGCGATGGGTCAGGTGAATCGCCGTGCGCGCATCGCTGTCCAGTTGCCCGCCGAGGTAATTCGGGCCGATGTGTTGGGTCAGATGGAAGCCGTTGGCGAAATCGGCGGCGGGCAGCCATTCACCGTGGCAGGTCGGAAAATCGACGCAGGCCACCGCCGCGTAGTTGGAACTGACCCAGCCGCCCAAGGCGATCTGCCCGATCACCAGCAACAGGCCGGCGGTCGCCCAATACTGCAAACGGCGCGGGACGGTCAGCGCCGGCAGCACGCCGGACAAGCGCAGCGTCAGCAAAAACAACAGGCTCAGCGTGGCGAAACCGCCGAGTAGATGCCCGGTAACCACTTGCGGCCAGAGCTTGAGCGTCACCGTCCACATGCCAAACGCCGCTTGAGCGATCACCACCGCGAGCAGAAACAGCGGCAGTTTCAGCGGCTGATCGGGGTTACGGCGATTGACCCACGCCCGCCCGGCCAGCACCGAAATCAGCAAGCCCAGGGTGCCGGCAAAATAACGGTGGATCATCTCGTTCCAGCCCTTATGCGCCTCGACCGGCGTATCAGGAAAGTGCAGCTCGGCATGGGCCAGCTGGGCTTCGCTTTTCGGCACGCTGATAAACCCGTAGCAGCCTGGCCAGTCCGGGCAGCCGAGGCCGGCGTGGGTCAGGCGGGTGTAGGCGCCGAGCAGCACCACAATCAGTGCCAGCAGCGTGGCAAACAGCGCGAGGCGAAATCCAGGTTTGGCCATGACGATGCCCTTATCCGATGTTCGACAGTTTCAGCAGATGACGCAGGTCGTTGAGCAGATCCTTGCCTTTGACGTTCGGCTCGTAACGCAGCACCAGATTGCCGTGGGGATCAATGATCCACAGCTGCGGCGTGGTTTTCTCGCCGGCCACTTTGCCGAACGCGCCAACGTCCAGCGGATAGCGTTTGAGCTGCGGATACTCGCGGGTGAGCTTGGCTTGATAGTCGTCGTTCAGCGGTTGCGCGGCGGCGAGGGCGTGGCTGGCGCGAGACGCATCGCGGCCGAGGCCGATCTGGATCTGCCGCGCCAGGTACACCAGTTGCTGGCAGTCAACGGCGCAATCTTTCGGTGCGGTCACCAGCATTTGCCAGCGGTCTTCCTCGGTCGCGACGCCGAGATCGGCGCGGGTCTGACCGTTGCCGATCAGTTCGCCGTGGTAGCTGCGACCATCGGGCACCCAGAACTGCAACTTATACATGCCGGTGGCGAGGATCATCGGTCCGATCACGCCGAGCAGGATCAACAACAGTTGAATGCGCCCGCGACGGCGACTCGCCAGCGGTTTCGCTTCAGACATGCTGGGTGGATTCATGGCCGCTCCCATGGTGGTTCTCCTTTGCGTTGTGCCAACCGAGATAGAGGTAAAGACTGAAGAGGGCGAAGGCCATGGCAAACCACTGCACGGCATAGCCGAGGTGTTTTTCCGGCCCCATTGCGACCACCGGCCAATCGGCCTGGTAGCTGGCGGGGCCGGGTTCAGTGCGCACTTCATAAGCGAAGCCGTCACGGTCGAGGGTTTTCCACAGCTTCGCCGGTTCGACGGCGGTGATGGTTTGCGGCCAGGTGTTGCTGGCGGGGTCGGCATGCAACTGGAACGTTGCGCCGGGCGCGACATAAACCCACGCGTCGACATTCAGCGCCTCGGCCGGTGTGGTGAAGTGCGGCGGCACGCGCCGATCCGGCCACGGCAGCCAGCCGCGATTGACCAGCAGCCACAGCCCGGTGGCGCGATCCTGAAACGGTTGCAGCAACTCGACGCCGACCTTGCCGTCGCGCTGACGGTTATCGAGCAGCAGGCTGTGGGCGCCATCGAACTGGCCATGTAGATGCACACGGCGAAAGGCCGGATCCTCGCTGTGAACCAGCTCGGTGCTGGTCATCGGCTCGGCGGCGCGGCGTTCGGCGTAACTGGCGAGCAGCGCGGTTTTTTCCGCGCCCCGGCCCAGTTGCCAGAAACCCAGCGAAATCAGCAGGGGCAACAGCAGCGCAACCACTACCGTCGGCACCACGCCCGGACGAAAGCGCTTCATGGCCGCGCCGTAAGGTCAGTCATCGCAATCGCTATACTCACGTGCATCGCCCTTCCCCCGGAGTCTTCCCATGCTCAAAGCAGCCATCGTCCTGATGCTGATTGCCACGGTGGTCAGCCTGTTCAGCGGCCTGTTTTTTCTGGTCAAGGACGAAAGCCAATCGAATCGTCTGCTCATCGCCTTGAGTGTTCGAGTAGCACTGGCCGCTGCAACCGTCGGCTTGATAGTTTGGGGCTTTGTCAGCGGACAGCTAGGAAACGGATAGCTGCGAGCTTCAAGCTGCAAGCTCAAGGCACACCGTGCTCCCCTTGCCGCTTCTAGCTCACAGCTCACAGCTCTAAAGCACATACACGAAAACGAATAGCCCGATCCAAACCACATCGACGAAGTGCCAATACCAGCTCGCGGCTTCGAAGCCGAACTGGTGCTCGTGGTCAAAGTGTCCGCGCATGATCCGCATCAACATCACAAACAGAATGATCGTGCCGATGGTGACGTGTGCACCGTGGAAACCGGTGAGCATGAAGAACGTCGCGCCATAGATGCCCGAGCCGAGGGTCAGGCCCAGTTCTTGATACGCGTGGATGTATTCTTCGGCCTGGAAACCGAGAAAAGCGCAGCCCAGCAGCACGGTGATCGCCAGCCAGATTTTCAACGCGCCGCGATGACCTTTCTTCAGGGCATGGTGGGCGATGGTGATGGTCACGCTGGAACTCACCAGCAGAATCGTGTTGATCAGCGGCAGGCCCCATGGACTGATGACGTCCTTGGCCGGCGGGAACAGTTTTGGGTCCGGCGTTTGCAACAGCGGCCAGGTGAACTGGAAGTTCGGCCACAACATGTGCGCGAGGCCTTTCGGGCCTTCGCCACCGAGCGCCGGGCCGGTCACATGGCGGATGTAAAACAGTGCGCCGAAGAACGCCGCGAAGAACATGACCTCCGAGAAGATGAACCAGCTCATGCCCCAGCGGAACGAGCGATCCAGCTGCGCGCTATACAACCCCGCGCGGCTTTCCTTGATCACTGCGCCGAACCAGCCGAACAACATGTACGCCAGCAACAGGCCGCCGACGAAAAAGATCAGCGGGCCGTGTGAATCCGGCCGCGCCGCTTTCAGATCGTTGAACCAAGTCGCCAGTCCGTACACGGTGACCAACATGCCAACCGTGGCGACGATTGGCCATTTGCTCTGGGCCGGAACGTAATAGTGCTCATGAGTTGCCATTTATTGTTCTCCTTATCGGGCACGCTCAACCGCCGGTATTTACAGCCACCGGTGGATGTCGGGCGGTGATATCGAACAGCGTGTAGGACAGCGTCAGGTGCTTCACATCCTTGGGCATGTCGCGGTCAACGATGAACCGCACGGGCATTTCGATGCGCTGGCCCGGTTGCAACACTTGCTGGGTGAAGCAGAAACATTCGGTCTTGTGGAAATACGCCGCCGCCGCGCTCGGCGCAATGCTCGGCACAGCCTGGGCGCTCATCGGTTTGTCGGTGGGGTTGTGGGCGATGAAGATCATCTCGTTCACCGCGCCGGGGTTGGCCGTCAGTTCGTCATGCTTGGGGTAGAAATCCCACGGCATGTCGGCGGTGTTGGTCGACAAAAATTGCACGCGCACTTGCCGCGAAGCGTCGACCGTCTGTTGGCCTTCGTACTGCCCGGCGGTCTTGCCGTTGATGCCGAAGGCTTTACACATCACGTCATAGATCGGCACCAGCGCAAAACCGAAGACAAACATCGCCACCACCACGGCCAAGAGTCGGGTGACCAGTTTCTTCATCGAAATCGAGTCAGCCATGATTTTCAGCCTCCACATGAATCCTTGTGGGAGCTGGCTTGCCAACGATGGCTGCCTGCCTGACACACTGCGCTGGCCCCATCGCTGGCAAGCCAGCTCCCGCAGGGTTTGTTACAGGACTGAGGGTGTTCATTTCACTTCCGGCGGTGTGGTGAAGGTGTGATACGGCGCCGGTGACGGGATGCTCCACTCCAGGCCTTCCGCGCCATCCCACGGTTTGGCCGGTGCTGGCGGGCCGCCGCGAATGGTCTTGATGACAATAAACAGGAAGAAAATCTGCGTGGCGCCGAACATGAACGCGCCGATCGACGAGACCATGTTGAAGTCGGCGAATTGCAGGTTGTAGTCCGGAATCCGTCGCGGCATGCCCGCCAGGCCGACAAAGTGCATCGGGAAGAACGCCATGTTCATGCCGATGAAGGACAGCCAGAAATGCAGCTTGCCGAGGGTTTCGTCGTACATGTGGCCGGTCCACTTCGGCAGCCAGTAATAGGCCGACGCGAAGATCCCGAAGATCGCTCCGGGCACCAGCACGTAGTGGAAATGCGCAACCACGAAGTAGGTGTCCTGATACTGGAAGTCCGCCGGGGCAATCGCCAGCATCAGCCCGGAAAAACCACCGATGGAAAACAGGATCACGAACGCCACCGCGAACAGCATCGGCGTCTCGAAGGTCAGCGAGCCTTGCCACATGGTGCTCGCCCAGTTGAACACCTTCACCCCCGTCGGCACGGCGATCAGCAGCGTGGCGTACATGAAGAACAACTCGCCCACCAGCGGAATGCCGACCACGAACATGTGGTGCGCCCAGACGATGAATGACAGGAACGCGATGCTCGCCGTGGCATAGACCATCGACGTGTAGCCGAACAGCGGCTTGCGCGAGAAGGTCGGAATGATCGAGCTGACGGCGCCGAACGCCGGCAGGATCATGATGTACACCTCGGGGTGGCCGAAGAACCAGAACACGTGCTGGAACAACACCGGATCACCGCCACCGGCGGCACTGAAGAAACTGGTGCCGAAGTGAATGTCCATCAGCATCATCGTCACGCAGCCGGCCAGCACCGGCATCACCGCGATCAGCAGAAACGCGGTGATCAGCCAGGTCCAGACGAACAGCGGCATTTTCATCAACGTCATGCCGGGGGCGCGCAGGTTGAGAATGGTCGCGACCACATTGATCGCGCCCATGATCGAACTGATACCCATCAAGTGAATGGCGAAGATGAAGAACGTCACGCTCTCCGGCGCGTAGGTCGTGGACAGCGGCGCGTAGAACGTCCAGCCGAAATTCGGCCCGCCACCGGGGCTGAACAGGGTCGAGACCAGCAGCAGGAACGCCGCCGGCAACAGCCAGAAACTGAAATTGTTCATGCGCGGCAGGGCCATGTCCGGCGCGCCGATCATCAACGGGATCATCCAGTTGGCGAGGCCGACGAACGCCGGCATCACCGCCCCGAACACCATCACCAGACCGTGCATGGTGGTCATCTGGTTGAAGAACGCCGGCTCGACGATCTGCAACCCGGGCTGGAACAGCTCGGCGCGAATCACCATGGCAAACGAGCCGCCGAGCAGGAACATCATGAAAGCGAACCACAGGTACAGCGTGCCGATGTCCTTGTGGTTGGTCGTCAGCACCCAGCGCATCAGGCCTTTGGCGGGGCCGTGGGCGTGGTCGGCATGACCGTGGTCATCGATTACAGCGCTCATGGCCGCTCTCCTTCAAGCCGGTGGGTTGGGCGGGCCGGGGCGCAACGCCCCGGCCGGTTGCGTGTGTGGGCAATTGATCGGCTCATTGGCTTTCCGCCTGTTTCAGCTCCAGCACTTCTTTCGGAGTGACCATGTCGCCCTTGTTGTTGCCCCAGGCGTTTCGTTCGTAGGTCACGACAGCCGCGATATCGACTTCCGACAGTTGTTTGCCGAACGCGGCCATGGCGGTGCCGGGTTTGCCGTGGAAGACAATGCCCAGATGACCTTCTTTCGGCCCGGTGGCGATTTTCGAACCCTTGAGGGCCGGGAACATCGGTGGCAGACCCTGACCTTCGGCCTGGTGACAGGCGACGCAGGCGGTGTGATAAACCTTATCGCCGCGCTCCTTGAGTTCTTCGAGCGTCCATTCCTTGCTGGTCAGCTCTTTCATTTGCGCGGCTTCGGCTTTGCGTTCGTCCAGCCATTTTTCGTAGTCAGCCTTTTCCTTGACCTCGACCACGATCGGCATGAAGCCATGATCCTTGCCGCACAGTTCGGCGCACTGGCCACGGTAAAGGCCGGGCTTGTCGATACGCGTCCAGGCCTCGTTCACAAACCCGGGAATCGCATCGCGTTTGACCGCGAAGGCCGGCACCCACCAGGAGTGGATCACGTCGGCGGAGGTCACAAGGAAGCGCACTTTGGCGCCGGTCGGCAGCACCAATGGCTTGTCGACTTCCAGCAAGTAATGCTCGCCCTTGGCTTCCTTGTTGTGGATCTGGTCGGCGGGGGTGGCCAGGTTGCTGAAGAACTCGACGTCCTGGCCCAGGTATTTGTAATGCCATTTCCATTGATAGCCGGTGACCTGTATATCGATCTCCGGTTCGCTGGTGTCGTACATCTTGATCAGCGTGGCCGTCGCCGGAATCGCCATCGCCACCAGAATCAGAAGCGGCACGATGGTCCAGAGGATTTCGACGGTGGTGCTTTCATGGAATTTTGCGGCGACCTGACCGGTCGAGCGGCGATGCACCATCATCGACCAGAACATGGCGCCGAAGACGATGATGCCGATCACCACACAGATCCAGAAAATGGTCATGTGCAGGTCGAATACTGCGTGACTGATTTCAGTCGCTCCAGGCGCCATATTCACAGTCCAGGCCGCATTGGCCTGGCTGAAAATCGACCACAACAGGAGGCCCATCCAGACGTGTGGATGTCGCATCATTGCGGGTTCCCCTTATCGTTCTTGTTATCCCGCCGGCTTTCGCCTGCGGCAAGGGAGCGGCTGCATCAGACTACGAACTTGAGGCGCCGAGCCTTGCTGCGGGTGCAGTCGGGCGTCATCAGCTAACTCCATTCACTGGCGAGTATAGACAGCGGCTGAGAATTGCAATGTCGGGACGTAAATCATCTGAAACAGCGAGTACTTGCGTTCCAGGGCACGAATGGAGAAGGATGCAGACGAGTGGTGGCGAACCGATATAACGGACGCGTCTCAGGGATGAAATAATTATGACGAAAGTGTCTTAGCATTTTTCGTAAGCCAGCTAACTTAATGTCCTTCCCTATTTCCTTGCCTTGTTCCCTGGAGTTTTCATGAACACCGCCGCATTGCGCGAGCAGATCCAAAAAGCCCAACAGCACGAGAAAGATACTGGCCTGCTGACCCGTCAGCTGGAATCCAAACTGCCTCACCTGCATCCCTCGATCCAGTTGCCTGAAGCGGACGCCAACGGCGTGCTGACGCGTTTTGTCGCCGCCTACATCGATGAAGTACCTGACCTGCTGGACGCAGCCAATGAAGTCGCCAGGGAAGCGGGCATCGAATCACAGATCAAACCGGTGCTGAAAATCGCCGAGCAGTATTTCCTTCAGCCGCCGGCCATCATGGCCGGGCACGTTGGCCTGGACAGTCTGCTGGACGAAGCCTATCTGGCGCACCGTTTCGTCGAAGAGGTCAACGACCTGTACATCAAGCATTTCGGCCAGCCACTGATCCCCTTGGACATGACGGTCGCCAATCTGATTGCTCACCAATTGATCGGTGAGGAATTTGCCAACCAACTGGACGAAGCAGTGCATCACGCCATCGATGAGATGCTCGACGACGACAGTTTTGCGCTGGAGTCGGTGGAAGCCTACCGCGACAAACTCAGCAGCCCGGACACCGGCGCAGCGTGGAAACGCTGGCCGTGCATGAGTCGCCGTTTGGGCCTAGGCCTGGAGCTGGATCAACCAACGGCATAACCCGGGGTCACGCAAATACCTGTGGGAGCTGGCAAGCCAGCTCCCACAGGGTTCGATTCCAAATGGCGTTATCTAGCCAGCGGCGCCGATGCCGGTGGTGGTGCGCAACCGTCCTTCAAGCCTGCGTTTCAACCCGCGCGACTCGATCAACAGCTTCGACCCCTTCGCCGCATTCGCCCGTCCCCACTCTTCGAGCAACTCCAGACATGAATGGTCGATGTAGCTCAGATTATTGAGCGGCACATGCACCGTCGTGCCCGGCGCAATATTGCCCAGCACTTGCGTCAGTGCCGGCACCTTGAGAAACGTTGCTGCACCGACCAGACGCAGCTCCATCTCGCGATCCTGCGGCAGGTCGACCAGGCTGATCTTCAGGCGTGAAGCTTTGAACGCCAATTTCACCAGAGTCAGACCGAAACCGACCAACACGCCGGTCAACAAGTCGGTAAAGATGATCGCCAAGGCCGTGGCGGCGTAAGTGAACATCGGCATCCGACCGTAACGTCCCAGGCCACGAAAGGCTTTCAAGTCGACCAGTTTGAAACCGGTGTAAACCAGCACACCTGCCAGACTTGCCACCGGAATGCTTTGCAGCACGCTCGACAGCAATAGCACGAACGCCAGCAACCACAGGCCATGGAAGATCGTGGAGTAACGGGTGGTCGCGCCGGCCTGTACGTTGGCCGAACTGCGCACGATCACGCCTGTCATCGGCAGCGCACCGAGCAAACCGCAGAGCATGTTACCGACACCTTGCGCCGACAATTCACGGTCGAAATCCGAACGCTCGCCACTGTGCATGCGATCCACGGCAGCGGCAGACAGCAGGGTTTCGGCGCTGGCGATGAAGGCCACGGCAAATGCGGCAATCAGCAAGGTCGGATCGGCGAGGTTGAGCAGATCCGCCGGTTTCAGCCAGTCGATGGCTTCCGCCAGATTCGCCGGTACTTCGACGCGTTTGACCTGCAACGCCAGCATCAGGCTGGCGATGGTCGCCAGGCCGACCCCGAGCAATGCGCCGGGAATGAACCGCAATGAATGCGGGCGAAATTTTTCCCACAACCACATCACCGCAATCGTCGACAGCCCTAGCAAACCAGCCTGCCAGCCGAACGACGGCAACGCCTGTGCGAGCGCACCGGGAAATGCGGTGAGGTTATCCAGTCCGGACGGTTTCGGCGCCGCATCGAGCATCACATGCACCTGGGATAACACGATCAGCACGCCGATCCCGGCGAGCATGCCGTAGACCACGGCGGGCGCGGTGACCCGGAACCAGCATCCGAGCTTCAATCGCCCGGCCACCAGTTGCAGCAAACCGGCGAGCAGCAGGATCGGCCCGAGCATTTCGATACCGTGCTGGCGCACCAGTTCGAACACCAACACCGCCAGGCCCGCCGCCGGCCCACTGACTTGCAGTGGTGAACCGGCGAGCCAGCCGACGACAAGACCACCGATGATGCCGGTGATCAGACCTTTGGCCGGCGGCAGACCGGAGGCGATCGCGATACCCATGCACAGCGGCAGGGCGACGAGGAACACCACCACGGAAGCCAATAGCTCCCGTGGCAATACAGCTTTGAGTTGAGCAGCACGCATGGGGATTCTCCCGAAGCTTTCTTCAGGCATGGCGAGGCCGGGTCGCTGAAACAGCGACCGGCGTCAAACCACACAGATTGTTAGGAAGAGTTAGAAGCGCGCTTTCGGCGTCGCCACGGGGATCGGATGGCTGCCGTCGAGTGGCAGGAACCGGCCCTGATCTGCGTCGTAAGCTTTGATTTCGCTGGTTTCGATGTCGTAGACCCAGCCATGGATGAACAGATGACCGTTCGCCATGCGCGAAGCTACCGAAGGATGGGTACGCAAGTGCTGCAATTGGGCGATGACATTTTCCTCGGTGAGGACATGCATGCTCTCGTTTTCGTCGGTGCAGTTGCAGTTGTCGTGCACCATGGTTTTCGCCACTTCGGCGTGCCGCAGCCAGGCTTTGACCGTGGGCATTTTTTCCAGGCTGTCGGGATTGAGCACCGCACGCATGGCGCCGCAGTCGGAGTGACCACAAATGATGATGTGTTGGACACCGAGAGCCAGCACCGCGTACTCGATGGCGGTGGACACGCCGCCGTTCATTTGCCCGTAGGGCGGAACGACGTTGCCAACGTTACGGGTCACGAACAGATCGCCGGGAGAGCTATGGGTGATCAGTTCGGGCACGATGCGCGAGTCGGCGCAGGTGATGAACATCGCGCGCGGCTGCTGGGCCGTAGCGAGCTTCTTGAAGAGTTCTTCCTGTTGGGGGAAAACCTCACGATGGAAATGCAGAAAGCCATCAACAATATGCCGCAGCGCTGCATCGGCGGATTCCGTCACGGGGAGGGCTTGCGCCGACGCAGCCAGCGGCTGTTTATCCTTGTCACTCATGATTCATCCTCTTGGGCGGAGACCGGGAATCTTCCCGCGTTATCCGATGTGAAGCCAGTGGCTGTGCAAACATCCGGGTCATCCGGGACCCATCAGTCACTCGATGAACACGGTATCCGTCGAAACTTAACTCAACCTGAATCGGACGCTCTAGAACGGGTGTTCCGGGTTCAAAAAGGCTGACGAATCCTAACGTGGCCGGCCGTTTATCTCCCCTCAACGATAAGCCAATTGTCCTTAAATCAAAGACATCTGGCGACCCGGCGGACAGAAGGCACTGCAATCGAGGTTGTACCCGGCGCGTCGATCCATGCCCAGGCGTTTCAGGGCCTTGGCAAAACGTTGCGCGAGTAGATCGGCGAACGGCCCTTCACCGCGCATCCGCGCCCCGAAACGACTGTCGTACAGCTCGCCGCCACGGCTCTGGCGGATCAGGCTCAACACATGCGCCGCACGCTGCGGATAGTGCGCCTCCAGCCATTCCTCGAACAGCGGCGCCACCTCCAGCGGCAGGCGCAGCATCATGTAAGCGGCGCTCTGGGCGCCGGCGGCATGGGCTTCGGTGAGCAGGTTCTCGATTTCGCTGTCGTTGATCATCGGAATCATTGGCGAACACAGCACGCCGACCGGAATACCCGCTTCGCGCATCACTCGAATCGCCCGCAAACGCGCCTTGGGCGCAGCGGCGCGTGGTTCGAGGATGCGTTTGAGTTCGTCGTCCAGCGTCGTGAGGCTGATCATCACGGCAACAAGGCGTTGCTCGGCGAGTTCGGTCAGCAGATCGAGATCACGCAGAATCAGCGAGCCTTTGGTCACGATCGTCACCGGATGCCGGTAACGCAGCAGCACTTCGAGGGTCTGCCGGGTCAGCCGCTGCTCGCGTTCTATCGGCTGATATGGATCGGTGTTGGAGCCCAGGTTGATCGGCGCGCACTGATAACCACGCTTGCTCAGTTGCTCTTCCAGCATCGACGCGGTGTTGGTCTTGGCGATCAGCCGGGTTTCAAAATCCAGCCCCGGCGACATGTCCCAATACGCGTGGCTGGGCCGCGCGTAGCAGTAGATGCAACCATGCTCGCAGCCGCGATAGGGATTGATCGAACGATCAAAGGGCAGATCCGGCGAGGTGTTGCGGGTGATGATGGACTTCGCTGTCTCGAACATCACCTCGGTGCCCTGGGTCATCGGCACTTCCTGATGCCAGCCATCGTCCTCGGCCACCGAACGGCTCGGCGCGAAGCGATTGTGCGGATTGCTCGCGGTACCGCGACCGCGCGGGGGGAGAGGGGTAGACATGGCTGCGTCTCGATACTGTGTGCATGTACAGTACATTGCGATCGATGCTCATTCCACTACCGCTCGGCAGCTATGCGACAACACCAATAAACAAACCGAGATCAACGGGCAGCGGCTCGTTAATGACGCAAGCAATCTGGCTCGCTTGCCCAGGCGTCAGCGGCAGCTCGCCATCGGCTTCAGTGGCAAGACTGTTCCATCCCAATACACCCGTTACCACTTTTTCAAATTTGGGCTTTATGTCCCGCTCATATTTAATTAAGTGTCTTCGAAGTTGGCGGGTAGGAATTCGGTGATGTATAGGTATGACATCTCAACCTCTTTAGGCAAACAGCGCTACGTTTCAACACCAATGAACACGTCAAGATCAAGCGGGACAGGTTTACCGATCACCGCGGAAATCTGCGCAGCTTGATACTTTGTTAATAACCATTCACCGCTTGCCATCGTGTTAAGGCTTTTATGCCCCAGTAGTGAAACAACTGACTGTTCAAATACTGGTGACACTTTCAGCTCGTATTTCAATGAGGTATCTTCATTGTCGCCAGGTAAAAAGCCCGTGATACACAGGTGTGCAACCATTTGCGTCAAACTCAAACTCAAACTCAAACTAAAACAATTTATTTTTGGGTCCATCAGAAAAGGCCTTCCATGCTATGTTGTGATCTGCTTAGGTGCTCCGTCGAATTACTTACAGTTGCTCATGTTTATTTATAGACGCTGATACAGATATCGAGTTCGGTTGGGATAGGAGTTCCAAGCACATCTTCAACCTGCCTGGCCTGCTTTGCAGTTAATTCCATAACCCCATACTCCACGCCTTCTTGAAGGGACTTCCAGCCAACCAAATCAAGAATTGCTTGATTTAATTCAGGTGCTATATCCAAGTAAAATTGCAAAAATTCGTTTTCGTGACCGTCAGGGAAAAAACTTTCGATGCATAAAAACATAAATACACGCTCAAACTTTTAGCGGAGAAACAGCACTAAGCTTCAACTCCAATGAATAGCTTCAGGTCATCTGGGATTTCCCGGTTGATCAGTGAAGCGATCTGTTGAGCCTGCTCTTTCGTTAATAGCCATTCTCCGCGGGCCATTTCGTTCAAGCTTTGATGTTCAAGAAGCTTTACCACTTGATCATTAAAAGACGAGTCCAAATCAAGTTCAAATTGCAAGGAGTCATCTTTGCTACTGTCAAGTAGAAATCCACTAATACAAAGGTGCATAACACTCCTGTTTTTCTACTTTTCGACCAGGTTTGGCTGGCTTAGTTTGCTCCCCCGTGATGGGATCAAACTCTCCTAAATGCTTGCCTTGCTTATCATACATTTCGACAGCCCCGTGCTGACAATCCCATTCATATATCCGACCCTTGCCATCCTTCCAGCGTCTGCGAGCCCCGCCGCCTTGAACCCGTGTTTTGAAATCAACTTTTACCGCGTCAGGAAATGCCGACAACCCTTTCGGCGCCGGGTGATAACCATGATCACCCGATACACTCAGCGAAATGTAAATCGGCTGAATGCCAGTCCCAGGAAACGAAATAATTGCATCTTGGTAATCAGGCGGATACTGCGGGTTGACCAGTATCCTGTTGGCCTGCTCGGTCGGCGGGTACACCCACACCGGCGATAGTTGTGGGGCACCTTCCAGCGCCGGAATACCCAGTACACCGTCAGGGTTCGCCGCTGGCGTCCAGATGAGCCCGATGCCATTGCCGAGATCGGCAACGTATGTCTCGCCGTCCTTTTTGCCCTTGATGACAGGGGTACTTTCCCAGTCCTTTTTGCCTCCCGTGTAAAACCCGTAAGTGTTGATCGAGCCATCCGGCAGGGTTGTTGTGATTGATTACGCCGTTGGGGAGATTGCAACTCTTGGCGAACACACATCCAAGAACCGGAATATCTGGCGCCCGTTTCGTTGATATTTCATTGCGTCTGGCCTCATCGCGAGCCAATCCTCTTTCATACCGCAGGATGTCTTCCTGCTGCCGACGCCTCTCATCCAGAGTAGGTTTGCGAAGCCGACAAACGGGACAATCACACATGGCAAAGCTTCCGTACTTCGATGAAGTCGCCAGCCTAGCGAGAGGGGAAAGCGCTGAATGTAGGAGAGTCCCTAAAAGCTGATCAGAATTTTCCTTGATTGATGTTGGTTATCCGGCGGCGCGAGAAGGAACGGTTGCAGATGACCATTAAGCAGATCGCTCGGCCAAGAACCACTGGATGCTTGAACACCCTGTCAGGTCTGACAGTAGATCCGCCAGCAGGAACAAAGGTAACGTCCATCGGCAAGGCAAAACGCTGAGGGCGCCGCCATGAAGACCCGGACAATGCTGGAAATCGAAGACATGGATCGGGATGCGAGCCCGGAGGTTGCCATGTATCTCTACGATGAGCACGCAACCGAACTCGCGGATTTCGAGTATGCGATGTACGCCTCGTCCTCAGAGAAAAACGGTCGCTACGACATGCTTTCGGAGGATGTCACTGAAGTGACGGCGATGGAGACGTCGATAAGTACGACCGCAAACTGTATTTGCAACTGGCAGATGCATTCGCTCAGTTCACCGGGTTTCAAAGAAACCGATGACTGGGCTGCGACCACCGCCACACGACCCGGATCGTGTGGCGGCATTTCGCTTGAACGGCCTCAGTTGTGTTTCGTGACCTGCCCCAAGTCGTCGCCGGACGTCGTTTGCATATCCTCCTTACGCAACCCGGCCACGTCAGACGCCGTCACCGGCGCACCCTTGTTGCCCCAACTGCCGCGAATGAAGCTCACCACATCCGCCACTTCCTGATCCGACAGCCGCCAGGCGAAGGCCGGCATGGTGAAGGTCGATGGCGCGGTGTGCGTTGCCGGCAGTGTGCCGCCCTTGAGCACGATGTGAATCAGCGAAGTCGGGTCATCCGATTGCAGCACCGGATTGCCCGCCAACGCCGGGAACACCCGGGTGTAACCGTGGCCGTCGGTGCGGTGGCAGGCGGCGCAATTGTCGATGTAGACCGAAGCCCCGCGCTGGCTGTCGTCGCCGTCCCACAGGGCTTTGGCGGCTTTTTCGTCGTATTGGTGCGGCTGATCGGCAGGGTCAGCGGCCGGCAGGGATTTTAGATAGCGGGCAATCGCCGTCAGGTCGGCGTCGGTCATGTACTGCATGCTGTGGGTGATCACATCGCTCATGCCGCCGAATACTGCGCTGCGGTCGCTGCGGCCAGTCTTGAGGAATTGCACCAGTTGTTCTTCGCTCCAGCTGCCGAGGCCATCCTTGTGATCGCCGCGCAGATTTTTGGCGATCCAGCCTTCCAGCGGCGCACTGCCTGACAGAAAACTGCTGCCATCCGCCGCGCTCAAGGATTTTTCCTGCATGGTCAGGGCGCGAGGCGTATGGCACGCGCCGCAATGTCCGAGGCCTTCGACCAGATAAGCCCCACGGCTGATGACCGGGTCTTCACTCGTCGCTGTGTAGTCCTCGACTTTGGGCGCGAACATCCACCGCCAGCCCATCAGCGGCCAGCGCATGCTCAAGGGCCACGGGATGTCGCTGGCCTTGTTCTCTTGCGCCACCGGCGCCACGCCGTGCATGAAATACGCGTACAGCGCTTGCATGTCGTCCTGTCTGACACGGGCGTAAGACGGATACGGCATCGCCGGGTACAACGTATTACCGTTTTTGGCGACGCCGTGTCGCACGGCTTGATCGAAATCCTCAAAGCTGTAATCACCGACGCCGGTTTTGTCCGGGGTGATGTTGGTCGAGTAGATCGTGCCGATCGGGGTTTCCATCGGCAGGCCACCGGCGAACGGCTTGCCGTCCTTGGCGGTGTGGCAGGCTACGCAGTCGCCCGCACGGGCCAGGTATTCGCCTTTTTTGATCAGGGATTGATCGATTTCTGCAGCGTACACAGACGCACTGCCGAGCAGCGCGAGGGTTGCGATAACGAAATTTTTCATGGTCATCGCTCCTTATGCCTGAACCAGCGGGCCGGGGTTTTTCAGGTATTGCTCGCGAATCGCCCGGGCCGACCAATAGGTCAACGCCGCGACCAGCCCCGTCGGGTTGTAACCCAGACCTTGCGGGAATGCCGAAGCACCGGGCACGAAGACGTTATGCACGTCCCAGCACTGTAAATAGCGGTTGAGGGCGCTGGTTTTCGGATCGGTGCCCATGATCGCCCCACCGTTGAGGTGAGTGGTCTGATAGGACGCGGTGTTGAAGTGGTCGCCGACTTTCTTGCCGATCACCGCAATAGCTTTCGGGCCCATGGCCTCGGCGATCTTGCCCATTTTCTCGACCATGAAGCGGTTCATCTTGATGTCGTTTTCCTGCCAGTCGAACGTCATCCGCAAGAGCGGCATGCCGTAGGCATCGCGGTAAACCGGGTCGAGATCGAGGTAGTTGCCCCGGTAGGATTGATGCGCGCCGTGGGCGTCCATCGACACTTGATGGGTGTAGTAATCAGCGGTCGCGCGTTTCCACGCACTGCCCCAGGCCGGTGTGCCCGGCGGATTGGACGTGCCGGCAATCGGCCGGCTGCCGGCCTGATTGACCCACATCGGCGAGCCGCCGACAAAGCCATGCGGGCCATGGTCGAAGTTGTCGGCGTTGAAGTCATCCACCGCCACGCCGTTACCGCCAGCGCCGATGAAATTATTGGTGTGGGTATCCTTGTCGAAGAACGCCTTGATGGTTGCCATGTTCTGGTAGGCGAAGTTACGCCCGACCACACCTTCGCCACTGATCGGATCGTAGGGTTTGCCGATGCCCGAAAGCAGCATCAACCGCACGTTGTGCAACTGGAAGGCGCCGAGGATCACCAGATCCGCCGGCTGCTCGATTTCACGGCCCTGACCGTCGACATAGGTCACGCCCGTGGCTTTGGTTTTAGTGCTGTCGAGATTGACCCGCAGCACGTGGGCGTTGGCGCGTAGTTCGAAATTCGGCAAAGGCTTCAGCGCCGGCAGAATGTTCACGTTCGGCGACGCCTTGGAATACATGTAGCAGACATAACCGCTGCAAAATCCGCAGAAGTTGCACGGGCCCATCTGTGCGCCGTAGGGATTGGTGTAAGGCCCCGAGGTATTGGCGGATGGCAGGTTGTAGGGTTTATAGCCGACTTCCGTGGCCGCTTTGCCGAACAGTTGTGCGGAAACAGTGTTCTTTTGTGCTTCAAGCGGAAACGGGTTCGAGCGATCAGCGGCATATGGATTGCCGCCCTTGCCCTGACCGACCAACTGGCCTTTCACAGTCCAGGCCTGGCCGGAGGTGCCGAAGACTTTTTCCGCATAATCGAAGAACGGCTCCAGCTCTTCATAGCTGACGCCGAAGTCCTGGATGGTCATGTCTTTGGGGATGAAGCTTTTGCCGTAACGTTCCTCGTAGTGACTGCGCATGCGCAGCTCGATCGGATCGACGCGAAAATGCACGCCCGACCAATGCAAACCCGCGCCGCCCACGCCATTGCCCGGCAGGAACGCGCCCAACTGACGGTTTGGCAGGGCGATGTCGTTGACGCTGTGACGGATGGTGACGGTCTCTTTGGAAATGTCCTGGAAGAGTTTTTTCCGCACGCTGTAGGTGAGTTCGTCGATTACCTGGGGATAGTTGCCGTCGGGGTAAGTGTCCTGCATCGGCCCGCGCTCCAGCGCCAACACGTTGAGCCCGGCTTCGGTCAGCTCCTTGGCCATGATCGCGCCCGTCCAGCCGAAACCGACGATCACCGCGTCGACCTTTTTCATTACCGTTGCCATGCTCACGCCCTCTCGCCGCGAATCGAAACTGCCGGGAAGGGGTATTGCTCGTTGCGCTCCACCCAATCCATGAAATCGGCGCGGGCGCCGGGGAAACCGATCATCGTCCAGCCGACCATGCCTTTATTGCCGCCGTGGATCGGATCGCAGAAGAACCCTTCCTTGGTGTTTTGCAGCAGCAGATTGAAGAAAATCTTCGCC
The DNA here is from genome assembly GCF_021605415.1 of Pseudomonas syringae. Lineage (GTDB taxonomy): Bacteria > Pseudomonadota > Gammaproteobacteria > Pseudomonadales > Pseudomonadaceae > Aquipseudomonas > Aquipseudomonas syringae_S. Next base: position 19,545 of record NZ_WKEQ01000041.1, read on the forward strand.
GGTACGGCGTCGAATTGCGGTTTTCCGGCTTCAAGTTGCTTGAGCAAATCGTCTCGGGTAGCGCTGTCTTGCTCAGCAAATACTTTACCGTTGAGGTTTTTCGACCAGGCATCCGTCGCCGCGATGCCGAGGCGATAGATGTCTTTGGGCACAAGTTTGCTTTGCCAGCCCATTTCCGGCGCTGCCTCGGCATTGAACGGGCCTTGCATGTACCAAAGAGCTCCGGCGGCATACGGCGTGTTCATCTGGCGGTCGATGTACTCAGGAACCCCGGCTTCGAGTGCGCCCGGGCCTTGCGCGTCGCTGGGAATCAGCTGCGCGACGGCGGCGTTGATAAAGGCCCATTCTTCGGCGGTGAAATACGTCGGCTGATAAGCGCCGGTGTCGGCAGGTGCAGGCTTTACGGCAGGCGCGGCTTCAGGCGCCGCCTGCAATACCGAACTGCCCAACCCGCTGCCAGCCAGGGTGACCACCGGAATCAGGGTCAGGGATTTGCGCAAAAAATCACGCCGCGGGTTGTCTCGATTTTCATCTGACATGGGAGATGTACCTCATCAGGCATTGAGGATGGAGCCGTTTCAGGGCGACGGCTTTATGATTTTTGATGCGACGTGGCCGTGAAGAACCCAGAAGACGGGAAGCCGCGCCTGCAACATGATGTGACAAATGGTAGCAGGCTAAGCACTACGATGAATCGTTTCAGCGGAAAAAATCCCGAATTCGAAGCAGGTTCGGACGGTTCACGATTATTTGACGATCGGCTCACACGCCTTTGACCGCCAATTGTTGAAGCTGCGGGCTTGTTCACTTATGAATTCTTTGCCCAGCATGTCTTTCTCGCGTTTATTTCCCGCCCTGTGTTTATCGCTGCTCGCGTTGTTGAACGGCTTGCCTGCTCAAGCGGATGACGCAGCGGCGACTCGCCCCAACGAATGGGCGCAACCGATCGAAGTGCAATACAACCTGTTCCAGATGTCGCCGACCCTCTACCGCAGTGCGTTGCCTGACGGCAGCGCGGTGCCGCTGCTGAAAAACCTCAAGGTCGCCACGGTCATTAATTTCCTGCCGGAGAACGATTCAACCTGGCTGAAAGCCGCCGGCATCACTCTTGTCCAATTGCCCTATCGCACCAATCACGTGGATGACAGCGATGTGCTCACAACTTTGCGAGCGATTCAGGCGGCCGAAGCCAATGGCCCGGTGTTGATGCACTGCAAACACGGTTCCGACCGCACGGGCCTGATGGCGGCGATGTATCGAGTGGTCATTCAGGGCTGGAGCAAGGAAGACGCGCTGAACGAGATGACACAGGGCGGCTTTGGTGAAAGTGGTCACTTCCGCGACGGCGTTCGCTATGTGATGCAGGCCGATGTTGAAAAACTGCGCACCGCGCTGGCCAATGGCGATTGCAGCACCAGTGCCTTCGCCACGTGTTCGATGAAGAGCTGGTTTCAATCGGCCCACGTCGAATAGTCAACCGACCGGAGGATTGAAAAACGCTCTCAAGGACACCGCAAGGGCGCGATTCACCCGGCGAAAAAATTGCTTCACGCAAATCCCGACTTGCATAGATACCACCTTCCACCGGATCAGGTGGAAGGCGGCATTTGTTCAGACTGACTCGTCAGGCTTCTTTTTCAATTTTGGATTGGGAAAGAATTGCACCGCTTGGACTTTCTTGTCCGGCGCAGGCTTGAGTGCGCTGGTGTTGACCCGGGTGCCGAGTTCCTTGGGCACCGACAGGCCCTGCTCATTGAGGGTGTCCGAGTAACCGCACGCCACGCATTCGCGGTGCGGCACGCCGTCCTCGTTCCACATCATCAATTTGTCCGGCTCGCTGCACGCCGGGCAAACCGCCCCGGCGATAAAGCGTCGTTTGGTGATTACAGGCCCGTCGCTCATGCTGCCGCGTCCTCACTGAGGCCGCTGTGGCGCAACAGCGCGTCAATCGACGGCTCGCGGCCACGGAAGTCGACGAACAGCACCATCGGCGCCTGAGAACCGCCGCGCGCCAGGATCGCTTCGCGGAAAGCTCGACCGGTGTCGGCGTTGAGCACGCCGTCTTCTTCGAACTTCGAGAACGCGTCGGCCGAGAGCACTTCCGCCCATTTATAGCTGTAATAACCCGCCGCATAACCGCCGGCGAAGATATGCGCGAAGCTGTTGGGGAAGCGGTTGTAGGCGGGCGGACGCATCACAGAAACCTCGTCGCGCACGCCTTCAAGGACTTGCAGGACGCTGCGGCCGTCGCCGTGGGTGGCGTGCAGTTCGAAGTCGAACAGCGAAAATTCGAGCTGGCGCACCATCATCAGGCCGGACTGGAAATTCTTCGCCGCGAGCATTTTTTCCAGCAGATCCTGGGGCAGCGGCTCGCCGGTTTCGTAATGACCGGAAATCAGCGCCAGACCTTCCGGCTCCCAGCACCAGTTTTCCATGAACTGGCTCGGCAGCTCGACCGCGTCCCAAGCCACGCCATTGATGCCGGAGACGCCGGCATGCTCGACGCGGGTCAGCAGGTGATGCAGGCCGTGGCCGAATTCGTGGAACAACGTGGTCACTTCATCATGGGTCAGCAGCGCAGGCTTGCCGCTGTCGGCCGGGGTGAAGTTGCACACCAGATTGGCGACAGGACTTTGCAGCACCCCGTCGACAGTGCGGCGACGGTCGCGGGCGCCGTCCATCCAGGCACCGCCGCGCTTGTTGGCGCGGGCGTACAGGTCGAAGAAGAAGCGGCCGACGTGCTGGCCGTTTTCCTTGATCTCGAACAGGCGAACGTCCGGGTGCCAGGTGTCGAAGCCTTTCTGCTCGGCGATTTCGATGCCGTACAGACGCTGGACGATGGCAAACAGGCCACCGAGGACTTTATCGATCGGGAAGTACGCACGCAGCGCTTCCTGCGCGACGCTATAGCGCTGTTCACGAAGTTTTTCGCCGTAGAAACCGCTGTCCCAGCTTTGCAGATCCGCGCAGCCCTGTTCAGCGGCGTAGGCCCGCAGCTGTTGCAGATCCTGTGCGGCGAACGGTTTGCTGCGCTTGGCCAGATCGCGCAGGAAGCTCAGCACCTGATCACTGGATTCGGCCATTTTGGTCGCCAGGCTCAGCTCGGAAAAACTGGCGAAACCCAAGAGTCTGGCCAGTTCCTGGCGCAGGTCGAGGATCTCTTCCATCACTGGGCCGTTGTCGTTCTGGCCGGCATTCGGGCCTTGATCCGACGCACGGGTGCAGTAGGCGGCGTAGACTTCTTCGCGCAGGGCCCGGTCTTCGGCGTAGGTCATCACCGCGTAGTAGCTCGGGAACTCCAGGGTAATCAGAAAACCGTCCAGACCTTTTGCCTGCGCTGCGGCGGCCATTTGCGCCTTGGACGATTCCGTCAGGCCGGCGAGGGCGGCTTCGTCGGTGACGTGTTTGGTCCACGCCTGAGTAGCGTCCAGCAACTGGTTGGAGAAGCGGCTGCCCAGTTCTGACAGTTTGCTCTGCACCTCGGCGTAACGTTTTTGCTCGGCTTCCGGCAGATCAATACCCGACAGGCGGAAATCGCGCAGGGCATGTTCCAGAATAGTTTTCTGCGCCACGTCGAAGCCGGCGGCTTCCGGGCTGTTGGCCAGGGCTTCGAAGGCCTGGAACAATTCACGGTTCTGGCCCATCTCGGTAGAGTAGGCGCTCAGGGCGGGCAGGCACGATTCGTAAGCTTCACGCAACTCGGCGCTGTTGCACACGGCGTTGAGGTGGCTGACCGGGCTCCACGCCGCGCCGAGGCGGTCATTGAGTTCGTCCATCGCCAGCACCAGGCCGGCCCATGTCGGGGTCTGGCCTTGGGTCTTGAGGATTTCGGCGATGGCGGCGCGGTTGTCTGCGAGGATGGTTTCGATGGCCGGTTGCACGTGTTCGGCACGGATCGTGGAGAACGGCGGCAGGTCGTAGGACTGCAAAAGAGGGTTGTTCACGCTCACGGTTGGCACCTTGGCTGGAAGAAACATGCGCCCATCTTAATTACAATCGACACCGACCGCAGCTATCGGCGACAGAGAGAGAAATTATCGTGTCCCTACGCAAGTACCAGAATCACACGCCACGCCTGAGCAAAGGCGCGTTCGTCGACAGCTCGTCGGTGGTGATCGGCGACGTTGAAATAGGTGAAGACAGCTCCGTCTGGCCGCTGACCGTCATTCGCGGCGATATGCACCGCATTCGCATCGGTGCGCGAACAAGCGTGCAGGACGGCTGCGTGCTGCACATTACCCACGCCGGCCCGTTCAACCCCGACGGTTTTCCGTTGCTGATCGGTGACGACGTGACCATCGCCCATAAAGTCATGCTCCATGGTTGTTCGGTCGGCAGCCGCGTTCTGATCGGCATGGGCAGCATCGTCATGGACGGCGCGGTGGTCGAAGACGACGTGATCATCGGCGCCGGCAGCCTGGTGCCGCCGGGCAAGCGCCTGGCGAGTGGTTTTCTCTATGTGGGCAGCCCGGTGAAACAGATCCGGCCGCTGACTGAAAAGGAAAATGCGTTTTTCACCTACAGCGCGGCGAACTACGTGAAGCTCAAGGATTTGCACCTGGCCGAAGGCTACGACCAGATCTGATCCGTCCTACTTTTGCTCAGGAATTTTCATGCATTACCAGACCGTACTGTTCGACCTCGATGGCACCCTGACCGACCCGCGCGAGGGCATCACCCGTTCCATTCAGTTTGCCTTGAGCAAACTGGGCATCGATGAGCCGGATCTGACCAAGCTCGAACACTTCATCGGCCCACCGCTGCTACAGGCGTTCATGCAGTTCTACGACTTTGACGAAGCGAAGGCCTGGGAGGCGGTGAATTTCTACCGCGAGCGGTTCAAGGTGACCGGCCTGTATGAAAACCTGGTGTTCGACGGCGTCACACCGTTGTTGGAAACCCTCGGTGGCCAAGGCCGGCAGCTGTATATCGCCACCTCCAAGCCGTGGGTGTTCGCTCGGGAAATCGCCCGCCACTTCGACTTCGCCAAGCACTTCAAAGTGATCTACGGCAGCGAACTGGACGGTACGCGCACCAATAAGGTCGAGCTGATCGCGCATCTGCTGGCGGAGGAAGGGCTGGACCCGGCCAACACCCTGATGATCGGCGACCGCAAACACGACTTGATTGGCGCACGCAGCAATGGGCTGGACGCGGTTGCCGTGGGGTATGGTTTTGGCAGCCATGCCGAGCTGAGCGCCGAGACTCCGGCGTATCACTTCGAGACGCTGGCGGAGTTGCATCAGGCGTTTTTGCAGCGCTGATTTAAAGCTATCGCTGGCAAGCCAGCTTCCACAGGTTCGTGATGTACTCAGGTTCACCTCAATCCCTGTGGGAGCTGGCTTGCCAGCGATGAGGCCATTCAGCCCCTAAAGGATTCTGAGTCTGCCAACGCCTTCAGCGCCAACTTGCGCTCATCGACCGGCGATCTACCCAACCGTTCGACCGCCGCATAGAACTTCAACCAATCCCCACCTTCCTGTTTGAACAACGCCGCGAACGCCGGCACCCACTGGTCATACAGGCCGAACGGCAGCAACCGCGCATTGTTCAGCGGCGCGTTGACCCAGGCGTCATAGCGCTTGTCACCGGCCCATTTAGCGTCGCGCATTGCCCGATAGTCGCGGCGAAACCGTTCGAACTCGGCGACTTTGCGCTCGCGCATCTGTTCGACAGGCAACGTTTGGTTATACAGCTGCTCAAGGCGTGTGCGGGTATCGAGCACCAACCCGATGAATTCATCGCGCCGCTTCAGGCGGGAATCGTTGTCTGGTGGCAGATTGCGGAACGCGCGCCATTGGCGTGTGCCTTCCTGCTCGACGAAGGTCGCGAAAGACTCGTTGAATTCGGTGTCGTCCTTCACATAAAAGCGTTGATGCGCCAGCTCATGAAAGATCAGCGTCGCCAACCGTTCATCGCCCCAACCGGTCATCGAGTTGAGAATCGGATCGTTAAACCAGCCCAGTGTCGAATACGCCTCGACGCCGCCGATCGATACGTCCATGCCTTGCAGCTGCTGCAACGCTGCTTCACCCCGCGCCGCGCTCTGGCTGTAGTAACCGCGATACGCCACGCACCCGGCAACCGGGAAGCAGTGGTTCTGCGGTTTCAGGGAAAACTCTGGCGTGGCGAATACGTTCCAAACGACATACGGGCGACCGATGTCGGCATAGAGTCGATAACTCAGATTATCGGGCAGGTGCAACTGTTCGCTGGCGAAGGCGCGGGCCTTTTGCGATTGCGCCAGATGCCCACGCAAGGTTGGGTCGCGGCTCGGGTCGTCGATGACCTTGGCCACAGGCACCCGCGCCCGCAATAGCTGCAACTGTCCACCGGCCAGTTGGCTGTAGTAACTGACGCTGGCACAACCGTTGAGCAGCAAAAACAACACACCCGGAAACAAAACCCGAAAAACGCGATCAAGTAACCGATGGCTTGGAAGCGGCCTGATCAAAATAAAAAAATCCCTGGAAAGTCTGCCCGCAAGACTATCCTGCCCATTGGAGCTCCGCTATGCGCATGTTGATGCTAACGGGAAGCCTGCTGACGCTGGCCGGTTGTGCCGGATTCGGTATGCCCGACCCCGACCCTTCGCAAGCCTGGATCGATCTCGACGCCCGGCAGCAGGACACGGCGCTGCAAGCGCTGAACGTCGACACCAAGGCTGCCGTCGACAAACGTTATTTTGAAGTCGAACCCGGCAGCCATGAGCTGACGGTGCGTTATCAATTCCCGGTGCAAGCCACCAACATTGGCCCCGACGCCGAGACCTTATGGCGCGATTGCCAGTTAAGCGTGAAATTCAAAGACTTCAATGCCGGCCAGCGCTATCAGTTGCAGGCCGGGAGTATTGGCTTCCGTCCGTGGGCGAAGCTTTACGACCAACAGCGCAAGATGATTGGCCAAGGTACGCCGGCGGGCTGTCAGAGCACCTGATCGGCGTTATGCTGGACGTCCCGCTAGCAGGACTTCGATCATGCGCAAATTGACGCTGTTACTAGCCGCCACTGTTGTGGCAGGTTGCCAGAGCCCATTGCCGGCCGCTGACCCGCAAATGGCTTGGGTCGATTTCGCCATGCCGACTCCCGGCGGAAAAGTGTTGATGGCCGAACGATTGGACAACCAACGGATGCGGGACGGGCGTTTCTTTCAGGTCGCGCCCGGCAGTCACGAGCTGACGGTACGCTTCGATTTCGAAATCTTCGGCGGTGGCCAGGGCATGGACACCGATCCTCAGGAGCGGTTGTGTTACATGACCCTGCGCTATGACCATTTCGAAGCCGGCCAGCGTTATCGGCTGGAGGCTCGCTCGCTGGCCTTCACGCCCAGCGCCCGGTTGATTGACCGCAATGGTCAAGTCGTTGCCGAGGAGCGGCAAATCAACTGCGTGCCGTGAGAACGCTCAGCTGTCGTTCTTCTGATAGATGATCGCCTTCGTACCGTTGTCGCAAGTGCCGACAACCATCGCGACATCGTGTTTGTCGGCCTCTTCTTTCGTGACGATTTCCAGCGTGTAAGAGGGGACGGCGTTAGCCTGAATCTTTACTTCAATCTCATTCTTGAGCTCTTCACAGTCTTTGGGTGCGGCCAAAGCCTGTGTCGCCAACGCAGTGCAGATTACTGCCAAAACAAAACGTCTCATGCCTGAAGCTCCAATTACGGCCTGCGAAGGCGTCGGCCCGGCCGACGCCTGATCCGTATTAACTCACCAGCGATGCGTCCAGAGTGATGTTTGCGTTCAGCACCTTGGACACCGGGCAACCCTCCTTGGCCTTGTTGCTCAGTTCTTCAAACTGGGCCTGGCTGGCTCCCGGAATCTTCGCCTTGAGGATCAGCTTGATCGCCGTGATGGCAAAGCCGCCTTCGACCTGATCGAGTGTGACTTCAGCATTGGTGTCGATGCTTTCGGCGGTCAGTCCGGCATCGCCGAGAATCATCGAGAAAGCCATGGAGAAGCAGCCAGCATGGGCTGCGCCGATCAATTCTTCAGGGTTGGTGCCCTTGCCGCCCTCAAAACGTGCCTTGAAGCCGTAGGGGGCTTCGCGCAGCACGCCGGTTTCCGTGGAGATCGAACCAATGCCGGTTTTCAGGTCACCTGCCCAATGTGCGGATGCTTTCTTCACGATAGCCATGTCTGCCTCCTCAAGATTTGGCGCGGAACGCCGCGCCGTCGTGGTTTTTGGTGTGCAAGGCTTCTGAGGATAGACGCCAGAACAAAGTTCAGCTCATCTGAATGGCCGACTTTTTTAGTAGGAATTTTCGCTCGGCTATTGAATCTCGGGTATATGCCCTCATTGCACAGAACACGCTTATGAATTCGGCAGGTTTTCGTTCACAAGAAACCTGCGACCTCACTCGGAGAAGCAGGTTTATGAAGCAACTGTCCGACGTAAAATTTTCTGCCCTTGATCTCGTGCCGGTGCGCGAGAACGGCAGCCCCGCCCAGTCGCTGCACAACTCCCTCGACCTGGCCCGGCATGTCGAAAAATTCGGCTATACCCGGTTCTGGGTCGCTGAACACCACAACATGGATGGCATCGCCAGTTCCGCTACCTCGGTGTTGCTCGGCTATCTGGCCGGCGGTACGTCGACCATTCGCGTCGGCTCCGGCGGTGTGATGCTGCCCAACCATGCGCCGCTGGTGATTGCCGAGCAGTTCGGCACGCTGGAGAGTCTGTACCCGGGACGTATCGATCTGGGGCTGGGCCGCGCGCCGGGTTCCGACCAGATGACCGCCCGCGCCCTGCGCCGTGAGCGCTCCGGCAGCGCGGATGATTTCCCTGAAGACGTCGCGGAACTGGTGCGCTTCCTCGGCCCGCGCACCCCGGATCAACGGGTGATCGCCATGCCGGGCACCGGCACCAACGTGCCGATCTGGCTGCTGGGTTCCAGTCTGTTCAGTGCGCAACTGGCCGGTGAACGCGGTTTGCCCTACGCATTCGCCTCACATTTCGCACCGCGTTTCATGCACGAGGCGATCCGGGTTTATCGCAATCACTTCAAACCTTCAGCGGTGCTGGACAAGCCTTACGTGATGCTGGGCGTGCCGCTGGTGGCGGCCGATACCGATGAGCAGGCCGATTACCTGGCGACGTCGGTGTACCAGCGGATTCTCGCGCTGATGCGTGGGCAGAGTCTGGTGCAGCGCCCACCCGTGCAAACCATGGACGGCTTGTGGCTGCCTCATGAACGTGAAGCGGTGGGGGATTTCCTCGGACTGGCAATGGTGGGCAGCCCGGCGAAAATCCGTGCGAAGCTGGAGGTATTGGTTGAGCAGACGCAGGCGGATGAGCTGATCTTTACCAGTGATTTGTATGAGCATGCGGATCGGGTGCATTCCTACGAGCTGTTGGCGCAAGTCATGAAGGGCTAAAAGCCTGTAGGAGCTGACGAGTGAAACGAGGCTGCGATCTTTCGATTTTATTGGCTCAAGATCAAAAGATCGTAGCGTGCCGCAGCTCCCACAGTCGTGGGAAATTTGCACAAAAAAGCCGACGCATTCACGTCGGCTTTTTGCATTTCAGGCGCGATCAACCGCGCTTGTAGACGATTTCCTTGGCGCCGCCTTCGCAGGTGCCAACTACCTTGCCGTCTGCCGAAGCACCTTTATCAACAATCTCCAGCGAATAACCTGAGACGCTCTTGGCATCCAGCTTCGCCGCAATTTCGGCCTTCAATTCTTCACACGGCTTGCCGGCAGCAAACGCACCACCCGCAAGGCTCAACAAACCTACTGCCAACATGAACTTCTTCATCGGTCGCACTCCCTGGTCGGATCAAAGGTGGTGAGCCTTGGCGACTGCCGACATGACTCACCTCATAGCGCATTGCCATTCCCTATGGCACTCGGCCAGTGCGCAAGTTCAGAAGACTAGACCAAACTCAGCTACTGGCAATTCTGAAGCCCACTTTTAGCGTGACCTGAAAATGCGCCGCCCTGCCGTTTTCGATGTGCCCTCGGGTTTCGGTCACTTCGAACCATTCCAGGTGCTTGATGCTTTTGTTGGCTTCGGTCAGCGCATTGTTGATGGCATCTTCAATACTGGTCGCGGACGAGCCAACCAGCTCGACTTTCTTGTACGTGTGATGGTCAGTCATAACGTTCTCCTTGAGTGGCTAAAATACAGCCTAGCAGTGAATTGCAGTGTTGATTTGGTCGGCCCGAAGCCAGGCAAAGTTCATATTTTCTGCACTTTCACGAAGCGGCGAAGTCCCAACCTTCACACGCCACTCATCACCATTGCAGGAGAGACACCATGGCCAACACCTCGTTACGCAAAGCCTCGTTGCAAAGCATGGAAGCCGAGATCGAGAGTCTGCTCAAGTCCCTGGAAAGCCTGAAGGACGATGCATCCGACGAGTCGCGCAAAACCCTCAAGGCGCTGAAAAGCAATGCCGAGACGGCGCTGAAACATTCGCGTCACCTGCTCAGCGACGCCTACGAAGAAGTCAAAGTCAAAACCCGCGAGACCGGCATCGCCACCCGCGATTACGCTCAGGAGCATCCGTGGACGACCGCTGGCGTGGCCGTCGGCGCGCTGGGTCTGCTGGCCGCTTACTTGCTCTGCAAACGCGGCGATTGATCCGCTTGGCGCAGCTCGTTTTTGAGCCATTGCGCCAATTGCCGGGCGCGGCCGTCAGCGGCGCGTTTCGGTAGCCACAACGCCAGTTGCGCCGGGGTTTCACAAAAACCCCACGGCGCAACCAGGCGACCGGCGCGCAAGTCCTCGGTCACCAGCGGCTCCGGTGCAATCGCTACACCCAGGCCTGCCACCGCCGCTTCCAGCAAATAATACAAATGCTCGAAACCCTGCCCGAATTTCAACGCCTCGGCGTCGAGATCGTTTTGCTGTGCCCAACTCGGCCAGGCCTGCGGACGAGACGTGGTGTGCAGCAACGGTTCGTTTAACAACGCTCCGGCGGGCGCGGTTTGCAGCCGTTGATAGCCGTTGAACAGCGGACTCATGACTGGGCCGATACGCTCGCTGGCCAGTTCGTAGACCTGCATGTCCGCCGGCCATGGCGGTTCGGCGAACACCAGCAGAGCGTCCAGCCCCGGGCGACGGGGGTCGAGATCGCCTTCTCCGGCCGACAGGTGCAGACGCAGATCCGGCAGATCCGCATTGAGGCGGCCCAGACGCGGAATGAACCAGCGCGCCAGCAGGCTGCCGGAGCAGCCGAGCACGAACGGCGCATCGGCGGTGCTTTGAGTCAGTTCGGCGCAGACGTTGCGCAAGCGCTCGAACGCTTCGCCGCTGACGTCACGCAAGCGGACTCCTGCATCTGTGAGTTTCAGGCCGCGTCCATCTTTGACAAAAAGACTGACGCCGAGGTGCTCTTCGAGCACCTTCAGTTGACGGCTGACTGCACCATGGGTCACGTGGAGCTGCTCGGCAGCCTGACTGACGCCGTTCAGCCGGGCAGTGGCTTCGAAGGCGCGCAGGGCGTTCAGCGGGGGAAGGTCGTGGCTCATTTATTTGTGAGTTTTCCTGACAGGTTGCGGCGATCTTATCGGTTTTCAGCGTAGACCGTCAGGGGTAGAGTGGACGTCATTGTCTTCTCAACCGAATTCACCTGGAGCGCACCATGACCCAGACTTCGAACACTTCCGATCTGCGTAACGGCCCTGACGCCAGCGGCCTGTTCGGCTCGTTCGGTGGCCGCTACGTCGCTGAAACCCTGATGCCATTGATCCTCGATCTGGCCCGCGAATACGAAGCAGCGAAGGAAGATCCTGCTTTCAAAGAAGAATTGGCCTACTTCCAGCGTGACTACGTCGGACGTCCGAGCCCACTGTATTTCGCCGAGCGTCTGACCGAATTCTGCGGCGGCGCCAAGATTTACCTCAAGCGCGAAGAGCTGAACCACACTGGCGCGCACAAGATCAACAACTGCATCGGCCAGATCCTGCTGGCGCGGCGCATGGGCAAAAAACGCATCATCGCCGAAACCGGCGCCGGCATGCACGGTGTAGCGACCGCTACCGTGGCTGCGCGTTTTGGTCTGGATTGTGTGATCTACATGGGCACTACCGACATCGAGCGTCAGCAGGCCAACGTGTTTCGCATGAAGCTGTTGGGCGCTGAAGTCATCCCGGTGGTCGCCGGCACCGGCACGCTGAAAGATGCGATGAACGAAGCCCTGCGAGACTGGGTGACCAACGTCGACAGCACCTTCTATCTGATTGGCACCGTGGCCGGGCCACATCCGTATCCGGCGATGGTTCGTGACTTCCAGGCTGTGATCGGCAAAGAAACCCGTGACCAGTTGCAAGCCCAGGAAGGTCGTCTGCCAGACAGCCTTGTCGCTTGCATCGGCGGCGGTTCCAACGCCATGGGCCTGTTCCATCCGTTCCTTGATGACAAGAGCGTCGAGATTATCGGCGTTGAAGCGGCGGGCTACGGCATCGAAACCGGCAAGCACGCGGCCAGCCTGAACGGCGGCGTCCCGGGTGTGCTGCACGGCAACCGTACCTTCTTGCTGCAAGACGACGATGGTCAGATCATCGACGCTCACTCGATCTCCGCCGGCCTCGACTACCCGGGTATTGGCCCGGAACACGCCTGGTTGCATGACATCGGTCGCGTTCAGTACACCTCGGTGACCGACGACGAAGCCCTCGATGCATTCCATAAATGCTGCCGTCTGGAAGGGATTATTCCTGCGCTGGAAAGCGCCCATGCCTTGGCCGAAGTGTTTAAACGCGCGCCGAACCTGCCGAAGGATCACCTGATGGTGGTCAACCTGTCCGGCCGTGGCGATAAAGACATGCAGACCGTGATGCACCATATGGAACAGTCCCAGCAGGAGAAACACTGATGAGCCGCCTGCAAACCCGTTTTGCTGATCTCAAGGAACAAAATCGCGCCGCACTGGTGACCTTCGTCACGGCGGGCGATCCGGATTACGACACTTCATTGGCGATCCTCAAAGGCTTGCCGGCCGCTGGTGCTGACGTCATCGAGCTGGGCATGCCGTTCACCGATCCGATGGCCGATGGCCCGGCGATTCAACTCGCCAACATCCGCGCCTTGGGTGCGAAGCAGAACCTGCTGAAAACCCTGCAAATGGTGCGCGAGTTCCGTCAGGACAACACCGACACGCCGCTGGTGCTGATGGGCTACTTCAACCCGATCCACATGTATGGCGTCGAACGTTTCATTGCCGATGCCAAAGAAGCCGGCGTTGATGGCCTGATCGTGGTCGACATGCCGCCGGAGCACAATTCCGAGCTGTGCGACCCGGCCCAGGCTGCCGGCATCGACTTCATTCGCCTGACCACGCCGACAACTGATGACGTGCGTCTGCCGAAGGTGTTGAACGGCAGTTCCGGTTTTGTTTACTACGTGTCAGTCGCGGGTGTGACCGGTGCCGGTGCGGCGACGCTGGAGCATGTCGAAGAAGCGGTGGCGCGTTTGCGTCGTCACACTGATCTGCCGATCAGCGTCGGCTTCGGCATTCGTACCCCGGAGCAAGCCGCCGCTATTGCGCGCCTGGCCGACGGCGTCGTGGTGGGTTCAGCACTGATCGATCACATTGCCAGTGCCGATACGCCACAGCAGGCCATCGATGGTGTGCTCACCCTTTGCTCGGCGCTGTCCGCAGGCGTGCGTAAAGCGCGAGTCAGCTAAGGGTAAAGTTCTTGATACAGAGGAATTAGCGCCTTTGGGCACTGACTAATTCAGCAAGATCGAGGGATTCAGGACTAGGTTCTGAATCCTTTTTTGCTGTCAGTGCAGTGAGGAAAGACCCGATGAAAGTGCCGAAACGTCTGATTGCCAGTCTGGGCATCCTGATGATCAGTGCCACGCCTTTGTTGGCCAGCGCCGATCAGCGCAATGATCAGCGCAATGATCAGCGCGACGATCACGATCGCGGCGGCCCGCAACAGAGCCAGCATGACAACCGCAGTAACGATAACCGCGGCGCGCAAAACAACCATCACGGTAGCCCGCCACCGCGCGATTTTGGCCCGGTGCGCCAGACCATCCAGAACAATCACGGCTACTTCGTCCGTGGCGCGCCACCTCCGCCGGGCATTCACCTGGAACGCGGCCGGCCGCTGCCACACGGGTATCACGGCGAACGTCTGGATAATCGCGCGCTGCGCCAATTGCCTTATTACCAAGGCTACGAATGGCGCCGGGCAGGTGGCGATGTCGTGCTGATTGCGGTGGGTACCGGGATCGTTTACGAGATTCTTCAGGGTGTTTTGTATTAACTATCAGTCAGTCACCGGATCGCAGCCTGCGGCGGCTCCTACCTGAGACCCTGTAGGAGTTGCCGCAGGCTGCGATCTTTTGTTTCTAGGGCAACTCCAATCCGCCCGAAGCCTTGTGCAGTTTGCGCAAGTGCTCGCCAATCTGCTTGAGATTCGCCTCGTTCGCCGCAATCTCGGCAGCCCGCTTGGGCTCCAGCAGTGCCCGTACTTCCTTGTCCAGATCCCCGGTCAACGCCTGCAGCTGCTTTTGGCGCAGGCTGCTTTCCGATTCCAGGCGATCAAACTCGCTCGGCTGCGGCAAGCCGTAGCCTTTGGAGTCGAGCAATTCCGCCGGGCGGCTGAGGAAGCCACTGTTGGCGAGAATCTGCTGCAAGGTCGCATTGGCCTTGCCCATGCCGCCGTTCTCCAGCTCGCGGGCGCCGAGGTAACGTTGCTTGACCTCGTCCTGGGCCAGCAGCAATTGCCGGCGGAAACTGGCTTGCTCCAGCAACAGCAACGCGGCGCTGGTACGCAGATCGGCGCGGGCAAACCATTGCCGGCGTTCTTCAGGCGTAAGCGAAAGCCACTCTTCGACGGTGTTTTCCTTGATCGGTAATTGCTTCTTCAGCACATCGAACATCGCCTGATAGCGATCGCGGAACGAATCGAAGCGGTAACCCAGGCGTAAGGCCTCTTTGGGATCGTCGAGTACGCTGGTATCGGCCAGTCCTCGGCCCTTGAGCACTTCCAGCAAGCCGTTGGGCATGATGCTGTCCAGGCCCGTGAGCTGTGCGTTGTTGCTGCCGCTGCGCAGCAGTTTCAGCCCCTCGACGGCGCAGTTGTTGGACAGGAAGAAGTAGTTGCCGTCGTAGCTCCAGTGCATCTCGGCGGCGTGTTCGACCACGCCTTCGATTTCGCTGCGCGACAGGTTCAGCGGCACCGAGGCGAGGCTGCGCAGTTCGGTCTTGGTGTACTCGTCGATCACTTGCGCCAGCGGCAGCACGAACAGGCGGGACGGGTATTTGCCGACCAGTCCGTCCCAACTCGACAACTGCACGTCGCCAACGAACGCGCGGTAGGACAGCACCAGGTGCTGATCCAGATCGAGACGGCAATCCGGGCCACGGGGTCGGCCGGGCGCACAGATCACCAGACGCAACATGCTGTGGCCCCAGCGGCTGACCCAATTCTGATTGGCCTCGGCGAGCAGGTAATCCACGGCGTACACGCGTTCCGGATCGACTTGGCCTAAAGGTTGTTTGGCGAAATCGTTGCCGGCATTCAGGAAGGCGAAGGACTTGCTGCACGTGTCCTTGGCGGGCGGTGCCCAGCCAAAGTGCTCCTTGTAATAGCGATACAGCGCCGGCCGACGACACGCGTAGCTCGGGTCGAGGAGGAAATACTCCATGTTGACCGCGACGAACTCTTTCGGGCTGGAGATCTCGTAAAGATCCGGGCTGCGTGCGATCTGGCGGTTGTGCTGTTCGCGTTCGCCACGGCGGCCGACATATTGCTGCCAACCGGCAAGGTCGAGCAGGCGCGGATCGTCGCTGAGGGTGAAGCGACGGCTGGTCTGGCCCCGGCATTCGTCGGGGATGCCGATCAGCCCGGCGCTATTGTTGCGCCGGGTGCAGCGCAGGATCAGCGAGCGCTCGGCGGCTTGCCACAGGCGCGCGCGGTCATAAATGTGGGTGAGTTCGTGCAACACCGTGGCAAGCAATTCGCGGCGCACGGTGCCGTGGGGGCGATTGGTTTTTTCCTTGGCGGCGCTGCCGTCGGTGAGGCCGGCAAGCAATCGGCGATTGAGGTCGAGTTCCGCGACCAGCGTCGCCTGACCGTAGGCGTTGCCAGGCATGTCATCCGTCCAGCCAACGTCGATGCGCCGATCCAGTTGCTCGATGAAACGCGGCGGCAATGCCTGCATCGCTTCATCAAGCAGCGCCTGGCTGGCGTGCTGCTGGGCGGGGCTCAAGCCTTCGGTCTTGAGCCGCAATTGCAGGCCGGCGTGGGCGCTGTTGCCAAGAAGCAACAGTGCCCCGGCCAGCAGCCAGGCGCCGAGCGGCCTCACAATGCGAGGATGGCTTCGGCGAGTACCTGATCACTGGCGTCTCGGGCTTCCGGCACGCGGGTGCGCAAGGTGTTGAGTGCGGCTTCGAGGTGGGCGCCACGGATATCGCCGTTGCTGGCGACGAAACTGGCGGCGTCGTCATGGGCTTCGCGAATGATCTTCGAGTCGCGGATCGACGTCGTGGTGTCAGACGTGAAATCGATGGTGCGCTGGGAGGCGCGGACAATGATGTTACTGGTGGCTACCAGGGTTTGGGCCTGGGCCATGTCGGCCAATAAAAACAGGCCAAGGGCGGCAGCAATCAGCGGGCTACGCATGGAACGACTCCGGAGGGACAAAGGATAGCTATTGGACGAGAATTGCTTCCGCCAGTTCAAGGTCACTTCCATGAAGTTTTGGCCGGGATTTACGCAGGTAATGCAGCGCAGACTCCAGTCGCGCACCTCGCCATTGACCGTCAGTGGCAACGAAGGCGGCCGCGTCGTCATGAGCAGCGATCAGCATTTTACGGTCGAAAGGCGCGGAAGACACCATGCTGGTGGCATAACCGCTGACCACGGTGTTTTGCGTAGACACATCGAAGGCATTAGCCGATGCGGCCCAGCCAACGGTCACCAGAACGGAAGAAGCAAAAAAGTATTTAGGTAAATGCATGAGACTCGGAAGCGGTTGGCGAAGCCAAAAGGCTAACGCAACGCCCGGCTTAGAGCCAGCGCCGAAACATCAGGGACACGGCAACGTGTCCCGAATGACTGTTTCGACTTAGATCGCGAGGATGGCTTGGGCCAGTTGTGCATCGGTCGCGGTCAATTGTGGTGCCTGGTGACGGATGTGATCGAGGGCGCTTTCCAGCTTCACGCCGCGAATGTCGCCTTGGCTGGCCACGAAACTGGCGGCGTCGTCGCGCGCGGCGAGGACGATTTTGTCGTCACGAAAGGAGGAGGACACGTCTGAGGTGGCATCGGAAGAGGATTTGAGTGCTCCGACGACCGCATCGGTGGTGACGATGAAGCTAGTGGCGCTGGCATTGGCAGCCACGGCCAGCAGGGCGGCGGCGCTGAGCAGACGAAGACGGGACATGGTGTAACTCCTGTGGGTAAACCGTGTTGGGAGGTGGCTCGGTGTGTGAGAAGTCAGACGCCGGTCGCACATCATTCGCCACGCTCTGTCTGGATATTAGGCGCGGCGGAGCGAACAAGGAAAGCGTCTTGAATACATGACCCCCTGTAGTAGCTGTCAGAGGCTGCGATCGTTTGACGCTGCTACTAAAACGTCAAACGACCGCAGCCTTCGGCAGCTGATACAAACTGTACCTGTATGAATTTGCGTTCCGTAAATTGTACTGCTTTGCACTTTTCATGCTCTCAAACGACAAAACCCGCCGTGGTTTCCCACGACGGGTCTTGTTTGTTCAATTCGGGTGCTGGCGGTGGGTCTAACGACCAAGGCCAGCGACGCTGATTAGCGCCAGAACGGCTTGCTCAGCTCTTCGTAGCGTTGTGCTTCGCTAATCCCGGCGTCAGCCAGCAGACGCGAATCCAGACGGGCCAATTGGTGGCGGCTGGAGATGCGGCGCTGCCACAACATCAGGTTGGCGATAACGCGCAAAGGCAGGGAAGCCTGGGTTTGTGCAGCGGTGTTTTCGAAGAACAGATCGGAACTGAGTGTACGTTCCATGGTTGACATCCTTCCGCTTGTGGCGGGATTAGGTAGTGGTTTAACTGGTGCCCATGATCCTCTCGTTTGCCTAGTCTCTCTAGATACAGTTCAACTGTAATGTGAGCGACCAGTTAACTGTTTATAGGGGGTGTACTGGTCGATATTGAGGCAACTGTACCTGTCTGCACTATTAATGTGCGTTTTTGTCGGACTATGGGCATTTAGTACGAAATTACTGTAGGAAAAGACAGGTACAGCAGTACAGTTATTGTCGAAACAAGGGATTGCAATCAGCCGCTGACGAAACTGTATTTGCGTCACCAGATAACTGTATGAATCAGATGGCGATCATCCGCCCGGTTTCTTCAAGGTTCATGTGCCAGCTGAGGGCATCGCGCAGAATGTGCGGGGTGTGTCCGCCGAGCGCACAAGCAGCGGTGAAGTAGTCGTTCAACGCCTGGCGATAGTCCGGGTGCACGCAGTTGTCGATGATCGCGCGCGCTCGTTCCCTTGGCGCCAGGCCCCGCAGGTCGGCCAGACCGACTTCGGTGACGAGGATGTCAACGTCATGCTCGGTGTGATCCACATGGCTGACCATCGGCACCACACTGGAAATCGCGCCACCCTTGGCAATCGACTTTGTGACGAAGATCGCGAGATGCGCGTTGCGCGCGAAGTCTCCCGAGCCGCCGATCCCGTTCATCATCCGCGTGCCGCAGACGTGGGTGGAATTGACGTTGCCGTAGATGTCGAATTCCAGCGCTGTGTTGATACCGATAATACCCAGGCGCCGCACCACTTCCGGGTGGTTGGAGATCTCTTGCGGGCGCAGCACAAGTTTGTCTTTGTACTTTTCCAGATTGCCGAACACATCACTGTTGCGGCGCTCGGACAAAGTGATCGAACTGCCAGAAGCAAAGCTCAGTTTGCCGGCATCGATCAGATCGAAGGTCGAATCCTGCAACACCTCGGAATACATCGTGAGTTCTTCGAACGGCGAGTCGATCAGGCCGCACATCACGGCGTTGGCAATGCTGCCGATCCCGGCCTGCAATGGGCCGAGCTTGTTGGTCATGCGTCCGCCCGCCACTTCTTGCTTGAAGAAGTCGATCAAATGATCGGCGATGGCTTTGGTGTCGACATCCGGCGGCAGCACAGTGGATGGTGAGTCAGGCTGTTGGGTGATGACGATCGCGACGATCTTCTCCGGCGGAATCGGAATTGCGGTGCTGCCGATCCGGTCATCGACCTTTACCAGCGGGATCGGCGTGCGCGTCGGGCGATAGGTCGGGATATAGATGTCGTGCAGGCCTTCGAGGTTGGCGTTGTGCGCCAGGTTGATCTCTACAATCACGTGTTTGGCGAAAATCGCGAAGCTCGCCGAGTTGCCCACGGAGGTGGTCGGCACGATGTGCCCTTGCTCGGTAATGGCCACGGCTTCGATTACCGCGATGTCCGGCAACTTCAATTGCTGGTTGCGCAACTGTTCAACGGTTTCCGAAAGGTGCTGATCGATGAACATCACTTCGCCGGCGTTGATCGCTTTGCGCAAGGTGCTGTCGACCTGGAAGGGCATGCGCCGCGACAGGACGCCTGCTTCAGTCAGTTGCTTGTCGAGGTCGTTGCCCAGGCTGGCGCCGGTCATCAGGCTGATCTTCAGCGGCGTGATCTTGGCGCGCTCGGCCAGGGCGTGCGGAACGGCTTTGGCTTCACCGGCACGGGTGAAACCGCTCATGCCGACGGTCATGCCGTCCTCAATCAAAGCGGCGGCCTCGGCGGCGCTCATCACTTTGTCCAACAACGAAGGCAGGCGAATACGGTCACGGTACATGGGATTATTATCTCGGGCAGCGGGTAGCAGGATGCGCAGTTTAGTGAATTTGGCAGGCAGTCGTCCCGCTACCAAGGTCGCAAAAGAGGCGTCTATTCCGGGCTTTTCGAGTAAAACACTGTTACCGGAACGGTAACAACGCGACAAATTGTCCGACGGATTTTTCAAACAAAAACGCCCCGACAAGTCGGGGCGTTTTCATAAAGCGGCGAACGTTATTCGACGGCTTTGACCATGTCTTCGATGACTTTCTTCGCGTCACCGAACACCATCATGGTCTTGTCCAGATAGAACAGCTCGTTATCCAGGCCGGCATAGCCGCTGGCCATCGAGCGCTTGTTGACGATGATGGTCTTGGCCTTGAACGCTTCGAGAATCGGCATGCCGGCAATCGGCGATTTCGGATCGTTCTTGGCGGCCGGGTTGACCACGTCGTTCGCGCCGAGCACCAGCACCACGTCGGCCTGACCGAACTCGGAGTTGATGTCTTCCATCTCAAACACTTGGTCGTAAGGCACTTCGGCCTCGGCCAGCAGTACGTTCATGTGCCCCGGCATCCGACCGGCCACCGGGTGGATCGCGTATTTAACGGTGACGCCGTGGTGGGTCAGCTTCTCGGTCAGTTCTTTCAGCGCGTGTTGTGCGCGGGCCACCGCCAGACCGTAGCCCGGCACGATGATAACGGTGTCGGCATTGGTCAGCAGGAAGGTTGCGTCGTCAGCCGAGCCGGATTTCACCGGACGTGCTTCTTTCTCGCCTGCCGGCCCGGCGTCTGCCGTGTTGCCGAAACCGCCGAGCAGGACATTAAAGAAGGAGCGGTTCATCGCCTTGCACATGATGTACGACAGAATTGCGCCGCTCGAACCCACCAGCGAACCGGCGATGATCAGCATCGAGTTGTTCAGCGAGAAACCGATGCCCGCCGCCGCCCAGCCCGAATAGCTGTTGAGCATCGACACCACGACCGGCATGTCGGCGCCGCCGATTGGAATGATGATCAGCACACCCATCACGAATGCCAGAACCAGCATCAGCGCAAACGCGGTGAGGTTGCCGGTGAACATGAAGGTCAAGCCGAGCACGAGCGTTGCCAGTCCCAATACTCCATTCAGTTTGTGCTGACCGGAAAACTGTACCGGTGCACCCTGGAACAGGCGGAACTTGTACTTACCCGACAGCTTGCCGAACGCGATGACCGAACCGGAGAAGGTAATCGCGCCGATGGCAGCGCCGAGGAACAGTTCCAGACGGTTGCCCGCCGGAATGGAGTCGCCCAATTGCTTGACGATGCCCAGCGACTGCGGCTCAACCACGGCCGCGATTGCAATGAACACCGCGGCCAGACCGATCATGCTGTGCATGAAGGCGACCAGTTCCGGCATTTTGGTCATTTCAACGCGCTTGGCCATGATCGAGCCGGCGGTACCGCCGATCAGCAGCCCGACGATGACGTAGCCGATGCCCGCAGTGGCAAGCTCAGCGCCCAACTTATAGATGAGGCCGACGGTAGTGAGGATCGCCAGCGCCATGCCGAGCATGCCGAACAGGTTGCCCTTGCGCGACGTGGTCGGATGCGACAGGCCTTTGAGGGCCTGGATGAAGCAGATCGATGCGATCAGATACAGCGTCGTGACGAGATTCATGCTCATTACTTCGGCGCCTCTTCTTTTGCTTTCGGGGCTTTCTTCTTGAACATCTCAAGCATTCGGCGTGTGACCAGGAAGCCACCGAACACGTTAACCGCCGCCAGTGCCACGGCAAGGGTGCCCATGGTTTTGCCCAGCGGGGTGACGGTCAATGCAGCGGCGAGCATGGCACCGACGATCACGATCGCGGAGATCGCGTTTGTCACCGCCATTAGCGGTGTGTGCAGCGCAGGCGTTACGTTCCAGACCACGTGATAACCGACATAAATCGCCAGCACGAAGATGATCAGGTTGTAGATACCGGGGGAGATAAGCTCTTCCATCGTCTGAATCCCTGCTTAGGCGTTTTTGCGGATGACTTGGCCGTCGCGGCACATCAGGCACGCGGCGACGATGTCGTCTTCGAGGTTGACGTCGAACTGGCCTTCTTTGGTGAAGACGAGCTTGAGGAAGTCCAACAGGTTGCGCGCATACAGTGCCGAAGCATCTGCAGCGACTTCACCGGCCAGATTGGTCGGACCGGCGATCGTCACGCCGTTCTCGATCACCACCTGATCGGCCACGGTCAGCGGGCAGTTGCCGCCCTGAGCGGCCGCGAGGTCGATGACCACCGAACCCGGCTTCATCTGTGCCACGGTTTCCGCGCTCAACAGTGTCGGCGCCTTGCGGCCGGGAATCAGCGCAGTTGTGATGACGATGTCAGCCTGTTTGGCGCGCTCATGCACCGCTTGAGCCTGACGCTGCATCCAGCTCGCCGGCATTGGCCGCGCGTAGCCGCCGACACCGACGGCGCATTCGCGCTCTTCATCGGTTTCGTAGGGCACGTCGACGAACTTGGCACCAAGGGATTCGATCTGCTCTTTCACCGCTGGACGCACGTCAGACGCTTCGATCACCGCACCCAGACGTTTCGCCGTGGCAATTGCCTGCAATCCAGCCACGCCTGCGCCGAGAATCAGCACGCGCGCCGCCTTGACCGTGCCCGCAGCGGTCATCAGCATCGGCATGAAGCGTGGGTAGTAGTGAGCCGCGAGCAACACGGCTTTATAGCCGGCAATGTTGGCCTGGGACGACAGCACGTCGAGGCTCTGCGCCCGGGAAGTGCGTGGCGCCGCTTCCAGGGCAAACGCGGTGATCCCGCACTCGGCCATTTTTGCGATGGTTTCATTGCTGAACGGGTTGAGCATGCCCACCAACACCGCACCGCGCTGAATCAGCGACAGCTCGGCATCGCTGGGTGCGACTACCTTAAGAATCAGCTGCGCGCCAAACGCATCGTTGGCACTGCCAATGGTTGCGCCTGCCGCTTCATAGGCACTGTCGACAACGCTGGCCTTGATGCCGGCGCCGCTTTGCACAGTGACCTGATGACCTTGGCCGATCAGCTTTTTGATGGTTTCCGGGGTTGTAGCAACCCGTGTTTCACCCGTCTGGGTTTCGAGAGGAACACCAATGTGCACGTCAAATCTCCTGCGTGATCTTATTGAGTAAACC
Source organism: Pseudomonas syringae (assembly GCF_021605415.1). Classification (GTDB taxonomy): domain Bacteria; phylum Pseudomonadota; class Gammaproteobacteria; order Pseudomonadales; family Pseudomonadaceae; genus Aquipseudomonas; species Aquipseudomonas syringae_S. Next base: position 42,443 of record NZ_WKEQ01000041.1, read on the forward strand.
CAGGCACTGCGGATGGTGCGACTGGGGCGGCCGATCAGCACGATCCCGCCGAATCAGGGCGGGGCGCGGCATTTTGCAGGCGAACTTTATGCCCTTCAAGGGATTATGACGGGTGACGGAAAATTAACTACAAGTCATCCCGTGACCGAATGTCGCACATGACCGGCCGAATCCCTTGCAGGCCGTGCCCTGCAAGGATTCTGGACAAATCTGCAAATTTTTCTCATCGGTGACGTGAATGAGCCGTAATGAGTCGTAAATGTGGCGCAAAGCCGCGTCGCAAGGGGCTTTTATAGAGTCTATAAGACCTTTCGGTACAGTCTGCTTAATAGCGACAAATACTTATATCTGTAGGGCTTAAATTTTCCTGACTACGGGGTTAACAATTGCTAAGAGCCTTTAGCCTTCGAGGTTGTAAGTGTTTGCCTGTTTCACCAGCCAGTCACGAAATGCCTTGAGGGACGCAGATTCGACTTTTCGCTCCGGAATCATCAGGTAATAGGCTTTGATGCTGGCGAGTGCCTGAGGGCACGCGATCACCAGTCGTTTCTCTGCCAGTTCGCGCTGAATGAGGAAGGGTGGAATCAATGCAATGCCCATGTCATGCATGGCTGCCTGGGCCAGCATGGAGAATAGCTCGTAACGCGGGCCTGTCATGTCACGGGGAATATTGAGGTGCTGGGCGTTGAACCACTGGCGCCAGGCATAAGGGCGTGTGGTTTGTTGCAGCAGGGGCAAGTCGGCGATTTCTTCCGGGGTGAGATGACGCTTCTTACCGAGCAGCGAGGGGCTGCACATGGGCATCGGATTTTCGCCCATCAATCTGTGGGATTCAGTACCCGACCAATCCGCATCGCCAAAGTAAATGGCGGCATCGAAATCAGTGTCGGCGAACAAGAATGGCCGGGTGCGGTTGGTCAGGTTGACGGTGACCTCTGGGTGCTTGAGTTGAAAATCCTTAAGTCTGGGCAGCAGCCATTGGGTGCCGAACGTCGGCACTACGGCCAGCTCAATCACGTTCGCACCTTGGTGGCCCATCACCGACAACGTGTCGCGTTCGACCGCATCGAGCTGGGTGGCGACCCGTCGGCTGTAGGAAAGGCCTGCTTCGGTCAGCTTTACTCCGCGCCGGGAGCGTCGAAACAGTTCGACGCTGAGGAAGTCCTCAAGGCTGGCGATCTGTCGGCAGATAGCGCCCTGCGTGAGGGAAAGTTCTTCAGCGGCCCGGGTAAAGCTCTCGTGCCTGGCGGCCGCTTCAAAACTGATCAGGGCGGTGGTGCTGGGAATCTTCCTGCGCATGTACGTCAACCTCACTAATACGTCGCATAAATGGCGTTAGGCGACTGCCTTGGAGTGAGAAATTAGCACAACAGAATGCGAAATCCTCGTTTGCCGGGATGACGAACCGGGCCTAGGATCAATGCCACGTTAATTCACCGATGTGCGAGGACTTACTCATGGCCGGTAAAGCAAGCTTCAACTGGATCGATCCACTGCTGCTGGATCAACAGCTCACCGAAGAGGAGCGCATGATCCGCGATACCGCCGAACAGTTCGCCCAGCAGAGCCTGGCGCCTCGCGTGCTTGAAGCGTTCCGTCACGAGAAAACCGACCCGGCGATCTTCCGGGAAATGGGTGAGGTTGGCCTGTTGGGCGCGACGATTCCCGAGCAGTACGGTGGCAGTGGCCTGAACTACGTCAGCTACGGTCTGATTGCTCGTGAAGTCGAGCGTGTGGATTCCGGCTATCGTTCGATGATGAGTGTGCAGTCTTCGTTGGTCATGGTGCCGATCAACGAATTCGGTACCGAAGCGCAAAAACAGAAATATCTGCCGAAACTGGCTTCCGGTGAATGGATCGGCTGCTTCGGCCTGACCGAGCCTAACCACGGTTCTGACCCTGGCGCGATGATTACTCGTGCACGCAAAGTCGAAGGCGGCTATAGCCTGACCGGCGCGAAGATGTGGATTACCAACAGCCCGATCGCCGACGTGTTCGTGGTCTGGGCCAAGGACGATGCCGGCGACATTCGTGGCTTCGTGCTGGAGAAAGGCTGGAAAGGCCTGAGCGCCCCCGCGATCCACGGCAAGGTTGGCCTGCGTGCGTCGATCACCGGTGAGATCGTCATGGACAACGTGTTTGTCCCTGAAGAGAACATCTTCCCGGATGTCCGTGGCCTGAAAGGCCCGTTCACCTGCCTCAATTCCGCACGTTTTGGCATCTCCTGGGGTGCGTTGGGTGCTGCCGAGTTCTGCTGGCACACCGCTCGTCAGTACACGATGGATCGCCAGCAATTCGGCCGTCCTTTGGCTGCGACGCAATTAGTGCAGAAAAAGCTTGCTGACATGCAGACTGAGATCACGCTGGCGCTTCAAGGCTGCCTGCGTTTGGGTCGTATGAAAGATGAAGGCATCGCCGCCGTTGAAATCACCTCGATCATGAAGCGCAACTCCTGCGGCAAGTCCTTGGACATCGCGCGCATGGCTCGCGACATGCTGGGCGGTAACGGCATCTCCGATGAGTTCGGCGTGGCGCGTCACTTGGTTAACCTGGAAGTCGTGAATACCTATGAGGGAACGCACGACGTTCACGCGCTGATCCTGGGGCGTGCGCAAACCGGCCTGCAGGCTTTCTATTAATAGGAGAGCGACCATGGGCGCGTTGTCGCATCTGCGGGTGCTGGATTTATCGCGAGTGCTGGCCGGGCCTTGGGCCGGGCAGATTCTGGCCGACCTTGGTGCCGAGGTGATCAAGGTCGAGCGCCCGGGCAATGGTGACGACACTCGCGCCTGGGGGCCGCCCTTCCTTAAAGATGCGTATGGCGAGAACACCAGTGAAGCGGCTTACTACCTGTCGGCCAACCGTAACAAGCAATCGGTGACCATAGATTTCACTCGCCCTGAGGGGCAGAAGCTGGTGCGGGAACTGGCGGCGAAGTCAGACATCCTCATTGAAAACTTCAAGGTCGGTGGTCTGGCGGCGTATGGGCTGGACTATGGCTCGCTGAAGGCGATCAATCCGGATTTGATCTATTGCTCGATCACCGGGTTTGGCCAGACCGGGCCTTATGCCAAACGTGCCGGTTATGACTTCATGATTCAGGGATTGGGCGGGCTGATGAGCCTGACCGGTCGTCCTGAGGGCGATGAAGGGGCGGGGCCGGTAAAGGTCGGCGTTGCGCTGACCGATATCCTTACGGGACTGTATTCAACGGTGGCGATCCTGGCAGCGTTGGCTCATCGCGATCACGATGGCGGCGGCCAGCATATCGACATGGCACTGCTGGATGTTCAAGTGGCGTGTCTGGCGAACCAGGCAATGAATTACCTGACGACGGGCAACGCTCCAAAGCGTCTGGGTAATGCGCACCCGAATATCGTGCCGTATCAGGACTTTCCTACGGCGGATGGCGACTTCATTCTTACCGTGGGCAATGACAGTCAGTTCCGCAAGTTTGCCGAAGTGGCGGGGCAACCGCAGTGGGCTGATGACCCTCGGTTTGCGACTAATAAGCTGCGGGTGGCTAACCGAGGGGTGCTGATCCCGTTGATCCGCCAGGCGACTGTATTCAAGACGACGGCGCAATGGGTGCAGCAACTGGAGCAGGCGGGCGTTCCGTGTGGGCCGATCAATGATCTGTCGCAGGTGTTCGCTGATCCTCAGGTGCAGTCGCGTGAGTTGGCGATTGAGTTGCCCCATCCGTTGGCGGGAATGGTTCCGCAAGTGGCCAGTCCGATCCGGTTGTCGCGGACGCCGGTCGAGTATCGGTGTGCGCCTCCGCTTCTTGGAGAACATACGTTGGAGGTTTTACAGCGGGTGCTGGGGTTGGATGCAGGGGCCGTGTCCAGCTTGAAAGAGGCGGGCGTGCTTTAGCTTGTCCTCTATATATAGGGTTAGGGTTCACCTTCTATATATAGAGGCCGGTTTGTTGGGTGTTTTTTAGCCAATCTGCAAGTAGTTGATAGAAAAGCGAAATTAAGTGTTGACGGCAAAATCTGAGTGTCTATAATTCGCCCCACTTCCGGCGCAGTCGAAACGGAAAACTCCTTGGTAAACAATGAGTTAAGCAGTTTTCGACAGCGACTGGCT
>NZ_WKEQ01000042.1 GCF_021605415.1 Pseudomonas syringae
GTTGAGGGGGGGGAGATCCACGGGTTGCGCGGGTACACCGTCAGGCGCGTGATCGCTGTAGACCGTGTTGCCGCTGGCATCGATGTATTTGTAGATCTGCGCGGCGGTGGGCAGGGCGATCAATAGCAGCAGGAATAAAAAACCACGACCCATGGATTCGACCGATAACGATGAGATTGGATACCAGCATAGGTCAGTCGCAGCGTCAGGCAAAAAGCAAAGTCAAAAGATCACAGCCTTCGGCAGCGCCTGCATGAGCATGCGATCACCCCATGGGAGCTGCCAAAGGCTGCGATCCTTTGATCTTTAGCGTGCGCAAAAAAAAGACCTCCCGAAGGAGGCCTCTTTTTGTCACGCCGCATGACGCGGCGCTACCGGATCAGCAGCTGTAGTACAGCTCATATTCCAGTGGGTGTACGAAGGTACGAACCTTGATTTCTTCTTCGGATTTCAGCGCGATGTAAGCGTCGATGAAGTCGTCGGAGAACACGCCGCCCTTGGTCAGGAACGCACGGCCCTTGTCCAGCTCTTCCAGGGCTTCTTTCAGGCTGCCGCAAACTTGTGGGATCTCTTTCGCCTCTTCAGGCGGCAGGTCGTACAGGTTTTTGTCGGCAGCATCGCCTGGGTGGATCTTGTTCTGGATGCCGTCCAGGCCAGCCATCAACAGTGCAGCGAACGCCAGGTACGGGTTGGCAGCCGGATCCGGGAAACGTGCTTCGATACGACGGCCTTTAGGGCTGTTGACGTAAGGAATGCGGATCGAAGCGGAACGGTTGCGAGCCGAGTAGGCCAGCATCACCGGGGCTTCGAAACCTGGCACCAGACGCTTGTAGGAGTTGGTGGCCGGGTTGGTGAAGCCGTTCAGGGCCTTACCGTGCTTGATGATACCGCCGATGAAGTACAGCGCGGTTTCGGACAGGCCGGCATAACCTTCGCCAGCGAAGGTGTTCTTGCCATCTTTGGAGATGGACATGTGGACGTGCATGCCCGAACCGTTGTCGCCGTACAGAGGCTTAGGCATGAAGGTCGCGGTGCGGCCGTAGGCATCAGCCACGTTGTGGACAACGTACTTCAGGGTTTGAACTTCGTCGGCCTTCTTCACCAGGGTGTTGAACTTGACGCCGATTTCGTTCTGGCCGGCAGTCGCCACTTCGTGGTGGTGAACTTCAACGGTCTGACCCATTTCTTCCAGTGCGTTGCACATGGAGGTACGGATTTCGTGGTCATGGTCGAACGGCGGAACCGGGAAATAACCACCTTTTACGCCTGGACGGTGGCCGCGGTTGCCGCCTTCCACGTCCTGGTCGGACATCCACGAACCTTGCTCGGAGTAGATCTTGAACATGGAGCCGGAGATGTCGGACTTGAATTTCACTTCGTCGAAGATGAAGAATTCTGGCTCTGGGCCTGCGAAGACGGTGTCACCGATACCGGTGGTCTTCAGGTATTCCTCGGCGCGGTGAGCGATGGCGCGCGGGTCGCGATCGTAACCTTGCATGGTCGACGGTTCGATGATGTCGCAGACCAGGATCAGGGTCGGCTCTTCGGTGAACGGGTCGAGAACGGCGGTTTCGTCGTCCGGCAGCAGGATCATGTCGGAGGCTTCGATGCCTTTCCAGCCAGCGATGGAGGAGCCGTCGAACATCTTGCCGACTTCGAAGAAGTCGTCTTCCAGCGCATCGCGAGCCGGCATGGTCACGTGGTGCTGAGTGCCTTTGGTGTCCGTGAAGCGCAGATCAATCCACTTGACGTCATGATCTTTGATGAGTTGAACCGACTTCGACATAGTGTCCTCCGGGTGAATTAGGGCGGGTAGTGGATGCCCTTAATAATGGTGATGCCGGCGCGAATACTCTGCCAAGGCAACCTGCCTCACAAGGGAGCAAATTGCATGCCAGTGCCCCAGCATGGGTTTTTTGCCCCAAATTCACGCTTATAAGGCGGCGAAATGGTTAAAGGAAGTAAATCCCGCCCTCTAATGTAGCGTCCCGAATCAAAAGTGACCTTTTTTGGTGCGTGCAAAACCTTCTGCATATTAACTGGTTAAACCTTGAGCAATTTCCGCTATAATCCGCGCCCCCCTTTTTCGGCTGGCCCAGCGCGCGCTGTTTTCATGAAACTAATCGTAAAAGTCTTCCCCGAGATCACCATTAAAAGCCGACCTGTCCGGATGCGTTTCATCCGTCAGCTGGCCAAGAACATCCGTGCCGTGCTCCGCGATCTGGATCCGGCTGTGGTGGTGAACGGCGTGTGGGACAACCTCGAGCTGGAAACCCGCGTTGAAGACCCCAAGGCCCTGAAAGAGATGGGCGAGCGCCTTAGTTGCATGCCGGGCATCGCGCACTTCCTGCAGATCGACGAATACCCGTTGGGCGACTTCGACGACATCGTCGAGAAGTGCAAGCAGCACTATGGCGATGCGCTGGCCGGGAAGATTTTTTCGGTGCGCTGCAAGCGTGCGGGCAAACACCCGTTCAGCTCGATGGACGTCGAAAAATACGTCGGCAGCAAGCTGCGTCGCGAGTGCGGTGCAGCCGGAATTGACCTTAAAGCGCCGGAAATCGAAGTCCGTTTCGAAATTCGCGACCAACGGTTGTTTGTGATCCACAGCCAGCACAACGGCATCGGCGGCTACCCGCTCGGCGCCCTCGAACAAACCCTGGTGCTGATGTCCGGCGGCTTTGACTCGACGGTTGCGGCTTACCAGATCATGCGCCGTGGCCTGATGGCGCATTTCTGCTTCTTCAATCTGGGCGGGCGTGCGCATGAATTGGGCGTGATGGAAGTCGCGCACTTCATCTGGAAGAAGTACGGAAGCTCGCAACGCGTGCTATTTGTCAGTGTGCCGTTCGAAGAAGTGCTGGGTGAAATTCTCGGCAAAGTCGATAACGGTCATATGGGCGTCGTATTGAAGCGTATGATGTTGCGCGCTTCGTCCGCCATCGCCGACCGGCTGCACATCGATGCACTGGTCACCGGCGAAGCGATCTCGCAGGTGTCGAGCCAGACGTTGCCGAACCTGTCGGTGATCGACTGCGTGACCGACAAACTGGTGCTGCGTCCGCTGATCGTCGCGCACAAGCAGGACATCATCGACACGGCCAACGAGATCGGCACCGCCGACTTCGCCAAGCATATGCCGGAATACTGCGGGGTCATCTCGGTCAACCCCAAGACCGCTGCCAAACGCTATCGCGTGGAGCACGAAGAGAAAGAATTCGACATGGCGGTGCTCGAGCGTGCGCTCGAAAACGCCAAACTGGTGCCGATCGATCGCGTGATCGACGAGTTGGGCCAGGATTTGCAGATTGAAGAGGTCGGCGAAGCATTGGCCGGTCAGATCGTGATCGACATCCGTCACCCGGATGCCGCCGAGGATGACCCGCTGGAGCTGGCCGGCGTAGAAATACAGACGATGCCGTTCTACGCAGTGAACGCTCGTTTCAAGGAACTGGACCCTACTCGCCAGTACCTGCTGTATTGCGACAAAGGCGTGATGAGTCGCCTGCATGCCCACCATTTGCTCAGTGAGGGACATGCCAATGTGCGCGTTTATCGACCGAGCTAAGTGCCCGGGGCTGTTTGCCTGTGGCTTGCGTCACCGGCCCCCCGACGCCGCCGTCAAGCTGTAACGGCAAGGCCTGACTCTACTGTTAATCGCTGCAACCCGTTGTTGTCAGCACACCGAATCCTCTGATCGAGATACACAAGTGATCGAAAATCTACGCAACATCGCCATCATTGCTCACGTTGACCATGGTAAAACCACCCTGGTAGACAAACTCCTGCGTCAATCCGGCACTCTGGAGCGCAACGAGCTCAACGACGAGCGCGTGATGGACTCCAACGACCAGGAAAAAGAACGCGGTATTACCATTCTGGCGAAAAACACCGCCATCAACTGGAACGGCTACCACATCAACATCGTGGACACCCCGGGCCACGCCGACTTCGGCGGCGAAGTTGAGCGCGTAATGTCCATGGTTGACTCCGTGCTGCTGCTGGTCGACGCCCAAGACGGCCCTATGCCGCAAACCCGTTTCGTGACCAAGAAGGCTTTCGAAGCCGGCCTGCGTCCGATCGTGTGCATCAACAAGGTTGACCGTCCAGGCGCGCGTCCGGACTGGGTTCTGGATCAGATCTTCGACCTGTTCGACAACCTGGGTGCCACCGAAGAACAGCTGGACTTCAAAGTCGTCTACGCCTCGGCCCTGAACGGTATTGCCGGTCTGGACCACAACGACATGGCTGAAGACATGACCCCGCTGTACCAGTCGATCGTCGACAACGTACCTGCGCCGTCCGTTGACCGCGATGGTCCGTTCCAGATGCAGATCTCCGCTCTGGACTACAACAGCTTCCTGGGTGTTATCGGCGTTGGCCGTATCGCTCGCGGTACTGTCAAGCCAAACACGCCGGTTGTTGCTATCGGTGCCGACGGCAAGAAGCGTAACGGCCGTATCCTGAAGCTGATGGGTCACCACGGTCTGCACCGTGTAGACGTTGAAGAAGCGGCTGCCGGCGACATCGTCTGCATCAGCGGTATGGACTCGCTGTTCATCTCCGACACCCTGTGCCACCCGGACACCGTCGAGGCGATGAAGCCTCTGACCGTTGACGAGCCAACCGTTTCCATGACCTTCCAGGTCAACGACTCGCCATTCTGCGGTAAAGAAGGCAAGTTCGTGACGTCCCGTAACATCAAGGAACGTCTGGACAAAGAGCTGCTGTACAACGTTGCACTGCGCGTTGAAGAAGGCGACTCGGCTGACAAGTTCAAGGTTTCCGGTCGTGGTGAGCTGCACCTCTCGGTACTGATCGAAACCATGCGTCGCGAAGGCTTCGAAATGGCTGTAGGCCGTCCGGAAGTGATCATCCGTCTGGTTGACGGCGTGAAGCACGAACCGTTCGAAAACGTCACCATCGACCTGCCGGAAGAATCCCAGGGCAAGGTGATGGAAGAGATGGGTCTGCGTAAAGGCGACCTGACCAACATGGTGCCGGATGGCAAAGGCCGTGTGCGTCTGGAATACAACATCCCTGCTCGTGGTCTGATCGGTTTCCGTAACCAGTTCCTGACCCTGACCAACGGTGCTGGCATCCTGACCTCGATCTTCGACCGTTACGACGTGATGAAGTCGGGCGACATGTCCGGCCGTCAGAACGGCGTTCTGGTTTCGGTTGAGACCGGCAAGGCGCTGACCTACTCGCTGGAAACCCTGCAGGCTCGTGGCAAGCTGTTCGTAGAACACGGCCAGGAGATCTACAACGGTCAAATCGTTGGCCTGAACAGCCGCGACAACGACCTGGGCGTCAACCCTACCAAGGGCAAGAAGCTCGACAACATGCGTGCTTCGGGTAAAGACGAAACCATCGCTCTGGTTCCACCTGTTCGCTTCACCCTGGAACAGGCTCTGGAATTCATCCAGGACGATGAATTGTGCGAAGTGACTCCTAAGTCCATCCGTCTTCGCAAGAAGATCCTGGACGAAAGCGAGCGTACCCGCGCCGCCAAGAAAGCCAAGGCATAAGCTTTAGCCCGGCTTGAAAAAAAACGCCCCCGGTCGAGAGACCGGGGGCGTTTTTGTTTGTCTGGCGTTTATACGGTGTTTTTGCTGGCGCCTTCGCTGGCAAGCCAGCTCCCCACAGTGATTGTTGTCGTACACAAATTTCGTGTGCGACCGAAAAAACAGTGGGAGCTGGCTTGCCAGCGAAAGCGGCCGATCAGCCGCCGAAGACTTCAGAAATGATCAAAACTTCTCAATCGCGCGGAAATTCTGCTCGCGCACCACTTCTTTCGGCTTGTACGCGCAATACCCCGGGCGCGGCCCGATCTTCGGGTGGTTGCGGCAGGTATCCGGGCGCTTGTCATAGATGGTGCACAGGCGGCTCTTGCGATCCAGGTAATAGCAATCGTTGTTGCTCATACGCTGCAGGGTGAAGATCCCCGACTTCTGATTGAACCGCTCGACCAGACCGTCCTTTTGCAGGCGCTTGGCGATGTTCTTCGGCGGGTCGCCCAGTTCGAATTCGTCGACCACACCGATACGCACCAGATCCTTGATCTTCACCTCGACCGGCAACGTACAGCAACTCGACACGCAGGAGCCGCACATCGGCGCCGAATATTTCGCCCAGGTGTCGAGACGGTCGATCTCGGCAGCGGCAATCAGGTTGGGCTTCATCATCGGGTGTGTACCAGGCAGGATCATCAGGGCGCGCGATCATACCGGGACTGGTGGATTTTTGAACAACCTTTCGCCAGATTTTTTCCTGGCCGGTGCAAATCGCCGCAAACTCCGGCACGGCCCCTGCATTCATTAGGCCATGCGCCAAGGCAATGTCGCGCCATCTCACAGTCTCAGGAAATACTGCCGAACCAGAGCCCCGACCATCGGTCACACCGTCTAGGCTCTGACAATTCCCGCTCGCTCGAGGTCCTATTGATGACTCAAGAACCACTAGTTCGCGAAGCAGAGGTGGCCGCATTCCGCGATGCCGTCCTGACCAAGCTCACCTACGCGGTGGGCAAAGACCCGGATCACGCCTTCGACCATGACTGGTTCGAAGCCATTGCGCTGGCTGCGCGCGATCATATGGTCGAACACTGGATGGATCACACCCGGCAGATTTATCGCAAAGGCCAGAAGCGGGTGTATTACCTCTCGCTGGAATTCCTTATCGGCCGGTTGCTCTACGACAGCCTGAGCAACCTTGGCCTGCTCGACGTGGCCCGTGAAGCGCTGACTGAACTCGGTGTCGATCTGGAACGCATCCGCTTGCTGGAACCCGACGCGGCGCTCGGCAACGGTGGCCTCGGACGCCTGGCGGCGTGCTTCATGGAAAGCATGTCGACCCTCGGCATCGCCGGCCATGGTTACGGCATTCGTTATGAGCACGGTCTGTTCCGGCAGGCCATCGTCGACGGCTGGCAACAGGAGCAGACCGAGCACTGGCTGGACTTCGGTAACCCGTGGGAATTCGAACGGCCGGAAGTGGTGTATTCGATCGGCTTCGGCGGCAGCGTCGAAACCGTCACTGACCCCTCAGGCAAAACCAAACAAGTCTGGTCGCCAGCCGAAACGGTTCGCGCGATTGCCTACGACACACCAGTGGTCGGCTGGCGCGGGGCGAGCGTCAACACGCTGCGTCTGTGGCGTGCCCGCGCCATGGAAGATCTGCACCTGGAACGTTTCAACGCCGGTGACCACTTGGGCGCTGTGGCCGAAGTCGCCCGCGCTGAAAGTATTTCCCGCGTCTTGTATCCGGCGGACAGCACCGAAGCGGGGCAAGAGCTGCGTCTGCGTCAGGAATACTTTTTCGTCGCCGCGTCATTGCAGGATCTGTTGCGTCGCCACCGCAACATGCACACCTCGGTGCTGACCCTGGGCGACCACGCGGCGATCCAGCTCAACGACACGCACCCGTCGATTGCCGTCGCCGAACTGATGCGGCAACTGGTCGACGTCTACGACGTGGCGTGGGACGCCGCTTGGCAGGTCACGGTCGACACGCTGTCGTACACCAACCACACGCTCTTGCCGGAAGCACTGGAAACCTGGCCGGTCGGTTTGATGGAGCGCATGTTGCCCCGGCACATGCAGATCATTTACCTGATCAACGCCCAGCACATCGATTCGCTGCGGGCCAAAGGCATTCACGATTTCGACGTGCTGCGCGCAGTGTCGCTGATCGAAGAAGACAACGGCCGCCGCGTGCGCATGGGCAATCTGGCGTTCCTCGGTTCGCACAGTGTCAACGGTGTGTCCGGGCTGCACACGCAGCTGATGCGCAGCACGGTGTTCTCCGAACTGCACAAGCTCTATCCGCAGCGGATCAACAACAAAACCAACGGCATCACGTTCCGCCGCTGGTTGTACCAGGCCAACCCGGAGCTGACCTCGATGCTGGTCGATGCCTTGGGCGCGGACTTGCTCGACAACCCTGAAGAGCGTCTGCCCGACCTCGAACCGTTCGCCGAGAAAGCCGATTTCCGCAAGGCCTTCGCCGAACAACGCTTGCACAGTAAAAAGGCATTGGCCTATCTGATTCACGAACGCCTCGGGATTGCCGTGAACCCGGCGGCGATGTTCGACGTGCAGGTCAAGCGGATCCACGAGTACAAACGCCAGTTGCTCAACCTGATGCACACGGTCGCGCTGTATCAGGCGATTCGTGCCGAGCCGGAAGTCGACTGGGTGCCTCGGGTAAAAATCTTCGCGGGCAAAGCGGCCGCGAGTTATCACCAGGCCAAGTTGATCATCAAACTGACCAACGACATCGCCCGGGTGGTGAACAACGACCCGACCGTGCGCGGCTTGCTCAAAGTGGTGTTTCTGCCCAACTACAACGTCAGCCTGGCGGAAAGCATTATTCCGGCGGCGGACTTGTCCGAGCAGATTTCCACCGCCGGTTTCGAAGCCTCGGGCACCAGTAACATGAAATTCGGCCTCAACGGCGCGCTGACCATCGGCACCCTCGATGGCGCCAACGTGGAAATGTGCGAGCGCATCGGCGCCGAGCACATGTTCATCTTCGGTCTCAGTGCCCAGCAGGTCGAAGCGCGCAAGCAGAATCACGAGTTCAGCGCTGCGCCGGATATTGCCGCGTCCAGTCGCCTGAACGATGTGTTGCAAGCGATTCGTGGCGGGGTGTTCTCCCCGGATGACACGTCGCGCTACACCGGTTTCATCGATTCGCTGGTGGACTACGACCGTTTCCTGGTCTGCGCCGACTTCGACTCGTATTGGGAAGCGCAACGCCGCGTCGAGGCCCACTGGCACGACAGCAAGGCCTGGTGGCGTTCGGCGGTGCTCAACAGTGCGCGGATGGGCTGGTTCTCCTCCGACCGGACGATCCGTGAATACGCCACGGAAATCTGGAAGGCGCTGGAGTAAGTCCGCGCCCTACTCGATATACTGGCGCGCCGGAAAAGATCGCAGCCTTCGGCAGCCCCTGGAAATCAGGGGTTGCCGGCATTACCACTGTGGGAGCGAGCCTGCTCGCGAAGACGTCGTACCAGTCGATTGAAACGTTGACTGACACGATGCCTTCGCGAGCAGGCTCGTTCCCACACGTTTGTGCCTAGACTGACTGAATCACCGGATTCGCCCCGCTGCGGGGCCGCTCAGGGATATCGACCATGCAATGGATGTTCATGTTGATTGGGCTGCTGCTCGGTTGGCTGCTCGACGAGTCGTTCAGCGATGCGCTGCTCGGCGCATTGTTGGGGCTGGGCGTTGGCCAGGCGATCCGCATCGCTCGCCTCGGCGCGCAGGCGGCGGAGCAACAACGGCAGATTGACGCGGCCACGGTCGCCTTGCAGTTGGTTGAGCAGCGTTTGTTCTTGCTCGAAGGAGCCGGCGTGCAAACTCCGCCGTCAGCGGCGGACATCGTTCCTGTCAGCGAATCACCGGCAGTTGTTGAAAAAACACCCGCCACGGACCTGGTCTGGGAGTTGCCCCCCGAACTTCAATCGCCGCCGCCCCTGGCCGCTGAATCCAGCCAATCGCTGCCGGCGGATGTATGGCGTGCAGAACCGGTCAGCCGCGAACCAAAAAAACCTGCCGAACCCCATACGCCAAACTTCATCGAACGCGGCATCAGCGCCGCGCGCAACTGGCTGCTCGGCGGCAATACCGTGTTGCGGGTCGGTGTGGTGCTGCTGTTTTTCGGTCTGGCGTTCCTGCTGCGCTATGCCACCGAAGGCGTGGTCGTGCCGATCGAGTTGCGTTACGCCGGGGTGGCCGCCGCCGCGTTGGGCTTGCTGGCGCTGGGCTGGTGGTTGCGTCGGCGCAACAGCAACTATGCGTTGATCCTGCAAGGCACCGGCATTGGCGTGCTGTACCTGACGGTGTTTACGGCGATGCGGTTGCATCCATTACTCGAACCATCCGCCGCGCTCGGTTTGCTGGTGGTGGTGACGATTTTTTCGGCGGTCCTCGCCATCAAACAAGACGCTCTGGCTCTGGCCGCCGCCGCCGCGCTCGGCGGTTTTGCCGCGCCGATCCTGACGTCGACGGGCGCCGGCAGTCATGTCGCGCTGTTCAGTTACTTCGCGCTGCTCAATGCTGGCATTTTTGCCATCGCCTGGTTCAAGGCGTGGCGCCTGCTCAACGTGATCGGTTTTGTCGGCACGTTCGGCATCGGTTTCGCCTGGGGGATTCGTTCGTATACGCCCGAGATGTTGTGGAGTACCGAACCCTTCCTGATGCTGTTCTTCCTCATGTACTTGGCCATCGGCTTGCTGTTCGCCCGACGCAGGCTGCGTGACCTGCCGGATGCGCCGACGGACGACAGTCGCAAAGCGCTGTTGCACTGGTCGGCGCGCAAGGGCGACTACGTCGACGGTACGCTGCTGTTCGGCCCGCCGATCGTGGGTTTCGGTTTGCAATTCGCCTTGGTGCAACATCTGGAACTCGCCGCCGCATTCAGCGCTCTCGCACTGGGCATGATTTACATGGGCCTGGCCAAAGTGTTGATGGCCGGCCGGACCATGTTGCTGGGGGAAACCTGCCTGGCGCTGGGGGTGATTTTCGCCAGCCTGGCGATTCCGCTTGGGCTCGATGCGCATTGGACGTCGGCGGCGTGGGCGGTGGAGGGCGCGGGGATTTTCTGGCTCGGCCTGCGTCAGCATCGACCGTTCGCCCGCGCCTTCGCTCTGCTTCTGCAATTGGGCTCGGCGCTGGCGTTTCTCAGTGAACTGCGCGGCGGCGAGAGTAGCCTGCTTGATGGCGCACCGTTGGGCGCACTGATGCTCGGCGCCGCGCTGCTGTTCAGCTTTGTGCAATTGCGCAACGCCTCGGCCGAGCAGGCATCGGTTTGGGAGCGTCAGGGGCTGCCGGTGCTCGCCTGTCTGGGACTGACGTTTATCTATCTGCTGGCGCCGCTGTTTTTCTTCTCCCATGGCACGGCAATCAGTTGGGCGCTGGCGGGCGTGGTGACGGTTCTTGTCGGCGTGTATCTGCAATCGCGGACATTCCTGTTCACCGCGTTTGCCGTGCAGTTGCTCGGCGGGCTGGTGTTCATCCTGGCCGGGCCACTGGCCAGCGATGGCGCGACACCGTTGGCCCATGGCGGATTCTGGACGCCGCTGGTGCTCGGTCTGGCCGGGCTGATCGGTGCCTGGCGCTTGCAACGTGCCAATCATCTGTTCGACGGGCTTGATGTGCAGCGCCTGTCCGACGTCTTGCTGGTATGGGGCGCCGCCTGGTGGACGCTGGCGTGGGTCATCGAGGTGCTGCGTTTTGCCCCGGTGCAGCTGCAAGCCACATTGCTGCTGGCGGTGGCGGCGTTGAGTGTCGCGTTGTCGGCAGTGTTGGCTTTGCGCCTGAAATGGCCGTCGCTCGGTTTGCTGAGCACAGTGCTGACACCGGCGGCAGGGTGGGTGCTGCTGGGGGCGTGGCATTCGCGTTATCACCCGGCGGCGGATGTCGGCTGGCTGGCGTGGCTCGCGGTGTTTGCCGTGCACTTTGTCACCCTGCGACGTCTGGCGCCGATGTTGCCGGCACGGGCCTTGAGCGCTGCACACGTGCTCGGTTGCTGGCTGCTGATCGGCGTGCTGGCGCTGGAATTGCGTTATGGCTTGCTGATGCTGTCCGAGCGATACAACGCCTGGCGCTGGTTGGGTTGGGCGATTCTGCCGAGTGCGTATTTGCTGATGATGGCTGCGCCGCGCAACTGGCCGTGGCCAGTTTCGGCGTTCCATCGGGAATACCGTGTGTACGCCGCCGCGCCGCTGGCCGTGTTGATGCTCGGCTGGTTCTGGCTGGCGAACGCGTTCAGCGATGGCAGTGCCGATCCGTTGCCGTACGTGCCGTTGATCAACCCGTTGGAGTTGGGACTGTTGTTCGCGCTGTTCGGCGTTTATGTGTGGTCGCGCAGCGCGATAACGCAGCTGTCGATCCGCGCGGATTACGCCGACCATGGCGCCCGACTGATCGCCGGGGTTTCGCTGTTCGCGTTCTTCACGGCGCTGGTGATGCGCGCCGCCTACCACTGGGCTGGCGTGCCGTTCGAACTCGATCAACTGCTCGGTTCGATGTTGGTGCAGGCTGGGTTATCCATTGTGTGGACGTTGATGGCGCTGAGTTTGATGATCGGCGGTCATCTGCGCCATCGCCGCGAGGTGTGGCTGATCGGCGCGGCGCTGATTGCGCTGGTGGTGGCCAAACTGTTTTTTGTCGAACTGAGCAACCGTGGCGGCCTCGCCCGGATCGTCTCGTTTATTGGCGTCGGTGTGTTGCTGCTGGTGGTGGGTTATTTCGCGCCGCTGCCGACCAAACGTGCTGAAGCTTCACCGGAGGCGGAAAACCCGGCCCCGGAACCCGAAGGAGTGTCATCTTGAGTCGCACGTTGAACCTGGGTTGGTGGGGGTTGTTGGTGCTGAGCGTTGTCGGCACCGTGAGTGCTCAGGAAGAACCGGAGGACTTCGCCGCGCAAGTGCCGTTGTCGGTTTCGGGCAACGGCCCGTGGTATCGCCTCGAATTGCCGTTGAGCGTGCAATTGCAGGCACGCCAGACCGATCTGAGTGACTTGCGCGTGTTCAACGCCGCCGGTGAGCCCCAGGCCTACGCATTGGCCTGGGAATCGGCGCAGACCCGCGATGACGGTCAACTCAATGACGTGAAATGGTTTCCGCTGTACAACGCCGCCGATGCCACCGAGCGTGCGCCGAGTGTGCGTGTGCAGTCGAACGCCAACGGCACGCTGGTCGAAGTGCAGCCGTCCGACGAACTCGAGGCGGGGGAAGAAGTGCTGCGAGGCTGGTTGCTCGATGCCAGCGCTATCAAGGCGCCGTTGCAGCAATTGATCCTCGACTGGACCAGCGAGCGCGACGGCTTTCAGCGTTTCAGCATTGAGGCCAGTGACGATTTGCAAAAATGGCAATCGTGGGGCGAAGGCCAGGTCGCGCGGCTGACCTTTTCCGATGAGCGGATCGAACAACACGAAGTGACACTGCCGCGACGCTCCGCGCGCTACTTGCGTCTGCTGTGGGACTCGCCATCCTCGGCACCGATCTTGACGGCGGCGCAGCTGAAAAGCAGCGATCCGCGTGAGTTGCCGTCGCCATTGGTCTGGTCTGAAACGTTGGCCGGCAGTAGCAGCAAACCAGGCGAATACACTTGGCAATTGCCGAAGGGGCTGAATGTCGAGCGGGTGCGGATCGAGTTGCAACAGGCCAACAGCCTCGCGCCGGTCAGTCTGTCGGCCCGACGTGAAAGCAGTTTGCCGTGGCAGGAGGTCCGCGACGGTTTGCTTTATCGCCTGAACCAGAATGGTCAGGATGTCGTCCAGAACGAATTGGCGTTGTCCGGTCAGACGGTGCAGCAATTAAAGTTGACCGTGGACGAGCGCGGCGGTGGACTTGGTGAGCAGGCGCCGAGTCTGAAATTTGCCGTGCGCGCGACGAATGTGGTGTTTCTCGCTCGTGGTGAGGGGCCGTACAGCCTGGCACTGGGCAACTCGAGCGTGAAAGCGGCGAACCTGCCGTTGGCGACGCTGGTGCCTGATTTCACCCCGGCGAAGTATGCCGCGTTGGGCACGGCCTCGGTGCAGGGCGAAGCCATTGCCAGGCAAACCACAACGACCGCCACCGTGGCAGTGGCAAAGACCAACTGGAAGAAAATCGGTTTGTGGGCGGTGTTGTTGCTCAGTGTGGTGTTTTTGGGGGCGATGGCGTTCAGCCTGTTGCGCAAACCACCGGCCAGATCCTGAGAATGGCTGGCGCTGCGCGCCATTCGCTGGCAAGCCAGCTCCCACAATGATCTCGGTCGTTCACATCTTTTGAGTACACCGAAGAATCTGTGGGAGCTGGCTTGCCAGCGATGAGGCCATCAACCCCACCCACATGCCACCGATTACGACTACGCTCAATCCGATACCTGAACTCTCTCCAATCAATCACGTCTGATAGCAGGAATCGCGCCCCTGACGCGCGTTACCGGCGTCATTGCTCGCTACGTTTTCAGACTCCCTGTAAACTGCGCGGGTTTTTAGCCCCCCATTCCACCGGAGCCGTCCATGTCCCGCGTTACCTTGAGTCGCTATTTGATTGAGCAGACCCGCAGCAATAACACTCCTGCCGATCTGCGCTTCCTGATCGAAGTGGTGGCGCGTGCCTGTAAAGAGATCAGTCACGCCGTATCCAAAGGCGCCCTGGGCGGTGTTCTGGGGAGTATGGGCACTGAGAACGTGCAAGGCGAAGTGCAGAAGAAGCTCGACGTGATTTCCAACGAGATCCTGCTCGAAGCCAACGAATGGGGCGGTCACCTGGCCGGCATGGCGTCCGAAGAAATGGACAATGCCTACCAGATCCCGGGCAAATACCCGAAAGGCGCGTACCTGCTGGTTTTCGACCCACTGGACGGCTCGTCAAACATCGACATCAACGCCCCGGTCGGCACCATCTTCTCGGTACTGCGCTGCCCGAACGAATACCTGAGCCAGAACGAGCCGCTGAACGAGAAGGCTTTCTTGCAGCCAGGCACTCAGCAAGTGGCCGCCGGCTACGCCATCTACGGCCCGCAAACCATGCTGGTGCTGACCTTGGGCGACGGCGTCAAAGGCTTCACGCTGGATCGCGAAATGGGCAGCTTCGTGCTGACTCACGAAGACATCACCATCCCGACGTCCACTCAGGAATTCGCGATCAACATGTCCAACCAGCGCCACTGGGAAGCTCCGGTTCAGCGCTACGTCGGCGAACTGCTGGCCGGTGAAGAAGGCCCGCTGAAAAAGAACTACAACATGCGCTGGGTGGCCGCGATGGTCGCCGACGTGCACCGCATCCTGACCCGTGGCGGTCTGTTCATGTACCCGCGCGACAGCCGCGAGCCATCCAAGCCGGGCAAACTGCGCCTGATGTACGAAGCCAACCCGATGTCGTTCCTCGTCGAACAGGCCGGCGGCGCATCCACCGACGGCCACCAGCGCATCCTCGACATTCAGCCGGAAGGCCTGCACCAGCGCGTGGCGGTATTCCTCGGCTCGAAAGAAGAAGTCGAACGCGCCACGGCTTACCACAAGGCGTAAACCATGAACGCGCCCTGGCAACCGTTGCTCGATTGGTGGTTCGGACAGGCCGAATCACCAAACGATATTTCGGCTGAAAAGGGCAAGTTGTGGTTCGGTAAACGCGACAGCCAGGACCTCGAGGCGCAGACGCGTTTCGGGGTCTTTGTCGAACAGGCCCTGGCCGGCGAATTGACCGAGTGGACGCAATGTCCCGACGGTTGGCTGGCGGTGGTGCTGCTGCTTGATCAACTCCCGCGAATGATCTTTCGCGACACGCCCAAAGCATTCTCCGGCGATCTGCGCGCGCAGAAACTCGTCGCCTAAGGTGTCGCTGCGGATTTTGACCGGCAGTTGAAGCCGATCCAGCGGGTGTTCGTTTATCTGGTGTTCGAACACTGCGAAAACCTCGCCGTGCAGAACGAAGCGGTGTCCAGGTTCATGGAGTTGGTGGCTGAACAGCCGGAAGGGGAGCGGGCGGTGTTTGCCGACAACCTGGACTATGCCGAGCGGCATCAGAAAGTGATTGCGCGGTTTGGGCGGTTTCCCCATCGCAATGCCGTGTTGGGGCGGGTGTCTACGGCTGAGGAAATTGAGTTTCTTTCGCAGCCGGGTTCACGGTTCTAAACCTTCAGCGCTGCTGCTGACGTCATCGCGGGCAAGCCCGCTCCCACAGTTTTTGTGGTGGAACACATATTGTGTAAGCACCGACGATACCTGTGGGAGCGGGCTTGCCCGCGATGAGGCCGGAACTGCAGCTTAAATCCGGAAACTACCCACCAACTGCTTCAACCGCGCCGCCTGCTGTTCCAGATCCGAACACGCTCGCAACGTTGCTTGCAGGTTTTCCACGCCTTCCTGGTTCAGCGTGTTGATTTCGTTGATGTCCACGTTGATCGACTCAACAACCGCCGTCTGCTCTTCTGTCGCCGTGGCCACCGATTGGTTCATGCCGTCGATTTCGCCGATGCGCTGGGTCACGCTGCCCAGGCGCTCGCCGGCCTGGTTGGCGATGCCGACGCTGCTTTCGCTCTGGCGCTGGCTGTCGGTCATGGTACTGACCGCCTGACGTGCGCCGACTTGCAGCTCTTCGATCATCTTCTGCACTTGCTGCGCCGAATCTTGCGTCCGGTGGGCGAGGTTGCGTACCTCGTCCGCCACTACCGCAAAACCGCGACCGGCTTCACCGGCACGGGCCGCTTCGATGGCCGCGTTCAGCGCCAGCAAGTTGGTTTGCTGGGAGATGCTGGTGATCACTTCCAGAATCTGGCCGATGTTCACCGTGTTGCTGTTCAGGGTTTCGATGTTGGCGCAGGAGTCGCTGATCTTTGCCGATAACTGCTGCATCGCATCGATGGTTTTATCCACCACGTGCTGGCCGTCGACCGCCAGGCTGCGTGCATCGCTGGAGTGTTGCGAGGCGAGGGCGGCGTTCTGGGCGATTTCCTGGGCAGCGGCGCCGAGCTGGTTGATCGCGGCGGCCACGCTGCTGGTACGCGAGGCTTGCTGGTCGGAGTTGAACATTGACGAGTTCGACGCTGCGACCACGCGCAGGGCGACCTCATTGACCTGGCCGGTGGCCGAGGACACTTCGCGAATGGACGTGTGGATACGCTCGACGAAACGGTTGAACGAGGTGCCCAGCGCACCGAATTCATCGTTGCCGTGGATGGTCAGGCGTTTGGTCAGGTCGCCTTCACCTTCGGCGATGTCATGCATGGCGCGGCCCATGGTCAGCAAGGGTTGCATCAGCACGCGGATCAGCATCCCGAGCAGAACAATAATGATGACCACGGCGATGACCATGGCGATCAGCGCCGAGGTGCGGAATTCGCTGAGCATCGAGAACGCCGTGTCCTTGTCCAGCACCAGCGCCACGTACCAGTCAGCCGACGGCACGCCGTTGACGTGCGTGAAAGAGATGAACTGGGTCTTGCCGTCGAACTCGACCTCTTTCAGGCCCGCGCTGACCTTCGGCGTGTCGTTCGGATACGCCTCGGCGAGGCTCTTGAGTACCAGTTTGCTGTTTGGGTGGATCAGGATCTTGCCGTCGGCGCTGACGATGAACGCATGGCCGTGGCCGCCGAAGCTCAGCGAGTTGATGATCGCGCTAACGCTGGTCAAGTCGATGTCGGCACCGGCCACGCCGATCATCTGGCCCTGACGTTGTACGGGCGTCGCGACGGTGATCACCAGTTTGCCCGACGAAGCGGCAATGTACGGTTCGGTGACAATGGTCTGACGAGCGCTGTCGGCCGCTTTGTACCAGCCACGGGCACGCGGATCGTAATCCGGCGCACGGTTACCGGCCGGGACGGAGAACATCACGCCGTCAGCACCGCCGAAATAGCTGAGCTGGAAGTTGCCGGTGTAGGCGGGCAGGTCGATGACGCGCTTGAGGCTGGCTGTGGCGTTGCCGTCGGCGACGATCTGCTGGGACATCGATTGCAGCAAGTGGATGCGGCTTTCCAGCCAGGTCTGGATATTGCTGGTCGTCAGGCTGCCAAGTTCCTGCATCGAGGTTTCGGTGCTGCTGCGCAAGGTCTCGCGCTGGCGATAATCGTTGAACAGGATGAAACAGGCGAATGCAACGGCCACCACAAGGGCGGCAGCCAACAGGATCTTGTGGCTGAATTTCATGTTTCTGGTCATTGATTGAACTACCGCGAAGGGACGGGTCAGGAATCGGGCGGCAATTTGCCATAGTCGAAGGCGTTGCGCTGCTCTTATTTCGACTGAAAGGCGCCAAAGATTAGGCGTTTTCGGACGAAAAGCGATGAAACGTCCTACAGGCT
Organism: Pseudomonas syringae; assembly: GCF_021605415.1. Classification (GTDB taxonomy): domain Bacteria; phylum Pseudomonadota; class Gammaproteobacteria; order Pseudomonadales; family Pseudomonadaceae; genus Aquipseudomonas; species Aquipseudomonas syringae_S. The sequence continues at coordinate 17,808 of NZ_WKEQ01000042.1, forward strand.
GACAAAGTGTCTGATTCATCGATCGAATGCCGGACGGGCGGGTGAACAAATAGCCATCTGGTCAGGGAACCAGATAGGGGTTTTCTCTTCTAAGGTTCTGGTCGGCACCATGCCGACCCCCTTTCGCTCCAGGAGTTTCACCATGTCGCTGCGATCCATCGCCCTGCTTTCGTTTTGCGTGTTGTTGGTCGCATGCAGCAAGGTCAATCAGGAAAACTACTCGAAGCTCTCCGCCGGTATGGCTAAAGCCGAGGTTGAAAGCTTGCTCGGCAAACCCGCCGATTGTTCGGGCGCGCTCGGTATGTCCAGTTGCACCTGGGGCGACAAAAACAGCTTTATCAGCGTGCAGTACGCCGGTGACAAAGTGCTGATGTTTTCCGGCCAAGGCCTGAAGTAAACCGGGGCCAAGCGTCCACGGGAGAAAAAATGAAGCGGTTACTGATTGTTCTTTTTGCCGGCCTGGTTTTGGCTGGCTGCGCCACACACGGTGACGATCCGTTGGCGCCCAAAACTGTCAACAGCGTCAACCTGGAGCGCTATCAGGGCACTTGGTACGAGCAGGCGCGTTTGCCGATGTTTTTCCAGCGCAACTGCGCGCAGTCCGAAGCGCGCTACAGCCTCAAGCCCGACGGCAATATCGCGGTGTTCAACCGTTGCCTGACCGAAGACTGGACATGGGAAGAAGCCAAAGGCACGGCTTATCCACAGGTGCCGGGCAAGACCGACAAATTGTGGGTCGAGTTCGATACCTGGTTTTCGCGCCTGATTCCGGGTTTGGCGAAGGGCCAATACTGGATCCTCTACGTCAGCGATGACTACAAGACCGCCCTTGTCGGCGACCCGAGCCGCCGATACCTCTGGCTGTTGTCGCGCACCCCGACCATCAACGGTGTGGTGCGTGAAGAATTGCAGAGCAAGGCGCGTCAGCAGGGTTACGACACCACGCGCCTGATCTGGCGAGCGTCGGATCAGAAGATGGCCAAAACCTCGAACTAGCCGCGCGCAATGATCGTTCGCACGCTCTGCGTGGGAACGATCAATCAATTAACCGAGCAACTCGCGCAACACCTGGGTAAACGCACGAGCGCTATCTTCTTCCCCGGCATGTCGTCCATCGCGCACGACCCATTGGCCGTTGACCACCACGTCACGCACCTGGCGATCACTGCCAGCGAACAACCAGCGATTCAGAATCCCGTCGCCCGACGCGGTCGCCAGATACGGATCGTTGCCGTCCAGCACAATCCAGTCTGCCCGTTTGCCCACCTCCAGCGCCCCGATTGGCTGGCCCAACGCCTGAGCACCGCCGTCCAGCGCTGCGTCATACAGCGTGCGCCCGACCATCGGTTGCTCCGCGCCATACAAACGGTTTCGCCGCTGATCGCGCAAGCGCTGGCCATATTCCAGCCAACGCAATTCTTCCACCACGCTGAGCGACACATGGCTGTCGGAGCCGATGCCCATGCGCCCGCCCTGAGCAAGGAAGTCCACCGCCGGGAAAATCCCGTCGCCCAGGTTGGCTTCGGTGGTCAGGCACAGGCCGGCAATCGCGCGGCTCTTGGCCATCAGCGACACTTCTTCGGCGTTGGCGTGGGTCGCATGGACAAGGCACCAGCGCTGGTCGACCTCGGCGTTTTCATACAGCCATTGCAGCGGACGACGGCCGCTCCAGCTCAGGCAGTCGTCAACTTCCTTTTGCTGCTCGGCGATGTGGATGTGCACCGGGCACTGCTTGTCACTGGCTGCCAACACCTCGCTGATCTGCTGCGGCGTGACCGCGCGCAATGAGTGGAAACACAATCCAAGGGACTGCGCCGGTTGCCCGGCGAGCAGCGGTTGCAGGCGAGATTGCAGCTTCAGGTAGTGTTCGGTGCTGTTGATGAACCGGCGCTGGCCGTCATTCGGGGTTTGCCCGCCAAAACCGGCGTGGCTATAGAGCACTGGTAGCAAGGTCAGGCCGATGCCGGCGGAACTCGCCGCCTGGCTGATGCGCAACGCCAGCTCGGCCGGATCCGCGTAGGGCTGGCCGCTGCTGTCGTGGTGCACATAGTGAAATTCGGCGACCGAGGTGTAACCGGCCTTGAGCATTTCGATGTACAGCTGTCGAGCGATGACCCCGAGCTGATCCGGGCTGATTTTTCCGACGAGCCGGTACATCAGATCGCGCCATGTCCAAAAGCTGTCATTCGGATTGCCGGCCACTTCGGCCAGTCCCGCCATCGCTCGCTGGAAGGCGTGGGAGTGCAGATTCGGCATTCCCGGCAGCACCGGGCCGCTCAACCGTTCGGCGTCATCTGCGGTGGAATCGGCCAGTATTTTCGTCAATACGCCGGCGGCATTGACCTCAAGACGTACATTGTTGGCCCATCCACTAGGCAGCAGCGCGCGTTCGGCAAAGAAGGCGGACATGGTTCGTAACCCCGTCGTGTTTTATTTGTATATACATATACAGACGTTTGCCTGCTCGGTAAACTCCGGCAAGCTATCGACTTCTAACCGCAGAACAGGGATCAACCGTGCCGACTCCGCCCCCCGTCTCTCCGTTGGCCGCGAACATGGGCGACAGTCCGGCGCCCCTGTACGCCCGCGTCAAACAGATGATCACCCAGCAGATCGACAGCGGAAACTGGCCGCCCCACTACCGCGTGCCGTCGGAAAGCGAGCTGGTCAGCCAGTTGGGCTTCAGCCGCATGACCATCAACCGTGCCCTGCGCGAAATGACCGCCGACGGCCTGTTGGTGCGCATGCAAGGGGTCGGCACCTTCGTCGCTGAACCCAAGAGCCAGTCGGCGCTGTTCGAAGTGCACAATATCGCCGATGAAATCGCCTCCCGTGGTCATCGCCACACCTGCCAGGTGATCACCCTGGAAGAAGAGGCCGCCGGCTCCGAGCGCGCGCTGGCGCTGGACATGCGCGAAGGGCAGAAGGTGTTCCATTCGTTGATCGTGCATTACGAAAACGGCATTCCTGTGCAAATCGAAGACCGGTTCGTCAACGCGCTCGTCGCCCCGGACTACCTCAAGCAAGACTTCACCCTGCAAACGCCCTACGCGTACTTGAACCAGGTTGCGCCGCTGACCGAAGGCGAGCATGTGGTTGAAGCGATCCTCGCCGAGCCGTCCGAGTGCAAATTGCTGCTGATCGAAAAGGGCGAGCCGTGCCTGCTGATCCGCCGTCGCACTTGGTCGGGCCGTCAGCCGGTGACCGCTGCGCGTCTGATCCATCCGGGTTCGCGTCATCGTCTGGAAGGGCGGTTCCATAAATGACTGTGCTGAAAGTTTTGCGTGCCGAGGGCTACCCGCGCATGCCGTGGAAAAACGGCGGCGGCAGTACCGAGGAAATCACCCGCGACGCCGGCACCGGCCTTGATGGTTTCGGTTGGCGCCTGTCGATTGCCGACATTGCCGAATCGGGCGGATTCTCGACATTCGCCGGTTACCAGCGGGTGATCACGGTATTGCAGGGTGACGGTATGTCCTTGCGCGTTGATGGCCTGGATGCGCGGCCGTTGTTACCGCTCGACCCGTTTGCCTTCAGCGGCGAAAGCAAAGTGACATGCACATTGCTTGGCGGGCCGATCCGCGATTTCAATCTGATCTATGCGCCGCAACGTTACATGGCGCGTTTGCAGTGGCTGGACGGTGAGCAACGGTTTTTAAGCGCGGCGCAAACCGTCGTGGTGTTCAGTGTCAATGAGTTGCTGGAAGTGCGCGTCGATGGCAGCGCCTCTCAACTGGGTCGACATGATTGCCTGCAACTGGACGGTAACACTGGCCTTGTAGAAGTTTCCGTCAATGCTTCGTGCTGTGTGATTGAGCTGACTGCACGCTGATTTAGAAACGGTAAAAGATCGCAGCCTTCGGCAGCGCCTTCAGGGTTATCGCAGATCCCCGTGTAGGCGCTGCCGAAGGCTGCGATCTTTTGCTTTTAAACGTTCCCCAAAGCGCACCATCTTGTTACCGAACGCCCCAGCGTGGCGCAAAACACGCCGATGTAACCCTCCGCACCGACCCTCGAAAATCCCTTTCCGAAAATTTCATCCACGCCTCAACCCTTGATTCAGGCGACCTCCAGCCTTTTCCAGATTCTTTCCTGAACACCCATCCAACAAGTTGGCCGCTTGATTGCATATGCTTGTATGTACAAGTAAAGACGTATGCGTATGAGTCGCCAGAGACTCCCCGCAGCGTCCACTGATTCGCCTGGAGCGCAACGATGCGCACAGGCTCGCTTGCCCACTGCCAGGGTTGGTTTGGATAGATTGCCGAGGAGTGTTTTTCGTGACTGACAATAAGACCACCAAGTTTCGTGACGTAGAAATCCGTGCCCCGCGCGGTAACACGCTGACCGCCAAGAGCTGGCTGACCGAAGCGCCGCTGCGCATGTTGATGAACAACCTCGACCCGGAAGTCGCCGAGAACCCGAAAGAACTGGTGGTTTACGGTGGCATCGGTCGCGCCGCGCGTAATTGGGAGTGCTACGACAAGATCGTCGAAAGCCTGACCCACCTGAACGACGACGAAACACTGCTGGTGCAATCGGGCAAACCGGTCGGCGTGTTCAAGACTCACAGCAACGCTCCGCGTGTGCTGATCGCTAACTCCAACCTGGTGCCGCACTGGGCCAGTTGGGAACACTTCAACGAACTCGACGCCAAAGGCCTGGCCATGTACGGCCAGATGACGGCGGGCAGCTGGATCTACATCGGCAGCCAGGGCATCGTCCAGGGCACTTACGAAACCTTCGTCGAGGCCGGTCGCCAGCATTACAACGACAACCTCACCGGTAAGTGGGTTTTGACCGCCGGTTTGGGCGGCATGGGCGGCGCGCAGCCATTGGCCGCCACTCTGGCCGGTGCGTGCTCGCTGAACATCGAATGCCAGCAGGTGAGCATCGATTTCCGTCTGAAGAGCCGCTACGTCGATGAACAAGCCAAAGACCTCGACGACGCGCTGGCACGCATCGCCAAATACACCGCAGAAGGCAAGGCGATTTCCATCGCGCTGCTGGGTAACGCGGCCGAAATCCTGCCGGAACTGGTCAAGCGCGGCGTGCGCCCGGACATGGTCACCGACCAGACCAGCGCCCACGACCCGCTCAACGGTTACCTGCCGGCCGGTTGGAGCTGGGACGAATACCGCGCTCGCGCCAAGACCGAACCCGCTGCCGTGATCAAAGCCGCCAAGCAATCGATGGCCGTGCACGTCAAAGCGATGTTGGACTTCCAGAAAATGGGCGTGCCGACTTTCGATTACGGCAACAACATCCGTCAAATGGCCCAGGAAGAAGGCGTGGAAAACGCTTTCGACTTCCCGGGTTTCGTACCGGCCTACATCCGTCCGCTGTTCTGCCGTGGCATCGGCCCGTTCCGTTGGGCGGCGCTGTCGGGCAACGCTGAAGACATCTTCAAAACCGACGCCAAGGTCAAAGAGCTGATCCCGGATGACGCTCACCTGCACAACTGGCTGGACATGGCCCGCGAGCGCATCAGCTTCCAGGGGCTGCCGGCACGTATCTGCTGGGTCGGCCTGGGCCTGCGCGCCAAGCTCGGTCTGGCGTTCAACGAAATGGTGCGCAGCGGCGAGTTGTCGGCGCCGATCGTGATCGGTCGCGATCACCTCGACTCCGGTTCGGTCGCCAGCCCGAACCGTGAAACCGAATCGATGCAGGATGGTTCCGACGCCGTGTCCGACTGGCCACTGCTCAACGCCCTGCTCAACACCGCGAGCGGCGCGACCTGGGTTTCCCTGCACCATGGCGGCGGCGTCGGCATGGGCTTCTCGCAGCACTCGGGCATGGTGATTGTCTGCGACGGCACTGACGAAGCGGCCGAGCGTATCGCTCGCGTGCTGCACAACGACCCGGCCACCGGTGTCATGCGCCACGCCGATGCCGGTTACCAGATCGCCATCGACTGCGCCAAGGAGCAGGGCCTGAACCTGCCCATGATCACCGGCGCCAAGTAACACAAATCCCTGTGGGAGCTGGCTTGCCAGCGATAGCGGTGGCACTGCTGGAACAGATGTTGAAGGTGCCGACGTCATCGCAGGCAAGCCAGCTCCCGCAGGATTCGAGCGAGCCGGACAAAGCAATTAAACAATCCACAGAGGTTGAACCATGGCTGTTAACACCGATCGTGCAGGCAACAAACCGTTGATCGAGAAACGCTCGATCGACTACATCCCGGAAGCGGAAAGACACGGTCGTCTGTTCAGCCAGTTCACCCTGTGGATGGGCGCCAACCTGCAAATCACCGCGATTGTCACCGGGGCCTTGGCCGTGGTGCTGGGCGGTGACGTGTTCTGGTCGCTGATCGGTTTGCTGATCGGGCAATTGCTCGGCGGCGGTGTGATGGCGTTGCACGCGGCGCAAGGGCCGAAGCTGGGCTTGCCGCAGATGATCTCCAGCCGCGTGCAGTTCGGCGTTTATGGTGCGGCGATCCCGATTGTGCTGGTGTGCCTGATGTACTTGGGCTTCACCGCGACGGGCACCGTGTTGTCTGGTCAGGCGCTGGGTCAGTTGTTGGGTGTCAGTGACAGTGTCGGCATTCTGATCTTCGCCAGTGTCATCGTGCTGGTCACAGTGCTCGGTTATCGGGTGATCCACTGGATCGGCCGGGTCGCCAGCGTCATTGGGGTGATTGCCTTTGTTTTCCTGTTCTGGCGCCTGATGAGCCAGACCGACGTCGGCGCGCTTCTGCAAATCCGTCACTTCAGCTGGAGCAGCTTTCTGCTGGCGGTGTCGCTCGCGGCCTCTTGGCAGATCGCGTTCGGCCCTTACGTGGCGGACTATTCGCGTTACCTGCCGAGCAAGACTTCAGCGGCGAAAACGTTCTTCGCCGCCGGTGCCGGCTCGGTCATCGGCGCACAAGTCGCAATGATCCTCGGTGTGTTCGCCGCCGCTTCCGCCAACGGCCAGTTCGCCGGTCATGAAGTGGCTTACATCGTCGGTTTGGGCGGCACCGGTGCCACCGCCGCGTTGCTTTATTTCAGCATCGCGTTCGGCAAGGTCACCATCTCCACGCTGAACTCCTACGGCAGTTTCATGTGCATCGCGACCATCATCAGCGGGTTCCGTGGCGACCTGAAGGTCACGCGCCTGCAACGGCTGCTCTTCGTGTTGGTCATCGTCGGAGCCGCGACACTGATGGCGTTGCTCGGCCAGCACTCGTTCCTCGGTGCGTTCAAGTCGTTCATCCTGTTCCTGCTGGCGTTTTTCACACCGTGGAGCGCGATCAACCTGGTGGATTACTACTGCATCACCCGCGAGCGTTATGACGTGCCGGCGCTGGCCGATCCGAACGGTCGCTACGGTCGCTGGAACCTTCTCGGCATCAGCGTCTACGTGTTCGGTGTGCTGGTGCAGTTGCCGTTCATCTCGACCAAGTTCTACACCGGCTCGCTGGTGGCCACGCTGGGCGATGTGGATATTTCCTGGATCATCGGTCTGGTGCTGCCCGCCGTCGTGTACTACCTGTGCGCGAAAAAATGGCACAGCGCGGTGCCCGATCAGCTGATTCTGCCGGTCGAGCAGGACAGCGTTGCTGCCCCTCAAACAAGTGCAACAGGTCGCGCTGCGGCGCAGGCCTGACGGGACGTGGACAGGGCTGGATGCCTCTTGACTGCCGTAAGCCCATTCATGATTAGGAGCGTCACAACAATGAAATCGAACAAGACCCTGCTGACCACATTGCTGTCCATGGGCCTGCTGGCCAGTGCCGGCGCCACCCAGGCGGCCGGTTGGTGCGAATCGGGCAAACCGGTGAAATTTGCCGGCCTGAACTGGGAAAGCGGCATGCTGTTGACCGACGTTTTGCAAGTGGTGCTGGAAAAAGGCTACGACTGCAAGACCGACAGCCTGCCGGGCAACTCCATCACCATGGAAAACGCTCTGAGCAGCAACGACATCCAGATTTTTGCCGAAGAATGGGTTGGTCGAAGCGAGGTCTGGAACAAGGCCGAGAAGGCCGGCAAGGTCGTCGGTGTCGGCGCCCCCGTGGTCGGTGCGATCGAGGGCTGGTACGTGCCGCGCTACGTGATCGAAGGCGATGCCAAGCGCAAGCTTGAACCGAAAGCGCCGGATTTGAAAAACATCGCTGACCTGGGCAAATACGCGGCCGTGTTCAAGGATCAGGAAGAGCCGTCCAAGGGCCGTTTCTACAACTGCCCGGCCGGTTGGACCTGTGAGCTGGACAACAGCGAAATGCTCAAGAGCTACGGTCTGGAAAGCAGTTACACCAACTTCCGCCCGGGTACCGGCCCTGCGCTGGATGCCGCCGTGCTGTCGAGCTACAAGCGTGGCGAGCCAATCCTTTTCTACTACTGGTCGCCAACGCCGCTGATGGGCCAGGTCGATCTGGTCAAGCTTGAAGAAAAAGCAGGCGTCGACAAGCGCGTGACCATCAAGGTCGGCCTGTCTAAAACCTTCTACGAACAAGCGCCGGAGCTGGTCGCCGTGCTGGAAAAGGTCAACCTGCCCATCGATCTGCTCAACCAGAATCTGGGTCGCATGGCTAAAGAGCGGATCGAGTCGCCGAAACTGGCGAAGATCTTCCTGAAGGAACATCCTGAAGTCTGGCATGCGTGGGTCAGTGAAGACGCAGCCAAGAAAATCGACGCGGCGCTGTAAATCGATCGCTCCCGGCCCACCGCGAGGCGGGCCGGGGTATTCGCTGCACTACGCTTGATTGAGTTTCCTGATTGAGAGCCGCCTTATGTTTCCCGAAAGCTTTACTTTTTCCATCGCCGACTGGGTCAACGGTTGGGTCGATTCGCTGGTCACCAACTACGGTGATGTGTTCCGCCAGATCTCCGACACGCTGTTGTGGGCCATCGTCAACCTTGAAGGCCTGCTGCGCGCTGCACCGTGGTGGCTGATGCTGGTAATCGTTGGCGCTGTGGCCTGGCACGCGACGCGCAAAGTGCTGACCACGGCAGTGATCGTCGGGTTGCTGTTCCTGGTCGGCGCCGTCGGCCTGTGGGACAAGTTGATGCAGACGTTGGCGCTGATGATGGTGGCGACGATCATTTCGGTGCTGATCGGCATTCCCCTGGGGATTCTTTCGGCGCGCAGCAATCGCCTGCGTTCGGTGCTGATGCCGCTGCTCGACATCATGCAAACCATGCCGAGTTTCGTGTACCTGATTCCGGTGCTGATGCTGTTCGGACTGGGCAAGGTGCCGGCGATTTTCGCCACGGTGATCTACGCCGCGCCGCCGCTGATTCGCCTGACCGATCTGGGCATCCGCCAGGTCGACGGCGAAGTGATGGAAGCGATCAACGCATTCGGCGCCAATCGCTGGCAGCAACTGTTCGGCGTGCAACTGCCGCTGGCCCTGCCGAGCATCATGGCCGGGATCAACCAGACCACCATGATGGCCCTGTCGATGGTGGTGATTGCCTCGATGATCGGTGCCCGTGGCTTGGGTGAAGACGTGCTGGTGGGCATTCAGACCCTCAACGTCGGACGCGGGCTTGAGGCCGGTCTGGCGATCGTGATTCTCGCAGTGGTCATCGACCGCATTACTCAGGCATACGGTCGTCCACGGCATGAGGTGAGCAAATGAGCAACGCAACCGTGAGCAAGATCGAAGTCAAAAACGTCTTCAAGATTTTCGGCAATCGTTCCAAGGATGCGCTGGCGATGGTTGGCCAGGGCAAGACCAAGGATCAGGTATTGAGCGAAACCGGTTGCGTGGTCGGGGTCAACGATTTGTCCCTGAGCATCGCCACCGGCGAAATCTTTGTGATCATGGGCCTGTCCGGTTCCGGCAAATCCACCCTGGTGCGCCATTTCAATCGTCTGATCGACCCGACCAGCGGCGCGATCCTGGTGGACGGCGTGGACATCCTGCAATACGACATGGACGCCTTGCGCGAATTTCGCCGGCACAAGATCAGCATGGTGTTCCAGAGCTTCGGCCTGCTGCCGCACAAGACCGTGCTCGACAACGTCGCCTACGGCCTGAAAGTGCGCGGCGAGACCAAGCAAATGTGCGCCGAGCGCGCGCTGCACTGGATCAACACCGTGGGCCTCAAAGGCTACGAAAACAAATACCCGCACCAACTCTCCGGCGGCATGCGTCAGCGTGTGGGTCTGGCTCGCGCCTTGGCGGCGGACACCGACATCATTTTGATGGACGAAGCGTTCAGTGCCCTTGATCCGCTGATCCGTGCGGAGATGCAGGATCAATTGCTGGAGCTGCAAAAGACGTTGCACAAGACCATCGTTTTCATCACCCACGACCTCGACGAGGCCGTGCGCATCGGCAACCGCATCGCGATCCTCAAGGACGGCCGGTTGATTCAGGTCGGCACGCCACGGGAGATTTTGCATTCGCCGGCGGACGAGTACGTCGACCGGTTCGTGCAGCGGCGCGCGGCGGTGGTTTGATATGAGTTATGCAGTGCGTTGACTGGCCTCATCGCTGGCAAGCCAGCTCCCACAAGGATTGTGTGAACGCCAAAGACCTCTGTGGGAGCGGCAAGCCAGCTCCACAGAGATTGGGTGAGCAATGGAGCTCCCCAGTGGGAGCAGGCTTGCCAGCGATGGGGTCGGTACAGCTGCATCAATATTACGGTTGAGGTTTTAGATGTCGAAGGCTGAAAAAATCGTTATCGCCGACGCCCCGTTGCGTTGGCAGGATGTGGTCGCCGTCGCCCGCCATGGCGCGCCGCTCGAATTGTCGAACAGCGCTTGGGCGCGCATCGACAATGCCCAGGCCATCGTTCAGCGCATCGTCGCCAGCGGCGAGCGCGCTTATGGCGTCAATACGGGCCTTGGCGCGCTGTGCAACGTCTCGCTGCAAGACGAGCAACTCAGCCAGCTTTCGCGCAACACGCTGCTCAGCCACGCCTGTGGCGTCGGCGCGCCACTGCCCGACGAGCAGACCCGCGCCATTCTCTGCGCGGCGATCCTCAATTACAGCCAGGGCAAATCCGGAATTCACCGCCAAGTGGTGGAAGCGCTGCTGGCGTTGCTCAATCGCGGCATCACCCCGCAGGTTCCCTCGCAAGGCTCGGTGGGCTATCTGACCCACATGGCTCACATCAGCATTGCGCTGATTGGCGTGGGCAACGTCAGCTATCGCGGGCAGATCGTTTCGGCGCAGCAAGCGCTGGCCGAAGAAGGCCTGCAACCGGTGCAACTCGGCGCGAAAGACGGGTTGTGCCTGGTCAACGGCACGCCGTGCATGAGCGGTCTCAGTTGCCTGGCGATTGCCGACGCTAAGCGCCTGCTGCAATGGGCCGACGTGATCGGCGCCATGAGTTTTGAGGCCCAGCGCGGCCAGATCGCTGCGTTCGACGCCGAAATCATCGCGCTCAAACCGCACCCGGGCATGCAACAGGTGGGTTTCAACCTGCGTGCCTTGCTCGAGGGCAGTGAAGTGATTGCCGCAAGCAAAGGCATTCGCACCCAAGATGCCTTGAGCATCCGTTCAATTCCGCAAGTGCACGGCGCCGCCCGCGATCAACTGGCGCACGCAATCAAACAAGTGGAAACCGAACTCAACGGCTGCACTGACAACCCGTTGCTGCTGGGCACGCCGGACGATTTCCGCGTCATGTCGCAAGCCAACCCCCACGGGCAGTCGGTGGCGCTGGCAGCGGATTTGCTGGCCATCGCTATGGCCGAAATCGGCTCGATTGCCGAGCGCCGTCTGGATCGCCTGATCAACCCGCTCGTCAGCGGTTTGCCGGCGTTCCTCGTGGCCAATCCGGGCGTGAACTCCGGGATGATGATCGTGCAATACGTCGCCGCCTCGCTGTGTGCGGAGAACCGTCAACTGGCGCAACCGGCGGTGCTCGACAACTATGTCACCTCGGGCTTGCAGGAAGACCATCTGAGCATGGGCACCAACGCCGCGCTGAAGCTGCACCGCGCGCTGGAAAACTGCACGCAGATTCTTGCCATCGAGTACCTGCTCGCGGCCCAGGCTTTTGAATTCCTCAAAGAGCAACGCTTTGGCCACGGCACGAATACCGCGTGGCGACTGCTGCGCGAGCGCGTTCCCGCCTATGACCAGGATCGCTGGCTGGCACCGGACATCGCCGTCGCCGCCAGCGTCCTGAAAGACCCGAATCTGCTGCACAACGCTTTACCGAATCTGCACTGAACAACACCTGCCAGCGTGCCAAGGCGCGGATCGCCCACAAGGCGAAATGCGACGGATAACGGAGTGCTCCGGAGCGACTGGCAAGCCAATAAAAACTCTCAAAAGGAGCACGAAATGACTGCCTTGAATCTGATTCCCGGCCAATTGAGCCTGGCTCAATTGCGTGACATCTATCAGCACCCGGTCACGCTGACTCTCGACCACAGCGCCTCGGCGCAGATCGAAGCCAGCGTCGCCTGTGTCGAACAGATCCTCGCCGAAAACCGTACCGCTTACGGCATCAACACCGGATTCGGTCTACTGGCCTCGACGCGTATTGCCAGCGAAGACCTGGAAAATCTCCAGCGCTCACTGGTGTTGTCCCACGCCGCCGGTGTCGGCGAGCCGATCAGCGATGCGCTGGTGCGCTTGGTGATGGTGCTCAAGGTCAACAGCCTCAGCCGTGGTTTTTCCGGCATCCGCCGCGTGGTGATTGATGCGCTGATTGCGCTGATCAATGCCGAGGTCTATCCGCACATTCCGCTGAAGGGTTCGGTGGGCGCATCCGGCGACCTCGCGCCGCTGGCGCACATGTCGCTGGTGCTGCTGGGCGAGGGCAAGGCGCGCTACAAGGGCGAATGGATGGAAGCGACCGAAGCGCTGAAAGTTGCTGGTCTGGCACCGCTGACACTGGCGGCGAAAGAAGGTCTGGCGCTGCTCAACGGTACGCAGGTATCCACCGCGTTTGCATTGCGCGGGTTGTTCGAAGGAGAAGATCTGTTTGCCGGAGCGCTGGCGCTGGGCGGTCTGACGGTTGAAGCGGTGCTGGGCTCGCGTTCGCCGTTTGACGCGCGCATTCATGCCGCTCGCGGGCAGAAAGGCCAGATTGACGCTGCTGCCGCGTATCGCGACTTGCTCGGTGAGCGCAGCGAAGTGTCCGAATCGCACCAGAACTGCGACAAGGTGCAGGATCCTTATTCTCTGCGTTGCCAGCCGCAAGTCATGGGCGCCTGCCTGACCCAGTTCCGCCAGGCCGCTGAAGTGCTGGCGGTCGAAGCCAACGCCGTGTCCGACAACCCGTTGGTGTTCGCGACGGAAGGCGATGTGATTTCGGGCGGTAACTTCCACGCCGAACCGGTGGCCATGGCGGCGGACAACATGGCCTTGGCCATCGCCGAAATCGGCTCGCTGAGCGAACGGCGTATCTCGCTGATGATGGACAAGCACATGTCGCAATTGCCGCCGTTTCTGGTGGCCAATGGCGGGGTGAACTCCGGGTTCATGATTGCCCAGGTGACCGCTGCGGCGCTCGCGAGCGAGAACAAGGCGCTGGCGCATCCGCATTCGGTGGATAGCCTGCCGACGTCGGCGAACCAGGAAGATCACGTATCGATGGCGCCCGCCGCTGGTAAACGCCTCTGGGAAATGGCCGAGAACACGCGCGGGATTCTCGCGGTGGAATGGTTGGCGGCGGCGCAAGGGCTGGATTTGCGCAACGGTCTGAAGACCTCGGCGAAGCTGGAAACGGCGCGGGCGATTCTGCGTAAAGAAGTGGCGTTCTATGAGAAGGATCGCTTCTTTGCGCCGGACATTATTGCGGCGACTGAATTGCTGGCGTCGCGGTGTTTGACTGACCTGATTCCGGCGAAGCTTTTGCCTAGCCTGTAAAGGCCCCTTCGCTGGCAAGCCAGCTCCCACAGGTACAGCGTTGCTCCCTGTGGGAGCTGGCTTGCCAGCGATATGATTTTGAACAAGACGAGGACTTGGGATGAAAACCCTCTGGCAACACTGCCACGTCGCAACCATGGCGCAGGGTGTCTATTCGATCATCGAAGACGCCGCCATCGTCACCTCGGGCGCGCACATCGAGTGGATCGGCCCGCGGGCTGAACTGCCGGCCGGCGAATACCCGACGGTCAACGATCTGCAAGGCGCGTGGGTCACCCCCGGCCTGATCGATTGCCACACCCACACCGTGTTCGGCGGCAACCGCAGCGGCGAATTTGAAAAGCGCCTGCAAGGCGTCAGCTACGCCGAAATCGCAGCGGCCGGCGGCGGCATCGCCAGCACCGTGCGCGCTACCCGCGAAGCCTCGGAAGATGAGTTGTTCGCTAGCGCTGCCAAACGCTTGAAAAGCCTGATTCGCGATGGCGTGACTACGGTTGAAATGAAATCCGGCTACGGCCTCGATCTGGCCAATGAACGCAAGACCCTGCGGGTCATCCGTCGTCTCGCCGCCGAGCTGCCGATCAGCGTGCGCAGCACCTGCCTCGCTGCTCACGCGTTGCCGCCGGAGTACAAGGGTCGCGCCGACGACTACATCGAGCACATCTGCGCCGAGATGCTTCCGGCGCTCGCCGCCGAAGGGCTGGTTGATGCCGTGGACGCGTTCTGCGAATACCTGGCGTTCTCGCCGGAGCAGGTCGAGCGCGTGTTCATCGCCGCGCAGAAACTCGGCTTGCCGGTGAAGCTGCACGCCGAGCAACTGTCGTCGCTGCATGGCTCTAGCTTGGCCGCGCGCTACCACGCGCTGTCGGCCGATCACCTGGAATTCATGACTGAGGAAGACGCCATCGCCATGGCCGCTTCCGACACTGTCGCGGTGCTGTTGCCGGGGGCGTTTTACTTCCTGCGCGAAACCCAATTGCCGCCGATGGACGCCCTGCGCAAACACGGCGTGAAGATCGCTATCGCCACGGATCTTAACCCCGGCACTTCGCCGGCGCTGTCGTTGCGCCTAATGCTCAACATGGCCTGCACCTGCTTGCGCATGACCCCGGAAGAAGCCATCGCCGGCGCCACGATTCATGCCGCGCAAGCATTGGGCATGGCCGACACTCACGGTTCGCTGGAAGTTGGCAAGGTTGCTGACTTTGTCGCCTGGCACATTGATCGGCCGGCGGATCTGGCGTACTGGCTGGGCGGCGATCTGGACAAACGCGTCGTGCGTCACGGCGTCGAAACGAATCTGTAGGAGAGCGGTTGTGGATAAGGTTCTGAATTTCAAACAAGGTCGCGTGCCGCTGCTGATCAGCATGCCCCACGCCGGACTGCGCCTGACGCCGACGGTAGAGAAAGGCCTGATCGCCGATGCGAAAAGCCTGCCGGACACCGACTGGCACATTCCGCAGCTGTACGATTTCGCCGAGGCACTGGGCGCCAGCACGTTGGCTGCCGAATACTCACGGTTCGTCATTGACCTGAACCGGCCGTCCGACGACAAGCCTTTATACGTAGGCGCTACCACCGGTCTGTATCCGGCGACGCTGTTCGACGGCATCCCGCTATTCCGCGAAGGACTGGAGCCTTCGAAAGAAGAACGCGCGACGTATCTTGAGCAAATCTGGACGCCGTATCACCGTACCCTGCAAGACGAACTGGCGCGACTGAAGGCCGAGTTCGGTTACGCGCTGCTGTTCGACGCGCACTCGATCCGCTCCATCATCCCGCACCTGTTCGAAGGCAAACTGCCGGACTTCAACCTCGGCACTTTCAACGGCGCCAGTTGCGATCCGCAGTTGGCCTCGCAGCTTGAAGCGATTTGCGCGCAGCACGGCGATTACAGCCATGTGCTCAACGGTCGTTTCAAGGGCGGCCACATCACCCGGCATTACGGGAACCCGGCCGGGGACATCCACGCCGTGCAACTGGAGCTGGGCCAGTGCACCTACATGGAAGAGTTCGAACCGTTCCGCTACCGCGCAGATCTGGCCGAACCCACGCAGGTTGTACTGAAAGAGCTGCTGCAAGGCTTCCTCGCCTGGGGCGATAAACACTACAACGCCTAAACACTCTCCACGTGTAGGAGCTGCCGAAGGCTGCGATCTTTTGATCTTCTAAAACAAAAGCAAAAGATCGCAGCCTTCGGCAGCTCCTACACAGGGCTCGCTCGTTGCCGCTTGCTCTGGGGCATGCTCATTGACGTAAATCGGGTTTATGATGCCGGACGGCAGAATAATAGACGTCCCCCCTGGGATGACCTCGACCCCATACGGAGCACGCAATGCAGACATTGTTTCCGCAGATCAAACCCCACGCCCGGCACGATCTGGCTGTCGATGACACCCACACGCTGTATGTCGACGAAAGCGGTTCGCCGGAAGGCCTGCCGGTGGTGTTCATCCACGGTGGCCCGGGCGCCGGATGCGATGCACAGAGTCGTCGTTATTTTGATCCCAACCTCTACCGAATCGTTACTTTCGACCAGCGCGGTTGCGGCCGCTCCACGCCGCACGCCAGCCTGGAAAACAACACCACCTGGGACTTGGTCGCCGACCTTGAGCGCATCCGCAAGCATCTGGGCATCGACAAATGGGTGCTGTTCGGCGGCTCCTGGGGGTCGACCCTGGCGCTGGCCTACGCGCAAACCCATCCGGAGCGCGTACACGGTCTGATCGTGCGCGGGATCTTTCTCTGCCGTCCGCAAGAAATCGAGTGGTTCTACCAGACCGGCGCCAGCCGTCTGTTTCCCGATTACTGGCAGGACTACATCGCGCCGATTCCGCTGGACGAGCGTGACGACCTGCTCGGCGCGTTCCACAAGCGCCTGACCGGCAACGATCAGATCGCCCAGATGCACGCGGCCAAGGCCTGGTCTACGTGGGAAGGGCGCACCGCGACCCTGCGTCCGAACCCGCTTGTAGTCGATCGATTCTCCGAGCCGCAGCGTGCGTTGTCGATTGCGCGGATCGAATGCCATTACTTCACCAACAACGCCTTCCTTGAGCCGAACCAGTTGATCCGCGACATGGGCAAGATCGCCCATCTGCCCGGCGTGATCATCCATGGTCGCTACGACGTGATCTGCCCATTGGATAACGCCTGGGAACTGCACCAGAACTGGCCGAACAGCGAACTTCAGGTGATTCGCGACGCAGGCCACGCGGCCTCCGAGCCGGGCATCACCGATGCACTGGTGCGCGCGGCGAGCAACATGGCGCGCCGGCTGCTTGACCTGCCGCCGGAAGACGCATGAAGGGGCTTCTTCAACGCGTCAGCGCAGCGCGGGTTGAAGTGGCGGGAGAGGTGGTCGGTGCGGTGGATCAAGGGTTGCTGGTGCTGGTAGCGATCGAGCCCGACGATACGCGTATCAGCGCCGACAAACTTCTACATAAGCTGCTTAACTATCGGGTGTTCAGCGACGCCGAGGGCAAGATGAATCTGTCCTTGGCGGATGTCGGTGGCGGGTTGCTGCTGGTCTCTCAGTTCACCCTCGCCGCCGACACCAAAAGCGGGTTGCGACCGAGCTTTTCCACGGCGGCACCTCCGGCGCTTGGCGAAGAACTGTTCGACTATCTATCAGGCAAGGCGAAACAGGTGCATGGCACTGTGGCATCAGGTAGATTCGGCGCGGATATGCAGGTGCATTTGGTCAATGATGGCCCTGTGACGTTCCTGTTACAGACTTGAAAGCCCTTGAAACATGTTTTTCAGGGTATTTCGACTGAAAACAGGGGTTTTTCGCGATAAATACTTTGTTACCCCTGATGCGTTGTCACGCGGGCTACTAGATAATCGCGCGCTGCGGGGATCAGCATTCGTTGATCCATTTTGGCTTAGGTAGAGACTTGTCTGGATCCGATTGGGGAATCATTTTGCCCCAGCGGAGTCGGAACATTGCTCGCCAACTTGGCAAGGGTGCGCTGAAGGGTCGGTTTGTTTATGCCAAAAACCCTACAGGCACTTCATCTGGCCGTTGGTTTATTGATCTGTTTTCGGCGAGGGTTGCTCGTGATTGTTAGTCCCTGTAATGCACCAAAATTATCTGCCAAGCGCTTGCGCAGTGCTCTGGTAGCGGGCTCCGCGCTGCTCTGCCTGTTCAGTGCCGGCCAGCTGTGGGCATTCAATCTGGATGATGTGTCGGCCAAGGCGAAAGACCTGGCCGGGCAGAAGTACGAAGCCCCGCGCAGCAATCTGCCGAACGAATTCCGCGACATGAAGTTCGCGGACTATCAAAAAATTCGTTTCCGCACGGAAAAAGCTGAATGGGCCGACCAAAAGACCCCGTTCAAGCTGTCCTTCTATCATCAGGGCATGCACTTCGACACGCCGGTGAAAATCAACGAAGTCACGGCGAACAGCGTCGAGCAGATCAAATATGATCCGACCCGCTTCGATTTCGGCGATGTGAAGTTTGATCCCAAGGCCACCGAACAACTGGGCTATGCCGGTTTCCGTGTCCTGTACCCGATCAACAAGGCCGACAAGCAAGACGAAATCATGACCATGCTGGGCGCGAGCTACTTCCGCGTCGTCGGCAAGGGTCATACCTATGGTTTGTCCGCCCGTGGCCTGGCCATCGACACGGCGCTGCCTTCCGGTGAAGAGTTCCCGCGTTTTACCGAGTTCTGGATTCAGCAGCCGAAGCCGGGCGACAAGCACCTGGTGATCTTCGCACTGCTGGATTCGCCGCGTGCGACCGGTGCTTATCGTCTGATCCTGCGTCCGGGCAGCGACACCATTGTCGACGTCAAGGCGCGCATGTTCCTACGTGATCGTGTTGGCAAACTGGGCATCGCTCCGCTGACCAGCATGTTCCTGTTCGGCGCCAACCAGCCGTCGAAAGTGCTCAACTACCGTCGCGAACTGCACGACTCCAGCGGTCTGTCGATCCATGCCGGCAACGGCGAGTGGATCTGGCGTCCGCTGAATAACCCGAAACACCTGGCCGTAAGCAACTTCAGCGTCGAGAACCCGCGTGGTTTCGGTCTGCTGCAACGTGGCCGCGACTTCAGCCACTACGAAGACCTCGACGACCGCTACGACAAGCGCCCAAGCGCCTGGATCGAACCGAAAGGCGAGTGGGGCAAAGGCACCGTTGATCTGGTCGAGATTCCGACCGCCGACGAAACCAACGACAACATCGTTGCGTTCTGGAGCCCGGAAAAACTGCCGGAGCCAGGCCAGCCGCTGGACTTCGCTTACCGCATGCACTGGACAATCGACGAAGCGGCCCTGCACGCACCGGACAGCGCCTGGGTTAATCAGACCCTGCGTTCCACCGGCGACGTCAAGCAGTCCAACCTGATCCGTCAGCCCGACGGCAGCGTGGCTTACCTGATCGACTTCGAAGGCCCGTCGCTGGCGGCACTGCCACCGGATGCCGACGTGCGCAGCCAGGTCAGTGTTGGCGACAACGCCGAACTGGTCGAAAACAGCGTGCGCTACAACCCTGAAACCAAGGGCTGGCGTCTGACGCTGCGGATGAAAATCAAGGATCCGAGCAAGTCGACCGAAATGCGCGCCGCGCTGGCACAGACCGTCGTTCCGGCGGATCTGGCCAAGTCGCCGCTGCCGGCGTCGAACTCCTCCGTTGCCAAGGCCGATAAAGTCGCCGCCAAGCAGCAGGAGAAGGAAGACAAAGCCGCTGCAGCCGCCGCTGCCGCAGCAGGCGCCAAACCGGCCGATGCCAAAACGACTGCAGATGCCAAGGACAAGGCCAGCACCAAAGACGCCAAGCAGCCAGCTGCTGCTGACGCGGTCCCAGCCACACCGGAATCGGCATCGACTGATGTAGTCCTGACCGAGACCTGGAGCTATCAGTTGCCTGCCGATGAGTAACTCTCAAGTACAGCCAGAGACGCTTTCCGAGTATCTGGCGCATCTGCCGATGACCGACGCGCAGCGCGCGGAACTCGCGGGTTGCCAGTCATTCAGCGAGTTGCATGAACGCCTGTCGTCCTCGACGTTCGACGCCCCGACCGAGGCCGCCCAGGCTTCGGTGGGCAAGCGCCTGACTTTGAGCACGGCTGAAGAACTGCAGGAAGCGGAAATGCTGGTACTTGACGCCAGCGGTCGGGTCAGCCTCAAGGCGACCCCGCCCATTCGTCGTACCAAAGTCGTACCGGAGCCGTGGCGCACCAATATTCTGGTGCGTGGCTGGCGCCGTCTGACCGGTCGTACCAACCCGCCGCAGCCGCCGAAAGACGAGAATGTCTTGCCGGCGGCACGCTGGCGCACGGTCGGCTCGATCCGCCGTCACATTCTATTGGTACTGATGCTGGGCCAGACCATTGTTGCCGGCTGGTACATGAAAGGCATCATGCCGTATCAAGGCTGGTCGCTGGTCGATCTCGACGAAGTTCTGCATCAGCCAATCCTGCAAACCGCCACGCAAGTGCTGCCGTACGCGCTGCAAACCAGCATCCTGATTCTTTTCGGGATTTTGTTCTGCTGGGTGTCGGCCGGTTTCTGGACGGCGCTGATGGGTTTCCTCGAATTGCTCACTGGCCACGACAAATACCGGATCTCCGGTAAAAGCGCTGGCAACGAGCCGATTCCGAAAGACGCCCGCACCGCGCTGGTGATGCCAATCTGCAACGAAGACGTACCTCGGGTGTTCGCCGGTTTGCGCGCAACCTTCGAGTCGGTCGCCGCGACCGGTGATCTGGATCGTTTCGACTTCTTCGTCCTCAGCGACAGTAACGACGCCGATATCTGCGTGGCCGAGCAACAGGCCTGGCTGGATGTCTGCCGCGAAGCCAAGGGGTTCGGCAAGATCTTTTACCGCCGTCGTCGTCGTCGTGTGAAGCGCAAGAGCGGCAACCTCGACGACTTCTGCCGTCGTTGGGGCGGTGACTATAAGTACATGGTCGTTCTCGACGCCGACTCGGTCATGAGCGGCGAGTGCCTGACCAGTCTGGTACGCCTGATGGAAGCCACGCCGGACGCCGGGATCATCCAGACCGCGCCGCGTGCTTCGGGCATGGACACGCTGTATGCGCGCATGCAGCAGTTCGCCACCCGCGTGTACGGTCCGCTGTTCACCGCCGGTCTGCACTTCTGGCAGTTGGGCGAATCCCACTACTGGGGCCACAACGCGATCATCCGCATGAAGCCGTTCATCGAGCACTGCGCCCTGGCGCCGTTGCCGGGAACAGGTGCGTTCGCAGGTCCCATCCTGTCTCACGACTTCGTCGAAGCCGCGCTGATGCGCCGTGCCGGCTGGGGCGTGTGGATTGCTTATGACTTGCCGGGCAGCTATGAAGAATTGCCGCCCAACCTGCTCGACGAACTCAAGCGTGACCGTCGCTGGTGCCACGGCAACCTGATGAACTTCCGGCTGTTCCTGGTCAAAGGCATGCACCCGGTACACCGCGCGGTATTCCTGACGGGCGTAATGTCGTACCTGTCGGCGCCTTTGTGGTTCTTCTTCCTGGTGTTATCCACGGCGCTGCTGGCGGTGAACACGCTGATGGAGCCGCAATACTTCCTCGAACCCCGCCAGCTCTATCCGCTGTGGCCACAATGGCACCCGGACAAAGCGATTGCGCTGTTCTCGACGACCATCGTGCTGCTGTTCCTGCCGAAGCTGCTGAGCATCATCCTGATCTGGGCCAAGGGCGCGAAAGAGTTTGGCGGCAAGTTCAAAGTGACGCTGTCGATGCTCCTGGAGATGCTGTTCTCCATGTTGCTGGCGCCGGTGCGGATGATTTTTCACACGCGTTTCGTGCTCGCCGCGTTCCTCGGCTGGGCCGCGACCTGGAACTCGCCGCAACGTGACGACGACTCCACGCCATGGAGCGAGGCGGTCAAACGCCACGGTCCGCAGACACTGCTGGGCTTCTTTTGGGCGCTGCTGGTGATCTGGCTGAACCCGAGCTTTCTGTGGTGGCTGGTGCCGATCGTCGGTTCGTTGATGCTGTCGATTCCGGTGTCGGTGATTTCCAGCCGCGTTGGCCTGGGCCTCAAGTCCCGAGACGAGAGCCTGTTCCTGATTCCCGAGGAATACAATCCGCCGCAAGCGTTGCTCGCGACCGATCAGTACACCCACGAGAACCGTTATCACGCACTCAACGACGGCTTCATTCGCGCCGTGGTCGACCCGCAGCAGAACGCCCTGGCGTGCTCGCTGGCGACGTCCCGTCACGGTCAGGCCGAACCGATCGAATGGCTGCGCCAGGAACGCGTGCGCCACGCGATCAAGGTCGGCCCGGCCGGGCTGAGCAACCATGATCGCCTGCAATTGCTTAGCGACCCGGTGGCCCTGGCACGTCTGCACGAGCAAGTGTGGAGCGAAGGCCATGCCGAATGGCTGGATGCGTGGCGGGCGTCGGTGAAGGCCGATCCGCATGCACCGTTGCTGCCGTTGCAGCCTGTGGGCATGCAGGTGCAACCGGCCTGATAAAAAACCCCGCTGAAGAGCGGGGTTTTTTTGCAGCTTGAAAAAGCCCTCATCCTGGCCCTTCCGGGCGCCATCGCTGGCACGCCAGCGCCCACAGAATATGTGTCGATCTCAAATGCTGTGATCGGCCCCAATCACTCTGCAAACTGGCTTCCCAGCGATGGCATCACCTCGGTTCCGAGCGAGCCGAGGGTCTGCGCATCGATTTAAACCTTGAAACGTCCCACCAGCATTTGCAGGTGCGTACCCAGGCGCGCCAGCTCTACGCTGGACGCCGCTGTCTCTTCGCTCGCCGCCGAGGTCTGATCCGACACATCCCGCACGTTCAGCACGCTGCGGTTGATCTCTTCCGCCACGGCGCTCTGTTGTTCGGCCGCTGCGGCGATCTGCTGGTTCATCGCCTGAATGGCCGAAACGGTGCGGGTGATGCTTTCCAGCGAGCCGCCGGCACGACGGGTCAGTTCGACGCTGCTGTCGGTCAGGGTGCGGCTGTTGTCCATGATCGTTGCCACTTGCTGGGTGCCGTTTTGCAGGCCGACGATCAGCTCTTCGATCTCTTCGGTGGACTTCTGCGTACGCTGCGCGAGGCTGCGCACTTCATCGGCAACCACCGCAAACCCACGACCGGCCTCACCGGCACGGGCTGCCTCAATGGCGGCGTTGAGGGCCAGCAGGTTGGTCTGTTGGGCCACGGACTTGATCACGTCGAGGACACTGCCGATCTTGTCGCTTTCGCGCTTCAGCTCGCTCATGGCTTCGGTGGAGTGACCGACTTCAGCCGCCAGACGCTCGATCTGCGCGATGGCCTCACCGACGACTTTGTCCCCCTCGCGGGCCTGTTGGTCGGCGGCGACAGCGGCTTCCGAAGCCTCTTCGGCGTTGCGCGCGACTTCCTGCACCGTCGCGGCCATTTCGTTCATGGCGGTCGCCACCTGATCGGTCTCGATTTTCTGATTATTGACTCCGGCGCTGGTCTGCTCGGTGACGGCGGACAACTCCTCCGCAGCGCTGGCGATTTGCGTGACGCCCTCGCTGATGCCACCGATCAAGGTGCGCAGGCCTTGGGTCATGCTCTGCATCGAGCGTTGCAGTTGACCCAATTCGTCGCGGCGCTCGGACACCAGGTTGTGAGTCAGGTCGCCGGCGGCGACGCGCTCGGCGACGTTCAGGGTCTGGTTCAGCGGAATAATGATCTGACGGGTGATGACCCATGCGGCAAAGAGGCCGATCACAATCGCCAGCAGCGAGGCCAGCAACAGTAGGTTTTTCGCACGAGCCACGTCGCTGTCACGCACGATGGTTTGCGACTGCGTGAGCTTGCGGCTGACGTCGATCAGAATATCGCCCTGGGCGGTCATGTTGTTGAGGGCTTTGGCGTTGACGAGCTGAGAATCGCGGAACTGACTGACAGCGGCACGGTAGGCCTTGAGCGATTCAGCGGCCTGTTGCAGGTTGGCGATGTGCTCCTCGGGCAGTCGGGACGGCAGGCTGTCGAGGATTTTCAGCGCGGCTTCGATAGCATCAAGCGCCGGTTGCTCGGCATCTGCCCTGCCGCTGTAGGTGTAACCGCGAACCTGGTAGCGCGCTTGCTGCAACGCTTTGCTCAGGTCGATCACGCTGTTGAACTGGGCAACGCTGTCGCCTTGCAGCATGGATTTCTCGACGTCGGCGACCTTGGCCACAGCGTTGTCGGCGGTGGCGCCAAGCTTGCTGCGAGCGTCTTCGCGCTGCACGGTCGCTTGGGTCATGTCACCGAAAGCACGTTTGTACTCGGCGACGGCGGCCAGTTGCTGGTCGATCTTCGCGATGTCGGCAGGTTGCTCGATCATGCCGCGTGCGGTTTGCAGGCCGCTGTCGAGTTTGCCCAGCCATTCGTTCACCGCGCCCGGACCTTGTTCGCCACGGCGCATCTCATAAGCCACGCGGGCCAGACGCAAATCCTTGGTCATTTCGGCGAGGCTGGAAATGTAGCCCAGCTTGTCGCCACGGCTCATCACGCCGGTCAGGCCCGTCCAGCCGGTGAAGGCGATCAACAGGGTCAGGAGCAGCACCAGGCCGAAACCGATCCCCAGCTTGCGCTTGACGCTAACGTTTCCAAGACACTCGGCTAACCAACGGTACATGCGGGAGACTCCCTTCCTGATCACAACTGAATTGGACTTATGGGAGCTGTATCGGCGCGCTGCGACGCTTCTGAAGCGAGTCGGCGAACTGTCAGACAAAAGGCGCCCAGGTAGGAGCTACCGCAGGCAGGCAAGAGATGGCGTATCAGAACAGGCGCGCGAGGAGGGCGGTGACGGCGGTTTCGACGCGCAGGATGCGCTCGCCCAGTTGCACTGGTTGCAGACCGGACTTGCCCAGCAGATCGATCTCGTAAGGAATCCAGCCGCCCTCGGGTCCGATCGCCAGGGTCACCGGTTCGCTCAATGCACGCGGGCAGGGCGGGAAATGACCAGGGTGGCCGACGAGGCCGAGGGTGCCATCACTGATGGCTGGCAGGCGATCTTCGACGAAGGGCTTGAAGCGTTTCTCGATGATGATTTCCGGCAGCACCGTGTCGCGGGCCTGTTCGAGGCCGAGGATCAGTTGCTCGCGGATCGCTTGCGGTTCGAGGAACGGCGTCTGCCAGAAGCTTTTTTCGACGCGGTAGCTGTTGACCAGAATCACTCGTGGCACGCCCATGGTCGCCACGGTCTGGAACACCCGACGGAGCATTTTCGGCCGGGGCAGCGCGAGCACCAGAGTCAACGGCAGCTTGGCCGGTGGCGACTGATCGAGCACGACCTTCAACTCGGCTTCGCCCGCGTCCAGACGCAACACTTCGGCCGAACCCATGAGCCCGCCGATGCGCCCGACCCGCAAGCTGTCGCCGACTTCCGAACGGTGGACTTCCTGCATGTGGGTCAGGCGCCGGTCACGCAGGACGACGCGGTCGGCCGCAATAAAATCGGCTTCTTCGAGCAGCAGCAGGTTCATGGCTGGGTCGCTGGCGGCTGGTCGTTGTGGTCGTCGACGGTTTCGTCCGGGCGCTCGCGCTTGCTGACGAGGGCGCCGAACAGAATGCCGATTTCAAACAGCATCCACATCGGAACGGCCAGCAGGGTCTGGGAGAAAATGTCCGGCGGCGTCAGGATCATGCCGACCACGAAGCAGCCGATGATCACGTACGGACGAATTTTCTTCAGATATTTGACGTCGACCACGCCAATCCACACCAGCAGCACCACGGCCACCGGGATTTCGAACGCCACGCCGAACGCGAAAAACAGCGTCATGACGAAATCGAGGTAGCTGGCGATGTCGGTCATCATTTCGACGCCGGCCGGGGTGGCGGCGGCGAAGAATTTGAAGATCAACGGGAACACAAAGTAATAGGCGAATGCCATGCCGGTGTAGAACAGCAGGATGCTGGAAACCAGCAATGGCACCGCGACACGCTTCTCATGCTTGTACAGGCCCGGCGCGATGAAGCCCCAGATTTGATGCAGGATCACCGGTATTGCCAGGAACAGCGACACCATCATCGTGAGTTTCAACGGCGTCAGGAACGGTGACGACACGTCGGTGGCGATCATCGTTGCGCCGACCGGCAGGTACTGGCGCAACGGCGTCGAGACGAACGTGTAGATCTGCTGGGTGAAAGCGAACAGCCCGGCGAAGATGATGAAGATCGCCGCCACGCAACGCAGCAGGCGGGTGCGCAACTCGGTGAGGTGCGAAACCAGCGGCATGTGCTGGTCGTTTTCGGGGAGGCTAGGGCCTGTCATCGGTCATTTCCTGTGTCGCGCCGGCCCGTATTTGCGCAGGGCAAGGCGCGAGGCGCGTAGTTTGGCGTATCAAATAAGCGACGAGTAACGCAGCCCTGCGCAAATACGGGCCGGCCCTTCGGGTTGTGCCTGAAAGCGGGCCAGGCTGCGTTGTAGTCCTTGAAAAGGGAGCAAACATTTCCTGCGACCTACGCCTTGCCTGGCCCGCTTTCAGGCGACAACGCGGCACAGGAAATGACCGATGACAGGCCCTTGTCATGGGGCTCGCGGCGGCAATGTAGGGTCGTGAGGGGCCGGTGCCGTCGGCGCGGCGGTCGGGGCTATGTGTTCAACCGAGGTTTCTGCTGTGGCTGGCGCGGCTTCTGTCGGCGCTGCAACGGATGCGGGCGCCGATGTCGCCGGCACTACTGGAGTTGTCGGAGCCTGAATCGTCTGCTCCCCGACATGCTCGACCGGTGCAGGCTCTTGCTGAACCGGCGAAAATATTTTCCGCGCCTCCTGCTCCAGCGAAAGAATGTGTTCGTTGTGCAGTTGCCGACGGATCTCGTCGGCACCGATTTCACGTTCAACTTCCTGTTTGATCGCGTTGAAGCTGCGCTTTAGTCGTCCGACCCAGAGGCCAGCGGTGCGCGCAGCGCCCGGCAGACGCTCGGGGCCCAGCACCAGCAGGGCAACGAGGCCGACGAGCAGCAGTTCAGAGAAGCTGATACCAAACATTAGTCAGTGCTCACACGTCTTTGCGGATCGGCTCTTCGACTTTTTGCGCCTGCACATCGATGGTGTGAGGCGGGTTGGCCTGGGCGGTGGTTTGCGGCTGAACCGGCGGCACCGGTTGCGCAGGCGTCACGGTCGGATCCGCAGGTTTTTCGTCGTCGTTCATGGCTTTGCGAAAGCCCTTGATCGACTCGCCCACGTCAGTGCCGAGGTTTTTCAGCTTCTTGGTACCGAATACCAGCACCACGACTACCAGAATGACGATCCAGTGTTTCCAGTCAAAAATACCCATGTGGCAATTCCTCTCTAAAAATTGTTCAGGCGGACGGACGTGAGGCTTTCTCGACGTGTCCGGACAAACCGAAGCGGCGATCCAGTTCATCCAGCACCGCCTGCGGATGCTGCCCCAGTTGGGCGAGCATGACCATGCTGTGGAACCACAGGTCGGCGGTTTCGTAGATCACGTCGCTGCAATCGCCGCTGATCGCGGCGTCCTTGGCGGCAATAATCGTTTCGACCGATTCTTCGCCGACTTTCTCAAGAATTTTGTTCAAACCCTTGTGGTACAGGCTGGCGACATACGAGCTGTCGGCCGCCGCGCCTTTGCGCTCTTCCAGCACCTGAGCGAGGCGGGTGAGAGTGTCACTCATGTTTGTGTCCTGCGGAATAGATTGCATGCGGGTCTTTCAAGACCGGGTCGACGGTTGTCCAGTCGCCGTTTTCGAAGACACGATAGAAGCAGCTTTGACGGCCGGTGTGGCAGGCGATGTCGCCGATCTGCTCGACCATCAGGATGATCACGTCGGCATCACAGTCCAGACGCATCTCATGCAGGGTTTGAATATGGCCGGATTCTTCGCCCTTGCGCCACAGCTTGCCACGGGAACGTGACCAGTAAATGGCACGGTTCTCCGCAGCGGTCAGCTCAAGGGCTTCGCGGTTCATCCAGGCCATCATCAATACGCGTCCGGTCTTGTGATCCTGGGCAATCGCCGGCACCAGGCCATCGGCGTCCCATTTGATCTCGTCCAGCCAGTGGGTCATCTTCAGTTCCTGAAGCAGCTATGAGCGACAAGCTTGAAGCTGCAAGTTAGAGCAGGTTTGAGTTGTGCCGTGTTTTGGCGCTTGGAGCTCGAAGCTTATCGCTTGCAGCTCGATCCGGCTATCTTCGAACGACCAGATACAAGCCGACCGCCACCATGATGCCGGCCGGCCAATGGCCGAGTTCGTTCAATGGGCCGCCCACCAAAAGGATCGCGCCGCCCGCCAGATGGGTGCAGCCGAGCAGGCGCAGGAACCAGTCGTCCTTGCGTTTGTGCCACGGCGGGGGCGGATCGTAAGCGTGGGGTTGGGACATGCGTTCGAGCAGGTCGCGGGCCATGTTGGCCAGGTGCGGCAGCTGTTCGAACTGGCTCTGCACGTTGCCGAGCAGGGTTTTCGGGCTGACGCGTTCGCGCATCCAGCGTTCGAGAAAGGGTTGCGCGGTGTTCCACAGATCCAGATCCGGATAAAGCTGCCGGCCCAAGCCTTCGATGTTCAGCAGGGTTTTTTGCAACAGCACCAGTTGCGGCTGAACTTCCATGTTGAAGCGGCGCGCGGTCTGGAACAGGCGCATTAGCACTTGGCCAAATGAAATATCTTTTAACGGTTTTTCGAAGATCGGTTCGCACACAGTACGGATCGCCGCTTCGAATTCGTTGAGCTTGGTTTCCGCCGGCACCCAGCCTGAATCGATGTGCAATTGCGCCACACGGCGGTAGTCACGCTTGAAGAAGGCGAACAGGTTGCGTGCCAGATAATCCTGGTCTTCCGGGGTCAGGCTGCCGACGATGCCGCAGTCGATTGCGATGTATTGCGG
>NZ_WKEQ01000043.1 GCF_021605415.1 Pseudomonas syringae
CAATCAGACGCCCCTGACGATCCCGGCACATGCCGTTGGAAAAGTTCGAGTGTTCGCGGTACACGGTGAAGGTGTCGGTGATTTCGTCCCAGCGCATGATGCGATTATTGGGAATGTCGCTGACCAATAAATAGCGGCCATCACCCACCCACACCGGCCCTTCTGCCCAGCGCATGCCGGTGGCGAGTTTTTCAACACTGGCGTTGAAAACACGCAGGTCGAGGAAGCTGTCGTCAAGGATGTGAATCAGTGGATCAGGGTAACGCTGACTCAAGGGTTCGGCGGCATCGGCGAGACGGGTGAGTGCGGCGCCGCCGACGGTGGCGAGCGTGGCGGAAACAGCGAGGGACCTTTTCAGGAAGCTGCGGCGGGTATTGCCCTTCGCTTGGTCAGGATTTTCAGGCATGGCGGACAGGGATGAGCCCATGTAGCGATCTCCGAGTTTTATTTTTTTGGGGGAGACGTAGTAATACCTCGTGGTAGGACATCGTACAAGTTAATCGTTGCACGGATGCTTTGGCGCATGCAGCTTTGCGAGCCAGTAAACATTCCTTCGGCCGTAAAGACGGCTTTGCGAGCTGTTGCCAGTAGCGGCGAACCTCCAGTCCTGCATTGCACTGAAAACAAAGGCAAAAACAAGAAAATCTGGATCCCATTTAAATGCATGGATCAAGACAAACGGTACGCTTAGCCAATTGCATAAAGTGATGGCGTAATGACATATTGCGGTTCCTTTCCACTTCCCCCAAATGTGTAAGCAATGCGCCCCCTCACGTCACTTGTTGCAGCCTCAGCGCTGCTCAGCGGGTGCAATGGAATGCCAGTCGCTTTTATCCAGGATCCAGTTTTCAACCAAGCCTTTATCGTTCATTCCGGCGCGCCTTTGCCTTATGTCTTAATGGGCTCGGCGGTGCAATGGAACGAAGAGTATGCAGTCACGGTGAAGCACATTCCCTACTTGTCAGGCGCTGTTTTTCAGGGGCGGGCGGACGTGCAATTCTTTCGGCACAAGGCCGGCGCTGTACCGTTGTGGCGAGGTTATCAGCCAGGTGAAGCGTTGACCTCGGTCGGGTTCAACTCGTTGTACATGTCAATCAAAGGCAGCGGCCGCGCTTTGCCGGCCATGGTTCGCCTGGACGCCAAAGAGGGCAACGTGCTTTACGGCACGCACGATGGCCCCTTGGCCAAAGGCATGTCGGGCGGCCCGGTGTTCGCAGCCGATGGCAAGGTTGTCGGGATCAACGTCGCGTTTCTGACTCGAGACGATGTGAGCCGGCTCAAGCGACAGGACTTGCTGGATCAACCACGGGTGAGCATTTTCTTGCCATACGCCGAGATCAATCGTGAATGGTCGCGCTACATGGCGAGCATCGCCCCGGCGGCGCCGGCCAAATTCGCCAGTCGTTGATCAGCGTTCGCGCAATGCTTCGCGGGCGCGGTTGAGCGGTTTGATCAGGTAGTCCAGCACGGTTTTTTCCCCCGTGCGAATGTCGACCGTGGCGATCATGCCGGGCACGATGGCGAAACGTTTGCCGGCCTTGTTGCGCAGTTCGTCCGAGTCGGTACGGATGAACACGCGGTAATAGAAGATCTCCGGTTTGGCTTCGTCCTGGATCGTGTCCGGCGAAATCGTGACGACCTGGCCGTCCAGGCTGCCGTAGATGGAATAGTCGTAAGCGGTGATTTTGACCTTCGCGGCTTGGCCGGGATGGATGAACGCGATGTCTCGCGGCGAGATGCGCGTCTCGATCAGCAATTGCTCATCGAGCGGTACGATCTGCATCACCTGGCCATTGGGTGCGATCACGCCGCCAATGGTACTGACTTCGATGTCCTTGACGATCCCGCGCACGGGTGAGCGCAGCGTCAGGCGCGACAGCGAATCCGTGCGACCGCGAACCACCGCTTCGAGCATCTGCGCTTCGGCATTGGCTTTGGCCAGGTCTTCACGCGCGCGCACCATGTAATCGGAGCGCGCTTCGGTGGCCTTCAGTTCCAGCTCGGAGCGCTGACGGGTCAGGCGCAGCACCTCGACCCGGCTCGAGGCGCCGATCTTGGCCAAATTCTCCGTGATTTCCAACTCGCTGCGTACCAGCTTCAAGGAACTCTGAATGCCGTCCAGGGTTTGCGCCAGGCCTTTGCGGCGGGTGTGATAGAGCGCGGTTTCGGCATCAATCAAGTCGGGAAACGCTTGCAGCGATGGGTCGAACGCCAGTGGTTGTTCACTGACCTCGGCTTGCAGGCGATTGACACTGGCCAGGGCTGCCCGGTACTTGGCGGCGCTTTCGCCAACGTTGGACTGGTTTTTCACCGGGTCGAGCTGCGCGAGGATCTGGCCGCGTTCGACCAACGCACCTTCGCTGACATTGAGTTGCTCAAGAATGCCGCCCTCCATCGACTGGATCACTTGTTCACGAGAGCTTGGCACCACTTTGCCGGTGCCGGTCGACACTTCCACCACCTCAAACCACGCCGCCCAGCCGATGAAACAGGCCAACATCAACGCGCAGCCCCAGATCACCCGTGTTCCTCCGGCGATGGCGCGCTCGTCGCGGCCGTCGAGGTAGGACATCGGATCCGGTACGTCAGTCATGGTCGATTTCATCCGGCAACTCCCTTGCCTGGCGCGCGCAACCGAGCCAGCGCCGCGTCACGATGGTCGTCAATGACGATCCGCCCGTTATCCAGCACGACAATCCGCTCCACCAGTTGCAGCACACTGACCCGATGGGTTGCGACCACCAGGGTTCGGCCTTGCGTCCAGGTCGCGAGTTTTTCCAATAGCAAACGCTCGGTGACGTCATCAAGCGCAGCGGTGGGTTCATCCAGCAACAACACTTGTGGCTGGCGGATCAACAGCCGCGACAGCAACAGACTCTGGCGCTGGCCGCCGGAGAGGCCAAGGCCGCCTTCGAGCACGAGATGATCCATGCCCTTGGGCAACTGTCGAACAAAGTCGAGGGCGCCAGTGACCGTCAGCGCCGCGATGATTTCCTGATCGCTGGCCTGACCCGCGCCAAGCGTGATGTTGTCGCGCAAGGTGCCGTGAAACAGTCGCGCCTGTTGTGACAGCAGGCCGACATCGCGTCGCAGATCGGCAGGATCCAGGTGCGACAGCGCGATGCCGTCGAGGGTGGTTTCGCCGCTGCCAAGATCCATGGCGCCGCCCAGCGCCTGGAGTAACGTGGACTTGCCGGCACCGTTACGTCCGAGCAGGGCGATGCGCTCGCCGGGCCGAATGGTCAGGTCAATGTTGTTGAGCGCCGGGGCTGATTCCTCGCTGTAGCGAAAACTGGCCTGACGCATTCTGTAGTCGCCGCGAATCGCCGGCAGGTGGACGCGCTGACTGCCTTCGGGATGATCCACCGGCATCTGCATGATCCGATTCAAACCTTCGAGGGCGACTTTGGCTTGCTGCCAACGGGTGAGCACGTGGGTCAGTTGCGCCATCGGCCCCATCATGCGTGAGGACAAAATCGAGGCGGCGACCAGGCTGCCAGTGGTCAGGTCACCGGCAATCACCATCGGCGCGCCGAATACGATGACCACCGCAAAGACACCGCCCTGCACATTTTGGGTCCAGGCCACGAGGCTGTTGGTCAAGGTGCGCAAACGCAAACTGCTGTTAGCCGAGGCGGCGTTGTATTGATTCCACTGTTGCTGAAAACGTTGCTCGGCCTGCAGCGCCTTGATGTCGTCAAGGCCTTGCACGCTCTCTACAAGCATGGCGTTGCGCAGGGCGGCTTCGCGCATCGAAGCATTGGCCAGTTTTGCCAGACGCGGCTGCGCGACGATGCCTGGCAGCAGCATCAACACCAATGCCACCAGCGGGATCACCACCAGCGGACCACCGATCAGGTAGAACACCAGCAGGAACAGCAGGAAAAACGGCATGTCAGCCAGCGCGGTCGCGGTGCTGGAGGTGATCAAGTCGCGAATCTGCTCCAGCTCACGCAGTTGCGAAATGAACGAACCGGTGGATTTGGGGCGTGCCGAGTTGCGCAGCCGCAGGGCATGCCCGAACACCAGGTCGGAGACGCGCAAGTCAGCGCGTTTGCCCAGGACATCGGTGATACGCAGTCGAAGGATGCGCATGGTGAAATCGAACAGCAGCGCCAGCATCACGCCGCCGAACAATACGTAAAGGGTCGGCAGCGATTCGGCCGGAATCACCCGGTCGTACACCTGCATGGAAAACAGCACCCCGGCCATGCCGAGCAGGTTCGCCACCAACGAGGCGAGCATCACCTGGCTGTAGGGTCGCAGGTCGGTGAGGACGATGCGCCGAAACCAGTGTTCGTCGTAAGGCTTGATGTAGTCGTTGGTGCGTATATCCGCTACCGGTTGCGTCGGTCGAAGGATGACCGTGCGCAATGCCTGCTCGGCAAGAACCGCCACATCGATCCGGCTTTGCAGGCCTTGATCGCCACTGAAGCAAATGCCTAGCTCGCCTGTCTCGCCGATGCTTTCCAGAACACCAACCTGCCCATCGCGCAGTTGCACCACCAACGGTGTACGCCAGCGGCTCAGGCTCTTGTTGTCGAACACCGCGAACTTGACGCTCAGCCCGGCCTGACGGGCCATGTGCCGAACCACTTCCTCGACGCGGCCTTCGCTGTGAACCGAGGCGAGGCGCACACTTTCCGGCGACACATCAAGGCGATAGTGGCGCGCGACCTTGAGCACCGCTTCCAGCCACGGCGAATAATCTTCTCGGGGCTCGACGGTCGCGGGCTCCGGGAGGGTGATGCTGGCATCGGTCATGGCAGTATCTCGACATTCTGGATGGCGCTGTGGTCGATGCCGAACACCCGGCGCATCGCGC
This sequence comes from Pseudomonas syringae, assembly GCF_021605415.1. GTDB lineage: Bacteria > Pseudomonadota > Gammaproteobacteria > Pseudomonadales > Pseudomonadaceae > Aquipseudomonas > Aquipseudomonas syringae_S. The sequence goes on from NZ_WKEQ01000043.1 coordinate 4,826, forward strand.
CGCTGTTGTAGAAACAGTCGATCTGCAGGCGTTGCAGATCGGCTTGGGTGTTGACGAGGTCGAAGCGCGACTGGTGGATTTCCTGCTCGGCGTTGAGCAAGTCAAGCAGCGGACGGGTGCCCAGTTCCAGGTACTGGCGGCCATACAACAGGCGAGCTTCTGTGATGCTGGTCTGGCGGAACTCTAACGAGCGCAGCCGACGGTTCAGCCCGGAGGTTTGCGCCTGGGCTTCGCTGAGGCCCTGGCGCGCTTCCAGTCGTGCAAAGTCCTCGGCTGAATCGGCAGCAGTCAGCGCATGACTGGCCGCGCGGCTGCGCGCGCTGATCGCGCCGCCCTGGTAGATCGGCACTTCAAGGTTGAGGAAAATCCCGACCTGCGTGCGATCCGCCGACGGGTTCTGGTCGTCGTAGTTGTTATCCAGGTATTGATTGAGCGAGGGCTGCAGCGATAGCGTCGGATACGCTTCCGCCTTCGCCTGCGCCAGTTCGGCCTGAGCCTGGGTTCGTTGCGCGGCGGCTTGCAATATGGCGGGCAGGGCATCGGAAATCTGCGAAGCATCGCAAGCCTGACCCAGCGTCGGCGCGACTGCTTCGCTGACGGCGGGTGGCGTGCGACGCCCGAGCAGGCTGGTCAACGTCGCCTGCCAACGCGCGTATTGCGCCTTGAATTCCTGCAACGTGGCCATCGCGCCTTCGGCACGGGACTGCGCCTGAACCACGTCGGAACGCGTGCTCGCGCCCATGTCGTTGCGCTGTTTGGCCAGGTCGACGATGCCGCCGATGCCTTGAATCTGTTCGCGCGCAACTTCCAGCAGACGCTGGTAGCGTTGCACTTCGATGTAGGCCCGTGCGGTGTCGCGTGCAATGTCGTCAATCGCCAGCAAAATGCCGGCCTGACTGCGCGCAACGCGAGCGCGGGCGGTGTCGACGGCGCTCGACACTTTGCCGAAATCGTACAGCATCTGTTTCAGGGAAATGCTCACCGATTGGCTGGCAGCATCGCCACCATAACCGCTGGTGTAACCGCCCTTGATGCCGCCGGAAATCTGCGGGTAATAACCGGACTCGGCGACGTTGACGCCTTCGCCTTGCTGGAAAAGCGTACCGATGGCCTCGCCGATACGAGGGTGCCAATCCACGGCTAGCCTGACCGCTTGTTCCAGCCCAAGGCGCTGTGAGTCGGTATCGGCAGAGGCGTTTTGCGCCGGCGCACGGCCCAGGCTGGCTTTACTTGCCGGCGCTTGCAGTTGCGTCGGGCTGATGCTGCGCAAACTGGTGTCGGGGTTGTCGTCCGCGCAAGCGCCGACGATGAAGGCGGGGTGAAGGCCGATGGCGATCAAGACCACCGGCCATTTTTTGCGAAAAACTGACTCCACAGACTTCCCTTACTGTTGAGAGACGGACATTGCCGATGTTCGTTTCAGACGACTTGTATGCCGTTTTGCACCCACAAGTGGTGGCTCGGATCCTCCTGCGCCGTGTATTGAACATAGTCGACGCCGTCAGCCTGTTGCGTCCCGTCAACTGCCCAGCCATCCGTCATGTGCACGCTGTCTTTACTGTCCCCTTTGATCATCAGCGTGTTGTTGTCGCTGGACGTAATGGCCACCAGATCGCTGAGGTTCAATGTCAGCGAAACGGCACTGGAATGGCTCAGATCCAGCACTTCGATGTTGTGGATGCGACTCTGCAAATCGCCCAGGTCGATTGCGACGTCGCCGCCGGCCCAGAGCAATGTGTCGGTGCCGTTGCCGCCATCAATGGAGGTGAACTGCTGATCGGCGATGATCAACGTGTCGTCTCCGGCTCCGCCCTGCAGCGAAATCGCGCCGCCGTGCGAGCCATCAAGCGTGTCGTTGCCTTCGGTGCCCTGAATCAGTTCGCCGCCGACTGCTTGGCTCAACGCACTTTCATCGCTGGTCAGCGCCGAGAAGGCGGTGCTGGCGAACGCGCCGGCGTTGTTCAGGTCGATGGTCAGGGTGGCGGTGTCGACGGTGCCGTTGGGGTGCGTCAGTTGATAAGTGAACACGTCTTCCTGACCGATGACTGCATCGGTCAGCCCGGGCTTGAGCGTGTAGGTGTAGTCACCGTTGGCCTGAACCAGTAGCGAACCATAGGTGCCGACCAGCGTGACGCCGTTGTAACCCGGTGCCACATAGCTGCCGGCGACCAGCACGCTGAGCAGCGTATAGACCGAGCCCAACACATCGGCGCCGCCACCGGCGGTGTCGGTGAGCAGGTTGCCTGACACCGGTGTGTAGCTGCCGACCACAAACTGATTGGTGTAGGTCGCCACGTTGATCAGGCTGGTGTTGACGCTGGTGAGAAGGCCGAGGCCGCCCACCGACACCCTGACTTGATAGTTGCCGGCTGTCTGGTCGTCGAAGGTGATGCCGTAGTTGCCGCCGCCCAGGTTGAGCAACGCATTACCGCCATAGCTTTTGACCAGCACGTACTGGTTGGTGGCGGTGTTGAACTTGTACAGGCCCACCGTCATCGAGCCCAGCAGAGTCAGCAGGTTGCTCGAATTGACCACGACGGTCAGGTCGCTGACGGTGTCGGCCGCCACGCTGGTGTTGTAGTTGCCACTGCCGCCGCCCAGCAACACGTTGAAGGTGCCGAGGTTCGAATTGGTGGTCACTTCACGGTTGGCCAGGGTGACGTCGGTCGACGCCACGTCGGCAGTGGCGTCGACCACCAGCGCTGGGCTGCCGAGGTTGGAATCATTCCAGACTTCGGTGGCTTGCGGGCTGTCGATGCGCACGTACAGATTGGCGGTGTCGCTCAAGCCATTCGGGTGCACTAGCTGATAGCTGAAGACGTCGACCTTGCCGACACTGCTGACGCTGCCGTTTGGTGTGTAACTGTAGTTGCCATCCGCGTCGATGGTCAGCGTGCCGTACAAACCCTGCACGGTGGTGCCAGCCCCGGCACTGATGTACGCACCGTTTTTGAGGATCTGCAATTGCGCGCCGTTATCCGGCCCGGTCTGGTCAACCGTACCATCGACGCCCACGTTGGTAATGACGTTGCCGGTAACCGCCGGCCCTGCGACGCCGTTGAACTGGGTCAGGCTGCTGACATCCAGTTGCAGCTGCGTGTTGACCGTGGTCAGCACGCCGATGCCGGTGCTCGACACGGTCAATCGGTACTCGCCTGAGAGCAGGCTACCGATGTCCACGCGCACGCCTTGGCCGGCCAGGGCAATCAGATCGAGCAGGCCGCCACTGCCGTTGGCGTCCAGCGTGATCCAGTCGCCGTTGGCGTTTTTCACTTGCAGCGTGTAGACCACGCCATCGAGCAGCGAAATCAGGCTGCTGGTGGTCAGCGTCAACGTTGGATCAAGACGCGCACCGCTCGGGACGGTAAACGTAAAGATTTTCGAGAAGCCGGACAGCAGCGTGGTGAACGAATCATTGAATGTCTGCGTCGCAGTGGCTGGCGCCAGGGTGACGGTGCCGACGGCGAGGTTGTCGCTGGCGATGACCGGGGCATTGACGTCTACGTCCGGTGCCGTGACGTTGGCGGCGACCGAGACGTTACCGCGGTTGTCGCTCAGGGTAATGGTGAGTTTTTCCCCGTTGATCTGAGCGCTGTTCAGGGCAAGGGTGAACACCCCGGCATCATTCACGGTGCCAGTACCCAGCACTGTCCCGGAGGCCGATTTGATGGTGACGGTTGCACCGGGCTCGCCGGTGCCGCTGACGGTCAGGCCGTCGGCGCCGACCAGCAAGGCCGTGGCGGCGGCGGGCGGAGTCAGGTCTGGCGCCGTCGCGGTGGCTACCACCGACACGTTCCCGCTCGGATCCGCTTGCGTCACGCTAAGCACTTGGCTGTTGATTTGTGCCGACGCCAGAATCACCGAGAAACTGCCATTGGCGGCGACCGTGGCGGTGCCCAGCACCACACCGCCCGCGTCACGCACGCTGATGGTCGAACCGGGAACCCCGACGCCGGACAGCAATGTGCCGCTGCCATTGACGCTGACGCTGGTCGGCGCGCCGGGCGCGGTAATGTCAGGTGCGGTCAGGCTGGCATTCGGCGACAGATTGCCGGCCGGGTCTACCAGACGCACCGTTAACGGTTGTCCATCCAGTTGAGCGGTATTGAGGTCAAAGCTGAAAGTGCCGCCGCTGCCCACTGTCGAGGTGCCCAGCAGAGCGCCACCGGCGCTATAAACGTTGACGGTGGCGCCCGGTTCGCCGACACCGCTCAAGGTCAGGCCATTAGCAGCCAGTGCCAATCCGCTGGCCGCGACCGGCGCCTGGACATCGTTCGCCGTGACATTGAACACCGGCGACAGGTTGCCGGCCGGGTCTGCTTGCTGGACGTTCAGCAATTGACCGTTAACCTGAGCTGCGGACAGTTGCACGGTGAAGCTGCCATTGGCATTGACCACGGCGGTGCCCAGCACGGTGCCGGCAGCGTTGGTGACATTGACGGTCGCGCCGGCCTCGCCAATGCCGCTGACAACCAGCCCCGTGCTGTTCAAAGCCACATCGCTCAACGGCGCCGGTGCCGTCGTGTCAGCGACGTTCAGGTCGGTGGACGGCGAACCGTTGCCTGCCGCATCGCTCTGACTGACGCTCAGTACTTGCCCGTTGAGCTGCGCGGCAGACAACGTCACCGAAAAGGTGCCGTCGCCGGCAACCGTCGCGCTGCCTAATACCGTGCCACCCGCGCCGCGCACGGTGACGGTGGCTCCGGCCTCACCGAGTCCTTCGAGAACCTGGCCTGCGCCGGTCAATGTCAGCCCCGTCGGAGCGGCCGGAGCGGTGGCATCGGGTGCCGTCACGTCGAGAATAGGCGACGTGTTGCCGGCGACATCGGTTTGCGAGGCGTTGAGAGTCTGACCGTTCACCTGTGGCGCATTGAGCTGCGCACTGAAGGTTCCATTGGCACCGACAACCGCAGTGCCCAAAACGCCGCCGTCGAGACTGATGGTGACCGTTGCGCCGACTTCGCCTCGACCGGTGACCACGGTGCCGCTGGCGTTGACGGCCAGATCGCTGAGCGGCGCGGGCGCCGAGGTGTCTGCGGCGACGATTTCTGTGGGCAACGAAGCACCGCCCAATGGGGTGCTGGCGGTGACTTCAATGCTCTGGCCATTGGTTTGTGCCGGCGTCAGAACGACGCTGAACGTACCATCGGAACCGGTGACGCCCGTGCCGATCAGGCTGGCGTCAGGGCCATAAACGTTGATGGTGGTGCCAATGGCTGCGGTGCCGGACAGCGTGACGCCATCGGCGGTGAGTGCGAGATTGTCAGGCGCATCCGGCGCCGGAACGGCCGGTACCGTCAGGCTGACGTCATCAGACACCAGAGTGGCCAGATCGGTCTGGTTCACGGTCAAGACCTGGCCAGCCGTGATACCCGGATCCAGATCGATCAGGAAAGTACCGTTGGCTGCGACCGTGCCGCTGCCGACAACTTTGCCCAGCGCGTCGGTCACCTCGACACTGGCGCCTGCTTCGCCACGACCGGCAAGCTGGGTCAGATCGGCGCTGATGGTGAGTCCGGTGACGGCATCGGGCGCGGTGATGTCAGGCGCGGGAAAAAGCAGGGGGGGCGATGCATTGTCAGCGGCGTCCGTCGCGACCACGGTCAACAGTTGGCCGTTGGCCTGCGCCGGATCGAGCGTGACGGTGTACGTGAGATCGCTCAACGTCACCGCAGTGCCCAACACCGTGCCGTCGGCAGACATCACCGTCACGGTGCTGCCGGCTTCGGCGGTCCCCACCAGCAAGGTGCCTGCACCGGTCAACGAGGTGACTGTCGGCGCGGTTGGCGCGGTGCTGTCGGGAGCCGCGACAGTGGCTGGCTCGGACAGATTATTGGCCGCGTCGGCCTGGGTTACGGAAAGCGTCCGGCCGTCGAGTTGCGCAGTGGACAGGGTGACGCTGAAGCTGCCATCGGCGGCCACCGTCGCCGTGCCGAGCACGACGCCGCCATCGCGCACGGTAACGATCGCGCCGGCTTCACCGGTGCCCGTGACGGTCAAGCCATTCTGGCTGACTTGCAGGTCGGCGACTTCCAGTGGATCGGTGACATCTGCCGCTTGCACTGTCAGCGTCGTTGACGTGTTCGACGCCGGATCGATTTGATTGACGCTCAACACCTGACCGTTCAATTGCGCTGCATTGAGTGTCATGGTGAACGTGCCATCGGCGGCGACCGTGGCAGTGCCGAGCACGGTGCCCGCTGCGCTGGTTACCCGCACGGTGGCGCCGATTTCACCGGTACCCGTCAACGTCAGCCCGTCGGCATCGAGTTCGACATCGGCGGGCAGGGCTGGCGCCGTGGTATCCGGCGCCGTCACGGGCGCAGCAGGGGAGGGATTGCCTGCCGCATCGCGCTGAATCACCGACAAGGCTTCGCCATTGAGTTGTGGCTGATCAAGGGTGACGCTGAAACTGCCGTCGGCGGCAACTGTTCCGGTGCCGATGACAGTGCCAGCGGCGTTGGTAACCAGCAGTTGCGAACCGGCCTCACCGGAACCGGTGACGACGCTGCCACTCGCGTCGATATCAACATTCGTCAACGGTGCAGGCGGCGTGGTATCGGGCGCGGCAAGCGTTGCGGCAGGCGACGTGTTGCCGGCTGCATCTTCGAGCGTCACGAAAACCGCTTCGCCATTGGTTTGTGCCGGGGTCACGCTGATCTGGAAGAAACCGTCGCTGCCCACCGTCCCGGTGCCGACGATCGTGCCATCGGCCAGCGTCACATTGACACTGGCGCCGACTTCGCCGCTGCCGGTGAGCAGGTCGCCGTCCGCGTTTAATTGCAGCCCGACGGGTGTCGCCGGCGGCGTCAGATCCGGTGCGGTGACCGCCACCGGCGCGCTGACGTTACCCGGTGGGTCGGCCTGCTGCACGCTGAGGATTTGCTCGTTAATCTGCGGCGGGGTCAGGGTGACGCTGAACGAGCCGTCGGCGAGCACCACGCTGGTGCCGAGCAAGGTGCCGTTGGCGTCCAGAACCGTCACAGTCGCCCCCGGTTCGCCGGTGCCGGTGACGAGCGCACCCGAGTCGTTGATGTCGACATTGGCCAGTGGATCGGGTGGGGTGAAGTCCGGCGTCGTCAGGCTCACGGCCGGCGAGTCGTTGCCAGCGGCGTCGGCCTGCACGACGCTGATCACTTCAGCGTTGGTCAGTGCCGGCGTCAGAGTCAGCGTGAACGTGCCGGTGGGGCTGACGGTGGCAGTGCCGAGCTCGTTGCCGTCACTGTCAAGAACCCTGACCTGCGCGCCCGGTTCGCCGCGCCCGGTCAAGGTCGCACCGTCGCCGCCGATGTTCAGTTGCGACACAGCCGTCGGCGCGGTGCTGTCGACCGAGGTGAACGGTGTCGCCGCCGAGGTATTGCCCGCCGCGTCGGTCAAGGAAACGGTCAACGCCTGTCCGTTGGCTTGTGCCGTGGTCAGAGTGATCGCAAACGTGCCATCAATGTTGACGGTGCCAGTTCCGACCAGCGCTCCTGCGGCATTGAACACATTGACCGTGGTGCCTGCCTCACCCGTACCCGACAATAAAGTGCCGTCATTGCTGACCGACAGCCCCGCCGGTGGATTGGGTGCGATCAGGTCAGGCGCGATCAGATTGACGCTGTTGGATTCGTTGCCCGATGCGTCGGCCTGGCTCAGGCTCAGCGTCTGGCCGGCGGTTTGCGCGGGGCTGAGCGTTACGCTGAAGGTGCCATTGGCGGCCACCACGGCGCTGCCGAGAATAGCGCCGCCGCTGCCCAGGACAGTCACGACGGCGCCGGCTTCACCGCGACCGGTCAAGGCTGTGCCGTTGGATGCCAGGCTCAGTTCACTGAGTGGTGTTGGCGCCGCGACGTCGGCGGCGGTGTAGTCGGTGGGCGAGGAGTTGATGCCCGTGTCCGAAGTCGCCACGGCAGAGAGTTGCTCGCCGTTGATTTGCGCGGTGTTGAGCGTGGCACTGAAGGTTCCATTGGCAGCGACCAAAGCGCTGCCGAGCAATACGCCCGAAGCATTGCGAATGGTGACAGTGCTGCCAGCGGTGGCGGTGCCGGTCAGCGTCAAGCCGTCAGTACTGAGCGCCAGATTGTTGGGGGCGCTTTCAGCCAGGTCGCCCGGCGCGGTAACCGGTGCCATCGGTCCAGCGTTTCCAGCGGCATCGATCTGCAACACGGAGAGCGTCGCACCGGACGCCGCTACCGGCGACAGCGTCAGGCTGAAGCTGCCATTGCTGCCGACGGTCGCGGTGCCCAATAGATTGCCTGCGCCATCACGGACTTCGACGCTGGCGCCGGCTTCGCCGGTACCGGTGAGTGTTGCACCGTCGGCGCTGACCGCCAGATTGCCGGCCGCCACCGGTGCAGTGGTGTCGGCGGCATTGAACAAGGCGGGAGAGGAGGGATTGCCCGCTGCGTCACTGGCCGTCACGTTCAGCGTCTGGCCGTTGGTTTGCGGACTATTGAGCGTCAGTTGAAAGGTGCCGTTGGCGGCTGCTGTCGTCGTGCCGAGAACGTTGCCCTCGCTGTCACGTACGGTCACGGTGCTGCCCGCTTCGGCGTTGCCGGCCAGTTGCAGGCCTGCGGCATTCAGAGTCAACGCGCTCGGCGTGGCGGGTGCAGTCAAATCCACCGAGATGACTTCGATCGCCGTGGAAACGTTGCCGGGCGGGTCTTCCTGAGTGACCGTCAGCACTTCGGCATTCAGTTGTGGATCGCTCAGGGTGACGCTGAAAGCGCCGCCACTGCCGACCTGTGCAGTGCCGAGTAATGTACCGTCGGCGCTGCGTACAGACACGGTGGCGCCGGGTTCGCCGCGACCGGTCACGGTCACACCGTCTGCATTTACCGCAACTTCAGTCAGTGGGGCCGGTGGGCTGATGTCGGGGGCGATAAGACTGGTGGACGGCGATTCATTGCCGTCAGGGTCGGTTTGACTGACGGCCAAAGGCTCGCCGTTGGTGGGTGCTGGCACCAACGTCACGCTGAACGCGCCGTCCGCACCGACGACGGCGCTGCCCAGCAAGGTTCCGTTGGCGGTAGTGACATTCACCGTCGCACCGGCTTCACCCGTTCCGCTGAGCGTGCTGCCATCTGCGCTGATCAGGGCGTCCTGCACGGCGTCTGGCGGTGTGCTGTCTACCGTGGTTACGCCCGTGGAAGTGGAGGCATTGCCAGCCGCGTCCGTCAGCGTGATCTGCAAGGTATCGCCGCTGTTCTGCGCATTGGGCAGGGTGACCTGAAAGTTGCCGCTCTGATCGACTACCCCGGTTGCCAGGGCATTGCCAGCGGAATCGCGCACCGTCACGTTGCTGCCGGGCTCGCCCTGGCCTTTGACGACGGTGCCGACGTCATTGATGGTGACACCGGTCGCGGGGGCGGGCGGTTGCAGATCGGTCGCGATGATGTTGGCGGGCTGCGAAGCGTTGCCGGCGGCGTCGTTCTGGATGGCGGTCAGCGTCTGACCATTAAGCTGGCTCGGCGTCAGCGTCAGGGTGAACGTGCCATCGCTGGCGACCAGTGCCGTGCCCAGCACGGTGCCACTGCTGTTGGTCACTGTGACCGTGGCACCGGCCTCACCTCTGCCGGTCAGTGCGCTGCCATTGGCATTCAGCGCCAAATTGGTCACCGCGTCCGGCGGCGTGCCATCGGCAGCCGTTACTGTGCCAGGCACCGAGACTTCACCGTCGGGGCTGGTGGCGGTGATTTGCAGCACTTGCGCGTTTGCCTGCTTCGCGCTGAGCAACAGTGTGAAACGGCCGAAACTGTTGATGAGCCCGGAGCCGAGAATATCGCCATTGCTGTTGGTCACGGTCACGGTGCAACCCGGCGTACCCGCGCCGGTCAGGGTGAAACCGTCGGCGCTCAAGGCCAGATCAGTCGGCGTCGCTACTTGGGTGCCGTCGGGGCCGGCCAGCGGAACGGCCGGCGAGTCATTGCCGCCGCTGTCAGTACTGATGACCTCCAAATCGCTGCCGTTGCCGGCGGCGGGGTCGAGTACGACGACGAAATGACCGTCCGCGCCTGCCGTGGCACTGCCCAGCACGCTGCCGCCGGCGATGCTGACGGTGACCGTGGTGCCGGGCTCTGCACTGCCCGACACCTGCGTGCCAGCAGGGTCGATCGCCAGATCACTGACCGCCGCAGGCGGCGTAGTGTCCGGTGCGGTGACATCGCCTGGCAGCGAACTGTTGGTGCCGTCCGACGCCACGACCTGCAAGACCTCGCCATTGGTCTGGGCAGGGTCGAGAATCACCGTGAATGCGCCACTGCCGTCAGCCGTCGTGCTGCCGAGGACATTGCCAGCGGCATCCAGTACCTCGACCGTATTGCCGGGCTGCGTTGTGCCGGTCATTGAGGCGCCGGCCGGATCAATGAGCAGACCACTCGGGGCTGGCGGAGCGGTGATGTCCGGGGCGGTAACGGGAGTGACAGGCGAGGGCAGGGCGCTCGCGTCGGTCTGGATGACACTCAACACTTGGCCATCGAGTTGAGCCGGGTTCAGATTGACGGTGAAGCTGCCGTCGACTGCGACCACCGCAGTGCCGAGAATCGTGCCATCCGGCGCGCTGACCGTGACCGTGCTACCGGCTTGCCCGGTGCCGGTCATGGTGACGCCATTACTGCCGAGCGTCACATTGTCCGGGGCCAGCGGTGCTGTGCTGTCCGCCGCCGTCAGCGGGGTACCGGGCGATACGTTGACGCCGTCCGACTGGCTCACTTGCAGCTGTTGGCCATCGATCTGCGGGCTGGTCAGTGTCACGGTGAAATCACCGGTGCCGCCCACGACCCCGGTGCCCACGACATTGCCCGCCAGATCCCTGACAGACACTGTCGCACCCGGCTCACCGCGGCCGGTGAGCAAGGTGCCCGTCGGATCCAGTGACACATCCGAAGGGGCGGCCGGGGCCTGAATATCCGGCGCCTGAACAGGCACCGCAGGCGCGGCCGTAGGCGAGGCATCTGTCTGAATGACGCTCAGGTTCTGGCCGTTGGTTTGTGCGCTGGAAAGGCTAATCTCAAAGCGGCCATTGCTGCCAACGATCGCTGTTCCCAAGACCACGCCGTCTGCATCGGTGACGGTAACGGTAGCGCCTGCCTGACCCGCGCCGGTAACGACTGCACCGTTCGCGGAAATCGCCACATCAGTGACTGCAACCGGCGTTGTCAGATCAGGTGCCGTTACAATCACCGGCGCCGACGGGTTGCCGGCCGCATCGGTCTGAATGACCTGAAGCTGTTGCGCGTCGGTCTGCGCTGTCGAGAGATTGATGGTGAAACTGCTATCGCCGTCGACTGTGCCGGTGCCAATAACGTTTCCGTCCGGATCGCGCACGGTGATCAAGGCGCCGGGTTCACCGTTACCGGTCAGTGTCTGCCCTTGGGTGTCCAGCGTGAGTCCCGAGAGCGGCGCGGGTTCCTGAGTGTCAGGCGTCACATACGTCAGCGGCGCTGAAGTGTTGCCGGTGCCATCGCTGGCACTGATCAGCAGTGTTTCGCCATTGTTCTGTGGACTGTTCAGCTGGACGCTGAACGTTCCATCCGCCGCGACCACTGCCGAACCGAGCGCGTTGCCATCGGCGTCGCGGATTGTGACCGTTGACCCGACTTGGCCGCGTCCGCTCAATTGGACGCCGTCCACGCTCAGTGTGATGTCGCTCGGCTGAGTCACACCGTCCAGGTCGACCGCGATCACGGTCACCACGGGCGAAGGATTCGCAGCGGCGTCGGTGAGCTGGACGCTCAGTGCTTCACCATCGATTTGCGCGGTGCCGAGTTGCACGGTGAACGAACCATCGGCCGCGACAAGGGCCGTGCCGAGCACAATGCCCTGGGCATTGGCGACGCTGGCCGTGCTGCCGGGCTCACCTTGGCCGGTGACTGACAGGCCATCGCTGCTGACGGTGACGTCAGTCGCGGCGGTGGGGCCGGTGATGTCCGGCGCAGTGAAGGGCACGGCCGCCGATTGCGCGCCGACACTGTTGACCGCAACGACACTGATCACCTCGCCGTTGGCCTGAACCGGGCTGAGCGTCACGGTGAATGTGCCGTCAGCGCCCACCGCCGCTCGGCCGAGCAAATCGCCATTCGCTGCGCGAACCTCGATGGTGGTTCCCGCGCGGGCGGTGCCGGTGAGTTGGCTGCCGTCATTGCTCAAACCCAGATCAACGGGCGGCTGCGGTTCGACAATGACCGGTGCGCTTACCGTGGCGGCAGATGATGAATTTCCAGCCGCATCGGTCAGCGTCACGTCGAGGAGTTGGCCATTGGTCTGTGGGGTGCTCAGATCAAGCTGAAAATGCCCATCGGCACCGACGGTGCCAGTGCCCAAGAGGTTACCTGCGGCATCTCGCACCGCCACAATACTGCCGGCTTCGCCAATGCCACTCAACACGCGACCGTCAGCCGACAGGGTCAGCCCGGTCGCGGTGGCAGGCGGTGTCGTATCAGCATTGCCATTGCCATTGCCACCGCCATTGCCACCGCCACCACCTCCCGCTGCCGCCGCAGCGCCTCCGGCACCCAGCAGGCCGAGCCCGGCAATCGCCCACGCAGACGTCGCACCCTCAACTACACCGACGCCGGCGATCAGATCGTCCAGCGAGGCAATTTCGTCAAAGGTAAACCCGTTGAACGGCTCCGCGTCGTAGCGCGCCTGCCACAGCGTGGCATCGTCACCTTGAAACACGATGTCGTTCGGCACACCGTCCGGACTTACGTTGAAGAAATTGGTGATTTTGATCTGTTCGCCACTCTTCAGATTGACGATCAGATCCTGTCCGCTACGGCTTGTTGAAGCCAACTGATCCGGCCTGACCGGCATCTGCACAACGGAAGGCTGGCTGAGCCGTACATTGCCCCAATTCTGGGCAGTGAGCTGAGAATTAGATTTGTCGGCGACAACAATATTGTCCATTACTACTCCCTTTTAATGCATGGGTGGACGTTCTTCAATCGTCTTAAAACCATACCTCGGGTTGAGTAGTGTGCTTGGTAAAAACTTTGACGATAAATAAATAATGAGAATCAGGGCCGCTAACAAACTGAAAAACGACAATAAATCTTTTTATTACCGTTTGTCGGGGATAATAAGTTGAACTTTTCTAATAACCCTAAGTGCTTAGTTGTTATCCAGTTCAAGCGGCGCGCACTAGGATCAAAACGTGCAAATGACAGCTTTTTCTCGCGGGCACTGCGACAGTGTTAACGATTTGATGACGCCTGATCTTGGCGAGCAGTCCTTCGCGCGCTCCAACATGTGGCGTCAGCCAGACCTGTGGGTGCTGCCAGAATCGGTGATCCGGCCATATGAAACTGTTCCCGCAGGATGGCCTGACGGCAGCCGGCGCCAACTTCTCCGAAGCCAAGCCATGGAGCGAGAACGTGATCGAAGACCGCGAGGTCATTTCCGGCCAGAACCCACAGTCTGCAAAGGCAGTCGCTTTGGCCATGCTGGCGAAGCTGAAGTAATTCGGGACGGCTGTTGCGCAAGCCATGACAAGCTTCCTCGGCAGGGGGGGCACAACAGCTTCCAGTTTTTTGCGGGTTGAACTTCAGCAGGTCAACCGCTTCGCCATTGCCGCATTGACGGGCCTGTTTGCGTCGCCAGGCCCGTATTCTATTCGGCGTTTTGTAGGCGTACATGAACGCCCCGTCATCAATCGAGCAGTACATAATTTTCAACGTGACAGACGCCGGGCACTGCCCATGCTGCTTTCTCTATGGCCTTGCGTTCCAGCCAGAGATGGACAAAACCTTCGAGCTTTACGGTCCTGCCCTGAACCGTCACTCTTATTTTGCTGGCGTCGAGTTCCGCGTTACGTGCCAACGCGGTTTCGATCTGTCGCTGAATATCGTCAGGACTGTCCTTGGGTTTGACCTGCAACATGTTGTTGATGCCCGTCACGCCTGCCAAGTGGCGCACGGCGCCCTGAGCCGCTTCTTTCTGAAACTGCCACTCCACTTCACCTTCCAGGGTGACCCAGCCTTGCTGCACCTTGATCAGCAGGTGTTCATCCGGCACCGCACTGTTCCATTGAATGACCTTCAGGCAGCGAGATGCGATAGCTTCATCTCCAACGTCAAATTCGGTGGGCACCCTGACCTCAATGTCTTCGGCAACCGCTCTCACGCCCTTGACACGCTTGACGACCCGCTCAGCGGCAATTTTCTCGGCATAGGTTTTCACATGGCCGGTAAGGCCGATGACGCCGTTTTCGATGGTCACACCAATCGCTGCTGCATCAATGTTGGGCTGAAACTCGAGCTCGTCCAGAATGGTGCGCCGTAACGCTAGATCGTTCATCGTTGACTCCGCATAGGCATGGATGTCTTTGGCCACATCATTGTCTGGTTTCATCCTGGTCATAAGCCCAAGCCTGCCGGGCTCGCCGATACATCTCGTCCGCGCGTTGTTTCGCTGCGCAAAATTCTTGAATGCTCTGGGCGGAAACCGGCTCGCACAACATGGCATAGGCCTGGGCGTTCAGGCGATCGGCTTCCAGAAACAGGGCGGTACTGGGATGACACGCGTCCGGACGGGGTGCCGGTTGCCTGGGCGACTTATCGATGACCATGACTATTCCTCCAGCGCTTGGGGTGAGACGACCCACACACTGCACGGCATCTTGTACAACAAGTGCTCGACGGTGCTACCGATCAGCCGGCCGATGCCCCGGTGTCCGACGCGGCCCATGACGATCACGTCGATGTTGTAGGCATCGGCGTAGCTGGCCAGTACCTTGGCCGGATTGCCCAAAATCATATGTTGCCGTTCCGGTGGGATACCGTTGCGTTTGGCCAATGCCTGGAAAGTCTCGTTCTGTGCGTCAAACAGGGTTTTGGCCTGGCTGGAAGAGAAAAACGCAGAGGCGTTGTCGAAGCCGAACTCGTCGGCACCGATGGATGACAGGTCATGGGCGTAAATGACGTCAAGCTCGGCATTGCAGGTACTCGCCAGTTTTGACGCCTCGTGGAGTATCCGGTCGTTGAAGCCTTCGTATTCATCGCTGCGATGGAACGGGTCAACGGCAGCCAGAATCCGGCGCGGTAAAACGTGCTGAACATGGCTGACGAAATGCAACGGCACCGGGCATTCGCGCAGAAGATGAATATCAAGCGGGGTGAACATCAGGCGCGACAGTAGCGATTCATGGGCCAGCGCCTTGATCAAAAGCGCCATCGGCTGCTCGCGCAAATGCACCAGAATTTCCTGCAATGGCCGCTCGACCCAGACCACCTCCGTGGTCACGGTGACGCCGATCTTGCGCAAGGGCCGGGCCTGATCCTCAAGCCACTGGCGGTGGCGTTCGACGTAACCGTATTGCATCTGTTCACGCGCCTGTTCATTGACCAGGCCGGCGGTCGCCAGCCCTTCCAAATAATCGAAGGCGACGATGTGCAGTGCCGCGCCCGAGGCCTTGGCCAACGCTGCCGCACGGTCGAAAGCAGGACTGTTCTCCAGTAATGGCGAGACGACCAGCATGAAACGCAGTTGCTCAGACATGACGACTCTCCTGGTCGCGACGGCGCGACGGGCGAGGGCTTCGGAAAGTGAAACCTTACGACCATCCTCCCGCCAGCCGTTGAGAGCGGCTTGATCTTTGTCAATCAAGCGAGTGGCGGAAACGGTCGGGCGACGTGCGGTCACCGGGTGTTCGCCATTGACGATTTGTTGATGGTTATCAACCTTTCGGCCGCCGTGCGGGCGCATCGTGAGGCAGAACCCCGCCACCCAATATCGAGGAGAAAAGCGATGTCACTGATGAAAGCCGCGATTTTCGTTGAGAAAAATCGCATCGTGCTCGAAGACAAAGCGATCCCCGAGATTGGGCCGCTGGATGCGCTGATCCGCATCACCACCACAACCATCTGCGGTACCGACGTGCATATCCTGCGAGGCGAATACCCGGTGGCCAAAGGGCTGACGGTGGGGCATGAACCGGTTGGTGTGATCGAGAAACTCGGCGCTCAAGTGCACGGCTTTGTTGAAGGCCAGCGAGTGATAGCCGGTGCCATCACGCCCAGTGGCCACAGTTATGCCTGCCTCTGCGGTTGTGGTTCGCAGGACGGGCCGGAGACCCGCCACGGTTTCCGCGCCATCGGTGGGTGGAAGTTCGGCAACATCATTGACGGCTGCCAGGCCGAATTCGTGCGAGTCCCCGATGCATTGGCCAATCTGTGCCCGATTCCCGATGAATTGAGCGACGAACAGGTGTTGATGTGCCCGGACATCATGTCCACCGGGTTTTCGGGTGCCGAGCGGGGCGAGGTGAACATTGGCGACACGGTTGCCGTGTTTGCGCTGGGCCCGATCGGTCTCTGCGCCGTGGCTGGCGCACGGCTCAAAGGCGCCTGCACGATTATCGGCGTCGACACCGTGCCCGAGCGCCTGCGCGTGGCTCAACAACTGGGCGCTACACAGGTGGTCGACTTCAAAAACGGCAACGTTGTCGAGCACATCATGGCGCTGACCGGCGGCCGTGGCGTCGATGTTGCCATCGAGGCACTGGGTACTCAGCAAACGTTCGAATCGGCGTTGCGGGTTTTGCGACCCGGGGGACGGCTGTCGAGTCTGGGCGTTTACTCTGGCGACCTGCGGATCCCTCTGGATGCATTTGCCGCGGGTTTGGGCGACTACAGCATCATCACCACGCTTTGTCCGGGCGGGAAAGAGCGCATGCGCCGGCTGATGGCCGTGGTGCAAAGCGGTGGCGTTGATTTGTCGGCGCTGGTAACCCATCGCTTCAGGCTGGACGATATCGAAGCGGCGTATGACTTGTTTGCCCATCAACGCGACGGCGTGATGAAAGTGGCCATTACGCCCTGATAAATTCCCTGCACCTGACAGGGATTCGCAGCTATTTGCGCACGGAACCAGGAGCAGGGCGTCTGTGGCCCTGATCACCCCATTGAGAATTGACAAATATCAAGGACCGCGATGCCTGTGCGTTCAAGCTGGGCGCTGATTGATCCTATGCAGCTGATCGCACGCCGAGGTCTCCCATGTCCCAGTTTCAGCGTTTGCTCTTGATTGCCCCTCCCGCCATGACACGCACGCCAGCGTTTGATCGCGCGGCCGCGTTGTCGCGGGCAATGAACCGGCCGCTGCACATCGTGGCGTTCGATTATTTACAGGCATTGGCTGTCGCCGGGCTGTTTGCCCCTGAACAAATGCGTCTGGCCCGCGACGGGTATGTGCAAGCCCACCGGCACTGGCTCCAGGAGCAGGCGGGCGTGATGCGTAAAGAGGGTGTCGATGTCACCAGCGAAGTGGTGTGGGTGCAGCATCCTTATGAAGAGATTCTTCACTTCGTTAACGAAATACCCATTGAACTGATCATTAAAGACGCCCAGGAAGAGCCAGCGCTGAAAAGGATTTTTTTCACACCCCTCGATTGGCAGTTGCTGCGCGATTGCCCGGTGCCGGTGCATTTGGTGACCGATGGCCGTAACCCAAAACCAAAAAGCGTGCTGGCGATCATCGATGTGCTGCGCAGCGAGGAAGAGGATCAAGTGTTTAATGATCAGATCATCGATGCCGCCGTAAAACTGGCCCAGCAATGCGATGCCACGCTTGATCTATTGCATGTTTATGACTGGACAGCCGTGTACGTGCGCGACATGGGGATGGGCGCGCTGCCGTTGGCTACAGGAATTTATGAGGCGTTGGGAACGGCCCAGCATGAAGTGTTTGCAGCCATTGCCGAGCGACATGGCGTTGCGGTGGATCGGCGTCATTTCATTGAAGGCATGCCCTTGTCGAGCATTTGCGGTTTTGCAGCAACGCACCACACTGACGTTATCGTGATGGGCACGGTGCAAAGCCAAGGGCTCAACAAGCTGCTGGGTACCACCGCCGAACAATTACTTCATCGGGCACCGTGTAGCGTGCTGGCAATCAAACCGGGCCATACGTTGCAGTCGTAAGCAACACATAGCCCGCCCGCACCGGGCCGTTGGCCGACACCGGGCGGGGACGCAGCTCAAACGTGCAGGCTATGGATGACCTGGCGCGAATCTTCCGGATCGTTGTGCGTTTCAAAACCCAGGCTTTTCGCCAGATCGCGCATGGGCGCATTGCTGGCGGCATCCACCGAATACAGGTGATGAAAGCCGTTCTTGCGGGCCGCTGTGATCAGATGCTGCATCAACAGTGTGCCCAGTCCCAGATGCGTCCATTCATCGGCCACGGTCACCGCGCACTCACAAGCATGATCGCCCGTGGCGGCATAGCGACTGATACCGATTTCAATCAGGTGACCGTTCTCGTGCGCCAGCGCGATATAGGCCAAACGCTCCTGGTTGTCGGTGTCCATCAATTGATCGAGCAGGGCGGTGCCTGGCTCACCGATCTGCGCCAGAAAGCGCATGTGCCGCGACTCGGGAGACAGTCGCTTGATAAACGCATATTCGCGTTCGCGATCTTTTGCGGCCAGCGGCCGAATCAATACGTGCCGGCCGTCCCTGAGCGCCTCGATCCAGTGTTGCCCAGTGACCGTGGCATAGACCTCCACGGCCCGTTCATTGTGGTCTTTGACTGTGAGCATGATGTGAACCTCCATCGCAATTGAGCGTTGAACGCGCGATGACTCAACGCGGCACATCAGTTCTACGCCGCTGTGGATGCGCGGCATCTGATCTGGATCAGGCCGGCGCAATGCGGCCGTTGATTGGCGGGTATCTGATGTAGATCAAACGGTGGCAGACAGCGAAGCACAGTCTGAACACTGCCAGCGCAGAAGCGCTGGTGTCGAATCGAGGTGTGCGATGGGTCAATATCAACGCATTTTGCTGATCGCTGATCAGACGCTACGTCAGTCGCCTGCCACTGTGCGTGCAATCGCATTGGCCAAGGCCAGCGGCGCAGTGCTGGATGTCAGGGCGTTTGTCGAGCCGGCGCCGATCGTGCATTTATGGGAAGAGAAAATCGATGACGCGGAGTTCATGCGCTATCAGCGCCGATATCGGCGATGGGAGGCGGAGGAACTGATGCGGTTGCGCGACCTGGAATTGGAAGTGACCGTCAGCGTGGTGTTCACGACGCATCCGCTGCTGGATATATTGCGCACCGTTGAAGCGCTCCAACCTGATCTGTTGATCAAGGACGTGGCCCTGGAGCCTGTGCTCAAACGGGTCTTCACCACGCCGCTCGATTGTCACTTGTTGCGCGAGTGCCCGATCCCCGTGCACTTGGTCAACCAGGCCCGTTACGGTTTGCCACACAGGGTCGTGGCAGCGGTTGACCCGTTCGATCCCTCGACACAAATCAGTGGTCTTAACGACACCATTATTCAAACAGCCAATGCGCTGGCCCTGCAATGCGACGCTCCGTTGCACTTGCTGACGGCATACGACTTATCGCCGGCCTTCAATGGCGATGTGCCGTTGATTGGCGGTGGCTGGGCCATGGACGTCAGTGTCGAACTGCGCGAAGCCTTGCACGTTGCGTTCGTCAACCTGGCCGACCGTTACGCAGTGCCGCCCGAACGACGGCATTTCGTCATGGGGTTGCCGGTGCCGGTGATCAGCGAATTCGTCGAGGAATATTTTGCGGATGTCGTCGTGATGGGCACGGTGCATCGCGTCGGGGTCGATCGGCTGATCGGCAGCAACACCGAGCGCGCACTGTATTCGATCCCGGGCAGTCTTCTGGCGGTTCGGCAACCGGGCACTTAACCAAAGGATGTGCATCGCCCTGCAATGGATCGGCTCGCGGACGAGGTTTTGTCAGAGCGATGTCAGCTTGGGTGATGCCGGTGGCATCCTGCGACCAGTTGTTTGAGGCCTTCCATGTCAAGAATCTTGACGTCACGCCCCGATATTGCCACCAGTCCATGCGCGCGCAGGTTGGCGATGCCGCGGCAGACGGTTTCCAGTCGCAGGCCCAGGTAAGAGCCGATTTCCTCGCGACGCATTTTAAGAACGAAGTCTTTGGATGAGTAACCGCGGGTATTCAGACGCTGTGACACATTCAGCAGGAAGGCACCCAGGCGCTCATCCGAATTCATGTTGCCCAGCAACATCAACATGCGGTGGTCGCGCACGATCTCGCTGCTCAGGAGTTTATTGAGGTTGTGCTGCAATGAGGGCAGGCTCTGCGCAAGTTTTTCCAGCTGGGCAAAGTGAATGGGACAGACTTCGCTGTCCTCCAGGGCAACCGCATCACAGGCATGCTCATCGGTGCTGATGGCGTCCAGGCCAAGCATCTCGCCGGCGATCTGAAACCCTGTGACTTGTTCGCGACCGTCGATGGACATGATGCTGGTCTTGAATGAGCCGATACGCACGGCATACAGCGAACGCAGCGGGTCTGCGGCACGGTACAGGGCAGCGCCTTTTTTGACCTTTAAACGCTGCACGATCAGCGTATCGAGACGAGCGACTTCATCGTTATTCAGGCCAATGGGCAGACACAACTCCACAACACTGCAATTGGAGCAGGCAGCCTTGAGCGGGTTGGCCTTGAGCTTTAGGGTTTCTGACATGGGAGACGCCTCCTTGAGGAGTGTACCCAGCATAGGCGCTGTACCCGCAAACACGCGGTTCATTTGCGGATTTGCGCAAAAGGCTGACCAACGGGTATGGGAGTTTTGCAAGCTGTCCAGCCCAGTTGTTCAGCGTTCCAATCCTGAGTGCGCAGAAAGTTGATATATATCAATTCATAAGCGGCACGCACGTTCAGAGTCACGCCTATCAGACCGTGTAACGGGCGTTGGCGGAGTGCGTAATGAGTGATTTTTTGAGTGCCGAGCAGCTACAAGGGCTGGATGCGTATTGGCGAGCCTCGAATTACCTGGCGGTCGGCCAGATTTATCTCAAAGACAATCCGCTGTTGACCGAGCCGCTGACCCAGGCTCATATCAAACCGCGGCTGCTGGGGCATTGGGGCACGACGCCGGGGCTCAATCTGCTTTACACCCACCTCAATCACCTGATCAATCAATATGACCTCGACATGGTGTTTATCGCTGGCCCCGGTCATGGCGCGCCGGCGGTGGTTGCGCAGACTTATCTGGAAGGCACCTTCACCGAGCTCTATCCGTCGGTTGAATGCAATACCAATGGCCTGCTTCGCCTGTTTCGTCAGTTCTCCTGGCCCTACGGAATATCCAGCCATACCTCGCCGCAGGTACCGGGTTCGATCCATGAAGGCGGCGAGCTGGGTTATTGTCTGGCCCATGCCTACGGTGCCGCGTTTGATAACCCGTCGCTGATCGTTGCTTGTGTGATCGGTGATGGTGAAGCCGAAACCGGCACCCTGGCGGCCAGTTGGCACTCCAACAAGTTTCTCAACCCGGCACGTGACGGCGCGGTGCTGCCGATTCTGCACCTCAATGGCTACAAGATCGCCAATCCGACCGTGCTGTCCAGAATCAGTGAAAACGAGCTGTCCGCTCTGATGTACGGCTACGGTTACGATCCGTATTACGTTGAGGGTGAAGACCCGATGCAAGTGCATCAAGCCTTGGCCGAGGCGCTCGATACGATTGTCTTCCGGATTCGTGATATTCAGCGCCACGCACGCCAGCCCGGGCCATCGAAGGCGTCGGAGCGGCCGCTCTGGCCAATGTTGATATTGCGCACGCCAAAAGGCTGGACTGGCCCGAAGTTTGTCGACGGGCATCGGGTCGAAGGTACCTGGCGTGCGCACCAAGTACCCTTGGCCGACTTCCAGCAACCGGTTCACTTGCAGCAATTGGAAGACTGGCTCAATAGCTACCGGCCCCGTGAGCTGTTTAACGCAAACGGCAGTCTGTTGCCCGACATCGCTGAACTGGCCCCCACCGGGCACCGTCGCATGAGCGCCAATCCTCACGCCAACGGCGGTGTGTTGCTGCAGCCGCTGGTGCTCCCACGATTCACCGACTACGCGGTGTCATTCGACTGTCCGGGCAGCGTTCGTGCCGAAGCGACCCGGGTATTGGGGGCGTTGCTGCGTGATGTGCTCAAGGAAAACCGGCCGTTCAATAATTTTCGTTTGTTCGGCCCGGACGAGACAGCGTCGAACCGACTGGACGCGGTCTATGAGGTCAGCGCCAAAGTCTGGATGGAGCGGCTGGAGCCGGACGATATCAACCTGGCAACCGACGGTCGTGTCATGGAAATTCTCAGCGAACAGGTTTGCGAAGGGTGGCTCGAAGGCTATCTGCTTACCGGCCGGCATGGCTTGTTGTCGTGCTATGAGGCGTTCATTCATATCATCGACTCGATGGTCAACCAACACGCGAAATGGCTCAAAACCGCCGCAGAGGTGAAGTGGCGCAAACCGGTTGCCTCACTGAATTTATTGCTGACATCCCATGTGTGGCGTCAGGATCACAATGGCTTTTCTCATCAGGATCCGGGCTTCCTCGATCTCGTGGCAAATAAAAAGTCCGACCTGATCAGAATCTACCTGCCACCCGATGCCAACTGCCTGCTGTGCGTCGCCGATCACTGCCTGAAAAGCCGCGATTACATCAATGTGATCGTGGCTGGCAAACAACCGCAATGGCAGTGGCTGGACAGTGACGCCGCCATTGTTCATTGCCAGGCCGGTATCGGTCGCTGGGCCTGGGCTTGCTGTCATGACCAGGCGCCAGATGTGGTGATGGCGTGCGCCGGCGATGTGCCGACCCTGGAGACCCTGGCCGCAGTGACGCTGCTGCGCGACTATGTGCCCGATCTGCGAGTGCGGGTGATCAATGTCGTTGACTTGATGGTCTTGCAACCGTCCTCTCAACATCCCCATGGTTTGCCGGACGTCACCTTCGACGAGCTGTTCACGATGGATGCACCGGTGATCTTCGCCTTTCACGGTTATCCCGCGCTGATCCACCGGTTGGTCTACAAACGCCATAATCACGAAAACTTTCACGTTCGCGGTTTCAAGGAAGAGGGCGCCACCACGACACCGTTCGACATGGCGGTGATCAACAACCTGGATCGCTACCAACTGGCACTGGACGTCATCGAACGCGTGCCACGCTTGCAGGATCAGGTCGACGCCGCGCGGGCGCGATATTGGGCCACGATGGAGAGGCACAAGCTGTACCTGATTGAAGAGGGCCAGGACATGCCCGAAGTGCTCAATTGGCAGTGGACACCGGCGGTTGATCGTTGACCGCTGGATGACTGCTCGAGTGGTTGAGGTGCGCTGATACGACTATCGCCAGCCGCGGTTAGTTGATAAAGATCAGAGTCTGCATCCGATGAAGTCAGATACTGAAACGGCCATCTTTGGCGTTGAGCCGTGACTGAATCGAGGGAAGACCCATGGACAAGCGCTTATCCGCTGCCTTGCTGAGCATCCTATTAGCGACAACCGCCGGTTGCAGTAACCGGCATGCACAGGAACTCGACGCGCGACTTGATTCTGCGCAAAACAATGCGGCGACGGCTCGGCTCAGGGCGGACGAAGCGGCAATCAAAGCAGAACAGGCCGCACAGGCAGCCGCTCAGGCGCAGCGAATGGCCGAGGAGGCGAATCTGCGGGCCAGCCGCATGCTGGAAGCGCCGCGCCGATAAGGCATTGCAGGGAGAACAGAAGTCGGGGTTGCGTGACGTTTTTCCATGGTGAGGTGCGTGGTGCTCAAACTCAAACGTATGTTGTTGTTGGCCCCCGCCGAGATGACGCGCACCCCTGCCTTCGATCGTGCCTACGCGCTGGCATGTGCGACCGGTGCATGTCTGCACATCGTTGCGTTCGACTATATCCAGTCGCTGGCCGTGGCTGGATTGTTCGATCACGATGCCATGGCGCAAGCGCGGGAGGGCTATTTGCAGGTGCATCGTCACTGGCTGGAGCAGCAGGCCCGGTTTCAAAGACCCACCGGCATGCAGGTGACGACTGAAGTGGTCTGGGCAAAATCGAACCTGGCGCAAGTGCTGGCGTATGTGAATGACTTTCGGCCGGATCTGGTCATCAAGGATGTTCACCATGTGCCAGCACTTGACCGGGTGTTTCATCGGCCCCTCGACTGGCACTTGTTGCGCGATTGTCCCGCTGACGTGCACCTGGTCACCGAAGCGAAAAACCCCAGGCTGTTGAAAATCCTCGCCGCCGTCGACTTGTCTCATCTGGAAGACTTGAGCCAAGGGCTCAATGACCGGGTTCTCGACCTGGCTTCAACGCTGGCGGCGTCTTGCGGCGCGGCGTTGCACCTGTTCAACGTGGGCAACTGGTCGGTGCTGGAACACGCGCCCATCAGCGTGCCGACATTGAGCCTGGACAGGTTCATGCGCGAGGCGGTCAATGATGCGCAGGAAGAGGCATTCGAAGCCCTCGCCGAGCGCTACGGCGTCGAACCAGAACGCCGTCACCTGCTGATCGGAACGCCTCAGAAAGTGATTGGCCGCTTCGCTCAGGAGCAACACTTCGATACGTTAGTGCTGGGCACCGCTTACCCGAACCTGCTCAACACGTTTCTCGGGAGTACGGCCGAACAGGTTCTGAACCGCGCGCCGTGCAGCTTGACCATCGCCAAGCCGCGACCTTGTTGCCAATGAGGTCAAGCGTTCGCAACCCTGTTTGATAAAAATCAACTGTTCTTGAGCCCAAAGGAGCAATCGTTAGCGCTCCCGCAATGTTCAAGGAGATCACCATGCGCATGACATTTCTCGGTGCAGCAGGCACGGTAACGGGCAGTAAATATCTGCTGGAACATAACGGGCGGCATGTGTTGATCGACTGCGGGCTGTTCCAGGGTTACAAGCAATTGCGCTTGCACAACTGGGATGCTTTTCAGCTTGAGGGGCGCGAGCTCGACGCAATCGTGCTGACCCATGCCCATCTCGATCACAGCGGCTATCTGCCGGTACTGGTACGTAACGGTTACCGCGGGCCGATCTATGCAACGCCAGCCACTTGCGAGCTGGTGAAAATCCTACTGCTGGACAGTGGTCGATTGCAGGAAGAGGAGGCGGAATTTGCAAACCGGCATGGACTCTCCAAGCACTCGCCGGCCTTGCCGCTTTACACCGAACAGGATGCTCAACAGACGCTGAAGCTGCTGCGTCCGGTGGCGTTACATCATCGTGTGGTTATTGTTCCTGACCTGAGCATTTTGTTGCGGTATGCAGGGCATATCCTCGGGGCGGCGACCGTGGAAATTGTCACGCAGAGCACCACACTCGTGTTTTCCGGTGATTTGGGCAGACCCAATGATCCCGTCATGTACGCACCGGAAACCATCGAACATGCGGATTATTTGTTAATCGAGTCCACCTACGGCGATCGCAAGCACCCCGTGGAGGATGTCGAGCAACAACTGGCACAAGTTATCTCTCGCACGGCTTTGCGTCATGGCATCACGCTGGTGCCTTCGTTTGCCGTCGGGCGCACTCAGTTGCTGTTGTATTACCTGTATCGGTTGATACAGAAAAATGAAATTCCGCATTTACCGGTTTATCTGAATAGCCCGATGGCCACCGACGTCACCAAGCT
Source organism: Pseudomonas syringae (assembly GCF_021605415.1). GTDB lineage: Bacteria > Pseudomonadota > Gammaproteobacteria > Pseudomonadales > Pseudomonadaceae > Aquipseudomonas > Aquipseudomonas syringae_S. The sequence continues at coordinate 30,224 of NZ_WKEQ01000043.1, forward strand.
GTATGAGCGCTTTCGCACTGAACACAGGCTGTCGGCGCAGGACTGCGAGGGCATGTGCCATGTCGCGCAATTCGTGCGAACCACCCGCGAGTCCATTGATCTGGATAAACGCCGTGACCCGTCAGTAATCATCGCCGCCAGCGGCATGGCCACCGGTGGACGTGTGGTGTATCACCTGAAAACGATGGCGCCCAACCCGGTCAATACGCTGCTGATGCCTGGCTTCCAGGCGGGAGGAACACGCGGCGCACATATCGTTGCGGGGGCTCCTTCTGTACGCATCCATGGCCAGGAGGTACCGATTCGGGCAGAGGTGGTGCCCATGGGAACGTTGTCGGCTCACGCCGACGCGGATGAAATAATCCAATGGCTGCGCGGATTCAAGCAGCCCCCGAAACATACTTACGTGGTACACGGAGAGCCTGAGGCATCGGACGTGTTGCGCCAACGCATCACACGAGAACTGGGCTGGTCGGTTTCAGTTCCGGAGTACCGCGACTGTGTTGAGCTCTAGAGGGTTAGCATCGGCCACTGTAAAAAAGCCCGAGGATGGAGATAAAGGGTCGTTACGGAATTACTGTTGATACACGATGTAAACGAAGAACCTTTCATCCCCACTCCAATGGGGTGATCAGGCCGCGCATCAGGGGGTGAGCACGATCGCACCGTTGAACTGACCGGCCCGCAAATACGCCAGTGCCTGATTGGCGTCGTCCAGAGCAAACCGTGTGATGTCACAGTGCACGGGGATGTGCTGCAACGTTTCGAAAAACGCCTTGCCGTCTTCGCGGGTCAGGTTGGCCACCGAGCGGACGCTGCGCTCGCCCCACAGCAGGCGATAAGGAAAAGCGGGGATGTCGCTCATGTGAATACCGGCGCAGATCACGCAGCCGCCCTTGACAGTGACGGCCAGGGCGAGCGGCACCAGCGCACCGACGGGGGCGAAAATCAGACTGGCGTCGAGCAGGTGCGGTGGAGGCTGATCCGACGGGCCGGCCCATTCGGCCCCCAAGGATCGGGCATAGGCCTGGCCTTCACTGTCATCCGGTCGAGTGAAGGCATACACCTGCTGTCCCCGGCCCTGCGCCACCTGAATCGCCAGATGCGCGGCTGCACCGAAACCATACAGGCCCAAGTGGCGTGCGCCTTTGGCCATTTGCAACGCCCGAAAGCCGATCAGCCCGGCACACAGCAACGGTGCAGCCTGAATGTCCGAGAGCACGTCGGGAATCGCGAAACAGAAGCGGCTGTCCGCCACGGTGTATTCGGCGTAACCACCGTCCAGATGACAACCGATGAACTGCGCCTGATCACAAAGGTTCTCCCGGCCGGAACGGCAGAACTCACACTGGCCGCAAGTCCAGCCGAGCCAGGGAACGCCCACCCGCAGGCCGAGCCAGTCAGGTGCTACGTCCGCGCCCACCGCAGTGACTTCGCCAACGATTTCATGGCCTGGCACCCGCGGCAGTACCGCTTGTGGTAACTCACCGTCCACCAGATGCAGGTCAGTGCGGCAAACGCCGCACGCCAGGACTTTGATCAACAATTGGTGGGGGCCGGGGAGCGGAACGGGGCGCTCTTCGCGTTGCAGCGGCTGGCCGGGAATATGCAGAACCATGGCACGCATGACAATCCTCCCAGCCTATTTCTTCGTGACGCATTTTCAGCGCGTCGCTCCTGGATCAACAGGCATGGCTCTGAAACGTTGCGAAAGCTTCAGCAGAAAGCCTGCGGCCTGCGTCGCCGATAGCCAGAGCGCTTACACGCCATTCAACTTGAATGCCGGTGGTGAAACTTGATGTAAATCAAGTCTTGAACGTTTCAGACGCCCCGAAGTACCAATTGGGTCGTGTTCGCCCGTGGACGTGTGCTGGACACCGACGCGCCAGGCGCTTTGGCGCGCATTTGATTTAGATCAAGGCCCGGCCGGCAATGAAGGTCGAATCTGGAGGTGCGCTGATCGAATACGCTCCCAAGTAGAGGCAACCCATGAGCCAGTATCAACGGCTGTTACTGATCATCAATCCGGCGTTACGCCACTCCCCTGCAATCAATCACGCGGCTGCACTGGCCAAGGCCAGCGGCGCAAGCTTGCATATCGCCGCGTTAATAAAGTCGCTCGATCTGTTGTCGTTTCTTGAACAAGGCGATCGGGAAACGGAGCGTGAGAACTACCTGCAGGAGCACCGCGGCTGGCTAAATGCCCAGACGAACAATTTGCGTGCGCGCGGACTTGCGGTGACGGCGGAAGTCGCTTGGGCCGATGACTTGCAGGAAGACATTCTTGCGCATGTCATGGAGATGCAGCCCGACTTGCTGATCAAGGAAATTCAGCATGAGTCGGTGCTCAAACGTGCCTTCTTCACACCGCTGGACTGGTACTTGCTGCGACACTGTCCGATACCCGTCTACCTGGTGGGTGGCAGCGGCTTTGTATTGCCGCGCAAGATTGTCGCGGCGGTTGAAGTGTCAGAGCGCGAGTCTGACGACAATGAACTCAACGAGCGGATTATCCAGCAAGCAACTGGCTTGGCGATGCAGTGTGGCGCCGAGTTGCATTTGCTGTACGCCTGCGATATTTCCGCCGGTTATCTGGCGGACATGGACGGGTTGACGCTTGCCGAACTCACCAAGTCGCTACGTCAAGATCTGGCGAAAAATTTCCTCAACCTGGCGAGTCGATATGGCGTGTCCGCCGACCATCGACACTTCATGTTGGGGCACCCCGTTTCGGTTCTGAGCGAGTTCGCCAACGAGCAGAACATCGATGTCATCGTCATGGGTAAAGTGCAGTCGCACGGGGTGGGTAAGCTTTTAGGCAGTACGACCGAACACATTCTGTATCAGGTGCCATGCTGCATTATGGCGGTATAGACGCACCGGCGGCCGTGGGCCCACGCCTTCGATGCTTTTTACCGCGCGTTGCGTGCAACAAAAAACCCCTGCCAGTTACCCGGCAGGGGCAGGTCAGCCTGGGATTCACTCGCCTTTGATTGGCACGACTTTATCCGCTTTCATGGCTTCGGGCTTTTTCGGCAGCGAGATGGTCAGCACTCCCTTGCTGAAACTCGCGTCGATCTTCTCGGCATCGACACCTTTGGGCAAGTTAAACACCCGCTCGAAAGAGCCGTAGTGGCGCTCGCTGAGATGATAGCCCTTCCTTTTTTCTTCCTTGTCCTCTTTCTTTTCACCCTTGATGATCAAGCTGCCATTGGACAGCGTGACCTCAATGTTTTTCTGATCCATCCCGGGCAGCTCAGCTGCGATTTCATAGCTTTTGTCTTTCTCGCAGATGTCCACGGCAGGCAGACCGTGGCCGATCAGCTCTCGACGCCAGAGCGGCTGCACATCGAATAGCCCGCGCCCGAAAGGCGACAGACCAGAGCCGCGATTGAAGTCTTCGAACAGGTGATCAACCTGTTGCCGAAGCTTATCCAAGGGACGCCAGAGGTCTGTCGCCACTGGATGCTGACTGCCTTTGTTGTCGCTGTGTACTGGCACTTTCTTTTCACTGTTGCTCATTTTGACTTGCTCCTCTTGAGTAGTAGGGATGGATCGCCAACTCATTTGCAGATCCACCACCACAGAACAAACACGACGCTGGCCCCTACAAGGCCAGTGTCCCGGACCGCAGCATCCGTCCGGCGAAGGCTGCGGCCGTCGAGATAATGACCAGCAGTCCAGCGACTGCTGACCCTAACTTCTACGTGTCCGTCCAATCGCTGATTGATTTAGATCAGAAAGAAAGCAAACACCTGGTTTGTCCGGGCACAGCCATGACCTCGGAGGTCTCCCACGCTTCAATTGCGGCGTCCCGACGGACACGAAAGACATTCGAGTCCTAAGCTCTACTTCGATGAGCGACCGATGTTTTACAGCGACGCATGCCAATTGCTTTTGAGGAACTCACGATCATGCTCGGTAAATGGCAGGATCCGGTTTTATTGCTGCTGACCGCACTGGCGCTGCTGGTCGGCGGCATTGCGTATGTTGCAGAAAAACCTGATTGGGCATCGTGGTGCTGGGCCTCGGGCAGCCTGGTGATGTCCGCCGTTCTGCTCATTGAGATCGTCAGGCGCCTGGCCCGGCGCGAGGCGGGTGTCGACCTGATCGCACTGCTGTCGATGACTGCTGCCCTGGTCTTTGATCAGACGCTCGTGGCGGCGGTGATTGCCTTAATGCTGGCGACTGGACGAACCCTGGAGTTTTTCACCAAGCAACGCGCCGACCGTGAGCTTCGTGCACTGATCGACCGTGCCCCACGTTTTGCCTGGCTGCAGGAGGAGGGCGGTTTGCGACAGATCCCGGTTGAGCAGGTCCAGCTAAATCAAACATTGCTGGTGCGTTTGGGAGAGGTGATACCGGTCGATGGTCGCCTGCTGAGTCCTGCGGCCATACTCGACGAATCGGCATTGAGTGGTGAGTCGTTGCCTGTCACCCGTCGAGAGGGTGAGCAACTGTCCAGTGGCGTATCCAATGTCGGTGCGCCCATCCTGCTATCGGCCACCCGAACGGCTGCGCAGAGTACCTACGCCGGCATCGTGCGGCTGGCTGAGGAAGCGCGTCGTTCGCGCGCACCTTTCGTGCGCCTGGCCGACCGCTATGCATTGTTCTTCATCCCGCTGACGTTGCTGCTTGCCGGGGTGGCCTGGCAGTTGAGCGGTGATCCTTTGCGAGCGCTGGCGGTGCTGGTCGTGGCTACACCTTGCCCTTTGATTCTGGCTGTACCGATTGCCATCATGTCGGGAATTTCCCGGGCTGCGCGGCGCGGGATCCTGATCAAGGATGGCGCGACTCTGGAAGCCTTGGCCGGGATCAGGCAGGTGTTCCTCGACAAGACCGGCACGTTGACCAGCGGCCATGCCCGTCTGCAGTCGATAGAGGTCAACGGACTGGCCGATCCGCAACGCCTGCTTGGCCTGGCCGCTTCGCTGGCGCAGGCTTCGACACATCCTGTTTCCCAGGCAATTGTTGAAGCGGCGCATCAGCGCCAATTGCCGCTCAGCGTCCCGCAGGCAGTAGAAGAAATTCCAGGCGCTGGACTGTGTGGGTACGTCGATGGTGTGCAGGTACGTTTCGGCACGTTGTCGTTCGCTCACAAAGACACCCCTGAAACCGACTGGGTCGCCGCCATGCTGCGCCACATGGATTACCTGGCGTGCAGTGGAAGCTTCATCGACGTGGACGGGAAACTGGCGGGCCTGCTGGTTTTCTCGGACAGGGTTCGGCGCGAAACCCCGCAGACGCTGCGTCGACTGCGCAACAGAGGCATCGAAAAGATCGTGATGCTGACGGGCGATCGTCTGGAAACAGCGCAGATGATTGCGCTGTCTGCCGGGATTGACGAACTGCGTGCCGGGTTGACGCCCGAGGATAAAGTGCGTGCCGTGCAGCAAGCTTGCCTGCGCTCCAGCACGCTGATGGTCGGCGACGGCCTCAATGATGCCCCGGCGCTGGCGGCGGCCAACGTCGGTGTGGCCATGGGGGCGGCCGGTGCCACTGCTACTGCGCAAGCCGCTGGTGTTGTGCTGTTGGTGGATCGCCTGGATCGCTTGGTCGAGGCGTTGGACATTGCCCGGCGCACCCGCTACATCGCACGTCAAGGCGTGCTGGTCGGTATGGGCATGTCGTTGCTGGCCATGGGCGTCGCCGCCCTCGGCTATCTGCCGCCGCTGATTGGCGCAGTGGTGCAGGAGGGCATCGACGTGGTGATTATCCTTAACGCGTTGCGGGCACTGGGGCCTTCATGGGCGCTGAAAAAACGAAAGCTCGCCGCAGAGGATATCGATCGCCTGCACGATGAACACCAGCAACTCTCCGCCGTACTGAGCGAGCTGCACCAACTGGCTAATGATTTCGCCCAGCGCCCACTTGCACAGGCACAGACCGACTTGGTGAAACTGGTGAACACGCTGCAAACATCACTGGCGCCGCATGAACATGAAGATGAAAACACACTGTATCCACAGTTGACGCGAAGCATGCCGGGCGAAGATCCGATGTCGGCTCTGAGCCACGCTCACCGGGAGATCTTTCGACTTATCCATTTACTGGCGCGCATGAGCAGCGACTTCAGTGCCGACCCCGCAACGGCACCGACTGATGAGATTCAACATCAGCTCATTCGTCTGGATACCCTCGTGCGACTGCATTTTGATCAGGAGGAGGAACTGTTTCGTTATCTGGATTGGCGCTAGAGATGAAGTCCAACGACGGCGCGCTGAAATGGATGAAACATCAACGCTCACAGTGACGTCCGATACAGCTCGTTTGGACGACAGCGTGCGTAAAGTCATAACCCAGCAAGGTGCTTCGACCTAGGGTATGGCATAGACCTTGAACAGTTTTTTAGCCGCATCACTGGCACCCCCCAGGTATTTGTCGAATGCCTGCTCAATCTCGCCGGAGCGGTACATTTCACTCAGCGCGGTATCAACCAGCAAACGGAAGTTTTCATCGTCTCGATCCACTGCCATTGCAGTCGGTGCGTACTCAAAAATACGATCCAGTAGCAGCAGATTTGCGGCGGAGTCATTCGTGCTGAGGCGGTTCTGCAGCATCATGCGTTCAGCGAAAAAGGTATCGGCCTTACCTTCGGCGACCAGCTTGAGGCCTTCCTCGATGTTTTCGACGGTGACGAGCGTGGTTACCACACCCAGTAGTCGCATCTGCTGACGAATCCATTCCTCGGTGATTCCGCCAGCGATGACGGCATAGGTCTGGTTGGACAGGCCGCGGTTTATAGTCGCTCGCCAGGTTGGCCCGGTGCGCGCCACCTTGCCATTCAGCACGTTGAGCAACGCCTTTGATGCATCCTGGCGCACAACGGCCGAGAGGCCGGCCGTGTAGATCGGTATCGAGTAGCTCACAGCCTTTCGCCGCTCCAGTGTGGGGGGCGTCGGCGTACACAGAATGTCGATCTTCCCCGTGCTGACGGCGCTCATCCCGTCAGTGGCCGTGACGGGCTGGTAACGTATTTGCAAGCTGGGCAGACCTAACTGGGTCTTGACCCTGTCCGCGACTTTCAGGCAGAGGTCAATGGCATAACCGCTGGCGTTATCGGCTTCCTGGACGCTAAAAGGGCCAAAGTTCGGCAGGTAGCCAAGGGTGAAGGTATTGCTCGTGCGCACGCGTTCAAGCGTATTGGCAATGGCCAGTGCCGGTATCAGCGTGAGCAGGCAGACGAGCAGCAGGTTGTTGGTGTTGGTGTTGGACAGTTTCACGTTCATATCCTGGTTTCCCGAATTCAGAGGTTTGTGCCGTCCTGAAGACAACGGTCAAGGGATGTCGGCCCGGGTCTGCGCGGTTGGAGATGGGGCGACTGAACGTTTGGCGACAAAACCGTAGAGCAGGTAGCCGAACACCAGGACAAGCGTGCCGCCGAACACGGCGTCTGTGCCGCAGGCATACAGGGCGTACAAGGAATAGGCGACGGCAATCAGTAATAGCAGTGTGTTGCGGGTGTATACGCTGGCACTGACCTTTGCTTTGTACATCATGACCAGCAGGCCAGTGGCCGCCGTCACATAGGGAATCAGGTTGGTCACTGCTGCCAGGCTGACGAGTTTGCCGAATTGGGCACTGGCGTTGGGCGAGATGGTCGATAGCGCCAATAAAGTCTGCAACACACCACAGACCAGCATTCCGACGACAGGAGCATTTCGTGAGCTGACCTTGGCGAACAGTTTCAGGAACATGCCCTGGTCAGCCGTCATTTTGGCGGTTTGCGCCAGGGTGAACTGCCAGCCCAGCAGCGAACCGACACAGGCCATCACCGCCAGCGCCATGATGATGTTGCCAACCACGGGGTTGAACATGTGTGCATAGACGAGCGCGAAAGGGGCCGATGAGTTGGCCAATTCTTCATTGGGGATGATGCCCTGAATGACCGTGGTCGACAGCACATAAACCACTGCCGCCCCCAGGGTGCCAAGCAGGCAGGCCAGCGGTACCGTGCGTTTGGGATCTTCTACTGCATCGGAGGCCTGTGCTGCCGATTCCATGCCGAGGAAGGCCCAGAGGGTCAGGGGAATCGCCTTGCTGATGGCATCGGAGATTGGCAGATCATTCGGGTTCCAAGCGGCGGCCAGCACATCGGGCTTGAACCAGAACCAGCCGATGATGCTCAAGCCGGCCACCGGGATGATCACGCCCCACACGGTAATCGCACCGATCTTGCCGGTGATGCCGGGGCCGCCAAAGTTGGCCACAGTGGTCAGCCAGAGCAAGCCGACCGTTCCGATGAACAGTGGAATGGCGCCACTCCCCAACCACGGCACGAACGATGTCATGTACCCCACGGCGGAGATGGCGACGGCCACGTTGGCGATGGCCAACGACAGGAAGTACAGATACGAGCAGAGGAAGAACCCTGATCTTGCGTGGGCTTCTTCGGTGTAGGCGGATAACCCGCCTGAGCGCGGACAGTAGATGCCACATTGCGAAAAGCAGTAAGCGATGGCCATGGAACCGACGGCAGTGACGATCCATGACAGCAACGACACGGCCCCGAGTTGGGCCATGCTCGTGGGCAGCATGATAATGCCTGAGCCCATCATGTTCACCGCCACCAGTGTGGTGAGCCCCGTGAGGCTCATTTTCTTGCTTGCGTCGGCCATTGAGGCCTCCTTGGACGGATCGCGTGTCGGATTCCGGCGCTTCTGATCATGGGCATTGCTCACTAACAGTCGCCGTGAATTTGTCCGCTCCTGTCATCCAGCTGCCTGCTGCCTTAGGGTAGGGCGCTCTTCGCCAACAGCGGCAAGAACGCTCAGGATTACTGCGAAAATGGGCATGGGCACGCCGACGAGGTGCCTGAAAATAGATATCCCGTTGCCGCCGCGCATAAGTCGCGGATCATCTCGGGCGAGTTGACCCGCGTGCCTTTTTCTAGTCTTTGGTGCCAACTTTGTTCTGAACGGCTTCCTTTCCCGCGATATTCATCTGCGTTGGTTCCAGCTTGACGGTAAGTTTGTGCAGTGAACCGGTGAATGCAAACGGTACCTGGTAATCCTTGTCATCGACGGGGGTGCCGGTGTCGGAACCGACATCGAAACTTTCATCCACACCGAAGACGAACGGAACGCTATGTGGAATTGTTTGACTCGCCAGTTGCTTTCCATCCACCGACAGCACGCCGGTGCCGCCCTTGCCGAATCCCGGCCCGGCATATTTGAAATCAAAACTGATGTTGTGCTGTCCGGGAGTGAGCGCCTCGGTGCCTTCCCAGCGGAATCGCGCAACGCCTTCAAGGTTGTAGTTGAACACCGGCTTACCGTTGACGAGGTAGAGCGCATACCCCCCAAATCGCCCGCCGTCGGTCACCAATACACCGTCTCCGCCGTTTTCAGGAACACTGATGTCAGCCGTAATGACGTAAGACTTGTTCAATACATTGGGTTCATTGCCTGGAAGAATGCCGGTTACCGGGTGCAGGTAAGTGAACTCGGTGCGTCCGGCCACGATGCTCGGCCTCTGTGCGATGACGCGCGTAAAACCGGACGCGTCGAGTGGCAATACCTGATATTTGTTGGCTTCCACCCAAAACAGGTCCTGTAGTTCCTTAAGTTTTGCGGGGTTGGCGGCGGCGATATCGTGATTTTGCGTCCAGTCCTTGGTGATGTCATAAAGTTCCCATTTGACGCCATTGACGATGTCCTCGGGTGGTTGAGAAGTAATGTCCCAAGGTGCGCGGTAGGGTGTCGTCGATGCCATCCAGCCTTCGTGATACAGCGCGCGCATTCCAAACATTTCGAAATATTGTGTGGTGCGTGTAGACGGCTTTTGCGCACTCTGCTTGTCGAAGAGATAGGCAATGCTCGTGCCTTCGATGGGTTTTTGCGCAATGCCATCTACCTGGAGCGGCGCATCAATGCCAGTGGCTTCAAGAATCGTGGGCTCAATGTCAATGACATGGTGGAACTGGTTACGGATGCCTCCGGCATCCTTGATGCGGTTTGGCCAGGAGATGGCCATGCCTTGGCGGGTGCCGCCAAAATGCGACGCGATTTGCTTGGTCCACTTGAAGGGGCTATCCAAAGTCCACGTCCAGCCCACGGCCATGTGCGGATAGGTTTGATCCGATCCCCAAGCCTCCAGGTACTTCATCTGTTCGGCGACCGGCACGTCGATTCCATTGAAGGTGGTCATTTCGTTTGGTGTGCCGTTAGGGGTACCTTCTGCGCTGCTGCCGTTGTCACCACTGATGTAGATGACCAGCGTGTTGTCGAGCTTGCCCATGTCGTCAATGGCCTGGATTACCCGACCGATTTCGTGATCGGTGTACGCGAGATAGGCCGCATAGACTTCCATCTGGCGGGCATACAGTTTTTTCTCGTCCGCCGAAAGTTCGTCCCATTTTTTCAGTGAGTCTGGCCACGGTGTGAGCTCGGCGGTCGGCGGGATAACGCCAAGCCGTTTTTGATTGGCGAAGATCTGTTCGCGTGCAGCGTTCCACCCCATGTCGAACTTGCCTTTGAACTTGTCAACCCATTCGGGCGTCGGGTGATGCGGCGCATGGGTACCGCCGGGCGCGTAGTAGAGAAAGAACGGCTTCTTCGGATCGAGCGCATTCAGCTCATTGACATAGCCCACGGCGTCATCCGCCATCGCAGTGATCAGGTTCCATCCCGGCTTACCGACGTAAGGATGGATTGGCGTGGTGTTGCGCATCAGATTGCCCGGTTGCCACTGGTTGGTTTCGCCGCCCATGAACCCGAAGAAATAATCAAAGCCCATACCAATGGGCCATTGATCAAACGGACCGGCCTGACTGATCTGAAATGACGGCGTGTTGTGGTTTTTGCCAAACCAGGAGGTTGCATAACCGTTGTCCTTGAGCACTTTGCCAATGGTCACTTTGTCCTTGGTGATGACGCTGTTGTAGCCGGGGTATCCCGTTGAAATTTCTGAGATGACTCCGAAACCGACGGAATGGTGGTTGCGTCCGGTGATCAAGGCTGCACGTGTGGGCGAGCACAGTGCCGTCGAATTGAATTGCGTAAAACGCAATCCAGCTGCCGCAACGCGATCCATGCTCGGCGTCGGGATGAGACCGCCGAACGTGCTGGGCGCGCCGAAGCCGACGTCGTCGGTGATGATCAACAAGACATTGGGTGCGTTTTTGGGAGGTACGACGGTCGGCGACCAGTAGGGCGTCGAGGTCGTGGCGTCGAGGTTGATGACGCCGCCGAACGCGGGAGGAGGGTTGGGTAAGTATCTGCCGTCGACGGTCGTGGTTGCACTGGGTGAACCGGGCGTTCCGTTGACTGCCTGTGGGGCTGCATTGGCGCATGAGAACGTGAGGATGGCAAAAGCCAGTGCCGCACCAAACCTGTTATACCGCCAATTTGATTGAGTCCAGTATGCAATGGCCATGGCCAGCTCCTGTAACCCCCAAAACCCCAAGCTCCGAGTGTAGAACCGTTTTCGCCGCCCGCCAGTCCATCTCATGGGCAATGTGGGGCGTCGTTGACATTGCAGGTGTGGCGTCTATACCTGACCTTGATGCTCAGAGGTTCAGCAAGGGCCGCCGACTGAGGAGGAGCCCACATGCTTATCAGGAAACGGCTTTCGGGCATTGCCTTCATTTGCGCCGGAATCGTGCTGGCTTGCGTCGCGCTTGTGGTGTATCAGAGTCGCGACACTGTGCCCTTGACGCTGGGCGACGGAAAAAATGGCCCACTGGGAATGGTCTGGCTTCCTGGCGGCGAGTTTTTGATGGGCAGCGATCATAAGCAGGCTCGTCCGAACGAAGGGCCGGCTCACAAGGTGCGACTGGACGGTTTCTGGATCGACCGCTATGACGTCACCAATGCCGATTTCGCCCGGTTCATTTCTGAAACGCATTACATCACCACCGCTGAACGCAAACCCCGATGGGAAGATTTGAAGGTACAACTACCGCCCGGTACACCCGAGCCTGATGACGCCAACCTGGTGCCTGGCGCACTGGTTTTTATCGGTACTGAGAGACCCGTTGCACTGAATGATTTCAGGCAGTGGTGGGCATTTGTCCCGGGAGCTGACTGGCGGCACCCGCTGGGTCCAGACAGCACCATCGAGGGCAAGGCAACTCATCCGGTGGTACAAGTTTCACTTGAAGATGTGCAGGCGTACGCCGCATGGGCGCACAAGCGCCTACTCACCGAGGCCGAGTGGGAGTACGCCGCAAGAGGCGGCCTGGAGCAAGCGAACTATGCGTGGGGAAATGACTTCTCGCCCGGTGGAGAAAAGATGGCGAATACCTGGGATGAGGCACAGCCGTTTCCTATGACCGGCGCCAGCAACAAAGTCAAAATCGGCACCAAGCCGGTAGGCAGTTACCGACCTAATGCTTACGGACTCTACGATATGTCCGGGAATGTTTGGCAATGGGTCTCCGATTGGTATCGAGCCGACGCGTTTAAAGTCGGTCTCAAACACCACCCGGGGAGTGAAGCGGCTTTAAACCCGGTGGGGCCATCCGACAGTTATGACCCCGAACTGGGGATCATGGCCAATGCACCGCAGCGTGTAATCCGAGGCGGATCTTTTCTTTGTAGCGACAGCTACTGCACGAGTTTTCGAACCAGCGCCAGGCAAGGCGCAGACCCTATGAACGCAATGTCGCATCTGGGCTTTCGATTAGCGTCAAGTACGCTCCTGACTGAAAAGCTCCCCACTCTTATCGTTGCTGCATCCCGGACTCTCGAATGATTGGCGGTTGACATGAATGTGCATCCGCAGCGCATTCAGCCGTTAGTTACGCGGCCGGTTTCTGTATCACTCCGCTAGTCGGTCAGGAAGGTTTATAGAGATCCTCATACAGGCGAAGTCGTAGAAACCAAAGGCGGTAATCAGAAAACGTTGAAAGATTGGAAGTCAGAGCACGGCGCCGCGACCGTCGAATTTAAGCATAGGTGTACCGCTCAGCCACTATGCTGCTGGTGGCGAGTGGCTTCCTTCAAATCCCGAAGCGTGCCTAAATGCAAAAAATTTCGTCGAGCCGTCGTTGCAAACTAGTCTATTTGGCGACGTATATTGGATGACTAAAGGCGCATCGTAACTTTGACGAATCGATGTCTACACCGCTGTTAACTGAATATCTACGCTGGTGTTCGGACATTAGAAGTGAGTAGCGAATGCATATAGCTCATTTCTATTTTAAGAATCTGTTTAACGCGCGCATGACATCGAGTGAAGACTGGTCGGTAACGCGTCCTGGAATCTGGTCGAACATGTGCGGGGCTCCCGGATAGACGTGAAGCTCTACGGCTACTCCCGCACGAGACAAGCTCAAAGAGTAGGCGACGTCTTCTTCAAGAAACAAATCGAGTGCACCCACCGATATGAAAGTGGAGGGCAGTCCAGCAAGTTCGACCTGCATTGATGGAGAAAACAAACCCGCACGGTCATCGTCGAGGTTGTAGTTCCCCTGCATGCACTTCCAGCAAAATTGATTGGGAGTGGGCAGCCAGCCAATTGTTCCGATGCTTTCATTTTTAGAAGGCACGCCTTCGGAGCCGGTACGGTGATCGAGCATCGGATAGACCAGAACCAGTCCCGCAATGGCGTATTCCCTTCGATCACGAGCCAGGATCGCCAATGCGGCAGCCAAGCCGCCACCGGCGCTGTGTCCCATGATCGCTATTCTCTGAGTATCGATGCCCAAAGTGCGTTGATTGCGGACCATCCAATCCAGTGCCGCATAGCAGTCTTCGAGGGGAATGGGGA
>NZ_WKEQ01000044.1 GCF_021605415.1 Pseudomonas syringae
GGGATTCTTTATCTTTTATTATATATTCCTTAATAATTTTTGTTCGGTCTGTTACGTTGTTTGGATTTAATCTTAATAGTTCATTTTTGAAGTTTTCATCCTTGTAATGAGTGTCGAGGCCAGCGAGGAGTGAGTCTATTTTTGGCCTGTAGGGTAGATCTGTAAATGGCGCTTTTAACATCTCAGCTCCCTAAAACTTTATGCAGCAGTTTGTGTATTCGACCATGCACTGTCACCATGCAGCTGATAGTTGGAGCCGTTACCTATACCTCCGCTCCAGTATGTTTTCTTCTGACTTATATTCATGTGACGATCTCGGATCAATTTTCCTTTCTAGGGTTTTTGATTGCGTTTCAACTAGGTTCAAAAAACTACAAATAAGCTAGGTCTAATATGGTCAAAAAATCTATTTTCTTTCTGAATCAAAATTCGAATCGGAATCCTTTGAATAAAAGCGCTGTGATTTAAAGTTGAAGTTAGTCAAGCGGAAAATCACATGTCCATGGAGGTGTAAACAGCTCTGGGTCTATGTTATTTTGATTAAGGAATTCGTTAATTTCCTCTTCGGTGTTTACGTTTTGACATTTCGTTATCGTTGCATCGCTAATGCCGACACTATCTCGAGGGGCTAGTATATTGGTTGGTAAATTGAATTCGATTATTACATGTTTTGAGTTTTTAGCATTCTCTAGAAAACTGTACTAGTACTCTCCAGGAAATCTATCCTCAAAGTTCAAATGATAGGCCGCGTAAATTGCTATCCATGTTCTAGATGATTTGTCATTTGAAGGGAGTTCCTGCGCGATCTCAGTATAGGATTTCGCTTCCAACCCCCCACCAAACTTTTCGTGGAATTAATTTATTGTCGTTCATTTATTCCTTAAAATTTGGTTTGACCGATGGATTCGTATTACCTCGCCTTTTATGGAGCGCAGTTATAAATGGAGTCTATCGTGATAAGATTTCAAGAACCTCGTTCGAGCTATTGCTTGAAAGTGCTTTACAAATGTAGTCTGAAACACCTTCTTCATCGATATATCCATTTTCAAGCCCAACTGAAAGCTCTCTCCAATTTAACCAAGGTGCCTTCGTCAAAACGTAGCGACCGTCGAATGCAATCTTTTTCGTTATTTCGGTAGCCTAGCTGGGTTTTAATTTGCCGCTCCAGTGATATGCCGTCAGAGACAATCATGCTGATCCGTCATTGTTATAGGCTTTGATGTTTGAAACATAAACTTGTCGTGCTTCGCAAGTTATTTTGCAGTTGTTGGAAGTTGTGACTTCAATTTTGCAATCGTCGCCAGTCTTTTCAATTTTTAATTCGATTGAGCCGTGGATGTTGAAATTATTTATTTCCATCGTTATTACTCCATTGATGGTGAGGTCAAATTCACATTCGTTATAATTTTTTTCTATCCATTTCTTCGGACACGGTGTGTTCTCTAGTGGGCAGTGGAGCTTAATTACGACAGATTTATCCAGCAATAACGTGTGAGAAATATTTATTTTTTTTGGAGCGTAATTTTCGCCAAAGATGGATGGCCATTGTTTGTCGTTCGAAATATAATTTGTCCACATGCTGTATAACATTCTTGACGTTGATAATTAAATGCTCTCTTTCCTTGAGCTGCTTTTCCGCATGTTCGATTTTTATTTATCGATTACTTCAACTGGTAGCTGAACTTTTCATCCCTGCTAAAGCTTTCATTCTGTGATTTTAATCGTTCGAGTATTTTTACGATTTTCAGATATCACTCTCCCTTTTTTTTCTGAAAGCTTGGAGTGGTTCCTGACTAACTTGATGTAGAGCAACCCATCGTTTGAATAAAGTAATCTTGTATCGGGCTAGTTACTCCGGGGCATCTTATTATTTATGCCTACATCGGCCTCTTGCCAAGTGTGGTCTGGAGTAGGCGGAAGTACGTGCGGGCTAGTTGCTGTAGTTAAATTTTTCTTCAAGTTTTTTTAATGTTTCATGTATTGTAGGGTTTGGATCTTTTACGTTTTTTTTTACACCAGCTAATTATGCAGGATACAGCTTCGTTGGACGGAAGGGTAACATGGTTTTCCATGAACTCAAAAGATATGCCGTCCCTAAGGTAATCTGGTATGTTTTCAAAATCGTCATCCGTACTAATATAAATTCCGGACATTTCTATTCCGAAGCCTCGTGAATCAAGGATACTTTCTAGCGCTTTGGGAAGAAAGCTGGCGTTGTTTAGCGATGAAGATTCTAATAAATCTAGTAGGCAATTGTGTATTATGCTTTCCTGAGCTTCGCTAACCATTGGTTGCTTCATATTTATTTGTGCAGTCAGACTTAAATTTATTCAATTGTGAGTAAATATCATCCAGTGTGGTTCAAATAAGCAGATGGGCCGCAAAGCATAGGGTGCCTTGTTGTAAACTCAATGAGCGAATCTTCGTTGGTGGCAGAAATTTTAAAGTTCCCATCTTGACTTAAAATTTTCATGGTCAAATTTTTTTGTGTTGGTATATTTTTTATCGTCAGGTCTTTAATGTTGCTGCAATTCAGCCCGATCCGGCATGTATTAAATCCTGACTTTTTCCACTTTTCAGGTGGCGCAACTGGATAATCAGAAATGTCAAACTCCAAAGTTATTACCGGTCTATTGTTATCAATTGATACTGAGAATAGATCAATTTCACCAATCGCAATGTCAGAACCGAAAACTTTGTTGAAAAACGTACTTCCGTCTAGCTCATTCCAATAATTCATTCGTGCTATTCCTTAAAGTAATAGTGATCTTTTGCCCCAGGAACTTTACCAGTTCTTGGGTTTTCAATCGGACGTAAATTGAAATGAGCTTTTTGATCGCCTTTATTCCCCGGTTCATGGTATTGATGCCCGGCTGAATGATCTTGAAGAATAACTTTAGAGCCATCGGCTCGAGTGAATTGGTATTCTCGCGTGAGAATCGGTTTTCCATCGCTGTTGAGAATACTTTCACCTGATTTATCTGTCATGCGTACGTATTTATATTGCTGTGTCTTGCCTGTCGAAGGATCAAACACGGGATCCGGGTGTTGGGATCTAGGAATTCCAGCTTCTGACTTCGCTTCTCTAAACGCACCACTGCGAGACAATTCGGGCGTTGCTGGTTCAGTTTTCTTCGTTTCGAGTGGCTCGACCTTGCTACCAGGACACCCATTCAACCCCAACGGATCCACCCACCCCGTAGGGTTAGGCACGTACTGGTAGTTATTCAACCCCCCAGCCAGCTTGATCGGATCCGGTGTCAGAAACCGTCCAGTCCCCGGATTGTAGTAGCGGTGGCGGTTGTAATGTAACCCTGTTTCCGCATCGAAATACTGCCCCTGGAACCGCAGCGGGTTGTCGATTTCGCTGACGTCGAGCGCTGCGAGGTTGCCGTAGGCGCGGTATTTGGCGGACCACATGATGTCGCCGCTGTAGTCGGTGAGTTCTTGTGGTGTGCCGAGGTGGTCGAGTTGGTAGTAGAACGGCGTTGCCTTGAGCGGGCCTTCGCCGTCGAGCATGGCGAGGGGGCGGAAGGTGCCGGGTTCATAGACGTAGCTGCGATAGCGGTTGTCGGCGCTTTCGGCGATGAGGCGTTCACCTTGCCAGAGGAATTCGGTGGTGTGGCCGTCGACGGTTTTTTCGATGCGGCGGCCGAAGGCGTCGTATTGGTAGGACGCGGTGCTGCCGCCCGGCAGGCTTACGCCGATCAGGCGGTGTTGGCAGTCGTAGCGGTATTCGGTGACGAGTTTTTGCCCGGCGCCGCGTCGTTCGCGGACGAGGTTGCCGTAGGCGTCGTAGTCGTAATGGCGGTCGCCCTGCATGAGCAGGCGGTTGCCTTTGACGTTGGCGAGGTTGGCGGTGCCTTCGTTGTTTTGGCCGAGCAGGTTGCCCGCCGGGTCGTGGGCGAAGCTTTCCGGGGTGGCGCCGCGCACGCTGATCAGGCGATCGAGTGGGTCGTAGTGGTAGCTGCGCTTACCTTTGCGGCTGTCGTCGATACCGGCGAGGTTGCCGTTGGCGTCGTAGTCGTAGCGGCGCTGGAACAGGTTTTTTTCGCGCTGGCTGACGCTGTGCGCTTGCAGGCGTCCTTGCTCGTCGTACTGATATTGGCTGAGCAGCAGGCCTTGTTGGCGCTGGAGTTCGCGACCGGCGCTGAACTGGTGACTGGTCAGGCGCGAGCCATTGAGGTCGATGCTGCTTAGCTGGCCGCCGGGTTGATGGCGGTAGTCGAGTTTGCTGCCGTCGGGGAGGCGGCAGTGTTTGAGCTGGCCGACGCTGTCGTATTCGTAGCGAAGCGTGCCCCAACCCTGGTGTTCGGTGACGAGGCGGTCTTGCAGGTCGTATTCGTAGGCGAGGGGCCAGTGGCCGTCGTCGACGTTGACCAGACGACCTAGGGCGTCGTAGCTGTAATGGATTTCCTCGCCGTCTGGGAGGGTTTTGACCAGCAAGCGGCCGGCTGCGTCGCGTTGGTATTCGCTGACCAGTTCGCTGCCGTCGTCGCCGAATTCGGTTTTCTTCAGCAACTGGCCGTTGAGGTCGTATTCGTAGGCGGTGCGGCGTCCGTCAAAGCCGGTTTCCTGCTGGATCAGGCCATTCGGGAAATAGTCGAGGTGGTAGTGCTCGCCGCGTTCGTTTTCGATTTCGGTGAGATTCAACAAACTGTTGTCGTAGCGATAGCGGAGCTGGCTGCCATCCGGGTTGATGCGACGACTTACCAGATGCAGGTTATCGGCATACTCGTAACGGGTGACGCGACCCAGTTCATCCCGTTCGGCGGTCACGCGGCCGTACGGGTTATAGCTGAAAGCGCGGGTAGCCCCGCCGGGCAGGGAAACCTGGATCAAGCGATCGACCGCGTCCCATTGGTATTGGGTGATGGCACCGGTTTCGTCCTGGCGCGTGATCTGCCGGCCAAGCGCATCGTAACGGTACTTGCGTTGCCCGCCATCGGGCAGCCGTTCTTCTATCAGTTGGCCGAGATTGTTCCAGCCCAACTGATGACGGCTGCCGTCGGGATGACGGATTTCCAGCAAGCGACCCTGGCGGTCGTAGCTGTAGCTGGTTTCGTTGCCGTCAGGGTCGATCTGTTTGGTGATGTCGCCTTGCCGGTTACGGTCGTACTGCCAGCGGGCTTTGCCGCGCTGCACATCAATGAGCTGGCCGTTGAAATAGTTGTAACGGGTAGGTTCATCTTCTGGCGGAATGACGGCCATCAAGCGTCCGGCATCGCTGTATTGATACTCGGTGACAGCACCCATCGGATCCTTCACCGCGACAAGGCGTCCCTGATCGTCATACGCATTTTGCGTCTGCGCACCGTCGGGTGCCGTTTCGCTGATCAGACGGGCATTTTCGTCATGCACATAAACAAGTTCACTGCCGTCGGCGTTGTATACCGTCACTTGGCCCTTGTCGTCCCACTCGTAGCGCTGCTCCAACTGCGCGTAGTTGGCCCAGTGATGCACGCAACGGGAAAGCTTGCCTTCGCGCTCCCATGCCCAAAAGAACGCTGCGCCGCCAGCCAGTTGTCGCTCGAGAATGACGTGCTGGTCGTTGTAGCGGTAATGCTCCGTTTCACCTACAGCGTTAACCGACGATATGAGCTGGTTGCGCGAGTTGTAGTGGTAGGTGACAAGGGTTTGAATCGTTAGCCAAGGATCCTGGCGTTCACCGCGATCATCGTATTCGGCGCGTTGCTGCTGTTGATCGACAGCGGCGATGTGACGGTCGTCATATCGCAAGAGCAGGGCGCGGCCAGCGCCGTTGTCGATACGCTGAATACGGCCGACGAAGTCATAAGTGATATGCAGTTTGTTGTCGTAGGCGTCGCTGATAGTCGTCAAGCGCCCGGCGCGGAAATGATAGAAACGCGCCTTTGGCCCGGCTTGGGTCAGAATCAGTTCTTCGGGTGCGGTGCCGAGGTAAATCGCGGCCTCGGCCAAGCTATTGGTGATGGCTGGCCGTTGCTCGGTCGGCATCGGGAAGCGGGTCTGACGGTTTTCATTGTCCGTCCACAAAACCCCCTCATCATCGAGTTGCAAGCGATGCGACAGTGAGTGACTCCAGCCGTGGCCGAGACGGCTGTCGATCTCAACGGCACTGCTTCGATACAGGCGCGTCCATTCGAAGGGCAATACACCAACGAGTTCGCCATCGGTGAGGGTCAGGAGTTCTTCGCCGGTAACCATCGAAACGGGTTCACCGCCGGTACACGTGTCTTTGGAACATTGTGCCGGTTCGTTTGCAGGGTTTTTCGATTGATCGGGTGCGTTGTCGACGTGCTCCTTTTGCTCTACCCGAGTAGCGGATTCGGTCTTGGCGCGTGCTTGAACCTGGGCGTCGGTCTCCACTTTTCCGCCACTCACTGGCGGTTTCTTTTTTGGTGCTGTCGCTGTTTCGGCCGGTTTTGGCGGCGCGATCTCGACGTTGGCTTTGCGCGCGGGATTAAACGCCGAATTGCCATTGAGCAGTAAGGGGCGGGACGCCTCGGCATGCGGAGCGGCCTTGGTCTTGCTGACTTTCATCAGCATGCCGGTGAAGTCCTCGATCAGCTTCACCACCTTCCCGCTGTTTTGTGTGGCTTTAACGACCTTCGTACCGACGCGAACCGCCAAGCCAAGACCACCGGTCAGCACCACGCCTACCAGGATGTTCAGCAGGAATTCCGTCGTCATCTGTGCCAGCACTTCCGTGCAGGTTTGCGGCGGAAGCATCTTCACCCAAGCCATGATGGCTGCAACGTAGATCCACATCAGTGGTTCGTCGCTGGCAATCAACAGAGCGGTGTGAATGGCATCTGCGGAGGCGTCATAGATCTTCTTGATCTGCTCCTCCGTGAAAAACTTTTTCAGTTTTTCGTAGTTTTCGCGAGGGTGCGCAACGAGGTCGTAAAGGCTTTTGATATCGCCCCACAGACCCATGATCGCTTTGAGAAATCCTTCCCAAGCAGCTTCCAGTTCTTGCAGAACACGGCCACCCATTGAGGCGTCGGTATGTGCCTGCCAGAGTGGAAGGAAACTGGTGCTCCATTCGGTCTGCAACCAGCCACTCAGCTCGCCGATTACCCCTTGATAGGAGTTGAACAGGCTGTCGATCTGCGCACGGGTGGGGTTGGGAAAGAAGGTGATTTTGTATTGCTGATTGGGTGTGAGGCCCGTGACTTCCAGAATCCCGGTCGAGTCGATGATCTTATTGATCTCAGGCCCTGCCTCATTCTTGCCAATGAACCGGCCATCCACCACAGGCACCAAACGCACCGGGGTGTTGCCGATCGGGACAAAGCGCGCGGATTCGAAGCTGTGTACCAGTGTGAGTTTGCCGTTGGCCGGACAGTTGGCATAAAGGGTATTTTCCTTTTTGCTGTCCTTGTCCGCAGTACCGACTTCGTCACCGACCTTGAACTGTTGCTCGGCATCCAGCACGCCGCCATACCAGGCTTCAGCGTGTTCACGGTAATCCGTCAGGCACTTTTTGAAGTCGCCGATGATGGCCTGAGCATCAGGTTGTTTCGCGTTGAGATTGCCAACAATCTCACCCATCAAAATGCTCATGCAGTCACCTCTTTTTCCAAATGGGCCTTCAACAGGCCCGCAAAATTTTCTTCCGTGAGCGGCGTACGTTTTACGAAGCGCGCCACTTTTTGTTGCAAATTCGACTCGGGAAACGAGAAGTACAGATCGGCATGTTCATCGAGCAGCCACTGCATCATGTTGCCGATAACAGTGGATGGATTTTCCGCCATCAACCCATCCAGCAACTTCTTCGGCACCTCCCACCACGGCCAGTCCCTCGCCTTCGGCAAGGCCCTCGCACCAACCTCCAACACCTGTCCATTAATCAAGAACCGCTCAAACATCGGCATCAGTTCCCCCGCCGACTCGCCCAGCCCTTTAAGGATCGGGTAGATATGCCGCCCATCCCAAAAACGGAAGAACACCTCCGTCCCGTTTGGCATTTTCACTTGGGTCAGGCTGCGCAGGTGTTCGAACACTTCGTTCGGTTCCGAGCGGGAGACGGCGAGCCAGCCCCAGTCAAGGGCATCGGTCTGCTCGATCCATTTCAGAAACGCTGAGTTGGCTTTCAGCTCGGTGACGTAGGGCATCACCGGTTGCCAACTGGCGTAGGGGGTGTCGCCCCAGATCGGTATGAGTTGGGTGGCCGGGTCGTTGAGGTACAAGGACTTCAGGGCATCGGCATCACTGGCGGCGCTGATGATCAGGTACAGGCGCTGGTCTTTTTCCAGTGGCTGTTCAGCCAGCCATTGCTGAGGTGTGATTCGATCAGACGGCACAGACACCTGCCTTGCATTTTTCGCATTCTTCGCAGAACGGAGCGTTACGTTTGAGGGTGTTGATCTGGGCCGGGGTCAGAACCTGGCCGGCCTTGTCGGCATCGGCCTGTTTGAGGACGCCGGGCATGAGTGGCGCCGCACCGGTGCCATTCCCCGGACTGCCCCCGGAATTCACATTGATCACCGGCCCGCTCAGCGTCACGCCACCGCCATCGATCTTGATAAAACTCCCGCCACCGATCAGCGTCAGTTCACTGCCAGCCTCCAGCACTACCTTCATGCCGCTGCTCAGGTGGATCTCCTGGCCCGCATCAATGAATTGCCCGGTACCGATCTTGATGTGCTGATTCACACCGACGGTGAGGTGGTCGTTGGCGCGGGTTTCTACTTTGCGGTCGGCGTAGACGGTGTGGTGTTCTTCGGCCTTGAATTCGCTGTAGCTATTCTGTTCGACCGTATCGTGGCGCTCGTTGCCGACGCGGATTTTCTGGTCGTGCTCGACGTTTTCATCCCAGTCGCGCTGGGCGTGCAGGAAGATTTGTTCCTGGCCTTTTTTGTCTTCGATGCGCAGTTCGTTGTAACCGCCGCCGCCCATGGAGCTGAGGGTTTTGAAGGTGGTGCGGGTTTTGTTCGCCGGCAGCGGGTAGGGGACGATGTTTTCCTTGTGGTACAGGCAACCGGTGATCAGCGGCTGGTCGGGGTCGCCTTCGAGGAAGGTGACGAGGACTTCCATGCCGATGCGCGGGATGGCGATGCCGCCGTACTGGGCGCCGGCCCAGGCTGAGGAGACGCGTAGCCAGCAGCTGGTTTTGTCGTCGGCCTGGCCTTCGCGATCCCAGTGGAACTGCACTTTGACGCGGCCGTACTGGTCGCAGTGGATTTCTTCACCTTGCGGGCCGGTGACCACGGCGCTCTGGCTGCCGAGGATGCGCGGCTTCGGGTGGTTCAGCGGCGGGCGGTTCGGCACGTCCCACGGGGTGGCTTGAAAGCGGTTGCGATAGCCCTGGTGGAAATCGTCTTTGAGCGCGGTGGTGTCGCTGGTCACCGACTCTTCGAGCACTTGTGGCTGTTTACCTTCGTGCAGAATTTCAGTGAGCAGCCAGAGGTCGTTCCACTTGGCTTTGGGGTGTTGGGTCAGGGCCAGGAAGTGGCCGCTGACCAGCAACGGTTGATCGCTTTTGCCTTCGGCGAGCTGAAAATCGCTGCGGTGGCGCTCGAGGGCGCGGGTGGCCAAGTGTTTGCCGCGCTCGCGGTCGATGAAACGGCCCGGGTAATCGTAGTCTTCGAGGTCGGGCACGGCGTCGCCGCGTTTATCGCTTTCGAGGGTCAGGCGCGGTTTTTCGAAGTCGTAGTCGCGGCGCGTGGTGCGGCTGGTGCGGGTTTCCAGGCGCAGGTCGAAGCGCTTGATCACCGGGTCGTTGGCGACCATGCCGGAGTCTTGCTGATAGGCCACGGGCGCGAGTTTCGGGAACACCGTCTGGTCGTCGCCGAACACCAGTTTGTGCGCGGTGGCGCTGTGTTCGAAGTGGTAGTGGATGCCTTCTTCTTCGCACAGGCGCTGGACGAAGTGCAGATCCGACTCGTCGTATTGCACGCAGTAAATGCGCTCGGGATAGATCGAACCGACCTTGAATTCGTAGGCATTGCCCTGGATGCCGTGCTCTTCCAGCACCTGGCCGATGATCTTCGGCACGCTGAGGTTCTGGAAAATGCGCTGGTTGATCCGGTGCGCCAGGTAAGACAGCTGCGGGCGCAGGGTCACGGAGTAGCGCGTCAGGCGCTTGCCGGAATCGCCTTGCGCGGCGCGGTAGATCTGGCCGTGGATGCCGCTGCCGTCAGGCGACAGTTGCAGGAAGGCTGGTTTATGCAGCAGGGTTTCGAGATCCAGCGCGGGCTTTTCACTGACCAGCGCCACCTCGAACACGAATGGCTGGCTGATGGCTTCCCGACCGGTGAGCGAAAGCACCTGGAGGTCATTTTCCAGGCCCTCAATGGTCAGGGCAAAGTGAGTCTGATTGGCCGGCGCGAACATCCCTTGTTCCTCGTGCTGTGTAGCGGCGTTTAGTCGAATACCCGAAAACGGGCGCTCAACCTACGCGAAATTCTGGAGGGGCGTAAACGACATCGACCAGCAGAGCTGGCCGATGCTTGAAACGATCAGCCGTAATTAAACGACTGGAGCACGCCAGTCATCGGAACCCGAAGTACCGGATACTTCGTGGGTCCAGGTGATTTTGCGGTAGGTCATTTCAATGTCTTCCAGGTGCGTGAAATGCGCGTTGTTTGGATCCTGGCAGTTGTGCATGTAGTCCTTGGAGGAAACGAGGATCGCGTCTTCCAGAACGGTGGTGTAGTAGTGCTCTTGGGTACCTTGAGCCGAAGTGCGGTACCACTGGATTTCAACTTTGCTCAGGCGCTCGCCGGAGGTCAGGGCCGCTTGCAGCAGTGGCGAGGACTTGTCGAAAACCTTGGTGATTTTCACTGGTTTGTGAACGCGCTGGCCGGTTGGCTGGCCGGACTGTGGGTCACGCGGGATGATCACGTCGTGGTGGAAAGCCTGAACCATGACTTGGTCTTCGTGGCCTTCCTGGAAGGTGTTGCCCACGGAGTCGGCGGTGAATGCGCCGGCAGTGATCAGGCCTTGTTTTTCGCCAGTGATGGACATGTACGCTGGTGTTGCCATGGGATGCTCTCCTTGCGGATAAATTGAGGGTGCCCGGGAGGCGAAATCGCCCGGTGGGTGGCGAGAGCTTTATCAAGGAGCGTGCCAGGTTTTAATCAACGCCCGTGGGGCAGGGCTTGCAGAGGATTTCCCGTCAGGACGAGGCGTCTTTCAATCACCGTCGGATTAAAAGGTGCGCAACTTCTTGCGCAGTACTGCGCAAGAAGTTGCGCACTTGGCTGCAGGCTAGAAAGAACGTGGCCTGCAGCAATGCCATGTGCTGCCTTCCCACAATTGACTGCGCAAGAAGTTGCGCACTTGCGCATCCTCGATCATTCGGGTTCCACTCAACAGGATTGGAGGAGCGAAAGCGTCTTATAAGTGAAGCACCGCCCTCGGCTATACTCCCCCGCATTTCGACCCACCCCCCGAGGACTGACTGTGAAGAACTGGACGTTGCGCCAACGCATTTTGGCGAGCTTTGCGGTGATTATCGCCATCATGCTGCTCATGGTCGTCGTCTCGTACTCACGGCTGCTGAAGATCGAAGCCAGTGAACACAGCGTGCGTGACGATGCGCTGCCGGGGGTTTATTACAGTTCGATGATTCGCAGCGCCTGGGTCGACAGCTACCTGAGAACTCAGGAATTGCTCGGACTGAAGCGAGGGCAGGGCATCAGCGCCGAGGATTCGGCCGACTTCAAAGCCTTCGACCAGCGTCTTCAGGAACAGATGGCCAATTACCGCAACACCGTCACCACCGACGAAGACAAGACCGAGTTCGCGGTGTTTGAAAAAAACGTTCAGGATTTCTACCGCGAGCAGGCCGCCGTGCTCGACCTGCTCCAAGGCAACCAGGCTGACCAAGCCATCCGGTTGTTTAACGAGAAAATGACACCGGCCTGGCTCGTCGGTCGTATGAAACTCAACGACATCATCCGCCAGAACAAGGCAGTCGCCGACAACGCCATGGTCGCCATTGATGACTCCGTGTCGGCGGCCAAAGTCAGCATGCTTCTGTCGCTGCTGGTTGCGGTGCTCGCCGCCGGCCTGTGCGGTCTGCTGTTGATGCGCGCGATTATGGCGCCGATGAACCGCATCGTGAAAATCCTCGACATCATGCGTACGGGCGATCTGAGCAGCCGCTTGAACCTTGACCGAAAAGACGAATTCGGCGCGGTGGAAACCGGCTTCAACGACATGATGACCGAGCTGACGTCGCTGGTGTCCCAGGCCCAGCGTTCGTCGGTGCAAGTGACCACCTCGGTGACCGAGATCGCCGCCACGTCCAAGCAGCAGCAAGCCACGGCCACCGAAACCGCCGCGACCACCACGGAAATCGGCGCGACGTCTCGCGAGATCGCCGCGACCTCCCGTGATCTGGTACGCACCATGACCGAAGTGTCCACCGCTGCCGATCAGGCTTCGGTCGCCGCCGGTTCCGGTCAGCAAGGTCTGGCGCGCATGGAAGACACCATGCACTCGGTGATGGGCGCGGCCGATCTGGTCAACGCCAAACTGGCGATCCTCAACGAGAAAGCCGGCAACATCAACCAGGTGGTCGTAACCATCGTCAAGGTCGCCGATCAAACCAACCTGCTGTCCCTGAACGCCGCCATCGAAGCCGAAAAGGCCGGCGAATATGGTCGCGGGTTTGCCGTGGTTGCTACCGAAGTGCGGCGTCTGGCCGATCAGACCGCCGTCGCCACTTATGACATCGAGCAAATGGTGCGTGAGATTCAGTCGGCGGTGTCCGCTGGAGTGATGGGCATGGACAAGTTTTCCGAAGAAGTGCGACGCGGCATGTCCGAGGTGCAGCAAGTCGGCGAGCAGTTGTCGCAGATCATTCATCAGGTGCAGGCCCTGGCGCCGCGCGTGTTGATGGTCAACGAAGGCATGCAGGCCCAGGCCACCGGCGCCGAGCAGATCAACCACGCGCTGGTGCAGTTGGGCGACGCCAGCAGCCAGACGGTCGAGTCGTTGCGTCAGGCCAGTTTCGCCATCGATGAACTGAGCCAGGTAGCCGTCGGGCTGCGCAGCGGCGTTTCGCGATTCAAAGTCTGATGAACGAACTGGCGGCCAAACGCAACGCCGCGCCGGTGGCGAAGCAGGCGTTGTTCCTGCTGTTTTGCATCGGCAACGAGCGCTATGCCCTGCGCGCCACGGAGGTGGCAGAAGTGTTGCCGCGCTTGCCGTTGAAGCCGATTGCCCAGGCGCCGGAATGGGTGGCGGGCGTCTTTGCTTATCGGGGCAGCGTGGTGCCGGTGATCGACCTGAGCAGGCTGACGTTCGGCAAGCCTGCGCAAGCACGCACCAGCACGCGCCTGGTGCTGGTGCATTACCGTCCTGACGACAATCAGCCGATGCAATGGCTCGGCCTGATCCTCGAACAAGCCACCGACACCCTGCGCTGTCATCCGACGGACTTTCAGCCCTACGGCCTCGACAATCCGCAGGCGCCCTATCTGGGGCCGGTGCGCGAAGATGCGCAGGGCCTGGTGCAGTGGGTACGGGTTGGCGATTTGCTGAATGAATCCGTGCGCGCCTTGCTGTATCCGACGCCGCCGCTGGATCCGGCGCGGCTGGAGGCGCTGGCATGAGCGGCGATCAACGGTTTTTCGATTTCCTCAAGGAGAGCATCGGCCTCGATGTCGCCTCGGTCGGCCCCGCAATCATTGAGCGCGCTGTGCGCCAACGCATGACCAGCGCCGATGCCGCTGATGCCGAGGACTACTGGCAGCGCCTGCAAGCTTCACGGGACGAACAGCAAGCGCTGATCGAAGCGGTGATTGTCCCGGAGACGTGGTTTTTCCGTTACCCGGAATCGTTCGAAACCCTCGGCAGGCTGGCGCGCACGCGTCTGGCTGAACTGAATAACTTGCGCGCGTTGCGGATTCTCAGCCTGCCATGCTCGACCGGCGAAGAACCCTATTCGATCGCCATGGCGTTGTTCGACGCCGGGCTCGAACCGCATCAGTTCAAGGTCGATGGCATGGACGTCAGTCCGCTATCGGTGGACAAGGCCCGGCGCGGGCGTTACGGCAATAACTCGTTTCGCGGTGAAGATCTCACCTATCGCGAGCGATATTTCACAGCGGAGCAGGACGGCTATCGACTGGATGACAACGTCCGTGAGCAGGTGCGTTTGCAAGTGGGCAACGTCCTCGACCCGACGCTGTTGGCCAACCAGCCGCCGTTCGATTTTGTGTTCTGTCGCAACCTGCTGATCTACTTCGATCAAGCGACCCAACGCCAGGTGTTCGAGGTGCTCAAGCGTTTGACCCACGTCGATGGCGTGCTGTTTATCGGGCCGGCCGAGGGCAGTCTGCTCGGGCGGCTGGGCATGCGTTCGATCGGCATTGCGCAGTCGTTCGCCTTCAGTCGTCACAGCGAGCCAACGCCGGAACTGCCGCCACCCGTGCTGCTGGTGCCGACGCCGAAACCACTGCCGGTGCGCGGTGTGCCCGTGCCGCCCGTGCGCATCCGTCCGTTTGCCGCTTCGGTGCCGTCGCCCGTCAGCAATCGAAAACCGAACACCGACGCCACGACGATGCTGGCCCAGATCGCCGCCCTGGCCAACGAAGGCAAAAGCGCCGAGGCCCGCGCGGCATGCGAAAGCTACTTGCGCAGCCACGAACCGGTGGCTCAGGTGTTTTACTGGCTCGGTCTGCTCAGCGATGTCGCCGGGCTGGCGCTCGAAGCGCAGAACTACTACCGCAAGGCCTTGTACCTCGAACCACAACATCCCGAAGCGCTGATGCACCTGGCCGCCTTGCTGCAATCCCAGGGCGATACGGCGGGCGCCCGACGATTGCAGGAACGTGCCGCCCGCAGCGCGCGCACCGCCGACAGCGAGCGTAAACGATGACTTCGTCCGACACTTTTAACGTCACCCATGTCGACGCCCGGGCCATCGACGATTGCTGGAACCGCATCGGTATTCGCGGCGACAGATCCTGCCCGCTGCTCGACGAACACATTCATTGCCGCAATTGTTCGGTGTATTCCTCCGCCGCGACGCGTCTGCTGGATCGCTACGCCTTGCAGCAGGACGGGCGAGATTCGGTGGCGACACACGTCGAAACCGACCTGAAAACCCGTTCATTGCTGATGTTCCGTCTCGGCGAAGAATGGCTCGCTCTGGCCACGCGCAGTCTGGTGGAAGTGGCGCCGATGCAGACGATTCATTCGCTGCCGCACCAGCGTTCCCGCGCCCTGCAAGGCGTTGCGAATGTGCGCGGCGCGCTGGTGGCGTGTCTGTCACTGGTGGAATTGCTCGATCTGGATGTCGGCCACGTCCCAGCCAGTAATGGGCGCGTCATGCCGCGCATGTTGATCATTGCTGCTCATGGCGGGCCCGTGGTGGTGCCGGTGGATGAAGTCGATGGCATCCACGCCATCGACGAGCGCGTGCTCGAAGCCGCGTCGCGCTCGGGGGCGCAATCCAGCGCCAAATACACCCGTGGCGTCTTGCAATTCAAAGGTCGCAGCCTGCGCTGGCTGGATGAAGAACAGTTGATGTCCGCCGTGACCCGGAGCCTGACATGACCCCCGAGCAAATGCGCGATGCCTCGTTGCTCGAGCTGTTCAGCCTCGAAGCCGAAGCCCAGACCCAAGTGCTCAGCGCCGGGCTGCTGGCGCTTGAGCGCAATCCGACCCAGGCCGATCATCTGGAGTCATGCATGCGCGCGGCGCACTCGCTCAAAGGGGCGGCGCGGATCGTTGGCATCGACAGCGGCGTCAGCGTTGCCCACGTGATGGAAGATTGTCTGGTCAGCGCGCAGGAAGGGCGGTTGTTGCTGCGCCCGGAGCACATCGATGCCTTGCTGCAGGGCACCGATTTGCTGATGCGCATCGCGACGCCTGCAAACAGTCCGCAGCCGCCCGAGATTGAAGGCTACGTAGCGTTGATGGGGCGCCTGCTGGATCCGGCACTGGCGCCGATCACGCCCGCGCCAGTGCCGATGGTCGAACGGGTGCCGCAAGCCCCGGTCGCGCCGGCAGCGGCAGCCGAAATCCCGGCCCCGGTTGCCGAGTTGCAAGACGCGCCACGCAAGACCAGGCGCGCCACTGAGGGGGGCGAGCGTGTACTGCGGGTTACCGCCGAACGCCTGAACAGCCTTCTCGACCTGTCGAGCAAATCCCTCGTCGAAACCCAGCGCCTCAAACCGCATCTGGCGACGATGCAGCGGCTCAAGCGCATGCAGAGCAACAGCTTGCGCGCCCTCGAAAGCCTGAATGTGCATCTCAAGGATCACGCTCTCGGCCTCGAAGCCCATGAAGCGCTCGGCGATGCTCGTCGTTTGCTCGCCGAGGCCCAACAACTGCTGGCGGAAAAAAACGCCGAGCTGGATGAATTCGCCTGGCAGGCGAGCCAGCGCGCCCAAGTGCTTTACGACACCGCGCTGGCCTGTCGCATGCGCCCGTTTGCCGATGTCCTGAGCGGTCAGGTGCGCATGGTGCGCGACCTCGGCCGCAGCCTCGGCAAACAGGTGCGGCTGGAGATCGAAGGCGAGAAAACCCAGGTTGATCGCGACGTCCTGGAAAAACTCGAAGCGCCGCTCACGCACTTGTTGCGCAACGCCGTCGATCACGGCATCGAATCGCCGCAGCAGCGGCTGCTGGCCGGCAAACCGGAAGAAGGTCTGATTCGCCTGCGCGTCGCTCATCAGGCGGGTTTGCTGGTGCTGGAACTGAGTGACGACGGCCATGGCGTGGATCTGGAAAAAGTTCGCCGCAGCATCGTCGAGCGCCAGTTGTCCCCGGCCGACACCGCCGCGCAGTTGAGCGAAGACGAACTGCTGACCTTCCTGTTCCTGCCGGGCTTCAGCCTGCGCGACACGGTCACCGAAGTGTCCGGCCGAGGTGTCGGCCTCGACGCGGTGCAGCATATGGTGCGTCAGTTGCACGGCGCCGTGGTGCTGGAGCAAGTGGCGGGCGAGGGCAGCCGTTTCCATCTGGAAGTGCCACTGACCCTGTCGGTGGTGCGCAGCCTGGTGGTCGAAGTCGGCGAAGAGGCCTACGCGTTTCCGCTGGCGCACATCGAACGCATGTGCGACCTCGAACCCGACGACATTGTGCAGGTTGAAGGACGTCAGCATTTCTGGCACGAAGGCCGCCATGTCGGACTCGTTGCCGCCAGCCAGTTGTTGCAGCGCCCGGCGAGCCAGAACAGCGGCGACACGCTTAAAGTCGTGGTAATCCGCGAGCGCGATGCGATTTACGGCGTGGCGGTCGAACGCTTTATCGGCGAGCGCACCCTGGTGGTGTTGCCGCTGGATGAGCGTCTGGGCAAAGTGCAGGACATTTCCGCCGGTGCCTTGCTCGACGATGGCCGAGTGGTACTGATCATCGACGTCGAAGACATGCTGCGATCCGTGGACAAATTGCTCAACACCGGACGCCTGGAGCGCATCGCCCGCCACGGCCAGCAAGCGGCGGAAGCGGCGCGCAAGCGAGTGCTGGTGGTCGACGATTCCCTGACCGTGCGCGAGTTGCAACGCAAGCTGCTGCTCAATCGCGGCTACGACGTGGCGGTGGCAGTGGACGGTATGGACGGCTGGAATGCCCTGCGCTCAGAAGACTTCGACCTGCTCATCACTGACATCGACATGCCGCGCATGGACGGCATCGAACTGGTGTCGCTGCTGCGTCGGGACAACCGTCTGCAATCGCTGCCGGTGATGGTCGTGTCCTACAAGGATCGTGAGGAGGATCGCCGCCGTGGACTGGACGCCGGCGCCGACTATTATCTAGCCAAGGCCAGTTTTCATGACGACGCCCTGCTCGATGCGGTGGTGGAGCTCATCGGAGGAGCGCGGGCATGAAGATCGCAATCGTCAACGATATGCCGCTGGCGGTAGAAGCACTGCGCCGGTCGCTGGCGTTCGAGCCGGCGCACCAAGTGGTCTGGGTGGCGTACAACGGTCTGGAAGCGGTGCAGTTGTGCGCTGCCAATACGCCGGATCTGATCCTGATGGATCTGATCATGCCGGTGATGGACGGCGTCGAAGCCACGCGGCGGATCATGGCCGAGAGCCCGTGCGCGATTGTCATTGTCACCGTGGATCGCCAGCAGAACGTGCACCGGGTGTTCGAAGCCATGGGCTACGGCGCGCTGGACGTGGTCGACACGCCGGCCCTCGGCGCCGGCAATCCCCAGGAAGCGGCGGCGCCGTTGCTGCGCAAGATCCTCAACATCGGCTGGCTGATCGGTGATAAACCCGGGCGCTCGCAGGTCGCGCCCAGTTCGCCGCGCGGCTCGGCTTCGCCTCAGCGGCTTGTCGCCATCGGCTCTTCGGCGGGCGGGCCGGCGGCGCTGGAAATGTTGCTCAAAGGCCTGCCGCGCAATTTTTCGGCGGCGATTGTCCTGGTGCAGCATGTCGATCAGGTGTTCGCCGCCGGCATGGCCGAATGGCTCGCCAGTGCCAGCGGCCTGGACGTGCGACTGGCGCGCGAAGGTGAAACGCCGCAGAGCGGCACGGTGTTGCTGGCGGGCACCAATCACCACATTCGTTTGCTCAAGAACGGCACGCTTTCTTATACGGCCGAGCCGGTCAACGAGATCTATCGGCCCTCGATCGATGTGTTTTTCGAGAGCGTCGCCAATCATTGGAAGGGTGATGCAGTAGGCGTTTTATTGACTGGGATGGGACGCGACGGTGCCCAAGGGCTTAAGCTCTTGCGCCAACAGGGTTACCTGACCATCGCGCAGGATCAGCAAAGCAGCGCGGTTTACGGCATGCCCAAGGCCGCAGCGGCCATTGATGCAGCCGTGGAAATCCGTCCCTTGCTCAAGATAGCACCACGATTGCTGGAGATTTTTTCATGATGCATGCACTTTTCAGCAAGTCTGGCTTTTGCAGTAATCAGGTGACCGTCCATGAATGACTTGCAGCTCGATGGCATCAAGACCGACGAAAACGCCGCCATGGTGTTGTTGGTCGACGATCAGGCGATGATCGGCGAAGCCGTGCGTCGCGGGTTGTCGAATGAAGAGAACATCGACTTCCATTTTTGCTCTGACCCGCATCAGGCCATCGCCCAGGCAGTGCGGATCAAGCCGACCGTCATTCTTCAGGATCTGGTGATGCCCGGCCTCGACGGCCTGAGTTTGGTGCGCGAATACCGAAATCATCCGGCGACCAAGGACACCCCGATCATTGTCCTGTCGACCAAGGAAGACCCGCTGATCAAGAGCGCGGCGTTCGCGGCCGGGGCCAACGATTACCTGGTCAAGCTGCCGGACACCATCGAACTGGTGGCCCGCATCCGCTACCACTCGCGCTCCTACATGACCTTGCTGCAACGAGACGCGGCGTACCGCGCGTTGCGGGTCAGCCAGCAGCAATTGCTCGACGCCAACCTGGTGCTGCAACGTTTGATGAATTCGGACGGCCTGACCGGGTTGTCCAACCGCCGCCATTTCGATGAATACCTGGAACTGGAATGGCGCCGTTCCCTGCGTGATCAGAGTCAGTTGTCGCTGTTGATGATCGACGTCGATTACTTCAAGTCCTACAACGATTCCTTCGGCCACGTCGAAGGCGACGAGGCGCTGCGCAAGGTCGCCACGGCGATCCGTGATGCCAGCGCCCGACCTTCCGATCTGCCGGCCCGTTACGGTGGTGAAGAATTCGCGCTGGTACTGCCGAACACTTCGCCGGGCGGTGCGCGGTTGGTGGCGGAGAAGCTGCGCCTGACGGTTGAAGGGCTAAGCATTGCCCACAACACGCCGAACGAAGGTTCGGTGCTGACCATCAGCATCGGGCTGGCGACGACGATTCCGCAGCAGGGTGGCGATTGCCGGCAACTGATCTCGGCGGCGGATCGCGGGCTCTATCTCGCGAAAAACAATGGCCGCAACCAGGTCGGTATCGAATAACCGCCAATCCCGTAGGAGCGGCCGCAGGCTGCGATCTTTTGATTTTGTTTTTTAAAGATCAAAAGATCGCAGCCGGCGGCAGCTCCTACCGTTTGAATTGCCTCCAACACCCGCCAGACGGGCTGCCGTGACAGTTTGATTGGGTTATACTCGCCGGCTTTCAAAAGTTCGCCAACGAGTGCTGCCCGTCATGGAAATCAACCCGATCCTGAACACCATCAAGGACCTGTCCGAGCGCTCCGAAACTATTCGGGGGTATCTTTGACTACGATCAAAAGCATGAGCGTCTGACTGAAGTCAATCGCGAGCTTGAAGATCCGAGCGTCTGGAACAAACCTGAATACGCCCAAGAGTTGGGCCGCGAGCGCTCTGCGCTGGCGCAGATCGTCGACACGCTGGACGAGCTGAACGCCGGTCTGGCCGATTGCCGCGACCTGCTGGACATGGCCGTCGAAGAAAACGACGAAGGCGCAGTGGGCGATGTCGTCGCCGAGCTGGCCCGTCTAGAGGCGAATCTGGCCAAGCTGGAATTCCGCCGCATGTTCAGCCATGAAATGGACCCGAACAACGCCTACCTGGACATCCAGGCCGGTTCCGGCGGTACCGAAGCGCAGGACTGGGCCAACATCCTGCTGCGCATGTACCTGCGCTGGGCCGACAAACGCGGTTTCGAAGCGACCATCATGGAACTGTCCGCCGGTGAAGTCGCCGGGATCAAAGGCGCGACCGTGCACATCAAGGGCGAATACGCCTTTGGCTGGCTGCGAACCGAGATCGGCGTCCACCGTCTGGTGCGCAAGAGCCCGTTCGACTCCGGCAACCGTCGCCACACCTCGTTCTCTGCCGTATTCGTCTCGCCAGAGATCGATGACAAGGTCGAAATCGAAATCAACCCGGCAGACCTGCGGATCGACACCTATCGTTCCTCCGGTGCCGGTGGTCAGCACGTAAACACCACTGACTCGGCCGTACGTATCACCCACGTACCGACCAACACCGTGGTCAGTTGCCAGAACGAACGCTCCCAGCACGCCAACAAAGACACCGCGATGAAAATGCTGCGGGCCAAGTTGTACGAGCAGGAGATGCAGAAGCGCAACGCCGCTTCCCAGGCGCTGGAAGACACCAAGTCCGACATCGGCTGGGGTCATCAGATCCGTTCTTATGTGCTCGACGCGTCGCGGATCAAGGATTTGCGTACCAACATTGAACGCAGCGATTGCGACAAGGTGCTCGACGGCGACATCGACGAATACCTGGAAGCCAGCCTGAAATCAGGCCTGTAAAAGACGCACACAGGACCGCCTGATTCAACGCGATCCCTGTAGGAGCCAGCCTGCTGGCGATCCCCGGGCCCAAAGCCCGGGGGCAACGAACCTGATGGAATATCTAAAGACATGAGCGACCAACAACTCGACCCGCAAGCCCTGCAACAGGAAGAAAACTCCCTGATCGCCCTGCGCAAGGAAAAGCTTGCCGCCGAGCGCGCCAAGGGCAATGCCTTCCCGAACGACTTCCGCCGTGAAAACTACTGCGAAGAATTGCAGAAGAAATACGCGGACAAGACCAAGGAAGAGCTGGCAGAGGCTGCAATCCCGGTCAAGGTTGCCGGTCGCATCATGCTCAACCGTGGCTCGTTCATGGTGATCCAGGACATGACCGGTCGCATCCAGGTCTACGTCAATCGTAAAACCCTGTCCGAAGAAACCCTGGCCGCGGTGAAAACCTGGGACATGGGCGACATCATTGCCGCCGTCGGCACCCTGGCCCGTTCTGGCAAGGGCGACCTGTACGTTGAAATGACCGAAGTGCGCCTGCTGACCAAATCGCTGCGCCCGCTGCCGGACAAACACCACGGCCTGACCGATACCGAACAGCGCTACCGCCAGCGCTACGTCGACCTGATCGTCAACGAAGAAGTACGCCAGACGTTCCGCGTGCGTTCGCAAGTGATTGCGCACATTCGCAGCTTCCTGATGGCGCGTGACTTCCTTGAAGTCGAAACGCCGATGCTGCAGACCATTCCTGGCGGCGCGGCAGCCAAGCCGTTCGAAACCCACCACAACGCCCTGGACATGGAAATGTTCCTGCGTATCGCGCCGGAGCTGTACCTCAAGCGCCTTGTGGTCGGCGGCTTCGAGAAAGTGTTCGAGATCAACCGTAACTTCCGTAACGAAGGTGTCTCGACCCGTCACAACCCTGAATTCACCATGTTGGAGTTCTATCAGGCGTACGCCGATTACGAAGACAACATGGATTTGACCGAAGAACTGTTCCGCGAACTGGCGCAGCTGGTGCTGGGGTCTACCGACGTGCCGTACGGCGACAAGGTGTTCCACTTCGGCGAGCCGTTCGTGCGTCTGTCGGTGTTCGATTCGATCCTCAAGTACAACCCTGAGCTGACCGCCGATGACCTGAACGACATCGACAAGGCGCGCGCCATCGCCAAGAAGGCCGGCGCCAAGGTGCTGGGCTTCGAAGGTCTGGGCAAATTGCAGGTGATGATTTTCGAAGAACTGGTCGAGCACAAACTCGAGCAGCCGCACTTCATCACGCAGTACCCGTTCGAAGTGTCGCCGCTGGCCCGTCGCAACGACGACAACCCGAACGTCACCGACCGTTTCGAACTGTTCATCGGCGGCCGTGAAATCGCCAACGCCTACTCCGAGTTGAACGACGCGGAAGACCAGGCCGAGCGCTTCATGGCGCAGGTGGCCGACAAGGACGCTGGCGATGACGAAGCCATGCACTACGACGCCGACTTCGTTCGCGCGCTCGAATACGGCATGCCGCCAACGGCGGGCGAGGGCATCGGCATCGACCGTCTGGTGATGCTGCTGACCAACTCCCCGTCGATCCGCGACGTGATCCTGTTCCCGCACATGCGGCCGCAAGCGTAAATGTTTCAAACAAAAAGCCGCCTATGACAGGCGGCTTTTTATTGCCTGTCTGGTACAAACGTATCAAATAGTTACTTTTGCAAATTCAGAGGAATACCTGTCGTGATTGGTGCAATGGCTCAAGAGGGTGCAGCGGGTATCGCCACTGCGGTCGCTGAAAGTGTTCAGTACCAGGGCCGCAAGGCTAGCCGGCAGGGCAGCGAGCAGCGTCGTCAGGACATTCTCGATGCGGCGATGCGCATTGTCGTGCGCGACGGCGTTCGGGCCGTGCGCCATCGGGCGGTGGCCGCCGAAGCTTGCGTGCCGCTGTCGGCGACCACGTATTACTTCAAGGACATCGATGACTTGCTCACTGATACCTTCGCGCAACATGTCGAGCGCAGCGCGGCTTACATGGCCAAGCTGTGGGTCAACAACGAAGGTCTGCTGCGCGACATGGTGGTCAGCGCCGACGGCAGCCCGGAGTCGCGCTCGCAACTGGCGGACGAGATTGCGCGGCTGATGGCCGATTACGTGCATCGCCAACTGATCAATCGCCGCGAGTATCTGATGGCCGAACAGGCGTTCCGTCAGGAAGCGTTGCTCAACCCGCGTCTGGCCGAACTGGTGCGCTCCCATCAGCAAATTCTGCTGCAGGGCAGTTGCCAATTGTTCCAGGTGTTGGGCTCGCGCGAACCGCTGCAGGATGCCAAGGTGTTGACGGCGATTATCGGACGGATGGAATATCAGGGCCTGATCAACGACGCCGAACCTTTGGCCGAAGAAGACATGCTCGGCATTCTGAACCGGTACATGCACCTGGTCCTGGCATCGGTCTGATCTTTTAACTTGATCGTCCCCACGCGGAGCATGGGGAACGATCAAGCGATACGGTATGTTCATAGGGAGTGTTGAATGAAAGCCTGGCGTGGCGTCGTAATCGCCCTGTCGTTCCTGTTGCTCAGTGGCTGCCTGGTGACTTTCAAGGAGCCTTTGGCCACCAGTGACCCGGCGCCCAAAGGCCTGCTGGGCAAATGGTCGAGCACCAATGCCTGGGGCGAGCCCATGAATCTGGAACTGACCCGCGTCAGCAACGACCGCTATCAGGCTGTCACTTACTTGAAGGCCAAGCCTCGCGAACGTGAAGCCTACCCGTTCACGGTGTCGCGCCACGGCGATCGCTGGTACTTGTCGGCGAAAGTGCCGGCGCGGTTCGGCGGGCAGTTCATCATTGCCGGTTTCGAGATCACCGATAAGCGCGAACTGGTGATCTACAACCTCGATCTCGAACAGATCAATCAAGCGATCAAAGATAAAAGCCTCGACGGTCAGCCCTTCCAGACCGACGACGGCGAGGGTGTGCATGTCGATAGCGGCCTCGACAAGGTCTTTGCTTACCTCGATGATCCGGCCAATTCCGACGTGTTCGTCGAAGCCGTGCGCTATCAGCGTCAGGCCAAGGCCCAATAATTCAGCACGACAGGTTTTTTACAGGAGTTTCGGGTGGACGATTACCAGCAGACGATACGCGTTTTGTCCGATCGCATAGTGCTGGCGCAGACGCCTATCCGCGTCCTCGATGCCGTCAAATGGGACGAGAACGTGCGCAAGGGCTTTCTCAAGGCCAAGGGCAAGGAAATGCCGGCGGTGGATCGCGATTACTACCTCAACCGGCCGCTGACCTTCGATTCGAGCAAGGTGAAGCTGGAATTCCAGAACATCGAACGTGACATTACCCGCCAGCTCGGCCAGTTCAACCCGGTCGGGCAAATCATGCGGCGCATGTGCAAGGAATACCGCATGGTGGTGCGCATGCTCGAAGCGCGCGGCACCGAGGATTTCGGCCTGATCTCGCAGGAACTGTACGGCGCTGCGTCCGATGCATTCCACGCCGGCGACCCGACGCTCGCCGACCTCGGCATGATGATGTCGGACTATCTGAACAACATCGATGGCCGTGGCGACCTTAAAGACGAGGCGAAAACCCTCACCGCCAAGGACGCCGTGCACCTGCTGCAAACCCGTCTGAACAGAGTATTCGGGGAGGCCGAAGAAACCATCCGCGTGTTCGAGTCCGACGGTATCGTCGCCGACGCGGCGGCAGGCGCCGACTACATCAAGATCCGCACCGACGCGATGTTCAACGACCGCGATGTGCGCGCGCTGGAAGTGCATGAAGGCCTGGTGCATGTCGGCACCACGCTCAACGGCTTGAACCAGCCGATCTGCACCTTCCTGTCCAAAGGCCCGCCATCGTCCACCGTCACTCAAGAAGGCCTGGCGATCCTGATGGAAATCATCACCTTCGCCTCGTATCCAAGCCGCTTGCGCAAATTGACCAACCGCACCCGCGCGATCCACATGGTCGAAGAGGGCGCGGACTTTTTGCAGATTTTCGAATTCTTCCGCGAGCAGGGTTTCGAAATGGCGGAAAGCTATGGCAACGCCAGTCGGGTTTTCCGTGGCTCGACGCCGACCGGTCTGCCATTCACCAAAGACTTGTCCTACCTCAAGGGCTTCATCATGGTTTACAACTACATTCAGTTGGCCGTGCGTAAGGGCAAGTTGGAACAAATTCCGTTGCTGTTTTGCGGCAAGACCACGTTGGAAGACATGCGTACCCTTCGGCAGTTGGTGGATGAGGGGCTGGTGGTGGCGCCGAAGTATTTGCCGGAACAGTTCCGTGACATGAATGCGCTGTCAGCGTGGATGTGCTTCTCCAACTTCCTCAACCATCTGAGCCTGGACCGGATCGAAGCGGATTATTCCAATATCCTCTAGGCCAGACGCAAACCCTGTGGGAGCTGGCTTGCCAGCGATTGCAGTCTGACAGTCAACATATAGGTTGGCTGATCCGCCGCCATCGCGGGCAAGCCCGCTCCCACAGGGAGAGTCGTTGTGCTCTGGATCGGACTAACCAATTTTTTCGCGAGGTTCACCGGATGAGAATCCTCGGCATTTTCTGCCTGCTCCTGACCCTTGGGGGTTGCAGCTCATTGCTGTTCTACCCCGAACCCGGTCAGCTGTTCACACCGGCAAAAGCCAAACTCGAGTATCGCGAAGTCACGCTGGTGACCGCCGACGGCCTGAAGCTCAACGCCTGGTGGCTGCCGGCCAAGCCCGGCGTCGAAGTCAAAGGCACGGTGCTGCATTTGCACGGCAACGGCGGCAATTTACCAATGCATCTGGGCGGTAGCTGGTGGTTGCCGAAGCAGGGTTATCAAGTGTTGCTGGTGGATTATCGCGGTTACGGTTTGTCCGAGGGCAAGCCGAGCCTGCCGGCGATCTATCAGGACATCGATGCGGCGTTCGCCTGGCTGGACAAGGCTCCTGAGGTGAAAGGCAAGCCGCTGATTCTGCTCGGTCAAAGCCTTGGCGGTTCGATGGCCGTGCACTGGTTGACGCAGCATCCAGAACGGCAAAAGCAGCTCAAGGCGTTGGTGCTCGACGGTGTTCCGGCCAGTTATCGCAGCGTCGGCCAATACGCCCTCGGTACGGGCTGGCTGACCTGGCCGTTGCAAGTGCCGCTGTCATGGTTGGTGCCGGACGGCGACAGCGCAATCAATTCGATGGCGCAACTCAACGGCGTGCCGAAGCTGATCTTCCACAGCATCGACGATCCGCTCGTACCGATGGCCAACGGTATCCGGTTGTATCAAGCTGCGCCGCCACCGCGTGTGCTGCAACTGACCCGTGGCGGTCATGTGCAGACGTTTGGCGACCCGGTCTGGCGCCAAGTGATGTTGCGTTACCTTGAAGATCCCGAGCATTTCAACGGCCTGCGCCGCCTCGGCGAAATTCCCAATTACCCGCCACCCCCGAATTCCGAAGACGACCCATCAGAGAGTCCGCAATGAGTGAAGAACGCAACGCCATTCCGCTGGTCATCACCGGCATCTGCAGCATCCTCGGCACCGTCGGTGCCCTGTGGTGGTACGGCTACCTGCATTTCGCCAAACCCGAGGATGCGTTGCTGCTCAACGAATTCAGCATGCTCAAGACTGTTCCGGGCGAGGATTACAAAGTCTCGCTGGAGCCGGCGGCGCAGGTGGCGCAGTGCATCGATGGCGTGCTGGTGCTGTTTGATACGGAGCAGAAAGGCCTCACGGGCGTGCTGATCAACGGCCAGAAAAAGGCCGTGCGCTGCATGGGCGAAGAAACCCCGCAGCAATTGCAGCCATAAATACCTCTAGGGGATTGTGTTCGCGCATGAAAAAAAGCCCCGCCTGACTGGATCAGGCGGGGCTTTCGTTTTTACCGCGTAACGCTTAGTTCGAGCTCATCGCCGAACGTGGCGCCACGGGCTGGTTGTCGTTGGAAATGGTCACTTCCACCCGACGGTTCATCGCACGGCCCGAGACGCTGCCGTTATCCGCGACCGGGTATTCCTTGCCATAACCCTGAGCGACCACGCGCGCCGGGTCGACACCCATTTTGATCAGGGCCATCTGCACCGAGGTCGCACGGCGCTCGGACAGCGACTGGTTGTAGCTCGCGGTGCCGGTGCTGTCGGTATAACCCTCGACAATCACTTTGCGATCCGGGTTTTCCTGAAGAAATTGCGCCAGTTTGTTGATGTTCACCAGACCGCTGGATTTCAGATCAGCCTTGTTGGTGGCAAACAGCACGTCACCAAAGGTCACCAGCGTGCCGCGATCGGTCTGCTTGGCGTTGAGGCTGTCCTGCAATTGTTTGATCTGCTGGTCGCGTGCATCGAGACGAGCCTGAGCGCGTTGCGCCGAGGCGTTCTTCAGATTGTTTTCTGCGGTGCGCAGGGCGATGGTCTGCTTGGCCACTTCCACGCGCTGATTGGTCAGGTAGGCCAGTTGATCGACCTTGGACGCGTCTTGCTTGTCCATGTAGGCCTTGTCGGCCTTGTCCAGGTAATCACTGGCGTCTTTGGTTTCCAGTGCCGCGACTTTGCTCGCCTGCGGGTTGGCTTGCAGGCCGGCGTAGTTGGTACGCGCCTGTTCCAGATTCGCGTTCGGCGGCGTGGAGCAGGCAGCCAGGGCAACACTTGCGGCCAGAAGAGCGGGGATCATCAGTTGCTTACGCATAATCGTTCGTCCTTTCTATCGATAAGAGTTTCAGTCTTGCGGTCGGGATGCGCGCTTATTGCACGGTGCGCTGACTTTCCTGACGCAGTTCCTGAACACCTTTCTGGGAATCCTTCACAGCCTGTTCGGCCTTCATCGCCTGAGCCTTGCGTTCGGCGACGCGAGCGTCCCATTCGGCCTGTTCGGCGAGGGTGCGCGCTTCGTCATACTTTTTGTCGTGCATGGCGATTTCAGCTTGCTTGAGTTTGTCTTGCGCCTGCTTCATTTCCACAGCAGCGAATTCAGTACCGCCGGCGCTGACCGCGCTGTTCACCGCCGATTGGGTCACGGCATATTGCTCGGTCGGCGGATTGCCGGCGCAACCGGCCAGCACGAAGCTGGTGCCGATGGCCAGTGCGGCCAGTTTCAGACCGCGCAAGTGGGAAAACGAGGTTTGGGTTTTCATGGTCTTCAACTCCATTAGGCATCTCCTGAAAACAACTAAATCCATCCTGGTCGAGGAGTCGCAACCGTCATGTGTAGGGCGTTATTGAAACGCTCGTTCCAGGCGTGGTTACTGGTTCCGACCGGCGGCTTTTTTCAAAAGTTCAGAAAAGATGGCCTATCGCCCGGAAAAACTTCGACCGAACGGACAAGGCTCTAAAGCGGGAACTTTGACGGGTTGAAGCGGTACGCGCGGGCACTCGGCGACGCAAAAACTTCATGTTTGGGCGATTCCTGTGGGAGCGGGTTTGCTCGCGAAAGCGGTCTGTCAGCTCGCTCAAAAGTGGCTGACAAACCGCCTTCGCGAGCAAGCCCGCTCCCACAATTCATTCCAGGTAGGGTTAATGTTTTGCCTTGTCGTCGGTGCTGGCCAGGTCATGCAAATGCCGCCGCGACAGCGCCAGAAAACGCGGCGTCGGCCCCACGTCTTCATACAGCGGATCACCTTCCTCGTCGGTCGCGACCACGGTCGAGCCTTTTACATACGGCAGGCTCGCTTCGAATTCTTCCAGCGCGGCGCCGATCAACTCGCCGAGGAGTTCTTCGGGGTGCCGTTTCGGGTACATCTCGGCAATCGCCGCCAGGCGTGCGGCGGATTCCATGTCCAGATGAATCGTGTAGCCGGTGTCGGTCAGGCGACCCTTGGCGTTTTCTTCCCAATGCTGGGCGAGTTCACGAATTTTCATAATGACCTCATGTCGCGTCTGCTCGTGGCAGGCTGGGTGAATGTCCGGCCCTGGCCGGTGGCAAGCCGTTATGCGGCTTACTGTTGAGACTAGCTTTAACGCCCAAGGTTTAAAGACCCTTCGTCGTCTGCTTGTAAGACGCGCCCCAGAGCGGCACTCTCTAGCCAAGCGTTTCATTTTTATGCCGTCCGGATTACCGCTGGAGAACTGCTGATGACCGATATCGATGCACGCTTGCGCGAGGACGTTCACCTGCTGGGTGAGCTGTTGGGCAACACCATTCGTGACCAGTACGGCGAGGACTTTCTCGACAAGATCGAGCAGATTCGCAAGGGCGCCAAGGCTGATCGCGTGGGCTCGATGGACGCCGAACTGAGCGCCAGCCTCAATCAATTGAGCGAGGACGAACTGCTCCCGGTGGCGCGCGCGTTCAACCATTTCCTCAACCTCGCCAACATCGCCGAGCAATATCAGTTGATTCACCGTCGCGAGGAGTCGCAGCCGGCACCGTTCGAATCGCGCGTGTTGCCCGAACTGCTCGCCCGATTGCGCAGCGAAGGCCACAGCGCCGAATCCCTCGGCCGGCAACTCGGGCGGCTGGAAATCGAACTGGTGCTGACCGCGCACCCGACCGAAGTGGCGCGGCGCACGCTGATCCAGAAGTACGACGCCATCGCCGCGCAATTGGCCGCGCAGGATCATCGCGACCTGACCAGCGCCGAGCGCGAAGAAATCCACAACACCCTGCAACGCTTGATCGCCGAAGCCTGGCACACCGAGGAGATCCGTCGCACGCGGCCGACGCCGGTGGACGAAGCCAAGTGGGGTTTCGCGGTGATCGAGCATTCGCTGTGGCAAGCGATTCCCCACCACATGCGCAAGGTCGACAAGGCGCTGCACGCTGCGACCGGTCTGCGTCTGCCGCTGGAAGCCGCGCCAATCCGCTTCGCCTCATGGATGGGCGGCGACCGCGACGGCAACCCCAACGTCACCGCAGCGGTAACCCGCGAAGTGTTGCTGCTGGCGCGCTGGATGGCGGCGGACCTGTACCTGCGCGATGTCGATCACTTGGCCGCCGAGCTGTCGATGCAGCAGGCCAGCGAAGCGCTCAAGGCGAAGGCTGGCGACAGCGCA
Source organism: Pseudomonas syringae (assembly GCF_021605415.1). Lineage (GTDB taxonomy): Bacteria > Pseudomonadota > Gammaproteobacteria > Pseudomonadales > Pseudomonadaceae > Aquipseudomonas > Aquipseudomonas syringae_S. The sequence goes on from NZ_WKEQ01000044.1 coordinate 30,074, forward strand.
GAACCGTACCGCGCGGTGCTTAAGCAACTGCGCGAACGCCTGCGTGCGACGCGCAATTGGGCGCATGCCTCACTGGCGGCCAGCACCCCGGCGCCCGCCGACGTGCTGCATAACAACCGCGACCTGCTCGATCCACTTGAGCTGTGCTACGAATCGCTGCACGAGTGTGGCATGGGCGTGATTGCCGACGGCCCGTTGCTCGATTGCCTGCGTCGAGCGGTGACGTTCGGCCTGTTCCTGGTGCGCCTCGACGTTCGTCAGGATTCGGCGCGGCACAGTTCGGCGATGACCGAAATTACCGATTACCTCGGCCTCGGTCGCTACGAAGACTGGGACGAGGAACAGCGCATCACCTTCCTGACGCAAGAGCTGAGCAACCGCCGGCCATTATTGCCTGCGCACTTCAAACCGTCGGCCGACACCGCCGAAGTGCTGGCGACGTGCAAGGAAGTCGCCGCCGCGCCGGGGGCTTCGCTGGGTTCCTACGTGATCTCGATGGCCGGCGCCGCGTCTGACGTGCTCGCCGTGCAGTTGCTGTTAAAAGAAGCCGGCGTGCTGCGGCCGATGCGTGTTGTGCCCTTGTTCGAAACCCTTGCCGACCTCGACAACGCGGGGCCCGTCATGGAACGCCTGTTGCTGTTGCCGGGCTATCGCGCACGGTTGCAGGGGCCGCAGGAAGTCATGATCGGTTATTCCGATTCCGCCAAGGACGCCGGCACCACGGCGGCCGCCTGGGCGCAATATCGCGCCCAGGAACGATTGGTGGAAATCTGCCGCGAGCAACAAGTCGAACTGCTGTTGTTCCATGGTCGCGGAGGCACCGTGGGCCGTGGAGGCGGCCCGGCGCACGCGGCGATTCTGTCGCAGCCGCCGGGATCAGTGGCGGGGCGATTCCGCACCACCGAGCAGGGAGAAATGATTAGATTCAAATTCGGCCTGCCGGACATCGCCGAACAAAACCTCAACTTGTATCTCGCCGCCGTGCTCGAAGCGACGCTGTTGCCGCCCCCACCGCCGACGCCGGAATGGCGCCACCTGATGGACGAGTTGGCGGCAGATGGCGTCAGTGCTTATCGCGCTGTGGTGCGGGAAAATCCGCAGTTCGTCGAGTACTTCCGCCAGTCCACTCCCGAACAGGAACTCGGTCGCTTGCCCTTGGGCAGCCGCCCGGCCAAGCGCCGCGCGGGGGGCATCGAAAGCCTGCGGGCTATCCCGTGGATTTTCGGCTGGACGCAAACGCGGCTGATGCTCCCGGCGTGGCTCGGCTGGGAATCGGCGTTGAGCAAAGCGCTGGAGCGCGGCGAAGGTGAATTGCTCGGGCAGATGCGCGAGCGGTGGCCGTTCTTCCGTACCCGCATCGACATGCTGGAAATGGTGCTCGCCAAGGCGGACGCCGAGATCGCCCAGTCCTACGACGAGCGATTGGTTGAGTCGGACTTATTACCTTTGGGTGTGCACTTACGCGACCTATTGTCGCAGGCATGCTCCGTTGTCCTCGGGCTGACGGGGCAATCTCAGCTACTGGCGCACAGTCCCGACACCCTCGAGTTCATCCGTCTGCGCAACACCTACCTCGACCCGCTGCATCTGTTGCAGGCCGAGTTGCTGGCCCGTTCCCGCCGGCAGGATGTGGCCCAGGGCAGCCCGGTGGAACAGGCGTTGCTGGTGTCTGTGGCGGGGATTGCCGCCGGTTTGCGAAATACCGGCTAAGGTTTTCAACGGGAGGGCAGGGCATCCGGCGCCAGCGTCGGATGCCCTTGAGTGTTTGGCGATAAAGTGCGGTCAGGCGACAGTTAATGATGGGGTTGCGACTTGGGACACTGCGTCGTGAGGTCGCGGCAGGCGTCGGTTTCTCCGACTTTTGGCGGCTTGTGTGGGCGCAGCCTGCTGTGTATCTTGATCAGCCTTTGGCCGTTTGGGCGGCCACGACCCGATTGTTCAAGATTGGCCCCAAGAGGCGAATCTGTTGTTTTTTATAAAAAAATTGAGGAGCACATCTAATGCGCGTCATTCTGCTGGGAGCTCCCGGGGCCGGTAAAGGTACTCAGGCTAAGTTCATCACCGAAAAATTCAACATCCCGCAAATCTCCACCGGCGACATGCTGCGTGCCGCCGTCAAGGCTGGCACCCCGTTGGGCGTTCAAGCCAAGGGCATCATGGATGCCGGCGGCCTGGTGTCGGATGACCTGATCATCGCGCTGGTTCAGGATCGCATCGCTCAACCTGACTGCGCCAACGGCTTCCTGTTCGACGGTTTCCCTCGCACCATCCCACAAGCCGAAGCGCTGGTGACTGCCGGTGTGGAACTGGATGCCGTGGTTGAAATCGCCGTTGAAGACGAAGAGATCGTTCAGCGTATCGCCGGCCGTCGCGTTCACGAGGCCAGCGGTCGCGTTTACCACACCGTTTACAACCCGCCGAAACTGGCTGGCAAAGACGACATCACCGGTGAAGCACTGGTGCAGCGCAAGGACGACACCGAAGAAACCGTGCGTCATCGCCTGTCGGTCTACCATTCGCAGACCAAACCGCTGGTGGATTTCTACCAGAAGTTGTCCGCCGCTCAAGGCAAGCCGAAGTACAGCCACATTCCTGGCGTCGGTTCGGTCGATTCGATCACCGCCAAGGTGCTTGCGGCGCTGAGCTGAAAAACCTGATCCGCTGCATCATCCACGGCCCGCTTGCGGGCCGTAGTTGTTTATACTGGCGCACTTTTTCCCCTACCTGTTTACGGAAACATCGATGAGCACCTTGTTGGCCCTGGACACCGCGACCGAAGCTTGCTCCGTTGCCTTGCTGCATGACGGCAAGGTCACGAGCCATTACGAGGTGATCCCGCGCCTGCACGCGCAGAAGCTGCTGCCGATGATCCAGCAACTGCTCGCCGACGCCGGCACCACGCTGCAAGCGGTGGATGCCATTGCGTTCGGCCGTGGCCCGGGCGCTTTTACCGGAGTGCGGATTGCCATCGGTGTGGTGCAAGGACTGGCGTTTGCGCTGGATCGGCCGGTGTTGCCGGTGTCGAACCTCGCTGTGCTGGCGCAGCGTGCATATCGCGAGCACGGCGCGCGTCAGGTCGCGGCGGCCATTGATGCGCGGATGGACGAAGTCTATTGGGGTTGCTACCGCGAAACGGCGGGGGAGATGCGTCTCGTCGGCGCCGAAGCCGTTTTGCCACCGGAAGCGGCGGCGCTGCCGGCCGATGCCAGCGGCGACTGGTTTGGTGCCGGCACCGGTTGGGGCTATGGCGAGCGGATCGCGGTCAGTCTGACCGGATCCGATGCGGGCATGTTGCCTCATGCCGAAGACCTGCTGACCCTGGCGCGGTTTGCCTGGGAACGTGGCGAGGGCATCCCGGCGGACGATGCGCAGCCGGTTTATCTGCGCGATAAAGTCGCCACTCCGAAGGCCCGTTGATCAATCAAAAGATCACAGCCTGCGGTAGCGCCTACATGGAATGCGTTGCCTTGCAGGAGCTGCCGAAGGCTGTGATTTTTCCAATCTGCAAAAACCAATCGTCAGTTTCCGCCCTTTCGCTTTAAACCTTTTGCGCGTTATGTGTTCTAGTTATCACTAGGCGATTTGCTAAGTCGGTCAGGTGCCGCTAAATTGCCATCATTGATACCGAGCATGAATTTATGCGTATAGACGGCGTTTCCTCTCAGTCCTATCCCATCAAGCGCAAGCCTCGCAGAGGCAATGTCGCGCTTGAAGAATCCGTCGACGATATCGACGGCGAGCTGGAATTCCCCTCCGAAGAGCAACTGGCCGCCCGTGCTGCCAAAGCCTCCGCGCAACGCCTGAGCAACCTGCCTGCCCGTCAGCAAGACATGATTTATCACCGCGCGATGAGCAAGAGCGTAGCGATGGCCCTGGCCAGCTACCTGAGCACTGCCGGTTTTGTCGACTGGGATGCGGATGTGCAGGGCCTTGATCTGTACATTTGACGGTGCTGCCTTACTACCTCGGCTGTCCGTCGTGGAGTGAGAACGCCTGGCGCGATGACCTCTATCCGCCTGACGCCAAGACCTCTGATTTTCTCGGGCTCTATTGCCAAGTGTTCAACGCCGTCGAAGGCAACACCACCTTCTACGCCAGTCCTGCGCCCGCCACCGTGCAGCGCTGGGCCGAGACGATGCCCGCGCATTTTCGCTTCACTGCCAAATTCCCCGGCGACATCAGTCACGGCGGCGATTTGCGCGATCAGTTGACCGCCGCCGAAACGTTCACTCAATTGCTCAGCCCACTTGGCGAACGCGTGTCGCCACTCTGGTTGCAGCTCTCGAAAACCTTTACGCCGCAACGCTTGCCAGAGCTTACCGCGTTCATCGATGCACTGGATCGGCCGTTGGCGGTGGAAGTGCGTCACGAGCAATTCTTCGCCAAGGGTGAAAGCGAGCGCCTGCTCAATCGCCTGTTGCTGGAGCGCGGGGTGGAGCGTATTTGTCTCGATCCCCGGGCGCTGTTCAGTTGCATGTCGACCGACTCATCGGTGATCCACGCGCAATCGAAAAAGCCTCGGGTGCCGACGCGTCCGGCGGCGTTCACGCAGTGTCCCCAGGTGCGCTTCATCGGCCACCCGCAGCTTGAGGCCAACGATCCGTTCCTTGTGCCTTGGGTAGCAAAAATCGCCGAGTGGATCGAAGAAGGGCGCACGCCCTACATCTTCCTGCACACCGCCGATAACCTGCTGGCGGCGAAACTGGCGCAACGTTTTCATGCACAACTGATGCAGCGTTTGCCTGGCTTGCCGGCCCTGCCTGAGCTATACAGAGAACCCGCCGCAGAGCAACTTGGCCTGCTCTGACGCGGACTTTTTCACGTCAGGAGCCTGCCGATGGACGCGCAAACCCGTAAAGCCGAAGCCTTCAAAGCCTTGCACGAACGGCGCGAAGTGTTTGTCATTCCCAACCCGTGGGATGCCGGATCCGCGAAGACGCTTGCCAGCCTCGGCTATCAGGCCTTGGCCACTACCAGTGCCGGTTATGCGTTTTCCCAAGGCAAACCCGACGGTGGCCTGAGCCTCGATGAAACCCTGGCCAATGTCCGGTCGATTGTCGCTGCCACTGATTTGCCGGTGGCGGTGGATCTGGAAAACGGTTTCGCCGACGGGCCTGTCGAGTGCGCGCAGAGCCTTATTCGCGCGGCCGAGGCCGGCGCCGTGGGCGGATCCATCGAAGACGCGACCGGTCGTGAAGACGGCCCGATCTATTGCTTCGAACACGCCGTGGCAAGAATTGAAGCCGCCGTCGCTGCCGTGCGCACGTTGTCCTTTCCCTTCATGCTGACTGCCCGCGCAGAGAACTATCTGCACGGCAAACCTGATCTCGACGACACCATTGGCCGGTTGCAGGCGTTCGCCGAAGCGGGCGCCGACGTGCTTTACGCGCCGGGTCTGCGTAACGCTGAAGAAGTGCTGGCGGTGGTGCGAGCGGTCGCGCCGAAACCGGTGAACGTGTTGATGTCCGGCGGCTTGAAACTGACGGTTCAGCAACTGAGCGAAATGGGTGTGCGGCGCATCAGCACCGGTTCGGCGCTGGCGCTGGCGGCGTTTGGCGAATTCTTTCGTGCCGCTGATGAGATCCAGAAATCCGGCACCTTTGAATTCACGTCGAGGTCGATGCCATTCGCTCAGGCCAATCAATTATTCAAGGACTGAGCATGACTGCGGGGCGCGGGTTTTTTTTGTTGTTGGTTTTGCTTGTTGGCGGCGCGGCAGTGAGCGTCTGGCGGGGTTGGCTCGACGTGCCGCCGGAGTGGAATCCGTGGGCGCCGCTGGATGTAAAGGCAACGCCTAACTGGCTGACCGGCTACAAACTGATGCGCTTGCGCAGCGATCGTGCATTATGCGAACAAGCATTGAGCGGTTCCGGGCTGCGTGTTTCATCTCAGGCCGATAGCCCCGGCGCCAAGTGCCCGTTGATTGGCGCGGTGCGTGTGCAGGGTGGTGATGTTGCGCTGAGCAGCAGCTTCCTCGCCAGTTGTCCGTTGGCGGTGGCGTACGCCATGTTCGAGCGCCACGCCCTGCAACCGGCGGCGCAGGCGGTTTACGGCCAGGCCGTGACACGGGTCGATCATCTCGGCAGTTTTGCCTGCCGCAATGTTTACAACCGCGAGAGCGGCGCCCTCAGCCGACACGCCAGCGCCGATGCGTTGGACATCGCCGGGTTTCGTCTGGCTGACGGTCGCAGCATCAGCGTGCTCAAGGACTGGCCGAAGCAAAACCGCGAAGCGCAGTTTCTGCGCCAGGTGCGCGACGGCGCCTGTGAGACGTTCAGTGTGGTGTTGAGTCCGGATTACAACGCCGCCCATCGCAATCACTTTCATGTCGATATCGGGCGCTGGAGCGTGTGTCGCTGAGGGTTACGCGGCGATGCGCAGGTTTTGCAGGACGATCGGGCGAGCCCAACCGTTATCGAAATCGAGGGCTTTCTGTTGTTCGGCCATGTCCTCAGGCGAGAACGGCGGGAACGGGTTGTTGAGCAGGTCGAGGTCGAACTCGGCAATTGGCAGGTACAGCGGTCGTTTTTGCGGCGCGGCGCCCGGCTCTGGCACCGGCTGACCGTTGGTGAGCACGATTGGACGAACCCAGCCGCTGTCGAAGTCCTGCTGTTTCTGTTGCGCGGTGATTTCTTCCGGCGGGAACGGTGGGAACGGCTTGTCGGCCAGCTCCATTTCGAATTCGGCAATCGGCAGGAAGAGAGGCTCCGGCGGACGCACCGGGGTCTCGGTCACGTCGCACTGGCGCTGGCTGACAATGTGCGCGTGCAAATCGCTGCCAACGGTCGGCTCATTCGGGCTGTCGAGATCGACGTCGGGAAAAGTGCCACAGGCAGGCACCACATCACTCGACTGTTCGGCCATCGCCTGGGCAAAGAAATCCTGCCACAGGTGACTGACGCCGCTCAGTGCTTGAGTGTTTTGACGGCTGAAATCGCCATGAGACGAAATGTAGCCAATCGATGTGGGAAGAATGCCTGACATTTTTTTCGGTCGACGCTCAGCTCTGGCAAAATGCGCATTGATTGGGTTATCGGCCGTTTTTGCCGATCCTTAACTTTTTGAGCGTGTTTTCCATGATCGAGCAACCTGCGGCCTGCCGCATCCACGTCGAGGCCCTCGGCGCGACTTACGAGCCGCACGCCGAACAGTGGGCCGAACGCCTCGGCCTGCCGCTGCAAATCGCTGACGCTGAGTTTGCCTTGCAGGTCGGCGAGCAGGGTTTGCAGCTGCAACAGCTCGGGCCCGACGCGCCAGGGCCGGTGCGGGTCGACTTCGTCGAGGGCGGTGCGGCCCATCGCCGTTTGTACGGCGGCGGCAGCGGTCAGATGATCGCCAAGGCAGTCGGCATCGCCCAAGGGGTACGCCCGCGCGTGCTGGATGCGACGGCAGGGCTGGGTAAGGATGCGTTCGTGCTGGCAAGCCTGGGTTGCGAGATGAGTCTGATTGAGCGGCAGCCGTTGATTGGTGCGTTGCTGGAGGACGGTCTGGCGCGGGCGGGGGAAGACTTCGACGTTGCGCCGATTGTGGCGCGGATGAAGTTGCTCAAGGGCGACTCCATTGAGGTGATGCGCCAATGGGAAGGCGAGCCGCCCCAGGTGATCTACCTCGACCCGATGTTCCCGCATCGTGAGAAAACGGCGCTGGTGAAGAAGGAAATGCGTTTGTTCCGGCCGCTGGTGGGCGATGACCCGGACGCACCGGCATTGCTCGAAGCGGCATTGGCATTGGCCACGCATCGGGTGGTGGTCAAGCGCCCGCGCAAGGCGCCGTGCATCGAAGGGCCAAAGCCGAGTCATGCGCTGGACGGCAAATCCAGCCGATATGACATCTATCCGAAGAAAGCGTTGAAGGGTTAATAGCAGCTGCAAGCTGCAAGCTGCAAGCTATAAGCCGCAAGCGTCGATGCGCCGTTGCTTGTGGCTTGCAGCTAGAGGCTTGCTGCTGCCTCTACCCTGAAGGCTTTCATAAACAACGCCACTACTTCCCGCACATGGCGCTCCGCCTCTTCGCCGGTCAACGGTTCACCGCAGCCATACAGCAAACGGAAATTCCCCGCGCCTTTGAGCAGGCAGAAGAAGTGCTCGGCGGCATTGCGTGGCTTGTCAATGCTCAACGCCCCCGTCTCATGGATCCGCGCCAGCAAGCGCTCCATGCCCTGAAGCATTCGCTCGGGGCCGGCTTCGAAGAAAATCTGCGAAAGCTTCGGATCCTGGCTGCCCAACGCCATGATCAAACGGTGCAAATTCACCGACTCATCGCTGTTAATCAGCTGATGAAAGCCTCGCGCAATGTTCAGCAACACACTTTCCACCGCGATGCCGTCCGGTAATTCAAAGAACATCGGCGGTAATTGTGCTTCACATTTGGCCACGACAGCGGCGCTGAACAGCGTTTCCTTGTCGTTGAAGTGGCTATAAACCGTGAGCTTTGATACGCCGGCCTCGGCCGCCACCGCGTCCATGCTGGTGTTGGCGTAGCCGTTACTCAGGAACAGGATTTTCGCCGCTTCGAGGATGGCCTGGCGCTTGGCCGGATCCTTCGGGCGACCCGGACCGTTTGGAGCTGAAAGATTGTTCGACATTCTTCGCTTTTAATACTGGACTGGTGAGTTTGCTATTAATAACATACCCGCCAGTATAATTATTCCAAGCACCATTAGCGAAAGGTCCGTCATCATGTTCCGCCATGCCTTGCCCCTCGCGTTGCCAGTCAGTCTGGCTTTTTTATTGTCTGCGTGCGGTCAGGAAGAGGTAGCGCAAGTTGCCGTGCGACCGGCCATGGTGGTGCAACCAGAGCCTTCGGCCCAGGCGATGGAAAGTTACCCGGGCGAGGTGCGTGCCCGTTACGAGCCGGATCTGGCGTTCCGTATCGGTGGCAAAGTCAGCCGACGACTGGTCGAAGAAGGCCAGCGCGTGAAGGCCGATCAACCCCTCGCTGAACTCGATCCGCAGGATGTGCGCCTGCAACTCGAAGCCACCCGCGCCCAAGTCGCTGCGGCAGAAGCCAATCTGAATCTCGTACGTGCCGAGCGTGATCGCTACAAGACGTTGATGGAACGTCAGATGGTCAGCCGTTCGCAATACGACAACTCGGAAAACCTCTATCGCTCCGGCGAAGCACGTCTTAAACAAATCAAAGCCGAATTCAACGTCTCGTCCAACCAGGCCAGTTACGCCGTGCTGCGCGCGCCACAGGATGGTGTAGTCGCCAAACGTCTGGTGGAAGTCGGCCAGGTGATCGCTGCGGGGCAAACCGTGTTTACCCTCGCCACCGATGGCGAGCGCGAAGTGTCGATCAGCCTGCCGGAACAGAGCTTTGGCCGCTTCAAGGTCGGCCAGCCGGTATCGGTGGAGCTGTGGACGCAACCGAATCAGCGCTTCCCCGGACAGATTCGCGAGCTGTCACCCTCGGCCGATCCGAAATCCCGCACCTTCGCCGCACGTATCGCTTTCACCGCAGGAAAAGTCCCGGCGGAACTTGGCCAAAGCGCCCGAGTGTTCGTGCAGACCGCTGAGGTGATCCCGCTGTCCGTGCCGCTTTCGGCCCTGACGGCTGAAAACGGCGCGACCTATGTCTGGGTCGTCAGCGCCAACAACACGTTGAAGAAAACCCCGGTGCGCATCGGGCCATTCGGTGAAAAAACCGTGCCGGTGCTCGAAGGCCTCAGCGCCAGCGACTGGGTGGTGGCCGCCGGCGTCCATGTGCTGCTGGAAGGGCAACAGGTGCGACCGGTGGATCGCTCCAACCGTGTGGTCAATCTGGCGGACAAGGAGTAAGCCCCGATGCGCTTCAACCTCTCCGAATGGGCGCTGCGTAATCGCCAGATCGTACTGTTCCTGATGCTTTTGCTGGCGATTGTCGGCGCGTTGTCCTACACCAAACTGGGGCAGAGCGAAGACCCGCCGTTCACCTTCAAGGCCATGGTGATTCAGACTCGCTGGCCCGGCGCCACGGCCGAGGAAGTCTCGCGCCAGGTCACCGAGCGCATCGAAAAGAAGCTCATGGAAACCGGCGAGTACGAACGCATCGTGTCGTTCTCCCGTCCCGGTGAATCCCAGGTTACGTTCATCGCCCGCGACTCCATGCATTCGGTGCAGATTCCCGAGCTCTGGTATCAGGTGCGCAAGAAGGTCAGCGACATTCGCCAGACCTTGCCGCCGGGCATTCAGGGGCCATTCTTCAATGATGAATTCGGTACGACCTTCGGCAACATCTACGCGCTGACCGGCGACGGTTTCGACTACGCCGTGCTCAAGGATTACGCCGATCGCATCCAGATCCAGCTGCAACGGGTCAAGGACATCGGCAAGGTCGATCTGCTCGGTTTGCAGGACGAGAAAATCTGGGTCGAGCTGTCCAATGTCAAACTCGCCACCCTCGGCCTGCCGCTGGCAGCCGTGCAACAAGCGCTGGAAGAACAGAACGCCGTGTCCACTGCCGGTTTTTTCGAAACCGGCAGCGAGCGATTGCAGTTACGGGTCTCGGGAAATTTTCAGACAGTTGATGAGATAAAAAACTTTCCTGTCCGGGTCGGTGATCGTACGTTCCGTATCTCCGATGTCGCTGACGTGCGTCGTGGGTTCAACGATCCTCCGGCGCCGCGCATGCGTTTCATGGCCGAAGATGCGATTGGCCTCGCGGTGGCCATGAAGGATGGCGGCGACATCCTCGTGCTCGGCAAGGCGCTGGAAGTCGAGTTCGCCCGCATCCAGAAAAACCTGCCGGCCGGCATGCAGTTGCGCAAGGTCTCCGACCAACCGGCAGCGGTGAAAACCGGGGTTGGCGAGTTCGTCCAGGTGCTGGTCGAGGCCTTGGCGATTGTGTTGCTGGTGAGCTTCTTCTCCCTCGGCGTGCGCACTGGCATGGTCGTGGCACTGGCGATTCCGCTGGTGTTGGCGATGACCTTTGCCTGTATGTATTACTTTGGCATCGGTCTGCACAAGATTTCCCTTGGCGCGCTGGTGCTGGCGCTGGGATTGCTGGTGGACGACGCGATCATTGCCGTGGAAATGATGGCGATCAAAATGGAGCAGGGCTTCGACCGGATCAAGGCCGCGAGCTTTGCCTGGACGAGCACGGCGTTCCCGATGCTCACCGGTACGTTGATCACTGCCGCCGGTTTTTTGCCGATTGCGACGGCGCAGTCCGGCACTGGCGAATACACCCGTTCGATCTTCCAGGTAGTGACCATTGCGCTACTCGCCTCGTGGGTCGCAGCGGTGGTGTTCGTGCCGTACCTGGGGGAAAAACTCCTGCCGGATCTGGCGAAAATTCATGCGGCCAAACACGGTTCGACTGACGGCAAGACCGACCCTTACGGCACGCCGTTCTATCAACGGGTTCGGCGAGTGGTCGAGTGGTGTGTGCGTCGGCGTAAAACCGTGATTGTGCTGACGGTGCTGCTGTTCGTCGGTTCGGTGGCGCTGTTCCGTTTCGTGCCGCAACAGTTCTTTCCGGCCTCCGGACGCCTGGAGTTGATGGTCGACTTGAAGCTCGCCGAAGGTGCCTCGTTGAGCAACACCGCCGCCGAGGTCAAACGCCTCGAAGCGTTGCTTAAGGATCATGCGGGCATTGATAACTATGTGGCGTATGTCGGCACCGGTTCGCCGCGTTTTTATCTGCCGCTGGATCAACAACTGCCGGCGGCGAGCTTCGCTCAGTTCGTGGTGTTGGCGAAAACCATCGAGGAGCGCGAAACCCTGCGCGCCTGGCTGATCGATACCCTCAACGAGCAGTTCCCGGCCCTGCGCTCTCGGGTCACGCGACTGGAGAACGGTCCGCCAGTCGGCTACCCCGTGCAGTTCCGCGTCACGGGCGAGCATATCGAAGAAGTCCGCGCGTTGGCGCGCAAGGTCGCGGCCAAGGTTCGCGAAAACCCGCATGTGGTCAACGTGCATCTGGACTGGGAAGAACCGAGCAAAGTCGTCTACCTGAACATTGATCAGGATCGTGCCCGGGCGCTTGGCGTGAGCACGGCGAGTCTGGCCAGATTCCTCCAGAGTTCGTTGACCGGCTCCAGTGTCAGTCAGTACCGCGAAGACAACGAATTGATCGAAATCCTTTTGCGCGGCACCGTGCATGAGCGTACCGAACTGTCACTGTTGTCGAGTCTGGCAGTGCCGACCGACAACGGCCGCAGCGTGGCGTTGTCGCAGATCGCGACGCTGGAATACGGCTTTGAAGAAGGCATCATCTGGCACCGTAATCGCTTGCCCAACGTCACCGTGCGTGCAGACATTTATGGCAAGGAGCAACCGGCGTCGCTGGTGAAGCAAATCATGCCGACGCTCGATCCGATCCGTGCCGAATTGCCGGACGGTTATCTACTGGATGTCGGCGGAACGGTGGAAGATTCCGAGCGTGGACAGAAGTCGGTGAACGCCGGCGTGCCAATGTTTATCGTGGTGGTGCTGACGTTGTTGATGCTGCAACTGCGCAGCTTTTCGCGCACGGCGATGGTGTTTCTGACGGCGCCGCTGGGGTTGATTGGGGTGACACTGTTTCTGCTGGTGTTCCGTCAGCCGTTCGGGTTTGTGGCAATGTTGGGGACGATCGCGCTTTCAGGGATGATCATGCGCAACTCGGTGATTCTGGTGGATCAGATCGAGCAGGATATTTTGGCGGGGCTCAGGCCTTGGCAGGCAATTATCGAGGCAACGGTTCGGCGTTTCAGGCCTATCGTGTTGACTGCGCTGGCGGCGGTGTTGGCGATGATTCCCTTGTCGCGCAGTGTGTTCTTCGGGCCGATGGCGGTGGCGATCATGGGCGGGCTGATTGTGGCGACGGCGTTAACGCTTTTGTTTCTGCCGGCGTTGTATGCGGCCT
>NZ_WKEQ01000045.1 GCF_021605415.1 Pseudomonas syringae
CCCCTGTAGGAGCCGTCGAGTGAAACCAGGCTGCGATCTTTTGATGGTGTTTCTTACAATCAATATCAAAAGATCGCAGCCTCGTTTCACTCGACAGCTCCTACACGGGTGATTTACCACTGGCGTTTGTCGGGGCGGGCCAGGCCGAGTTTTTCGATGCGGTATCGCAGCATGTCGCGGCTCAGGCCGAGCAAGCGTGCGGACTTGGTGACGTTCCAGTCAGTTTTGTCGAGCATCTTGCGCACCATGTCGCGTTCGACTTCCGGCAGGTTCATCGATTCGGTGTTGTTCGCCGGGCGTGGTTCGAAGTGCGGCATTTCGTGATGATGCAGTGGCGGTTCGTCCACCAGGCTCATGCAGACGTTCAACTGGTGCGCGGCAATCGTGTCGCTCTGCGCCAGTAATACGGTCTGCTCCAGCATGTTGCGCAGTTCGCGCACGTTGCCCGGCCAGGTGTAGCTGAGCAGCAGGTCTTCGGCCTGATCGCTGAAATGCAGATTCGGCTTGCCGTAGCGTTTGCCGTGACTGGCGAGGAAATGCCTGGCCAGCAACAGAATGTCCTCGCCCCGTGCGTACAGGCGCGGCACTTTGATCGAAATGATCCGCAGGCGAAAGAACAGATCCCGACGGAACTTGCCCTGCTGCACCATTTGCTCAAGGTTGCAGTTGGTGGCGCTGATCACCCGCAAATTGACTTTGCGCTCCTTCACCGAGCCGACCCGGCGGATGGTGCGGTCTTCCAGAAGCTTCAGCAGTTTGGCTTGCAGCAGCAGATCCATTTCGCCGACTTCATCGAGAAACAGCGTGCCGCCGTCGGCCGCTTCGACCAGGCCGACCCGGCGATCCTTGGCATCCGTAAAGGCACCCTTCTCGTGGCCGAACAGTTCCGACTCGACCAGATTGGAGGGAATCGACGCGCAGTTGAATTCAATAAACGGCCCTTTGCTGCGCGGGCCGTCGAAGTGCAGCGCGCGAGCCACCAGTTCCTTGCCGGTGCCGGTCTCGCCTTCGACCAGTACCGGCGGCAGATCGGTATTGGCCATACGTCGCTCGGCGTCGAGCAATTGCGCGATGGTGCCTTTGAGGTACTCCATCGGCGCCGAATCGCCAATCAACGCCTGCACCCCGGATTTCTGTGCCTCGCGATCCTGATAGAACGACAGCGTGCGTTCCATTCGTTCGGTCGCCAGGGCCTTGTCGAGCAGCAATTTCAGCTCCGGCAGGGCCACGGGTTTGGTGACGTAATGAAAGGCGCCCTCCTTCATCGCCACCACCGCATCTTCAACGTTGCCGTAGCCGGTCATCATGATCACTTTCAGATCCGGCGCGCTGACGCGCAGCTTCTGGATCAAGTCGTGACCGCTCATGCCCGGCAGCGAGTTGTCGGTCAGCACCACGTCAGGCACGAAGCTGCCCAGTTGCTCCAGCGCGTCCTCGGCCGAGTGGCAGACCGTCACCTCGAAGTCCTTGCGCTCCAGGTAGGTCTGAATATTTTCGGCGAGCAATTCGTCATCCTCGACCAGCAGAATGCTGTGTTCCATATTCCCCTCCCGATGCCACTTTGAAGTTGAGACTGACGCGGGTTCCTTCCTGCTCTTTGCTGGTCAACACGACCGAGCCCTGAAACCGCTCCATGATTCTTTTGACGAGAGCCAGACCCACGCCGAGCCCGCCCTGTTTGGTGGTGAAAAACGGTTTGAACACCGACAGTTGCTGCTGCGCGCTCATGCCTTTGCCATTGTCGCCGAGGGTCATGCACACGCAACCCGGTTGCTGTGTCTCGATCTCGACAGTCAACACACCACCCCGGGGCATCGCTTCAAGAGCGTTGGCAAACAGGCTGTTGAGTATTTGCGTCAGCAGCACTTGCTGGCTGATGACCGGCGGGCAAGGCTGCGGAGTGAACCGTACTTCAACGCCGTTGCGCTTGATCAACGCGTCGAAAGCGCCAACGGTGTCATCGAGCGCGAGCAGCAGATCCACCGCCTCGCCGTCATCGCTCACCGGGCGTAACGACACTAGCAGTTCGCGTACCCAGCGTGACATGCGGTCGACCTGGCTGATGATGTCACCGATGTTTTTCTGCGCGTCGGAGCTGGCAACCTCTTGAGCCAGTTCGGCACTGGAGCGGATGGTTGCCAACGGATTGCGCAGGCTGTGCGCCACCGCCGAGGACATTTCGCCCAGCGCGACAAAGGTTTCGTTGCTGACCAATTGCTTTTGCTGGCTCTGCAACAATTTTGCCGCGCGCCGCACAATCCAGAACAGCCCAAGATAGATCGCCGTGCCACCCAGCAAGGTCGCCAGCCAGATCGAGGCAAAGCCACGGTCAATACGCTCCACCAGATCCGACGGTTCCTTGTAGATTTCGACCATGGCGACGACTTTGCTTTTGTCGGCATTGAACATCGGTATGTAATTCTCGATGAACAGGTACTTCGGCTCACGCAGCAATTGCTGCTCCGGACGCTCATCATCAATTTTGTGATAGCTGGAGGACACCGGGACTTTCATCTCGAACGACTCATCCAGCTCGTCATCGTCTTTGATGTGCACACCAATCAGCTCAGGGTTGGTCGACCAGATCACCGTGCGATCCAGCGCATACACCGTGGCCAGCAGAATGTCCGGCAAATGCTCGACGTGGTCGAGAAATTCCGTGCGCGCAGCAACATGGGAAATCAGGCTGACATCAGGAAAACGGCCATCCTGACGCGGGTCGAGCATTTCGCCCATGGTTCGAGCCGGATTGATGCCGGCGTGGCGCATTTCCGCATCGCCAATGGCCTGCACGAATTGCGCGGTGAGCAGCGCGTCGCGTTCAACACTTTCGGTCACGACAAAACGCGTGGAAATGTAGCCCAGGCCCAGCGCCACGACGGCGATGATGAAAAAGCTGCCGAGCGAAAACCAGCGCAGCAGATTGAACTGTTCGCCCCAGGTCTTGCTCGCTGCTGACGGCGTGGCCGGCGCAGGGATTGTTTTTGCTTCCAGTCGCTGCATGGGAGTGCCCTGGAGATTGTATCGAGCCGGTTACCGTCGCCATCTTCGATGAGTGTAGGCGGCTATTAACACGGCAACACGGTTCAATGATGCTATTTCGCCGCTATCGCATCTGACCCACCGATTCGGCTGTAGACCCCGGTTTTATTGGCGTCAACGCCCCGGCGGCGACGTCTTTTGAGGCCGGGTGCTGGCGTTCGGTCTCTTCGCTCAGGAAGT
Source organism: Pseudomonas syringae (assembly GCF_021605415.1). Taxonomy (GTDB): domain Bacteria; phylum Pseudomonadota; class Gammaproteobacteria; order Pseudomonadales; family Pseudomonadaceae; genus Aquipseudomonas; species Aquipseudomonas syringae_S. The sequence goes on from NZ_WKEQ01000045.1 coordinate 3,223, forward strand.
CGATGATCGACTGCGCGGACAACTGGTCCAGGCGCAGATTGGGCATCGAAATCCGCTCGTACTGTTCAAACAATTGCACGGCGATCGGGTCTTTTTCCGCGAGCATGCGATCCGGCTCGCGGATCCAGCGACTCAGCCACGACGGTTCGCGTTGACGGGTGACGCCGATCAGATCCGGGCCGATGCCGCGCATGCCGATGCCCTGCCCGTCTTGCGGGCCGAGGCTGTGACACGACGCGCAACGAGTGCGAAAAAGCTCTTCGCCGTTGCTCGGCGGGCGAATGTCCGGCGCGTTGGCGTAACTTTCTTCGATGCTTGGGTCTTTCCAGTTCTGCAAGGTGTTGGCCAATTGATCGGCGAGGATCCACGGGTTCTCGAACGGCGAGGCTTTCATCCAGCGCCCGGTAGTCTGGTTGCCGACGATCAGGCTGAGGTTGTGGTCCTTGCTGCGACCGTTGTCGACGCCTTCGATAAACAGACCGAGCTTCTTGCGCAGGTCAGTGACGTCTTCAAATTCGCCGGTCAGGAACTTCCAGCCCGGGCCGACCTTGAAGCGTTGCGAATAGGCCTTGAGCACGGCCGGCGTGTCGCTCAACGGGTCGATGCTGATCGAGTAGAAAAAGACGTCCTTGCCGACTCGATCACCGAGCAGTTTCTGCACCTGGCGCAACCGCGCTGTTTCCAGTGGGCAGGAATCGCTGCACGAGGTGAAGATGAAATTGATCACCACCACTTTGTCTTTGATCAGGTCATCGTAAAAATGCACCTGCTGGCCGTCCTGATCGGTGAGCAGTGTGTTGGGAAAATAACCCGCGCCCCACGGGGTCGCCGATTCGGCGGCTCCCTGGGTTGCGGGGGCGGAAGCCTCGGGTGGCATCTGGTGGGCAATCAATGCCTGACTGCCGAGCAGACAGGTCACCAAGACCAGCACCCGATGCATGCCCAACGCTTGGGAGCGCGGTGCTTGACGATTCATGACGGCTCCCTCCCTTCTCATTTGGCGACGTTCACTTGCGGGCCGAAGCCATCGCCATTACGGAAGGTGGGCAGCGCGGCGGAGTTCACGTAGCGCACGCCATCCCAGCTTGGCAGCGGTGTCGGCATCAACTGGAATTGACCGGGCTTTTCAATGTCCCAACGCAGCAGCATCGAGTTGTCTTCATGCTGGGTGTTGTGACAGTGCTCCATGTATGTTCCTGCGAATTCGCGGAAGTTGATCGCCATCTCCACGCTGTCCAGCCCATCGATTTCCGAACCGATGCGATAGACGTCCTTGCGTGCCCATTTTTCCCATTCCGGTGGAGCCTTGCCGCCACGGCTAAGGATAATGCCTTCCTCGAAATGCACGTGCACCGGATGGCTCCAGCCCTTGCCACCGGCCTTGATGTTCCACACCTCCAGTGTGCCGAACCCGGCGGCCCCGGCGTCGGTTGGCCCGGTCGACAACTGGGTCGACGCATTCAACCGCCGCGGATCCATGTGGTAGCCGAAACCGCCGTCGGTCTTGACCGTCCACGGTGCCTCATCGGTGCCGTCGGAACGGCCGAAGATGAAGGTGCGGTGGCGGGCCTGGGCCAATATCGCTTTGTCGGCGGCGTTGTCGCGGTGGATCTTCAGCGGGATCATCACCAGCCCTTCAGCCTTGCCCGGTTTCGCCGGTTCGTAGGCTGCCGGGTTCATGGCCAGATCCTGGCCGGTATAGGCCTTGACGTTCAGTTGCAGGATCTTGCCCACCGCTGGATCGCCCCGATCCCACTGCGGGCCTTTGCTGGTTTGCTTGATCACTGCCAGGTATTTCTCGGACAAAAGATCCGCCAGCGCAATCACCTCTTTCGGGCCTTTGCCGTCGTCATGGGCCTGAAGGTTGAGGAAGAAGATCTTGTCGCCCGGCTTGATGCCGTTTTTCGCGAAATTGACGATGATGTCGAACCGTTCGGCGATGCCCTGGGTCGGCAGAATCGCGTTGTGGTTCTGTTTGTCGCCATCGGCGTCCAGATCCATGCTGCCGTCGAACGGCACGGCGTGTTCCATGATGTTGCCGTCGTTGGCGATCATGTGAAACGGCACGCGGCTGTACGACACACCGGAGTTTTTCGGCCCCTGGAATTCGCCGCTGTTGCCTTTGATTTCCCGCACCAGCGCCAGTTTGAAGTAGCGCGACACCGAGCCGTTGAGGATGCGGAAGCGATAGCTGCGCGCCCGGACATCAAGGGTCGGTTTCCATTGCCAGTTGACCAGCAACTGGTCACCGAGGAAGCCGTCGGTGTTGAACGGGTTGAACCACAACTGCCCTTCCTGATCCCAGGCTTTGTCTGCAAACACCAGGTTGACGTCGTAGTCGCGGTTACCCCATGGCAAGCCGCTGCCGCTGGGTAGCCGCAGGTTGACGCCGTCGTTCACCGACTCGTTGCCGCGATCCAGGGCGCTGTAATAATTCATCATCGCCGCGTTGCCCTTGTAGACATTCTGCGCGGTGAAATCGAGCATGTGGTCGTGGAACCAGTGGGTGCTCATGGTTTCGCGCCAGTCGCCGCGAATCTTGATGGTGCCGTGATCGCAGGTTTTCTTTTCCGGCACCACGGCGTTGACCCACAGGGTTTCGCCGTCTGCGCACGGGAACGCGGCGCGGGGATCTTCAGCCTTGGTGTTGATGGTGTCGTAACCAGCCAACTGGATCGGCCAGCGATAGTCGTAGAACTGCCCCGGGAAGAAAAACGCGTTGGCATAGCCGTCGCTTTCCGCCGGCCCGTGGCCGTTGTGCTCATGAGTGCTGATAGTGTGCAGGCCGAAGCCACGGTTGGCCGACGGATCGATCGGCAAGCCGTTGTAATGACGCATTAACGTCGGTTGACCGTAACGCACCATGAGCAGTTTCGGCGGCAGCGTGCCGTCGAACGTCCACACCGCGTTGTGATTCTGGATCGGCATGGCCGGATGGAAACGTATGTCGACACCTTTGGCGGTGCCATTCGTCAGTGGCACACCCGCGACGTTGTGATACAGCCCGCCCGGGCCGAATTCGCCGATGGCGTATTTGTGCATTTGCAGCGTGTCACGCAGGCCACCGTTGAGCCGTGCACCGGTCTGCACGGTTTTGTAGGCGTTTTGCGGGTAGAACTCGTTCCAGCGCTGATGCGACCAGCCTTTGCCCGGCGGCCGGCCTTCGGCGGACGAACCGATGTGCCGGTTGAGGAACACTTCGATCTGCGCCTGCCACGGGTTGCGGTCGACAACGTTGGAGAACTGGCTTGGGAATGGCGTCAGTCCCGGTTGCTTGAGGAAGGTATCGAGCGCGGTGCCCGGCGGCGCGCTGCGCGCCACGCTGTTGGGATCCTGCGCGGGTGCAGGGCCAATGGCCGCCGGTGGGAATGGCAACGGCGCGGCCGGGGTGGTCGGGTCGAGTTTTTCCGCGCCGAATTCTTCGAACAACAGCAATTGCTGAGTAAACGGCTGGGCCCCGTACAGAGGGCTCGGCTTGCCGTTGGTGGGGTAGTTGAAACTGGTCTGTATGCTCGGCGGCAGGACGTTTTCGACACGGGTCGAATCGCGCGAGCCTTTCACGCCGTCCGGCAAATCGAAGGAGTCTTCGTTGGCTTCGGGCATCGTCAGGATGGCGCCAAGGGCGGCCGCCTCATCGGCTGGCTCGTCGTAGTACGCTGACGGGTCGGAGGTTTCCGGCTGTCGCTCATCATCGATGGGGCTTGCGTGGACGCCCGCCATCGTTCCGAGGGTCAACGTGAGGAAGACGCTCAACGGCGTCAACAAGAAGGGTTTGCAGGGGTAAAGCGTTGTCCTGTTCATCACCAGCCGCCTCAATCAAGGAAGGGGTGATGGTGTTTTGCAATTACCTCGCCACACTTTGAAACAAATTAATTGTCAGGCTTTAGTCCTTACAAAACAATTAGTTAGCCATTCACATTTACGCCATTACCCGAACCGACTGGGGCTTGACACCCGCCCTTGGGGAAAGTTCATCCCCGTTTCATGGGACTAACTGGAACGCCAGACGAACGGTTGTCCCCTCGCCTTCGCGGCTGTCCAGGGTTACGCCGCCACCGAAACGCTCCATGATTCGCTTGACCAACACCAGCCCTACGCCGAGGCCGCCTGCCTTGGTGGTGAAAAACGGGCGGAACGCCATGCTGCGTTGTTCCTCATTCATGCCCTTGCCGGTGTCGCTGAGCACAACGGACACGCCACGATTTTCGCTGGGCTCAAGACTGACCGTCAGCGTGCCGCCCTTGTCCATCGCTTCAAGGGCATTGGCCAGCAGGCTATTGAGGATCTGTGTCAGTTGTACGGGCTGGCTCAGCACCATCGGCGTCTGCTGGGGATGGAACACCACGTTGACCCCGGCGCGGGCGATTTGCTGTTCGAAGGCCATGAGGCTGTCGTGCACCGCCGCGACAAGATTCACCGGTTCCGGGTCATCGTTGAGCGGTCGCAGCGATTGCAGCAGCTCGCGCACCCATTTCGACATGCGGTCGACCTGGCCGATGATGTCCTTGATGTTTTTCTGCGCGGGCCCGGCGTCGAACTCCAGCGCCAGTTCTGCACTGGAGCGGATCGTCGCCAGCGGATTGCGCAAGCTGTGCGCCACCGCTGAAGACATCTCGCCGAGTGCCACATAAGTTTCATTGGCGATCAATTGCCGTTGCTGCACCGCGAGCAGAATGGCGGCGCGCCGCACGATCCAGTAGAGCCCGAGGTAAATCAGCCCGCCGCCCAGAGCGGTCGCCAGCCAGATCAGCGTCAGGCCGCGCTCCATGCGAGCGATCAGGTCTTTGGGCTCTTTGTAGATCTCGACCATCGCCGTGACGGTGCTGCCATCGGCATCGAACAGCGGGATGTAGTTTTCAATGAAGATGTAATCGGGCGGTGTGATGAATTTCTGCTCCATCCGCTCTTTGTCGACGTCGTGATAGCTGGCCGACACCGGGATTTTTTCATTGAAGGCACGATCCAGATCTTCATCGGAATGAATGGTGGTGCCGATGAGCGCCGGGTTGGTCGACCAGACCACCCTGCGATCCGAGGCATAAATGTTGGCGAGGATCACATCTGGCAAGTGTTCGATGTGATCGAGGAATTCGCCTCGGGCGTTGGCCCGAGCGCCAGGATCGACATCGGGAAAATCTTTGTCCTGACGCGCGTCGAGCAGTTCACCCATCGTGCGCACATTGGGAATCGACACATGGCGAACTTCGGCCGAGGCGATGGCCTGGATGAACTGGGCGGTGAGCAAGGCATCGCGCTGTACGCTTTCCTCGATCACGAACCGCGTCGAAACCGCGCCGAGGGCGATGGCCACAATACCGATCACCGCCATGCTGATCAGGGAAAACCAGCGCAACAGGTTGAACGGCAGCTTGCGCGAACCCAGCCGCAGGGTGGCATCCTCGGAGAGAAATGATTTGGACTGCATGTTCATGGCGGCGGGTTTCCAAAACGTCTCATAGGGTTATAGCCCACCCCCGGGGGATTGCCCGATTGCGGGTACCCCGCCCCCGTCTTCCTAACTGCGAAAGAACACCCGCGAACCTGTGGGAGCGAGCCTGCTCGCGAAGAGGCCGGCACATTAATATCAATCTCGCCTGACCTGACGCCATCGCTGGCAAGCCAGCTCCCACAGGGTCTCGGGCGTACTGATATGTGTGGAGCCCCACAATACTGTGGGAGCTGGCTTGCCAGCGAAGAGGCCTGCCTATTTAACACAAGACGCAACTCGGCCGACGGCATCGGAAGCGGGCCCGCGCCCTTCGCTTCAGCTGCGCCAAACACTGGTACCCCACCGCCCCCAACACTGGGGACAGACGCCCGTTCGGCGCGTCTGCTTCTCATCCTTCGCTTTTGCGCGCCCCTTGCGCCACGGGCCTCTGCCGCGTGTGGCCCATCCGTTGGTATGGAAGTTGTAAAGCCCTTTGCAACTGACCCATCCCCAAGGGGCAGGTACCTTGATAGAGGGAATACTCATGCACCCTTTACTGTCCAAAACGGCGGCCGCCCTGGTCGTTAGCGCATTGGCCCAGGGCGTCGCCCAGGCCGCTTTGTTTGCCGTGGATCCCGGCCCTTACGTGCCGGCCAATGGCGGTTTCGCCAGTTGGTATCAGGACACCCATGGCCGCACCCTGGATCTGTGCCTGTCCAAGGCGCTCAGCTCGCGAGTGCCTAGCGCCCCCGGCGCGCCTTCGTACATGTGTTCGTTACTGCCGACGCCCGGTGTGTTCGACGATGCGCAGCCGATTGTTTTTCCGACCAACTTTCCCGATGAGGCGTTCTGGTTCACCGGCGAAACCACCCTTGTCGATGCGGCACGCGGCATCGACCTGACCTACGTCAGCGCCATCGAAGCCGCATTCGCCGCCGAAGAGCCGGTGGAAGGCGATCAGGTCAGCTTCGGCCGTATCCGCATTCGCGTCGACGTGCCTACCGCTGGCACTTACGTAATCACCCACCCCTACGGCGTCGATGTATTCACCGTCGACACCCCCGGCCGCCGGGCAATCAACATGACCCGCGACATCGGCATCGGTACGCCGAAAACCTACGACGGCGCGCTCAAGAGCGACCTCGGCCCGTTCCTGCGCAGCGTCAACGGCCCCTACACCGAGACCAATCCGCTAGGCGGCGCCGAGCAATTCATCGGTGACCCTAACCTGAACGAACCGGTCACCGGCAGTCCGTTCAATACCAACTACGTGCGCATCGAAGGTCCCGGCGGCATTGATCTGCGCACTACGTTGTTTGCCGTGTCCGGCAAATTGTCCACCGTGGTTCGGCCGACACCGATGATTGCCCAACGCAGCACCTACTCGCGCACGGCCGGCGAAAGTGCTCCGGTGGCCCAGCAAGACGTGTTTGTCCTTGCCCCGCCGCCACCGGGCACCGCCGCGGTCACCAGCAGCACTCCGGTGCTGAACATGACCGAAGCCAACACCACCGGTGCCTGGTACGCGCAATCGGCGGTCAATCCTGGCCTGCCCACCTCGCTGCAAGTAACAGCCGACAACAGTCTGGCCATCCCGACCAGCACACCGACCACATTGTCGATGGCCCTGACCGATCTGGTGGTGATTCAGCGCGCCGAGTACAGCCTGAGCTCCGGGCAACTGACCCTGGTGGCCTCGACCAGTGACGAAACCTCGCCGCCGGTACTCACCGCCACTTCCGCTGGCGGTGCCGCGATTGGTGCCCTGAGTGGCGACGGCGCGGTGAAAACCCTCGCGACCGGGATCTCGCCGATTCCGCCGGCCAAGGTTCGGGTGACGTCGTCCAACGGCGGCAGCGATACCGAAGAAGTGGTCATCGTGCAATGAACGCTCACATGCCCAGATCCGCATCAGGAGGCATCATGAACAAGTGGCCACGCTTCGCGCTCAACGCGCTCGGGCTGACTCTTTCGCTGACCGGCAGTGCGTTCGCGCAACTGGCCGCCGTCGATCCCGGCCCCTACACCTTCGCCACCGGGAAATTCCCGATGTGGTATCAGGACAACAATCAGTTGTCGATGGAACTGTGCCAGTCGCGTGCCGTCAGCTCGCGAGTGGGGGCCAGCGTGCCGCCGGCCTACATGTGCACCTTGCTGCCGGAACCGGGCATCTACGACGATACCCAGCCGATGATTTTCCCGGACAACTGGCCGCCGGAAGCCTTCTGGTTTCTGGCTGAAACCGCCATTGCCGACAACGCCGCCGGTTATGGCGTGGACGCCTATGTCGCTGGCATCGAAGCGGCGTTCGCTTCGGAAAATCCCGCAGATGGGGATCAGCAAAGCTTCGCGCGTATTCGGATCAGGGTGAACATTCCTACTGCCGGTACTTACACCATCACTCACCCCTACGGTGTGGAGACGGTCAACGTCACCGCCCCCGGCCGCCGCGCGATCAATATCACCCGTGACATCGGCATTGGCGCTCCCGGCGACTTTTCCGGCGCGATCAACGGCGACATCGGGCCGTTCCTGCGCAGCGTCAACGGCCCGTACACCGAAGTGAACCCGGACACCGGCGGCATCGATACCTTCGTCGGCGACCCGAACCTCACGGAAGCGGTGACCGGCAGCCCGTTCAACACCAACTTTTTGCGCATCACAGGTCCCGCCGGGACGATCCAGACCAGCCTCTTCACCGTGGCCGGCAAGGTGCTCGACAGTCGTCAGCAGACCCAAGTCGACATTGACCGCGCCACCTATCGCCGGACGGCGGCCGGCGTACGCGCAGAAGTGTTCGCCAAGGCCGACAGCAGCTCGACCCTGTGCTTCCGCGAAACCGTTGCGCTCTTGCCCGGCCCGCCGCTGACGCCATGCCAGACAAGCCTGTTGGGTGACAACAACGGTCTGTTCTTCGGCCAGCGCCTGGGCACCGGCGCGGTTCCTGCGGTGATCGTCGTAACCGCGACCAACCCGGCCGGCACCACACGGCCGACGGCGGTGTCTGCCAAGCTCACCGACGTGGTGAAAGTCCAGACCGCGCGCTACAGCTGGGACAACCACAGCCTGTTGATCGAGGCGACATCCACCGATGAAGTGGCGTTCCCTGACATGGTCGCTCAAGGCTACGGACGCATGTCGCGTAGTGGCAACCTGCAACGCATCACCGTTGCCGACCTGACCCAGCCGCCCGCCACTGTGACGGTGAAATCTGCCGCTGGCGGCAGCGATACCGAAGCGGTTGTGGTCGTCGGCACGGCGCCGAACTCCGGCGAGAACCAGCCACCGCTGGCGGTCAACGATGTTGGCAATACCACCTTCGGCGTGCCGATCAGCCTCAGCCTGCTGACCAACGACAGCGATCCCGACAACGATGTGCCGCTGTCCATTACGGCGTTGACTCAACCGGCCGCCGGCCAGGGCACCGTCGCACTCAGCGGCACTGCAGCGGTGGTCTACACCCCGCCAGCAGTCGTAAACACTCCGTTGACCACGACCTTCACCTACAAGGCCCAGGACGTCAAAGGCCTGGCCTCGACCGCCGCCGCGACCGTGACCATCACCGTGCAGCCTAACCTTCCACCGACCGCCGTTGCCGACAGCGTCGCGACACTGGGCGTCGCCATCCCGATCAACGTGTTGGCCAACGACACCGATCCGGAAGGCAACGTGCCGCTGGGCGTCGCCAGCCTGACCCAACCGGCCGCCGGCCGCGGCACGGTCAGCACTGACGGCACAGTCATCACCTACACGCCACCAGCGACGGTGACCACCGCGTTCACCACAACCTTCACCTACATCGCGAGGGACAGCTTCGGCGCCCAATCGACGCCGGCCACGGTCACGGTGCAAGTGTCGCCACGACCTGCGGCGGAAACCTTCGCGATCACAACGTCGACCGTGCAGGCCCGCTCAGGCGGCCGCTTCAACTGGGACTTCACCGGCACGTCGTCGGTGACCACGGGCAACACCATCACCGTTCAGGTGACCACCCCGACCGGGTTGGTAACCCTCGGCACCACCACGGTGCCGGTGACCGGACGCTGGCGGCTGACGCTCAACAACACGCTGGTGGTGCCATCGGCCAACCCGACCGCCACCATCCGTTCGTCCCAAGGCACCGTGCGCACCGTGACGGTGACCACACTCTGAGTCTGCGCCCCACCCACTTTCGGGTGAGTGGGGCAAGCCTCTGACCCGGTTGATGCTCAAGAGGACCACGCCATGAACACGTCGATCGCCACGGCCCTGCTTTGCCTGCTTTTGCTGTGCGGCATTGCAGGCGTGCGCGCCGACGACTTGATGGAAAACGATGACCTGGCACCCACCGCCGACCTCGGCGAACTGCCACCTGCGATCGGACAGCAAGCGCTGATCGATCAGATCGGCCAGGCCAACGTCGCCCTGCTGCAACAGAACGGTCAATCCCTGCTCGGACAGATCGTGCAGTCGGGCAGCAATCAGGAGGCGTACATCCTGCAACAGGGCAGCGACCTGATGGCATTGATTACACAAACCGGTTCCGGCAACGCCGCATCGATCAATCAAAACGGCAGCCACAACCGCGCGCAGATATCGCAAAACGGCAACAACAACGACGCCAGCATCGAGCAGGCCGGCACGGGGCTGCAAAGCGCCGTGACCCAGTCGGGCAACGGAATGAGCGTCTCGGTCAAGCAATACCGCTAAAGCACTGCAACCTTTGGAGACTCCATCATGTTCAAATTGACGCCCCTCACCGCCGCGATCCTGGTCATGATCAGTGCCCAGGTCATGGCTGACGACAGCATCTCGAACCAGAGCCAGGTCGGTACTGCCAACATCGCCGATGTGAAGCAGAGTCAGTCCCCGACCAGCACCGCCACCCAGACCCAACTGGGCCTGGGCAACAACGCCGCAGCCGTACAGGACACCGCCACCAGCGTCATCATTCAAGACGCCGCCGGCGACTACAACGCCGGTTACGCCGAGCAACTGTTTGAAGACAACAGCACCATCACCCAGCAGCAAGTGGGCCAGTTCAACATCGCCCATGGCAGCCAGTCCCTCGGCTTCGGTGCCGGCAACCAGGCGTTGCAACAACAGCAAGGCACCGGCAACTTCTCGTTCGTGTACCAAGACTCGCAGAACGGCAGCGAAGGCAAAACCTTCCAGTTCGGCGACAACAACGAAGCCAACATCGAGCAACTGTACGAAGGCACCGGCAACAGCTCGGTGATTACCCAGTACGGCACGGCCAACTACGGCACCGCTGAACAAGTGCTACACAACGGTGGCCAGATCGGCATCAACCAGGCCGGCGAAGGCAACTACGCCTATGGCGACCAGCGCAACGGCACCGGCGGCAACGTCACCATCAACCAGCTCGGCGATTTCAATGGCACCGAAGTCTGGCAAGACTCGCAGCTGGCGAGCCAGGCCACCATCAACCAGTACGGCAACAGCAACGAAACCGTGGTCGACCAGAGCTTCGGCGAGAACAACGCCGCCGCCGTCACCCAGGTCGGCGACACCAACGCCATCTACGCCGATCAGTTCGAGTCGGTCAACTCGACCCTCGCGTTGTATCAGGTGGGTAACGGCAACGTGCACTTTACCTATCAGAACGGTGACAGCCACGTCCTCAACGCCACTTCCGTGGGCAACGACAACAAGGTTTACGCCAGCAACTGGAAAGGCCCGCAATCGGGCGGCCAATTCGGCAGCGGCCAGCGCGCCACCGTCACCCAGGCCGGCAATGGCAACATCGCCAACTTCACCCAGGACGGCGTCGGCCAAGTCATGACCACTAGCCAAACCGGCACGGGCAACAAAACCACGGTCACCCAGGCCGATTCCTACAACGAGCTGTACTTCGACCAGAACGGCAGCGACAACATCCTCATCGCCGACCAGCGCGGCACCACCAACCTGGCGCAAGGCAGCTCGAACGGTACTGGCAACAGCACCGAATTCGACCAGTCCGGCACCGGCAACCAGGCGTTCACTTCGCAGCTGTACGGCAGCGACAACATGATCACCGTCAAACAGGCCGACACCATGAACGTCGCGTACGTGACCCAGGGCGGCATGGGGAACATTGCCAATGTCGATCAGAGCGGTATGACGCAGACCGCGACGATCCAGCAATACGGTTCGGCTAACCAGGCGAGTGTTTTGCAGCAGTAAGTGTTGGGTGGAAAAAAAACCGCGAGCCTTGTGAAGGGGCTCGCGGTTTTTTGTTGCACGGTGTGGGCGCTGCGCCTGTTTAAAATCGGCTGCATTCTACGGAAAAATTTAGTTTTCGAGAAAATCCGGATGTTTTCTTACCACTTCTGGCGGTTGGCCGTCGGAAGTGCGCGGACTAGGATTTGGCTGGACAACTTGCCTGCGGCTGCTCAACAAAGTCTTCAATCCGGCATGGATCTTATAATGTCCGCCAAATCATCTTTGGTTATCTCATTAGCCTTAATAGCCGCAGCGACGTCTTTTTTGGAAAGCGGGAAACGCTTAAAAATTTCCTTCAAGGTATCCGGATCAATATTTGCCAGCCAAAGAGGGTCAATAAACGAGCCGCCGTACTCAGGTTTCATGGGTACTTCTTCGTGGGCAATTGCACCTTTGTGATTGAAATACACCACATAACGATCATGCCCCTCAGGAAAGCTTTTATCGTGATAAAGCGTAGTTCCCAATGGCAGCACATAGTAGCCCTCATCGTTATTCGGCCCTTCAATCAGCAACGGCTCCTTAGTTTTAATCATCTTCATATCATGCCCCTTCGCAATATCGCCAAAAATCAGAACAACCCAAAAAAAAGCATTTACGAATAAAATCGCCAGCAACCATAAGCCAAGTCGCCTACTTGTAAACATTTTTCTTATCATAGTGGGCCTCGGTATTCGCTTCGAGCATGGCTTGTAGATCTGCCGGCATGAAGAGTCCGTCCTGCGGATCTTTCTGCGTACGTGCTGCTTGCCTTTCGATAAATGAGAGACCCCGCATTTGGTTAAAATTCGCAGGGTTCTGCACAATCTGCACTCCTGAAATTTTCGCACCCGCAATAGTCACGGTTGTGCAGTTATTCGTGGTTGGATGGTAGTTTGACGGCAGAACGAATCGGATGGACGTTGCTGTCTTTTTTCTTTGTTCCTTCTTCTGAGCGACAATCCCATCAAAGTGAGCGATAACGGCCTCGGCTTTCGCGTTATCCAAAAAATATACAAAACCGGTTGTTGTACGCCCCAAACTGTTTTCACCAGAGATATATGATTTGAATGATATCCAAACATTCAGCACTCCCTCTCCCTCGCTATCAAAAGCACCCCAAGTCTTACCATAACGGCCAAAATCATAAGTCATGTCTTTACTGCCAACTAAGACATGTAAAGCCGCGTGCCCGAAAGGATGTTCTTCTTGATCGCGAATGTAAGGACCGCCCACGAGTATCTCCATATAAGCACTCGACACGATTACCTGATTGGTTTTTGTGGTCTTCCCCGATGCGCCTGTATTTTTTGCTGCCTGTGTCGTGCTGGTAGTTTGAGTAGGCTGAACCATTAAAGATGTTCCGTATCTTCAAGTTTCGGAAATTTTATGCTGCAACTTCCTCTGGGAATATTTGCCAAATGAACAAAGCCGTTTTCGTCAAGGACGCCTGTCATCAAGGTCCCATCGGGAAGGGTCAGTTCATACGCCTCGTTGGCGATAGGCTCATCTCTTTCGTTAAGCAACTGAAACTCAACAAACGTTTTTTCTTTCAAAAACTGTGAGAAGAAACTGGTGGCAGCCCCACCAGACTCACCGACGAATGTATCGGGTGAACCGGCCGTAATCTTCGCTCCGCATGCCGTTTGCGAGCCAACATGGGCAACGTCTTTACCTAGCCCGAAAACATGCGGAGCGCCCGTCGTTATGGGATTGGCGCCATGAACTGGTCAGGAATAAATATCTCCTACCAAAGCCACGGGGATTGAATTAACAAAAATAGGGCTTGATCCGGTGCTGATATTTCCGCCATGACTCCCGGGGTCTCCGAGCCTTGCGACTGGCTTTCCTGCCATTATTTCGCTCCTTTGATATCACGATAGCCGGATGGTACCTGATCTTGGCGACTGCTGAACGATCAAAAGTCTTCTTTCCCGGCACATCAAGCGGAGCAGTGTTCCAGACTGCGATCTTTTGATTTTGTTCTTCAGAAAAACAAAGTCAAAAAATCGCAGCCTGCGGCAGCTCCACAGGGGGTTATGCGATTCGTTCGACGTGATCGAGGGCCTGGTTGATGGCCAGTTCGCCGAGCATGACCACTTGGGCGATGCCGAGCAGGGTTTTGCGGTGTGGGGTGTGCAGGAGCGCGTCGAAGTTGTTGAGCATTTCGGTGGCGGAGCCGAGGGATTCGCTGGCATTGGCGAGCAGCGATTCGGTGTTGCAGGAAGGGTTGGCGAGGTACATCGGCGCGGGTTTGTTGTGGTCGGCCATGATAATGGCGGTGGGCGTCAGGTAATGATCGAGCGCGCGTTCGGCGGCTTCGTGGAGTTTTCTGGAATCGAGGGATTAGTAGGGGGATGCGGGGTCTGTAGTGAGGGATTCTGGAGGGTTGGGTGTTGGTTTGATCATGGTCGTTCACTCTCATAAGTGGTGAAGCTGGCCGCTTCGATTTCCAGGCGAATGGGTGACAGCTATACGCGGGCTGGAAATCCGGGAGAGAGCAACCCGGCAGACATAAATGTCTCCCCCGCACAGCCGCCATAACTGCATGCACAAATGAAGGCGCGCAAGCATACGTTATGAAAAGCGTTTTCGCTCTCTCACATCTTCAGGTTTCCAGGCCCGATCGCTGAATTGGCAGCGACGTGCAAAGGCTAGAGCCCGGGCTTCCGACGGGCAACCTGAAAACATCGTGGGAAAGTTCGGCGTTTTTGAAACATGTTTTAAACATTGAGCATTGGAACGCGGAGCGTCCCGGGCTGCGTTCCCACGCGGAGCGTGGGAACGATCAAACCGTCGGTTGCGCCAACATGAGAACCGAATCATGACGAAACAGGTTGGCTGTCAGGCCGCCTTCGCGAGCAAGCTCGGCTCCTACGACGATCAAAAGCCAACCAAGCCGTGCTTTTAACCACTCAACAGGATGAGCGTTAGCTCGACAAAGCTTTTGATTGTCTGGCCCCATCAGAACGAAGGAACCCGAGCCTGCGAGGGCCGAACGCAGGGGCCTAGACCTTTGCTTCCTTTGGGCTGGGCCGGCATTCCGGCGTTTGCCAAAGGGAGTCGACCGTCAGGGCGAAACCGAAAGCAGCCATCACGCAGCAACGGATATGCCCAAAGAACCGAGCACAACCGCAAGAACCTGGTCGGCCCGAAGGCCGCCACGTTCAAAGCAACCCCTATTCAGCCTCAGGATCCACCTTGTTCTGACTCAAATACCGATTCAACGTCTCATCCTGCGAAGGCACTGAATTATCCCCCGCCACCTGCCACAACCGCCGCTCAATACCCTGCGCCAGCATATGCCCCACCGCCGCCTCGATCGCCGACAACACACACAACTGCGCCGGCTCATTCGTCGTGTACCCGACCTCAGCCTCCAGCAACTTCTTGAACTCGATAAACTTGAACACCCCGGCACTACGCGCCACCGAATAAATCGTCTTGCTGGTCATCACATTCGCCAACACTTGCCCACTGCGCACATCCACCGCACGCAAATTCACCGTCACCTGATCCACCCGATATTCCCGGGCAATATCAATCCCCAGATACCGTGCCCCTTCCCCGCCACTGCGCACATTGGTGTCGTACGCAATGATCCCGCCTTCGAGCATCATGTTCGCCGCCTGCAACGGTGGCAGCTCGGCGACGATGTTCACCGGCGTATTGGGTTTCTTCTGCGAGGCACGGATGATTTTGCGTTCGGTCAGCAGGTTTTGCAGCCCTTCACGCTCCAGCACCACGAACCAACCGCTGGACTGCAAGGCGTCCATCAACATGCTCGCCGCGCCCTGGGTCACGCTGGTGGAAAACGAACTGGCCGGGGTCGGTTTGTATTGTCCGGTCTGGTCACGGAAGCCATACACCACCGCCATCAGGCGACCCTTGGGCCGAGGCATTTTCAGCAAGTCGTAGTAGGTCGAGGCCCTTGGGGTCAGGGTCGGGGTTTCGGAGTCCTGCTCGGCCGACATCGGCTCGCGTAAACCGCACCCGTTCAATGCTGCCAACATCAGCCCTAGCGCTATTATTTTTTTCATGTCCATCACTCCCCGGAACCGTCATCCCGTCATGGGTTGAGGCCGTTCACCAGAATTTCCGAAATTTCGCCGGTCGCTCGGTCGGTCACTTCGATGCTCAGTGCGCCGGAGTCGTCGATCACGTTGACGATGAATGCATCTGTGGACAGGCTCCCCGTGTTGCCGGTGGAGATGTTGTCCAGCAACTGCCCTAGCAGTCGCGATTGCAATTGACTGGTGAAGCGTTCCAGCGCCGAAGTACCGGCCACCGTCGTCCGACTCTTGAGGTCAGGATCGTCGTAGTCGTTCTGGGCCTGGGCATTGTTGAGCAGCCAGGTGCCGTTCAGCGGGTTGCCGCCGAACGAGGGGTTGACTGGCGTGTAAACCAGCTCGGTCGCCTGCACCCACCCGTAACTGCCGAGCCCGAGCAACCACATGCCTGCGCGCCGTGAGAACGTTTTGCTGTTCATAGTTCGTCCTTCTCAAGGTCGGTGGTGTCCTGCAGCAAGTTTTCAAGCTTGCGCTGGACGATTTGCCGGCGAACCCAATCGGCGGCGTCGTAAGCGTCTTGTTTCAAGTCCACGGTGTTGGGTGGCAGAAAGCGCCGATACACCAAGCGTTGCTGATACTCCACGGTCACCAGGCTGCCCCAGCGTGCGTCCGGACGTTCGCGCACCACCAGGTTGAAATCCATCGGGCTGGTGTCGCGCAGGCGCTCGCTGAACAGGTAATAAAAGTCGTGGCCGATGTGCGAGATCGTGTTGTCGACGATGAAGCCGAGCATTTCGTCTTCTTCGCTGGCACTGGCGCAGGACGCCGCGATGCCGAGGATCAGCGCGCACCACCATTGGCGACTCATGGCTGCAATGCCTGTGGCAAGGCCGACTGGCCTTTGGCCGGGCCGTTGGTGCCTTCAAGAAAGGCTTTTTCGGCAACGAACTGCCAGTCCGCGTAACTTTTCATGCCTTCGAAATCCGACCACTCCGGCGCAAAACCAGACTGCTTCAACGGCGTGTCGGTGGACGGACTGTTGATGCCGGTGATGCGCCCGTCGAAACCGCGCTGCAGGAACCATTCGCCACCGCCAATCGGATCCGGGTACAGCTGACGGATGTGGTGTCTGGCTTCCGGAAAACGCTGGTCATCGAGCATGTCCGCCAGCTCTTTCGGGTACTGCGCCAGCCCCGGCGAACTGCGGTAGTAGCTGCGCAGCGCCTGGGCGTATTGGGTGCCGACCCAGAGCAACTGGCGCTCACGGTCGCGGCGCGAAGACGTTGACCACAACTCGCCGGCACTGGCCAGGCCCATGCCCATGATGACGATCAGGAACAGCACGCCCAGGTAAGTGAACCCGCCCTGCTCCGCGCGCTTACCACTCGGAATACTGGCTGCCATCACGCGCCCTCCCGGTAGCACCGCTTTTGATATCGGCCACACCACCGGCGACACCGTCGGGTGGCGCGACGAGTACCCACTGATCCATGCGTTCGGTGATCGGATCCAGCGGCGCGTTGCGCAGATAGCGTTGTTCAACCAGTTGCTCGACGGAATCCGGATAACGCCCGGTGTCGCCGTAATAGTGATCGAGGGCCTCGCGCATGGCCGACAGGCTCTGGCGCAACGTGGTCTCTTTCGACGCTTCGAGGCTGTTGAAATAGCGCGGCAAGGCGATGGTCATCAGGGTGGCGATGATCGCCATTACCACCATCAGCTCCAGCAAGGTAAAACCTTTTTCCCGACGCATGCTGTTCACCACTCGCGGTAGGCGATGCCGTTGAGGCCCTTGCCCCGGGCGTTGGAGTAAACGTCGAAAACGTCCTCGCCATCGCGCGGGTTCTGAGCCGAACTGTCGTAGGCGCGCAGGCCCCAACCCCCTTCATCGTCACGCTTGGCCGGCACCAGCGGATCACGCGGAATGCGGCGTAAAAAGTAGAACTTGGCGCCCTTGGCGCTGCGCACATCACGCACGCCTTCGACCAGCACTTTCAGGTTCGGCGGGTAGCCGCTGGTGGCCAACGACTTCTCGATGTAACCGGCATCGAACGCGCGTTTGTAGGCATCCAGTGCATCGCGAATCTGATACAGCGCGGTGCGCAGTTCCTGCTCCTTGCCCCGGCGCACCAACGTCTCGGTCAGCGGCGCGGCCATGCTCGCCAAGAGGCCGATCAGGGCCAGCGTCACCACGACTTCGATCAAGGTAAATCCGCGCTGTGAGGCGTTCATGATCAAGGCTTCTCGATAGTGACTTGGGTGGTGGCCACCGCCGCTTCACCGACAGCGCGAGGCGGCGAGGAAGGCTGGGCGGCAGGTGCCGGCGTCGTGTACGACTGCATCGAGCGATCCGGCGCCTGGATGTGCATGCTGGTTTCGGTGCCGGTCGGGAATTCCATGTCCGACGGGCTCTGGTATGGCAGGTTGCGCACGATCCGTGGGGTGATCGAGAGCACCAGTTCCGACTTGCCGACGGTGTCTTTGTTGCTGCCAAACAGCCGGCCCAGCCCCGGAATGTCACCGAGCCCCGGAATCTTGTTGCCGGTGGCGCCGTGGTCGTTGCGCACCAGCCCTGCGAGGATCTGGGTTTCGCCGTCGTGCAGGCGCAGCGAGGTCTGCGCGTTGCGGGTATCGACCTGCACCGGGATCGTGCCCTGACGGGTCGGTTCGAGCGGCGTGGCGTTACTCACTTCGAGGGCGATCTTGATTGCAACTTCGTTGTTCAAATGCACGGTGGGCTGCACTTCAAGCTTCAGACCCACATCCAGATACGTGACGCTTTCGGTGATCACCGGACCTTGTGTGGAAGGCACTGACGTGGCGCTGATGATCGGCACCCGCTGGCCGATGTGGATGCGCGCCTGTTCACGGTTACTGACGCGAATCACCGGGCTCGCCAGGGTGTTGATGTCGCTGTCCTGGGCGTTGATCTTGGCTTGTGGCGACGGTGAAATGGAGATGCGGCTGGAATTGATGCCCTTGAGCTGATCGAGCAACGTCACCGCCGAACCGTCACTGTTGACCACGCCGAAGGTGTTCGGCCATTGCAGGCCCAGATCGAGAATACGCTGGGTGGCGACTTCCATCACTTCCACTTCCAGCACCACTTCGGGGTTGGACTGATCCTGGGATTGCAGGAGTTTCTCCGCCATGCGAATCGCGTCTTCGGTGTCGCGCATGGTCAGGGTGTTGAGGCGTTCATCGACAAACACGTCGCGGGTTTTGAGCATGGTTTTGATCATGTTCAGCGCGGTGTTGGCGTCGATGCTGGTCAGGTAGAACGTACGCATCACCAGCTCTTGATAGTCCTTGAGCTTTTGCGGCGAGTCGGGGTAGATCAGCAAGGTGTTTTCGTTGACCACTTTCTGGTGCAGCTGGTTTTGCTGAAGCAGCAGTTGTACGGCGTCTTCAATGCGCACGTCCCGCACGAAAATCGTGGCTTTCATGTCGGGCCGCAGGTCTTTGTCGAAAATGAAATTCAGCCCGGCGACTTGCGACAGCACTTCGAAAATGGTCTTGAGGTTGGCGTCGCGAAATTCCAGGGTCACCGGGCGGTCGAGCCGGGTGCGCAGTTGCGGATAAGGAATCACGTTACGGCTCTGCACCAGACGGATATTGCCTTGCAGTGCCAATGCGCCTTCGTTGGTCGGGTCGAGTTCGAGGATCTGTTTGACCTGACGGTCGGCGCCGTAGATATCGCCACGCCGCAGATCACCCCGGGCCAGTTCGATTTTGTCGTCCATGCTGCGCAAATAATCGAGTTGGCGCAGTGCATCCTGGGCGCGGCGGTTGCTCGGTTCGATGGTCAGCACGCGGTTGTAGGCGGTGCGGGCCGAGGCGAAGTCGCGCCGGGCACGGTCGGTGTCGCCGGACGTGAGCAAACTGGTGACGGCCCTGGCCCGGCCACTGTTGAGAGCGATGTGCAACTCAGTGTCCCGTGGGTTTTCGCGCAAGCCTTCTTCGATGCGGGCGAGCCCGGCCTCGTACTGACCCTGCTCGATCAGATCGGCGGCTTCCTTGTTGGCCACTTGTGCGCTGCTGCACGCGGCCAGACCGGCGCACACGCACAGGCTCAACAGCAAACGGGATCGGTTCATTGCGTGCTCCCCACAGACAAGGTCTGCGACAAATGCAAGGGCAGGTAGACCAAGCTCAATTCCACGTCGGAAATGCCCGCGATCTTCCAGGTGTCGTCGATCACATCCCCGCTGCGCACGACGTAGATTTTCTCGCCGTTCTGCAGAAACACTTGTGTGTCGCTGCGGTCATGCAGTCTGCCGACGAATTGGAAGGGCACCGGTGGCAGGCTCGGGGCTTGCACCATGGGTGTCGTGTTGACCGGTTGTTCAGTGACCTTCGCCAGGGTCGGCGCGGGCTTCCAGGACTTGGCGGCAAACAGATCGCCCGCCGGGCTCAGATCCGCAAGCGCTGCTTTTTTGGCCTTGGTGGTACCCGCAGACACCACCGCTTTGGTGGCGTTTGTAGCCTTGGTGGCCACGGCTACATCCGTCATCTCGCCCTCTTCACTCGGGCTGAAAAACTCCGGCAACCAGGCCAGCGCCGCCGCCACACCGAAGAACGCCATCCAGCTCACAACACGTTTGGTGTTCATCATGACCTCGACAGGTAAAGGGTCATGCGGATCCGGCCCGAAAGGTCGGTGTCGGCGATTTTCTTGCGTTGAAACTCGACGTCCTCCACCACCACTGCCGGCAACTGGCCGAGCAAGGCGTGCAAAAAGCGGCGCAATTGCGGGTAGCTGCCGCGCACCGGTAACAGAATCTGATAACGCGCCAGATGGGTTTTCGGGTCGACACCGAGGGCGTATTCACCGCGCGCCAGAGTGATGTGCTCTTGCGCGGCGAGTGCGTAGATGCGGTCGATGGCAACAGTGGCTTGCGGCTGCGCCGGCAGTTTGTTGCGGAAATCGTCGAGCTGACGTTGCGGAACCACCGGCGGCGCAATGCTGCCGTCTTCGACCTTGGCCAGGTACTCGGTGGCTTCCTGCGTCTGTTGGCTGAGCTGTTGCAGCGATTGCCAGCCCGGCAGCAAACCGCCCAGTGCCCAGGCCAACGCCACCATCAGCAACGACCCACCGACCAGGCCCGGAACGCCGAGGCCTTGCAGGTACTCGTGAACAATCAGTCTAGGGATTCGCATCGCCTATCTCCCAGGTCGCCGAGAGGTTGAACTGCACCGGTTTTTCCGGCGATTTGACGACGATTTCATGACTGAGCAGCGACACGTCGGACAGCTCGTCGCTGGCTTCCAGACGCTTGTGAAAATCAAGCATTGCTTGCAGGTCGCGGGCTTCGGCGCTGATGCGTACCTGGCCCTTACGCGCATCCGGAGTCAGCGTGAGCAACGCGACGTCCTCGCGCGGCAGGGCTTCGAGCATGGCGAACAGGCGCTCCCACGGACGGCGCAGTTGTTGCGAGACCTTGCGCATCTCGGCGAGGTTCTGTGCCTGCTCGCGGGTCTCGGCCGCGCTCAGCGTGACCTTGCCGCTGCTGTCGCCGGTGAGTTGGCGTTGGGTGGTTTGCAAGTGACCCTGCTGTTGTTCGGCCCGGGCGCCGAGGTGCTGTTGCGCACCGAAGCACGCCAGCGCCAACACCACGCCACCGGCCAGCAAACTCCAACCCAGCGGGCCGGAACGGCGTGGCGGCTGGAAATCCAGATTCAGGGGGCGCATCTCAGGCCACCGCCCGGGCCATGACGAACAAGGCGTCACGCACCGTCATCGAGTCATTTTCAAGGGTGCGCAACTGCACCCCCGCCACCTCCGGCTGCGCATCGAGCCGCGCCGGGGCATGCAGATACACATTGAGCGCACGTTCGCTGACCGAGGCCTGCAATTGCCGTTCGCGGCCGATCAGCGCGCTGAGCGCCGCATCGCTGTCGCTGCTGCCCACCGAACGCACCGACGTCCAGCGCCCTTCCCGTGCGATCAGCAACACGCTGCGATTCGGCTCGGCGACGACGAACAGGAAGTCGCCGGCATCCAGGCTTTTATCGAAACGGTTGAACGCCGCCATCAGGTACGGCTGCACCGAACGCAGGCGCAAACCGCGACCATTGGCCACCGTACGCAGACGTTCGAGCAAATCCTGCGGCAAGGCGCTGGCGAGACGGTCATGCCCGGCCGGCTCGGCGGACAGCACCAGATTCCATGGTTGCACCGGCAGACCGAAAAGGTCTTCGAAACACAGTTGGGCGAAGCCGCGCAATTCGTCGGGGCTGCTGATCTGCTCGCTCCACGGCACCAGGCAGAAACGGCTGAAATGGCCGGACACCACCACGCTCAGTTCTGTCCCGCAGCGGCAATGTTCGCCGAGCAAACGGTCGAGGGTGTCCAGCGCCACCGCGTAGCTCTGGAAGCTTTCGTCAATGTAGCCGACGCTGCCGAGCCACAGGGTTTGATTGCCCCGACGCTGGCCGAGGCCGACACCGCTGGCGCCGAGCACGGCGATAAATTGATCACGAGATAAATGTGACACGGTTGATCTCCTCCAGCGTGGTGCGTCCCTGTTCCACCAGCTCCAGCGCCGACTGGCGCAGCAGCCGCAAGCCACGGGCGCAGGCCAGGGCTTTGATTTGGGTGATCGGTTGGCGCTCGACGATCATCTGCCGCAGTTCATCATCCAGGTGCAGCAGCTCGGCGATCGCCGTACGCCCGCGATAGCCGCTGCCCCGGCAGTGGCCGCAGCCCTTGCCGTGGACGAAGTGGTAATGCGCGACCTGTTGCGGATCGAGACCGGAGGCTTGCAGTTCTTCTTCACTCGGCGTGACCGGCGCGCTGCAACTGGCGCACACCAGCCGAATCAGGCGCTGGGCAAGAATCGCGTTGAGCGCCGAGACCAGGCTGTAGGGGTCGATTTCCATTTGGGTGAAACGGCCGATCACGTCGAACACGTTGTTGGCGTGGATGGTGGTGAACACCAGGTGCCCGGTGAGGGCCGATTGCACGGCGATCTGTGCGGTGTCCGGGTCGCGGATCTCGCCGACCATGATTTTGTCCGGGTCGTGACGCAGGATCGAGCGCAGGCCACGGGCGAAGGTCAGGCCTTTTTTCTCGTTGACCGGAATTTGCAGGACGCCCGGCAGTTGATATTCCACCGGGTCTTCGATGGTGATGATCTTGTCCACGCCGTGGTTGATCTCGGTGATCATCGCGTACAGCGTGGTGGTCTTGCCGCTACCGGTGGGGCCGGTCACCAGCACCATGCCGTAAGGTTCGGCGGCGAGGCGGCGGAGCTGGCGCAGGGTTTCGTCTTCAAAGCCCAGGGCTTGCAGTTGCACGCCGCAAACCTTGTCGGCCAGATCCTGTTTGTCGAGCACCCGCAGCACCGCGTCTTCGCCGAAAATGCTCGGCATGATCGACACCCGAAAATCGATCTGCCGGCCGCTGATGCCGATCTTGAAACGACCGTCCTGGGGCACGCGTTTCTCGCCGATGTCGAGTTCGGCCATGACTTTGACCCGCGAGATCACCTGCTCGGCAAACTCGGCGCCCTGAATCTTGCTGATGTTGTTCAGCACGCCGTCGATGCGGTACTTGATCACCAGACCGCTGCCGGTGGTGCCCAGGTGGATGTCGCTGGCGTGCATTTTCAGCGCGTCGTAGAGGGTCGAATTGACCAGTTTCACCACCACGCTGGAGTCTTCGCTGATGCTGGTCAGCGACAGGCTTTGCAGGGTATCGATTTCCACGCCGGTGTCTGACTGGGCGTTCAGCGATTCGACGGCATGAAAGCTTTCTTCATGGCGGGCCAGGTAGGCTTGCAAATCGTTGGCGTGCACCAGATACAGCGGCGCGCCGTGCAGGCATTCGTCGATCCAGGCCAGACGCGCATTGTCGAAGGGGTCGGCGAACACACCGATGATCGCGTCTTCGTGGCGCAGCAGAATGAATTCGCGCTTCAGGCATTGGGCCAGGGTGACCCGATCGAAAACCGGTGTGGACTGAAACAGGCTGTCGGTGTCGAGCACCGGGTAATGCAGGGTCGCGCCGAGGCATTCAATAAACGGCATCGGCGCCAGTTCGCAGAGCACGGCCAGCGCGTCGAGTACGCGTTCGCCGGAAGTGGCGGCTCGGGCCCGGGCCTGGCTCAGTTGCTCACTGGAAAAGCGTGAAGGGGCGCACGCCGGTTGCAGCGGTTCGACGACGACACAGAGACGTTCCATGGCTTGCTCTCCAACGCCCGGGGCCTAGAGCCCTGTCGGCGCGGCAGGCCATTGCGGCGGGTGCCGGAACGTCTATCGCGCCACTACTCCCCGGTGAGCATTTGATCGTCGTCCGGTGCCATGGCCGCCATTTGACTACGTCGGCGGTCCGCCAGCACCCAACTGCCATCGTACAACTGCAACGGGAAGCTCTCGGTTCTGCTCTGGCGTCGTTCGACGAAGTCCCCTGGAGGACTCGCACCGGGTTTCGCTTCGCGCTGGATCCCCAGAAGGTCGCAGACTGCTCGGGCAAGTTCCGCCAATGGAAACGGTTTGAACAGGATGTGGCTGACCCCCAGTTGCCGCGCCCGCTCACAGACTTCAGCGGTCGGGTGACCCGTTATCAGCACAAAATGGCATTTCCCGTTCTGGCGAACCGCGTCGAGCACCTCAAAGCCTTCCATATCGGGCAAGCGGTAATCGAACACCAGCACGTCGGGAGCAAATACGTCGGCCTGGCCGATACCGTCCGCTCCGTCGTGTGCAATCCGCACGTCCAACCCTTGCGCCGACAGATAATCCTGAAGGTTTTGTGCAAGCAGCCGTTCGTCTTCGACAACCAGTACTTTGTTAACCAAGGTGGACTCCTTGAAGCTTCAGGCCCGGCATCTTGTTGAGAGCCCGGGTCTGGCGAAGTGCCTGCCTTGATAGGTCTAACGCACACTTCATGCCAGGCCTGGTGCCGGTAATTTTCTCTGTTCAAGTCCTTGAATCTCATCACAATGCCCGTTCGTCCCGACACCCCCGTTCCCCAGAAACGGGGAAGCGCCTGGATGGGCATTGAAGCTAATCCCCACTGTTGGGGGAACCTTCAGTCGTCCATTCGTTCGATCCTGTACTGCGCCCGCAATTGCGCGAGCGCCTGGCGACGAGCCTGGGTCTGTTGCTGTCGGGCAAGGTAGGCCCGGACTGTTTCCAGCCCCTGCTCTTCTGGGACATCGGCCGCCTCCAAGTGGTTCTGCAAATAAATCAGGTGCCAGCCAAACGGCGTGCGCACCGCATCGCTCAGCGTTTGCGGGCTCATCGCGAAAGCGACAGCTTCGAAGGCCGGCACCATCGCTCCCCGGGAAAAGTAACCCAACTCCCCGCCCCGGCTGGCTGATTCATCTTCGGAGTGCTGTTGCGCCACGCTAGCAAATTCTGATTCATCCATGATAGTTGCTCGCAATGCGATCAAGCGTAGACGGGCCGCTTCGACCGTGGCGGCATCAGCATCCGGCGCCACTTTGATCAGGATATGCCGCGCCTGAATCTGCTCTGGCGCGCCCATCTCGGCGCGGTGTTCTTCATAAAAGGCGCGAACCTGCTGGTCGCTAGGCGGGTCGATGCGGGTAAGCTCGGCGAACACCTGCTGTGCCGCCAGTTCGCGGTGGGTGTATTCGGTGAAAGATGCTTCGTCAAAACCGGCGTCTTCCAGGCGACGGGCAAATTTATCCGGGCCGCCGATGGCCTGACGTGTCTGCTCGACCTGTTGCTGCACCGTTTGCGCATCGATTTTCACGCCACGCTTGCGTGATTCCTGCCAGAGCAGTTCCTTGTCGATCAGGCTTTCCAGCGCCGCATCGCGCAGCTGTTTGTAAGCTTTGGGATTGCGAATGCTTGCCACGGCCCGGCCCTGGTCTTCCAGGTATTCGGCGAAGTAACGCTCAAGGCGAAACTGCGAAATTTCTTCACCGTTAACCCGCGCCGCCGGTTCGTTGCTGGCGAACACGAGGGACACACAACCTGTCAGCAACATCGGTAACCATTGGATCTTCATGACCGAGGCCTCGCATCAAGGGGTGGCGGCAATGGGTTTATAGGGCGCAACCAGATAAAAGCGCTGATCCGGCAAGTCAACGGTCACTACATGGGCGCCGCGCAATCCCGAACGGCGCCCGGGGCCGAAGCTGATGCGCGGTGTCAGGCCCGTGTCGAAGTCGTGCAAACCTTCCAGCGCCGTCACCAGTTTTTCCCGGCTGGCGTCGCGCCCCGCCTGTTTCATGCCTTCGCTGAGCAGCAGCATCGAGGCATACGCCCCGACTTGCAGCACGCCGTGCTCGGCGCCGAGCCCTTGGTGCTCGCGCAGTACACTGAGGGCCACGCGCCCGGTTTGCGTCCAGTCGCTGGGCACGAACGGGTACGATAAAAACACCCGTCGCGAAAAGCCTTCCGGGACTTGCAACAGATCCCCGGCGACCTGACTGGAGGTGGCAAACAAATACGGCAGTTGTCCGGCGCTCTGCAGACCACTGGCCAGGCGACTGAAACCGCCACCACTGCCGAGGAAAAACACAGAACGCGAGCCAAGCGGCAAGGTGCCGCTCACCGGGTCATAGACTTGCAGACTGACGTTTTGCCAGCCGCGATCCTGCAAATACTGGCCGAGGTTGTGCGCCGCTTGGGCCTGGCCCGGCTCGTCGGGATAGGCGATCAGCGTCGGTCCCGGCAAGACCCGCAGGCTAACACCGGCGTAGTCGGCCAAAGCAATGAGCTGGTCGCGCAGCCCCGGCAAGGGTTCGAAAATCTGTCGACTGGTCTGTTCTGAACCGAGCAACGACAGCGGCCCGATCAGCGGCACTCCGTCCGGCTCCAGTGTTGCCCCGAGTTCGCCATCCAGTGCCGGCGCCAACGGCGCGACCAGCGCGAATATCTGTTCCTGATCAATCAGTTGCCGCAACGCACGCTCGGCGCTGGCGCGATCCGGGCCAGGGTCGATCACCGTCAGGCGCAATTGTCGACCGTGAATACCGCCGGCCTGATTGATTCGCGCCACGCTGCCATTAAGTACCGCCGCCACCGTCGCGCCCTCCTCGGCCAACGGCCCCTCACTGGGCAATAACGTGCCCAGGTGCAGGGTTTCGCTGTCGAGGCCGGGGTCGCGCTCGTCGGCCAGGCGTTTGAGGTACGCGGTGAGGTTGCGCTGATCTTTCATGGATAAAAGAAAGCGCGGCATCGACGGGTCGAGGCGATTGTGGCCAGGGTCGCGGCCCTGTTGAATCACCTTCGCCACGGTGCTGTCGCTGTAACCGGGATAGTTTCGGCCGTTGACGGTTTGTCCGTACTTGCTGGTCAGCCGCGCCCAGTTCAACGGCGGCGGCCGCACGCCACCCTCCGGTCGACCGAGGCCGTCGGTGCCGTGGCAGTTCGCGCATGGCAGGCTGGTGGCCGGCAGCAACACATCGGCGGCGCCGACCCTGGCCATGATCGCTTCGCCGCTGGCCGACACGCCTTCGCGGTATAAACGTTTACCGGCGCTTTCCTCTTCGGTCAGGGTCAGGGCCGCCGTGCCGAAGCTGACGCCGGCGAGCAGACAGAGGGCGAGAACGCAGACGAGGTTCATGGCGCGGGCTCAGCGGCCGGCCACGGGCATCGACAGCAACTGCAAGCGCTGGGCGATCGCGGCGGCCGGTGCATCGGGCCGGATTTTGCTCCAGCGTTTGTTGGCGACGTCACCGACGATCAGTTGGGTCGAATGTTGCTCGGGGGTCGGCACGATCTGGCCGATGCGTCCCAGCACCAGATCCATTTGCGCCTTGTCGCCGGTAAGAAAGAGCCAGTGGGGGTCATCGGCACCCTGCTTCAAGGTGTAAGCCTTGAGTACCGCCGGCGTATCGCGCAACGGATCACTGGTAAGGGAGATGAAGGTGATGCCTTCGGCCTTGTCGCCCAGCAGCTCGCGCACTTCCTTGAGCTTGCGGGTGATCAGCGGACAGGCGTCGTTGCAGCTGGTGAAAATCACGTTGACCAGCACGATGCGGTTTTGCAGCGCGTCGCTGTAAAAACGCAGGGTTTCGCCGTTCTGATCCTGTAGCGGCGTGTCGGTAAACCAGGTTTTGGCGTCGTGGGTGCCTTTGGCTGGCTGTGGGATCGCTGCTGCGGGCGCGGACGCCTGGTGGTTTTCGTGAGACAGCGCAAACAGGCTGAAAACGCAGAAACATATGGTCAGGACGATCAGGAAGAGCGCTTTCATGGTTGCTGCTCCATAGCGATGGCGGTGTGTTTGGCATGAGTGCGCAAGCCGCTGAGTTTTTCCACTTCCTTGGTCAGAAGGGCTGGATCGGTGAAGCCGTAATAGCGCGTCCAGTGACGACTGTTGCCGTCGCCCACCAGAATCAGCGGCTGATGATTCTTGAAGTCACCGCTGAAACTGCCCAAGCCTTTGAGGGTGTCGCTAATTGATTGCGCCGAGCCGGTCAGCCAGCTCCAGCCCGGGCCTTTCTGGAATGCACGGGCGTAATCCTGCAAACGCTGCGGATCGTCGCGTTGCGGATCGATGCTGATCGACACCAGTTGCACCTCTTCGCCGACTCGCGCGCCGAGCTGTTTCTGCACCTTGCCCATGATCGACGACACCACCGGGCACACCGTCGTGCAGCTGGTGTAGATGAAGCTCATCACGACGATTTTGTCGCGCACCAGATCCGGCTCCAGGCGCACGGTCTTGCCGTTCTGATCGAGCAGCGGCACGTTGGCGAATTTGACTTGAGCGTGCTCCTGGGTGCTGGCGGCCGCAGCCTTGTGCCCGGCATGCTCGTCCGCCGAATGGGCCTGGGCCTGATGGACACCCATGGCTAACAGGCAAAGCGTCAACAAGCCACGTGAGGTGAATCGCTTCATGGTGTTTTTTCCTCGTCACTGAGTCTGGCCGGGCGACACCCGGACACTGGCAAACGTCTTGTCATCGAATCCGGCGCCCAAGGATGCCGCGCGCACATGCAGATACCAGGCGCCGCTTCGATCCAGCCTCACCGGGGCTTCGTACACTCCGTCAGAGACTTCCAGCGCGGCCACTTCACGGGGGCGCGAGGTTGGCGCGAGGAAGTAGCGCAACTGCACGTCCTTCACACCGCCGCGCCGGGTTTTCTGCTTGCCCTGGACGATGCGGAAACGCACCACGTAAGGGGCATTCAGGGCCACCGAAGTCTTGTCGAGCAGAAACTCGACCTTCGGTTGGCCCACGTGTTTTTGCGGCAGTCCATCGGGCTCGATCTGTGCGGTGAAGCAATGAATGATGTTGGGTTGATTGAGCAGGAACGCCACGTCGAACTGCCCCGCTGCCGGTAATTTCACTCGAGCGCTGTACAGCCCCGGCGAGATTTCGCGCAGGCTGCGGTCGATGACCAGCGCCGCCCGTGCCGTTTGCCCGCGATTGGGGTAACCGGACATCGGCGCGTTCATGCCTTCGGCGTAGAAATAGGTGGTGTTGTCGACCGGGTTGACCACGAACACGGCGTTGTCGTCTCGCGACACGGCCAGGCTCGACGCCAGCGGCAGATCCCCGGCGAGGCGTGGCGGCTGCGGCCCGGCTTCGAATGCCTGGCTGATCGGCTTGCGCCCTTCGCCCAGTGACGCGAGGTTGATCATGGTGACTTTGGGTGAGGCGAGGCCGCGCACGTAGGCGTAGGCCTGGGTGAACACCACTTGGTAGGGTTCGGCGGAAACGTCCAGGTCATGGATCGCCGAATCGTTGGATGCATCGACGATGGTGACGCGGTTTTCCAGGGTGTTGAGCACAACGCCGAAACGGCCGTCAGCACTGAAACCCATCGGGCCCAGACCCTGCTGCAACTTGATCACGCGGCGCACGTTCAGGCTGCTGCTGTCGACTACGGTCACCGTGCCGTCCTTGCCATCGGCCACGTACACGGCGTCGGACAATGCCGAATACGCCACGGACAATGGATTGGAACCGGTTTTGAGTTGCTGGACGATGGTCAGGCCGGCGACGTCGATGATGCTCAGGGTGCCGTCGTCGCGGTTGCTGACGAAGGCGAAGCGGCTGTCTTTGCTGAAGGTGATTTCGTGGTGGCCGCGACCGGTGACCAGGTGCTTGAGTGGCTTGAGGGTCTGGGTGTCGATCACGGTCACGCCGGACGTTTCGGCGCTGTCGGCGTTGTTGCCGACCCACAGCAGGCGTTCGTCCGGTTGCAGCGCGACCCGCACCGGTTGGCTGCCCGCGCTGATCGAGTCGAGCACTTTGAATTGTTCGCTGTCGATCACCGCCACTTCGCCTGCGGTGGGCATCGACACGAAGACGCGTTTGTTGTCTTTGGGCGTGACCCAGTCCATTGGTGGCTGCTTGAGTTCGATCCGCGCCATGGTGCTGGTGATGCCGCCGACCGACACCGAGGGGTCGACTACCGAGACGCTGGCGTCGCGGTTCATCACCAAGAGGAAATAGCCGTTGAGATCAAGCAGCGGCCGGGCGCCGATATTCGACTTGAGGAACACCCCGACCCGCGACTTGCAGCTCTGCTCACGGCCCTGGGCCAGATCGCCAGCGATGGCTTGCGAATCGACCCAAGCGCCGGGATTGACGCCGGACAACGGCTGGCCGGAAGCGCTGTCGGTGACGCGAAACTGCACGTCGGCGAACTCGCCTTCACGCAGGACTCCGTCCTTGGCCAGCGCTTGGAGTTTGAAATCCACCGCCACGCCGTCACGGGCCAACGTCTGAGCACCGCCGGTTTGCGCCAGCGCAATCTCACTCAGCGTCAGCAAAGCACCGGCCATGACCAGCACACAAAGACTGATGATGTTAATGACCCTGTTCATCCCGACCTCCCCTGAAAATCAAATCCAGACGACGAGGTTCCTGCGGGAGCGAGCCTGCTCACGAAAGCGTCAGCCGCCTCACCACCCAGAACCGAGTTGCTCCCAATCGCTGGCAAGCCAGCTCCCACAGGATTTGCATTCCGACCACTGCCCTGTGGGAGCCGAGCTTGCGTGGTTCCTGTGGGAGCGAGCCTGCTCACGAGAGCGTCAGCCGCCTCACCACCCAGAACCGAGTTGCTCCCAATCGCTGGCAAGCCAGCTCCCACAGGATTCGCATTCCGACCACTGCCCTGGGGGAGCCGAGCTTGCGCGGTTCCTGTGGGAGCTGGCTTGCCAGCGATAGCGTCCTCAGCCTCACCCTCGAAAACCGCGTCGTCCTCATCGCGAGCGGGTCGCGCCCACAGGGTTTTGCGTTTGCTCTTATTGCCCCGGCGGGGTCGGTTCCGGTTCGTTGGTCACGCGTAGCAATCCCCACAGTCCGGAGGTGTTGCCGTAGGCGGCGTAGTCGCGGAACAGATAGTCGCCCGGTATCGCATTGCTGCCCCCGGCATTGGGGAACATGAAGCTGAAGTGCGCCGCCGGCAGTACGCTTTCGCGGGCGCCGATGTACATCGACATCGGGTTGTAGCCGAACTTGGTCGAGCCCACGCCTGGATTGCTCATCGGGTATCCGCCCAAATCACTCTTCTCCGACAGGTACGGGTTGGCCGACCACACGTGTCCATCCAACTGGAACGTAGTGCCACGACTGCCTCCCGTCGGCATCAGAATGTGAGTGCGGAACGGTTGCCCCGGTTTGGCGTACAGCACCGGCGTTTGCGGATCGCTGCCCACCAGTGCGTTGCTGTACGCCATGTGCGCATTGACCATGTCGCCGTAACCCGCGCCGTCGGCATGACCGAACGGTGCGTCCGGCGCGAGGCCGAAGCGGTACCACATCGGTTCGGTCTTGTAGTTGATCGCCATGCTCGAGTTGTCCTGCGGATCGGTCGGCACCCCAAAGCCTTCAGCCGCGATGCCTTCCAACGGCCGGCCATTGGCCCAACGGGTGTTCAACGCCTTCTGCCAGACCATCGCAAAATCGCGGTAAGCGGTTTGCCCTGGCGCGGTCACCGTGGCGTTGACCTTGCGCACATCATCAACCCAGGTCGCGCCAACCGGCAGGATGCTCATCGCACCACCGAGGCCTTTCTGCGGCTGCTTGATCACGTCCGCCGGGGTGAAATTCAAGCCGCCGAATTCCACCGCCGTGGCGTTGATGTTGTCGACGCTGCGGCCCAGTTGGGTGATCGGTTTGCCTTCACGCTCCAGGTGACCGGCGTAGTACTGATAACTGCGCGTCGGGTACGCGCCGCTGTTGCCGACGCGCGGCGGCACGGTCTGGATCGGGTTGGCGCCGACGTTGGTGCCGTCGGATTTGGTGATGTCATAGGCCAGCAATTGCGCATGCATGCCGACGTGACTGGATGGCCGCATCAGGTTGTTGCTGAAGGTGGTCGAGCCGAAACCGCTGTTGCGATCACGCTTGACGATGCCTTGCATCACGGCGGTTTGCGTCAGGTCGGGCATCACGCTCGGCAGACGGTTTTCCAACGTGATGTTGATGCAGTCTCCGGCAGCGGCGCGCAGCACCAGCGGTTCGACGGGGACACCGGGTTTGAGTTTGCCGGTAACCGTGTCGAGATCCGACTTGCGCACGTACAGGATCGCAGTCGGGTCATGCAATGGCCCGCTCTGACCGCCGATGGTGAAGGTCTCGCCATCCTCCGGATCGGTCACCGTCACCTGCGCAATGCTCACGGTGCGCGAGTTGTGCACCAGCGTGCCGCCCGCCGGGTTCAGCGGCCCGCCGACATGCTGACCAAGTCCTTCAGGGTCGCCGATGATCAGGCCGAGCGGATTGCCGAGGATGTCGTTGGCCAGCGCCGCGACGACTTCATAGTTGCGCTGCGGTGTCGGCCGAGTGCCGATGCCGTTGGGGTTGAGGCCGATCCGTGGGCAACTGCCGTCGAACGCTACGGTGTTGCGCATGCCGGTCGGTTTGGCGTTGTTGGGCAGCGCGAACAGGTCGTTACGTTGCGCGGTGTAGTTGCGCATCACGCCCCAGATGCCGCTCCAGTAGCCTTCGATCGAAGCGTCCATCGAGTACAGATAGTCGCCGGTGGTGGCAGCCGAACTGGACAGCATCGCCACCGGAGCAATGAAGCCCATCTGCTCGGAGATGCCGATCATTTGCGAAGCGCGCCAACCGGAGTTCGAACTGTTGCCGAATCCGGAGCCGCTTTGCAGCCACTTCACGCCGTGCAGCGTCACGTTGTGTTCTTCTTCATGGCCGCCGGCATGCACCCGCAGCCGCACGTTGTCGCCGGTGTAGGTGCGCAGCATCGGCGTAAACGGATCGCCCGGCTCGGCGCCACCCTTATTGATGTGCGGCGGGAACAGCGTGGTGCCGCCGGTCGGGCCGGTGGCCGAGCTGATCAGGTTCGGCGCCAGGTTCATCGCCGGGATCGCCCGGTCGGTGCGGCTGTGCATTGCGTACGCCAAGTCACCGCCGAGGCCGTCGGCCTGCATGCCGCGCTTGCCGTCCGGGCCGACCTTGTTCGGGTCGTACACCCGCAGGGCCAGCGGTTCGTTGCGGTAATTGACGACAAACATACCCGGGTCATCCACCGAGATGGCTTGCGGACATGGCCGGCTCGGACAGCCCGGCACTTGACCGCCCTGCACTTCCAGCACGCCTTCAAGCAGCGAGCTGGCGTTGTTACGCACCGGCGGATTGATCGCGTAGCGGAAGCTGTCGGCGGTGGCCGGGAACGCTTGAGGGTTCGGCACACCATTGGGGCCGGCGCCGACATACACGCCGGCTTCATAGGCGTGCTGGAAGTCGCTGTACTCCAGGAAGAACTCGCGGAAGCTGTCGTTCTTGCCGTCGCCATCAATGTCGCCGGTTTTGATCACCGCTTGCCACGAGGTCGGCCCGCCGTCCTGGCGCGCGCCGCTGTACAACGGCTCGCCGGTCTCGGCGTGGAACCAGGTCGAACCGGCCGGTTCCGCCAACACGGTGGCGTACAAGCCAATCTGCTGGTGCGTCGATGGGCCGAGGTGGTCGTGAGTGAAGATGGTGCCCAAACCGCGATCCACGCCTTTGCTGTTGACCACCGGGTCGACGAACCAGCGTTGCATCGCCGTGCGCGCCCCCATCCAGTCGCTGCGACCGTATTGGCCGAAGAACGGGTGCGACTTGGCTTTCGGACAAACCTGTGTGCCGTCGCGCGGATCGGTGCCCTGGCACTGGTTGAACAAGCGGATCGCCTGGATGCGTCCCTGCACAGCGCCCGGGGAAAGCACGCCGTCCTCGTAGTTCCAGCCGTTGGACGAGCCATCGGCGGAGGTCAGATCCCATTTCGGCAGGTGGATGTGCTGGCCGATCACGTCGGTCGGCGTGCGCACCTGATAGTCGTCCATTTCATACGTGGCGGGCACCAGGTTGGTTTGCTGGTACTGCACGCAGTCGAAAGTGTTCATGCGCATCACCAGCGGCTCTGGCGGACGCTGCTTGGTAATCACCGGCCAGGCGTCTTCCCACAGCGCCAGAATGCGCGCCTGGGGAAAGTGGTAGCCGACCTTGTTGTACACGGCGTCAAACTGGATGTTGGCGGCCTTGTAGATGCGTGGCCGGTCGGCGGTGAAGGTCGAGGCGCCGATGAACGACATGCCGTCGACACGCTCGCCGCTGGCGAATTCACCGGTGCCGGCGCTGGCGGTCAGACGTTTTTGCCGATCGTCCATGCACGGTTCGTAGTAAGGCGCACCCGCCATCGGCAAGGCGCCGTTGGTGCGGAAGGCCCGGGCGACGATCTGATTGCCCGGCAGCAAGGCAAAGCTTGGGTGATCTTTTTTCGCGTGGAACGCCATGGCCGCCTGTTCGACTTCCGTGCCTTCCTCAGGCAGATAAATCGGTTTGGCGCGCACCACTTCCTTGGAGAAATCCAGCGACGTGGTGACGGTTTCCGCCTCGCCGCCAGCCGATACGCCGTCCAGGGTGTGACGCTGCAGGCCGCCGTCCCAGCCACCGGATTGCGCCGGGTCGAGATTGGCCCACAGGGCTTTGCCGCTGGTTTTCAACGCGAGTGCAGTCGCCGCATCGAGCATGTCCAGCGGTGGGGTCGGTGGGCGTTGGCCGACCGAACTTTCCATGCCGCCGATCCAGAACGGATAACCAGGGTTTTTCAGCGTGCCGTCGGCGTTGCGGTTGGCTTCGCTGCGATCGACCAGCGCCAGCGAACCGATGGCGTGCGCACCGCCATTGCCCCCGTGATGTTCGCCGTCATCGTCGCCCTCTTCTTCCTCTTCATCGTCGTTACCGGCGATCAGGGTTTCGCCCAGTTTCGGTACAACCACGACTTTGCCCGGCATCGGCGCCATGGCTTTGCCCGGAAGCGGCACGATTGCAGGAATCGGCGTGCCGGCAATGATTTCACCGTCGGGCAAGGCCCGTGCGCCCGCCGCCGGTTTGCCGCTGCGCAAGGCATACGGTTCGCTGTGATAACCGTCGCTGCCCTGCTGCGAGACTTCCAGTTGCGTGCCTTCTTCAAACACATCGTGCACCCGCCACATGGCCCACATGCCTTGGGCGAAGTGCGGATAGAAGTGGCAGTGATAAATCGCATCGCCGGCCACCCGGTTGCGGTTGCCCGAACCGCCGTTGGCGATTTCATAGGTGTAGCCGGCGCCCGGGCCGATGCCCTGGGCGTCGACGTAATCGGAGTTGTCGTCGTTGGGGTTGAACAGCCACTGGTGCCCGTGCAGGTGGAAGATGTGCTGCTCGTGACCGTTGTGGGTGTTGCGGAATTTGACGAAGTCACCGATGTAGCTGTGGTTGACGTTCGACGGCTCCGACGGGTACAGCGCCATGGTTGCCTTGACGCCAATCTGATCGGCGTTCGGGGTCTGGCCCGGCAGGATGTTTTCCAGCCCGACGTTGGCCGGCACGTCCACCAGCATCGCGACATCGCCGACGGTGTGGGAGCTGAGGAAAAATTCTTCGTAAGCGCAGGACAGACAATCGTGCATCGGCCCCACGCCGAGACGGTTGGCGACCACTTCTGCCCCCATGCCGCCGGAGCCGTAGTTGATCATGAACGAGTCGCGGGTCGGTTCGAGCACATGGGCCATCACCGGGTCCGCCCAATAAGCCGGGAATGCCTGAGTGGCGGCAGTTTCATCCTGGAACTGCGAGGCAAAATCACGGAACGGCTCGAGGCGATTAGGGATCGCCGGGTTGCGTTTGCCGACCGCTTCCAGCGCATAGGTGGCGGGCGGAAAACTGCCGTCGGCGTTGCTGCCGATGACGATGGCGTCGCTTTCGCTGGAGATGATTTCGCTGCCGTCGACCATGTTGATGATCGGTGTCCCGGCCTTGCCTTCGTCGATCCACGGTTGGCGCTGCGGATAGCGCGCCTGGTAATCGACGATGGGCTGACCGGCCGGCGTGCGGCCGCTGCTGGCCAGGCGCATTTCTTCTTCGGTGAGGGTGTTGCGGTAGGTGCGGCCGCCCTTCGGCACGACCACCACCTGGCCGAACAAACCGTTGGCGACGTTACCGGCGGCACCCTCGCCACCGAAGGTCGCGCCACGGCTGCTGACGGCGAACGCGCCTTCGCGCTCGGCGAAGAGCGTGTACGAGCGGGAGGCACCCGGCGGGATCAGGCTGTTGGCATTGCGCCCGGTGAACGAGGCGATGTCATCAATGCTGTTCACCGCTTGCAGACCGTTGACCTGGAATCCGATATGACGGTCAGCCACTTGCTCGTCGACTTTGAACGACTCGGCGCCGCCGGCGTTTTGCGGCCCTTCGTTCTCTTCGCCCTCTACTTCGCCCTCTTCTTCAAAGTGCTTGTTCGGGTTGGCCTGGTAATCAAGCAGGTTTTGCAGATTCACCGTCAGGCAATCACCCGCCGCCACCCGCAGCACCAGCGGACGCGGACGCTTGTCTGGGCGCAGCGAGACTTTGCCCGGCACCGCCGCGCCGCCGTAGGCCAGTGACACGTCATGGTCATCGACCACATCGCGGCGCAGGGCGAACATCATGCCGTTGGCGTTTTGCGCACCGAGACGGTTGAACATCAGCGGCTGATCGAACGCCACGACGTTTGCCACCAGGTTGCGCTCGCAACGCACCGTTGCACCGGCCAGCTCGACACTCAGCATCGAAGCCAGAAATACCAGCACATTGAACAGGGATGGAGCGTGGTGAAGGCCGACCATGATCAGAGACCTCGAAGTGGGTGCTCACAGGGAATGATTCTCGACAAAAGCGCCGGAGCAATCCGCATGCCACAAAATTTTTAATTTAAATTCAACGAGTTACATAACCGGCCTGAGAGATCGGGGCATATTCCCCACCCGCTCCCCCCAATCTTCGGGCACGATTTCTTTCCCCCGAAAGTGGGGCAAAAACTGGGTACATCCATTACAAC
>NZ_WKEQ01000046.1 GCF_021605415.1 Pseudomonas syringae
CCCTGGTGTTGCACGAGGCGAATTATCCGCCTGTGTATTACGTCCCGCGCGAAGACATCGCAGAAAAATACTTCGCCCGCACCGATCACACCAGCTATTGCCCCTACAAGGGCGACGCCAGTTATTTCAGTCTGCAGGTGCCGGGGTTTGAGGGGACCAACGCGGTGTGGACGTACGAGCAGCCCAAGGTGTCGGTCGCACAGATCAAGAATTTTGTGGCGTTCTATCCGGATCAGGTGAAGTTCGAGGTACTGAAGGACGACGTTTGAAGAACCGGGGCGAAGGTCGAAATCCTTCGCCCCCGTCACTGGGCTCAGTTTTTGTCGAGATCGATGTTTTTGGTTTCACGCAAACAGATCATTCCCACCACCAGGCTCACCCCGGTGATCAACACCGGATACCACAGCCCGTAGAAAATATCCCCGGTATAAACCACGAGGGCAAACGAAACGGTAGGCAGGAAACCGCCGAACCAGCCGTTGCCGATGTGATAGGGCAGGGACATCGAGGTGTAGCGGATGCGGGTCGGGAACAGTTCGACCATCAGCGCTGCCAGCGGCCCGTAGCACATGGCCGAGATAATGATGAGCGCGACAATCAGCGCGACGATCATCGGTTTGTTGATCTGCTGCATGTCGGCCTGTTGCGGATAGCCGGCGAGGGTCACCGCGCCGCGCAGGGCGGATTCATCGAAACCGTCGAGCTTCACGTCGCCAACGCTCACCTGTACGTCACTGCCGGCCGGCGCTGCGGCGCTGGAGTAGGGCAGGCCCTGTTTGACCAGGAAGGTTTTGACCTTGTCGCACGGGCTGTCGAATTTCGCCTTGCCCACCGGATCGAATTGAAAAGTGCAAGTGGCCGGATCCGCCAGCACCGTGATCGGCGCCTGACGGCTGGCCTGATCGATAGCCGGGTTGGCGTAGTGGGCCAGGGATTTGAAGATCGGGAAATACAGCGCCGTCGCCAGCAGCAGGCCGAGCATCAGCACCGGTTTGCGCCCGACCTTGTCCGACAGCCAGCCGAAAAAGATGAAAAACGGCGCACCGATGACCACGCTGATGATCAGCAGGCTGTTGGCGACGGCCGGATCCATCTTGAGGAACTGCGTCAGAAAGAACAGCACGTAGAACTGCGCGGCATAGAAGGTCACGGCTTGCCCGGCATTGATGCTGAACAGAGCGATCAGCACGACTTTAAGGTTTTCCCATCGGCCAAACGATTCGCGGATCGGCGCCTTGCAGGTCTTGCCTTCCTCTTTCATTTTCAGAAAGGCTGGCGACTCGTGCAGGCTTAGGCGGATCCAGGTGGAAATGCCCAGCAGCACGATCGACAGCAGGAATGGAATGCGCCAGCCCCAGACTTCAAACTGGTCGCCGGTGAAGTAGCGGCACCCGAGCACCACCAACAGCGAGAGCAGCAGGCCGAGGGTGGCGGTGGACTGAATCCAGCTTGTGTGGAAACCGCGTTTGCCCATCGGCGCATGCTCGGCCACGTACGTTGCGGCGCCGCCGTATTCGCCGCCCAACGCCAAGCCTTGAAGCATGCGCAGCACCACCAGAATGATCGGTGCGGCAATGCCAATGCTGGCGTAGGTCGGCAACAGGCCGACGCAGAAGGTCGCGATGCCCATCAGGATAATGGTCGCAAGAAAGGTGTATTTGCGCCCGATCATGTCGCCCAATCGGCCGAACACCAGCGCGCCGAACGGCCGCACGATGAACCCTGCCGCGAATGCCATCAGCGCAAAAATGAACGCAGTGGTGTCGTTGACCCCGGCGAAAAACTGTTTGCTGATCACCGCCGCGAGGGCGCCGTAGAGGAAAAAGTCGTACCACTCGAACACCGTCCCGAGAGAGGAGGCGAAAATGACTTTCTGCGTGTCGTTACTGGTGACCGCGCTTGGCGTGGCTTCCATCGGCTGAGCGTGTTCTGACATATCGGTATCCCTCACAGTGATTGTTTTTGTTGTTCCACCGTTGAATCAGATGCAAATCCCCCTGTGGGTGCCTGCGACAGCGCCTACAGGGTGGGGGTCAGTTGTTTTTTTGGGGTGACGTTCCTTGTTTCTGGATTGAGGATCATCTGCGCGGCCTTCTCGGCAATCATCAGCGTAGGC
Organism: Pseudomonas syringae; assembly: GCF_021605415.1. GTDB lineage: Bacteria > Pseudomonadota > Gammaproteobacteria > Pseudomonadales > Pseudomonadaceae > Aquipseudomonas > Aquipseudomonas syringae_S. The sequence continues at coordinate 2,117 of NZ_WKEQ01000046.1, forward strand.
GAACACGTGTTGCCGGAGATGATGCGCGGCATGATCGACGCATCGGCGATGCGCAAACCGGGCACGCCATGCACGCGCAATTGCGCATCGACCACGGAATCACCGTCGTTACCCATCCGGCAGGTGCCCACCGGATGGAATATCGTCGTGCCGATTGCTGCCGCCGCTTCGTGCAGTTGCTCCTCGCTTTGCAGGCTGGCGCCGGGCAGGTATTCCACCGGTTTGAACGTTTGCAGGGCCGGCGCGCTGACGATGCGGCGGGTCAGGCGAATGGCATCGGCAGCCACACGCAAATCCTCTGGATGGCTGAGGTAATTGGGTTGAATCAACGGCGCGTCCTGCGGATTTGCCGAGCGGATCTCGACGCGGCCACGGCTCTGCGGGCGTAGATCGCACACCGACGCGGTGAACGCCGGGAAGCTGTGCAGCGGCTCACCGAAACGCTCCAGCGACAAGGGCTGCACGTGGTATTCAAGATTCGCCGATGTTTGCTCCGGCCCCGACCGGGCGAACGCGCCCAACTGACTCGGCGCCATCGACAGCGGCCCGCTGCGGTCATACAAATAACGCAGGCCCATGCTCATTTTGCCCCACACGGTGCCGGCGATCTGGTTCAGAGTGCGGGCGTTTTCCAGTTTGAAGATCAGGCGCAATTGCAGGTGATCCTGCAAGTTGCCACCCACCCCCGGCAATTCATGAATCACACCAATGCCGAGGCGTTCCAGCAGCGGTCGCGGGCCAATCCCGGAACGCTGCAAAATACTCGGCGACCCCACGGAGCCGGCGCACAAGATGATCTCCCGACGCGCCTGGAAACTGTGCGTCTCGCCTTGCCACCGAGCGCTGACTGCCGAGGCGCGGCCATCTTCGAGCAACACGCGATCAACCTCGACGCCGGTCAGCACGGTCAGATTGGAACGGTGGCGTACCGGTTTGAGAAACGCCTTCGCGGCATTCCAGCGCACCCCGGCCTTCTGATTGACCTGAAAATAGCCGCAGCCCTCGTTATCGCCCTGGTTGAAATCGTTGACGCTGGCGATGCCACTTTGTTCGGCGGCACTGCGAAACGCGTCCAGAATCGGCCACGACAGCCGTTGTTGCTCGACGCGCCATTCGCCCGCAGCCCCATGAAAATCCGCCGCGCCGGCAAAATGGTTTTCGCTCTGCTTGAACAGTGGCAGCACATCATTCCAGGCCCAGCCCGGATTGCCCTCGGCCGCCCAGCTGTCATAGTCGCCGGCCTGGCCGCGCATGTAGATCATGCCGTTGATCGAGGAACAGCCGCCGAGCACTTTGCCGCGTGGATAGCTCAGGCTGCGGCCGTTGAGGCCTGGTTGCGATTCGGTCTTGAAGCACCAGTCGGTGCGCGGGTTGCCGATGCAGAACAGATAACCCACGGGGATGTGAATCCAGGGATAGTTGTCGCGCCCGCCGGCTTCCAGCAGGAGCACGCGCCGTTGCGGGTCGGCCGACAGCCGATTGGCCAGCAAACACCCGGCAGGGCCGGCGCCGACCACGATGTAATCGTATGCATCAAGGGAAGTCTGCATTCCCTGACCTCATTTTTTGTTTTTGTTGTCAGTCATCCTAGTTGTTAGGTTTCGTCAAAAGAATGTTAATTTTTGCGCACCCGCTGTGCGTTTTTAAACAGCGTTCGGTGTGACCGGCCAACAGGAGCGACGATGTTCGATTGGAATGACCTGCGGTTTTTTCTTGAGTTGCAGCGCAGCGGCCGCTTACTCACCGCCGCGCGCCGTTTGAACACCACTCATGCGACTGTCGCGCGGCATATCGAAGCCATCGAAAAAAGCCTCGGCACGGCGCTGTTCGTTCAGCACGCCCAGGGCTATGAAATGACCCCGGCGGGTGAGGCACTGCTTAAACACGCCGAAGCGATGGAAAACGTCGCGCTGTTGGCCCAGGAAGAAATCACCCAGTCCACCGCGCCGCTGGGCAAAATTCGTGTCGGCGTTACCGAAGGGCTCGGCATCAAGTTCCTCGCCAGTCGCATGGTCGGGTTGTTCGAGCGTTATCCGGGGCTCGAAGTGGAACTGGTCGCCGTGCCGCGCTTCGTCAGCATCCTCAACCGTGAAGCGGAAATCAGCATTCATCTCGAACGACCGGCCGCTGACATGCTGGTCACTCGCAAACTGACGGACTACCGCCTCGCGCTCTACGCCAGTCAGTCGTATCTGGACAACGCGCCACCTCTGCGCAGCCGCGACGACCTGGGGCATCACGCCTGGATCGGCTATGTCGACGACCTATTGTTCAGCCAGGAACTGATGTTCCTCAACAGCTATTGCCGCAACCCGCGTGTGGTCTTCCACAGCACCAGCGTCATCGCCCAGCAGGAAGCCGCGCGCTCCGGCCTCGGCATCGCCGTGCTGCCGTGTTACATGGCCGGCGCGGATCCGCAATTGGTGGCGCTATTGCCGGACGACAGCATTCAGCGCAGTTACTGGATCAGCACCCGCCGCGAACTGCACAAGTCAGTCCGGCTGCGGGTGGTCTGGGATTACGTCGTGCAACTGTGCGAGTCGCAGCAGGCGTTGTTGTTGCAATGACAGCCCGTTGTAGGAGCCGCCGAAGGCTGCGATCTTTTGATTGAAAAAAAGCCCGGCTGATGAGACCGGGCTTTCGTCGAGTACTGCAATGCAACTTCGTATTCAGACTGCGCGACGTTCGAGCAGACGATCTGCACCACCTTCGGCAACCTGATTGCCTTTCAGACGATCCGAACCATCCGCAGCAACGGCATCGCTGAACAGTGGATCGGTTTCAGTGGCGGCGACGGCATCGCTGAACAGCGGGTCTGTTTCAGTTGCCGCAAACGCGTTCAGTGCAAAGATCGAGAATGCGATGCCGAGGATGGTTTGGCGTTTCATGAAGTGTGCTCCGGGTTGCTGGTTGGGTTGGAGCCGATCTTACGCCGCCGCATTAATATAAGAATTTCATTGAATTAATGGCTGTTATTGACGCGATCAATGACTCGCCGGGTTATGCGCTTTTGCCTTCAATTTATTTAACGCCTCAGTAATTGCATCCTCGCGAGCCTGAAGGGCGGTGAGTGTATCTTTACCCACCATCGATTGGGCTTCTTGCACCTTATCGAGCATCACGCGGCCTTCCTTCGAACTGACGAGAATGGTCTCGGCTTGCGTTGGATTTGCGTAGGCGCGAATTATCAGATCGAGTTCGTCGTCATTGAAGCGGCTGGCATAGATGTGTGTGACCAGTCCTTTCAAGTCGTCCAGACTGATGTTGTCTCGCACGACTTTACGGATATCTTCATCCGACAACTCCGGATAGCGCGGCGAATAGTCTTGCCGGGCAACGTCTACGACGATGTTGTAATGCTCGTTCGTGATGCCGGCGTCAGTGACCTTTTCTGCCTTGTCCAGATTGGCGCCATAGGCGGTTAACGCCGTCGACATCAATAGAAACAGCGTTGCCTTTTTCGTACTTCTGAGCATGTTGTTCTTGAACCTTACGACGATGTACATGAGAGCGTTTGCCCAGTGGATGACACTGTGAGTTGGTTTCACTGGCGAAAAAACGCCATCTTTAGTCAACCAGGATTTCAAATGCTGTTCCGCCCAATCGTTCCCCGTTGACCATCACATGAACAGCATGCCGTCCGGCGTAATGCTTTCGCGTCGTCAACTCCTTTATCTGCTGGCTCCGGCTGACAAACGCTTCGCTATTCCCGCCCAGCGTCAGCCCTTTCAATTTGAAAACCTTTGCTGAAGTGCTGCCGTTCGCTTTCACGTAATCCACCGCGTAATCAATGACCAGCTTCTGGCTCTGAGTAACGGTCGACTTCACCGTAAACGATAAGGTAATACTCTCGCCAAGCCGCACGGTCGCCGGTTCAACCTTCACGTCTATCAGTTCAACCTCGGGCTTGTCGCCCGCACCAATCACCGTCAGCGCTCGGGCGTTGCCCTGTTTGATCAGGCTGCGCAATGCATGCTTTGCGATCCAGGCGGTGTGCTTGTTGCGCAGGTCCCACCCTTCAATCGCATCGAGTACCCACTCAGGGTGATCCTTGGTGATGTCATTGAGGTGGTTGGCCACGGATTTGCGCACGTAGAGACTTTCATCAGCTTTCAAACTGTCGAGAATCCTGGCGGCCAGGCGCGGATCAGCCTGCACCCGCTCCAGGCGAAACGACCAAGGCAGGCGAGGACGACTGCCTTCGCTGGCGAGGCGGCGGACGTGGTGGTTTTCATCGGTTGCCCAATCGTGCATCCGTTCCAGGGTGCGTTCGAGATCGCTGCGCAGGAAATGACGGATGGCGAATTCGGACGAACCGAACGTGGTGAAGTATTTAAGCGCGTCCATGGACGTATCGAATGCATGACCGCCGTAGCTGGCGACGTAGTGCGGCAGGCACAGGGTGACGAATCCGCTGTTCAGGCGCGGGGCGAGCGCGCGCAGGACATCGAGCGAATCTTCGTAGCCAAGCGGCAACACGGCGTGCAGGCATTCGCTGACCCGGGCCATGCGTTGCATGATCGAAAGGTCGGCGAGGCCTTCATTGGCCAGTTTGAGGAAGGCCTTGGCGTTGAAGGCCGGGTAGACCTCGCTCATTTCGCTGGCGATGTGTTGCAGGCGCGCGGTGTTGAAGATTTCTTTCAGCGCCGGTGCGGCGGTTTCAGCTGTACTCATGGTCAGGTCATCGGGCAACTTTTGAAGGCATGGAGGGTTTCGGCGTAGGCCGTGTACTGCGCAATAAGCGGGAAGCGCCCGGCGTCGACCTGATCCGCAACGACCAGGTTGGTGAAGCTCCAGGCGACGGCAAGGCTGATCCCATCCTGGGCGAGAGGGACGTCAGTGGGCAGCGGTTGTTTTTGCAGCTCATGTTCCAGAACGGTGTAGGCGGCGGCGAGTTGGCCTTCGACGCGTTCGATCCACGGTTGATATTGGATGTCGGCCGGACGCAGGTTGCGTTCGTAGTACAGCTGCACGGATTTTTCGCAAGCGGCCAGGCTCAGGCCAATCAGGCGCAATGCCCGCACGCGCTGGCTCAGATCGTCGGGCATCAGGCTGGCGACCGGGCGGGCGACGGCTTCGAGGTAGTCGAGGATCAGCGTGGAGTCCATCAGCACTTCGCCGTCGTCAAGCACCAGGGTTGGCGCCTTGACGGTCGGGTTGATCTGCTGGAAGCGCTCAAAGTGGCGGAACACCGACACCGGCTCGTGCTCCAGTTCAATGCCAAGGCACTTGGCGGAAATCGCCACGCGTCGTACGTAGGGTGAGTCCAGCATGCCGATCAGTTTCATGACGCGTTTCTTCTTGTCGAATCGGGGAGGCTCAACCCTAGCCGAACTTGTGAACGGTGTCAGTCTTCGAATCCCACTTGTTCGTGAATCTCTTCCACCTTCAACCCCAGCCGCGTCGCTACAGCAATAAACAGTGCCTGACACAGGCACAATGTCGCGCTTAACGAGCGGAATGCAAACGAGCTGCCTTCGTTCACCAACAATGCCGCGTTGGCGCCTTTGGCCAGCGGCGACACGCTGCTGTCGGTAATGACAACTACCTTTGCCTGTTGCTGCCGGGCGTAGCGCAAACAGTGTCGGGTTTCTTTGGCATAGGGGATGAAGCTGATGGCGATGACTAGGTCGTTGGCGCGTACGCTGCGCATTTGCTCGCGATAGCTACCGCCGAGGCCGGAAACCAAGTGAATGCGTTTGTTTGTGTGTTGCAAGTTGTAAACGAGGTAGTCGGCCACGGCGAAAGACCGGCGCACGCCGATGACATAGATGTTGTCGGCATTGACGATCAAGTCAGTGGCTTTTTCGAACGCGGTATCGTCCAGCTCTTCATGTAACCGTTCGATGCCAGACAGCGTGGCGTCGATGCATTCGCGAGCCAGTTGGGCTGCGCTGGTGTGCCGGGATTTGTCAGCGATCATGCTGCGTACGCGTTGCTGGTAGGTCTGCACTGGTGTGGTTTTGTGGGTGTAGGCCTGGCGAAACAATGCCTGCATTTCACTGAAGCCGCTGAAACCGAAGCGTTGCGAGAAGCGCACGATGGCGGACGGATGCACTTCGCATTCGCGGGCGATGTCGCTGATGCGGTCGACCATGATCCGGTCACTCTGGCGGCTCATGTAGCTGGCGATACACTTGAGCTGGCGGGGCAGCAGATCGTATTCGTCGGCGATCATTTTGAGCAGGCGTTCGGCATTCATCGCCGGGCTGGCGGGCTCGGCAGCGCACTCGTCGACGGCCGGCTGACTGGTGCTGGGCATGGACAATCCTTTTTGACGAGTTCGAGCGCGACTGAGGCTGGCGCGCTCTTGTTGATCGGAGGCGAGCTGTCGCAGTCTAGGCGGGGTCTGGAAGAAAATCTGCACGTTGTTCGGCAGGATTCAGTGCTGAAACGATGCACTGCGGGCTCTTTCTACTCAGACAAGCTACTGAAATTTTGGCGCGCTTTATCCGTTTGTCTTCTATATAAGGCCGCTCGACTGAATTTCTTGCTATAAACGCACTCCGACCATTGCGGTAACGCTTGTGTCAGAGCAGTTTCCAAACGTTGTCGGACAAATTCACAGGATTTCCTATTGCTGACACTCCAAGTCGGCCGTAGACTGCCGCCCCTCGTAAATTGAGTGCCGGGTGGCGCTTGCAATACACGGCGCCTTTTCGAGGATCAACAGAGATCCTCCGGAAAGCTCCCTAATTCGCCTTAATGCACGTTTTTTATAGAGATATCAATGACAAAGGACAAGTTGCTGGCCATGCCGGCAGATGACTACATGAACGCCGAGCAACACGCTTTTTTCAGCGCGCTGTTGCAGAACATGAAAGTCGAAACCCACGAGCGCATTGAGCAGAACCGTATCGCCATCGAAAGCCTGGACACCCCGGCCGATCCGGCGGATGCGGCTTCGGTTGAAGAAGAGCGCACCTGGCTGGTCAATGCGATCGATCGCGACCAGCGCATGTTGCCGCAACTGGAACAAGCCCTTGAGCGCATCAAGGAAGACAGCTTTGGCTGGTGCGACGACAGCGGCGAGGCGATTGGCTTGAAACGCCTGCTGATCAGCCCGACCACCAAATACTGCATCGAAGCTCAAGAGCGTCACGAGCAAATCGACAAGCACCAGCGCCAGGCCTGAATTCCCGGGTGACCCTCGAATCACAGGGGCGCCTTGAAAAGATCGCAGCCTTCAGCGGCGCCTACAGAGGTTTACACGTAACCCTGTAGGCGCCGCTGAAGGCTGCGATCTTTGCTTTTGCTCGTCTGCAGAACTCACTCGGTTCCATTGACCGGCTGCAAACCCACGACTAACGGACCATGGATAATGGCGTTGTAGTGGCGTTTAATGCAGTCACAACAATGAGAACAATCGTGGGGTGATGAAGATGACGAGAGATGGATCTCTGGTTGGGGCTCTGCCTGCACCAGTGCTGATGACCAAAAACCGCTGGTTGGCGCCCACGCTGCAAAGCATTGCCCTGATGCTGTTGTTGGCGGGCATGACGCTGGGCGGTTGGTCGCTGTACATCGGCATGCCCGTGGCGGTGCTGATCGTCTGGCTGCCGCGCCTGCGTTCTCGAAGCAGCCCCGAAGCAATGCCCGTCGATACCGGCAGCGCCATTGCCGAACTGACCCGCGACCTTTCTTGCACCACCAGTCACAACGCGTTGTCGGCGGCGGGCGTGGCGTTCTCGGTCAAGGAATTGGCCAGCAAGCTGCAATCCCAACTTGATGCGGCGGCGCAGATCGTCCGCAATGCCGAAGTCATGATCGCTACCGAACACGCCACTTCGCAGCTCAGCCGCCAGGCATTGGAGGCGGCCAGCGAAGCGCATCAGAGCAGCGCACAAGGGCGCACTGAACTGGTCGAATCCATCGGGCGAATGCATCAACTCAGTGAGCGCGCCAGTGCCAGTCGTGAATTGATCGAAGCCTTGAGTCAGCGCAGCGACGACATTCAGCGTGTGACGCTGGTGATTCAGTCCATTGCCAGCCAGACCAATCTGTTGGCGCTTAATGCCGCTATCGAGGCCGCGCGGGCCGGAGAGCACGGCCGTGGTTTTGCCGTGGTTGCCGATGAAGTGCGGGGGCTGGCTGCCCGCACGGCGGCTGCGACAGGCGAAGTCGGTGAGATGGTGGCTGACATCCAGCAACGCACCGCGCAAGTGGTGGAGCAAATTCGCCAGCTTTCCAGCGATTTGCGGGTCGGCGTCCAGCAGGTCGAACACACCGGCCAGCATCTGGAAAACATCGCACGGCTGGCAGCGGGCGTGGAGAACCAGGTCGGCGAGATTGCCCGCGGCGCCGACACCAATCGCGAACAGCTCGACAGCCTGTTCACCGCCATCGAACACATGCGCAGCGACTTGGCAATCAGCGATCAACAGACCCGTCGCCTGGCCGAGGCGGCGGTGCAGATGGAAGGGCAGGCGGAAAGCATCAGCGAGCGATTGGCCGAAGTCGGCCTGGATGACTATCACCAGCGGGTCTACGATCTCGCCCGGGAAGGCTCCAGGCAGATCGCCGCTCGGTTTGAAGCGGATGTCGAACAGGGCCGCGTCAGCCTCGATGACCTCTTCGACCGCCAATATCAGCCGATTGCCGATACACAACCGGCGAAATTCCAGACCCGTTTCGACCGCTATACCGATCAAGTGCTGCCGGCCATTCAGGAACCGTTGCTGGCGCGTCACGAAGGGCTGGTATTTGCTATCGCGTGCACGCAACAGGGTTATGTGCCGACGCACAATCAGGCTTTCAGCCAGCCGTTGAGCGGTAACGTGCAGGTCGACACCGTGAACAATCGCACCAAACGCAAATTTGCCGACCGCACTGGCATCCGCTGCGGGAGTCATCAACAGCCGGTGCTATTGCAGACGTACACGCGCGATACCGGTGAGTTGATGCACGATTTGTCGGTGCCGATCATGGTTAAGGGGCGGCACTGGGGCGGTCTGCGGTTGGGCTATAAACCGGAAAGTGCGCGATGAATATATGCCGTCATTGTTACCGTGCCTGCAACGAAGCTGTGCAGGGCGCCCGCTGTTTTCCATAGAGGGAAGTCATTACCCTGTCGACTTAGTTAGGTAGCTAATGAAGTTGAGAGGTTGATATGCAATGCAGGGTTGATGTTGCCGTGATGATCGGCAGCGGTGTTCCCGCCGGCTTACGTGCCATGGGGCGGAGCATTTGTTGGGTGGTGTTGCTCAACGGCGAACGCCGCGGCACGGCGTTCGCCAGCCGTGATGAGGCGGAGGAGTGCAGGGCTGCCTGGTTGGCACAATTGGGTGCCGGGCCTTGTGACAGCCTGCATTGAATATCAAGCGCCGCTGTGCAGGCGCACGTTCAGCTCATCGACCATCAGCGCCTCTTCGCCGTCGGCCCGCAACCACTCTTTGAGCAATGATGCCTGGGAGGGTGTCCAGAAATCCGCATCGATCAGCTTGGTGTTTGCATCCAGTGGGTGGCTTTCGATGAAATCGTCGATGGCCGTGCCTTCAGAGGGCAGGCCCAACTGATCGAACAAGGTTTGCAGGTCATGTGCAGGCTGTTCCATTGTGTGCTCCTTTGGCGGTGGACGATGTCTCTTCATCTGAGGCATGAGTTGGCCAGGAGTTCGATCCGCGATTCAAGCGAACGGGCCAGCGCACAGGCTTCGTTGTGATCCCCTCGGAAACCTCTTACAAGACCGGTCGATATTTCCTTGATATGGAAAAAGGCGTTGCCGGCGGGGACGACCTGAAAGCGTGGTCGCCAATGGTCTGCGTCCAAGCCTGTAAATCCCTGCATATTCGCAATATGCAGCGCAATGGCAGGCTTCGAACGAGCGTCGGCAGGGTGGCCGAAGTGAGTCAGAGTGCACATATGAAGTCCTTTTCATGTCTTGGCCTATGTTTGCGGGCCGCTTTGGGTAGTCGTAACGAGCGATGGTGCTCTAGAATCGCCCGTGCCTGTCGGCGATAGGTGGTTATCTAAAGCAATTTTTTACGTGCGATATGTCGGAAAAGTACTTTTTTTCGTGGGTTTTTTCCCTAAAGTTTGTAGTCAGCTTTCTCTGGCCGTCATTGAGGCGTTTTCCTTCAACCTCTGGCGAATGTCGGAGCAGGTATTGCGAGTGATATTCCAGTAGGCTTGCGAACCTCGCGATGAATAAAACGCTGTACTTCATTCAGGTTTTTGATGCGTGTCATTCGGCGGTTCAGCCGGCCTGACCGTTTATTTGCCGTGCGCGTTTTCCGTGTGCCGGTCTTTTTCAATTGTGGGGATGGTTCTTTGGCAGTCAGTAATCTCGATATGCACGCTTTGTTCGTGTTGGGTGATTTGCGTGCAAAGCTGGTCAAGCAATTTCAATCGCGTTTTGTTTACATCACCGAGCAAAACGCCGAAGGCTTTTATGCCGCCGAGCTCGACACCGAAAGTGCGCTGGTGGTCGATGACAAACCCGGACTGAAACTGAAGGTTGGCGATCATTTCAGCGCCACGGTGCTGCCTAGCCGTGAAGGCGGAAAGCTCGACATTCGATTCCGAGACATCAAGCTGACCGTCTATGGCCTGGGCGACTATGCCTTCGTCACTACGGCTGGCGGCGAAGCCATTGTGTTCAAGGAAGGTCACAACGTAGTAACCGTGTTCGCGGCGCACGCACAATTGCAGGAAGGTCTGACCAAAACCCTAAAGGCCGTTACCGCCAAGGCCGCGAAATGGCGCAAGGGCGAACTGGTGACCTTCAAGGCCAGCGAGTGACTATCGTGGGTCGCGCCGACTTTCATTTGCAGAACCTCGATAGCGCCCGTGAAGAAGCCGAGCGTCTGTACGCCGCAAAAGCCCGGCTGCAGAGTGCCTGGCTGGGATGGGTGGCGTCGCAGGTCTACTCATTGCAACCGGCCGCCTACGCCAGCATGGTCAGACGGGAGTTGCAGCGGTTGCAGGAAAAGTCAGAAAAGTAGTCATCATCCTCGCCTCGCTGCTAAATAGCAGGAACCTCTACTACAGTCAGTGGACTGAAGTAATCAGAGGCTTGCGGTCTTCTCTCAGGCCATCCTGTGAACAGCACGAGGTGCAATGCATGAACGGATTTCGACGGTTGCTCGCCGCCAGCCTTACCACAGTCGGGCTGCTGATATCAGCGGCGGCGGCTAACGCTGCGCCGGCGACGATTCATTTTGCGGACCTGAACTGGGAAAGCGGCAGCCTGATCACCGACATCCTGCGAACCATTGTCGAGAAGGGCTACGGTCTGCCGACAGACACGTTGCCGGGCACCACTATCACCCTTGAGACCGCGCTCTCCAAGAATGATATTCAGGTCATCGGCGAAGAGTGGGCCGGGCGCAGCCCTGTGTGGGTCAAAGCCGAAGCCGAAGGCAAAGTGGTCAGCCTTGGCGATACGGTAAAGGGCGCCACTGAAGGCTGGTGGGTGCCGGAGTATGTGATCAAGGGCGACCCTGCAAAAGGCATCAAGCCGCTGGCGCCGGATCTGCGCAGTGTCAGCGATCTGGCCAAGTACAAGGACGTGTTCAAGGATCCCGAGAACCCGAGCAAGGGCCGGTTCCTCAACAGTCCCATCGGCTGGACCTCGGAAGTGGTTAACAAACAGAAGCTGATCGCTTACGGTTTGCAGGACGACTACACCAATTTCCGTAGTGGTTCAGGTGCGGCGCTGGATGCGGAGATCAGTTCGTCGATCCGTCGGGGCAAACCGGTGCTGTTCTACTATTGGTCGCCGACGCCGCTGCTCGGCCGCTTCAAACTGGTTCAACTCGAAGAGCCGCCGTTTGATGCTGAGGCCTGGAAAACCCTGACCGACGCCGACAATACCAACCCGAAGCCGACCCGTTCGTTGGCGTCGAAGCTGTCTATCGGTGTGTCGACGCCGTTTCAGAAAGAGCATCCTGAAATCGCGGAGTTTTTCAGTAAAGTCGATTTTCCGATCGAACCGCTGAACAAGGCGCTGGCCGAAATGAGCGAGAAACACACCCCGCCGCGTGAGGCTGCACTGGCGTTCATGAAAGCGCATCCAGATGTTTGGCAGGCGTGGTTGCCCAAGGACGTTGCCGACAAAGTCTCCGCCGGCCTGTAACACGCTCTATAGGAGCAGCCTGCGGCTGCCCCACATTGATTGAGATCTGCTTCACCGCCGACCGGTCGTGCAGGTGCAAAAAAGCCGACTAGGATGTCTGGTTCAAATCCCTTTCAAGGATTCTGACCATGACCTTTGTGTTGGCTCAATGGCTGGTGACGATATTCGCGATGATCGGTTTGGTGCATGTGTATTGGGCGCTTGGCGGCCAATGGGCGGCGGTGGCAGTCGTTCCGCAGGTTCCCGTGGAAGACGGTGGAACGAGATTGCGACCGGCCTTCAAGGTGTCAGGCTGGGTTACGTTGATCGTGGCGGCAGCATTGATGTTAATCGCCGTGCTGGTGTGTCTGCGGGTCGGCTGGTGGATGCCGGTGGTGCATCACCGATTTTTGCAATGGGTCATCAGTGCGATTGCGCTGCTCATGTTTGCGCGCGCCATCGGTGATTCGAATCTGGTCGGATTCTTCAAAGACGTGAAAGGTTCGCGTTTTGCGCGTCTTGATACCTGGGTGTATTCGCCGTTGTGCACGCTGCTGGGGGCGGGGTTGTTGGCGGTGGCCTGGAGCTGATCGTGCGAAGGGTGAAACGCCAATCCCTGCGGGAGCGTGGCTCGTCCGGGACATAGGCACTACGGAACCTGGATCAACTCCCGCTATCGGTTCGGCGACTACTCACCTCGACCGGCACATCATCCCCTGCCATCCGCTTGCGAAAGAGCGCTGCCCGCGCCAGCAGCAACGTAGTCACCGGCATGGTAATCGACAGCAGGATCGGAATCAGCCAGGCATGCAATACCGGCCCGGATTTCAGCGCGGAAAAGCAAATGATCGACGCCAATGCCACGCACCACGCGCCAATGGTTGAGGCCAGTGCGGGTGGGTGCATGCGCTGGAAATAATCCTTCATGCGCAACAGGCCGACCGCGCCGAGCAAAGCGAATACGCCGCTGAGCACCAGCAGGATCGCCACCAGGATTTCCACCCACAGAGACAACTCTGCGTTCATTCGATCACCTCGCCACGCAGCAGGAATTTCGCCAGGGCAAACGAGCCGACGAAGCCGAACAGCGCAATCAGCAGCGCCGCCTCGAAGTAGGTGTCACTGGCATAACGAATGCCCAGCGTCAGCATCATCAGCATGGCGACGATGTACAGGTAGTCCAGCGCCAAAACCCTGTCTTGTGCCGACGGGCCTTTGAACAGGCGAATAAGTGTCAGCACCATTGCCATGGAAAACAGGAACAGCGTCAGCAGTATCGCGTTCGACAGCAACGGGCTCATTCGAAAATCTCCATCAATGGCCGCTCATAGGCTTCCTTGAAGTGCCGGATGAATTGCGCTTCGTCATCCAGGTCGAAAATGTGCAGTAGCAATACGCTGCGATCCAGCGCCAGCTCCGACCACACTGTGCCGGGAATCACCGTTGTGATCATCGACAGGGCCGCCAGACCATTGGCATCGCGAAGATCCAGCGGCACCTTGATGAACCGCGAGCGAGGCGGTCGGCGCCCGGCGATCAATACACCCCAGGCCACGGCAAGGTTGGAAACGATCACATCCCGCCCGACCAGAAAGCACAGGCGCAGGATAGATCCAGAACGACGGATGTGAACGCGTTGCGGGCGCAGCTTGCGCATCATCAGCGGTGCGCAGAAACCCAGCGCGGCGCCGAGCAGCAGGTTGCCGGGGCTCACTGACACGTTCAACACCAGCCATAGCAGCCACAATGCCAGCGACAACCAAGGTGCGGGAAACAGGCGCTTCATGGCTGCACCTCCACCAATGACGCTTTGGCTTCAGGGCTTGGGACGGCGCGAGTACCCAGCACCGCCATCACGTATTGCTGCGGATTGTTCAGTGTGTCGGCGGCGGCCTGGGTGTATCGCATCAGCGGTTCAGCCTTGAACGTGAGGGCAATGCACAGGCCCAGCAGCAGGAAAATCGGTGTGCATTCCAGTTTGCGCAGGGCGGGCGAAGGGCGCTCTTCAGGCGTCCAGAATCGCTGGATGCCCAGACGCGAAAAAGCCATCAGCGACGCCAGGCCCGAGAGAATCAACAGTGCCATCAGTGCCCATGCGGCGGTCGACACCGGTTCGTCCGCACCCAGTCCCAACGGATCAAGCAGGGCGGCGATGAGGCTTAATTTGCCGATGAAACCGGAGAGCGGTGGCATGCCGATTATCAGCAGGGCGCAGGCGATGAAACTCAAACCAAGAAACGCCATCGTCCACGGAATGACCTGGCCGACCACGGCCTTTTGTTCGTCATCCAGATTGATGCCTTTGACCAGCGCTGCAACAGCCTGCGCACGAGGCAGCAGTTCGCTTTCGTCTTCCAGCGGTACTTCGATGGCCGAGCGGGAGCGTTCGATCAGCTCCGCCAGCAAGAACAGTGCGCTCAACGCAAGGGTCGAGCTGACCAGATAGAACAATGCAGCACCGATCAGGTTCGGCTGGGCGAAACCGACCGCTGACAACAGAATTCCCGCCGACACCAGAATGCTCAGGCTGGCCATGCGCTCAAGGCGCCGCGCGGCCAGGATTGCCACGCCAGCGCAGGCGATTGTCGCCATGCCGCCGTAGATCAGCCAGTCGCCGCCAAAATACGCCGATGCTCCGGCCTGGCCAGAGAACAACAGCGTCCAGAGTCGCAGCAGGGTGTAGACGCCGACCTTGGTCATGATCGCGAACATCGCTGCAACCGGCGCACTGGCCGCAGAGTAAGCGGGCACCAGCCAAAAATTCAGCGGCCACATGCCGGCCTTCGCAAGGAACGCCACCGCCAGGATCCCGGCGCCTGCGTGGAGCAAGCCACGGTCGGCTTCCGGCACCAGCGGAATCTTCATCGCCAGATCGGCCATGTTCAACGTGCCGGTGACGCCATAGATCAATGCCGCGCCAATGAGGAACAACGACGAGGCCAGCAGGTTGATCGAGATGTAATGCAAACCGGACGACACGCGTGCGCGGCCGGAGCCGTGGAGCATCAAGCCGTAAGAGGCGGCGAGCAGCACTTCGAAGAACACGAACAGATTGAACAGGTCGGCGGTCAGGAACGCGCCGTACAGACCCATCAATTGAATCTGGAACAGCGCGTGGAAACTAGAGCCGGCGCCGTCCCAGCGGGCCATCGCGAAGAGCAGGGCGCTGACACCGATGATTCCGGTCAGTACCAGCATCAGCGCCGACAGGCGATCGACCACCAGCACGATACCGAACGGCACCTGCCAGTTGCCCGGCAGGTAAACACCGATGGAACCGGGCACGCCGGTGGTCTGCGTCCATTGCAGCAGCATCACCGATATGCCCAGGCCGACGATGCTGGAAAAGAGGTTGATCTTGCGTTTGAGCGGCCGGTGCCGCTCGCCCAGCATCAGCATGATCGCGGCGGTCAGCAGCGGTAGCAGGATCGGTGCGGCGATCAGGTGGGTCATCGCCATCATTCTTTGGGCTCCCGGCCATCCACATGGTCGGTGCCGGTCAGCCCCCGGGACGCCAGCAAGACCACCAGAAACAGCGCGGTCATGGCAAAGCTGATGACGATCGCAGTCAGCACCAGTGCCTGTGGCAATGGATCGGTGTAATGGAGTAAATCCTGAGGCACACCGTCCTTGATGATTGGCTCTTTGCCGATGAACAGGCTGCCCATGCTGAAGATGAACAGGTTGACGCCGTAGGACAGCAGGCACAGCCCCATGACCACCTGGAATGTCCGTGGCCGCAGAACCAGCCAGACGCCAGAAGCGGCGAGCACGCCTATGGCGATAGCGATGACTTCTTCCATCAGATCGCTCCTTTCGCTGCGACGGACTTGGGTTGCGCCGCAGTCTTGTGGCCACGCACCGATTGGTGGGCGAGGGCGGTGAGGATCAGTAGCGTTGAACCGACCACCACTGCATACACACCGACGTCAAAGAACAGCGCGCTGGCGACGTGGATATCGCCCAACAGCGGCAAGCTGAAATGCCAGGTGTGAGTGGTGAGGAACGGATAGCCGACCGCCATCGCGCCCAGCCCGGTGGCGGTGGCGAACAGCAGTCCGGTGCCCATCCAGCGCAATGGCCGCAGACTCATTTGCGCCTCGACCCATTGGGTGCCGGCAACCATGTATTGCAGGATGAACGCCACCGACATCACCAGGCCGGCGACAAAGCCTCCGCCCGGCTGATTGTGCCCGCGCATGAACAGGTAGAAAGACACCACCAGCGCAATCGGCAGCAACAGGCGCACCAGCACCGCCGGCACCATCATGAAGCCGAGAGCGGTGTCACTAGCCGAGCGCGGGTTGACCAGATCGGTGACCACGTCAGGTGCGAGCAGGCGTTGCTGGGCCGGCAATTGCAGGCTCTCTTTCGGTGGGCGGAAGCGACGCAGCAGGGCGAATACCGTCAACGCCACCGCGACCAGAACGGTGATCTCGCCGAGTGTGTCGAAACCGCGGAAATCCACCAGCATCACGTTGACCACGTTGCTGCCACCGCCCTCGGGCAGGGCGCGACTGAGGTAGAACGAGGAAATATCGTTCGGCGTCTGCCGGGTCAGCATCGCATAAGACAGCAGGGCCATGCCGAGGCCGACAGCGCCCGCCAATAACAGGTCGCGCAAGCGACGAATCCTCGCCTTGCGCAAGACGCTCGGCAATGGCGAGACTTCTTCGATCCGTCGTGGCAGCCAGCGAAGGCCGAGCAAAATCAGTACTGTGGTCACCACTTCGACCACCAATTGCGTCAATGCCAGATCCGGTGCCGAGAACCACACGAACGTAACGCACGTCATCAGGCCGCAAACGCTGACCATGGTCAGGGCGGCGAGACGGTGATACTTGGCCTGCCATGCGGCGCCAAGGGCACAAGCGATCGCCAGCAGCCACAGCGTCACGAAGACGACCGAGCCGGGAATCTTCGGCCGGTCGCCCCAGCTCAGGCTGCTGTGCAACATTGGAATCAAACCGGCCAGCACCGCCGCAAGCACCATCAGGAACAGTTGGGTTTGCAGGCGTCTGGTGCCAATCCGTCGTTCGAGGCGGCGACCCAGACGCATCGCAATCACCAGGCTGCGCTCGAACAGGCGCTTGCCATTGAAGCGGCCCACCAACGGCGGATATTTGAAGCGCCCGTGCTTGAACTGATTGCGCAGCAACAGGTAGAGCACAATGCCGCCGGACATGGCGATGAGACTCATGATCATCGGTGCGTTCAAGCCGTGCCAGATCGCCAGGCTGTACTCTGGCAGTTCGCCGCCAACTACGGGCAACGCGGCGGCGGCCAGCAACGGGCCGACGATTTGTGCCGGAAAGATCCCCACCAACAGGCAGGTGAACACCAGCAACTCTACCGGCGCGCGCATCCAGCGCGGTGGTTCGTGCGGAGTGTGCGGCAGGTCGGTGGCGGTCGGGCCGAAGAACACGTCAACGGTGAAGCGCAGGGAGTAGGCGACGCTGAACATGCCGGCGATGGTCGCGATAATCGGCAGGCTCATTTCCACCCACGCCGTGGCGTTGATGAACACGGTTTCGGCGAAGAACATCTCTTTTGAAAGGAAGCCGTTGAGCAACGGCACCCCGGCCATCGAGGCGCTGGCGACCATGGCCAGTGTCGCGGTAAATGGAATCAGTTTGAACAGGCCGCTGAGTCTGCGGATGTCGCGTGTACCACTTTCGTGGTCGATGATGCCGGCCGCCATGAACAGCGAGGCCTTGAAGGTCGCGTGGTTGAGAATGTGGAACACGGCAGCCACGGCGGCCAGCGGGCTGTTCAGGCCCAGCAGCAGGGTGATGAGCCCCAGATGGCTGATGGTTGAATAGGCCAGCAAACCCTTGAGGTCGTTCTGGAACATCGCGCAATACGCGCCGAGCAGCAACGTACAGGCGCCGGCGCCGCTGACGATGTAAAACCATTCTTCACTGCCGGACAGCGACGGCCACAGTCTCGCCAGCAGAAACACCCCGGCCTTGACCATGGTCGCCGAGTGCAGATACGCCGAAACCGGCGTTGGCGCCGCCATGGCGTGGGGTAGCCAGAAGTGGAAGGGAAATTGCGCGCTTTTGCTCAAGGCGCCGATCAGGATCAGGGGTAACAGAACGGGGTAAAGGGCATGTGCGCGAATCAGATCGCCGGCGGCCAAGACCCTGTCGAGGTCGTAGCTGCCGACCACATGGCCGAGAATCATGACCCCCGCCAACAGACACAAGCCGCCCGCGCCGGTGACCATCAGCGCCATGTATGCACCGCGTCGGGCGTCCGCACGGTGATGCCAGTAGCCGATCAGCAGGAACGAGAAAAGGCTGGTCAGCTCCCAGAAGAACGCGATCTGGATCAGGTTGCCGGAGATTACCAGGCCAAGCATGGCGCCCATGAAGGCGAGAAAAAAAGCGAAGAAACGCGGCACCGGATCGTCCGGCGACATGTAATAGCGTGCATATAAAGAAACGAGGGTGCCGATGCCGAGTACGAGCATCGAAAAGAGCCAGGCGAAGCCGTCCATGCGCAGAACAAAGTTCAGGCCCATGCTCGGAAGCCAGAGGAATTCTTCGCGGATCACGCCGCCGTGGGCGATTTGCGGATACAAAAACGCAACCTGGAGTGTGCCGATGAGGGCGACCAGGCCAGCCAGAAGGGATTCAGCGTTACGGGCGTTATGCGGCAGCATGGCCGCGACACAGCTGCCGATGAAAGGCAGGAGCAGTAGAACTATCAGGGACATAGGCTTCTAATCTGCGGAAGTTTGTGAAGCATCATACGTGCCAGCTCCCTGATTACCAAACGCGAGGATGTCTCAGAATCCTACAAAGTAGTCGTGAAATAACTGTTCGGCTTTGTTTCAGGCAAATAACACTGAGAAAAAAGATCGCAAGGAACGCGGAGGTCCCGGGCAGCATTCCCACGCGGAGCATGGGAACGATCAGCCCCAGCAATACTGCGATCAATCGAGCTGCCGGAGGCTGCGATCTTTTGATCCTGGCTTTTACATTCCAGATTCGCGCGAAAGCTCGTCCTCGGTTTGCTCAACATCCTTCCCCTTGGTCTTCAGCTCACTGACAATCACCGCAGCCACAATCAGCCCCGCGCCAAGCAACGCAATCGCCGGCAAACGCTCCCCGGCGATCCGCCCGACAATCCCCGCCCATACCGGTTCGCCAGCGTAGATCAACGTCGCTCGGGTCGGAGAAACGCTTTTTTGCGCCCAGTTCATCGCGACCTGAATTGCCGCGCTGGCAGCCCCCAGCCCTAACGCGGTGGCGAACAGTAACCAGGAAAAATCCGGAATCGCTTCGCCGGTCGGCACCACCATCAAAAAGGCCAGCGCCGACGTCACGGCCAGTTGCACCACGGTCACCCGGCGGACATCGACCTGGCCGGCATAATTGCTGATCAAAATGATCTCGGCGGCAATTGCGATGGCGCTAATCAGCGTGACGATTTCGCCGGGGCTGAAATTCAGCGATGCTCCGGACGGCCCTGATAACAGCATCAACCCGGTAAACGCCAGCATGATCCCGATGCTGGGCATCAGCCCCGGGCGACGGCCCAGCACCAGCCATTGCAGCAACGGCACGAAAGGGACGTATAACGCGGTGATAAACGCCGACTGACTGCTGGGAATGGTTTGCAGGCCCACGGTTTGCAAGCCATAACCGAGCATGATCGCCACGCCAATAAAGGCACCGGCCTTGAGTTCAAACAAGGTCAGTTCACGCATATGCCGCCAGGAAAACAACGCCACCAGGCACGCTGCCGCCGCAAAGCGCAGGCCGACAAAAAACATCGGCCCGCTGACGGTCATGGCGTGTTGCACAAGTAAAAAGGTGCCGCCCCAGATCATGGTGATCAGTACGAGCACTAACTCAGCCTTGCTGAACCGGGGGAAACGGAGGGGAGTGTGTCGGGTGTTCACTGGCGTCATGACCTTGCGCACGATGGGAGGCAGACGCACAATGCGTCAAATGTTGCGCAGTATACTGCTCAACCCTACTGAGTGAGCAATATAGTGCCCAAAGATTCCTCCCAACGGATGTCCGTTCTTCAGCATGTGAGCCAGAACGTGCGGCGCCTGCGCCATGCTGCCAACCTGAGTCAGGCGGCCCTGGCGGAAAAGTCCGGAGTCAGTCGGCGGATGCTGGTAGCAATCGAGGCCGGTGAAAAAAACGTCAGCCTGACCACGCTTGACCGGGTTGCCGAAGCGCTCGACTGCGCGTTCAGTGATCTGATCCAGGCGCCGGATGCCGGTGATACGAGCCGTATAAATGAACTGGCCTGGGCCGGATCGATCCCGGGCAGCAAAGCCGTACTTCTTTCCAAAGCCACGGCTACGCGAGCGGTGGAGCAATGGGAGTGGTGCCTGCAACCTGGCGAGGTGTACCCGTCACAACCGGATGCTGACGGCTGGAGTGAACAGATTTTCGTCTTTGAAGGGTGCCTGACCCTGATGCTGGGCGACCGGCTACAACTCATATCGGCGGGCGAGTTCTTCATGTTTGCCAGCAACCAGCCACACGGCTATCGCAACGACGGCGACGTGGCGGCGCGCTTTGTGCGAAATGTAGTGATCTGACCGTTCTCTACCATTCATCGCAAACGAGACTGCACCTGTCAGATCTGACAGTAGACGCTTGTCACCCACGCAATTATTTTGAACGGGCAGCCGATATAGGTAGAAGAAAAAACTGTTAAACCCAACAAAATAGGGTGGAGTTATGGAACGCGCATCGCAAACAACCTTCCACAAGATCAGCGAAGTACTTAACGCTCCGACAATCAGCCCGTCGGACGGGGTATGGCTGGAACGAAATTTTTTATTCGACTGCGTCATTCACGCAGTCATCCTGCCCGGTATTAACGTGGGTGATTTTCTTGACTTCGATTTACACGTCGAGGGAACCGGCGAGTTTTTCACGAGGTTCAAGGTCACAGAAGATCATTTGAACCGAGGTATAAACTGGCCGCTCCAGTATTCGATCGTCGCGGGCGCGCTCAGGCGGGTTGAGGTGAAATACAGAGTCGAGGCCAGTGGCGAGTTGTCCCCTTCGGGCATCTACACAACCAAATAATCAGCAAGTTCGCTTTGAATGGAAATGTGGGCTTCCTGATCAATCAACGAACCCTTAATGTGGCGCAATCTGCGTGACACCTTCCGTCATGCAAAAAAACGAGCCATTGAATACGCCATGATTCAACGTCCCATTGCGCCGACAGCCTCTGCAAAAAACGGGTTCGACATTCTGATCATAGGGGGCGGCCTCAGCGGCACGATGCTGGCGGTGCAGTTGCTGCGCCTGCCTGGCAAACGGCGGATTCTGATCGTCGAACCGCGTGCGGAACTGGGCCGGGGCGAGGCCTACAGCGCTGTAGAACTGGGCCACACGCTCAACGGCAACGCGGCGCGTATGAGTGTCGATCCGGACAATGCGGATGATCTGACTCAGTGGCTCACCGCTTACATATCCGCCGGTGGCTGGCCGGAGTCGGATGAACAGCATGTGCCGATCAGTGAACTGTTCCCGCCGAGGGGGCTGTTCGGCGTCTATGTGCAACAACGTTTGAGCGAAGCGCGGGTAATCGGCGCGCAGCACGGCTCAATGGTCGAGCACGTGCGGGGCGAAGTGGTCGATCTACAGGTCCGCGAAGACTTCGTAACAATTACCTTGGATGACGGTCAAGAACGGCACGGCGCCCGTGCAGTGCTCGCCACCGGTATGTTCCCCGCCGCCCGCACGCCGCAAACCGAATCCAGCGGACTGAATGCCGCCGCGCTTGACCCTTGGGATGTTGCAGCGATGCGCCAGCTCGATCCGCATTCGACGGTGCTGATCATCGGCTCGGGCCTGACCATGGTCGATGCGGTCGTCTCGCTGGAGCAGGCCGGACATCGCGGGTCGATTGAAGTGTTTTCCCGTCACGGCTTGCTGCCTCACGTACGCCGCCAGCCACCGGCATGGGAGGATTTTCTCGTCGCTGACGAAAGCCTGCGCACGCCGCGTCAGTTGTTGCGCGAACTGCGTCGGCATTGCCGCGACGCGATCGCCCAAGGTATCGACTGGCAAGCTCCGCTGGACACGGTGCGCGCGCACATCGGGCGATTGTGGAGCCAGGCGACCGATGCGCAGCGCCGGCAGTTCGTACGCCACGTGCGGCCGTGGTGGGAGAGCCATCACCACCGTTCGCCTCCGATGAGCGCCGAGTTGATAGCGCGGTTGCACGGGGAAGGGCGCTTGCGCATTCAAGCGGCATCGTACAAAGGGCTTGAGCCGACGTCAGAAAGCGATGTGAGCATCCGCATACGCCGCCGTGCCGAAACGCAAACCTGCGTCGTACACGGCGCGGCGCTGATCAACTCCAGCGGCATCGAATACGACTGGCGACGGGTCGCACGACCGCTGCCGCAACAGTTGCTCGCACGCGGTCTGGTATGCCCGGGGCCGTTGGCGCTGGGGATTGCGGCGGCTGCGGACGGAGCGGTCATTGACGCGCAAGGGCAACCGGCGGATCGACTGTTCGCCATGGGCCCGCCATTGCGCGGCATGTGGTGGGAAAGCACAGCGGTAACCGACGTGGCATCGCAGGCCAAGGCGTTGGCTATCCGTCTCGCACGGTAAGTCTCGCACGGTAAGCAAGCGTTAGCGGATCAAGCTGTCGTAATAGTTATCCGCTGGATCCTGTCGAAACCTTACGTCCAACAGAAAGGCTTCGAGCGATTTGAAGTCCCGATGATTGGCGAAACGCCGAGCGACTTCGAGTTGCTGATGAAGGACTGCAAAACTGTCCTCCATCAGCGCCATCGCCGTGGTGAACACTCCGGCATTGCCCCATTCAAAGATGATCCAGCGTTTTTGCGATTCGCTTCGTTTACGTTTGGATAGTGGGTCATTGGCAAGGATCATCAGGAAGGATTTCGGGCCACCGTCGAGATCGGGTGCAAAGCCTTTCTTTCTGAAGTGCGGGATATGGTTGATGTCGCAATAGTCATTGACGAAACGATAGTAGACCGCCAACTCCAGCATCAACGCTTTGAGGTGTGTATACACAGGCTCGGGCAGTGGATGCAGGTGCTGGCAGGCGTCGAGGATGAACACAAAAAAGCAGCCGGTGTTGGTTTGCGCGATAAAGCGGTAGTCCTCCAGCGTCGGCAGCGTGTCACCGTCACTGATTTGGGCATCCAGGTGCTGACCGATGTGCAAGGCTTCGAGGCTGTTGAGGCCCATCTTCATCAGGTCGATGTCATGAAAGTTGCCGAGTTTCTGCAATCCTTCGATATAGCCGTACATGCCCGAGACGAGCGCGGCAGCCATCCCGTATTTGAACCAGACAGCAGGAGCACCGCGCCGCGTTTCATCCTGGTCGAGGATGTCGTCATGGATCAACGACGCCGTGTTGAAGCGTTCGACGATATGACAGAGGTTTTCGGTTTTGGCGGAGTCGAGGTGGTACAAGGTCGCGAGCGCGCGCGTCAATGCAGTCCTGACTTTCTTGCCGCTATGGTCTTCCTGATATTCAAAGGGACTGATCCAGCCCACTTTGGCTTGAGCGTATTGATTGGGGAATGTCTGCAACATGACAGAAGACTCTTTTGTCAGTCGCCAACTGCGCACTTCTGGCTGGGGTGGGTGGGACGTTCTACTGGAGTTTTAAACGATACATTGGGCGCTGATTTTCGCCAGTCGCCGATTAAACGGGATCGCGATAAACAACCGGACTTTTGTTTATAAGCGCTGAGGCAAACTTGAAAAAGATCTGCAGGAAGCTAGTTTTAAATCTTCCCCAATCAATGTCTGGTTCGTCGTTATGTCCAGCCGTGAACATACGATGGAGGTTTACCGTGGAAGAGCTGATTCTGGTCGACACCCAGGACGAATCTGTAGGTCAGGCCGAGAAGATGGATGTTCATCGCCAAGGCCTGTTGCACCGCGCTTTTTCCATTTTCATTTTTGATAGACAGGGACGCCTGTTGCTACAGCAACGGGCATTGGGCAAGTACCATTCCCAGGGATTATGGACCAACACCTGTTGCGGTCATCCGCGGCCTGGCGAACGCACGGTCGAGGCGGCGAAGCGGCGTTTGATCGAGGAAATGGGGCTGATGTGCGACTTGCTGGAAGTTCATGCGTTCATCTATCACGAGCAAGTCACCAATGACTTGATTGAGCATGAGTATGACCATGTTTATGTCGGCCAGAGCGCGGTTGATCCGCAGGCCAATCCCGAAGAAGCACTCGACTGGAAGTGGGTGACGCTCACCGAATTGGCGCGCGATATCACCGATGAGCCGCAAGCCTATACCGTCTGGTTCCGGAAAATACTGAAGGAACAGGGTATCGATGCCGTTCGGATTTGGCGCGACGTGTTGACTGGGCTGGGGGCAGGCCAATGAAATACGCACTGGCGCCCTCATTGATGAATCTCCCCGTTGCATTAAGCCCCTACGCCGAAGATGCAGAGCGGCACACGCGTGAATGGCTGACCAGTCTGGGCCTTGAAGCGACGCCTGACGCCGTGCATCAGCGCGATATCTACATGCCGGGTAAATACGCAGGCTACATGTGGCCGCAGTCACCGCTGGAAGATCTGAAGATCCTGTCCGACCTGACCGGGTGGTTCAGTTGCCAGGATGATCTGGCGGATGAAGACCTGAGCCGCGCGCCCGAAGCACTGGAGCATGCCATCCGCCAGGTTCTACAAATGGCCAGTTCGGGTCGGGGCACAAGTGCTGGGCTGGCAGGCGGACTGACCGACATCATCGCCCGCGCGGCTATTGAAATGCCTGCCGAGTGGGAGCAGCGAACACTGGAGCAGTACGTCAACTATCTCTATCCATGCCTGCGCGCATCGGTGCACCGGATGGAAGGCACGCAACCTGAAGTCGCCGATTTCAACAACGCGTGGCGCAATGCCGGTGGCTTTCAGGTGTGTTTCGAATTCACTTATTTCGCCCAACGCGTGCATCTTCCGTCTCGCGTTTACTACAGCTCGGTATGGCAAGAACTGCGCCGGCTGACGCTTAATCTGTTCAAGGCTGTGAATGATGTGCTGTCGTTTGGCATCATGGAAAACCCCGACGAAGACGTTTACAACCTGTTGACGCATCTGCGGCACCACCAGAAACTCAGTCCTGACGACGCCGCTGCCGAGGTGAACAGGCGCATTGAAACGTGGGTAGCGGCGTTTCATTTGATTGAGCAGCGGTTGCCCATTGAGTTGGAGCGGCTTGGTTGCGATACCCCATCGTGCGCCCAGGCCTTGCGTTGCGCAGAAGCCTTCAAGGTACAGTGGCAGGGCAATGTCGGCTGGCATCTGGCGGTGCCGCGCTATCGCGAAACCCGTTTCACTCAGGCGTAGTCATTGAGTTCAGTGGCCAATAGAGAATCCCGCATTGGCGTAATGTTGTTCACTTAAGCATTTGAGGGGCCCGCAGTGGTGTGACAGAAGCGCGCAAGCGGCTAGGTGCCGACGCCGTCGAGTGGCTGTTCCGTATTCAAATGACCGCTCAACCGTTCGTCGATAAGTACTGCTCACCTGTCAGATCTGACAGGTGACAAATATTGATCTCATGGGCGTAAATAACTCCGTCATTCCGACATTAAAAGGAGTTCATAAAATGACCAATAACAAATTGCCACATCCAAAATTTCGTGGAGCGAGAAACGACCACATTATTAATTTAGACGACTTTGACAGTCACGGAACGACCTTCATAATCCCCGCTGAAGCCGAACTCAAAGCTGACTACGTAATCATTATGAAAGTGGTGGGTGATAGCTCTACATTTACACATCGGCACACTGTACGTGCTTCAGAAGAAGGCAGGCAGCTGGAACCGTTCAACTATACTCTTGAGCAGCTGCGCGAACACTTTCACCGACCACCAATCGAGCTGAAATATCAGGTCGTACGCCCCGACGGTTGGTCGAAGAAGTCCGAAATAAAAACATATTCGGTGACGGGTATGGCGTAAGCGCTCCATAAACCCCACATTCAAAGCGCTTAGCTGATCCCGGATGCTGTGCTCCCGATTCCCTCAGGAGCCAGCTCGCCATGATGCGACCCGATGCGAAAGTCGAAAAAGTGTATCTGTATAAGCGCACCACCCATCTTGAAGTCGGTGAGGTTTATGGAGCGCTTACGGTATGCCCCTATTTCCGAATTAATGCTTTGCTGACTACCAGAACCATTCACCTGTTGTAGCGGTATTGATGACGAGGCAACGGATACAGCAGCTTGAAACCAGTCACTCAATAACGCTGATATTTAGAACCAAACTCTGGGCGGTTTTCCGCAACGTACAGTTTGGCTTGTTCGGTGTTCTGTTGCAGGTTGACGCTACCTTTGTGCTCGGTGTCGATGCCAACAGTATTGACGTTGGTCGTTGCCGGCGAGGAGATGCCCGTATCGGCCACAAAGGTGTGACTGACGTGCGGGGCGGCGATGGCGGAGGTGGCGCCGATGAGCGAAACGATGAAGCCGAGAGCGATGATGTCTTTCATGATGTTGCTCCAGAGAGTGGCGAGAAGATGTGGCTACTCTAATGCCGGAGTTGATCGATGAGAAAACACCCTTGCGCATAGTTCATATCGAGGGCGTTGATTGCGCAGTGGTCGTCAACTGTAGGCGCGAGCCTGCTCGCGAAGGCGATGTATCTGGATGTCTCAGCGCCATCGCTGGCAAGCCAGCTCCCGCAAGGTTCAAGGAGTGTCATTAATAGCGCTGGTATTTTGAGCCGAACTCGGCGCGGTTCTCGGCAACCAGGACGTTTTGGGCAGGGGCGCTCAGTGCTACGCGTTCACGCAGTTCCTGCAAACGATCGGAACCCCCTTCGGCCACGCGTTCACGCAGATCTTGAAGGCGATCCGCTCCGCCTTCTGCCACACGTTCGTGCGCTTGCTGTAGGCGATCCGCGCCACCTTCCGCGATGCGATCCTTTTGCAAGGCTTGCGAGCCATATTCCGCGACGAGTTGGGCGTTGGCCGAAGCCAGGTTCGCCATGCCGAGGCCGCCGAACAGCACAGCAACGAGGGTCAGGGACGATAATTTCGAGAATTTGAACATGATGCGACTCCTTGCGTTTAACGATGGGATGAGTCCGTAGCAGCGCCGGTTGCGCTGCTATCGGGTGGTCACAGTTAAACGCTCGGGTGTATCGGCGATGTGTGCCGGTTAATGCTGAAGTCGCTTATTGGGTATCTGAGCGGGGTTTCTATACAAAGCGATACGAAGTCAGCTGGATTCACCCAGCATTTCTACGGGATACGAAAATACATAGCCTTCGTTACGCACGGTTTTGATGTAGGTCGCCTCGCGGGAATCGTCCAGCAGGCGCTGGCGCAGACGGCTGACCAGCAAATCAATCGAGCGATCGTACAAATCGGCGTCTCGACCCTGGGTGAGATTGAGCAGTTGATCGCGGCTGAGTACCCGTTGCGGATGGTCGAGAAAAACCCGTAGCAGACGATATTCGGCGCCGCTCAGGGCCACCAGCGTGTCGTCTTCGTCGAGCAGGTGGCGGGCAGTGGTGTCCAGTCGCCAGCGACCGAACGCCAGCAGCCGGCCGGTCTCGGTAATCAGCAGGTTGGGTGGCAGCATGCGGGTACGCCGCAACACGGCATTGATTCGCGCCAGCAGTTCGCGGGCGGAAAAGGGTTTGCTCAGGTAATCGTCGGCGCCCATTTCCAGACCGATGATGCGGTCGGTTTCGTCATCCCGCGCGGTGAGCATGAGGATGGGGGTGGCTTTGTGTTTGCCGGCGCGCAACTCGCGGCACAGAACGAGGCCGTCATCGCCGGGCAACATGATGTCCAGAACGATCAGGTCGACGGTATTGCCTTCGAGAAAGCTGCGCATCTGCCGGCCGTCGGCTACCACCGTGGTGCGCAAGCCATTCTTCTTCAGGTAATTGCCGACCAGCTCGCGAATCTCGCGGTCATCGTCGACGATCAGGATGTGATTCACGTGATCCAATCGCGCACTCCCTATTCATATACAAAACTTCGACTGGAACGCGGTCATGTGGGAGCTGGCAAGCCAGCTCCCACATGGGCTCGCACCTAAAGGTTATTTTTCAGGAAACCACTCGATAACACGGCACATACGCCGCGCCGCCCGGCAGTTTCATCCGGTGTTGGGCGACGAAGGCTTTGAGCAGCAGATCCAGCGGTTGCATGATCGCCGCATCACCGCGGATCTGATACGGGCCGTGCTCCTCAATCAGGCGGATGCCCTTGTCCTTGACGTTGCCAGCGACGATCCCGGAGAACGCCCGGCGCAGGTTGGCCGCAAGTTCGTGGGGTGGCTGGTCGCGGTGTAACTTGAGATTGGCCATGTTCTCATGGGTTGGGTCGAACGGACGCTGGAAACCTTCATCAATCTTCAACAGCCAGTTGAAGTGAAACGCGTCGTTGCGCTCACGGCGGAATTGTTTCACGGCCTTCAGACCTTGAGTCATCTGCCGCGCCACTTCAGCCGGATCATCAATGATGATTTCGTAATGTGCTCTCGCCGCTTGGCCGAGGGTCGCGACGACAAACGCGTCGAGCTGTTCCAGATACGGCGCGGCGTGTTTCGGCCCCGTCAGGATGACCGGGAACGGCAAGCCCTCGTTGCCCGGATGCATGAGAATGCCCAGCAGATACAGGAACTCTTCCGCCGTACCGGCGCCGCCCGGGAAAATGATGATGCCGTGGCCGACACGGACGAACGCTTCGAGGCGTTTTTCGATGTCCGGCAGGATCACCAGTTCGTTGACGATCGGGTTTGGTGCTTCGGCGGCGATGATGCCCGGTTCGGTCAGGCCCAGGTAACGGCCGCCGTGGATGCGCTGCTTGGCGTGAGCGATGGTGGCGCCTTTCATCGGGCCTTTCATCACGCCAGGGCCGCAGCCGGTGCAGATATCGAGGCTGCGCAGGCCCAGTTCATGGCCGACTTTCTTGGTGTATTTGTATTCGTCGGTGTTGATCGAATGACCGCCCCAGCACACGACGATTTTTGGCTCCACGCCCGGCCGCAGGGTGCGCGCGTTGCGCAACAGGTGGAAAACATAATCGCTGATGCCCTGTGAGTTGCTCAGGTCGATGCGTTGGCTGTCGAGCTCGTTTTCGGTGTAGACGATGTCACGCAGGGCGCTGAAGAGCATTTCCCGGGTGCTGGCGATCATTTCGCCGTCGACGAATGCGTCGGCCGGAGCGTTGAGCAGTTCCAGACGGACACCGCGATCCTGTTGGTGAATGCGGATTTCGAAATCTTTGTAGGCTTCCAGAATGGTCTTCGCGTTGTCGACATGGGCGCCGGTGTTGAGGATTGCCAGGGCGCACTGGCGGAAGAGGGTATAGGTGCTGCCGGATCCGGCTTCGCTCAGTTGCTGGACTTCACGTTGGGACAGGGTTTCCAGACTGCCTTTGGGGCTGACCGAAGCATTGATTACTTGTCTTTGGGTCATGCAATGATCCTTAAAACGATGCCATTCCCATCGGGACAGCGAATGGCATCCGAATAGTGTGTATCCATGAAAGAAGATGGCACGAACTGCGTGGTATCGCCATGTCCCCCGAGTATTGAAGTAAAGATGAAAAGGATGTCCAGCATAGCTAAATCCGTGACAGGGGCGATAATGCGCCGGCCTGTTTTTTCCGTAAGCCCTTTTTGCCAGTCAAGGAAGTCTCGAACGATGTTTGAAATCCAGCCGATGAACGCCGCTACCTATCGCCAGCAGACCCGGCGCAGCACGCTGATTATCGCCGTGCTGTTCCTCGTGCTGGCGATGTTGTTTTCGACGGTAGCAGTGGCACTGTTCGGTGAACCCGGCGGCGACAATTTGCGTTTTAACGTCGGCGGGGTGTTTGTGGCATTTTTTCTGACGGCGGGATTGTTGCGCGGGCGGTTCTGGAACCAGACCTGGATGGCCCCGGCGGTCTATGGCTGGCGGCTCAAACGCAGCCTGATGAGTGTGACCAACGTCATGCATCAGGTGACGGCGGCGGTGGAAAAGGGCGATCCGACCGCCATGAAAGTGCTGCGTTTCTATCACCTCGGGCTGACACAAATGCATGAGCTGGACGGCAACTCCAGTGATCATGGGCAGTTGCAGCGGGAAGTTGCAGCGCATCAGGCGCGGATGCACGAAATGGGTCTGGATACCGAGCAGACTCGTCTGGATCCGGCCTGGCTGGAGGGGTTGAAGCCGACCTCACGATAACCGCAACCTCCGGGTGCGAATCAGCCGTCCGTAGACAATCAGGTTAATCGCCAGCACCACGCTGCCCAGCGCCAACTGAATTTGCGGGGTAAGCCCGGCGGGGTAGATGACCGGCAGAATGTAGTGTTCGACGAAGCCACCGGCGTATTCGGTTTGCCTGGCGGCCTGGCGCAGCAGATTTTCCCAATCGGTCAGCGGACAGGTCAGATGCAACACTTCGACCGCCACGCCCCAGGCAGCCGCAGGCAGATGCGCCCACATCAACGGCCGCCACTTGAGCGCCAGCAATCCGCCAAACAGCACGAACAAAATGAACAGCAAGTGAAATAGCACCAGACCATCGGCGGCGATTCGGTAAAGCATGCCAATCTCCCTGACGCGTGCGTATAAGCGCTATCGTACGCCGTCCGGGCGCTCAAGGCTCACCGGGAAAGGCGCCAATTGCACAGTGCTCAGCATGTTGCTGAGCATGGGGTTCTTCTTGCAGCGGGATGGTTGTAATTTGCCAGTACGAAACTGTTCTACGCTGTAAGGATAATCATCTTTAACGGGAGGACAGTGCGATGACCGAGCATAAACACCCCGATCCCGATAAGCGTGAGGATGAACCGACGCAAAAAGAGATCGAGCGGGAGAAGCGCAAGGAGCAGACCTGGAAGCATGACGACAGTCGAGAACTATCAGACGCCGATCAGGATCGACCTCTTAAACCCTGACCGACGGAAGCGGAAAAGCCCCGCGAGGGCGGGGCTTTCGTTGTTTCAGATATCGTCCAGCTGCGTGAAATCCGGGTGCGTGGCCCGATAACCCAATGTACGGTCGATCCAGGCGTTCAGTTCGTTGACCATCACCGGCGGATGGCCTGGATACGCTTCGAGCGTCGTGCGCAGGATTCGCTCGATGTCGGCTACGCCGTTCAGATTCCGGGTTTTTATGTAATGCCCGATAAAACAGTCGAGTTGAAAGCGTTCTGTCGTGGACAGATGGACACACTCCAGGCCACCGACCTGTTTGATTACAAAATCGTCGCGCACTTAGTTCTCTGCAAGGCTTGAAAGTTATAAGGGATCCTGGCTTCGTTGACTCTTTGGTCAACTGGTATACCAATCGAAGGAACGGCGCGCATGCTATCGCTAGCGCATCTAAATGTATGTATGACGATCAAAATGTCTGACAAGCGGTTTGATAAATCGAACGCTTGTTCCATCTGCTGTCTCATTAATGAAACAACTGATGTAACTCTTTGTTTCCATCATTGGAGCGCTGGATGTTGGAACAATCCAGGGCGATTAACTTCAAGCGATTTTTTCGATCAACTTAGCATGTGCGGTTTTGCCGTAAAGCGAATGCCGATTGATGCAGCCGCGCTGTCTCAAGGCGCTGCCGACGCCATTGAGCACTG
The DNA here is from genome assembly GCF_021605415.1 of Pseudomonas syringae. Taxonomy (GTDB): domain Bacteria; phylum Pseudomonadota; class Gammaproteobacteria; order Pseudomonadales; family Pseudomonadaceae; genus Aquipseudomonas; species Aquipseudomonas syringae_S. Next base: position 33,767 of record NZ_WKEQ01000046.1, read on the forward strand.
CGGCGATTGTCGTTTACGTCTTTGCAAACAGCGCTGGCTGACTGGGCAAGCATCGGAACCAAAGCCTGTGTACCCTATCCAACTTGCGCCCGCTCACAAGCGGGGGCGGGGAGGCGACAGGGCGAGGGAGTTTTGCCATTCGACAACGTGACGGTAATGGTCGGGCTCAAGGCAAAACATGAAGCACTGGTTCAAACTTTTCTCTGTGGTCGCACTGGTTGGCGGGCTGGCCGGTTGCATCGCCGCGCCCATCGAATTGACCCCACAGACCGCCGCGCGCCTCAAGACTCAGGCGGCGGTGCGTTTTGTGCTGACCTTCGACGATGGGCCAAGCGCTTCGAGTTTCTATAATCCGACCGAAACAGTGCTCGACAGCTTGGCGAGCAATGCGCTGCAACCAGGCATCAAAGCGGTGTTCTTCGTCCAGACCCGTGCGCCGCGAGCCGGTGGTAGCGAGCTGGGTCGGCAAGTCATGCACCGAGAGTTTGCCGAAGGGCATGTACTTGGGTTTCACACCGCCACGCCTTGGCATACCAATCACCGCTCGCTCGATCCCCAAAGCCTTGAAGCGTCGCTGAGCAACGGTATTGGCGATATCGCCGCCATTACCGGCGCTGTGCCGACGCTGGTGCGTCCGCCGTTCTGGAACTACGACAAGCGCACATTTGCCGCTTATCAGCAGCATGGCTTACACGTTTTGTTGACTGATCTAAGTGCCAATGACGGCAAGATCTGGGGATTTAATGGCAGTCCACGCCGCCGCGCTAACCTGTTGCGCCAGTTGTCAGAGGTACGCGAACGCATCGCTCTCGGCGAGTATCCGATCGTCGATGGCGTGATTCCGGTGGTGGTGACCTTTCACGATCTCAATCGCTACACGGCGCGGCACACGCGCGAATACCTGCAAATCCTCGTGGACAGCGCGGCGGCCACGGGGGTGACGCTGGCTGACAAGCCTTTCTACGATGATCATCAAGCATTATTGAGCGCCGCGATGGCGCGTACGGTTCAGGAAAGTGCCGAACCGGTGCAACTTCCAGGGATCTGGAATTGGATTTGGGATGGCGATTCCCATTGAGAGTCATACCGCACAGCGGTGGAGGCATTGGCCATCGGTCAGGGCGTCACAGCCGCCGCTGAAATGCTTGCAAGATGCGCAACGTGGCTACGTTGGTATTCAAGTTTTGCACCGCGTCCAGCGGATGCCAGATGCAATCAAAAATCTCGTTCTGTGGCCGCGCGTCGTCGATGTTCAGCACTGAAGCTTCATAGACGTGGTGGCGGGTGCTGCCGGTTTCCAATTCCATCAGATACAGCAGGTCTTCGACATCCAGGCCGGTTTCTTCCTGCAGCTCGCGTGCGGCGGCATTCATTCTGGTTTCCCCGCGCTCGACCTTGCCGCCCGGCAGTGTCCAGCGGGATCGAGGCTTGCGTACCAGGAGGATGTGCCTGTCCTGCTCGCATATTATGGTTGCGCGTTCTTTCATGTGTTGATTGATCGTCGCTGTCATCTAAAAGTCACAAAACTGCAATATTTGAGCCGTGCAATCGGTCAGGGTTCCTACAATTTGGAACGGACGGAGCATGGAAAAGTGCCAAGTCATCGTCTTCGCGCACGATTCGACGTCTGGTCGGCACAATGGCGCGGCAGGGGTGTAAGGTTCGAGGGTGTCCGCATCCAACACTCCCGTTAAGGAGGTGCTTTATGAGCATTCCAATGTTGAACAAAATGCACATGAACGGTTACGACGTACTCAGCGTGAACAACGGCCCGTGGCGGGTTTGCACGCAGGGCGATCGACTGGCGTCATTCGCCAGTAAGGCGGAGGCGCTGGCTTATGCCGCAGCGCTTCCCGGCTACAAAGGCCGTTTGAAGCAGTCGCGCAATCAAGCGACAGCTTGAGGCAATGAAAAAGCCCCGAATTTCGGGGCTTTTTTGCGAGCGGTTGGCTAGTGGGTTTTCGTTCGGCTGATGGTGCGTGCCTTGACTTCGTTGGCGTAGAACTGCAAACGCTCTTCGTCGCTCTGCAGGATTTCACAGGATCTGAGCACTGCCTGGGCATCCGCTTCGTTGCCACTTTTGCGCAATTGCTCGGCGATGCGCTTTAGGTCGACCGCCGACCAGCGTAGATCCGATGCAACACTTTGCAGGTCGCGTTGAAGTTCGTGTTCGTGTTCATTAAGTCGCATGGTCACCTCCAGAACATTCTCGGTAGCAAAGAGTAGCCGTATTTTTCGAGGACGGTGAGCCGGTTTGTGCAGTTTGAAAGCGCCGTGGTGCCACGATGGATGTCTGCACGGTAACGCGCTACATTTGCTCTTTTTCAGGTCAGGAAAGCTTTATGCGGATGTGGATAGGTGGGTTGCTGTTGACGGCACTGGCCGGATGTTCGTTGCCTGCGTCGTTGGTGCCAGGTGAGCCGAATGTCAGCAAATACAGTGACAAAACCCCTAAGGAATATGCCGCATGCGTGCTGCCGTTGTGGCAGCGGGACGTTTCCAAGGCTTCGCAGATTTCGATTTCCAATGGTTACCGCCTGACCGCGCCGAGCATTGTGACGGCTGACGAGATTCTCGACGTGATCAAATACAAGGACGGCAGCCGAATATCACTGTATCAGGGGCCGCCCTGGGCCAAGTCCGGGTCGCTGCGCCAAGCGGTTCGCGACTGTCTTTGAGTCATTTGTTCAAAATCTTTGGCGCATGAAAAAGCAGCAACCGGTTGAACGGTTGCTGCTTTTTTTTGGCGTTTTGATCAGTCGTGAATTTGTCTGACCGGGATGGTTGTCCCTTCGGCGCCGGTGTTGCCTTTTTTTTCTTTGCGATCCTGTAGCCAGCTTTCCACTTGTTCGCCGAATTGCGCTGGCGCCTTGCGGCCAACCTTTCTGGCAATGTCCAGGATGGTCTGCTGGGACAAGGCTTCTTCCATGCGTTGTTGCGCGGTCATCATGGCGTTGTGCACTGAGCAGACGCCATCCAGTGACCAGTCCGGTGGGGAGCCATCGAACAGTGCGCAACGGCCGCGAATCTCCCTGCACTCGAAAATCTTCTTGCGCCCATCAATGGCGTTGACGATGTCGAGGAGGGTGATTTCATCCGCCGGGCGCGCCAGCCTGAACCCTCCTTTCACGCCTTCCGTGGATGCCACCAATTTACCTTTAGCCAGTTTGGTAAAGATCTTGGCCAGGTAATCCAGTGGCACCCCTTGCAGTTCTGCCAGATCGCGCACGCTGGCTTCGCGACTGTCACCACCGTTACCAACCAGAAAAAGCAGGCAATGAATGCCGTATTCGACGCCTGCACTGTAAAGAGACATGCTTATCTCCGACTTGAGTTGTCGCAAATGTTATCAGGCTATCGAGTCCTGATCAACGCGCTGCCTCAGGATACTAAACCGCGCCATAAGTGTCTGGAGAGCCAGGTGATCCCGTTTCTAGGCGTGCTTAATGGGATTTGAATAATCTACGATCTATCGTTGTTTTCGATGTTAATGATCGAATTCTTAGACTTGTCGAAATTATATGCGATCAATAAAGTCGCCGTTACCCGGTAAGCAGCATCCCCTCGATCCGCCAGCTACCGATCAGCGTGATCCATGCAATCTCTCAAAATGACTTGGCTTTATCGCCTGGAGAAAACAAATGAAACAGCACATTCTGGTAATCGGCGCAGGTTTCGGTGGCATGTGGACGGCTTTGAGTGCTACGCGGCTGGTGGAAATACATGGTCGTGACAACGTTGAGGTCACTGTTTTGGCACCTCAGGCCGAGTTGCGCGTACGTCCACGGTTCTACGAGCCGAACGCTCATCAACTGGCGGCGCCATTGGGCGAGTTGTTCGACGCGGTCGGCGTCCGTTTCATCAAGGGCGCAGCCGACACGATCGACACCCAGCAAAAATCCGTGGGCTACACCGACGCATCCGGCGCCAAGCAGGTGTTTAATTACGACAAACTCGTTCTGGCCAGCGGCAGCGGTCTGGCGATGTCGAGCACTACGGGTGTGGCGCAATATGCCTTCGACGTTGACCAGATTGAAGCGGCGATCCGTCTGGAACAACACCTTGAAGCGCTGGCCAATCAGCCGCAAAGTAAAGCGCGCAACACCGTGGTAGTTGCCGGTGGCGGCTTCACCGGGATCGAAACGGCGACCGAAATGCCTCGCCGTCTTCGCAAGATTCTCGGTGCTGACGCCGATATCAACGTGATCGTTATCGACCGTGGGCAAAAAATCGGCGCCTCCATGGGCGAAGAAATCAGCCACTCGATCGTCGAGGCCAGCGCTGAGTTGGGCGTCGAATGGCGCCTGGGCGTCTCGGTGGTGTCGGTCGACGAAAACGGTGTGACCCTATCGGACGGTCAGCACATCGACGCGAAAACCGTCGTCTGGACAACAGGTGTGCGCGCCAGCTCCCTGACCGAGCAGATCCCTGCCGAGCGCGATGCTCAAGGTCGCCTTCACGTGGACGCGCACCTGAAGGTCATCGGTCAGGACGACATCTTCGCCACTGGCGATGTGGCATATGCGGCAACCGACGACATCGGTAACTTCGCGCTAATGACCTGCCAACACGCCATTTCACTGGGCCGTCATGCAGGCAATAACGTTGCCGCGCAGCTTCTCGGTGTAGATCCGACGCCGTACAGCCAGCCGAAATACGTAACGTGTCTGGATCTGGGCGCTTGGGGGGCGGTCTACACCGAAGGGTGGGATCGCCAGGTAAAACTGGTCAAGCAAGAGGGCAAAGCTCTAAAGACACAGATCAACACCCAATGGATTTATCCACCGGCGGCTGATCGTGTCAGTGCGCTGGCCGCTGCGGATCCAATGATTCCAGTGGTTGCCTGACCGCAAGCGTTTAACCGGTAACGTTCGCAATGAGCGGTGACAGTTAGGCGCGTCAGTTTTTTGAGGCTGGACTAATCTTCTGAATGCCGGCCGGTAAGCGCGCCGGCTTTTTCTGGACGGTTCGTTTGGTGCTTCGAGGAGATACAGATCATGGATGATCTGGTGAAAGACTTAATTCCGTTATTGCAGTATCTGATTCCAGGTTTCTTGTCGGCCTGGATCTTCTACTCGCTCACCGCGTTCAAGCGGCCTGACACGTTTGGACAGATTGTGCAGGCGTTGATTTTTACCTTGGTGATTCATGGGACGGTGTTGGGGATTGGCGGGTTTTTTTTTTGGGTGGGGAAGGGAGGGATTTTGGGGGGGGTTTGGGATTTTTAAGCGGGGGGAATTTGGGCGTTTTGTATTGTGACGTTGCTTGGATTGATGTG
>NZ_WKEQ01000047.1 GCF_021605415.1 Pseudomonas syringae
GCATAGGCCTCCACGGCCCGGCCTGGCACAGCAAACCCTGTCGCGGAAAATTCCCCAGCGCGGCGGCAATGTTAATGCCCCAGACCTTTGGATTCTCCGAGACCGGCCCGGTACGCCCGGGGATAAAGATTTCCGTGAGGGCACGTGGTTCGGTGCCGGGTGAGTCGGTGGATGACATGACTGCTCCTTGCGGGTGAGGGTGACGGAGTGATTTATGACGCGGGAGCGGGAGATTGCCTACTGTCAGGTCTGACAGGTAGAGGCCTATTTAAGACGGACGGTATGTGTAGGAGCCGCCGCAGCCTGCGGCAGCTCAAGAGCGCGGTGTGTTCAGGTTAGAGTGATCGGCCATGTGCTCATCAAGGACGAATCTGCTATGCGTGAAGACAATCCCGCTATCCATCTCGAACGCTTCAACGAGTCCCATGTTGAAGGCGTCACCGCGCTCTATAACGATCCCGCCGTGGCGCGGCATGTGTTGCAAGTGCCCTTTCAGTCCACTGAGGTCTGGCGTCAGCGATTGCTGGCGGAGAATGAGCGGGCGTTGAAACTGGTGGCGCTGCATCAAGGCATGGTGATTGGTCAGTTGGGGCTGGAAGGCTATTCGCGGATTCGCCGCAGCCATGCCGGTGGGTTCGGCATGGGAGTGGCGGTTGCCTGGCAGGGGAAGGGCGTGGGTTCCAGACTGTTGGCGGCGGCGCTGGACTTTGCCGACAACTGGATGAATCTGCACCGCGTCGAGCTTACCGTCTACGCCGACAACGAGGCCGCTATCGGCCTCTACCGCAAGTTCGGCTTCGAGACCGAAGGCCTGTTGCGCGATTACGCCGTGCGTGACGGGCGGTGGGTGGACACCTTGACCATGGCGCGTCTGCGCACGCCCAGGGTTTGACTCAGTCGCCCAGCGCGAACGCCACCGCCGCCTGCGCGTGCAGCTCGGTGGTGTCGAGCAAGGGCAGGGCACTGTGTTCGGGTTTGATCAGCAGGCCGATTTCCGTGCAGCCGAGGATGATCGCCCGGGCGCCACGTGCGGTCAGGGATTCGATGACCTGTTGATAGACCTTGCGTGATTCATTGCTGATGACGCCGACACAGAGTTCGTCATAGATGATGCGGTGCACGGCCTCGCGCGCTTCGTCATCCGGCACCAGCACCGTCAAACCCTGAGCGATCAGGCGTTCCTTGAGGAAATCCTGCTCCATGGTGAACGCCGTGCCGAGCAGGCCGACGATGCGTGCATCAATGGCCAGAGCCGCGTGCGCGGCGGGTTCGGCGATGTGCAGGAAGGGGATGCCGATGGCCGCTTGAATCTGCCCGGCGACCTTGTGCATGGTGTTGGTGCAAAGCACTACACAGTCGGCGCCAGCGGTCTCAAGCCTGCGCGCGGCATTCACCAGGATCGCTGCGGCGTCATCCCAGCGTCCGGCGTGCTGGGCCTGTTCGACCGGGCCGAAGTCGACGCTGTACATCAGCAGTTGTGCAGAGCGCAGCGGGCCGAGTTGATCGCGGACTTGCTGGTTGATGAGTCGATAATATTCGGCGCTGGATTCCCAGCTCATGCCGCCGATCAGGCCGATGGTGCGCATTGGATGTCCTCAGTCTCAGGCCCATGTGAAAGTCCGGGCCCACAAGAGTGTCGTTTTGTTCGAACGCGGATACCAGCGCTAATCAACTGTACCGGCCAACTTGACGAGAAGTGTCATGGCGGTTTTTTGTCTCAATCCAGACCACCGGGGAAACCCTTAGGCGTCGGTCATTCGGGGGATTTTTGCTTGGGTCGATGGTGGCCTTTTGGTAGAGTCCCCGGCGCCAGCGGGTTTACGGCTGGACGACGGAATGAAGAAGGGAGTCTCGTCTTGTGATTGCAGGCAAAAAAATCCTGGGGCTGGTGGCGTTGCTTTTGATGGTGACGCTGTGGGCCAGCTACTTGTATGTGTTCAAGGAAAACCGCGACGGCCAGTTGGGCGGCGCCAACGAAAGCACTGCGTGGTGCGGCACGCTACCGTCCAGCGAAGCGGCGTTGCTCGGCCGTGATCAACTGACCTTGCGCGTCACTAACAATCTGCGCGGCGAGTTCATGCTTGATGGCGCGGTGGTGGTGTCCGAGCGCACGTTCAATCGCTACGGCCTGGGCCGCAACGAACTGCGTCTGCGCCTCGAGCCACTGCAATGGTCATTCGGCGTGACGCCGATTTTCCTCGAACAGGTCAAGATCAAACCGCTCAGTCGCAACCTGTCCTCGTCTAACAAAAGCGCCTATGCCGAACTCGAGCCGCGACCGATCGGTGTGCAGGGGCGGGCCACCGAGTTTCCTTTCGATACCTATCGGTACGGCTACAAACCGGTGCTCTATTACCTCAAGGGCACCGAGCGCGTCGACCTGCGCTTCAAGAACATCACCACGCTGATGCAGATGTCCAATACCTTCACGCCGATCCAGAAGTACAACCGCGTCGACTACATCAACGAGAAAAACTCGATGATCCGCGATGAGGATTACAAGGCCTATGGGCCGCAGGAATGTGCGTTCAGCGTTGAGCGCAAGGGCTCGTTCAAGGTTGTCGTGTTGCTGTTGCTACTGATGACGTGTTTGCCGTTGCTGCACGTGTTCTACCGCGACGAGCCGGGCATCGACTTTCTTGCGACGCTGGTGGGGATCGCGGTGGCGCGGGTTCTGCTGGTAGGGCCGCCGCAGGACTTTCAGTTGTACAACATCGACTTTTTATTCGGTGCGGCGATTCTGTTGGTGGGGTCGGTATCGTTGGTGAAAGCGATGCGGGCCCATAGCCGGCGGGAACTGGCGCAGAAAAGTGGCTCGTCCTGGTAACTCCGGGTTCACTCGTCAGCTCCTACAGGGGATTGTGGAGGGTTTATTTCAGCGCCGGGTCGCCCATGTTGATTCTCTTCCAGCCTTGCAACAGCGCCTGCGCCCTGGGTTCCTGGTCGCTGTCGAGGTAGTACTGGATCAGCGACAGGCGCGCATTGCGGTTTGCCGGTTGGTCTTTCAGCAGTCGCTCCAGCTCTGCGCACGCTTCATCGACCTTACCGCTCTCGTGCAGCGCCACCGCCAGCACATAACCGTATTGCGCGTTCTGCGGCTCCAGTTGCGCAGCCTTGCTCAGGGCCGACATGGCTTCACTGCGCTTGCCGGCGCGGATCAGCGACAGTCCGCGTGTATGTTGCAGCAACGCGGCGTCTGGATGTTCCTTGAGACTATCCTTCAGTAACGTTTGCGCTTCCTGACCACGACCATTGCTCTCCAGCCATTGCACCAGCGTCACCAGTGCCGGGTAGAAATCCGGGTCACGTTTGAGCGCGGTGCGCAGCAATCCTTCAACCTCGGCACCCCGGCCGCTGGCCTGATAAAGCATGGCCAGATTGAGATTGGCCTCGGCGCGCTCGGCGAGATTTTTCTGCACATTTTCGTACTCGCCGATGGCGGCGTCCCAATTGGCTTGCGCATTGCCGAGGCCGTTACGGGCCACGCTGAGCAGATCCCGTGCCGCCGCGATACGCACGGCTTTCACCGGATCGCCCAACAGCGGCGTCAGCAACCGCGCGCGCTCGGGTGGCGGAATAAATGCGCTGATTGCCCGCACCGCGCTTTCACGAACTTGCGGTGCCGGGTGCTGCAGATCTTGAGTGGCGAGTTTCAGCGCCTGTTCACTCGGGTACAGCGGCAGTTCGGCGAGCAGGGTGGCGCGCTGGATCGCTGGCAGGTTGCTGCGCTGCAATTGCTGGTAAAGCGCAGTCGCCGCGCCGGGTTGGCCGTTGCGGATCAGCCACAGGCTTTCGTCGTAACGCGGCGCCTGCGGTTCGGATGAAGCACGCCACAGCTTGTATTGCGCCGTGACGTTGTCGCCGTCCTTGCCTTGATGGCAGGTCAGGCAGGCATCCGGCGTGCCGAGTTTTTTTGCTCGCGGCGGGTTGGGAATGCTGAAGCTGTGGTCATGCCGGAAATCATTGCCCATATAAAACTTGCCGGGCATGTGGCAATCCACACATTGCGAGCCGGGCTGGCCCAGGGTGTGGCGGGTGTGTTCCACGGAATCGTAATTTTTCGCTTGCAGGCCTTTGCCATTGACGCTCTCGACCGAGGGTTTCCCGGCCTTGTTGTGGCATTGCAGGCACACACCGTTGCCCGGCGCTTTCAGGTCGGTGCTGTGCGGGTTGTGGCAGTCGCTGCAACGCACGCCCTTGTCGAACATTTTGCTTTGCAGGAACGAGCCGTGTTCGAACACTTCGTCGTTGATCTTGCCGTCCAGCGCATAAAGCTCGCGGGTGAGGGTGCTCGGCAGGTAGTCGTCCATCAGACGCTTGCCGACGGTGAAGCCATCGCCCAATGGTGCGCGGCGAGCGTGGCAGCGGGCGCAGGTTTCGATTTCGATCGTGGCGTTTTTGTCTTTGAGATTGACGTCGAATCCGGCGTTGATCAGGCCGGTTTTTTTCGCCGTCCATTCCAGGTGATTCGATGCCGGCCCATGACAGGCCTGACATCCAACACCAAGGCTGTTCCAGTGGCTGGCGAAGGTATTTGTCGCGGCATCGAAATTACGCTTGAAACCGGTGGTGTGGCACTCGACGCACATGAAGTTGGCGTTCTGGCTTGGCTTGCTCCAATGCAGAGGATTTTTGAAATGGACACCCTGTCCTGGGTAGAGATGAAACCAGCGATTTTTCTCGGTATCCCACGCCACGCCGAGCGCTTGTAGCCGACCGTTGCCGACCTCGATCAGGTATTGCTGCAGCGGCGCGATACCAAAGGTGTACGCCACTTTGAAGTCAGCATTCTTGCCATCGATGCCCGGCGTATTGACCCAGAACTCGTCGCCCTTGCGCATGAACCGGGTCGTCTCGTTTTCAGCTTTGAAGGTGATGTTTTGGAAGTCGCCGAGCATCGTATCGGTGTTGGCCGCTTGCATCGCCAATTGATGATGAGAGCCTTGCCAATCCTTGACCTGTTGGCTGTGACAGCCTTTGCACTGTTGCTCGTCGACCATCGTCGCCGGGTTGTTCGCGGCCACAGGTTTTAGCTTGGCGGGCGCTGGAGCAGGGGTGCTGACCTGCACCGGGTTTATCGGTGCTGGTGCCGGACTGAACAGAAACCAGCCGATCCCCGCCACCACCGCCAGCAACAGGCCGATGGTGACGGGAAACAGGTAACGTGAAATCGAGATCGGGGAAGCATCACGCTGCAACGGTGTGGCTTTATTTTTATGCTTGGGCATTGCGACGTCCGTGATCCAGGTGCGTTTGCCATCTGGTTTGCGTTCAAGCTTGATGCAGCTTTGCTGTCTGGTCAGCGTCTGTCAAATAACGGTTGTGAGCGACTGCGCAGCCTTGTGTGAATGTTGTGTTGCTGGATCGCTATTGGCCGAGTTTTAGCTATACCTGTAGCTCCCCTTACGTAAAATGATTCGGCCCTCTGACAAGGAGTTACAGCATGAAGCTTGCACTGATGATGAGCACCCTGTGCATTGCCACCCTCGGCGTGACGGGTTGCGCCAGCAAAGTCGTCGAGCCTGACCAGTACTCCGGCTTTCTCAAGGATTACAGTCAACTCAAAGAGGCCAAGTCACCGTCCGGTGCCGAGGTAATGCGCTGGATGGATCCGAAGATGGACATCAATACATTCACCAGCGTCTACATCGAACCGACTCAGCTCTATCCCAAACCGCAACCGACCGTGAAAATCCCTCAGCAAACGCTCAATGGCATCACCAGTTACTACGATCAGGCGCTCAAGCGTGAACTGGGCAAATCCCTGCCGCTTGCGGCCGGTCCGGGGCCAGGCGTAATCGTGGTGCGTGCGGCGATCACCGCTGTCAGCAGCAAGACCGAAGGCCTCAAGCCTTATGAAGTGATTCCGATCGCATTGGTTGCAGCAGCGGTCAGCACCGCCAGCGGCATCCGCGATCAGGAAACCACTCTGGCGACCGAAGCGGTGTTCCTCGACGGCAGCAGCAACAAAGTCGTCGCCCAGGTCGTGCGCAAAGGCACCGGCAAACCCTTGGAAAACGATTCCCAGGTGATGAAGGCCGACGACGTCAAATCGGTCATCGATGGCTGGGCGTCGGATTTGCATCAGTCCTACCTGAAACTCAAAAACAAATAACCATCCCCGTGTAGGAGCTGCCGCAGTGTCCTCGTCGTGCGCATATCATGTGCACGACGAGTCATCTGACTTGCTCCGTTTGCGCGGGCACCGCGCATGGTGCGACTGACGTTTTTGCAGTCTTGCGGCACGCTTTTGTTATTGCTGTTGCTCGGTTGCCGGTGGGTCGAACGGGTAGATCCGGCGCCACTCGGCCGCCATGTCCACCACCGTCCAGCCTTGGGAGTTCGCTTCGTCGAGGGCTTTGTCCAGCTTGCCGATGTTGGATTGCCGGTCGTAGGCCCATTCACGTTTGGCGTCGGTGTGATGCACCAGGCCCATGAAGCGTTTACCGGTGCCGGCGGCCGTCCACTGCAGCATTTGCAGGTCGCCGTCGGAATTGCCAAAGGCAAGGATCGGACGACGGCCAATCACGGCGTCGATGCTTTCCGGTTTTCCGGGGCCATCGTCGTTGTGCGCCAGTTTTGGCGTGCGCACGATGGAGGCTTTGCCGTCCTTGTATTCGAAGGCGGTGATGAAGGTGGTGCCGATCACCTGTTCCGGCGCAATGCCGTAGACCTTCTCGGCGAACGCGCGCATGAACGCGGTATCGCCGCCGGAAACGATATACGTCTTGAAGTCCTGGCTGCGCAGGTAGTCGAGCATCTCCAGCATCGGCTGGAAGATCATCTCGGTATACGGCTTGCCGGTTTTCGGGTGCCTGGCCTGGCTGAGCCAGGTTGTTGCATAGTCATCAAAGGCCTCGGTGGTCATGCCGGTGTGGGTGGCGCCGAAGATTTTCAGCACGCCCTCCATACCCGCAGCGGCCAAGGCTTTGTGATCGTTTTCAATCACCGCTTTGAACGGCTGAGTCGTAGTCCATTCCGGGTGCTGCGGTGCGGTGCGCTTGACCTCATCGAACGCGAACATCAGCTCGAAATACATCGGTTGCTCGCTCCACAGCGTACCGTCGTTGTCGAACACGGCGATGCGGTCGGCGGGTCTGGCGAAGTCCTTGCTGGTCTGGTCGGTGACGGCCTGGACGAACGCGATAACGCTCTTCTTCGACGGGCCGTCGTTCCATGAGGGCAGCGGTTCGGCAGCCTGGGCGAGCAGCGGCAGGATCAACCCCAGCAACAGGGCCAGACCCAAACGTTCGCGGTTCAGCAGCGGATTCGTCATGGGATATCCTTTTTGTGACCAGGGGTCAACGGGCGCAGCGCCAAGTCGGCGACGTCTTGTGTGAACCGGCCTGACTGTGCAGCGTAGTCAAGATTTCACGAAGTTGAGAGGGCTTGATCGCCGGCGGGTTCACGGCCGTAACACGAGCGAAACAGTCCTTGCAGGGCGTGGGGCCGGCGGGGTGCAGATAAAGGCCTGGCCACTGCGTTTAAGCCACCCCGGCGGTTGCGCGGCGCTGAACGGCATGGCTCGGCTATCGTCTCCGAACTCGATGCTGGCCGGGGGCAGGTTGCCGGACGCGTGACGATTTGGATTTGCAGATAGGTTGCAAAGCCATTTCGTGGTTAACTTCGGCTCCTTGTTTGCTTCTTAATAACAACGTTCAGGAGGATTCCACTCATGGCTCAAGTCACCCTTAAAGGCAACCCGGTTCAAGTCAATGGCGAGTTGCCACAAGCCGGCTCCAAGGCGCCAGCCTTTTCCCTGGTAGCCGGTAATCTGTCCGATGTCACCCTTCAAGACTTTGCCGGCAAGCGCAAAGTGCTGAACATCTTCCCAAGCGTCGACACCCCGACCTGCGCCACGTCCGTGCGCAAGTTCAACGCCCAGGCCAATGACATCGAAAACACCGTAGTGCTGTGCATTTCGGCTGACCTGCCGTTCGCCCAGGCTCGCTTCTGCGGCGCCGAAGGTCTGGAAAACGTCCAGAACCTGTCGACCCTGCGTGGCACCGAGTTCATCCAGAACTATGGCGTCGCCATCGCTGACGGCCCGCTGAAAGGCCTGACCGCTCGCGCTGTGGTCGTGCTGGACGAAAACGACAACGTGCTGCACAGCGAATTGGTCAAGGAAATCGCTGAAGAGCCGAACTACGAAGCGGCCCTGTCCGTTCTCAAGTAAGCGCCCCGAAGCAAAAGCATTACAATTGTTAACGGCCTGGCCCTGTCCAGGCCGTTTTCATTTGTGTATCAGTGTCTTGGCAAACACCTTGTTACGTAAGTTGAAAGTAAATTGCCGGTAAAGGCGCTTTGCTTAACGCCCACCAGTGCTTATCGTTCAGCCTCCTGTAAAAGAAGCCCACGCGCCCAATGGTTAATCACTCCATGCAATCGTCCTCCCGTAAATCCCGTCGCTGGCTGATCAGCCTGCTTGTGCTGTTGGTCATCGCCGTTCTGTGCTGGAAGTTCTGGCCCACCGGCTCAGCGAACAAAGAAGGCGCTGACAAGGCCCAGGCCGGACATACGGGACGCTCGGGCATGATGCGGCCGGGCTTCGGCGGTGGTACCGGGCCGGTGCCGGTTCGTGTGGCGACAGCGGTCAAAGGTGACTTCCCGCTGTATTACAAGGCACTCGGCACTGTGACGGCGCTCAACACCATCAACGTGCGCAGTCGCGTCGGCGGTGAGCTGGTCAAGATCAATTTCGAAGAGGGCCAGATGGTCAAGGCTGGCGACTTGCTGGTCGAGATCGATCCGCGTCCTTACCAGAACGCGTTGCTCCAGGCGGAAGGCACCTTGCTGCAGAATCAGGCGCAACTGAAAAACGCTCAGGTCGATGTCGAGCGTTATCGCGGTCTGTACAAAGAGGACAGCATCGCCAAGCAGACGCTGGACACCGCCGAAGCGCTGGTCGGCCAGTACCTGGGCACGGTCAAGACCAATCAGGCAGCCGTCAACGACGCCAAGCTCAATCTCGAATTCACCAGGATCCGCGCGCCGATTGCCGGTCGCGTCGGTCTGCGTCAGCTCGACGTCGGTAACCTGGTGGCGGCCAACGACACCACGGCATTGGCGGTCATCACCCAGACTCAGCCGATCAGCGTCGCGTTCACCCTTCCGGAAAATACCCTCGAAACCGTGCTCGCCCGCTATCACAGCGGCGCCAAACTGCCGGCCGAAGCGTGGGACCGCGGCGACACCAAGTTGCAAGCCACTGGCGTACTGCAAAGCCTCGACAACCAGATCGACGTCACCACCGGCACTTTGAAGTTCAAGGCGCGCTACGACAATCGTGACCAGTCGCTCTTCCCGAATCAGTTCGTCAACATTCACTTGCTGGCCGACACCCTCAAAGATGTGGTGCTCGCACCGTCGGCGGCCATCCAGCTCGGCACCAACGGCACCTTCGTGTATGCCCTCGACGGAGACAAGAAAGTCACCATTCGCCAGTTGAAGATCGGTGCCAGCGACGGTGACAACACCGTCGTCACCGAAGGCCTGGCCGCCGGCGACCGCTTAGTGCTGGAAGGTACCGACCGCCTGAAAGAAGGCAGCGAAGTGGAAGTGGTCAACGACAGCCAGGACGTACCAACGACCCCGACCGAACACCTGCAGGGCAAGTCGGCCGCCACCGTGCCTGACGCTCCGGTCACCGACAAGGCGAAGAAGGGCGCATGAATCTCTCGCGGCTGTTCATCCTGCGTCCGGTAGCCACCACCCTCAGCATGCTGGCCATTGTTCTGGCCGGTTTGATTGCCTATCGGTTGTTGCCCGTGTCGGCATTGCCTCAGGTCGACTATCCGACCATTCGGGTCATGACTCTTTATCCGGGCGCCAGCCCCGACGTGATGACCAGTGCGGTCACCGCGCCGCTGGAACGCCAGTTCGGGCAGATGCCGGGCCTGACGCAAATGGCCTCGACCAGTTCCGGCGGTGCGTCGGTGCTGACCCTGCGGTTCAGCCTCGATATCAACATGGATGTCGCCGAGCAGCAGGTGCAAGCCGCGATCAACGCCGCGACCAATCTGTTGCCGACCGACTTGCCGGCGCCGCCGGTGTACAACAAGGTCAACCCGGCGGACACCCCGGTGCTGACACTGGCGATCACCTCGAAAACCATGTTGTTGCCAAAACTCAATGACCTGGTCGATACGCGCATGGCGCAGAAGATCGCCCAGATCAGCGGCGTCGGCATGGTCACTATCGCCGGCGGTCAGCGCCAGGCCGTGCGGATCAAGGTCAACCCCGAGGCGCTCGCGGCTAACGGTTTGAACCTGTCTGACGTGCGCACGTTAGTCACCGCGTCCAACGTCAACCAGCCCAAGGGCAACTTCGACGGCCCGACCCGGGTGTCGATGCTCGACGCCAATGACCAACTGACATCGCCCAAGGATTACGCCAACCTGATTTTGGCTTATGCCAACGGCGCGCCGTTGCGTCTGAAGGACGTCGCCCAGATCGTTGATGGCGCCGAGAACGAGCGTCTGGCCGCGTGGGCCAACGAAAACCAGGCTGTGTTGCTGAACATCCAGCGCCAGCCCGGCGCCAACGTCATCGAAGTGGTCGACCGGATCAAGGCGCTGTTGCCAAGCATCACCGACAATTTGCCGGCCGGCCTCGACGTCACCGTGCTGACCGACCGCACCCAGACCATCCGCGCCTCCGTGACCGATGTGCAACACGAACTGCTGATCGCCATTGCGCTCGTTGTCATGGTCACGTTCCTGTTTTTGCGCCGCGCCAGTGCCACGATCATTCCGTCGGTGGCCGTACCGTTGTCGTTGATCGGTACATTTGGCGTGATGTACCTGGCCGGTTTTTCGGTCAACAACCTGACCCTGATGGCCCTGACCATCGCCACCGGTTTTGTGGTGGACGATGCGATCGTGATGCTCGAGAACATTTCGCGGTTCATTGAAGAGGGCGACAGCCCGATGCAAGCGGCGCTCAAGGGCGCCAGACAGATTGGTTTTACGTTGATTTCGCTGACGCTGTCGCTGATCGCCGTGTTGATTCCGCTGCTGTTCATGGCCGACGTGGTCGGGCGGTTGTTCCGCGAGTTCGCGATCACGCTGGCGGTGGCGATCCTGATTTCCCTGGTGGTGTCGCTGACCCTGACGCCGATGATGTGCGCCCGTTTGCTCAAGCGCGAGCCGGAAGAACACGAACAGGGCCGTTTCTATCGGGCCAGCGGTGCGTTCATCGACTGGATGATTGCCGGTTACGGGCGCGGATTGCAGTGGGTGCTCAAGCACCAACCGCTGACGTTGCTGGTGGCCGTCGGCACGCTGGCACTGACCGTGTTCCTTTACATGATCGTGCCGAAGGGCTTCTTCCCGGTGCAGGACACCGGGGTGATCCAGGGTATCTCCGAGGCGCCGCAGTCGATCTCTTTCGCTGCGATGGGGGAGCGCCAGCAGGCGCTGGCGAAAATCATCCTGCAAGACCCGGCGGTACAGAGTCTGTCTTCGTACATCGGCGTCGATGGCGATAACGCCACGCTCAACAGTGGTCGCTTGCTGATCAACCTCAAGCCCCACGGCGACCGTGACCTCAGCGCCACCGAAGTGATTTCGCGCCTGCAACCGCAACTCGACAAACTGGTGGGCATCCGCCTGTACATGCAGCCGGTGCAGGATCTGACCATCGAGGACCGGGTCAGCCGCACGCAATACCAGTTCAGCATGTCGTCGCCGGATTCTGAGTTGTTGAGTCTTTGGAGCGGTCGTCTGGTCGAAGCCTTGGCGCAACGGCCGGAACTGGCCGATGTCGCCAGTGACTTGCAGGATAAAGGCTTGCAGGTTTTCCTGGTGATCGACCGTGACGCCGCTTCGCGCCTTGGCGTGTCGGTGGCGAACATCACCGACGCCCTGTACGACGCGTTCGGCCAACGGCAGATTTCGACCATTTACACCCAGGCGAGCCAGTATCGCGTGGTGCTGCAAGCCCAGGCCGGGGAGAAGATCGGCCCGCAGGCGCTGGATCAGATTCACGTCAAGACCACCGACGGTGGGCAAGTGCGTCTGTCGAGCCTGGCCCATGTCGAAGAACGTCAGGCGCAATTGGCGATCACCCACATCGGCCAGTTCCCGGCGGTAATGATGTCGTTCAACCTGGCGCCCGGCGTGGCGCTGGGGCATGCGGTGGACATCATCGAGCAAGTGCAGCAGGACATCGGCATGCCGATTGGCGTGCAGACTCAGTTCCAGGGCGCGGCCGAAGCGTTTCAGGCCTCGCTGTCGAGCACATTGCTGCTGATTCTGGCGGCAGTGGTGACCATGTACATCGTGCTCGGCGTGCTCTACGAGAGCTACATTCATCCGATCACCATCCTCTCGACCTTGCCGTCGGCGGCGGTCGGCGCGTTGCTGGCGTTGCTGCTCAGCGGAAATGACTTGGGCATGATCGCGATCATCGGCATCATCTTGCTGATCGGTATCGTCAAGAAGAACGCAATCATGATGATCGACTTCGCCCTCGACGCGGAACGCAATCAGGGCATGGATCCCGAGACGGCGATTTATCAGGCGGCGCTGCTGCGTTTTCGGCCGATTCTGATGACCACCCTGGCCGCACTGTTCGGCGCGGTGCCGCTCATGCTTGCCACCGGTTCCGGCGCGGAACTGCGCCAGCCGCTGGGTCTGGTGATGGTCGGCGGGTTGCTGCTGAGCCAGGTATTGACCTTGTTCACTACACCGGTGATTTACCTGTACTTCGATCGACTGGGTCGTCGCTTGCGCAAGGCAGACGCCCAAGAGGTGGAAGCATGATCCTGCGCAAAACCTGGAGGAGCGAACCTGCTTGCGATAGCGGTCGATCAGTATCCATTAATGTTGAAGGTGCCGACGCCATCGCGAGCAGGCTCGCTCCCACAGGGTTTGGTGGCGGGCGATGAACCTGTCCGGTCCTTTCATCAAGCGCCCGGTCGCGACGATGCTCCTCAGTCTGGCGATCATGCTGCTGGGCGGCGTCAGCTTCGGCTTGCTGCCGGTGTCGCCGCTGCCGCAAATGGACTTTCCGGTGATCGTCGTCCAGGCCAGTCTGGCGGGCGCGAGTCCCGAGGTGATGGCATCCACCGTGGCGACGCCGCTGGAACGTTCGTTCGGCGCCATCGCCGGGGTCAACACCATGAGCAGCCGATCCAGCCAGGGCTCGACCCGGGTGATCCTGCAGTTTGACCTCGACCGCGACATCAACGGTGCGGCGCGGGAAGTGCAGGCGGCCATCAATGCCTCGCGCAACCTGTTGCCGAGCGGGATGCGCAGTATGCCGACCTATAAAAAGGTCAATCCGTCCCAGGCGCCGATCATGGTGCTTTCGCTGACCTCTGATGTGCTGGAAAAAGGTCAGCTGTATGACCTGGCGTCGACCATCCTGTCGCAAAGCCTGTCCCAGGTGCAGGGCGTTGGCGAAGTGCAGATCGGAGGCAGCTCGTTGCCAGCGGTGCGTATCGAACTCGAACCGCAGGCGCTGAACCAGTACGGCGTGGCGCTGGACGATGTGCGCAAAACCATTGCCGACGCCAATGTGCGCCGGCCCAAAGGCTCGGTCGAAGATAGCCAGCGTCTGTGGCAGATTCAGGCCAACGACCAACTGGAAAAGGCCAAGGATTACGAGTCGCTGATCATCCATTACGCCGACGGTGCAGCCCTGCGCCTGAAAGACGTGGCGCAGGTCACTGACGGCGTCGAAGACCGTTACAACAGCGGTTTCTTCAATAATGATGCCGCCGTGCTGCTGGTGATCAACCGTCAGGCCGGTGCCAACATCATCGAGACGGTCAACGAAATCAAGGCGCAGCTACCGGCGCTGCAAGCGGTTCTGCCGGCCAGCGTGAAGCTGAACCTGGCGATGGATCGTTCGCCGGTCATCAAGGCGACGTTGCATGAAGCGGAAATGACCCTGCTGATTGCCGTGGTGCTGGTGATCCTGGTGGTGTTTCTGTTCCTTGGCAATTTCCGCGCCTCGCTGATTCCGACGCTGGCGGTGCCGGTGTCGCTGGTTGGTACGTTTGCGGTGATGTACCTGTACGGGTTTTCCCTGAACAACCTGTCGCTGATGGCGCTGATTCTTGCCACCGGCCTGGTGGTGGATGATGCCATCGTGGTGCTGGAGAACATTTCCCGGCACATCGACGAAGGCGTCAAACCGATGAAGGCTGCGTACCTCGGCGCCCAGGAAGTCGGGTTCACGCTGCTGTCGATGAACGTCTCGCTGGTGGCAGTGTTCCTGTCGATTCTGTTCATGGGCGGGATTATCGAGAGCTTGTTCCGCGAGTTCTCTATCACACTGGCGGCGGCCATCGTCGTGTCGCTGGTGGTCTCACTGACCCTGACCCCGATGCTCTGCGCCCGCTGGCTGAAACCGCACACCCCGGGGCAGGATAACCGCCTGCAACGCTGGAGCCGGCGCACCAACGACTGGATGGTCGGCAAGTACGCGACCAGTCTGGATTGGGTATTGCGTCATCGGCGTCTGACGCTGTTGAGCCTGATCATCACGGTCGGCGTGAACATCGCTTTGTATGTCGTGGTACCGAAAACCTTCATGCCGCAACAGGACACCGGCCAGTTGATCGGTTTCGTGCGCGGCGACGACGGTCTGTCGTTCAACGTGATGCAGCCGAAGATGGAAACCTTCCGACGCGCCGTGCTCAAGGACGATGCCGTGGAAAGCGTGGCCGGTTTCATCGGCGGCACCAACGGCACCAACAACGCCTTCATGCTGGTGCGTCTGAAACCCATCACGGAACGTGGATTATCAGCACAGGAAGTCATCGAGCGCCTGCGCAAGGAAATGCCCAAGGTGGCTGGCGCGCGATTGATGCTGATGGCCG
This sequence comes from Pseudomonas syringae, assembly GCF_021605415.1. GTDB lineage: Bacteria > Pseudomonadota > Gammaproteobacteria > Pseudomonadales > Pseudomonadaceae > Aquipseudomonas > Aquipseudomonas syringae_S. The sequence continues at coordinate 14,831 of NZ_WKEQ01000047.1, forward strand.
ATCAGGATCTGCAATTTGGCGGTGGCCGAGAGCAAACCACCTCGCAATACACCTACATCCTGCAAAGCGGCGATCTCGGCGAGTTGCGCACCTGGTATCCGAAAGTGGTCGCCGCCCTCAAGGCATTGCCTGAACTTACCGCGATTGATGCGCGTGAAGGCGCCGGTGCGCAGCAGGTAACGCTGATCGTCGACCGCGATCAGGCCAAACGTCTTGGCGTGGACATGGAAATGGTCACGGCAGTGCTGAACAACGCTTACAGCCAGCGGCAGATTTCGACGATCTACGACAGCCTCAACCAGTACCAGGTGGTGATGGAGGTCAATCAGAAATACGCCCAGGATCCAGTGACCCTCAAGCAAGTCCAGGTGATCACGGCCGATGGTGCGCGGATTCCTCTGTCGACCATCGCCCATTACGAAAGCAGTCTGGAAGATGACCGAGTCAGCCACGAAGGCCAGTTCGCTTCGGAGAGCATTTCCTTCGACATGGCTGAAGGCGTCACGGTGGAGCAGGGCAGTGCGGCCATTGAACGGGCGATCGCCAAAGTCGGTTTGCCGGAAGACGTGATCGCGAAGATGGCCGGCACCGCCGATGCCTTCGCCGCCACGCAGAAGAGCCAGCCGTTCATGATTCTTGGCGCGCTGCTCGCGGTGTATCTGGTGCTGGGCGTGCTTTATGAAAGCTACATCCATCCGCTGACCATTCTGTCGACCTTGCCGTCGGCTGGCGTAGGTGCGTTGTTGTCGATCTATGCCTTGGGCGGCGAGTTCAGCCTGATTTCGTTGCTCGGGCTGTTCCTGCTAATCGGCGTGGTGAAGAAAAATGCGATTTTGATGATCGACCTGGCGCTGCAACTTGAGCGTCACCAAGGCCTGTCACCGCTGGATTCGATCCGCAGCGCCTGCCTGCAGCGGCTGCGGCCGATCCTGATGACCACGCTGGCGGCGATTCTCGGCGCCTTGCCGTTGCTGCTCAGCCGGGCCGAGGGCGCGGAAATGCGCCAGCCGCTGGGCCTGACCATCATCGGCGGCCTGATTTTCAGTCAGGTACTGACGCTCTACACCACTCCGGTGGTTTACCTCTATCTCGACAAACTGCGCCATCGTTTCAATAAATGGCGCGGCGTGCGTACTGATGCCGCTCTGGAAACTCCGCTATGACCGAACGTTCGCTTTTCAATCTGGCCACTGCCCGGGGCTCGCGTTTGTTGAGTCTGTCGCTGTGCGTGGCAATGCTCAGTGCCTGCGCCGTCGGCCCGGACTACCAGCGTCCGCAGACCGCGCAAATCGCTCAGTTCAAAGAGGCCGAGGGTTGGCGACAGGCCAGTCCGAGTGATTCCCTGGCCCGTGGCGCGTGGTGGGAGCTGTACGGTGACAGTCAGCTCAACGGGCTGATCGAACAACTGAACAGTTCAAATCAGACCGTCGCCCAGTCCGAAGCCCGGTACCGTCAGGCTCAGGCGCTGGTGAGCAGCGCCAAAAGTGCGTTTTACCCGACCGTCGATCTGAGCATGGGCAAGACCCGTTCCAGTCAGGGCACCGGCAGCAGCAGTTCAAGCCTGAGCAGTTCTTCCAGCGGTATTCGCGACACTTACAACGCGCAGTTGGGGGTGAGTTGGGAAGCCGATATCTGGGGCAAGCTGCGCCGTGGACTGGAGGCTGATCAGGCCAGCGCCCAGGCGAGCTATGCCGACCTGGCGGCAATGCGTTTGAGCCAGCAGTCGGAACTGGTGCAGAACTACCTGCAATTGCGCGTGATCGATCAGCAGAAACGCTTGCTCGAATCGACGGTGGCCGCTTACGAACGCTCGCTGAAAATGACCCAGAACCAATACCGCGCCGGGATTTCCGGACGCGATGCGGTGGCGCAGGCGCAAACCCAACTGAAAACCACCCAGGGCGATCTGGTCGATCTGATCTGGCAACGGGCACAATTCGAAAACGCTATCGCCGTGCTGATCGGCAAACCGCCGGCAGACTTCAAACTGGCGGAAACCCAAAACATTCCGAATTTGCCGCAGATTCCCCTGAGCCTGCCGTCGCAACTGCTTGAACGTCGGCCAGACATTGCTTCGGCCGAACGCTCGGTAATTGCCGCCAACGCCAATATTGGCGTGGCAAAAGCGGCGTATTACCCGGATCTGAGCCTGAGCCTGAGTGGTGGTTATAGCAGCAGCACGTCGAAAAACCTGGTCAGCTTGCCGAACCGCTTCTGGTCCGTGGGGCCGCAACTGAATCTGCCGTTGTTCGACGGCGGCACGCGTTCGGCTGAAGTCGACCGCACTGCTGCGGTGTATGACGAAACGGTCGCCAACTATCGGCAGACAGTGCTGGATGGTTTCCGCGAGGTCGAGAACTATCTGGTTCAGCTCAAGGTGTATGAAGACGAAGCGACAGTGCGCCAGGAAGCCCTTGATGCGGCGCGCGACTCGTTGCGGCTGACCGAAAACCAGTACAAGGCCGGGGTCATCGCCTACCTCGATGTGGTGGTGGTACAAGCCACGGCGCTGAGCAATGAACGCAGCGTACTGAGCTTGCTGCAAAACCGCCTGATCGCCAGCGTGCAACTGATCGCCGCGCTGGGCGGAGGCTGGGACGGGCAACTGGAAACGCAGCCCTGAACCTCCTTTAGGCGCTGCCGGAGGCTGCGATCTTTTGATCTGATCGTCCCCTCGCTCCGCGTGGGAATGCCTCCAGTGACGCTCCGCGTTCCGGATCCAAAATTGGAGCGCGAAGCGTCCCGGGCTCCGTTCCCACGCAGCGCGTGGGAACGACCATCGGTGGGAAACAGGGCGTCAAACAAGCGTTTCATCGGGTTGATGGCAAAATGGTTATTTTGTCAGTGCGTTCCGTTGCGCAATCAGTACAATCGCCGGCTTTACCGCGCCTGAAACGACTTTCCACAAGGCGCGGGGCCCACGAGAACGTCCATGCTCATCGGTAGCTATTCCTCCACGCTGGTTTTCATTTCGTTGTGTGTCGCGATACTCGCCTCATACACCGCGCTCGACCTTGCCGGTCGTATTGCCACAGCCAAGGGGCGAGCCGTGCATTTCTGGATGGCAGGCGGCGCCTTGGCGTTGGGGGTCGGCATCTGGTCGATGCATTTCATCGGCATGCTCGCCTTCAAATTACCGATTGACCTGGGCTATGACATCGGCATCACCGCGCTTTCGCTGCTGATCGCTGTGCTGTCCAGCGGCTTCGCGCTGTGGCTGGTCAGCCAGCCGAAATTGCCGGCCCTGCAATTGGGATTTGGCGCGCTGATCCTGGGTGCTGGCATCGCGGCCATGCACTACACCGGCATGGCTGCCATGCTCATGCAACCGGGTATCGATTACGATCCCGGTCTCTTCGGCGCATCTTTGCTGATTGCGGTCGGTGCATCCGCCGCCGCGCTGTGGATCGCCTTCCGGTTACGCCAACATTCACGTTATGTACGCCTGTTCCGCGCCGGCGCCGCGATCATCATGGGCGTGGCGATTGTCGGCATGCACTACACCGGCATGGCGGCGGCACGCTTTTCTGATGGCAGTTTCTGCGGCGCGGCACTGGATGGTCTCAACGGTAACGGCCTCGATAATCTTGTGCTGATTACTACGCTGGCGGTGTTGAGCATCGCGTTGCTGACCTCGATTCTCGACGCCCGCCTCGAAGCGCGCACTGCCGATCTCGCCCATTCCTTGACCCTCGCCAACCGCCAACTTACCCAACTGGCCCTGCACGACACCCTGACCGGTTTGCCCAATCGGATGTTGCTCGCCGACCGTATCAGCCAGGCGATGAAAGAAGTGCACGAGCAGGATGGCTGTTTTGCGCTGATGTTTATCGATCTCGACGGTTTTAAACTGGTCAACGATGCATTTGGCCATCACATGGGCGATCAGTTGCTGCGCGAAGTGGCGCTGCGTCTGCGTGAGGATTTGCGCAGCCAGGACACCCTGGCGCGAATCGGCGGTGATGAATTCGTATTGCTGGTGCGCCTGAGCGAGCCGAATGATGCGGTCAACCTGGCCGCCCGGCAGGTTGCGTTGATCGGTCAAACCTTTCGAGTCGCTGATCACGATTTGCAAATATCCGCCAGCGTCGGCATCGCCCTTTACCCCGGCAACGGCCATGACGCCCACGAACTGCTAATGAACGCTGACGCTGCGATGTACCACGCCAAAGGGCTGGGCAAGAACGGTTACAGCTTCTTCGACGCCTCGATGAATACCAACGCCCGCAAGCAATTGCAGTTGCTGCAAGATCTGCGCGCCGGGCTGGAACATGGGCAATTCAGCCTGCATTACCAACCGAAGTTCGATGCGGTCAATGGTCGCCCGGTCGGGGCCGAGGCGCTGCTGCGCTGGGAGCATCCAACTCAGGGCATGTTGATGCCTGCGACGTTTATTGATCTGGCGGAAAAAACCGGCCTGATCATTCCTATCGGCGAATGGGTACTCAATGAAGCGTGTCGGCAGATGCGCGAGTGGTACGTGCTGGGCTACACCGGCTGGCGTATCGCGGTGAACCTCTCGGCCTTGCAGTTTTGCCATGCCGGGCTGGTGCAGAGCGTGGCGAAGGCCCTGGCCACGCATCACCTGCCGGCCAACAGCCTGACCCTGGAAATCACCGAAACCACCGCCATGAGCGATGCCGACGCGAGCATGATGGTGCTGCAGGAGCTGTCGGACATGGGCGTCGATCTCTCCATCGACGACTTCGGCACCGGCTATTCAAGCCTGATGTATCTCAAGCGCCTGCCGGCCAATGAGCTGAAAATCGACCGGGGGTTTGTTCGTGATCTTGAGCATGACAGCGATGACGCCGCCATCGTCTCGGCCATCGTCGCGCTGGGCCAGGCGCTGGGCCTGCGCATCGTTGCCGAAGGCGTGGAAACCGGCGTGCAGCAAGACTTCCTGACCAAGCTGGGTTGCGATTCGTTGCAAGGTTACTTGCTCGGTCACCCCATGCCGGCGGAGCGGTTCATGCAAGACATCGTGCGCGCGCGGCAGGTGGAACCGGCCTGAAAGCCCCCGTACTTTCGCAGGCCCCCAAATAACGGTGGGAGCGAGCCTGCTCGCGAAAGCGTCGGCACGGGCAATGTCTGCGTTGACTGACCCAATACCTTCGCGAGCAGGCTCGCTCCTACAGGATTTGGTGGGTTGCCTGGATTATTTGTCACGCCCGGCTCCTACAGGGGATGCCGTTCAGCCACAAACGCTCGCGCTACCCAAAAACCTGCGGGATGGTGGTCATATGCAGCCATGCAAAACCCCGCAATGACGGTTATTCTTCTTTCCGATTGTTACGTGTGCATTTTGGGGGAAGGCCAGCATGGATAAAGTCATTGTGATCACGGGCGGTGGGCGCGGAATTGGCGCGGCCACGGCGCTGTTGGCGGCAGGGCTTGGCTATCGGGTTTGCATCAACTACCAATCGGATGAGGAAGCCGCCCACCATGTGCTGGATCAGGTTCGCAACCTGGGCGCACAAGCCATTGCCGTGCGTGCCGATGTCAGCATCGAAGACGAAGTGATCGGGTTGTTTCAGCGCGTCGACAGCGAACTCGGACGGGTTACAGCGCTGGTCAACAATGCCGGCACCGTCGGGCATAAATCGCGGGTCGACGAAATGTCCGAATTCCGCATTCTCAAAATCATGAAAACCAATGTCCTGGCCCCGATCCTCTGCGCCAAGCACGCGATCCTGCGCATGTCGCCCAAACATGGCGGGCAGGGCGGCAGCATCGTTAACGTCTCTTCGGTGGCATCGCGCCTGGGGTCGCCCAATGAATACGTCGATTACGCGGCCTCCAAAGGCGCGCTCGACAGCTTCACCATTGGGCTGTCGAAAGAGGTGGCGGGCGAGGGGATTCGCGTCAACGCCGTGCGCCCGGGCTACATCTATACCGATTTCCATGCGTTGAGCGGTGATCCAGAGCGGGTCAGCAAGCTGGAATCGGGCATTCCGATGGCCCGTGGTGGCCGACCGGATGAGGTGGCGGAGGCGATTGTCTGGTTGCTGTCTGACAAAGCTTCGTATGCGACGGGGACGTTTGTTGATCTGGGGGGTGGGCGCTAAAGCTCGCAGCCTCCGGCAGCTCCTGCAGGAGGCAGTGTAGGAGCTGACGCGGGGCTGCGATTGTTTGCTTTAGAAGGATTTGATGATCCGTCCCAATGTCTCCATCGCCTTTTCCGACTCTTCGGTCCAGGGGCTGCCGTAATTCAGGCGAATGCAATTCCTGAACCGCTGGGTTGGCGAGAAAATCGGCCCGGGCGCAATGCTGATGCCCTGGGCCGAAGCCATCTGAAACAATTTCAATGAATCCATTTCCGGCGGCAGCTCCAGCCACAGAAAATAGCCGCCTGCCGGTTGGCTGACGCGGGTCTGGGCGGGGAAGTAGCGGGCGATCGCCGCGAGCATGGCGCTTTGTTGTTCTTCAAGGCAATAACGCAACTTGCGCAGATGGCGGTCATACCCGCCGTGTTGCAGATAATCAGCGATGGCCGCTTGTGCCGGCATGGATGCGCACAATGAGGTCATCAGCTTGAGTCGCTCGATCTTCTGCGCGTAGCGGCCGGCAGCGACCCAGCCAATGCGATAACCCGGAGCCAGACTCTTGGCGAAAGAGCCGCAGTGCATCACCAATCCTTCGGTATCAAAGGCCTTGGCCGGTTTGGGTGCCTGTTGGCCGTAGTACAACTCGGCGTAAACGTCGTCCTCGATCATCGGCACCTGATGGTCGCGCAACAACTCGACCAGTGCTTTTTTCTTTTCCTCGGGCATGGTCGCGCCCATCGGGTTCTGGAAACTGGTCATGCACCAGACGGCCTTGATCGAGTGGCGTTCGAGTGTTTGCGCGAGGACGTCCAGGTCAATGCCATCGCGCGGGTGCACGGGGATTTCCACGGCCTTGAGTTTCAAGCGTTCCAGCACTTGCAGGCAGGCGTAGAACGCCGGGGCTTCGATAGCCACCAGATCGCCCGGTTCAGTGACGGCTTGCAGACACAGGTTCAACGCCTCCAGGGCGCCGTTAGTGATCAACAACTCTTCCATCGGCAACATCAATCCGCCGACCATGTAACGCAGCGCGATCTGCCGTCGCAGTTGTGGATTGCCCGGCGACATATCGGTGACCACCATGCGCGGATCCATTTCCCGCGTGGCGCTGGCCAGCGAACGCGACAGGCGTTGCAGTGGAAACAGGGTAGGGCTGGGGAATGCCGAGCCGAAGGGCACGGTGTTTGGATCCTTGATCGATTCCAGTACCGAAAACACCAGCTCGCTGACGTCGACATCGGTGGACTCGTTGACCTGAGTGCTGACGGCCGGCTCGGAGAACGGAGTGGGCGCGTGGGCGTTGACGAAATAGCCGGAACGCGGACGGGCGCGGATCAGGCCTCGACGCTCGAGCAGGTAGTAGGCCTGAAACACCGTGGACGGACTGACGCCGTAAGTCTGGCTCGCATAGCGAACTGACGGCACTCGCTCGCCGGGGCCGAGGACGCCGGAGCGAATCAGTTCTGCGATGTCGTCGGCGAATTTTTCGTAGCGTTTCATCTTGGGTCCGTTATTGATTTCATGCCTGGAAAACAAGTCGCCTTCAATCGCGAGCAGGCTCGCTCCCACAGGGACTTTATCTCCTGATCGGCCCGCATCTTAGCGGCTCAGCGATTCATCGGCGCCACAAACCTGCTTTTCGCCACGCTATAAACTTCAGGTTCATCGCTGTCGGCAATCTTGAAACTCAAGGTCTGCGAGCTGCTGGCCGGGCGTTCCGTGGTCATCGCCACCGACACCGGCACATCGACAATCTCACCCGGCGCCAGGCTCAGTTCGGTCTTGCCTTGCAATTGAAAGTCGTCGCCCTCCACCAGGCTCAGGTTGTAGTCCTGACGCTGCTGGGTTTTGTTGATCACCTTGAGGCTGTAGATATTCTCAATCTGGCCCAAGGCATTTTCGCGAAAGAGGCCACGGTCCTTGGTCACGTCCAGCGACACCATCGGTCGCTCGACCAGTGCCAGCACCAGCGCGCCGATCATCACCAGCAACACGGCGCTGTAGCCTATCAGCCGTGGACGCAGCAGGTGAGTCTTGCCACCCTGCAGCTCGCGCTCGGAACTGTAACGGATCAGGCCGCGAGGGTAGTTCATTTTGTCCATGATCGAGTCACAGGCGTCGATGCAGGCCGCGCAGCCAATGCACTCCATCTGCAAGCCGTCGCGAATGTCGATGCCGGTCGGGCAGACCTGCACGCACACTTGGCAGTCGATGCAGTCGCCCAGGTCGGCGTCCGCAGGTTTGAGGTCGCGCTTGCGCGGGCCGCGATGCTCGCCTCGGGCCACATCGTAGGAAATGGTCAGGGTGTCCTTGTCGAACATCACGCTCTGGAAGCGCGCATACGGGCACATGTGCATGCACACCGCTTCACGCAGCCATCCGGCGTTGATGTAAGTGGCACCCGTGAAAAACAGCACCCAGAACAGGCTGACTCCGCCGATCTGCAAGGTCAGCAGTTCCTCGGTCAGCGGGCGGATCGGCGTGAAGTAACCGACGAAGGTCAGCCCGGTGAGCAGGCTGATGGCCAGCCACAGAGTGTGCTTGGCCGAACGGCGGATCAGTTTGTCAAATCCCCACGGCGCGGCTTGCAGCTTGATACGTCGATGACGCTCGCCCTCGGTGATTTTCTCGCACCACATGAAGAGCCATGTCCACGAACTCTGTGGGCACGTGTAACCGCACCAGACCCGTCCGGCAAACACGGTGATGGCGAACAGGCCGAAGGCAGCGATGATCAGCAGCGCGGACAACAGGATGAAATCCTGTGGCCAGAAGGTCGCGCCGAAGATGTGGAATTTGCTTTGCGACAGATCCCACAACACCGCCTGACGACCGTCCCAGCTCAGCCAGACCGTGGCGAAGAACACAAAAAACAGAAACCCCGCGCCGCTCAGGCGCAGGGTTCGGAACAGTCCGGTGAAACTGCGGGTGTGGATCAGGCTGTCGCTGGATTTGGCCTTGGTCTGCTTAGGACGCGGCTCGAAGGTGTCTACCAGTCGGACGGGGATTTGTTCGCTCATGATTATTCGCTCATCAGCCTCCATCAGGCCGGGGCACTATGAGCGTCGATCTGTTTGCATAACAGGCTCAGCTATTTTTATAAAAAGCGGATCAGATGGGATTTACGTGACAGCCTGTGACAACTTGAAGCAGATGCCGGGCTAGGCTGCCTCTCAGATTTACAGGTGACATACCGTGTTAACGGTGTGTGATCAGATGATCGAATCTGCGTCAGTCGCCTTGAGGTTTTTGCGCCCGTCAGTGGCCCCTGCGACGGTCAGCGCATCGGCTTCCGCTTCGGTGATGTAGATGCGCCGGTTGTCGATCTCCACCGCCGACATCGACTTTTCGCTGTCGGTAATCACCGTCAGGTCACTGCACAAGCGGATTTCCTCGCCGTTTTCGGTGGTGAAAAAGCCAGTCTGATTTTCGATGCGAACGGTCATGTGATCTGTCCTTTTTTCCAGGGGAACCTAAAGTCTTAGGACTCAACAAGCGGCGATCGTTCTGCGCAACCGATTAGTGGTCGGCGCTGTCCATGCTTTATCAACCTGAACGAAGGAAGGCCGGATGAACGCGTGGTGGCATGAAGTGTGGAGCACTCTGCAAACGGAGTTCGCCGACATTGGCGACGCTGCACAATTGACGCGCATCACGGTGCGCCTGCTGATGGCGGCGCTATTGGGCGGCATTCTCGGTTTCGAGCGCGAGCACAAGGGTAAGGCCGCCGGCGTGCGTACGCACATGCTGGTGGCGTTGGGGGCGGCGTTGTTCGTGCTGGTGCCGCAGATGTCCGGCGCCGAGGACGATGCGATGAGTCGCGTGGTGCAAGGGGTGATCGCCGGCATCGGCTTCCTGGGCGCTGGCACGATCCTGAAGAATCACAATGGCGATGAAGAACACGTGAAAGGCCTGACCACGGCCGCCGGGCTGTGGATGACAGCGGCGATTGGTGTCGCGGCGGGGCTGGGCCGGGAAGCGACAGCGGTGCTTAGTACGCTGCTGGCGCTGGGCGTTTTCAGCGTGATGCCACGGATTGTAAAAATCTTCGAAAAAGACCAGGAATGACCCTTGATGATCGTTCCCACGTTCTGCGTGGAAACGCCTAAGGAACGCAGAGCGTCCCGGGATGCATTCCCACGCAGAGCGTGGGAACGATCAGCCGGGTCCTATGCGATCCGCGCAAAAACAATCAATAGTTTGGAAGGCAGGATCACGGACTGACGATGACGGGAGGCATCGTCGACGGCGGTTCTTCCTTCGGCGGCGGCGTGGTGCCAGGCGGTTCCTGTTCCGGAATTGGTGGCGGTTCGGTTTCAGGCAGGTTCGGTTTGTCGATGTTCGGATCGGGCGTTTCGGCCGGGATGGGGATATTCATAACAACCTCCGTGTGGCACATGGCGTAAGAAGTGCTTAAGTGGGTTGACCACCTTGCGACGGATTCGATCCCCCGGTCGTGGTCAGGCAAATCCCTGTGAACTTCCCCGGCGCGCGTCGCTCGGAACCTTAGTGAGTTCATCGCCGGAAAAAGTCCGAACGAGAACGCCAATCCGGCACAAGAGCGTCCTTGGGGCGTTAAGGAGAGATGCTCAATGACTGCTGAAATACCCTCCGAAACCAGTTACAACCCGCACATGCCGCTGTCGCAGGCATTGTTGCTCCCGCGTATTGCCATCGAAAACACCATGCCGACCCTTGAAGGCGGCCAGTTCGCCGCCAAGTCCATCGCCGGCCGGGACGTCGTGGTGACCTGCAAAGTCTTTGCCGACGGTCACGACAAACTGGCTGTGCGCATTCGCTGGCGCGAAGAAGGCGAGGATACGTGGCAGGAAGAAGTCATGTCCGATCAGGGCAACAACGGTTGGAAAGGTGTGTTTCAACCCGAACATCAGGGCCGTTTTCTCTATTGCATCGAGGCCTGGATCGATCATTTCGCCAGTTTCCAATACGAACTGGAGAAGAAACACACCGCCGCCGTTCCGATTTCACTGGAACTGCAGGAAGGCCGCACCATGGTGCAACAGGCCGCCGAGCGAAGCGAAGGCCAGCTCAGCGAGCAATTGGCGGCGCTCCACCACGAATTGTCCGGGCTGCTCGAAACCGAACAGGTGGCGTTGTTTTTGCACTCGCGCAGTGCCGAACTGATGGCGGCGGCGGATCATCGCGCCTACTTGAGCATCAGTCCCGAGTACCCGATGGACGTCGAACGTGAACTCGCCGAGTTCGCCAGTTGGTACGAGCTGTTCCCGCGCTCCATCACTGACGATCCTGCTCGTCACGGTACATTCAACGATGTGCACTCGCGTCTGCCGATGATTCAGGACATGGGCTTCGATGTGCTGTATTTCACGCCGATTCATCCCATCGGCCGCAGTCATCGCAAGGGCCGAAACAACTCGTTGAATGCGGGGCCCGACGACCCGGGCAGCCCTTATGCGATTGGCAGCGAAGAGGGCGGGCACGAGGCGATTCATTCGCAACTCGGCACCCGCGAGGATTTTCGCCGACTGGTAGCCGCCGCCGCTGAGCATGGTCTGGAAATCGCCCTCGATTTCGCCATCCAGTGTTCCCAGGATCACCCGTGGCTCAAGGAGCATCCGGGCTGGTTCAACTGGCGGCCGGACGGCACGATCAAATACGCGGAGAACCCGCCAAAGAAATACCAGGACATCGTCAACGTCGATTTCTACGCGCCGGACGCCATCCCGAGCCTTTGGGTCGAACTGCGCGATATCGTCATCGGCTGGGTACAAGAGGGCGTGAAGATCTTCCGCGTCGACAATCCGCACACCAAGCCGTTGCCGTTCTGGCAATGGATGATTGCCGATGTGCGCGCGCTGCATCCGGAGGTGATTTTCCTCGCCGAAGCCTTCACCACGCCGGCAATGATGGCGCGGCTGGGCAAGGTCGGTTACACCCAGAGCTACACCTATTTCACCTGGCGCAACACCAAGGCCGAGCTGGCCGAATATTTCACTGAGCTCAACGAATCGCCTTGGCGCGAATGCTACCGGCCGAATTTCTTCGTCAACACGCCGGACATCAACCCGGCGTTTCTGCATGAGTCCGGGCGTCCGGGTTTTCTCATCCGTGCAGCGCTGGCGACGATGGGTTCGGGGCTGTGGGGCATGTATTCGGGCTACGAGCTGTGCGAGTCGGCGCCAGTGCCGGGCAAGGAGGAATACCTCGACTCGGAGAAGTATGAGATCCGCGTTCGCGACTTCACCCAACCCGGCAACATCATCGCCGAGATCGCCCAGCTCAACCGCATTCGCAGGCAAAACCCGGCGCTGCAAACGCACTTGGGCTTGAAGGTCTACAACGCCTGGAACGACAACATTCTGTTTTTCGGCAAACGCAGCTTTGACGGCAGCAACTTCATTTTGGTGGCCGTAAGCCTTGATCCACACAACGTACAGGAAGCCAATTTTGAATTGCCATTGTGGGAAATGGGTTTGCCGGACGACGCCATCACCCATGGCGAAGACCTCATGAATGGGCACCGTTGGGACTGGTACGGCAAATACCAATTCATGCGCATCGATCCGGCCTACCAGCCTTTCGGCATCTGGCGCATCACGGCCTGACATTGATCGTTCCCACGCCGAGCGTGGGAACGATCACGTCGATACATACCGAATTCAACAGGAGTTCCACATGGCGAAGAAACCCAGATCAGCCACCTTTATCAAGGACCCGCTCTGGTACAAAGACGCGGTGATTTATCAGGTTCACGTCAAATCCTTTTTCGACTCGAACAACGATGGTATCGGTGACTTTCCCGGGCTGATTGCCAAACTCGATTACATCGCCGAGCTGGGCGTCAACACCATTTGGCTGTTGCCGTTCTACCCCTCGCCACGTCGCGATGACGGCTATGACATCGCCGAGTATCGCGGCGTGCACAGCGATTACGGCACGATGGCCGACGCCAAAAAATTTATCGCCGAAGCCCACAAACGTGGTTTGCGGGTCATTACTGAGCTGGTCATCAACCACACGTCCGATCAGCACCCATGGTTTCAGCGGGCGCGAAAAGCCAAGCCTGGCTCGGCGGCGCGGGACTTTTATGTGTGGTCGGATGACGACCAGAAATACGACGGCACGCGGATCATTTTTCTCGACACCGAGAAGTCCAACTGGACCTGGGATCCGGTCGCCGGACAATATTTCTGGCACCGTTTCTATTCGCACCAGCCGGATTTGAACTTCGATAACCCGCAAGTCATGAAAGCCGTGCTGTCGGTGATGCGCTACTGGCTGGACATGGGCATCGACGGTTTGCGTCTGGACGCCATTCCGTATCTGATCGAGCGGGACGGCACCAACAACGAGAACCTGCCGGAAACCCACGACGTCCTCAAGCAGATCCGCGCCGAGATCGACGCCAATTACCCCGACCGCATGCTGCTGGCCGAGGCCAACCAATGGCCGGAAGACACCCAACTGTATTTCGGCGACACCGACGCCCAAGGCCTCAACGGCGACGAGTGCCACATGGCGTTTCACTTCCCGTTGATGCCGCGCATGTACATGGCGTTGGCCCAGGAAGACCGCTTTCCAATCACCGACATCTTGCGCCAGACCCCGGAAATCCCGGCCAATTGCCAATGGGCAATCTTCTTGCGCAACCATGATGAATTGACGCTGGAGATGGTCACCGACAAAGAGCGTGACTACCTATGGAATTACTACGCCGCCGATCGCCGTGCGCGGATCAATCTCGGTATCCGTCGCCGACTGGCACCGCTGATGGAGCGCGATCGCCGCCGCGTCGAATTGCTCAACAGCCTGCTGCTGTCGATGCCGGGCACGCCGACGCTGTATTACGGCGACGAGATCGGCATGGGCGACAACATCTACCTCGGTGACCGCGACGGCGTGCGTACGCCGATGCAATGGTCGATCGACCGCAACGGCGGTTTTTCCCGCGCCGACCCGGCCAGTCTGGTGCTGCCGCCGATCATGGATGCGCAATACGGCTACCAGTCGGTCAACGTCGAAACCCAGTCCGGCGACCCGCATTCGCTGTTGAACTGGACGCGGCGCTTGCTGGCCGTGCGTAAACAATCGAAAGCATTCGGGCGCGGCACGTTGAAGATGCTTTCCCCAAGCAACCGTCGCGTATTGGCTTATACCCGCGAATACACGGGCGACGACGGCAAATACGAAATCATTTTGTGCGTGGCCAACGTGTCGCGCAGCGCGCAAGCGGTGGAGCTGGATCTGTCGGCCTACGCCGGCATGGTGCCGGTGGAAATGCTTGGCGGTAATGCGTTCCCGCCCATCGGCCAGTTGAATTTCCTTCTGACGCTGGCGCCGTACGGATTTTATTGGTTCGGCCTGGCGGCAGAAAACCAGATGCCGAGCTGGCATGTCGAACCGTCGCAGAGCCTGCCGGATTTCACCACGCTGGTGCTGAAAAAACGCATGGAGGAGCTGCTCGAAGCGCCATCGCGCGCGACATTGGAGAAAGCGATTCTGCCGAGCTGGTTGCAGAATCGCCGCTGGTTTGCCGGCAAAGGCGCAGCCATCGATCAGGTCAGGCTGGCTTATGGCGTGCGCTTTGGTGACGCCGAGCGTCCGGTGTTGCTCAGCGAGATTGAAGTGACCAGTGGTGGCCAGGTCAGTCGCTATCAACTGCCGTTCGGCTTTATCGGCGAGGATCACGTAGGCCCGGCGCTGCCACAGCAATTGGCGCTGTCGCGGGTGCGACGCGTGCGTCAGGTCGGGTTGATCACTGATGCGTTCAGCCTGGAAGCCTTCGTCCGGGCCGTGCTGCAAGGCATGGAGGCGGGTACGGTGTTGAATTCGGACGACGGCGAGATCCGCTTCGAAGCCACGTCACAGCTGGAAGCGCTGGGTCTTGGCGCCGAGCCGGAAGTGCGTTACCTGTCCGCCGAGCAATCCAACAGCTCGGTGGTGATCGGCAACAGTCTGGTGCTGAAACTGATCCGTAAAGTCGCCTCCGGCGTTCACCCCGAACTGGAGATGAGCGCTTACCTGACCGCCGCCGGTTTCGCCAACATTTCGCCGTTGCTCGGCTCGGTGATCCGCCGAGACGCCGAGGGCGAAGACAACTTACTGATGATCGCCCAAGGCTATTTGAACAATCAGGGCGATGCTTGGGAATGGACGCAGAACAACCTCGAACGGGCGCTGCGTGACGAGTTGGCCGACGCCGTGTCCGAGCAGGAGCAGCACTACAACGCCCTCGGCGAACTGAAGGATTTCGCCGGCATGCTCGGCCAGCGTCTGGGCGAAATGCACCAGGTTCTGGCCGCGCCAAGCGATAACCAGGACTTCGCCCCGCAAGTCACCGGCGCCAAGGAAGCCCAAGCGACGGGCAAGGACGTGTCGGCTCAGATTGAGCACGCGTTGAAATTGCTCAAGCAGCACCAAAGCGAATTGAACGCGGCGGACAAAACGCTGGTCACTCGTTTGCTGGACAACAAAAAAGCCATTCTTGGCCATGTCCAGGAATTGGCGAAGAAATCCCAGGGTGGTTTGCGTATTCGGGTTCATGGCGACCTGCATTTGGGTCAGGTACTGGTGATCAAGGGCGACGCCTATCTGATCGACTTCGAGGGCGAACCGGCGCGGCCATTGGCCGAACGTCGCGGCAAACACAGCCCGTACAAGGATGTCAGCGGCGTGCTGCGATCGTTCGATTACGCGGCGGCGATGACCATCAACGTGCACAACGTCGATAACAGTCCCGAAGCGGAAGTGGCGCGCCGTCGCGTGGCCGAACGCTACTTAAGTGAAGCGCGTGAAGTATTTGTCGAAGCATATCGCCGGGCAGCAGCTAGTCTTGAACATGCTTGGCAAGATCCTGAAGGCGCTGACGCCGCGCTTGCGCTATTCGGGCTGGAGAAGGCGGCCTATGAAGTGGCCTATGAAGCCGAAAATCGACCCACATGGTTGCCCGTGCCATTGCACGGTTTGTATGGGTTATTGACAGGGCTTAAACCCTTTTCCGATCTTGGTGGAGAGTAGTCATGAGTTTCTCGAACAAGGAACAGGGTCACGGTAAAGAGGCATTGCTGCCCGGGGCGCGGGATATCGACGCCTTGGTGCGTGCGGAACATCCAGACCCTTTTTCGATTCTCGGCCCCCACGGCGATGGCGCTGGGGGGCAATTCATTCGGGCTTATCTGCCGGGGGCGCTGAGCGTCGCCGTGCTGGACAAGGACAGCGGCGAGGAAACAGGTGCGCTGACGTTGAGCGAAACCCCCGGGTTGTTTGTCGGACATTTCGCCAGCAGCCGTCCATATCTGTTGCGTACGCGCTGGGCCGGGGGCGAGCAGGTTGCCGAAGATCCTTACAGCTTCGGGCCGTTACTGGGCGAAATGGATCTGTACCTGTTTGCCGAGGGCAATCACCGCGACCTCAGTGCCTGCCTCGGTGCGCAATTGAAGAACGTAGACGGCGTCGACGGCGTGCGCTTTGCGGTGTGGGCGCCGAATGCCCGGCGGGTGTCGGTGGTCGGTGATTTCAACGTCTGGGACGGGCGCCGGCATCCGATGCGTCTGCGTCATCCCTCGGGCGTCTGGGAGCTTTTCATTCCGCGTCTGCAAGCCGGTGAATTGTACAAATACGAAATCCTCGGCAAGGACGGCATTCTGCCGCTTAAGGCCGACCCGATGGCGCTGGCCACCAGTTTGCCGCCGGACACTGCGTCGAAAGTCGCCTCGCCGCTGAGCATCGACTGGCAGGATCACGACTGGATGGCGAGCCGCAGCGAGCGGCAGAAGTCCACTGCGCCGCTGTCGATCTACGAGTTGCATGCCGGTTCCTGGCAATGCGAACTGGACGATCTGGGTGAAGTTTCCCGCCAGTATTCCTGGCCGGAACTGGCTGAGCGCTTGATCCCTTACGTGAAAGAGCTGGGGTTCACTCACATCGAGTTGATGCCGATCATGGAACACCCGTTCGGGGGGTCGTGGGGCTATCAACTGCTCTCGCAATTCGCCCCGAGCGCGCGGTATGGCTCGCCGGATCAATTCGCTGCGTTCGTCGATGCCTGCCACCGGGCTGAAATCGGCGTCATCCTCGACTGGGTGCCAGCGCATTTTCCAACCGACACCCATGGTTTAGCGCAATTCGACGGTACGGCGCTGTATGAATACGGCAACCCGCTGGAAGGCTTTCATCAGGATTGGGACACGCTGATCTACAACCTTGGGCGCACCGAAGTTCATGGCTACATGCTCGCTTCCGGGCTGCATTGGTTGAAGCATTTCCACGTCGATGGACTTCGCGTTGATGCCGTGGCGTCGATGCTTTATCGCGACTATTCGCGCAAGGCCGGCGAGTGGGTGCCGAATCGCCATGGTGGCCGCGAGAACCTGGAAGCCATCGATTTCCTGCGGCATCTGAACGACGTCGTCGCACTGGAAGCGCCGGGTGCGTTGGTGATCGCCGAGGAATCCACGGCGTGGCCGGGCGTCAGTCAGAGCACGCAGCAGGGCGGACTCGGTTTTTCCTACAAATGGAACATGGGTTGGATGCATGACTCGCTGCATTACATCCAGCAGGATCCGGTCTACCGCGCGCACCACCACAACGAGTTGAGTTTCGGTCTGGTCTACGCCTGGTCCGAGCGTTTCATCCTGCCGATTTCCCACGATGAAGTGGTACACGGCAAACACTCGCTGATCGACAAAATGCCCGGCGACCGTTGGCAGAAATTTGCCAACCTGCGGGCTTATCTGAGTTTCATGTGGACCCATCCGGGCAAAAAACTGCTGTTCATGGGTTGCGAGTTCGGCCAGTGGCGCGAATGGAACCACGACCAGCAACTGGACTGGTATCTGCTGCAGTATTCGGAACACAAAGGCGTGCAGAAACTGGTCAGCGACCTCAACCGGTTGTATCGGGAGGAGCCGGCGCTGCACGAGCAGGACGACGCGCCGCAAGGGTTCCAGTGGCTGATCGGTGACGACGCCATCAACAGCGTCTACGCGTGGATGCGCTGGAGCAAGGACGGCCGTCCTGTGCTGGTGGTCGCCAACTTCACGCCGGTGCCGCGCCAGGCTTACCGCGTTGGCGTGCCGTTTGCTGGGCGTTGGGTCGAATTGCTCAACAGTGACGCCGACACTTATGCCGGTTCCAATTATGGCAACGGCGGCGGGGCGACAGCCGAAGAGGTGCCGAGCCACGGGCAGGCGCTGTCGCTGGAACTGAATCTGCCACCGCTGGCCGTGTTGATCCTGCGCCCCGAGGGCTGACCTTCAGGAGCCGTGCTTGCCCGCGAAGGCGGTGTATCAGTCAATGCTGTGGTGGCTGATCCGACGCTATCGCGGGCAAGCCCGGCTCCTACGGGGATTACCAGCGCATCCGCACACCCATGCTGCCGATCAGACCGTTCAAATCGTTGTCGTCGACATCGCTGCTGTAATCGGCGCTGACGTACAAACTCACAGACGGCGTTACCCTCGCCACGAGCCCCAGGCCCAGATCCACTGTCGAGGAACTGCGGCTGCTGCTGATCTTGTCCACTTGATCCAGCGTCACCGTGCTGCCGATGTACACCGTGTGCCACAGGTTGGTGCGCACGTAAGGCTCGACCGGCAAGCCGTTCAAATCGTAACTGCCTTTCAGGCGTGCGCCGACGCGACCGCTCCAGGACGTGATGTCGCTGGATGACGCATTGGCGGAACCGGCATAGGGCGTGTCCAGCGTGACGCGTTGATTGATCAACTGCGCCTGGGGCTCGACGACCCAGTTCTTGCTCAAGCCAATGGGAAAACCGCCCTCGACCGAGAACGTCACCGCGCTGCCTTCGGTGGCCTGCCTTACGCCCTGATCGTTACGGCTGAAACCGTTGACCCGGCCACCACTGGCTGACAGATCGACGTGCCAACCCTGCGGCCCGGTCAGGCTGTAATAGGCGCCGAGCGCCTGGCCTTGCAAATTGAGGGTGTCGGTGGTCAGGTCGGAGAGGGCGCGGCTGGTGATCACGCCATTGCCGTTGCCCTGAATTTGATTAAGGCCGCCGACCAGACCGATCCGCTGGGTATGACCGCTGCCGCTTTGCAGGGTCATGATCGCCGGGCCTTTCGAATCGCCGCTGCCGGGCATCGCGAAGCCGGGTGTCATGACATCGGCCTGCGCCTGGCGCGAGCTTTTCCCATAGAAATTTTCCCAGGCAGCAGGGTTCAGATCTTCAGTGAGCAGATGCGCGTCTTGCAGATTCGCTCGCGGGCTGAAGCGTTGCGGGCCGGGTGTGATGACCGTAACGGGCAACGTCATGACCGGCACATCCTGGCGATACCAGGCGGGGGTCTGTTCCATTCCCGGATCAGCCTGCGTCTCCATCGAGGAACACAGGAGCAGGGAGCTTGAAACAGTGCAGAAGGTGATTTTGATCTCTTGAGAAGTGAAGGAGGTTTTCATGGCGGTCTACCTTGCAATCGCATGCGGCATCTCGACGTGGCGTCTCTCCTACCCCGAATGAGGGGCGACCGAAAGGAGCGAGACGAGTCGACAGGCGCCCAGTGCTGCGGCGTCCGAAGCCTTGTCCCGGGGTATTGTTTCCGGGGGTAGTAACGAGGAGTCAAGAAGACCGCAGGCCTCGCGTCAAGAAAGCCAGCGATGAGCGGTCATTGTAAATTGGCCGTTGCAAGCGATTGTTTTAGCGCGTTTATCTAAGTTCTTGTTTGTATGAGTAAACGCTGTGTAGGCCGTGATTGAGAGCGCTTTCATAAGCGACTATTGGCTTGTGTAATGAAACCGACAAGCGGTTTCGAACACTAGAGGTGGACTTCCACGGCAAGCGGCAGGTGATCAGAGAGGTGCGTCCACGGCTTGTTGCCGAGAATCTGCGGGTCGTGACTGCTTGCGTTCCGTAGATAAATCCGGTCAAGGCGTAACAGTGGAAAACGCGCGGGGTAGGTCTTGGCGGGGCGGCCATGATGGCGCTCAAAGGCCTCATGCAGATAGGCGCGGCGGGCGAGGGCGACGTTGCCTTGCAGCTTCCAGTCGTTGAAGTCTCCGGCAATGATGACCGGTGCGTCCTCTGGCAAGGATTCCAGCAACTGACAGAGCAGTTGCAACTGCAACTGGCGATGGCTTTCGAGCAGACTCAGATGAACGCAGATCGCATGCACTTCGGCGTGGCCCGGTACATCAAGAATGCAATGCAGCAGGCCACGGCGCTCGGGGCCGGTGATCGATACATCTAGATTTCGATATTCGCGGATGGGGTATTTGGACAGCAGCGCATTGCCGTGGTGACCGTCCGGATACACAGCGTTGCGGCCGTAGGCGAAGTCGCTCCACATGCTGTCGGCGAGAAATTCGTACTGCGATGTTTGCGGCCATTCGTTGTAGCGACTGGAATGTCGTTCGTGTTCACCGACCACTTCCTGAAGAAACACCAGGTCGGCTGACGTACTGCGCACCGCCTCGCGCAGTTCAGGCAGGATGAAACGCCGGTTGAGCGCTGTGAATCCTTTGTGGGTATTGACCGTCAGCACGCGCAGGCGATGAATCACCGGAGGTGTTGAAAGTTGTACGCCGATGGCGTGAGGTTTGGCATCGCTGGACACATTCACTCCTCTGAATCGGGGCTTCCTTTCCATGCGACTGACGCGCGACCGGGCAGTTCATTTTCACCGCCACCTAACCCCAATCCCCTGTAGGAACTGTCGAGTGAAACGAGGCTGCGATCTTTTGATTTTAAAGATCAACAGATCGCAGCCTTCGGCAGCTCCAGGGTGCCAGTCAGATGAAGACGATTTCATAAGGCTTGCGCAAGCGATCCAGGATGACTCGGGGCAGCGATGGTGCGAGGCCGATGGCGGGTTCGCCGTTGAGTTGGCTGGCGTAGGCGTGGGTGGCGTGGCTTTTCCGCGCAACGGTCCAGCTGTCCAGACGCAGCTTGCGTGCGCGGTGCCAGGGAATCAGCGTCTGTTCACGTTCGGGCCAGTGCCAGGCCCAGACCGGTACGTCATGGAACGAGGCGCCGGCACCCCGCGCGGCGGCGGCGCTGGCGCGGCCGACCACTTCATGATCGTCATTGCCGTCCTCGCACCAGGTGCTGAACACCACATCACCCGGCCGCAGATAACGGCCGATGAATTCGGTCAACTGCGGTTGCTGATCAAGCAGGGCGTTGTCGGTGAAACCGCCGCGAATCCATTTCAGGCTGTGCATTGGCAAGTCGAGGCGGCGCAGGGCTTCGACACTTTCCTGGGGCCGAAACACGCTGAGGCGTTTCTCCGACCACTGCCGCGAACCAGGATGACTGGCGCTGCCGTCGGTGATTGAAATCAGTTGCAGGGGATGGCCGAGATTGGACAGCAGTTGCAGCAAGCCGCCGCAGATCACCACTTCGTCGCCCGGATGCGGTGCGATCACTACGACACGGGAACCGGCGGGCACCAGCGTGCGGGTGTTGATGACGGGGATGGTGTCCAGTTGTGCCGCGCTGTTCCAGATTTGTGCTGATTGGCAGCTTTCATTGATGGAGAGCGTCTTCATTATGGTTACGTCCTTGTCTGGTTTCGCCAGTCCTCAACAGCCGCATTTGTACAGGCTCGATGGAGGCAAATTGATGTCTTTTACGGCGCTCCAACCCCTGGATTGCCGCGAACAGAGTATTGCCTAAGCCATGGGATTCGTCGCGTTATAGATCGATCTGATCCGCTTTTTTTTTCTCTAACTGTGTCATTTTTCGAAGACAGTCAGCAAAACCGTCGCTTGCACGACCGTCCAGCCGTGCACTTGTGTGTACCCGTGGCCGCGCGCTCCAGGCGATATCGGCACCGGTGCGTTGCAGTGCCTGCACCAGATGCACATCCTCATGACAAGTCAAAGGCTTGAAACCGCCGGCCCAGCGATAAGCGTCGGCACTGATCCCAAGGTTGGCGCCGTGTATGTGCCGATGGCCATCGCGGGCCTCGTAATGCTGGTGATAGCGGATCTGCGCGGCATCATCGAATGAGTCCGGCCAGTGCTCGACCGTGACGGTGCCGCACACCGCATCAGCACCGAGAGCCAGTTGTGCCACCAGCCAGTCGTGCGCGACGCGGCTGTCGGCGTCCGAACAGGAAATCCAGCGAGCGCCACGCTCCAGCAGCAGTTTGGCCCCGGCCGCCCGCGCCTGGCCTACATTTCGCGCCTCAATTTCCAGGCTCAGCACCGGATAACGGCTGACGATCTGAGCCGAGCGATCGGTGCAACTGTCCAGCACCACCAGAATCTCCACCGGCTCGGCGGCCAACAATGCATGCTTGCTGGCGCGCAAGGCTGCATTCAAACAGTCCTCCAGCAAATCCTCCTCATTGTGTGCCGGGATCAGAATGCCAATCATCGCAAGCCCTCCAGTGCTGCCACCGAGCGAGGCTCGCGACTCCATACTTCGAGAATGAAATCGGCTTCCTGATGGAGTACCAGCCGGGGCATGTGCAATTGTTCGTGAAGCTGGTCGTGCACCTGACGGGCGTTGAGCGGGCAGCCGTCGATGGGCGGACGCCAGTGACAGGCGAGTAGCTGGCCGTCGGCGGTCAATGAGTCATTCATGTGGCCGATCACGGCGCTCAAGTCTTCGGCGTCCAGGTAGTAGCCGATTTCGCTGAAGACGATCAGGTCGAATTTCTCTTCGGGCCAGTCTGCCGGCAAACGTCCGTGACGCACTTGGGTATGGTCGAACAGGCTCAGCCGGGTGCTCGCCAGTTTGACGGCGGTGGCGACGGTGTCGCTGCACAACAGACGGTCGCAACGCTCAGCGAGGGCGGCGCTCAATTCGCCGTTGGCGCAACCCGGCTCGTAAACCGATCGGTAGTGTGGACGGGGCAGAGAGGCCAATGTGATTGCGCGTTTGCGTTGTTCGTACCAGCGATGCCGAAATGACCAGGGATCGTCATTGCTGGCGAACAGGCCCTGAAAATACTGATCGTCGACGCTCATAGAAACACCACCTCGAAGGGTTGCAGCAGCCGCTCCAGCACATGCGGTGCGAGCACCGGCGGCAGACCGGCGTCGGGATCGCCTTCCAGTTGGCTGGCGAAAGCGTGAATTGCGTGGCGCTTGCGGGCGACTCGGGCTGGCGAGAGCAAAAGCTTGCGTGCTCGATGCCACGGCACCTTGGCGTCTTCGGGGGTCGCCCAATGCCATGTCCACACCGGCAATTCGTGGCAGGTGACGCCCGCCCGCGCTGCCGCATCGATGCTTGCCCGGCCAACGGCTTCGTGGTCGCAATGGCCGTCCTCGCGCCAGGTGCTGAAAACGACGTCACCGGGTTGCAGATAGCGTTCGATGAATGCGCTCAGTTCCTCTTCGTCGGTGGCGACTTGAGTGTCGGTGAAACCGCCGCGCAACCACTTCAGTTGATGCAGCGGCAGGCCGAGGCGGCGCAACGCCT
This sequence comes from Pseudomonas syringae, assembly GCF_021605415.1. GTDB lineage: Bacteria > Pseudomonadota > Gammaproteobacteria > Pseudomonadales > Pseudomonadaceae > Aquipseudomonas > Aquipseudomonas syringae_S. Next base: position 38,249 of record NZ_WKEQ01000047.1, read on the forward strand.
CGGCGGACTCCTGCGGACGTATCACGCTGAGCCGATCTACCGGCCAGCGATCCGAACCTGGGTGGCTGGCGCTGCCGTCAGTCACCGAGATCAACAATATCGGGCGACCGACCGCCGCCAGCAGTTGTAGAAGGCCGCCGCTGCCGAGTACTTCGTCGTCCGGGTGTGGCGCGACGATTACTGCACGGCTGCCTTGGGGCACCAGTTCGGTGATGTTGATCGTTGGCAGTTCAGCCAGGTGTTGGCTCGTTTGCCATTCATGCAGTGAAGTACCGTGGCCGACAATCGGATTGGCTTTCATAACGCCCAGGTCTCTTCGGGTTGGCTGGCGATCAGTTGCCCGAGGGCCGCGAGATCGCGTTCGGCATGGCTTTGACGCAGGAACACTGGCAGGTCGGCAATCAGCCGGGCGAAGTGGCGATCCTTGCAATAG
>NZ_WKEQ01000048.1 GCF_021605415.1 Pseudomonas syringae
GTCAACGGTTATGGCGAAAAAGCTTGGGCGTTCGGTGACAACGGCCTGCAAACGCTGATGAGTTTTTTCAACATCACCAAATATCCGCCGTCGCTACTGTTCATCACTCTGACTGTGAGCATCGGATTGCTGGTGTTGCTGGTGTTTGAACGTCAGCAGGAGCGCCGCTGGTCGCGCTGGCTAACCGTGTTCGGCTCGGCGCCGATGTTTTTCTACCTGCTGCATTTGTACGTATTGAAGTTCCTGTACCTGATCGCTGTGGCACTGTTTGGCCTTAACCACGGCAGTTATTTTGGCTTTGATTCGGTGGGCGCAATCTGGCTGGTCGCCGCATTGCTGGCGGTGGCGCTGTTCCCGGCGGCGCGCTGGTTCTCGACCCTGAAGGCCCGACGCCGCGACATCGCCTGGCTCAAATACCTCTAATCCTCCCTCGTGTAGGCGCTGCCGCAGCCTGCGATCTTTTTATGTTGCCTTAGAAAAACAACATCAAAAGATCGCAGCCTGCGGCAGCTCTTACAAGGTTTTGTGCAGTCAGTAGGCGCGGTTAGCGTGTATCAGTGCCGATCGAGCCAAACGGTTTGTGCGTTGCAGAATTCGCGTACGCCGAAGTGCGACAGTTCGCGACCGAAACCACTTTTCTTCACGCCGCCAAAGGTCACGCGCGGGTCGCTGGCCGAGTAGCCGTTGATGAACACGCCACCGGTTTCCAGTTCGCTGGTCATTTGCTCGGCCAGTTCGACATTGGCGGTGTAGATCGTCGCGGTCAGGCCGAAATCGCTGTCGTTGGCCAGCGCCACGGCATGGGCGTAATCGCGGGCGGTGATGATCGATGCTACAGGGCCAAACAGTTCCTGCTTGAATGACGTCATCTGATCGGTGACGTTCGCCAGCACGGTGGGCTCGTAGAAGTTGCCCGAACCTTGCGCCTTGCCGCCACCGAGCAACAGCGTTGCACCTTCTTCCAGGGTATCGCGCACTTGTTGATCAAGTTCGTCACGCAAATCGAAGCGAGCCATCGGACCGATATAGGTCTCGGCCGACAGCGGATTACCCACCACCAGACGACGGGTTGCTTCAACAAACTTACGGGTGAACGATTCAACCACGCCTTCCTCGATGATCAGGCGCTTGGCCGCCGCGCACACCTGCCCGGAATTCTGATAACGGCCGATCACGGCAGCCTGAACCGCTTCGTCCAGGTTGGCATCGTTGAGCACAATGAATGGATCGGAACCGCCGAGTTCCAGCACGCATTTCTTCAGCGCAGCCCCCGCTTGAGCGCCAATCGCCTGACCGGCACGTACGCTGCCGGTCAACGTCACAGCGGCGATTCGCGGATCGGCAATAGCGGTGGACACACCGTCCGGCGTGACGTTGATCACTTCAAACACACCCTCGGCAAACCCGGCGCGGGTGAAGGCATCGCGCAGCAGATAAGCGGAGCCCATCACATTCGGCGCATGCTTGAGCACGTAAGTGTTGCCGGCGATCAGCGTCGGTACGGCGCCGCGCAGCACTTGCCAGATCGGAAAGTTCCACGGCATTACGGCCAGGATCGGGCCGAGCGGACGGTATTCGATGCGCGCCTTGCCACCTTCCACCAGCGTCGACTCCGCGTCGAGCATCGCCGGGCCGTGTTCGGCGTACCATTCGCACAGCTTGGCGCACTTCTCGATTTCACCCCGGGCCTGGGCGATCGGCTTGCCCATCTCGTTGGTGATCATCACGGCCATGGCTTCCGCGCCTTCACGCAGCGAGGCGGCGAGGGCGATCATCAGGCCTGAGCGATCCGCCACGGCTGAGCGCTTCCACTGCGAGAAACCGCTGGCGGCACGGGACAGCGCAGCATCGAGCGCTGCAGCGGATTCAAACGGGTAATGACCGATCTGCTCACCACTGGCGGGATTGATCGAGATGGCGTGGGTGAGGCTGGAAATCTGGCTCATGGCAATGTCCTGCGTGTGAGTGATGGACACAGAGTAGGGTGGCAATTGCTTTCTGGAAACTGAATAATACAGAGCGTTTCATTCACGAAAGGAGAATGTCTTGGATCTGGTTCAGCTGGAAATCTTCAAAGCCGTGGCCGAGCACGGCAGCATCAGCGCTGCCGCCGCGCAGATCCATCGCGTGCCGTCGAACCTGACCACGCGCATCAAGCAGTTGGAGCAGGATCTGGGTGTCGACCTGTTCATTCGAGAGAAGAGTCGGCTGCGCCTGTCGCCCGCCGGGTGGAGCTTTCTCGATTATGTGCGGCGTATTCTCGATCTGGTGCAGGAAGCCCGGGCGACCGTTGCGGGTGAAGAGCCGCAGGGCGCCTTCGCCCTCGGCTCATTGGAAAGCACCGCAGCCGTGCGTATCCCTCAGGTGCTGGCGACCTATAACCGGCAATACCCGAAGGTCGACCTGGATTTGTCCACCGGGCCATCCGGCACGATGATTGACGGTGTGCTCTCCGGGCGCCTGGCGGCGGCATTCGTCGATGGGCCGGTGCGGCATCCGGCGCTGGAAGGCGTGCCGGCGTTCGAGGAAGAAATGGTCATCATCGCGCCGCTGCATCACGCGCCGGTTCAGCGTGCCCGCGACGTCAACGGCGAAAACATCTATGCGTTTCGTGCCAATTGCTCCTATCGCCACCACTTCGAGAGCTGGTTCGCCAGCGATGCGGCAGTGCCGGGCAAGATTTTCGAAATGGAGTCGTACCACGGCATGCTGGCGTGCATCAGTGCCGGCGCAGGGCTGGCATTGATGCCGCGCAGCATGTTGCAGAGCATGCCCGGCTGCGCGACGGTCAGCGTGTGGCCCCTGGCACCGGAGTTTCGCTCGTTGACCACCTGGCTCGTCTGGCGCCGGGGCATGGTGTCGCGCAGCTTGAGCATGCTTGTGCAGTTGATCGAATCGCGCGGCGTGGCGGGTGATCCGCCAGCCGCCGAGCACAAACAGACCCGTCAATAGGCCGGTATGTCGCCTTCGATGCTGCGCGGAAGGTGCAGCGGATTGCCGTCACGCAGCGCTTGCGGCAACAACGCATCCGGAACGCCCTGATACGCCACCGGGCGCAGGAAACGCTCGATCGAGGTCATGCCCACCGAGGTAAAACGGCTGTCGGAAGTGGCCGGAAACGGTCCGCCGTGCACCGTGGCAAAGGTGACTTCTTGTGGGTGGGCGAAGGCGTTGACGACGATGCGTCCGGTGCGGCGCTCAAGAATCGGCAGCAGGCGGCGGGCCAGCGACAAATCCGGGTCTTCGAGGTGCATCGTCGCGCTGAGTTGGCCCTTGAGCGAGCGGGCGATTGCCAACAGTTGCGCCTCGTCTTCAGCCATGACCAGCAATGCCGACGGCCCGAACACTTCGTGGGCCAGCGCCGGTTCATCGAGAAAGCGTTGGCCGTCGACTTCCAGCAAGGCCGAGCGGCCGGCGTTCACGCCATCGCTTGCCGTGCCGGATGCAACCAGACACGCGCCGGCGTTTTTCATCGATTTCAGACCACTCTCATAGGCCGCATGAATGCCCGGGGTCAGCATCGTGCGCGCCGGGGCGTGGGAGACGGCTTGAAGCAGGGCGCCGCGCAGTGATTCCAGACCTTCGCCTTTGATGGCTATCAACAGGGCTGGCCGCAGGCACGCCTGACCGACATTCACCAGCATGCGCTCAATGAAGCCGTCACCGATCAGCGATCCACGGGCCGTCAGCGCATGAGGCAGAATGAAGGTCGGATTGATGCTGGTCATTTCGGTGAACACCGGAATCGGATCTGGACGCAGCTGTGCCCGGCGATACAACGCCATGCCGCCGGTTTCGGAACCGGTGAAGGTCACGGCTTTGATCCGCGGATGATCCACCAGTGCTGCACCGATGGCGTTTCCATCGCCGCGCACCATGGAGAACACGCCTTCGTGCAGCCCATGCGCCTGGATCGCTTGGCGGATCGCGTGGGCCTGGATCTCTGACGCGCCCGGATGCGCGTTATGCGCCTTGAGGATCACCGTGGCGCCAGCGGCGAGGGCGGATGCGGTATCGCCACCGGCCACCGAATAGGCGATGGGAAAGTTACTCGCGCCGAAAATGGCCACCGGGCCGAGGGCGATTTTCTGCAAGCGATGATCCATGCGCGGGCGTGGCTGACGGTCGGGCAGCGCGGGGTCTATCGCCAGTTGCAGGAACCGGCCCTTGCGCACCACCTCGGCGAACTGGCGAAACTGGGTCGCCGCGCGCGCCGCTTCGCCTTCGAGCTGAGCCACGGCAATGCCGGTTTCCAGCGCGGCGCGGGCGGCCAGCGGCTTGGCGACGGCGTCGAGGTTGGCGGCGATGCTGTCAAGGAACGCGGCGCGTTCGGCCAGCGACGTGTGGCTGTAGCTGTCGAACGCTGCCTCGGCGAGTTCCGCAGCCTGGTCGACCTCAGCCATGCCGCCAAAGGCAAAAACTGGCTCGATCAGTTCGCCGGTGGCGGGGTTGAGCGCTTTCATCGTGCCGTCGGTGGCCGCTACGTCGCGGGCTCCGATCATCAAGTGGCCGGTGAGGTTCATTGCGCACCACCCGCATCGGTCAAGGTGGCGATCAATTGCTCGGTGGTCACGATGCTGTGGGCGAAGGTCGGGCCGTTCAGCTCATGGGCGGCGTGCATCATTTCCGGTTTGAACGCGGCGGTGGCATCGCGAACCAGCGTGACGTGGTAGCCCAGCTCGGTGGCGTAGCGGGCAGTGGCCTCGATGCAGGTGTTGGCCAGGAGACCAACGATGATCACATGGGTGATACCTTTCTGCTTCAGGCGAAAATCGAGGTCAGTGTTGGCAAAGCCGCTCGAGCCCCAATGCTCCTGTGCGACGATGTCACCGTCCTGCGGGGCGAAATCCGGATGCCATTCGCCGCCCCATTCACCCCGCGCAAAATGGTGCATGTGCATGATTTTGCATTGGGTCGGGCTGGGATGGTCGAAATCTTCGTAGTCGCCTTTCACCCAGCGGTGATGGGGCACGATCACCACCTGAATGCCTTTGGCACGCACCGTGCGATCGAGGTTGCGCAGGTTGTCGAGCAAGCCGTTCTGTTCGGCGATCGGCTTGATCAGAGGAAAGACCTTGCCGCCGTCCGAGAGGAAATCGTTGTACGGATCGACCAGCAAATAAGCGGTGCTGTTGCGGGGATAAGCGGTGTCAGACATGGCGTGGTTCTCCGTGATTTGAAAGAAACGACGCCATGGGGTTGCCTTGGTGTCGGAGCGCTATGATAATCATAGTAACTTGAGTCGAGGCAATACCGAATGTCAGAAAATAATCCTGGCCCTGAAACGCTGTGCCCGATCGCACGCGCCGAATCATTGGTCGGCGACCGCTGGACTGTGCTGGTGCTGCGCGAGCTGTTCATGGGCAGTCATCGCTTTGATGACATCCAGGCGCAAACCGCTGGTACGCCACAAATGATTGCCGCGCGCCTGAAGAGCCTTGAGGCGGACGGTCTCGTCGAACGTCGCCCATACAACGAGCGGCCCCTGCGCTTCGAATATCACCTGACGCCCAAAGGCGAAGCGTTCTACCCCGTGATCATTGCCCTGCGTGCGTGGGGTGAAACCTGGTGCAAATCTGCGGATGAAGGCCTGGCGGTGGTCTTCACACACACGCGTTGCAACCACCCGGCCGGGCTCGGCCCACTGTGTGAACACTGTGGCGAACCCTTGCGTCGTGAAGATTTGATCAGCCAACCCGTCGAAGCGTATGCCGCCGAAAGGGCGACCCGGCGCGAAGCGTTCAAGGGCAAAAGGGGATAGCTGAACGGTCTTAAGGAACAGGGTTGAGCTGCTAGAGTTAATGTTCCTCAACGCGATTCGGAGAACCCGAATGATCAGCAAAAACACCATTTGCCTGTGGTACGACGGCGACGCACTGGACGCTGCGACGTTCTATGCAAAAACCTTCCCCGACAGCACGGTCGGCGCAGTGCACCGCGCGCCCGGTGATTACCCGGCAGGCAAGCAGGGCGATGTACTGACCGTTGAATTCACGGTGATCGGCATCCCGTGTCTGGGTCTGAATGGCGGGTCGGGCATCAAGCACAACGAGGCGTTCTCGTTTCAGGTCGCGACTGACGATCAGGCCGAGACGGACAAATACTGGAACGCGATCATCGACAACGGCGGCCAGGCCAACGTCTGCGGCTGGTGCCAGGACAAGTGGGGCTTGTCCTGGCAGATCACACCGCGCGTACTGACCGACGCCTACACCGGTTCCGATGGCGCAGCGGCCAAGCGTGCTTTCGAAGCGATGATGCAGATGGGCAAGATTGACGTCGCGGCCATCGAGGCGGCGGTCAAGGGATAGGCTATGGCGGCTGCAAGTGTCGAAACGCAAAGGCCCTCGCAATGGAGGGCCTTCGTTCTTCAGCAGAAACGCTTACACACCGCTCGCCAGTTTGCCGGTCGACAAGCGACGACGGTAAGCGCTGTCACGACTGGCCAGCCAGAAGTACAGCGGCGAGGTCACGAGCAGGCCGACCAGCCAGGACAGGTCGGCGCCGTTGATGTGCGCGGACACCGGGCCGACGTACAGCGGTGTGTTCATGAACGGAATCTGCACCGCGATGCCGATCGCATACGCCAGCAGCGCTTGCGGGTTGTAGCGGCCGTAGATCCCGCCATCGACCTGGAAGATTGAGTTGATGTCGTACTTGCCTTTGTGGATCGCGTAGAAGTCGATCAGGTTGATCGCCGTCCACGGCACCAGCACCACCAACAGCACCAAGACCATGTCGACAAAGTGACCGATGAAGTCCGCCGAGGCGCCGACCGCAGTGGCGCTGCAACCGGCCAGGACGATGATCGAAATCACCGCACGGCTTTTGGCAGTGGGGATCCAGCGGTAAGCAAAAGTCTGCACCAGAGTAATCAGTGACAATACCGCACCGTACAGGTTGAGAGCGTTGTGGCTGATCACGCTGAGCAGGAACAGCACCAGCATCAACGGGCCGATGGAGCCGGTCGCGAGTTTGACCGCGTCCATGGTGTCCATGCCCACCGGTGTTGCCAGCACGGCGACGGCACCGAAGATGAATGCCAGGCTTGAACCCAGCGCCGATCCCAGATAGGTCGTCCAGAACGTCGACGCGACCGGCACATCAGCCGGCAGGTAACGCGAATAGTCGGAGACGTACGGGGCGAATGCGATCTGCCACAACGCCGCCAGCGACACCGTCGCCAGCCAACCGGAAATGTTGAAGCTGCCACGGGTCAGGAAATCGGCGGTCTGTACGTGGGTGAAGATGTAGCCAAAGCCTACGAAGATGCCAATGCCCAGTACCCAGGTGCCGATGCGGTTGAGGACATGAATGAACCGGTAACCGATGATGCCGATGATGCCCGAGCCAATCGCACCGATCACGATGCCCACCGGCACCGGAACACTGTTGACCACGCCGTGCAAGGACTTGCCGGCCAGGACGATGTTGGAAGCGAAGAAGCCGATGTACATGACGCCGGCAATCAATACCACCAGCAACGCACCGAGGGAGCCGAATTGCGCGCGGCTCTGGATCATCTGCGGAATGCCCATTTGCGGGCCCTGCGCCGAATGCAGGGCCATCAACACGCCGCCGATCAGATGACCGACCAGAATCGCGACGATGCCCCACAGCAGATTCAAGTGAAACAACTGCACACCCAATGCGCCGGTGACGATGGGCAGCGGCGCTATGTTGCCGCCGAACCAGAGCGTGAACAAATCCCTGACCTTTCCGTGGCGATCCTCGGGGGGCACGTATCCAATCGTGTGTTTTTCAATGAGCGGAGCGGAGGTTGCTGCAGTGGTGGCCATGACGAACTCCAAGGCAAGGTCGAGTACGTGGACGTACTTCGGTGAGCGCCGGCACGGACGGCGCATTTTTTGTTGAAGTGATCATGTGCAATGCGCCGGGATAGATAAATTAGTAAGTTTGTTGCTACAGACCTTAAAAAATATATGCCCGGGGTTCGGGTGGCTCCGGTATGTTTCAGCCTTGACCCGGCGCCAGGGAAACGCGGCGAAACCGGCGCTTTTTCGGAGATCCCAATGGCTGCCTACAACCTGCGCCAGCTCAAATACTTCGTCACCACCGCCGAGTGCGGCAGCGTCGCTGAAGCCTCTCGCAAGCTGTACATCGCGCAGCCTTCGGTCTCGACCGCGATCAAGCATCTGGAAGAAAGTTTTGGCGTGCAGCTGTTCATCCGCCACCACGCCCAAGGCGTTTCCCTCACGCCCAGTGGCTCGCGATTTTATCGCAAGGCGCTGGAGCTGCTGCGGGTGGCGCACGAGTTCGAGCAGAACGCGTTGGCCGACAATGACGTGGTCGCCGGGCAGATCGACATCGGTTGTTTCGAAACGGTGGCGCCGCTGTATCTGCCACGGTTGATCGCCGGGTTCAAGGAGCGTTGGCCGGGGGTAGAAATCCGCATTCGCGACGGGGAACAACAGGAACTGGTGCAGGCGCTGACTGCCGGCAGCATCGACCTGGCCATGCTGTTCGAGCACGACCTCGATAGCACCCTCGAAACCACGCCGCTGATGCCCGCGCAACAGCCTTACGCCTTGCTGCCGGCGGATCACCGCTTTGCCCAGCAGGCGAAAGTCTCGCTGCATGACCTGGTGCTCGAACCGATGATTCTGCTCGACGTGATGCCGAGCCGAACCTACTTCGTCAGCATCTTCGAGGAGCGCGGATTGACTCCACACATTGTCTTCAGCTCACCGTCGATCGAGATGGTGCGCGGCATGGTCGGGCGCGGTTTTGGTTTCTCGATTCTGGTGACCAAACCATTTTCGCCGTACACCTACGACGGCCAGCAAGTGGTTTGCGTGCCACTGGCGGAAACGGTGACCGGTTCGGGTCTGTCAGCTGCGTGGTTGAAGCGCGTGCAATTGACCAAACCGGTGCAACTGTTCGTCGATCATTGCCGCGAAGAGCTGGCCCGGCTGCACACCTGAGGTGTCGCCGAGCCCGTCCGATCAGACGCTGATTGAAGCGAGCATGCGCTGGAGCATGGCGTCACACCCCTTGAGTTGATCGAGGCTGACGAACTCATCGGGTTTGTGGCCCTGATCCATGCTGCCGGGACCGCAGATGACGGTGGGAATCCCGGCCGCATCAAACAACCCGCCTTCAGTGCCAAACGCCACGGTGCCAAATTCCCGCGAACCGCAGAACGCCGCGATCAACTCGGCCGCCTGGCTTTTTGCATCGGTCGCCAGGCCCGGATAGGCCGAAAGCTCACTGAAGCGAACCTCGCTGTGCTCGCTGACCGCCCGCATGCGCGGCAGCATTTGTTGCTCGGCATACACCTTCAATGCGGCAGCGACCTCGGCCGGATCCTGCGAGGGCAGGGCGCGGATCTCGAAGTCGAAACGGCAATCGGCGGGGACGATGTTCAGCGCTTTGCCGCCACCGATCACGCCGGTTTGCACCGTGCTGTACGGCGGGTCAAAACGCGCATCTTGACGCTCGGGGGCCTTGAGCGTCTGGCCGATGCGCCCCAGTTCGCCAATCAGCTCGGCGGCGTACTCGATGGCGTTGACCCCCTGCGGCGCATACGCCGAATGGCACGCATGGCCCTTCACGTCGCAACGCATCGCCAGTTTGCCCTTATGGCCGAGTACGGGTTTGAGTTCGGTGGGTTCGCCAATGATGCACAGCAGTGGTTTGATCGGGCGCTGCTCCAGCACGCTCAACAATGAACGCACGCCGAGGCAACCGACTTCTTCGTCATAGGACAGCGCAATATGTACCGGCATGCGCAGCGTGGCCTTGACCAGATCCGGCACCAGCGCGAGCACGCAGGCGATGTAGCCTTTCATGTCCGCCGTGCCTCGGCCAAACACTTTGCCGTCACGCTCGGTGAGTTCGAACGGCGGCGTCGTCCAGGGCTGGCCGTCCACCGGCACCACATCGGTATGCCCGGACAGGGCGATGCCCGGACGATCCGCCGGGCCGAGGGTCGCAAACAGGTTGGCCTTGCTGCGCTCGTCGTTGTAGATCAACTCGCACGAAACGCCGAAATCCGCGAGGTAGTCGCGGACGAATTCGATCAACTGCAAATTGGATTCACGGCTGGTGGTGTCGAACGCCACCAGGTTTTTCAGCAATTCGACGCTGCGTTTCATCGGTCGTCTCCGGCCACTCCGTATCCCGGCGCCTTGGCGGGATCGAGGGCGCGGTCGATGTAGTCCTGAAGTTGCGGGCGGTAGACGTTCCAGAGTTTCTGTAATTGGCCGATCGGGTCTTCGTCGGCCCAGTCGACGCGCAAGTTCACGATCGGCCACGTCAGTTCGCCGACCACGACCACCGCCGCCGAATGCACCGGGCCGGCTTCACCGCCGAGGGCTTGTCCTGCTTGCAGCGCCTTGATCAGACGCTCGGCGAGTTGGCCTTCGGCGTCCTCGAAACCGCGCACCATCGCCTCAATGACCGAAGCGTCGGCGAGCATGTTGCCAGCCGCCACGCATTGTTCTCCGGAGACGGCGTTATGTACGCCGAGGGTTTGTGAACCGCTGAAATGCGCGGTCTGGCCGAGGTGATTGATCGCGGTAATCTGCCGGTACTGGCTGTAGCCGTTGCGGGTCAGGACGTTGTCCAGTGCGGCGTCGGGGGCGAGGCCTTGTTCCATCAACGCGAGGACTTCAGGGCCGAGGGACGGCAAGGTGATGTTCTGGCTCGACACCGCACCGACACCGGGCAGCAGCCACGGGCAACGGGCACCGACGGCGATGCTGGAGGAACTGATGGCGATGCCGAACTGACCGGTGTCGGGGCAGCGGGCGGCGATTGAAAAGGTCATGATCTTGCTCCTGTTTTGTCTGGGCAGGCCTCATCGCTGGCAAGCCAGCTCCCACAGGTTTTGTGATCGACATAGATCCTTGTGGGGCTGGCAAGCCAGCTCCCACAGGTTCTGTGATCGACATAGATCTCTGTGGGAGCTGGCTTGCCAGCGATGGCCGCAACTCGGTGAACCTGCTTACTCAGGAATCACCGCAATCACGTCAATTTCCATCAACCACTGCGGTTGACCCAATGCCGACACCACCAGCCCGGTAGAAATCGGAAACACGCCTTTGAGCCATTTGCCGGTTTCCTGATACACCGCTTCGCGATAACGCGGGTCGATCAGGTAGGTGGTGGTCTTGACGATGTGGCTCATGTCGCTGCCGGCTTCTTCGAGCAATTGCTTGACGTTGCGCATGGCCTGTTCGGTCTGTGCGCGGGCATCACCGAGGCCGACCAGATTGCCGTCGAAATCGGTGCCGACCTGGCCGCGCACATACACGGTGTTGCCGGCGCGTACGGCCTGGCAGAGGTCGTTGTCCAGCGTCTGGTTCGGGTAGGTGTCTTTGGTGTTGAACATGCGAATACGGGTGTGGGTGGGCTGGCTCATGGGAAGCTCCAAAAGAATAGGGTGTCAGGCGCCGACGGTTGTCTTGTTGGCGGTTTTGCCGTGGCTGGCGTGGCGTTGTTCGGCATCTTGATATTCGAGGTACGAGCGCTGGATCGCGATGTGATCGGCCACATGTTTGGCGTCATGCCAGACGCCCCAGATGAACGACGAACCGCGACGGGACTGCCACGGCAGACCGAGGAAATACACACCGGCTTCGCTGGACACGCCGCGCTGATGCTGCGGTTTGCCATTGGCGTCGAAGGCAGCAACCTTGAGCCACGAATAATCCACGGCAAAACCGGTGGCCCAGATGATCGAGGTGACACCGGCCTTGGCCAGATCCAGATCGGCCAGCGGGTTTTTCACGCACTCCGGATCCGGATAGAGTTCCCGGGCTTCTGGTTCCTCCGGCAGATCCAGACCGTTACGTTCGATGTAGGCATCGGCGGCGTCGAGCAGGGCCAGATAGTTTTCGTCGCCATGGTTGAGGTTATCGACCAGATCTTGCTTGAAGCTCACCACGCCGTCGTTGAACGCCTGGGTCACGCCAACCAGGGTCATGCCACGATGGGCCAGGCCACGGAAGTCGATCGTGCGGCCGCCATGGGCACCGCTCACCGCGATGGTCACGTGTTCCTTGCCAGGTTTCATCGCCGCTTGATCCCACTCGCCGAGCACGCCCAGCCACCAGCAGAAATCACGATTGCGATAAGCGCGGGGCGGGCGGTCGTGGGCGCCCACCGAGAGGTAAACCTGCTTGCCGGAACGTTGCAGTTCATCGGCGATCTGCACGCCCGACGAACCGGCACCGACCACCAGCACTGCGCCTTCGGGCAGTTGCTGCGGGTTGCGGTAATCGGCGGAGTGGATTTGCAGCAGACGTTCGTCCTTCGGCGCGATTGCCGGAATCACGGGGCGCTGGAACGGGCCTGTGGCGGCGACTACACGACTGGCTTCAATCACGCCTTCGGAAGTGACCACCGTAAAGCCCGGACGACCGACATTGCGCTCGACGCTTTTGACCTCGACACCTGTGCGGATCGGTGCGTTGAATTTTTTTGCATAGGCTTCGAAATAATCCGCCACGCGTTCCTTCGGGGCGAATCCATCGGGGTCGACATCGTCAAACGCCAGGCCCGGAAAGCGGTCATGCCACGCCGGGCCGTTCGCGACCAACGAGTCCCAGCGCCCGGTGCGCCAGCGTTCAGCGACGCGGCTGCGCTCAAGCACCAGGTGCGGCACACCGAGTTTGCTCAAGTGTTCACTCATCGCCACACCCGCCTGACCGGCACCCACGACAAGCGTGTCTGTTTTTATTATTTCAGTGGTCATCTCTACATCCTTTCTAACAAGGCAGTTGGATTCAGATCGCGTTAGGCGTGTCCTTTTTGCGTGGGGTCAGACTAGGGAGAGGGGGCTTTTCGGTAAATTATTATTAAGCTTTGATGTGAGCATAAATTCGTGATGCAGGGCGGCGCGGGCCTTGTGGGGCGGGCTCTCAGGGGTGAGCGCAGTCAGGAAAGGTCGGCACTATTGCTTTCGGCAATGGTGACCATCAACAAACCCGAGTTCCGCTTCGCTCGGTAGACGAGGAACATCCGCTGCATTGAAAACGCCGCTTAAGGAGTTTGCGCGATGAAGATTTTGACCCGACTGGCTGTCGTTGCCTTGCTGATCAGCGGGCTGCTGACCCTGACTACAGCGAATGCGCAGGATGCACAATCCGGCCACTTTCTGCCCCTCGAACAAAGCATCAATGGTTTGCAGCACTCGCAAACCGTTGGCGTGCTCTACAGCGAAAACACTCGCGAAAACCTGCAATACCTTGAGCGCTATCACGACATGGCGCTGAACGGCGCGAAAGATGCGCTCGATGCGCGGATCCGCGATGCGTTCGTCAACAGTTCCGATCCGGAGCTGGCGATTGACTGGTTGATGAGTTCGTTGCAACAGCAGTTCAAGTCGGTCACGGTCTACGACAACCTTGATGCGCTGGTGCAGGCCCACCCGGACGTCGTCGTCATGCTCGATACCCACAATCAATTGCTGACCCAACGCAATAGCGCTGTCGAAGCGCGTTTCGCCGCACGTTTCTACGACGCGAACCTGCAATACATCGGAAAGGCCGAAGGTGCTGTCGATAAGCAAATGCCTTCGGTCTGGGTGCATAACCTGGCCGCGCCGCAGATTGCGGCGCAAATCGAACAGCAACGTGATCTGCAACTGAATGCATTGAAACAGTTCGACGATTCGCTGAAATCGCTGGTGAGCGCAGGCTGATAAGCGCTGTCCAAAAAAAGCCCGGACTCAAGTCCGGGCTTTGCTCATTCCAGATAGATCAGGCGGCGAGTTCAGGATGGGCGAGGGATTTTTTATACTCGGCTTTCATCGCTTCCATTTGTTCGCCCAGTTCATTGAGCTTGTCTTTGCCCAGCAACTTGTTCGCTTGTGGGAACATCTCGGTTTCTTCTTCCTCGATGTGATGCTCCAGCAGTTCCTTGACGACTTTCACCCGTCCGGAGAATTCCGGCGTGCCGGGATCGGTCTGCTTCAAGTCGGGCAGTACCAGCGAGTCAACGGTGCGGTGCTCTTCCTTGGCCTCGAAGTACATGACTTCCTCTTCCTTGCCCCCGGCTTCCTTGAAAGCAGGGTACAGAATCTCTTCCTCAAGTTTGGTGTGGATGGTGATTTCCATCTCGAGTTTCGCCAGCAGCTCAGCGCGTTTTTTAAGGCCGCGTTCAGTGGATTCGCTGAGTTGGCTCAGGATGCTCTTTACACGCTCGTGGTCAGCTTTCAGAAGGTCAATGGCGTTCATGTAGGTTTTCCTCTGTCTTCACGGTGAAGCGCGCGTCGATCAATGTGCCAACGCTACGTAGGCTGTGGTGTTGCATGAGCGGTGCCAAGCCGTGTCGTTTGAAAAAAACACCTAGAATCAAATAGTTGGGATTGCTTTGGCGGTGTTGGTCTCGGGCGATTTGCCCGATCAACCGCTGGTCGTATTGCAGATTCCGCTAACGGCGCTACTGACATCCCCCGACCGCATCTGCGCCGCTGCCGACGGGTGATTCTTCGCCCGAAACGGTTTTGGCTTTCCCAAGGATGTAGCACGAGTGAAGCTGACCATTGGGATGCGTTGTCTGGTTCTTGAGCAGCATCGCTTACGTAAGCGGATGACGCAGTCTGCTATTGTGTCCGCCTCATTGTCCTGGTGCCGCACCATGTCCGATAAAAGCCTCTCGAGTGACTGGGTCAGGCACTCGCCCGCGCTGCAAAAAATGGAGCGTATCGAAGCGTTTTTCAGCGGGCATGGTTTCACCCCACACCGGCATGACACTTACGCCATCGGCACCACGTTGTCCGGTGTCCAGAGCTTTCAGTACTGCCGCAGTCAGCGCCACAGTCTGCCCGGCAACATTCTCGTGCTGCATCCTGATGAAGTGCATGACGGTCAGGCCGGCACTGAGGCCGGGTTTCGCTATCGGATGGTTTACATCGAGCCCGCGTTGATCCAGCAAGTATTGGGCGGCAAACCGCTGCCATTCATTGAGGGCGGATTGTCCAGCGATCCCCGGCTGTATCGGGCGACGCGAGCATTGTTGTGCAATCTGGAATCGGCAATGGATCCGCTCGAAGAAGACGACATGATCTATGACCTGGCGCAGGCGCTGGAGCAAGTGTCGGGTCGTCGTGTGGTTCGCAAAACGCTGGATTTTGTGGCGGCGGAGCGGGCGAGAGCATTCATCCATACGGCTCTGGATCGCGTGGTGACGCTGGATGAGTTGTCACAGGCCAGTGGACGTGACCGGTGGAGCTTGAGCCGGGATTTTCGGGCGCTGTATGGCACCAGTCCTTATCGCTACATCACTCACCGGCGGCTCGACCTGGTCAGGGTCTTGCTGACCTCCGGTGGTTCGCTGGCAGAATCGGCCGTGTCGGCCGGTTTTTTTGATCAGAGCCATATGACACGCCAATTCATTCAGGCTTATGGCGTGGCCCCCGGCAAATGGTTGAAGCGTCTGCAAGCGTCTTGACCTGCACAATCATGCAATACCGCGCGTTTTATCCTGCTTAAAGTCAGGCTTCTAATCTGTCGAATGGAGAAGCCTGATGCCTGACACCAACCACTATTGCGCCATCAATTTCGCGCAAAAATACGCACTCTTCAACGAACAATGGGCGCCCAAAGTCATCGCGCAAATGAACGACTACCAGTTCAAGGTCGTAAAGATCGAGGGTGACTTTATCTGGCATCGCCATGCCGATACGGACGAAACTTTCATCGTATTGGAAGGGCAGTTGCGTATCGATTTCCGGGATGGCGCGGTGCTGATCGGGCAGGGCGAAATGTTCGTGGTGCCCAAAGGAATCGAGCATAAGCCTTACGCCACGCAAGAGGTGAAGCTGCTGTTGATTGAGCCGTGCGGTGTGTTGAATACCGGTGATGAAGGCGGGGAGAGGACGGCGGTTAATGATGTCTGGATTTGACGGCTGAGTTGGGAAGGTCGGTGGTTGACGACAATCAGGCCCTGTTCACGCAGGGCCAGACGAAATCAGAGAGCCCTTGCCCATCAAGGGCACAGGCTCTCGCGCTCAACGAATCAACGGCACGCCACTGAGGGTTTGCAAGTCCTCGAAGCTGATGTCAGCAAGGATTTCCTTAACCTTCAGGCCTTGTGGCGTAACGTCCAGGATTGCCAGATCCGTGTAAATCCGCGTGACGCAGCCAATGCCGGTCAGGGGGTAGGTGCATGACGGCACCAGTTTGCTTTCACCGGTCTTGGTCAGGTGGTCCATCATCACGAAGACCTGACGCGCGCCTGTCGCCAGATCCATCGCACCGCCGACTGCTGGAATGGAGCCTTCGGCGCCGGTGTGCCAGTTAGCGAGGTCGCCGTTGACGGAGACTTGAAAGGCGCCAAGCACGGCAATGTCGATGTGCCCGCCGCGCATCATCGAGAACGAGTCGGCGTGGTGAAAATAGGCACCACCGGGCAGCAGCGTCACGTGCTGCTTGCCGGCGTTGATCAGATCATCGTCTTCCTCACCTGGGGCAGGGCTCGGGCCCATGCCCAGTACGCCGTTTTCACTGTGCAGGAAGACTTCCTTGTCACCAAGGTAGTTGGCCACCAGCGTCGGCACACCAATACCGAGGTTGACGTAAGAGCCTTCGAGAATATCGTCGGCCACACGTTGGGCCATTTCGCTGCGCGAGAGTTTGTTCATGACAGTCATGGCGGGCCTCAGTTGACGTTGGCTTTCGAGAGAGAAGCACGCGGCACGGCGACCACGCGTTGGACGAAGATCCCCGGGGTGATGATGTGCTCGGGATCCAGCTCTCCCAGCTCGACGATCTGATTGACTTGGGCGATTGTCGTTGTCGCGGCCATGGCCATGATCGGGCCAAAATTGCGCGCGGCCTTGCGATAGGTGAGGTTGCCCCAGCGATCGCCTTTTTCGGCCTTGATCAGGGCAACATCGGCGCGTAACGGCATTTCCAGCACGTAGTTGCGACCGTCGATTACCCGGGTTTCCTTGCCTTCGGCCAGCAACGTGCCGAAGCCGGTGGGCGAATAAAACGCACCGATGCCAGAACCGGCGGCCCGGATGCGCTCGGCGAGGTTGCCCTGCGGAACCACTTCAAGCTGCACTTTGCCAGCCAGGTAAAGCTCGTCGAACACATAGGAATCGGACTGGCGGGGGAATGAACAGATGACCTTGGCAACGCGTCCGGCCTTGAGCAGTGCGGCCAGACCGATTTCACCGTTGCCCGCGTTGTTGCTGATGATGGTCAGATCACGAGCGCCCGATGCGATGAGGCCATCGATCAGTTCCGACGGCATGCCGGCGGTGCCAAAACCACCCACCATGATGACCGAGCCATCGGCAATTCCGTCCAGCACAGCGGCGACGGATTCAAACGTTTTGTTGATCAAGGTGTACCCCTGTTTTTATGTTGACTAAACAGCAGAATCTGACGGCAAACCGCTTGAATCGCGGTGACTGCGCAGTTGTGCATAGCGTGCCAAACATTGAGCCGGGGTGGGGGCTTGGGTAAGCGATGTCGTGCGATTAGCGAACATTACCTTTTTGTAAGTCGATGTTACGTATATCCACTCGCGGGGATTTCGTGACTTGCTGCAGCCGGCTCGCTCGAAGAGGGTCGAATGTCGCTCATTTCCAGAAAATAACCGCAAGATAGATGATTTTTCCTACAGGATTTTCCTGGGCGCCGAGCCGCTGAGGGTATTTTTTCAACGAATTGGCGTACTGCTCAGGTTCAAGCCGCCGCCCAATTAGCGTGCATGAATGGGAATGCTTATCGTTGGTAACAGAATTTCGCATATGATCCCCGTCGCAAATTAAACACGTTGTTACTCCAAAAAATATAACGACTTGTTGCGACAATTTCGATTGGGGGATGTTCGAGCATGACTGATACCAGAACCATTTTTACCACCACCCGTAGGCCACGCCATTTTGCCTCCCGGGCGATGCTGGTTTGTGCGCCGCTGGTGGCCACGCCGTTTGCTGTGGGGGCTGAAGAAATAAGCGAAACCAGTGAAGAGGGCGCTTATCGTCTCGCACCGATTATCGTCAACTCGCAAGTTGCCGGCAGTGATGATTCCCGCTCGGTCGTCGCTCAAGAGCTTTGGGTCGGCGGCAAAGTGGCGACCAGCATTCTCAACACGCCCGCTTCCGTTTCCGTCGTCACCCAAAAGGAAATCGAGCAGCGCAGCGCCAGCACCACCGAAGAAGTGTTGCAGTACACCCCGGGCGTGCTGACCGATTATTACGGCACTGACGATCGCAACGACTACTTCAAAATTCGCGGCTTCCAGGCCACGACGTACCGTGACGGCATGACCTTGGGCTCAATGCGCGGTGTGCGCGAAGAGCCGTTCGCATATGAGCGTGTCGAAGTGTTGCGCGGCGCCAACTCCACCCTGTTTGGCCCGGCGGACCCAGGTGGCTCGGTGAACTTCGTGACCAAAAAACCGCGCTTCGAAAAGTTCGGCCAGGGTTACGTGACCTATGGCTCGTTCGATCATGCCGAAACGGGCATTGATGTCGGCGACACCGTGAACGAAGACAAAACGGTCGCCTACCGCCTCACCGGCAAACTCCAGGACAGTGATCGCGAATACGACCATTCACAGGACGATAACAAGTTCATCATGGGCGGCCTGACCTGGGCGCCGACGGCGTTTACCTCCGGCACACTCATTTACGACTACCTGAAGACCAACAGTTCGCCCAACAGCGGTGGCTATCCGCTGGACAAGGAATACAGCCGCAGCAAATTCTTCGGCGAACCGAGCTACAACTTCCACGATGTGGAACGCAGCAGCCTCAGCGGCAACTTCACCCATGATTTCGACAACGGCTTCATCCTGCGCAGCAATCTGCGTTACAGCGAACTGACCGATGATTTCGGCTACGTCTATCTGAGCGATTCGGCGGCGCGCACCGGCACGGTGGTAGATCGTTATGCCTTCGGCACAGACACCGACGCCGATCAGTTGAACGGCAACCTGATGCTGCAATACGACGCCCAGTTCGAAAACATCGACAGCAGCACAATGGTTGGCGTGGAATATCGCGATGCATCGACCAAAGACACCTCCGTCTATGCCTTGACCACACCCATCGACGTCGCCAATCCGGTCTACACCGGGGCGCCCGTCGGACTCGTGCCTTACAGTCGCAACAAACAGGACTACACCACCAAGTCGGTGTTCCTGCAGCAGAACCTGTCTTTCTATGACCGGTTCATCGTGACCGGCGGCGTGCGCAACGACTCTCTTGATCTGTCCAGCACCGACATCACCAACGTAAAAGCCTCGGATAACTTCTCCGAAACCTCGGTTCGCGGCGCGCTGACCTACATCGTCAACGATGAAGTGTCCACTTACGTCAGCATGGTCGAGTCTGTCTCGCCGCCGACCATTGGCGTCACGCCAGAGCGCGGCAAGCAGTATGAAGTGGGTGTGAAATATGCGCCGCTGGGCATGAATGCGCTGTTCTCGGCAGCCGTCTATGACCTGACCCAGGAAGATGTCTCCATCGCTGTCGTGCTGCCGAGCGGCATCATTGAGCAGCAGACGGTGGGCGAGTCGCGAGTGCGTGGTCTGGACCTGGAAGCCAAGGCTGAAATCACCGACAACCTGAGCCTGGTCGGCGGTTATTCGTACATGAAGTCGGACGTGCAGCGCGGCACGCTTTACGACGGGACGTCGCTCAAGGGCAATCAGTTCTCCGCAGCGCCCGAGCATTCGGCTTCGCTCTGGAGTTACTACAAAGTGCCAAACACCCGCGTCAGCGTGGGGCTGGGTGCTCGTTACATCGGCGCTTATTACTTCGATGCGGCCAACACCGGCGAGAGCGATGCAGCCACGCTGTTCGATGCTGCGTTCAACTATCAGATCGCCAAAGGCACCGATCTGGCGATCAACGTCTCCAACCTGGCAGACGAACAGCACGTGGTCGGCTCCGGCACGGCTGACTTCTATAACCCTGGTCGTGAATTGACGGCGAAGCTGAGTTATAGCTGGTAAGGCGCTATCCAATCACATGCACGGTTCGCGCTGTGCATGTGATTGCTCCGCGCGATCAAACCGTGAGTTCCCTCCTGGGTCGACCCGAGCCGCGTCTCACGTGTCCGTGCCTTTTTCCATCGACAGTAACTTTCGGCTGAATTTGGTTTCCATCACGATGTGAGAGGCGGTGTGTGCCACCCCTTTGATCATGTTGATCCGGGTGAGCTCGGCGTTGAGTTCGCTCAGGGTCGAGGTGGTGAGATGAATGATGAAATCAGACTCGCCCGACACGGCATAGACAGCCTGCACCGCATCCATTTTGCGCAGCGCTGTCATGACGTCGGTATAACTCTTGTTCGTGCAGGAGGTCATGGTGAAACAGTTGATGGACTGCTGGAGTCTGTCCTGGTCAATGCGAACGCTGTACCCGGTGATGACGCCTGCTTTTTCGAGTCGGGTAATCCGTTCCTGCACCGATGAACGCGAGACCCCGAGCTTGCGTGCCAAAGAAGCCGTGGGTTCGCGCGCGTTTGCTTGAAGGAGGCCGAGCAATTGCTTGTCTTTTTCGGTCAGATTGAACAATGAGCCGCTATGTTGCGTATCGTTGGGCACTTCCTTGACCTCGCTCGGATTCAGCTTTTATGAGTCGCCCTGCGTTGCGAGCGCGTTTCCTGAAACATGTCCATGATCTTCAGCCCGGCGTATACCGTTTGCGCGGCTGCCGGGCCAAGAGGGCCACCGTTCCATTCCAGTCCGTAGGCATCGAACAGACGATAGCGATCTGTTTCGCCGCAAATGGCTTCAGCGATGACGCGTGCGCCGATGGGTGCGGTGTTCATACCATGGCCACCAAACGATGTACATGTCCACAAGCCCTTACCGAGCGGCCCGATGTGAGGCATTTTATGCCGCGCATAGCCCATCAGCCCTGACCAGGCTTTTTCGATCTTGATGCCGCGCAATTGTGGGTAGACGTCGAGGATGTCTTCGGTCAGCAATTGGCCCAGGCGTTTCTCGTCTTGCAAGTTGCGAGTGGTGATACGACCGCCCCAGAGCAGCCGATCACCCTCGACGACCCGGTAATAGTCCGAAGCACGGCGGTTATCGCCCACGGCGTCGGTGGTATTGACGGTTTCTGCCAGGCGCTCGCCCAACCGTTCGGTCAGCACGGCGTACGTTGCGATCGGCAAAAAGGCGCGGCGTAATTTGCCGAACTCCGAACCACCGTAGCCGCCGCAGCAATACACGACGTCGGCGCAATCGACCGTGCCTTGGTCGGTGACGACGCGGTGTCTGCCAGCCCGGCTCTCGACGCGAATCATGGGCGACTGTTCATGAAGCCGGCCGCCGCCGTTTTCGATCAGCCGGCCCAGGCCCAGGCAATAATTCAGCGGGTGGAAATGAAATCCATGGTTATCGCGCAGCGCCTGAAAATAACGGTCGGTCTTGAGCTTTTCTCGGACGGCCGGACGATCCAGGTAATCGAGATGAAAGTCGAAATCAGTCGCCATTTTGTCGCGCAGTCGCTGGAGGTTATCGCCATCCTCATAACGCACCACGCTCAATTTTCCAGGCGTTGGCGCGCAGCCTGGCAGTTGATGATCGGTGATCATGTCCCGGACAATATCGACGCCTTCGAGCGACAGCTTGAACAGGGCGGCGGCGGTCGGTTTTCCGCAGCGTTGTTCGATGGCCGACAAGCCTTCCGACCAGCCTTGAAGCACGAAGCCGCCGTTACGGCCGGACGCGCCCCAGGCCACACGGCCGGCGTCCAGCAGCACGACCGACTTCCCGCGCGAAATCAGTTCCCATGCCGTGCTGAGGCCGGCAAGCCCTGCGCCGATGATGCACACATCAGCCTGGGCGTGGCCCGACAGCGGCGCCCGTTGAGGCGTTTCGTGCATCGTCGCGGTGTAGTAGTTGTTGCTATAGCTGTGCATGAAGTCCGTTGTCCTTTTTCCGGGCGCAGACAGGCAGCGCGCCGCGTCGTGGACGGGCGCCTGCACTCGAAGGGTTTATTGAATGTGGGTGAGGTCGGCGCCGTACCACTTCTCGGAAAGCTGTTTCAGCGTGCCGTCGGTTTTCATGTCGGCGACGATTTTGGTCAGCGCGCTGTTGAACGCTTCATCGCCTTTATCCACGGCAATCGCCAAGGGTTCGTAATACGCCGGTTTGCCCTCCACCTGCACGATCGGATAGCCATTCTTGACGGCAGCAACGATGGTGGGAAGGGCGGACAACGTGGCGTTCAGCCGAACCCCGTTGCCCATGCGCAGGTCATCCAGCGGACCCATGCTGTCGCCGTAGGTCTTGACCTCGCCGGGCGTGACGTCGTAGGTGAACGGCGGTACATCGACCGCGTCGATCTTGAGTTTGCGGTTGATGTAGTCTTCCGACGTCGTGCCGGCTTCAACCCCGATCACTTTGCCGTTCAGATCCTGCGGTTTGGTGCCGGCGGCGTCCTTGTACACGGCGAATACATACGGCGTGTAGTAGTAAATAGCGGGGAAGTCGAGAACTCGTGCGCGCTCGGTGGTGGGCGTCATGGAACCGACCGACAGGTCCCAGCGACTCGACCAGCGCCCGGCAGTAATGATCCCGTACTCTGGCGTTACGAAGTCGACTTTGGTGCCCAGGCGCCGACCGATTTCACTGGCGACATCAATATCAAAGCCTTGCAGTTTGTTGTCCGGCCCCAGAAACGATTGCGGCGGCCAATTGGCCGCGGTGGCCACCTTCATCATTTTTGTCTCATGGATACGGTCGAGCGTTGAACCGGCCCAGGCAGTGCCCGCGGCGACGGTGACGACGGTGGTAACAGCAACTGCAGTGAACAAGCGAGTCAGCGAGATCATGAGAAGCCTCCGGTTTTTTTTATGGGTCGACGACGTCAGTCGGTTCGACGGTTTTCTCAGTGGGCGAGAATCTGCGAAAGGAATTCCCGGGCACGCTCGTGCTGCGGGTTGTCAAAAAACGCATTGGGTTTGGCTTGCTCGATGATGCAACCCTGATCCATGAAAATGATCCGGTCGGCAACCCGTCGGGCAAACCCCATCTCGTGGGTGACGCACACCATCGTGATGCCGTCCTGCGCGAGTTCGCCCATCACATCCAGCACTTCCTTGACCATCTCGGGGTCAAGCGCGGACGTGGGTTCGTCGAACAGCATGATCCGAGGGCGCATGCACAAGGCGCGAGCGATAGCGACGCGCTGCTGCTGACCGCCCGAGAGCTGGCCCGGGTATTTGTCCGCCTGGTTTCTGATTCGCACCCGATCAAGATATTGGTAAGCCAGTTCGCGAGCCTCGGACTCGCTGAGTCTGCTCACCAGCCGCGGCCCCAGCATGAGGTTTTCCAGAATCGTCATGTGCGGGAACAAATTGAACTGTTGGAAGACCATGCCGACCTGACGCCGGATTCCGGCCACACAGGCGGCCTGACGCGTCAGTTCGGTACCGTCGATGAAAACGCTCCCTTTCTGAAAATCTTCGAGCAGATTCAAGCAGCGAATCAATGTGGATTTTCCAGATCCCGATGGCCCGCATACGACCACTATTTCGCCGCTGGCGATGTGCAAGTCGATGTCTTTAAGCACGTGAAAATCGCCGTACCATTTGTGCATGCCTTGAATCGAAATGGCGGGGGAAACGGCAGGCGCGGCTGTAGTTGACGGCGAGTTCATCCTGTAGCTCCTGATTCAGCGATGGGCGCGATTGAAATGCTTCTCAAGGCGGGCCTGGACGGTTTCCAGGATGATCGACAGCAGCCAATACAACACGGCAGCCGTGATGAGCATTTCCAGGTGACGAAACTCGGCCCGTCCTTGTGTCCGGGCCAGGAACATCAGCTCCCAGACCCCGATCACGGACACCAGCGAACTGTCCTTGAGCATCGAAATGAACTGATTGCCCGTCGGTGGAATGATCAGTCGCATGGACTGAGGAAGAATCACCCGCGTCATCGTCTGAAAAGGATTCAGGCCGATAGCCCGCGAAGCCTCCCACTGGCCCCGCGAAATGCTGCTGATCCCTGCACGGAAAATCTCTGTCATATAGGCGCCGTAGCACAGCGACAACGCCAGGATCCCGGCGGGAACGGCGCCGACGACATAGCCCAATTGCGGGATCCCCAGGTAAATCAGGTAGATCTGGATGAGAAGCGGAACACCGCGAAAAAACGAGGTGTAGAAGCTGGCAATGGCAATCGCGAAGCCGTTCGAAGATAAGCGTGCTGTTGCCCCCAGCAAGGCCAGAACGAACGCAATGGCGATGGAGATGGCGGACACATAGACAGTCGTGAAAACCCCTTGGGTGATCATGAAACCGACTTTGGTCGCGATGAAACTGTAAGAAAGATTGAAGGTGTCGAAGAATAAAAGAAACAGCACCAGCAGCTCGCACCAGACGGTGATGATCTGCGCTCGCAAGGGGAATCGGCCAAGAATGAACAGGTTCAGCACGACCGTGATCGTGAACGTCCCCCCGACTGCAATGTCGCGCGCCAGAGGCGCTTTCAAGTCGAGAACGATGGGCCCCATCAGGTTTGAAAGACGGCCTTCGCCCACGCCGCAAACAAGCGTAATGATGAAAATGACCACAGCCACCGCGCCCATGAACGCGGCACTGTCAGTCATTCGAGTCTTGACGATGTGGTCTTTGAACATGGCTTACACGCCTCGGGGTAACCCCTTATTGTTGTAAGCCCATTATGTGGGTGCGAAATGCCGGGCGGCACCCGGCGAATTGTTTGTGTTTGAAGTTTGTATGAGCATCCAGACGGGTGAGATCCCTACATCTGCAAGAAATGCCTGGCAGTTGTGGTTCAAGAATATCCAGCGAGGATGGCCGACCACGACGGCGAGGGCTCAACTCGCCGCACAGATATGCCAACCGCTGCGCATGCCTGTCAATCCAGAGCGGGAGGGCATGGATTTTTCAAACAGAAGCGAAGGCCGCCACGGTATGCAGCGATGACCGAATGTTCAAACCACCGTTGGGTCCGAGGTTATGAACAATCAGGTTTTATAGCTTGTGTAAGCAGCGCCAACGCCGATGGCACAAGAGGGGAGTATGGCTAATCAATTAACCCCAAAAATAAGCGGAATTCCGGATTCTCACTAAGCTCTCAATGAGTACTCGCACGTTGTCAACGCCAGGGCGTGAGATACGACTGATCAGCCCGCAAATGACCAGTTTCGACAATTATGTGCATCGATAGTTAGCTATCTATATACTGCGCGCCTTCATTTTTCAGGATGCCGACATGAAACAAGCACAGCCCATCTCCAGGGCCTCATCTTTTATTCTGATTGCGCTAGGCATTGTCATCGCCTTGCTGGGGCTCGCGCTCGGCGCTGGCGGTGTGAAACTGGCCACGCTGGGAGGCTCCTGGTACTTCCTGATCGGCGGGCTGCTGATGGTCGTTTCCGGCGTATTGATTGCCCGCCGCAGAACTGCAGGGGCGTGGGTATTTGCCGCATTTCTGATCGGTACGGCGATTTGGGCATTGCTCGACGTGGGCCTGGAATTCTGGCCATTGTTCTCGCGTCTGTTCATGTTCGGTGCGGTCGGTCTGGCGGTGACGCTGGTCTATCCACTGCTCAAGCGTGCCGGCGGTGAAGCCTCGGGCCGTGGTGCCTATGGCCTGGCGGCCGTGCTGGCCGTGGTACTCGCGGTGGCGGCGGGCAACATGTTCGTCGCTCACCCAAGCGTCGCACCGACAGGTGACGGCCCGGGCCTGACGCCGGTCGATCCGGCCAAGGCGCAGAAAGATTGGGCGCACTACGGCAACACCGAAGGTGGCAGCCGCTTCGCCGCGCTGGATCAGATCAATCGCGACAACGTCGACAAATTGAAAGTCGCCTGGACCTACCACACCGGCGACATCGCCGAGAGCGATGGTAACGGTGCAGAAGACCAACTGACCCCGTTGCAGATCGGCAACAAAGTGTTCATCTGCACGCCGCACAACAACTTGATCGCCCTCGAAGCCGACACCGGTAAAGAGCTGTGGAAGAACGCGATCAACGCACAGTCGAAAGTCTGGCAGCGTTGCCGTGGCATGGCGTATTTCGATGCATCCCAGCCGATCGCCCAGTCGAGCGGTTCGCAAGCCACGCCCGTCAGCGTACCGGCCGGCGCCAGTTGCCAGCGTCGTCTGCTGACCAACACCATCGACGCGCGCCTGATCGCGGTCGACGCCGACACCGGCGAGTTCTGCCAAGGCTTCGGCACCAACGGCCAGGTTGATCTGAAAGCCGGTCTGGGCAATGTGCCGGACAGCTACTATCAACTGTCCTCGGCACCGCTGATGGCAGGCACCACTGTGGTGGTCGGCGGCCGTGTGGCCGACAACGTTCAGACCGACATGCCGGGTGGCGTGATCCGTGGTTTCGACGTGATCACCGGCCAGATGCGCTGGGCGTTCGATCCGGGCAACCCGGAAAGCAAAACCGCTCCAGAGGGTGACAGCACCTACGTGCGCAGCTCCCCGAACAGCTGGGCGCCGATGTCGTATGACCCGGCCACCAACACGGTTTTCCTGCCGATGGGCAGCTCGTCGACCGACATCTATGGCGTTGAACGTACAGAGCTGGACCACAAATACGGCGCTTCGCTGTTGGCACTGGACGCCAGCAATGGTGACGAAAAGTGGGTTTACCAGACCGTCCACAACGACCTCTGGGACTTCGACATGCCGATGCAACCGAGCCTGATCGACTTCCCCAAGGCTGACGGTAAAACCGTCCCAGCCGTGGTGATCGGCACCAAGGCCGGGCAGATTTACGTGCTCGACCGCGCCACCGGCAAGCCGCTGACTGAAGTCGATGAAGTACCGGTCAAGCCAGGCGACATTCCGAACGAGCCATACTCGCCGACCCAGCCGAAATCCGTGGGAATGCCACAGATCGGCGCGCAACACCTGACCGAGTCGGACATGTGGGGCGCGACGCCTTACGATCAACTGCTGTGCCGCATCGACTTCAAGTCCATGCGCTACGACGGCCTCTACACCGCGCCGGGCACTGACAAGTCGCTGAGCTTCCCGGGCTCGCTGGGTGGCATGAACTGGGGCAGCATCTCCACTGACCCGGTGCACGGTTTCATCTTCGTCAACGACATGCGTCTGGGGCTGTGGATCCAGATGATCACCGCGCCGACTGAAGCCCCGAAAGCACCACCTACCGGCGGCTCGGCTGGCGAAGCGCTGAACACCGGCATGGGCGCAGTACCGCTGAAAGGCACGCCTTACGCGGTCAACAAAAACCGCTTCCTGTCAGTGGCCGGCATTCCTTGCCAGGCGCCGCCATTCGGCACCCTGACCGCGATTGACATGAAGACCCGCAAAGTCGCATGGCAAGTCCCGGTCGGCACCGTTGAAGACACCGGTCCCCTGGGCATCCGCATGCACTTGCCGATCAAGGTCGGCCTGCCAACCCTCGGCGGCACCCTGTCGACCCAAGGTGGTCTGGTGTTCATCGCCGGTACTCAGGACTTCTACTTGCGCGCCTTCAACAGCGCCAACGGTGACGAAGTCTGGAAAGCACGTCTGCCGGTCGGCAGCCAGGGCGGCCCGATGACGTATGTCTCGCCGAAATCCGGCAAGCAATACGTGGTCATCACTGCGGGCGGCGCGCGTCAGTCGACCGATCGCGGCGACTACGTCATTGCGTACACCTTGCAGTAAAAGAATAAGCCCGCCGCGGCGGGTGCGTTGATCTAGGCGGCACCTTCGGGTGTCGCTTTTTTTTCAGGAATCAAAGATGTTTTCCGTTGTTGATTTTTCCCGTTCCTCCTTCGTTAACTGCCTGCTGCTGGGCTTGAGCTGCAGCGCTGCGTTGCCGGCGCTGGCCGACACCGGTTCGGATCTGATGACCCGCAGCACCCTCACCGGCGACTGGGGCGGTCTGCGCCATCAGTTGAACGAGGACGGCATCAAGTTCACTGGCGATTACAGCGGCGAAACCGCCTACAACGCCCACGGCGGCCTGCACCGTTCGGCGCGCTATTCGCAGAACATCAAGCTCGGCGTCCAGTTCGATCTCGGCAAGTTGTACGGCATCGACAACGGTGGCCTCGTCCAGCTGACCATCAATGACCGTCGCGGCAACAGCGCTTCCGAAGACCTGGTCGGCAACCGTCTGCCGATCCAGGAAAACTACGGTGGCCTCTACACCCGCCTGACCGAGTTGAGTTACGAGCGCACGCTGTTCACCCCGGCGCTGAACGTCAAGCTGGGTTACATGGCAATGGGCAACGATGTCGGCGGTCTCGACAGCGGCATTCTGTGCAACTTCATGAACGCCGGTTTCTGCGGTCACCCGCTGAACATGTCCGGTGGCAGCGGTTGGAGCAACTACCCCAACGCGCACCTGGGCGCACGGGTCAAATACGATTTCTCGCCGTCGTGGCAACTGCGCGTAGCGGCCTTCAACGTCGACCCTGAAAGCAACGGCAACTCGAGTCGCGCCTGGAATCCGGGGCCCAAGCACACCACCGGCACCGTGGTGCCGATCGAGTTGGTGTACAAGCACGCGGGCAAGCTGCCGGGTGAATACAAGCTCGGTTATTACTACGACAGCTCCGACGCCAAACGCATCGACAGCAATTCCGAGGAGGCCGGGCGCAGCGGTCACTATCTGCTGATTGATCAGACCGTGTGGAATTCGCCAACGTCCGAAGGTCGCAGTGTGCATGCCTTCGGCCAATACTCGGCAGCCAGCGCCGCAGCCTCGCCATTCAAGACCTGGTACGGCGCCGGCGTGGTTCTGTACAAACCGTTCGAAAGCCGTGCGCGCGATACCGTTGCGTTGGGTTACGGCCGCGCCGTGCCGAACCCGCGCAGCCGCGACGTGCAGCAAGACGCTGCGCAGGCCAACGGCGGGACATTCCCGAATCTGGACAGCGCCGAGCAGTTGATCGAGCTCAGCTATGGCTACCAGGCAACACCGTGGTTGCTGCTGCGTCCGGACATGCAATACATCATCGAACCGGGCGCGTTTTCCGGTGAGAACATCGACAATGCGTTGGTGGTCGGTTTGCAGGTGAAAGCGATTTTCTAGGGTTTCAGCGACAAACGACAGAACGCGAATCGGCCGCTACGGACATGACAGTTATTGTCACCCCCGGAGCGGCCGATTTTGTTTACGGATTTCAGCCCTGACGCGCGGCCATCGCCGAGTAGCTGTTCATCAGGTTGCGGTAGTTCGGGATGCGCTGGGACAGCAGGTTACCCAGGCCTTCGATGTCGTTGCGCCAGTCGCCTTGCAGCTCACAGGCCACCGAGAACCAGTTCATCATTTGCGCGCCGGCATTGGTCATGCGGTTCCACGCGGCTTGCTGCACGGTGGTGTTGAAGGTGCCGGAGGAGTCGGTGACCACGAAGACCTCGAAGCCTTCAGCCAGTGCGGACAGGGCCGGGAAGGTGACGCAGACGTCGGTCACGACACCGGCGATGATCAATTGCTTGCGGCCGGTGGCTTTGATCGCCTTGACGAAGTCTTCGTTGTCCCAGGCGTTGATCTGGCCGGGGCGGGCGATGTACGGCGCGTCCGGAAACATCTCTTTCAACTCTGGCACCAGCGGGCCGTTCGGGCCTTGTTCGAAACTGGTGGTGAGGATCGTCGGCAGCTCGAAGAACTTGGCGACGTCCGCCAGGGCCAGCACGTTGTTCTTGAATTCGTTTGGCGAGAAATCCTGCACCAGCGAGATCAGACCGGTCTGGTGGTCGATCATCAGTACAACAGCGTCATCTTTGTTCAGGCGGTTGTAGGTGGCGTTGGTCATGGTGAAGTCCTTTATCGAGTTGGGGTAAGTGGCGTTGTTCAACAGTGGCGTCGTTCAACATGGGCTCAGATTAAGGCGTTGCCGGGGAGGGAAAAAGCGCCTGGAAACGGTTTGACTGTCGCCTTTGGGTGGACAATGCCGGGCGTCGTCTCTTGATGCCTTTTTTGCAGGCATGAAAAGGGGGCCATCCAGGCCCCCCTTGTCAGTCCGCGTCGCTTGAATCGCGAGCAATCTCTCTCCTATGGGGCTCAGGAGGTGCCGAGTCCTTCCGACAGATCCGCTGAATTGCCGGATGTGCCTGAGCTTCCTGAGGCGCCGGGGCGTGGCGCACCGGGTTCGGTCTGGTGCTCCGTGGTTTGGGTGACGGTATCGCGCACCGCGTCGTAACCTTCCTGGGCCTGTTTTTTCACCTTGTCGACCATGCCGGCACTGGCGCCTCCGAGGTAGCGTCGCTCGGTGGACGTGGTTGGAAACGCCGCGCCGAGCAAGGCCCCCAGCGCGATGCCCGCCGCCGCGACCACCAAGGGTTGTTCCTTGAGCATGCGGTTGAACTGCTGACCCAGCGCTTGAGTGTTCTGCACAACGCTGTCGCTGGCGTGATGCATGGCATCGCCCATGTTGTGCGAAGCAGCACTCAAGCGGTCGCCCATATTGTGCGACGCGGCGCCAACCCGATCACCCATGCTGGCCGCGCGATCCTTCAGCGATTGATAGCCTTCACTGACCGAATCCGCCGTGTCGTGCAAATGACCGCGCGCACTGTCGATGCCATCGGCCAGGCCGTCGGCCCATTCGCCGAACCGATTTTGATCCGGCCCGCTGCGATAGCCGGGTTGCGGCTGAGGCGGGCGGTTCTGGCTCATCATTAACCACAGCAGACCGACCGAGGTCAGCACCGCCGGCACAGGATTGTTGCGCACGCTGGTGCCCAGATTAGTGAGGAATGTGGTGCCGTTGCTTTGCATCATGCCCAGCGCCTGATCGAACATCTGGCCCGGGGTGAATTTGCTTTCCAGTGCGTCGACGATGTTGCCGATGCTGGCGCGTTGCGCATCGATTTCGCGTTCGATCTGCTCGGGATCCTTGTCGGTGTTCAGTTCGGCTTGCAGGTTGGATTCGCGGTTCATGAGACTTTCCTCCGCAGGGCTTCCTGATCCTTGTTCAAAGCGTCCAGTGTGCGGTCAGGTTTGAAGTGGGATGGCTCGAACTGTTTTTTGCCGGACTGCAGCATGACGAAACCGATGATCATCACCACCACGCCGACGATCAACGCCGCCAGCCAGGGCGCCATCATCGTGCTCAAGCCGTACACGGCGGACATCAGCAAAATGATGAATCCGGCCAGCAAGACAATCGCGCCGCCCGCCACGGCGGCGATCCCGGCTTTAAGGGTCGTCAGGCTGTTTTGCAGCTCCGCTTTCATCAGCGCCAGTTCTTTGGTGAACAGCGCCGGCACTTCACGCGACAACTGGCGCAAGAGGCCGACGATAGATACGTCATCAGAGCTGGCAGCGGTGCTCGTGGGCTTTGCGCCCGGCACATTCAGATCGTCTCTGTTCATCACAGTGCTCCTTTGGGTGGCGTGGTATCCGGCGACACGGTCGAGGCGAAATCAGAGGGGTGGTCGCGCAGGTCCGGGGATGCCGCCGTAATGCCGGTGGCCAGGCCCGGGTTGAGGTCTTGCCGCTGGGCAGGGGATGTTTCATCGAGAGGGCGAGTGCCCAAGTCCGCCGTTGGCGGCACGGTGCGGCGCGGTGTCGGCTCCTGAGTCGTGCTTACCGTGGCGGCGGGGGAGCTGCCGGCCTTGAGGAAGCGCGACAGCCCGAAGCCCAGCGCGATACTGCCGGCAATGAACAGCCCCGGATTGTCCCGGGCCAGTTTTGCGCCATCGTGCAGAAAGGCTTCGGCGCTTTTACCACGCAGATTGCCGGCCATGCTGGTCATCGATTCGGCGATGTCGGACAGGTAACCGGACATGCCCAGCGTGTCTTTGTCCTCCAGCTCTCCGGCAAAGGATTTCGCGCCCTGGGCCAACGCTTCGATTTGCTCGGCGGCCGTGTCGCGGTACTGCCCGTATTGCGTTTCAGCCTGATGCCGGCCGCTGTCGAGCGCTTGCGATACGTCATCTTTGAGGTGCTGAAAATCGTGCTGCGGTTGTTGAGAGTCCTGATCGTGCGGCTGACCCCCGGGTCTTGCGTCTGAAGTGTCCATCTCGTCCCTCACTTTTCAATGAAAACAAGCGGTGCGGGATGACGCGGCACAATACTCCACGCTCCCTCATAGAGAGTGACGGGGTAGTGAATCAGGGAGTTCAAGCGGATTGACGGGCTACCCGACTGGCGTGCTCAGGCCCAAGCGTGGACGAGCGCCAGCGCGGCGATATTGGTCATGGACGACCCGCAACGGCACGCTGTCCATCCAGCGCAGTGTCGTCGTTCGAGGATTGAAAGGGCCCTCGATCAGCTTCAATCGGGCCGCTGACAAATGGCGGTCGGGTGTTTGTACTGGCAGGCGAAGCCGATTCTGGAGGGATTCATCGCATACTTTATTTGTCTGGGGTTGAACTTCGTAACGCGTCATACCATTGCGAGTAGGGCGTGTTGCCGACCCGGTAGCGATTGAAGTCAGGACTGCCATCGTCCCACCACACCGGGCCGCGCTCGCCAAGCTTTACCTTGGCGGCGTTTACACGTGTCCGGGCGAGTATCAGTCCGGCGGAATTACCAGTGGCTTTCGCGGTTTTTACTTCGCGCCGCGCGGCCATCAGTTCATCCACCAAACCTTGTCGCAGACATTCGTCCAGTCGCGGATTGGTACAGCGCCAGAGTTGCTCCTTGACGACAAAGTAGCGACCATCAGGCGTCGTCGGATGCATGGCATTGACGCGGTTAAACGATGCCGACAAACGACAGGATAAACAGGGCGATTACGACTGCGCCGACGATGTAGACAATGCTGTTCATGGTAGTTACCTCTCTCAGTGGACTAAAAATGACACTTCGGTGCCGTTGTATAACCGACACCTGGTCGCGCCCAAACGTTCCGAAAAACGGTTTTGGCATCACAGCAGATGCTGCCCGCGAAGGCACAAGGACGAGTCCATCGGGCTCCAGCCAGACTTCATGTTTCCATTTTCGACCCTGTTGCCGGTCGACGATTGGTTACTTGCCGTGCTGCTTGTGCCGCGTATGCGTCATCGTCGCTCCAGACGGGTGAGGGGGGGCGCCGTGATTCATCCTTGGGTGGGTGAGCGCTTGAATTGCCGAGACCACACACCTCAGCCCCGCAGTGTCGCCTTGAGCAGAGGATCGTTCAGATAAGCCACATTCAGTCTGGTCCACGGATTGATCCGCGACTGCTCCGGCGAAAAGATGTGCCCCGGCGCGATCATGAAGCCTTTGGGCAGCAGCTCGCGAGTCAGCTCACGGGCATCGCCGATGCGCGGGAATCTGGCCCACAGATAAAGACTTTGCTCGGGCCGACAGAACACTTCGGCGCCGATGTCGTCGAGCATTTGCAGACCCTCGGCCGTGGCCTGCCTGAGGCGTTCCTGAAGGCGGATCGAATGCCGCAGGAAATGGCCTTCGACGAGGATGGCGTCGACGGTGCGCTCGCACAGTTCAGATGAACTGGTGTGAAGCATCATTTTCAGATCGCCCAGTTCATCAATGACGTCTTTGCTGCCGGCGATGAACCCCACGCGCAGGGCCGCTGACACCGATTTTGAAAAGCTGCCGACGTACAGCGAATGCTTCAACTGGTCGAGTGCCGACACTTTGAGCGCGGTCGCCGGTTTGAAGTCTGCCAGCGCATCATCGTCCACCAGAATGAAGTTGTGTTCCTCGGCCAATTGCACAAGCCGATGCGCCTTGCCGGGCGAAATGTCGGAGCCGGTCGGGTTGTGGCCGACCGACTGGATGAAAAACAGTTTGGGTTTGTGCGTGCGCAGATGCTGCTCCAGCACCTGCAAATCAGGCCCGTCCGGCAAGCGAGGGACGGGCAACATGTTCGCGCCTTGCAACTGCAATTTGCCGAACAACGGGTAGTAACCCGGGTCTTCCACCAATACGCAATCGCCGGGGGCAAGGAACCGTCGAATGATCAGATCGAGTGCGTGATTGGCGCCGTGGGTAGTGACGATTTGCCGAGGGCTGACGGTAATCGCATAGGCAGCGAGTTTCTGCGTCAGATGCTGGCGCAGCCCGGCATTACCGAGTCGATTGCCGTATCGGAACAGGGTGGTGACGCCGGTTCGCATGATCTGCCGGGTGAACTTGTCCAGGCGCATGTCCATCAGCCATTCCACCGGTGGGAACCCTTCGCCGAGCGGCGAATGGCCCGGCTCGCGGACGAATTGCTGGCGCATCAGCCAGATGGTGTCCATCGCCCGGGCATACGGCGGCGGTTCCTCAGGCTCCTGATGGTCAGGCGCGCCTTGTTTGACGAAAAAACCCTGTCCATGGCGCGCCTCGACCAAGCCCTGCGAGGCCAGTGCCTCGTACGCCGTGATCACGGTGTTTTTGGAGTGGCCCAGCAGGCGCATGCATTCGCGCAGCGAGGGCAGTCGATCCCCCGCGCGATAGGTGCCATCGACGATCTGATCCGTGAGTGAAACCGCCAGTTGCTGGGCTAATGTCATCCGGGCCATGGGGCGAAATCCTGTGAAATGAGCCGCAAGGGTACAGCTTGGGTACTGTCTGTCCAAACTGTACCTTCTCTGCCGGTACAGAGCGCAATAGTGTTGTCGCAACCAAAACAATAACCGCGACAGGACTTTCAGATGAGCCTCGACTCTCGCCTTGCCAACTTTCGTAGCCTGACCCCCGCTGAACGCTTGGGGCATTTGCAGGAGTTGCTGCAACTCCCGGCCGCCGACATAGACCTGCTGAAGAACGATGGCGCGCTGCCGCTTGAAATCGCCGATGGCATGATCGAAAACGTGATCGGCAAATTCGAACTGCCATACGCCGTCGCCAGCAACTTCCAGATCAATGGCCGCGATGTCATCGTCCCACTGGTTGTCGAGGAGCCCTCGGTGGTGGCCGCCGCGTCGTTCATGGCCAAACTGGCCCGCTCAGCCGGCGGTTTTCTGACCTCCAGTTCCCTGCCGCTGATGCGCGCCCAAGTGCAAATCGTCGAGATTGAAGATCCCTTCAACGCTCGCCTGAGCCTGTTGCGCCGCAAAGACGAAATCATTGAGTTGGCCAATCGCAAAGACCAGTTGTTGAACAAACTGGGCGGCGGTTGCCGGGATATCGAAGT
Source organism: Pseudomonas syringae (assembly GCF_021605415.1). Classification (GTDB taxonomy): domain Bacteria; phylum Pseudomonadota; class Gammaproteobacteria; order Pseudomonadales; family Pseudomonadaceae; genus Aquipseudomonas; species Aquipseudomonas syringae_S. The sequence continues at coordinate 34,974 of NZ_WKEQ01000048.1, forward strand.
CCACACCTTCGCGCAAAGTCCAAGAGGCCCGATGCTGGTGGCGCACCTGATCGTCGACGTGCGTGATGCCATGGGCGCGAACACGGTCAACACGATGGCTGAGGCCGTTGCGCCATTGATGGAGGAAATCACTGGCGGCAAGGTTCGGCTGCGCATTCTCTCCAATCTCGCTGACCTGCGGCTGGCCCGTGCGCAGATTCGCATCGCCCCTGAATTGCTCACGACCGATGCCTATAAGGGCGAAGACGTGATCGAAGGCATCCTCGACGCCTACAACTTTGCCGTCGTTGATCCTTACCGCGCCGCCACGCACAACAAAGGCATCATGAATGGCATCGATCCCTTGATCGTCGCCACGGGGAATGACTGGCGTGCCGTTGAAGCGGGCGCACATGCTTATGCCTGTCGCAATGGCCATTACGGTTCGCTGACTACCTGGGAAAAGGACAGCAAGGGTCATCTCGTCGGCACCCTCGAAATGCCGATGCCGGTCGGACTGGTCGGCGGTGCCACCAAAACCCACCCACTGGCGCAACTGTCCCTGCGCATCCTCGGTGTGAAAACCGCTCAAGAACTGGCCGAAATCGCCGTCGCCGTTGGCTTGGCGCAAAACTTGGGCGCGTTGCGAGCGCTGTCGACCGAAGGTATCCAGCGTGGCCATATGGCGCTGCATGCACGAAATATCGCGCTGTCCGCCGGTGCGAAAGGTGAGGAGGTCAGTTGGCTGGTGAAGGAAATGGTCGAGGCGCGTGACGTTCGCGCGGATAAAGCGGCCGAGCTGCTCAAGCAAAAGCGAGCCGAGTGATGAGCGCCCATGATGACAATGTCGTCAGGCTGGTCGAGGTCGGCGCACGGGACGGCTTGCAGAACGAGACGCTGACCCTCGCACCGGCCATTCGGGTGGAACTGCTGAATAAACTCGCCGATGCGGGTATGCGCAGTCTTGAGGCCGGAGCGTTTGTGTCGCCGCGCTGGGTGCCGCAGATGGCCGGTTCCGATGAGGTGTTGCGCGCCTTGGCGGATCGTCCTGAGGTGACCTGGACGGCACTGGTGCCCAATGTTCAAGGACTGCAAGCGGCGCTGGCGGCAGGGTGCCGGGAGGTGGCGGTGTTCGCCGCGGCTTCGGAAGCTTTCTCCCGCAAGAACATCAATTGTTCGATCGCCGAAAGCCTCCTGCGTTTTCAGGACGTCATGGCGCTCGCACGCGAGACGGGTGTCAGCGTGCGAGGCTACGTTTCTTGCGTCATGGGTTGCCCCTTCACCGGTTCTGTCGAACCCGAGGCAGTCGCTGAGGTGAGCGCCTCGCTCTTCGACATGGGCTGCTATGAAATCAGCCTCGGCGACACGATTGGCACGGGCACGCCCGCAGCAACCAAAGCCTTGATCGAAAGCTGTGGCAACGTCGTGCCTGTCAGTGCGTTGGCGGGGCATTTTCACAACACGTACGGCATGGCCATCGCTAACATTCACACCGCGCTGGAGATGGGCGTGCGGGTGTTTGACAGCTCCGTCGCGGGTCTCGGCGGCTGCCCTTATTCGCCGGGCGCGACCGGCAATGTCGCCACCGAAGATGTGCTCTATCTGCTCGACGGTTTGGGCTTCAAACACGGTGTAGACCTTGACGCCGTGATCGATGCCGGCGAATTCATCAACGCTCATTTGGGGCGCGAAACCGCTTCCAGCGTGGCGCGTGCGTTATTGGCAAAACGGCTTCGCGAACACTGATCCACCTGCATCTCCAGAGGTTCATAACAATAAAAGCTCGCAAGGGCAGTGGGAGAATTCCTTGAAATCCGATCTCTACGAAGTCTGGGGTGACACGGTCAACGGCCGCCACCTGATCTATTCGATTGCCATTGGCGCCACGGTCAGCCTCGGCGCTTTTTTCGCGGCCGCGCAGGTGCTTTCCGGGTGGGTCGAGAATCCGCAGATGGCGCGGGCGTACGCGATGTTGGTGGGTATCGTCGGTTGCCTCGTCGGCGGGGCGATCAGCGCAAAACTGTTCAAACCCAAGCGCAATGTCATGGAGCACGAGGCCGATCCGGCCTGGCGAGACCGGGTTCTGGCAGAACTGCAAAGCGAGTTCGGCGACCTCGGCAAGTTGTCGGATCTGCCGCCGGAGACAATTGCCGAGCTGAAGGAAATGGATCTCTATGATCTGTTCGCCGACTACGAAAAGAAGAACCCCGCGCAGATTGAAACGCGCACGGCAACGGCACCTTCAATCAGCGTTGAAGGGGGTCGCTCATGATCGGGCCGATAATGGAGCAAATCCTTTTCGCACTGGGTATGGGAATTCTCGGCGCGGTGATCTTCGCCGGTATCGGGCTCATCTCCGGCAGCGACGAAACCACGACCCTCGCGCCGCTGACCTTGCTGGTGGTGCTGCTGGGTGTACCCGCGCCGGGCGTATTGACGTTCTTCCTCGCCGGTGCGGTTGCCAAGCACATGACCCACGCCGTGCCGACGGCGCTGTTGGGCATCCCCGGCGACACCATGGCCACGCCGCTGATGCGTGAGGCCAACTTCCTGCGCAACCTTGGCGTACCGCACATCGCGTTGCGCAAAATGATTTCCGGAGCGGTCATCGCTGCGTTGATCGCGGTGCCGATGGCGGTGTTGTTTGCCGTGATGCTCGCGCCGTTTGGCGATGCCATCAAACATGCGGCGCCGTGGGTTTTTCTGTGTGCTGCGATTGCCATCGCCTGGTTTTCGAAAGGCGGGTTGGCGGCGGTGCTCGCGATGATTCCCTTTGTCATGATCATCGTCGGCTTGCAAAGCGTTACCGGACAATATGGCGTCAAACTCAGCGTCAGTTACTTTCTGGGCATCGCCATCGGGCCGCTGATTGCCGCGCTGTTTTCCATGCTTGCGCCCGCCGAACGAGCGACGATGAAACGCCAGGAAGTGCGCACGTTTTCACTGGCGCCGGACGTCAAAAGCTGGGGCGGTTTCTTCCCCAATCCGCTGAAGGTGATGGACAACAAGCAAACGGTCTGGACCGCCATCACGGCAAGCATTTCCAGCGCCACGTTTGTCTTCAGCCCGGTGGCAATGACCGTGATCATGGGCGAGTTGGTCGGCTCAAGGGTCAAGCATGTCTACCATCGACTGACCACGGTCATCACGGCCCGAAACGGCGTCACCGAAGCGACCTATATCGCCGAAGCATTAATCCCGCTGATTGCCTTCGGTTTGCCGTTGAGCCCGGTGGCTGCGGGGCCTGCAGCGCCATTGTTCAACGCGCCGCCACGTTTCAGCGTCGATGCCGCCACCGGTCAGATCAACAACCTGCACACGCTGCTGAGCACGTGGGAATTCCTCGGTTACAGCATGTTGGCGGTCATCGTCGCCATTCTCATCGCCTATCCCTTCACGATGAATTACGCCCATCGCGCCGCATCGTTTGTCTCGCGCAAGATCAGCCACGAAGCGGTGATAT
>NZ_WKEQ01000049.1 GCF_021605415.1 Pseudomonas syringae
CGCTCCTACAGGGGAACGGGTCACCTGGGGTGGCTCTTGTTCGTTCAGCTGCCCGAGCCACCGCCCGCACCGCCGGTGCCACCACCTGCCGATCCGGTGCCGCCGCCTGCGCCCGAACCCGAACCGCTGGCGCCACCATTGGTGCCGGTGCCCGTACCGGTAGAACCGGCGTTACCGGATCCATCATTGCCGGTGCTGTTACCGCCCGCAGGCGAGCCCGGGGTGTTATCCGGCGGCATGGTCGAACCGCTGGTGGCACCGGATTTGGTGCCGGTGGCATCCGTGCTGTCGTTCGAAGCGGCGAAGCTGGCCGCCGAAGCGGTCGCCAACAGGCCGGCGAGTAGAAGTGAAGTGAGTTTGCGCGTCATCATGGTTTGTCTCCGCAAAGTGGGTCGCTACCTGATATTGGTCAGGCGAGGAGAGCGACGAGTGCCGACCGGATGACGAGCGGTCGGTTCGTTACAAGGTTTTTCCGGAAGTGGCCTACCCGTCTTCCGGGAGATTGGCTATTTGTCCGGGGCCATAGCGGGACTAATTTAGTCACACATTCACATGCCTCGGAGCCACCATGACAACTCGCCTCGATTTTTACACCGCTTCCCCGGAGGCGCTCAAAGCCATGATCGCCCTGGAAACCGCCGTCTCGAAACTGCCGTTGGAAAAGTCACTGATCGAACTGGTCAAGCTGCGTTCCTCGCAGATCAATGGCTGCGCATTCTGCATCGACATGCACACCGCCGATGCAATCAAGGACGGCGAAACCCCGCGTCGTCTGTTCGCCGTGACCGCGTGGCGTGAAGCCCCCTTCTTCACTGACCGCGAGCGCGCCGCACTGCTGTGGACTGAATCCCTGACCCAACTGAGCCTGACCCACGCCCCTGATGAAGACTACGACGTCGTCGCGGCGCAGTTCTCGCCCAAGGAAATGGTCGACCTGACCGTGGCGATCAGCACCATCAACGGCTGGAACCGCCTGGCCGTCGGCTTCCGCAAAACCCCGCAGATCTAAGACCTCCACGCAATTCCCGGCAGGAGCCAAGCCTGCTCGCTCCCACAATGTCTGGCGGTGAATCCGGATGTCATGAGCCAACACAATCCCTGTGGGAGCTGGCTTGCCAGCGATGAGGGCGGCATGGTCGACCTCTTCATCGACTGACCCGACGCTATCGCTGGCAAGCCAGGCTCCCACAAGATTTGGGGCGAATCGCAATGTCCGGTTTGACCCAAATCCCGGCAGGCGCCGAGCAGACTCGCTCCTACAATGTCTGGCGGTGAATCTGGACGTCATGAGCCAACACAATCCCTGTGGGAGCTGGCTTGCCAGCGATGAGGGCGGCATGGTCGACCTCTTCATCGACTGACCCGACGCTATCGCTGGCAAGCCAGGCTCCCACAAGATTTGGGGCGAATCGCGATTTCCGGTTTGACCCAAATCCCGGCAGGCGCCGAGCAGACTCGCTCCTACAATCCCAGTGGGAGCAGCTTGCCAGCGATGAGGGTGGCATGATCGACGTCTTCATCGACTGACCCGACGCTATCGCTGGCAAGCCAGGCTCCCACAGGATTTGGGGCGAATCGCAATGTCCGGTTTGACCCAAATCCCGGCAGGCGCCGAGCAGACTCGCTCCTACAGCAAGGAATGAATTGCCGGGCTTAATAGGAAGCATTACTATTCACGGCCCTTTCCCCAGCACGCTGCAATGAACCCCATGCTGCCCCGCAGACCCGGCTTCCTCGAACATTACGAAGAGTTGATCGGCACCTGGACTCGTCGCCTGCGCAACCGTCAGCAGGCCGAAGACTTGGCGCACGACACCTTTGTGCGGGTGCTTGAATCCGATGCGGCAGCGGTGCAACAGCCCCGTGCATATTTGCACCAGACCGCGCGCAACATCGCTGTGGACGGTTATCGGCGCGAGGATCGGCGCGGTGCGGTGGAGTCGGAGACGTTCGATCACAGTGCTTCGCCAACCGGCGACCCGGAGCATTACATGCATGCGATCCAGTTGGCCGACTCCATTGAACGGGCGCTCGCCGAACTGCCGGTCAATTGTCGTCGGATTTTCGTCTGGCAGAAGATCGAAGGCCTGACCCAGGCGGAAATCGCCGAGCGCCTCGGGCTGTCTAGGAACATGGTGGAAAAGTATATGATCCGCACCCTGCGGCATCTGCGTGATCGCCTGGACGGGGCGCAATCATGAGGTGTCGTGACGCGCAAAAGATCGCAGCCTCCGGCAGCGCCGACACGAGCAGATTCCCTTTTGAACCCTCAGCCAAACAGGACATTCCATGACGGATATTCGTGATTGTGCGTGCGGGCGAACAACGGTGCGCGATGAGGCGGCACGCTGGTTTGTGCGTTTGCAGGAGCCGGCCGTCAGTGTCGACGAGCAGCAGCGCTTTGATGCCTGGCTGGCCGAGCACCCTCAGCACCGTGACGAATTCCTCTTGCTGCAGGGCTTGTGGTCGGCAGCCGATTTAGTGCCGACGCAGCGTCTTGAAGCCTTGTGCGAACCCCCGCCGCCACGACGCAAACGTCCGCCACTGGTGCGTTACGTCGTGGCAGCCGGCCTGCTGGCGGTGGCGATCGGTCTGGGGTTGTTCAGCGGTTTGAATGACCCGCGCGGTTACCGCGCCGATTTCGCCACGGTGCTCGGCGAACGTCGGCATGTCGCGTTGCCGGACGGTTCGACGATGGATCTCAACAGTCGCAGCCACGTTCAGGTGCGCTATGAAAAACATCGCCGCGTCGTCGAGTTGAGCGAGGGCGAGGCGATGTTCAGCGTCCAGCACGACAGCGATCGGCCGTTCGTGGTCGAGGCCGGCAGCGGTAAGGTCACGGTCACCGGCACGCGCTTCGATGTGCGCCGCGACCCCATGCAAACCCGGGTCGCGGTGGAGCAGGGCACGGTGAAAGTGCAGGGCAGTCATGCGCCGGAGGACGAGTTCGTCAGCCTCACCGCTGGCCTCGGCACTCAGGTCGATGAGCAAGGCAAAGTGGCCGCCGCGTATGCGATCGATCCGGCGCAACTGACGGCCTGGCGCAGCGGCAAACTGGTGTTCAACAATGCCAGCCTCGGTGAAGTGGCGGCAGAAGTGTCGCGCTATCGCGATAAGCCGTTGACCGTTGCAAACCCCGCTATCGCCAATCTGCGCCTGACCAGCGTGTTCAAATCCGACAACACCGACGCCTTGCTCAAAGCCCTGCCGAGCATCCTGCCGGTGGCCGTGCGCAACCTGCCGGATGGCAGTCAGGAAATAATTTCAAAATAAAATTCAGGTTTTTTTCGAGTTCATCGTCTTCCTGTCAACTGCAACTGGTTTGCATTAACAGACGCACACTCTTGCGATCCACAGGACTCCGTTCGACGTGAAAAACACCCTCGCCAACAACAAAAAAATCCCCTGGTTGCCGCTCGCGCTTGCGCTGGCGGTCAATACCGCCACGCCGCTGGCCATTGCCGCCGAGGCCATTCATATCCGCGCACAGCCGTTGGGTCAGGCCTTGAGCGAACTGGGCCGGCAGACGTCGCTGCAAGTGTTTTTCAGCCCCGATCTGGTCGCCGGCAAACAAGCGCCGGCGGTGGAGGGTGATCTCTCGCCGGAGCAAGCCTTGCGTGAATTGCTCCAGGGTAGCGACCTGAATTATCAGATTAACGAAGGCTCGGTGACCTTGGCGCCGGCACCAACGGCCGCCGCCGGTGGCCCGTTGGAACTGGGTGTGACCGACATCAAAGTGGTCGGCGACTGGCTCGGCGACGCCGACGCTGCCGTGGTGCAGAATCACCCTGGCGCGCGCACGGTGATCCGTCGCGAAGCCATGGTCGAGCAGGGCGCCATGAACGTTGGCGACGTGTTGCGCCGTGTACCCGGTGTGCAAGTGCAGGAAGCCAACGGCACTGGCGGCAGCGACATCTCGCTGAACGTCGGCGTGCGCGGCCTCACTTCGCGCCTGTCGCCACGCTCGACGGTGTTGATTGACGGCGTACCGGCGGCGTTTGCGCCGTACGGCCAGCCGCAACTGTCGATGGCACCGATTTCCTCCGGCAATCTCGACAGCATCGACGTGGTACGCGGCGCCGGTTCGGTGCGCTACGGGCCACAAAACGTCGGCGGCGTGATCAACTTCGTGACCCGTGCGATCCCGGAAAAAACCACCGGTGAAATCGGCACCACCCTGGAAACGTCGCAGCACGGCGGCTGGAAGCACATCGACACCGCTTTCCTCGGCGGCACGGCCGACAACGGCATCGGCATGGCGCTGTTGTACTCGGGCGTGAATGGCAACGGTTACCGCGAGCGCAACCAAAGCAACGACATCGACGACGTGATCCTCAAGACCCACTGGGCGCCGACGGATCAGGACGATTTCAGTCTCAACTTTCACTATTACGACGCCAGCGCCGACATGCCCGGCGGCCTCACGCAGCAGCAGTACGACGACAAGCCGTTCCAGTCGGATCGCGATTACGACGGCTTCACCGGGCGGCGCAAAGACGTGTCGTTCAAGTGGATCCGCCAGATCGACGAGCGCACCCAGGCCGAAGTGCTGACCTACTATTCCGACAGCTTCCGTGGCAGCACCATCGCCGCCCGCGACCAGAAAACCCTCAGCTCGTTTCCGCGGTCCTACTACACGTTGGGCATTGAACCGCGCGTGTCTCGCGTCTTTGATGTCGGCCCGACCACCCAGGAAGTCAGCGTCGGTTATCGCTACCTCAAAGAAGCGATGCACGAGCAATCCAGCCGACTCGCGCTGGTCAACAATCAACCGGTGGTGACGCCGACATCCGACGGTCACGTGTTCCAGGATCGCACCGGCGGCACCGAAGCGAACTCGGTCTACATCGACAACAAGATCGATGTCGGCAACTGGACGGTGACGCCGGGCATTCGCTTCGAGCACATCAGCACCGACTGGCACGACCGCGCGGTGCTCGATACCGCCGGCCGGCGCGTTCCGGAGAAAAACCGCAGCATCGAGAGCAACGAACCGCTGCCGGCGCTGAGCGTGATGTATCACATGTCCGATGCGTGGAAGTTGTTTGCCAACTACGAGACCTCGTTCGGCAGCCTGCAATATTTTCAGCTCGGCCAGGGTGGCTCGGGCGATGAAACCGCCAACGGCCTGGAGCCGGAAAAGGCCAAGACTTACGAAATCGGCACACGTTTCAACGATGACGTGTGGGGCGGGGAAGTGACGCTGTTCTACATCGACTTCGATCACGAACTGCAATACGTCAGTAATGACGTCGGCTGGAGCAACCTCGGCGCAACCAAACACCAGGGCATCGAAGCGTCGGTGCACTACGACCTGGCGGCACTCGATCCACGTCTTGATGGCCTGACCGCCAATGCTGGGGTCACGTACACCCGCGCCACGTACGAAGGCGAAATTCCCGGCTTCAAGGGCCGCGACCTGCCGTATTACTCGCGTCAGGTCGCGACCGTCGGCCTGCGTTACGACGTCAATCGCTGGACTTACAACATCGACGGTTTTGCCCAGTCCAAGCAGCGCGCACCGGGCACCGGCGTGAACGCCGACGGCAGTTTCAGCAACAACTACATCACCGAAGGCACGGCAGACGGGCAGTACGGCGACATTCCGGGTTATGTCACCTGGAACGTGCGCGGCGGTTATGACTTCGGTTCACAGTTGTCGAACCTGAAGGTCGGCGCCGGGGTGAAAAACATCTTCGACAAGCAATATTTCACCCGCTCCAGCGACAACAACGCGGGCATGTACGTGGGCACACCGCGCACGTTCTTTGTGCAGGCCAGCGTTGGTTTCTGATTGGTATCGACCTGATCGCGGGTAAACACGTTCGCGTTATGGTTTGTGGTCATGACCCAAATTTTCTGTAGGCGCCGGGCTTGCCCGGTTCCTGCAGGGATCGTGGGCACCAAAAATGGCGGGCACGAGTTGCCGCAGGCTGCGGTTTTTTCCGTTCTAAACCTTCAACACTTTCCCGCCTATCGCCACCGCCACCAGCAGCACTGCCATCAACCCGAAGGCAAAGCTCAAACTGCTGGCATGGGCGACGAAACCGATTACCGCCGGCCCCGCCAGAATACCTGCGTAACCCAGGGTGGTGATGGCCGGGACGGCGATGCTTTCCGGCATCACGGTTTGTTTACCCACGGCGGTATAGAGCACCGGCACGATGTTCGAACACCCCGCACCGACCAGTGCATAACCGACCAGCGCTGCTTGCCAGCTCGGCGCGAACGTTGCCAAAAATAGCCCCGCCGCTGCCGTCAAACCGCCGAACAGAATCACCCGTGTCGCACCCAGTCGCCGCACGATCCGGTCACCGGTCAAACGACCCGCTGTCATGGTCAGGGCAAACGCCGCATAGCCCAATCCCGCATAAGCCGTCGCAATCCCGCGCTCCTGAATCAGAAACACCGCGCTCCAGTCCAGCGCCGCGCCTTCGGTGAGGAACACGATGAAGCACATCCCGCCTATGAACAGCACGATGCCATGGGGCACCGCAAATGCAGGACCCGAACTCTCGCTGCCATAAGGCAACATGTGCGGCACGGCTTTGAGCATGGCCGCGATCAACACCGCCACCACCACCAGCATCGCCGCCAACGGTGACAGACCCAGACCGAGCAAGGCGCTGACACCGGCCGCACCGACAATACCGCCCAGGCTGAACAGACCATGAAACCCCGACATCATGTTTTTGCCGCTGGCCCGCTCGACGATCACCGCTTGCAGATTCACCGTCGAATCCACCGTGCCCAGCCCGGCGCCAAACATGAATAACGTGGCGACCAACGCGGGAATCGACGACACCGTCGCCAGCAACGGCAACGCCGCACAGATCAGCAGCGTGCCGCCCGTGGCCACGCGCCGGCAACCGAATCGCGTGGCCAGAATACCCGCCAACGGCATCGCCAGAATCGAACCCACGCCCAGGCACAACAGCAGCAGGCCCAGCGTCCCTTCATCCAGCCCGGCCCGCGCCTTGGCATACGGCACCAATGGCGCCCAGGCCGCGATGCCGAGGCCGGCGATGAAAAAGGCGATGCGGGTGGAGATCTGCTCCAAGCGTCCGGGAACAAAAGGGGTTTGGGCATTGAGACTGGTCATATCGATCCTTGGCAAAAAACGTCACGTCCCCGAAGGACACCCAGGCCGGGTCTGAGGTTCAGGCGCCTATCCTTGCACAAGGCATGTTCGATCCAAAACATACAAGCCAGATCTTTCGATTTTGTTTTTCCTTTACAGTGGCCGCCATCGATCCGGCGGGTAAAGGGGCTTTTTCATGACGCGGTTCTACGACGCACGCGGCAATGTGTACGGTGTGGTTTCACCTGAGGCGTTACGCCAGGCAGGGATCGATTTGCCGGACACGGCGGCCGAATGTGCAACGTCGCGTCAGCGCTGGAACCACGCCGCCGTGGCCGCCTGTTGCGATTGGCCCGAAGGTCTGCGCCCGGTGAACGCCAAGGCTCATCGCAGCGATGGTTTGCTGATCGGCCCATTCCAGGCTTGGCCGCCGTTCGATCTGCTGATCGTCAACACTGACGGCACGCTGGCCGAACGCAGCGGCAATGGCTTGACGATTTTTTCCCAGGCGCTGCATGAGCAGGGTCTGATGCCGGAAGAGGGCGCGTTGCTGCGTGTGCATCACGACAAACGCGATACTTCGTCGCCGGTCGATACGTCAGTAAAACCGGCCGAAGTCGACGGCGTGCAAGGCTTTTGGCTGGATCTCGGCCGGCCTGGGTTCGGGCCGTCGGCGGTGGGTGCTGTCGAGGTGGAAACGGTGACATTTGCGGGTCGTGAGGTGAGCCGCGTGCAGCCTCTGGCACAACTCGATCCGACGTGGGCGCACAGCCAGTTCGTGCGCATCGGCAACCCCCATTGCGTGACGCTGATTCCCGATGCCTCCGACTTGCCGAGCAATGCGCAGATGCAAATCCCGCCATTGGCCGAAGGCTTGAAGCGAATCGCTTATGTAATGCCCACGGGAGCCGGCGAACCCTGCCCGGCCGGTGTCAATTTGCAGTGGGCGGCACTTGAATCCGAGGGGCGTGTGCAGGCGCGAGTGTTCGAGCGCGGCGAAGGGCCGACGGCGTCTTCCGGCACCAGCGCCAGCGCCGTGGCCTGCGCCGCATGGCGAGTGGGATGGATCAAGGCTGGCGAAGTGCATGTGGTCATGCCCGGTGGCACGGCGCCTATTCTGCTGGAGGAGCAAGTAGGCGAGTTGACGGGCGTACGCCTGTTCGGCACTGCGCGATCGATCATCGACGTGTGAATGGCATTGTCATAGCCGTCCATTGGTTTCGACCGACGGTCCGCTGCTAAAGCTGACGTCCGGATCTGCTTGCCAGCGCACTGCGTCAGGGCTTTGCCCGCGTGCGATGCACTTCCATTGAATGAGTTGTGAATCAGGCATTTCGACAACGGTGCTCCAGCGCTCGCCGTTGGCGGTCAGCGCAATGGCGTGTCGCGGATCCCAGACGCCGAGTTCCAGCGATGAGCCCACGGCGAATATGCTTTCGCCGGGTTGCGGGCGTGCGTTATCGCAATTGAAGCGAACCTTGACCGTTGCCGGCTCCGCCGCCGTGGCCCAGATCCGGATTGCTCCGTTGTCCCATTCGAGTGTGGGCGTTGGCTGTCCTTGTGGTAAACGCTGAAGATCGGAATCCAGTGCAATGACCAACGTAGTGCGCGTGCCGGCGACAGATGCCACCAAACCCGAATACTGCGTATGGAAGCGAATCGCTGAGTCCGCACGGATGCCCGCGGTTTTGCGCAATGCAATCAATTTGCGAATCAGGTCACCGCGCTGCCAGTCGTACATGTCCGGCCAGTACACGGTCGGTGTGCCGGGGCTGGCAAGAATGTAGGCATAGGCTTGATTACGGCGTGCTTCGACCAGTGGCCAATGATGCTGACCCGCGTTTGCGCCCGGTGAGTAGCCGGTGTCGTGATTATCGACAAAGGTCACTGCGCTGCGTCGCCAGGCCGGATCGGGATTGCCGTTGAGGCCGTGTCGCCAGTCGGCAATCGAACCATTCTGGAACCGCTCCTTGAGCGCGAAATCGAAGACGGTGCAGTGCGAACGATCAGACCAATCCTTCAGTGCATCCTGCCAACTGGCGTTGCGTCGCCAGTCACCGGATGGAAACTCACCGGGAGCCTGCCAAAACTCGCCGACGCAGAACTGCTCGTTACCAAAGGCATTCATCCAGCGATCAACGGTTTCTGCCGCATAACCTTTCACGAAGTCGAAACGAAGCCCTTGCGCACCGTATTGATCGCGCAGGTTGATGTATTCATTTTTGAAGGTTTCGAACACTTGGGCGTTGCCGGTATTGAGGTCAGCGCTGCCGTCCATGAATGGTTCGCCCTCATCGCATTGGCTGCAATCACGACGCCATTCGTTGCGACCCTGTGGAAACATCGAATCGACGCGCTGGTCGCTCATGTGATTAGGCACCACATCAAAAACGACTTTCACTCCGGCCTGCGTCAGGGCCGCCGATGCTTGCTTGAGTTGTTCATCACTGCCGTAGCGGCTGTTCTTGTCAAAACTGTGCCAGAAATAACCTTCGCCACCGCCCTGCGCGGTAGCGCTGCGCCACTCGGAATCATCCGCCCAGGGTGGGGGCATCCAGATCATCGTAAAACCATCCTTGCCGATGGTTGGCGCGGCACGTGACAGCACTGAATACCATTTTTCGGTGTTGCGGCTGGCATTCCAGTGAAAGCCTTGCAACAAAATCTCTTCGCCGGAGCCATTGCGTACGACGACGCTGTCTTCGGCGGTTGCGGCAAAGGTCAACAAACAGCTGACAAGCAGGCAGGACAGTGCAGTCCGATTCATGATCGATCCTCCGGGAACGATGGTTCCTGGAGGCACTGTGCGCCGGGACGGAGGGGGTGTCTGCTGTCAGACGTGACAGGTTTATTGGATTAATTGGCGATTTAAAGGGAGGTTTAAATAACCGTGGATAATGAATTGCCTTCGCTGACGCCATCGCTGGCAAGCCAGCTCCCACAGTGATTGCGGTTGATCAGGGTTTTTCGCCCATCCTCGAATCCTGTGGGAGCTGCCTTGCCAGCGATGAGGCCACTGGCTTCAACGAAGATCTCAACGCAGACCCGTGCTGAACTCCACCACCGGCATCTGCCGCTTCATCAACACTTTACCCTCGCGAACCGAATACAGCGGCAAGCCCTGGCTGCGGATCACTTCGTAATCGCTGTCCGCCGACAAAATCAGCAAATTCGCCGGCCGCCCCGGTTCCAGCCCATAGCGCTCGCCCAGGTTCATCGCCCGGGCGCTGTTGTCCGTGACCAGATCCAGCGCACTTTGCAGGTTGCGATAACCGAGCATGTGGCAGATGTGCAGACCGGCTTCCAGCACGCGCAGAATATTGCCGTTGCCCAAGGGATACCACGGATCAACGATCGAGTCCTGGCCGAAACACACGTTCATCCCGGCTTCCAGTAACTCGTTGACCCGGGTCACGCCACGGCGTTTCGGGAAGTTGTCGAAGCGCCCTTGCAGATGAATGCTTTCGGTCGGGCAGGAGACAAAACTGATGCCCGAATGGCCGAGCAAGCGGAACAGCTTGGCGCAATAAGCGTTGTCGTAGGAACCCATTGCCGTGGTGTGGCTGGCGGTGACGCGCGAGCCCATGTCGCGGCTGCGCGCTTCTTCGGCGAGCACTTCAAGAAAGCGCGAGTGCGGGTCGTCGGTTTCGTCGCAATGCACGTCCACCAGGCAACCGGTGCGCTCGGCCAGATCCATCAAAAACTTTACCGAACTCACGCCCTGATCGCGGGTGTATTCGAAGTGCGGAATCCCGCCGACCACGTCCGCGCCCATGCGGATCGCTTCTTCCATCAATTCGCGGCCGTTGCGAAACGACTCGATGCCTTCCTGGGGAAACGCGACGATTTGCAGGTCGATCAGGTGACGGCTTTCTTCGCGCACTTCGAGCATTGCCTTGAGTGCGGTGAGTTGCGGGTCGGTGACGTCGACGTGGGTGCGCACGTGCTGGATGCCGTGGGCGGCCAAGGCCTGAATGGTTTTTTTCGCGCGGGTCTTGGTGTCTTCTTCGGTGATCGTGACCTTGCGTTCGCCCCAGCATTCGATGCCTTCGAACAGCGTGCCGCTCATGTTCCAGCGCGGCTCGCCGGCGGTCAGTGTGGCGTCCAGATGAATATGCGGCTCGACGAAGGGCGGCACGACGAGATTGCCGCCGGCGTCGAGATCATCGGGGCCCAGGGTCGGGGCTTCGGTCTGCCGTGCGATGCTGCGGATCAGGCCGTTGTCGACGTGCAATTCGTGCAAACCTTCCTGGTTGCGCAGGCGGGCGTTGATGATGTGCATCAGGCGAATCCTTTTATAGATCTTGTAGAGGTGCGGCAGCGCTGCGGGCGCCGAGTGCCCCGGTCACGAGCACATACGTTAGCGCGGCAGCGGCGATGCCTACCAGCGGCGCGACCCACGGCGAATTGAATGCGGCCACCGTACCGACCGCGTAAGCCCCGAGGCCCGGCCAGTTGAAGGCCGGCAACCGCGCGTCGGCCAGACGCGGATAACGCCCGCGCCAGCGGAAGAAAAAGTCCGCCATGATCACGCCGCCAATCGGCGGGATCACCGTGCCGAGCAGAATCAGGTACGGCACCAGCATGTCGTACATGCCGAGCAAGGCGAGCAGGGTGCCGATTACCGCGCCGCCCAAGGTCACGGTTTTGCGCCGTTGGGTGCGCAGCAGGTTGCAGCCGGCGACGGCGAAATTGTAGATGGTGTTGTCCTGGGTGCTCCAGATGTTCAGCAACAGCATCGCCATCGCGGCCATGGCGAAACCTTGCAACAGCAGCACTTCAACCACGTCCGGCTGCTGATAGACGATGGCGCCGTAAGCCCCGATCAGCACCATCAGACCGTTGCCGATGAAGAAACCGATCAGGCTCGCCAGCACCGCGACTTTGGCTGAGCGGGAAAACCGCGTCCAGTTGGTCGCCTGAGTCGCACCGCTGACAAAGGTGCCGAACACCAGCGTAATCGCGGTCGACCAATCCAGGGAACCTGTCGGCACCACGGCCAGCAAACCGTCGAAACCGCCGACCTTCACCGTCGCGACCCACATCGACAACATCAGCAACAGCAACATCGCCGGCACCGCGATGTACGACAGAATCTCCAGCCCGCGATAACCGACGTATGCCGTGGCGCAGAACATCAGGCCGAACAGCACCATCAGTGCGAGCACGGTGCCTTCGCTCAATTCGAAGTATTTGCCGATCACCACAGCCGCCGTCGCCGTGCCCCAGGCGTACCAGCCAATCTGGGTGAACCCGAGGATCAGGTCGCTGAGCTTGCTGCCCACTTCACCGAAACAGAACCGCCCCATCAGCACCGAATTGAGGCCGCTTTTGAACGCGATGTAACCCAGACCCGCTGCGTACAGGCCGAGCAGCAGATTGCCGATGGCGATCACGGCAAGCATCTCGCCGAAACTGAACGCCACGCCGAGCTTGCCGCCGGCAAACATCGTCGCCGTAAAAAAAGTGAAACCCAGTAACACCATCGCTGTTGACGCGAGGCCTTTGCGGGCATGCATGGGGACTTCGCTGAGGGGGTAATCGTTGCCGGGGGCGCTTTGCGTCATGGAGGCGTTCCTTGGGTGAGGAGAGAGGACGCGAGGAGGGTTGCAGTGGTCGTGCCAACCGAGAGATTGCGGGTATGTATAGACGACACGGCGAAGTTCGGCGCGAAAGCGGTGCGTCTGAACGCACCGAGGCACAATGTGGGAGCTGGCTTGCCAGCGATTGCGGTGCATCAGCCAATGCAAATGTTGACCGGTGCTCCGTCATCGCTGGCAAGCCAGCTCCCACAGGTTTCGCGGTGGATCAGCAACAAGGGAGGAAGCGCAGCAGGGCGGCGACGATGGCTTCGGGGGCGTCTTCCTGGACGAGGTGGCCGGCGTTGGCGATGGGATGAAATTGCGAGTTCGGGATCATCCGGTGCAACGCCCGGCCGCGTTCGATGGGAATCCATTGATCTTCTTCGCCCCAAAGGATTTGCACCGGGCAGCGAATCGTCGGGTACAGCGGCTCGGCTTCGACGGTGTAGCATTCGTCCATTTGCGCAATCTGCCGGTAAAGCGCCGCTTGTCCCGGATCGCCCAGCCAGGGTTTCACGTAGGGTGCCAGTTCGTCATCGGTGATGTCGCGATGAATTGCCCCGCGAATGTAGGTCGGCACAATGGCGCGCTGGATGTAATCGGGCAGGCCGCTGAACGCCGCTTCATGCTGGCGCACATGCTGTACGAAGGGCGAACCCCAAGGCGTGAGCGCCACCGGGTCGATCAGGGTCAGGCTGCGGTAGTTCTTGCCATTGAGCAGGTGGGCGCGTAACACCGTGGCGCCGCCGAAATCGTGGGCGACGACGTCAGGGCAATCAAGATCCCAGTGTTCGAGCAGTTGCGCCAATAGCTCGTTTTGCACGCCGAGGGACACGTCCGCATCCGCTTGTTCGGACTGGCCGTAACCGAGCAGGTCGAAGTAGTGCACGCGGTGACTGGCGAAAAAATACGGTGCGATGCGGTGCCACACGTAGGACGAAAACGGCGTGCCATGCACGAACACCAGCGGCGGGCCATCGCCGTGAATGGCGTAGCGAATCTTGTGTCCGTTGAAGTCAAAGACTTGATCCAGCGGCCAGTTCGTCATGGGCTGTCCTCTTGGCGGATTGGAAGGCCAAGAGCATAGGCATAAAAAGTCAGCCGTTAAAGGCTGTTTTGAGTTCTCGAAAAATCACTGTTCCCCTGTCGGAGTGAGCCTGCTCGCGATGGCGTCTTTTGAGTCAACATAGCGGGAAAGATATACCGCGATCGCGAGCAGGCTCACTCCTACACGGGGAGTTGGGTCACTCGCCGCGATAGATGCAGCCGCTGGTGCAGGTCTCGTGGATGCGGATCGCGCTGAGTTCCGGCAGCAGGGGCTTCAGTTCGGCCCAGATGAATTTGGCCAGGACTTCGCTGGTCGGGTTTTCCAGACCTGGGATGTCGTTCAGGTAGTTGTGATCGAGGCGCTCGTACAACGGTTTGAAGATTGCCTTGATTTCCGAGAAGTCGCGGATCCAGCCGGTGTGCGGATCGAGGTCGCCGCTCAGGTGGATCGCCACTTTGAACGAGTGCCCGTGCAGGCGCCCGCACTTGTGGCCGTCCGGGACGTGAGGCAGGCGGTGGGCGGACTCGAAGGTAAACTCTTTGAAGATTTCCACAGTGATTTCGGCTCTGTTCAGATGGCGTTCGCCGCAGCGATTCGGGCAGGCGGCGAGTTTATCAGCTTGTGTTTGGCCTTGCTGACTAAAGGGTCAGCAAGCGCTCGGCGAGGCGACCGTTGGCGCTCAATTCGAGAAACTCGTCGCCCAGGCGTCGGCTCTCGTCCATCGCGGCCCGCCAGTATTTCTGCCGGCTCGGGGCATCGCCCATGAAACGTTTGAAATCGTTACGATCCGGCAATTTTCCGTAGGGCAGGCGCGCCAGGTATTCCTTTGACGGCGCCAGCAGCAAGACGTCTTGCAAGCGCGTGGTGCAGGCGCGCCGCCATGGCAACGTCTTGTCGAACCAGCCGGGAATCACTCGATCGGTAAAGTGCGGATAGAGCACGATGCCATCGCCGGAGTACGGCAGGTCGAGGTGATAGTCGAGCAGACCACCGTCGCGGAACGTCCCCTCACCGGCGCCCGGCAGATCGCGTACGCCTTCCATGACCATCGGAATCGAGCCCGAGGCCAGCAGCGCCTGGCGCAGGTTGCCGGCGTCGAGGGCGACGAAGCGTGAGGGGAAGTCATTCAGCGCATTGACCGGCGGCGCCAGGCGCGGGTCGTGGATGATCAGCCGTTCGAAGTGTCGCGACAGCCGCGCCCGGCCCCTCAGGTTGTCGGCGATTACTGAACCGAGCGCCAGCCCGAGTCGGCCGCGATGATCGTCGGCCAACCCACCGTGGCTTCGGACCACCATGATGTTCAGCCGATAGTGGGGATTTTCGAGAATGCTCGCGTCGCGACCGTCGAGCAGATCATTGAGCATGCGTTGCGAACTCTGGCTGATCTGCGCCATGGTCACGCCTTTGGCGAAATCCTGTTCGCTGTACAGATGCCCGAGACGGCGAATCCCTGCAGCGGCGTCCGGCAGACAGGCACTCGCAAAGCGCCATGAACCCACCGAGGCGCCGATCAGCGAACGCTCGCGCGGTGCCGACGGCAGCCATTCGCCAAACAGCGCCAGATCCAGCCCCTGAATCCCTAACGCCTTCGGCCCACCGGCAGCGCCGGGCAGGGTGCCGACGTCGGCGGCGTTCAAGCCTTGGGCGCGAATGCGCGCCATGGCACGCGGGCCGGCCTTGAAGGTGAGGGCGGGGAATTTGATGTGGATGGCGGTCATACAGTCTCGATCTCTGGCAAGCGGCAAATTATAAGCACAATGCACAAACCCCTGTAGAAGCTGCCGCAGGCTGAATTTTTTGCCTGTCGTCAGGAGCGCGGAGCGTCCCGAGCGGCATTCCCGCGCGGAGCATGGGAACGATCAATCAAAAAAACCGCAGCGTCTACACGGGGCGGGGTGGTGGCGTGATGCTGCTATCCATGATGGCAATTCAGTTTCAGTTAAGTTCAGATCGCTAAAGTGATGGCCGTAAGCAACACATAAAAAATACGGAGACACCGATGAAAACCTTGACTGCCCTGTCCCTCGCTTCGTTGATCGGCATGACCGCCAGCGTGGCCCATGCCCGCGATCTTGGCCCTGATGAGGCCCAGGCGTTGCACGACGCTGGTACTATCGCGCCTTACGACCAGCTCAACGCCAATGCCCTGGCCAAACACCCGGGCGCCACGATCACCGATACCGAGCTTGAAGAGAAGTACGGCAAATTCATCTATCAAGTGGATATGCGCGACGCTCAAGGCATCGAGTGGGATCTGGAGTTGGACGCGGTCAGCGGGCAGGTGCTCAAGGATCATCAGGATAATTAATGAAGGCGTATTTTCTCTCGCACCTGCGCTTGCGCAGCCGCACGGCCCTGGCGCTGCTGGCGTTCTGTTCGGTGGTGATGGCGCGTGATCTGGATCAGGACGAGGCCCTTCGCCTGCGTCAGCAAGGCGTGATTCTTCCACTGGAGCAATTGCTGGAGCAGGCGCTCGCCCGTTACCCCGGCGCGAAGTTGCTGGAGGCCGAGCTTGAGGAAAAGCATGGCGTCTACATTTATGAAGTCGAGCTGCTGACCACCGAAGGCGTGGTGCGTGAGCTGGATCTAGAGGCTGCTACCGGCCGTTTATTGAAAGACAAGGAAGATTGACCGATGCGTTTGCTTCTGGTGGAAGACCACGTGCCCCTGGCGGACGAATTGATGGCCGGCCTTAACCGCCAGGGCTACGCGGTGGATTGGCTGGCGGACGGCCGCGATGCGGTCTATCAGGGCAGCAGCGAGCCCTACGATCTGATCATCCTCGACCTCGGCCTGCCCGGCGTTCCCGGGCTGGACGTGTTGACGCAGTGGCGTGCCGGTGGCCTGGCGACGCCGGTGCTGATCCTCACCGCACGCGGTTCCTGGGCCGAGCGCATCGAAGGTCTGAAGGCCGGCGCCGACGATTACCTGACCAAGCCGTTTCATCCCGAAGAACTGCACCTGCGCATTCAATCGTTGTTGCGCCGCTCCAAGGGCCAGGCCAACCAGCCGACGTTGAAAGCGGCCGGTCTGCACCTCGACGAAGGGCGGCAATGCGTGACCCGTGACGGCACGGACATCCAGCTCACCGCCGCCGAATTCCGTCTGCTGCGCTACTTCATGCTGCACCCGGAACAGATCCTCTCGAAAAGCCACCTCGCCGAACACCTCTACGACGGTGAGACCGAGCGCGACTCCAATGTGCTCGAAGTCCACGTCAACCACTTGCGACGCAAACTGGGGCGCAGCGTGATCGAAACCCGTCGCGGCCAGGGTTATCTGTTCGGCGGGCAAGCGCAGTGAGGTCGATCCAGCGCCGCTTGAGCCTCGGCCTGATCAGCGTGATGGTGATTGTCGGCCTGGTGCTGGCGCAAACCAGTCTGTGGTTGTTCGAAGTGGGCTTGCAGCGTTACCTCGAAGCCGGCCTGCGCAACGACAGCGAAAACCTGCTCGCGGCACTGGTGCGCGGGCCGCAAGGCTTGCAGCTGGATGAGCGGCACCTGTCGCCGGCTTATCAGCGGCCGTTTTCCGGCCACTATTTCCGCATCGACTTTGCCGACAGCCATTGGCGCTCCCGCTCGCTGTGGGATCAGGAGCTGCCGCGTCTTGACCATCCCGGGCTGCACAGCAATCTGCAATTGGGTCCGGAGCGCCAGCAACTGCTGGTCTTGCGTTCGGACTATCGACGGCTTGGCCAGGCGATATCCATCAGCGTCGCCCAGGACTACACGCCGGTACGCGAGAGTTTCCTGCGCATGCAGCAAATCGGCCTCGCGCTCGGTCTGGCCGGGTTGTTGCTGATTTTGCTGCTGCAACGGATCACCGTGCGCCGCGCCTTGCGGCCACTGGAAAAGGCCCGCGAACAGATCGCGCAATTGCAGCAGGGGAAGCGCTCACAACTCGACGATCAAGTGCCAGTGGAACTGGAACCGCTGGTGGCGCAAATCAACCATTTGCTGACTCACACCGAAGATAGCCTCAAGCGTTCGCGCAATGCTTTGGGCAACCTTGGTCATGCTTTGAAGACGCCGCTGGCGGTGCTGTTGAGCCTGGCGTCGAACGAAAAACTCGATGCCCATCCAGAGCTGCGCAAGATCCTCAAGGAGCAACTGGAGCAGGTGCAGCAGCGGCTCAACCGCGAACTCAATCGCGCGCGGTTGTCCGGCGATGCATTACCGGGGGCGTTGTTTGATTGCGACAAGGAGTTGCCCGGGCTATTGGCGACGTTGAACATGATCCATGGCGAGCATCTGGCGCTGAGTTACGTGGCGCCCCAGGGTTTGCATCTGCCGTGGGATCGCGAGGATCTGCTGGAGCTGCTTGGCAATCTGCTCGACAACGCCTGTAAGTGGGCGGATGCCGAGGTGCGTTTGAGCGTGGTCGAAACGGCTGACGGTTTCGAATTGAGCGTCGAGGATGACGGTCCGGGGATTCCCGAAGCTCAGCGGGCGCAGGTGTTCAGTCGCGGCACGCGGCTGGATGAACAGACTGACGGGCATGGTTTGGGCTTGGGCATCGTGCGGGATATCGTCGATACGTGGGGCGGCACGTTGTCGCTGGAAGAAAGCGAGTGGGGCGGCTTGAAAGTCTTGATCCAACTACCACGCCGCTAATCCCGTGCAGGCCGCGATCTTTTGACTGTCGTCAGGAACGCGGAGCGTCCCGGGCGGCATTCCCACGCGGAGCATGGGAACGATCGATCAAAAGATCGCAGCCTGCACACGGGGCTTTTCAGACGCGGAATTGGTCCATCAAACCCTGCTGCTGATTCGCCAGGCTGTTCAGCGCCTGGCTCACCCGCGCCGATTCATTGGCCTGCCCGGACAACGATTCCGTCACATCGCGAATGGTCGCGACATTGTTATTGATCTCCTCGGCCACTGCGCTTTGTTCTTCGGCGGCACTGGCGATCTGCAGGTTCATGTCGCTGATCACCGTCACCGCTTCACCGATCTGACGTAACGCCGTCACGGCTTGGCCCACTTGCTCGACGCTGCCTTGGGCCTGACGATGGCTGTTGCCCATCGAGCCGACCACGTCTTGTGTGCCGCTCTGCAACAGCTCGATCACTTGACGCGTTTCCTCCACCGACTCCTGAGTTCGCCGCGCCAGATTGCGCACTTCATCGGCGACCACCGCGAAGCCGCGTCCGGCTTCACCGGCACGGGCCGCTTCGATGGCGGCGTTGAGGGCGAGGAGGTTGGTCTGTTCGGCGATGGCGCGAATCACTTCGAGCACGCTGCCGATTTTCTCGCTGTTGGCGGCCAGGCCTTCGACTTGAACCATCGCCGCGCTCATGTCAGCGGCAAGGTGATCGATGCTGGCGGTGGTGCGGTCGATCACGGTCAGGCCCTGGCGGGTAGCGCGATCAGCATCCTTCGCTGCTTCGGCGGCTTGCGCGGCGCTGCGGGCGACGTCCTGTGCGGTGGCGCTCATTTCGTGGGACGCGGTGGCGACCTGGTCGACCTGGCGATATTGCTGCTCCATGCCGGCGCTGGTCTGGGTGGCAATCGCCGAGGATTGGTCGGCGGTGTTGCGCGCGTCCTGCACCGAGCGCTTCACCTCGGCAATGATGGGTTGCAGTTTGTCGAGAAAGCGGTTGAACCAGCCGGCCAGTTGTCCGAGTTCGTCTTGCTTGTCGTAAGCCAGTCGGCGAGTAAGGTCGCCTTCACCGCTGGCGATGTCTTCCAGCATATGGGCCACGCCGAGGATCGGTCGGGTCACGCTGCGAGCGGTCAGCCACATCAACAGCAGGCCAATCAACGCAGCCAAAGCGCCAAGCCCCAGTTCCATCAGCGTGCCGGTGGCGTTGCTGGCATCCAGTTGTTGCTTGAGTGCCTCGGCGCGGGCCACCAGTACTTTTTCCGGCACATCGAGCAGCACGCCCCAATACGGGCCGCCGGGGATCGGCTGGAACGGCGACAACACTTTCAGCTGCCCGCCGCTGTGCAAACTGCTGACGCTGTTGCTGGCGGCAAGCAGGCGCAGCAGTTCGGCGCCGCTGGTGTTGTCCACGGCATCAAGGCGCTGGCTGAGCTTGCCGGCGTCCGGGCTGTAACCGGCGAGCAGGCCGGCGGGGCTGACGACGCTCACGGCGGTCTGGCCGTCGTAGAGCTTTTTACTCGCACTCTGGCTGGTCGCTTGCAGGCTGTTGAGGTTGATGTCCACCGACAGCGAGGCGATGACTTTGCCATCCACCGTCAACGGAAACACGATGCTGGTCATCAGCACATTCTGGCCGTCGATCACGTAGAAGTACGGTTCGATCACGCAGGGTTTGAGCGTGGTGCGCGGGCAGGTGAACCAGGCGTTGGCGGCCTGGCCGCTGGGGCCGGTGCGGGTGTCGGCCATGTCGCTTTCCGGCAGCGCCATCGACGTCACCTTGCCCGGTGTCGGTTGTGACCAGTACAGAGCGAAGCGGCCCTTGTCATTGCTGCCCAGTTCAGTCTGATCGGCGAAGAGTTCATCCTTGCCGTCCAGCGCATTGGCTTCGAACACCAGCGACAGGCCGAGCAGTTGCGGGTTGGCTTGCAGCGCGGATTTGACCTGACGGGTCATGTCTTCTCGCAAGTCGAAGGCATCAAGGAAGCGTTTCTCGGCCTGTTCGCGCAAAAACAGCACCTGACGCGAAAAGCCATGGCCATATTGATAGGCGTCCATGAACTGCTGGCGAATCCCCAATGCCTGCACTTCGCCCTGCGACTCGATGCGGGCCTGGGCCGACTCGGTCAGCATTTCCATGCTCGATGCCTTCACCAAGCCGGAACTGTGCGCCATGCGATACAGCGAGAGACCCACCAATAGCGTCACGATACCCGCCAGGCAAAGGCCGGCGAGCAGGGTGATCTTCCATTGAATGGAGAGGTGCCTGAACGACATGGGGGGTGTCCTTATTCGATATTTATCTGAGACTTTGCACTGTAGCGGCTTAACAGCCGCTTTCTTGAGCCTCAAGCTGCAAGCGTTTAAGAGAAGATCGGTCAGCTTGCCGCTTTAAACTTGCAGCTTGCCGCTGCTTGCGGCACAGTGCGCGCCCTTTAATAAGACCCTTTTTTTCAATCCGTCGGCCGCCTCCGGGCAATGCCGGGCGGGCGTTTTCTGTCTGGCGGTGATGGCTTCACCGCAGTGTTTTTGAGGTAACCCGAATGAATGCAGTCATTGCGGCGGTTGGCGTGATGCTGATCCTCAGTCTGTCTCGCGTGCACGTGGTGATCGCGTTGATCGTCGGTGCGCTGGTCGGTGGCCTGACCGGCGGTCTGGGCATCGATGCCACGCTCAAGGCGTTCAACAGCGGTCTGGGCGGCGGGGCGACGGTGGCGTTGTCCTACGCGATGCTTGGCGCTTTCGCTGTGGCGATCGCCAAGTCCGGCCTGGCCCATGCGCTGGCCGACAAGGCGCTGGCGATGGTCGATCGCCAACATGCCAGCGGCGGCGGCAGCGTCAAATGGCTGCTGATCGGTCTGCTCTGGGTGGTGGCCATCGCTTCGCAGAACATCCTGCCGATCCACATCGCGTTCATTCCGCTGCTGGTGCCGCCGCTTCTTTATGTGCTGACCAAGCTGCAACTGGATCGCCGGCTGATCGCCTGTGTGATGACCTTTGGTCTGATCACGCCGTACATGTTCTTGCCAGTGGGTTTCGGCAACATCTTCCTGAATGAAATCCTGCTGGCCAACGTCGCTCGCAGTGGCGTCGACATCAGCGGCATCAATGTCACCCACGCCATGGGTATTCCGGCGCTGGGCATGATCACGGGTCTGGCCATTGCGTTTTTCAGCTATCGCAAGAAACGTGTGTACGACATGAGCCGGATCGGGCAGGTCGAGCAAGTGGCGGTGCAATACAACCCGCTGAGTTTGCTGGTTGCCGGTCTGGCGATTGCCTGTGCGTTCGTCGTTCAACTGCTGCTGGATTCGATGATTATCGGGGCACTGGCCGGTTTCCTGATCTTCTCGGTGTCAGGCATCGTCAAGTGGCGTGACACGGACGACTTGTTCACCGAAGGCATGAAGATGATGGCGATGATCGGCTTCATCATGATCGCCGCTTCCGGTTTTGCCGAAGTATTGAAGGCCACCGGTGAGGTGCAAACTCTGGTCGAATCGTCCGCCGCGTGGATCAATCACAGCAAAGGCGTCGGCGCTCTGCTGATGTTGCTGGTGGGATTGCTGGTGACCATGGGCATCGGTTCGTCATTTTCCACGGTGCCGATTCTGGCGGCGATTTTTGTGCCGCTGTGCGTGCAGCTGGGCTTTGATCCGATCGCTATTGTTTGCATCGTCGGCACCGCTGGCGCCTTGGGCGATGCCGGTTCGCCGGCGTCGGACTCGACCCTCGGCCCGACCTCCGGCCTGAACATCGACGGCCAGCATCACCACATCTGGGACACCGTGGTGCCGACGTTCCTGCACTACAACCTGCCGTTGCTGGCGTTTGGTTGGGTGGCGGCGATGGTTCTGTGATTTAAAGCACCAAGAGGACGTGATCGTTCCCACGCGGAGCATGGGAACGATCAACGGGCGAAAGATCGCAGCTGACGGCTGCGATTTTTTTTGCACTCAACTTTTGCACGGGCGTGCCGTTAATACTTTTGAACCACGCCAATAAAATCAAAAGAGTGAGTCCCCATGCGCCTGAGCCTCAAGGCCAAAGTTCTTTCTTTGGCCATCCTTCCGGTGTTGCTGTTTGCGCTGGTCATCAGCCTGACTACCCTGTTCATTTTGCAGGAGCAAGCCCACAAGGAAGTCGAACAAACCCGCGAGCGTCTGCTCAATGACGCCAAAGCCACCCTGCAAAGCTACGTCGCCGTGGCGATGACTGCGATCAAACCGCTGTACGACGCTGCCGCACCGGGTGATGAGGCCGCGCGGGCCCAAGTGGTCAAGTTGCTGTCGGGCATCAATTACGGCAAGGAAGGCTACTTCTTCGGCTACGACTCCAACATCGTGCGCCTGTTCAAGGCCAACGATCCTGACGGTGTCGGCAAAAGCTTCAAGGACAACCGCGACCCGAATGGTGTCTACGTCAACCGTGGCCTGGTGCAAGTGGCGAAGGACGGCACTCACTATCTCGAATACAGCTCGCCGCTGCCGGGCAACCCCAAAGTGCTGGTGCCTAAACTCGGCTACACCGAGTATTTGTCCAAGTGGGACATGGCGGTCGGCACCTCGGTCAACCTCGACGGCATCGAGGCCGAAGTCGCGGCGGTCGAAGCCAAAGTAGATGAGCGCATGCAAGGCATGGTGCTGAATATCGTCGGCGTTGCACTGGTGATGTTGCTGGTGATTGCGGCGGTGGGCCTGTTACTGGCCAATACCATCCTGCGCCCGTTGACCCAGATGAAAGCCAGCCTTGACGACATCGCGGCGGGCGAGGGTGACTTGACCAAACGTTTGAGCATCACCAGCCAGGATGAGCTCGGCGAGTTGGCCGGCTCGTTCAACCGTTTCGTCGACAAAATCCACGGCCTTGTGCGGCAGATCACCGAGATGACCTCGCAACTGACCGGCCTGGTCAATCAGGTCTCCGATCAGGCCCAGCGCTCCGATCAAGCCATGGAGCGCCAGCGTCACGAGACCGATCAGGTCGCCACCGCGATCAACGAAATGTCTGCGGCCGCCCAGGAAGTCGCCAAGAGCGCACAGAGCGCCGCCGTCGCCGCCCAGCAGACCGATGAAGAAGGCCAGGCCGTCAAGCGCGTCGTGGCCGGCAGCATCGAGCAGATTCACGCGTTGGTGGACGACATTCGCAGCAGCGGTGTGTCGCTGGACAGTTTGCAGCAGGACGTATCGTCGATCGTCAGCGTGCTCGGGGTGATCCGTTCGATTGCCGAACAAACCAATTTGCTGGCGCTCAATGCCGCGATCGAAGCGGCGCGGGCCGGTGAAGCCGGGCGCGGTTTTGCGGTGGTGGCCGATGAAGTGCGCGCGCTGGCCAGTCGCACGCAGATCAGCACCCAGGAAATCCAGGGCATGATCGACCGCTTGCAGGCGGGCACGCGTTCGGCCGTGGAAGCCATGCGCCGTTCGAGCGAGGCCGGTGACGGGACGTCGGCCCAGGCCAATGAAGCCGGGGCGTCGCTGGATGCAATGGCGCAGCTGATTGCGACCATCAACACCATGAACGCGCAAATCGCCAGTGCGGCTGAAGAGCAGACGGCGGTGGCCGAGGAGATCAATCGCAGCGTGCATCAGATTGCCGTGGCGGTGGATAACGTCGCCGATGAAACCCAGCAGGGCGCGCAAACGTCACGCAGCCTGGCGGATCTCGGTCAACGGTTGGGCACATTAGTCGGCCAGTTCCGAATCTGAACCACACCGAAACCTGTAGGAGCGAGCCTGCTCGCTCCTACAGGGATTTCATCAGGGCCGGTCCCAATAAGGCACTTCTCCAAAACACTCGACAAAAAAATCAATCACTGTCCGCACTTTCACCGACAACCGCCGGCTCCCGGGCCAGAGCACGGCGATTTGTTGCGGCTCAACACTGTTTGACACTTGATGCCCACCCAGCACCGGCACTAACGTGCCTTCGCGCACGGCCTCGCCAATCAACCATGACGGAAACATCACCAGCCCCAGGGCTTGCTCCGCTGCCTGGGTGAGGGTGTCGGCGTGGTTGCCGGTGATCGGGCCTTTGACCGAGTAGGGCGTCCAGTCTTCCTGACCCCGGCGGAAAAACCAGCGTTGCTGGCCGGCTGCGCCCTTGTACGCCAGGCATTGATGATGGGCGAGATCCTCCGGGTGCTTTGGCGTGCCATGGCGCTGGAGATAGGCCGGGCTGGCGGCGACCTGAAAGCGATGGGGCGCCAGAATCCGTGCCTGCATGCTTGAGTCGTGCAGCGGGCCGATGCGAAACAACAAGTCTGCGCCTGCCTGTAGCGGATCGACGTAATGGTCGGTCTGCTGGATATCCAGTTGCAGTTTCGGGTAGCGCGCGCACAACTGGCCGAGCCACGGCGTCAGGTGCCGTTGGCCGAACACCACGGGGGCGTTGATTCGCACAAGGCCGGTGGGCTCACTTTGTTGTTCCTGCAAGGCCTGTTCGGCCTCTTCCAGTTGCACCAGCACCAATCGCGCGTGATGGCCGAGCATGCGCCCGGCTTCGGTCGGCGTCACGGCGCGGGTATGGCGGTAGAGCAATTGCTGATTGAGTGCCTGTTCCATCAACTGGATCTGCCTGGAGATCGACGAGGGCGCCACGCCCTCGCGTCGGGCGACTTCGGAGAAACTGCCGTGGTCGAGCACCGCCACAAAGAGCCGTAGCGCCTTGAATCCCAGTTCGTTGAGCCCGTGCATGTTCGTTCCCGCTGTGCAGTTTACGCAAAAGTGTTATCCGGATGCTCCCATTTATCGCAAAGCTGCGCCAGCCGATAATCCGCGCCATCGTTTTTTCTTGTTCGGGTCATGTGTATGCAAACGTCGGATGAAGTGAAAGTGGCTACGACGCCGGCCAGCAAATCGGGATTGCGCCTGTTGCTCCTGCCGCTGGTGATCATGGCCGGCATGGGTTTGTCGGTGGAAGCGGGGCTGCTCGGGCCTCTGGGTGTGCAGGTCGGACATCTGTGGGCGACGCTGAGCATCTTCGGGGTCGGCGCGGCAATTCTGTTTTTGCTGTTGTTGCTCAGCGGTCGGCAGCAAGGCCCGGCATTCAATGAACTGCCGCGCTGGCAGTTGATCGGCGGCTTTCTCGGGCCGATCTATGTAGTGGTGTTGACCTTGGCTACGCCGCACATCGGCATCGCCATGACCATGATCGCCATTCTGTCGGGACAGGTTGGCAAGAGTGTGTTGATCGACCATTTCGGCTGGTTCGGCGCTGCGCGTAAAAAGGTCAACGGCGAGCGCTGGCTGGCGTTGGCGTTGATCGTGGCGGCACTTGTTCTGATTGCGCGGGGTTAAAGATGAGTCTGGTGATTTTGTTGGCGGTGGTGGTGCTGGCCGGCGCGGTGTTGAGCGTGCAGGCGGCGATCAACGGGCGGCTGGGTGAGTCTGTCGGGGTTTTGCGCAGTAGCTTGCTGACCTTTGCAGTCGGGGCAGTGGTGACCGGGTTGTTGATTCTGTTTTTTGAGCCGGCCCATGCGATGAGTTTGCTTGATGTGCCGAAGTGGCAGTTGAGCGGGGCGTTGTTCGGGGTGGTTTACATGATTGTGATGGTCGGCGCGGTGCCTCGGGTGGGCACGGCGGTGGCGACTGTGGCGGTGATCGTCGGGCAGTTGGGAATGGGGATGCTGATCGACAATTTCGGCTGGCTGGGGAATCCGGCGATTGATTTGTCGATGAGCCGGGTGCTGGCGATGGTGTGTTTGGGGTTGGCTTTGGTGTTTATGTATCGCAGTAGTGTGCGTTCTTCTTGAGTGCCCTGTGTAGGCGCTGCCGCAGGCTGCGCCTACAGGGGAGCGGGGCATTTCAAATCATTTTGAACGCTCCCATCGCCGCACCCTCTACAGTCAGACAACGGTGCTTTTTGGGCACCGGACGACCATCAAAAATGGAGTCTGTGCAATGGCTGATAAAACCTGCGATTGTCCGAAATGCGACTGCAAGCTCGGTGAGCATCCTGTCGTGCGTCACGGCAAGCATTTCTGTTGTGAGGCATGTGCCAAGCACCATGAGAATGGTGAGGAATGTGCGCACGAAGGTTGTAAGTGCGCACACTGATCCATCGATAAAAAAGTGGAGCCTAATCGGGCTCCACTTCCAGTTTGAGGCCTTCGTCGTCGAGCCGTTCGGTGTGGCGGACGGTGCCTTGCAGTGTTCGACCCTCTACGCGCAGTACGACGGTCTTGGCTTTTTCGAGGTCTTCCGGCAGCGGCGCCGATACCCGCAGGGCGAAGCGGAAGGGGTCGTCGGTGACTTGTTCGAGGCCGACCCGGCACTCCGCGCTTTTAGTGATTCGGCCGAACAGGGTGTCCAGGCCGTAGTCCAGATGTGCCGGGCTGTTGATGATCGTCATGACGTCCCCCTGATTGGCAGCATTTTTCAAACCTAGCTTGTCGGGCGCCAAGTGACGTTTTCGACGCCGAATTTCTCTGCCATCGGTTTGCTGGTTTTCTGCACTTTTTCCCGGCCGAAACGCGGGATGCGGCCCACCCCTGCGTCGCAGCTAGCCCAATGCCAAGCCTCGGCGTTGTCCATTTTTTCCTGTCGGATAATGAACGATTTGGGCGAGCCATGAAGGGTGTATTCGATGACATACAGTTTTGCGTTGTTCATAAAGCCCGTATTCCTCCCTGTGATAAGTAAGGGAACGCCACGGGCGTGGAAAATTCAGTTGGATTGTCCGGCGGTTGCCGTCGTTGGCTCATCTTGGGCGAGCGACCTGGCGCCATCGCTGGCAAGCCGGGCTTTTACAATGTGTAGGAGCTGCCGCAGGCTGCGATCTTTTGATTTTGATTAGCGCCGGTCGGCGTCTCAGATCAGCGCGATCTACCCCTCATCGCGCAACGATCTAAAAAACCGGTATTTCTAACAGGTTATCTTTATCGTCCGGAAAATTCCCAGGCGAGACTGCGAGTTTCAGTTTCACCGTTGTGGCCTAGCATGCGGTCTGGCGGATTCGGTGTTGGTTTGATCATGTGTGGAACCTCGTTGGATAAATTGAGAGACCACCGTCTGCCGCCAAGCAGGTTGGGTGGCGGATTGCACAAGATTGGCGGACCGGTCAATTTATCCAAAACCCGGCATTCCCGAAGGAATCCTTATGCAATCCGCCATAGACGCGGAATGCCTTTGGATAATTATGTACGAGCCGCCAAGCCCGGTCGCTGAACCTTTCCAGCGACCGACCCACGATAAAAGCAACCCGCCTTACCCTCAAGCCGGCGGATTCTGGCGGGTTTGTAGGCAATGGTGCAAGGTCATGTAGCCGCAAGTTGTTACCTGCGAAATCTCTGTAGGAAAAGCAAGATCAAAAGATCGCAGCCTCCGGCAGCTCCTGCACAAAGGGTCATCGTTCCCATGCTCCGCGTGGGAATGCCGCCCGGGACGCTCCGCGTTCCCATTCGCGAGCTGGAACGCGGAGCGTCCCTTCACGCAAGTCCACGCAGAGCATGGGAACGATCAGTCGCTGGCCCGCTCTGCTAGAATCCGCCCCATTTCCTGCCAGAGACCTCTCCGATGAGCGAGCCGATTCGTCTGACCCAATACAGCCATGGCGCCGGTTGCGGCTGCAAGATTTCCCCGCAAGTGCTGGAAGTGATTCTGGCCGGCAGCGGCGCGCAGAACCTTGATCCGAAACTGTGGGTCGGCAATGCCTCGCGCGACGACGCGGCGGTGTATGAAATCGATGCCGAACGCGGCGTAGTGTCGACCACCGACTTCTTCATGCCGATTGTCGATGACCCGTTCGATTTCGGCCGTATCGCCGCGACTAACGCAATCAGCGACATCTACGCGATGGGCGGTGATCCGCTGATGGCCATCGCAATTCTCGGCTGGCCGGTGAATGTGTTGGCCCCGGAAGTCGCGCGCGAAGTGATTCGCGGCGGCCGCGCGGTGTGTGACGCTGCGGGCATTCCGCTGGCCGGCGGTCATTCCATCGACGCGCCGGAGCCGATCTTCGGCCTCGCCGTCACCGGTCTGGTGGAAAAACGCCATATGAAACGCAACGACACCGCCACCGCCGGTTGCCTGCTGTACCTGACCAAACCGCTGGGCATCGGCATCCTCACCACGGCCGAAAAGAAAGGCAAGTTACGCGCCTCGGACGTCGGTGTGGCCCGCGACTGGATGTGTACGTTGAACAAACCCGGCAGCCGGTTCGGCAAACTCGCCGGCGTCACGGCGATGACCGACGTCACCGGTTTCGGCCTGCTCGGGCACCTGGTGGAAATGGCCGACGGCAGTCAGGTCACCGCGCGCATCGCCTACGACCGCGTGCCGCGTCTGGACAGCGTCGAGTATTACCTTGAACAAGGCTGCGTCCCCGGCGGCACGCTGCGCAATTTCGACAGCTATTCGAGCAAGGTCGGCCGCGTGCAGGAACTTCACAAACGCGTGCTGTGCGACCCGCAGACCAGCGGTGGCCTGCTGATCGCCGTCACCCCTGAAGGCAACGATGAATTCCTCGCCGTGGCCGCCGAACTGGGCCTGAACCTTGCGCCAATTGGCGAACTGGTTGAGCGACAGAGCCACGCGGTCGAGGTGATTTGATGTCCGTCGACTGCACCGACTACCGCGACATTTTCCTCAACGACCGGCCGATGATGGACGCCCGCGCGCCGATCGAGTTTCACAAAGGCGCGTTTCCCGGCGTGATCAATCTGCCGCTGATGAACGACCTCGAACGCCAGCGCATCGGCACTTGCTACAAGCAAAGTGGTCAGCAAGCGGCCATCGAATTGGGCCATCAGTTGGTGGCAGGTGACGTGAAGGCCGAGCGCATCGAAGCCTGGGCCAAGTTTGCCCGGGCGCATCCCGACGGCTACTTGTATTGTTTTCGCGGCGGGCTGCGCTCACAGATCGTCCAGCAATGGCTCAAGCACGAAGCAGGCATCGACTATCCGCGTATTGGCGGCGGCTACAAGGCGATGCGCACGTTCCTGCTCGACACCCTCGATCAAGCCGTCGCTGAGTGCGATTTCGTGCTGCTGGGCGGCATGACCGGCACCGGCAAGACCGAAGCGCTGGTGCAACTGCGCAACGGACTGGATCTGGAAGGGCACGCCAATCATCGCGGTTCGAGCTTCGGCAAACGCGCCACGGGCCAGCCGTCGAACATCGATTTCGAAAATCGTCTGGCGGTGGATTTGCTCAAGAAACGCGCCGCCGGCATCGAGCAGTTCGTGCTCGAAGACGAAAGCCGTGTGGTTGGCAGTTGCGCATTGCCGTTGCCGCTGTATCAGGGCATGCAGCAGTTTCCGATGGTCTGGCTGGAAGACAGTTTTGAAAACCGGGTGGAGCGCATTCTTCGCGATTACGTGGTGGATCTGTTCGCAGAGTTCAGCGCCGTGCATGGCGAGGAAGGTTTCGTGTTGTTCTCCGAGCGTTTGCTGGCCAGTTTGAACAACGTGCAGAAACGCCTCGGGGGCGAGCGTCATCGGCGGCTGCTGATCTTGATGGAAGACGCACTGGCCGAGCAGGGGCGCAGCGGTGCGGTGGATTTGCATCGCGGCTGGATCGAAGGATTGCTGCGCGAGTATTACGACCCGATGTATGTGTTCCAGCGTGAGAAGAAGGGCGGGCGGATCGAATTTGCGGGGGAGCAGGGAGCGGTGATTGAGTATTTGCGCGAAAGAGTCAGCCAACAGAAGTGAGGGTGGGGCCTCTGGCCTCATCGCGAGCAGGCTCACGCCTACAGAGGACTTGTAGGCGCGAGCCTGCTCGCGATGAGGCCCGATCAGGCGCTAAAAAATCAGGTCGGGCAAGTCTCCTGCCCGTTGTCCAGCCCCTGCTTGTAACTGTGGCTCTGCAAACTGGCCTTGCCGTTGTGCCAGGTCAGGGTCAGCACGTACAGCGAGTCGTAGTCACCTGACTCCCAGTCATCGGTGATGTTCTGCTTCTCACCCACGGCCCGGCCGGCCACCTTGTTGATCAGCTCTGGCAAATAGCCGTGAGACCAGGCGGTGTAAATGGTCGAGTTGTGGTACTTGTCACCAATCAACTCCCGAGCCAGGTCGCTGGTGTCATTGGCGGAAAACTCGATATTCACCGGCAAGCCCAGTTTGATGGCGGCGGGGCTGATCGTCATCAACGGCCGGATGTAGCTGTAGGAGTTGTCCAGCTCGCCTTCTTCGACATTGCGCGTCGGGTTCGCGGCGAATACGTAATCGGCCTTGCCGAATTTTTCCGGCAGCAGGGTCGACAGGTCGATGGCGCGGTTGAGTCCCTGGCAGTTGAGCTGGCCGAGGCCGCCCTCGGGTTTTTCCGCGTGGCGCAGGAATACCAGCGTCTGAGTACCATCGACCGGTTGCGCGCGGCTTTCGCTGGACTCGAGCGACAGAAACAGCCCACTGACTGCCAGCAGGGAAGGCAGGGCGATGTAGGCGCGATGTTTGAAGCGTTTGGCGAAATTCAGAAATTTGATCATCGAATAAAAAGTTCTTCAGCATGTTGCGGTTAAGGCTGACAAACCTTGCACCACGGGCTCCCAGCTCCGGGTGTTTCCCTGTCGTGATTCATTTCCCTGTTTAAAAGGTAAGACTCAGAGTCATCCACGGCCCGTTAGTTCGATCTGGGCCCGTGGACGGCACTCTAGCGGTAACCCTGACCGCCCAGAACCCAACGATAACCACAGGATGTTACGGTTCGTGTGGGCGCTGCCGCAGGTCGCGAATTTTTGACCGGGTCAGGAACGCGGAGCGTCCCGGGCTGCATTCCCACGGGGAGCGTGGGAAGGATCAACAGAAAGGGATGTTTATCCTGTTGTACGGAATGGCGGCACGTACTTTATGATCGGCCTTTCATTTGTGACTGGATGCTACACATGACCGATCTGTCCGCGTTCCCGATCACCCAGAAATGGCCGGCGCAGTACCCTGACTGGATTCAGCTCTATTCCTTGCCGACCCCCAACGGCGTCAAGGTGTCGATCATGCTCGAAGAGATCGGCCTGCCCTACGAGCCTCACCGTGTGGGCTTCGAGAACAACGACCAGACGTCTCCTGAATTCCTCTCGCTGAACCCGAACAACAAAATCCCCGCAATTCTCGATCCCCACGGGCCGCAAGACCAACCGTTGCCGTTGTTCGAGTCGGGCGCGATCCTGATTTATCTGGCGGACAAAAGCGGCCAGTTGCTGGCCCAGGAAGGCGCGTTGCGCTACGAAACCCTTCAGTGGCTGATGTTCCAGATGGGCGGCATCGGCCCGATGTTCGGTCAGCTCGGTTTCTTCAACAAATTCGCCGGCAAGGATTATGAAGACAAGCGCCCGCGCGATCGTTATGTCGAGGAAAGCAAACGCCTGCTCAGCGTGCTCAATACGCGTCTCGAAGGCCGCGACTGGTTGATGGGCGAGCGCTACACCATTGCTGACATCGCCACATTCCCGTGGGTGCGCAACCTCATCGGTTTCTATGAGGCGGGCGATCTGGTCGGCATCCAGAACTTCCCCAATGTCACGCGGGTTCTGGAGCGTTTCCTCGCACGGCCGGCCGTGGCACGCGGGCTGACGATCCCTTCGTGACAGGGCACTTCGATTTCAAACAGGTGGATGTGTTCAGCCATGTCGCGCTCAAGGGTAATCCCCTGGCCGTGGTGTTCGGCGCCGACTCGCTGAGCGATGAGCGCATGGCCGCGTTTGCCGCGTGGACGAACCTCAGTGAAACCACGTTCATCCTCGAGCCGCAGGACCCGCGCGCCGATTACCGCGTGCGGATTTTCACCACCGTGAGCGAACTGCCGTTCGCCGGCCATCCGACCTTGGGCACGTGCCACGCCTGGCTGGAGGCGGGCGGGGTGCCCAAGGGCGAGGACATTATTCAGGAGTGCGGCGTCGGGCTGGTGCGTGTACGGCGTCAGGGCACAGAGCTGGCGTTTCTCGCGCCGCCATTGCTGCGCACCGGGCCGGTTGAGCCCGACGTACTGGCGCGGGTGCAACGCGGACTCGGGCTGGAAGACGGCGCCATCGTGCGCGCGCAATGGGTCGACAACGGCGCCGGTTGGTTGGCGGTAATGCTTGCGGATCGGCAACAGGTGCTGACGCTCGAACCGGATCATTCACAGATGCTCGGTCTGGCGGTCGGCGTGATTGCACCTTGGAACCTCCAGCGCGACGGCGACGACGCGCACTTTGAAGTGCGTGCGTTCATTTCCGGTGACGGCATGCCGGAAGACCCGGCCACCGGCAGTCTCAATGCCGGGATTGCCCAATGGTTGTTGGCCGAAGGGCTGGCGCCAGCTAAATATTTGGTGAGCCAGGGATTGACCATGGGTCGTGCGGGGCGAATCCAGATCGAACAGATGGGCGAAGACATTTGGGTTGGTGGATCGGTGGTCACCTGCATCAGCGGAACGCTGACTTTATAGTTGTACTGAATACCTGTGGGAGCTGGCTTGCCAGCGATGGCGTCAGTACAGCCGACCTCTGTTTCGATTGATCTACCGCTATCGCTGGCAAGCCAGCTCCCACAGGGTTGCGTTGTGGTTTGGGGATTGTTACTTGCGCCGTAACGCAGTCTTGAGCGATCAAGGTTTGTCCCCACCCCTCGCAAGGCATAAGCTTCGCCCCCTACGACTTTCGTCTCATTCGCCGTTTTCAGGAAAGGCCCCATGTCCAGTCAGTTCCCCGAAGCACGTCCACGCCGTCTGCGCCGCAATGCGAGCCTGCGCAGCCTGTTCCAGGAAACCGAGTTCACGCTAAACGATCTGGTGCTGCCGATCTTTGTCGAAGAAGAGATCGACGACTTCGTGCCCATCAACAGCATGCCCGGTGTGGTGCGCATTCCCGAGCGTAAACTGGCCAGCGAGATCGAGCGTTTCGCCCGCGCCGGGATCAAGTCAGTGATGACTTTCGGCGTGTCCCATCATCTGGATGCCGATGGCAGCGATACCTGGCGCGAGGACGGTCTGGTCTCGCGCATTTCGCGGATTGCCAAGAACGCCGTGCCGGAGATGATCGTGATGTCCGACACGTGCTTTTGCGAGTACACCGACCACGGCCATTGCGGCGTCATGCACAACCATGAAGTGGACAACGACCAGACCCTGATCAACCTCGGCAAACAAGCGGTGATGGCCGCGCAAGCCGGCGCTGACGTGATCGCACCGTCGGCGGCGATGGACGGCCAGGTGGCCGCGATCCGTCGGGCGCTGGATGCTGCCGGCTTCACGCAAACGCCGATCATGGCCTACTCGACCAAGTTTGCATCGGCGCTCTACGGCCCGTTCCGCGAGGCCGGTGGCAGTGCGCTGAAGGGCGATCGCAAAAGCTACCAGATGAACCCGATGAACCGTCGCGAAGCCTTGCGCGAATCGCTGCTGGACGAGCAGGAAGGCGCCGACGCGCTGATGGTCAAACCGGCTGGCGCGTACCTGGACATCATCCGTGACATTCGTGAAGCCTCGAACCTGCCGCTGTCGGCTTACCAGGTCAGTGGCGAGTACGCGATGATCAAGTTCGGCGCCCAGGCCGGGGCGATTGATGAAGATCGCGTGGTGCGTGAAAGCCTCGGTGCGATCAAGCGCGCGGGTGCGGATTTGATCTTCACTTACTTCGCGATGGATCTGGCACTGGCCGGGATCTGAGCGACACCGCCTTACCCTGTGGGAGCTGGCAAGTCAGCTCCCACAGGTTTTGGTGTTTCAGGGGCATCAAAAAAACGGCCTGATCCCGTGATCGTGCAAATACCGTTCGATCACCTTCGGATCAGCACTGTCATCGGCAATCGCCACATACGTATCCGGCCGCAACAGGTAAAACCCGTTGCGCCCAAGCCCCGCCGTTTCAAACGCTGGTCGCCAGTCGAACACGTGCAGCGGCACATGATGTTCGCTGCACCAGGCAATCATTTCGTCACTGGTGTCGCCATAAACGTGCACCTGCCAGACAGGCTGCTTCAGCGACTCGAAGTTATCCCCCTCACCATCATGGGCCCACGGTAAACGGTCGCCGCCGTGAACATGCCCGGCCGCGCCTTCGCTCAGCGGCATGCCGCGATAGTTGAGGGTGATCTGCGAGACCGTGCGAAAGAGAAACTCGCGTCCAGCCTCCAGTGAGGCGACTTTCGGAATCACAAACGGGGCCAGGCGCGTGCGCAGCAAGTCAGCCACACGGCCCTCGGCGGTGGCGAACGTGAACACGCGGTCGGTGGTCGACACCAGACGCCGGGCGAAGGCGATGCGTTCGATTTCGTAGCTGTCGAGCAGCTGTGCTTCGGCGCCGCCGTTGAGCACGGCGGCGAGTTTCCAGGCCAGGTTGATCGCATCGCCGATGCCGGTGTTCATGCCTTGGCCGCCAGCGGGGCTGTGTACGTGAGCAGCATCGCCGAGCAGGAAGGCGCGGCCACTGCGAAAGTGCTCCGCCACGCGATGATGCACGCGGTAGGTCGAAAACCAGTTAACGTCTTCGATGCGCACCTTGAGGTGTTCGATGGCACGGCTGCTGACGTCAGAAAATTGCACGTTCTCCGGTTGCGCGGCGCGTTCGTCGCGCACGGTGCCGATCAAGCGTGCGCGGCCTTCGCCGCCCAGCGGGAACACGGCGAGAAAATCCGCTTCGTCCAGATCCAGATGCAATTCGCCGTTGAGTGCCTGACCGCTGGCCTGCACATCCGCCACGTAGAAAACCTGCTGATAGGTGCCGCCGGGGAAACCTGTGTCGAGGTTTTTGCGCACGCTTGAACGGGCGCCATCGCACCCCGCGAGGTAACAGGCCTGACAGACTTCCTGCGTGCCGTTCGGCAGGCGCAGGTGGGCGGTGAGGCCGTCGGCTGTTTCTTCAAAGCTTTCGAGTTCGGTGTCGCGTTCGACTCGCACGCCGAAGCTTTCAAGTCGCTCGATCAGCAGGCGTTCGTGTTCGTCCTGAGGGAATATTTCCATGAACGAATAGGGTGTCAGGCCTTCGCCAATATGGCTGAGTGGGAGCCGCGCAACGGGTTTGCCCTTGACCCAGAAATTCGCCGCCGCGACTTTGTGGCCGTTCTGCACCACGGCGTCGGCAAGATCCAGCTGCCGGTACAACTCCAGCGTACGCGCCTGTACCGCCAGCGCGCGGGAGGTCGTGCCGGGGGCGGAAGACTTGTCGATGATGCGCGGGCGGATGCCTTGTTTGCTCAGCCACAGGGCCAGCACCAGGCCGGTAGGGCCGGCGCCGATGATGAGTACGTCGCTGCGTTGCATGGCGCTGTCCTCCTTGCCGATGCAGCAAGTATGGATCAGGTGCGGAGGGTGGCGAATTGGACTGCTGGACGGAAAAAAGCCCCGCCACTT
>NZ_WKEQ01000005.1 GCF_021605415.1 Pseudomonas syringae
ACCACTTGCGCTTCCGATCTCTCGTTAGCGGGAGGCGAATTCTACAGCGTTACTCGCTGTTGTCAACACCTCTTTTTCACCGCTTTCGACCGAGAAGATCGAACCGTTAAAAGAGCCACACATCACGGCCCTTCCAACTCCTTCCAGGCTTCGATGATCTGAAGCCAGTCGCTGTCGAAAACTGCTTAACTCATTGTTTACCAAGGAGTTTTCCGTTTCGACTGCGCCGGAAGTGGGGCGAATTATAGACACTCAGATTTTGCCGTCAACACTTAATTTCGCTTTTCTACGGAAAGCATAAAAAGCTCGCTTATATATAGACGCGCCCTCAAGCAATGCGCAATATATTGCTCATTACAACAACGTTAGCTTCTCCTTACTCTGGAAACTGCCTGTCAATGAACGCCCAGCCCCGCAGTCTTGCCTCGATCTTGTTCCCGGTTGGCCTGCTACTAATAGCCATGGCATCAATCCAGTCCGGCGCCTCACTGGCCAAAAGCATGTTCCCAATCATCGGTGCTCAGGGAACCACCACGCTGCGCCTGATTTTCGCCAGCATCATCATGCTGCTACTCCTGCGTCCCTGGCGCGCCAAGCTGACAGCCAAATCCTTGCGCACAGTAGTTGTCTATGGCTTGGCCTTGGGCGGAATGAACTTTCTCTTCTATATGTCGCTGCGAACGGTGCCGCTCGGCATCGCCGTTGCACTCGAATTCACGGGACCATTGGCCGTTGCGATTTACGCATCACGCCGGGCCATCGATTTTCTCTGGATCGGGCTGGCCGCCATTGGACTACTATTGTTGATACCCACCGGCACGGCAACCGCCAGTATTGATCTGGTAGGCGCCGGCTATGCCCTTGGTGCCGGCGTGTGCTGGGCGCTCTATATTATGTTCGGGCAAAAGGCTGGCGCTGATAACGGCGTACAAACTGCCGCACTCGGCGTGATGATTGCTGCACTCTTCGTCGCTCCCATCGGTATCGTTCATGCCGGTGCTGCACTGTTGACGCCTTCGCTGATCCCCATCGCCATCGGCGTTGCGATTTTGTCCACAGCGCTGCCATACACACTGGAAATGGTCGCCCTCACCCGCATGCCTGCACGCACTTTCGGTACTTTGATGAGTATCGAACCTGCATTCGGTGCGCTGTCCGGCCTGCTGTTTCTTCAAGAATATCTTTCCTTGTCACAATGGATGGCCATCCTGTGCATCATCTCGGCTTCTGTCGGTGCCACGATGACCATGGGCAACACTGCTAAACCGGCCATTGCAGCAGATTGAGACAGGAATTGACGAAAGTCTGGTAATCGGAATCCATTTAGGCCATGTTTAGGCACGCAACCCAATGCCAGACATGGATTTTTTCAGACAGGGACTTCAGAACGCTTCAAACGCAAGCGAATGTGGGGCAGATCCGAGCATCAGACTCGAGGCTGCCATAAGGACAGTGATGAAACGAATTTTGATACTGATCGCCGTACTGGCTGTTGCCGGTTGCACAGCGACCTCGAAAACCCAGGTCAAACACGGTAAAAGAGGGCTTCACATCAATTGCTCCGGTCTCTCGTCCTCATGGGACAAGTGCTACACCAGCGCTGCCAATTCCTGTGCGCCAAAAAGCTACAAGGTGATCGCCAAGTCAGGGGATGCGGTAGAGGAGCCGGGTGATTATCCTTTTGGCCTCAATCCGGCCGGATATACAAGTCGCAGCATGATCGTCATCTGCAAGTAAGTCCGCCGTCTGATTGGACTC
Organism: Pseudomonas syringae; assembly: GCF_021605415.1. Taxonomy (GTDB): domain Bacteria; phylum Pseudomonadota; class Gammaproteobacteria; order Pseudomonadales; family Pseudomonadaceae; genus Aquipseudomonas; species Aquipseudomonas syringae_S. The sequence goes on from NZ_WKEQ01000005.1 coordinate 1,759, forward strand.
GTTGAACGGCGAGTTGGCGGCCGATCTCTTCGTAACTGGAACTCAGCACGTTGCGCTGGATGGCCGGTGTGACCAGCATCCGCGCCACCACCAACGCGCCGACACATTGCGACAGAATCGCCCAAGCCAGGCTGTCGCTCTCCAGAATTTTTGCCCAACTTTCATGAAGCCTGCATATCCATTCTTGCGCCTCTTCGCGCACGGGCACGTCCGAACGCGCAATTTCCGCCCCTAATGTCGGAAGCGCACAGCCTGATTCAGGATGTTCGACATGGGCCATGCTCAAATATTTCTTGAGGCAGCGCTCAAGCCGGTCTCGATCCTGCGCCCCCTGTCCACCCAATCGTTCCAGACTCTGACTCAGCTCTCGCTCGACGATGCTGGTGAACAACGCGTCCTTTGACGAAAAGTGGCTGTAAAAAGCTGCACCGCTCAACCCGATGGCTTTCATCAACCCATCCACGCCTACCGCAGAGAAGCCCGACTTCTTCGCCGACAACGCACTGCTCTGCAGGAGTTTCTCTTTGGTTTCGAGCTTGTGACTGGCGGAGTAACGCACGCGACTGCCTCTTTTCTGATCACCTTGACGTTGTCAAAATCGTAGCATAACGTCCGTTCACTTAACGATCGTTAACTAAAGGGATCCACCCATGAATAACAAAAAGGTCGTATTGGTGGTTGGTGCGGGTGATGCAACGGGCGGTGCGATTGCCAAGCGTTTTGCCCGAGAAGGTTTCGTGGCCTGCGTTACTAGGCGAAGCGCCGATAAACTGCAGCCACTGGTCGATGCCATCAACGAGGACGGCGGCGAAGCGCATGGCTTCGCGTGCGATGCTCGTAAGGAAGAAGAGGTGATCGCGCTGATCGAGGACATTGAAACGCGCATCGGCCCCATCGAAGCCTTTGTTTTCAACATTGGCGCCAACGTGCCATGCAGCATTCTTGAAGAAACCGCGCGCAAGTATTTCAAGATATGGGAAATGGCCTGTTTCTCGGGCTTCCTCAATGCCCGCGAAGTTGCCAAGCGGATGGTCACCCGTCAAAGGGGAACGATTGTGTTCACCGGCGCGACTGCCGGATTGCGGGGTGCGTCCGGCTTTGCCGCGTTCGCAGGCGCCAAGCACGGCATCCGCGCGCTGGCACAAAGTATGGCGCGCGAACTTGGGCCAAGGAACATCCATGTCGCCCATGTCGTGGTTGATGGGGCGATCGATACCGACTTTATCCGCGACAGCTTCCCGGAAAAATACGCAACCAAGGATCAGGATGGCATTCTCGACCCGCAGCACATTGCCGAAAACTACTGGTATCTGCATAGCCAGCCACGAGACGCCTGGACATTCGAACTGGATCTACGGCCCTGGAACGAACGCTGGTAGCCCCCCTCAGAACAAGAAAGAGCCCAACGACCATGAGCAAATCCGTGGAGTTCTATTTCGACCTCGGCAGCCCGGCCACCTACCTGGCCCATACCCAACTGCCGAAAGTCTGTGCCGCAACCGGCAGCCATTTGATCTATATCCCGATGTTGCTGGGTGGAGTGTTCAAAGCCACCGGCAACGCCTCCCCGGCCATGATCCCAGCCAAGGGCCGTTACATGCTTGCGGATCTTGATCGTTATGCCAAACGTTACGGCGTACCGCTGAAATTCAATCCCCACTTTCCGATCAACACGCTGCTGCTGATGCGTGCAGTCACCGGCATTCAGTTGCGCCATCCGCAACGTTTCCACGCGTTCATTGATTGCTTGTTCGATGCTCTTTGGGTAGAGGGCCGCAGCCTCGACGAGCCTCAAACCGTCGTGGCGGTATTAAACGAGCATGGCTTCGATCCCGATGAAGTCCTGGCGCTGACCAACGACGAGGCCGTTAAGGCAACACTCAAAGAAAACACTGAAGCCGCCATCAAGCGGGGCGTTTTCGGTGCGCCGAGCATGTTCGTCGACAACCAGTTGTACTTCGGCCAGGATCGTCTCGACTTTGTCGAGCAAGCCCTGCGTCCTTCAGGCGCTAGTAGCAGCGCCTGAAGGACAAGCGGTCAGATAGCCGCCGTGCGGGTATTCAGCCAGTCCAGCGCCGCGCCGTCGAGCAGCGGGCTCAGGCGCTCACGCACTTGCGCGTGATAGGCGTTGAACCATTGTTTTTCTTCCAGGCTGAGTAAGGATGGCTCGAGGCAACGGGTATCGATCGGGCACAACGTCAACGTTTCGAACTTGAGAAACTCGCCGAACTCGCCGCCGCCAGCCTCGCAGTTCAACGCCAGGTTTTCGATTCGCACACCCCAGCGACCCGGACGGTAGGTGCCCGGTTCGATGGACGTGATCATGCCCGGCTGCATGGCCGTTTGCGGCGCCGGCACGGCCTGGTAGGCAATCACCTGCGGGCCTTCGTGCACATTGAGGAAGTAGCCGACACCGTGCCCGGTGCCGTGACCATAATCGACGTTATCGGCCCAGATCGGTGCACGAGCGATGGCATCCAGCAACGGCGAGAGAATCCCCTTGGGAAAGTGCGCACGAGACAGCGCAATCACGCCTTTAAGCACACGGGTGCAATCGCGCTTCTGTTCAGCGCTTGGCGTACCGACCGGCACCATGCGCGTGATATCAGTGGTGCCGCCCAGGTATTGACCGCCAGAGTCGATCAACAGCAAGCCATCCCCCTCGATCACCGCATGTTCTTCTTCCGTGGCGTGATAGTGCGGCATCGCGCCGTTGGCGTTGAACGCGGCAATGGTATTGAAGCTCAGCGAAACATAATCCGGACGCCGCTCGCGGGCTGCCGTCAGTTTTTCGTCGATGGTCAGCTCGGTAATGCGCTCGCGACCCCAAGCCGATTCCAGCCAGGCGAAGAACTCGCACAGCGCCGCGCCGTCCTGCTCCATTGCCTTGCGGATGTGTTCAGCGTCGGCAAGGCTTTTTTGCGATTTGGCCAGCGTGGTCGGGTTCAAGCCTTCGACCAGTTTGACGTTGCTGTCGAGGTGATCCATTAAACCGGTGGTGACCCGCGCCGGATCGACCAACAGGCTCGCGCCGCCAGGAATCGCCCTTAATGCATCGGCGACTTCGCTGTAGTCACGCAATGTGACGCCGTCCTGTTCCAGCGTGGCGCGCAGTGACGCATCAATCTTGCTCAACGCCACGAACAGCGTCGCTTGCTGGTGACCAATCAACGCAAACGACACAAACACCGGGTTAAACGACACATCGCCGCCGCGCAGGTTAAACAGCCAAGCGATGTCGTCCAGTGTGGCGATGAAATGCCAGTCGGCGCCACGCGCCTGCAACGTTTCACGCAGCTTGGCGAGCTTTTCGCTGCGGCTGACCGTCGCCTGCGGCGGCAGATGCGCATATATCGATGCGGTTGGGAGGCTCGGACGATCACTCCAGACTTCATCGAGCAGATCGAAATCAGTACGCAAACGAGCGCCTCGCGCTTCAAGCTTGCTAGCCAACGTGCGCGCCGATGCCACGGCCATTACTGCGCCATCAACGGCCACGACGCCGCCTTCCGGCGTTTGCTCGGCGAGCCAGTCCAGCGGACTCGGCTGACCCGGTTGCAGCTTGACCAGTTCGATACCGCTGCCGTTGAGTTCTTTGGTCGCTTGTTCCCAGTAGCGGCTGTCGGCCCAGACACCGGCGAAATCTGCGGTGACAATCAACGTCCCGACCGAACCGTAAAAACCGGACAGCCATTGCCGGCCCTGCCAGTAACCCGGCAGATATTCCGAAAGGTGCGGGTCGGCGGACGGAACCAACAGTGCATGGATGCCTTCGCGACGCATCAGTTCGCGGGTGTGCGCCAGGCGCTGGGGAACCGTTCCTTCGGTCAAAGACTGCGTACTCATCATGTCTCCTGCTAACCACTTGGTCATTATTGTTCGCGGCCGATCATTGTCGGTGCATTTATCAGAGCCCTGTCGCCCAGAATGCCGGAGCACTGGCGCAGGCGGTTTTAATCAACTTAACGGCTTCGTCGATATCTTCGGCGGTGGTAAAGCGGCCGAGACTCAAGCGGATGGTACGTCCGGCCAGCCGGGCATCATGCCCCAGCGCCAGCAAAACGTGAGAAGGCGTATTGCTCGCGGAATTACAGGCCGAGGTCGCAGAAAATGCGATGGAATGGCTCAACGCCGCACTGTTGAACTCACCTTCGCCGAACGTCAGGCTCAGGGTGTGCGGAATGCGCTGGGTGGCGCTGCCGTTCAGGCGTACGCCGGGCAGGCTGAGCAACTGCTCAAGCAAACGCTCGCGCAACCGGACGATGGTGCTTTTCTCCTCATCGAATGCCGCGCCAGCCAAGGCGAATGCCGCACCCATACCTGCGATTTGATGCGTCGCCAATGTGCCGGAGCGCAATCCGCCCTCGTGTCCGCCACCGTGAATCTGCGCCTGCAAACGCTGTTGCGCACCCGGGCCGACATACAGCGCGCCGATGCCCTTGGGGCCGTAGAGTTTGTGGGCGGAGAACGACATCAGATCCACTGGCCACTCGGCCAGATTGATCGCGACTTTACCGGCACCCTGGGCGGCATCGACATGGAACAGTGCGCCGCGACTGCGCACCACTTCGCCGATGGCACGGATGTCGTTAACGGTGCCGAGTTCGTTGTTGACCAGCATCAGCGAGACCAGAAAGGTGTCGTCGCGCAGAGCTTCGCTGACCGCTTGCGGCGTAATCAGACCATCGACGTCCGGCACCAGATACGTCACCGCGACGCCTGCGTCCTGCAATTGCCGAGCAGTGTCGAGAATCGCTTTGTGTTCGATTTGACTGGTGATGATGTGGCCGCCCGACACCGCGCGCGCCTGGGACACGCCTTTGAGGGCAAGGTTGTTGGATTCCGTGGCGCCGGAGGTCCAGACGATCTGCTCGGTTTGCGCGCCGACCAAATGGGCGACCTGGCGCCGGGCCAGCTCGACCGATTGCCGGGCTTTTTGGCCGAAGACATGGGAGCTTGAAGCCGGGTTACCGAAATTACCGTTGAACCCCAGGCAATCGACCATCACCTGGATGACCCGCTCGTCGACCGGAGTGGTGGCGGCGTAGTCGAAATACAATGCACGTTTATTCATAAAGGACTCGCAGAGCGTGTTCCGGGATCAGGAAGCGCGTCTCGGCAAACGACGAAACGCAGCTTTGTGAGCCGCGTCGTGTTTGCAGAACGTCATCAATACCCGATCGGATGCCGTTAAAGAAGTAGGGCTTCATTTAAAAGTGCGTAGGAACGCTCCTGAAACCGAGCTTAACAGGCATCAGGCCAACGGTTGAAGCGATGCGTCAGCGGATGTTTTCCAGCAACAGTGGATACAGCGAAATCACCAGCAACGCCGCCATGCCCCAATTGAACACGCGCAACCAGCGGCGATCCTTCAACACATTGCGCAACAATGTTCCGCACGCCGCCCAGACGCCAACACTCGGCAGGTTAATGATGGCAAACACCGCTGCAATCACCACCACGTTGGTGAAATAGCCCTGCATCGGCGTGTACGTGCTGATGGCGCCAATGGCCATGATCCACGCCTTGGGATTGACCCATTGGAAAGCAGCGGCGCCGAGATAACTGATCGGCTTGGCCTCGCTGTTCTCGTTATCGCCGACCGGCCCTGAGTGGGCGATTTTCCAGGCCAGAAACAGCAAATACGCCGCGCCTGCATAACGCAGCAACGTGTAGAGCAATGGATACGCTTGAAACACCGCACCCAATCCAAGGCCCACCGCCACCACCAACACGAAGAACCCGCAGGTGATGCCAAGCATGTGAGGAATGGTGCGGCTGAAACCGAAATTCACGCCCGACGCCAATAACATCGTGTTATTCGGTCCCGGCGTGATTGAGGTAACAAGCGCAAACAGGGCAAAGCCCATTAGCAGGTCAAGCGAAAGGGTCATGGAGGGCAGTCCTGGCAGGGTCATTCAATGTGTTGACCCTATCGCACGCCATCTCGCTAGCACACGGACAGTTGGAAGAAACTTGCGGCAGTACAGTTGGGGCTCAACTCGGACGGCCGTGCAGCTGTACCGCGCGCTCGGCACTCATTTCGCCCTGATTGTCGAAACCGAATGTTTTGCGTTGCGGCTCGCCGAGTAATTTGGCTCGTTGAGCGTGGTATTCATCGAAAGACAAGCCGCGACGGCCCAACGCCTCAAGGGCCAATTCACGGGTCTCCTCAGCGGTGTAGGGACGCAATTCGGGAGACACATGACTCGCGCAACCGGCGAGTACGGAGATGGCGAGCATTAAAACAACGGTCAGTGAGTGATTCATGGGAGCGTCCTGGCGAGCAATGTGGGTCGATGGACAAAGGCTACGCCCGGGCACTCTTCGGCAGAAATCAACGCTTTCAATAGTAGCTATCGGAATTCATGACCAAGGACTGCTTATTCTCAAAATGGCCCTTTGCACGATCTGCTGGAGTCCATCTCGACGCACCAGAACCAATCGCATACCAGTCTTTGCAGGTGCGCAGCTGAGACCGCCCGCAAGTCGCTGCTCGTCGCGCATCACGCCCCGGGCGCAAGACGGTTCTATAGTCAATCGACCGGACAACCGGCGGAGACTTTTTCAGAAAAAGAAACAGGGAGAACGTCATGAGCGTCAAACCCATCCCCGAGGGGTATCACAGCATTACCCCCTACCTCGGCATTCAGAAGGCTGCCGAGGCCATCGATTTCTACAAGAAAGCGTTCGGCGCCACCGAGGTCATGCGCTTGAGCATGCCCGACGGCGGTATCGGCCACGCGGAGCTGCGCATTGGCGACAGCGCGATCATGCTCGGCTCGCCGTGCGACCAAGGGCCGCTGAGCAACCCGGACCGTGCGGTATCGGTCGGATTGCACCTGTATGTGACCGATGTCGACAAATCGTTTCAACGCGCAATAGATGCCGGGGCGACTTCGGTGTCTGAGGTGAAGGATCAGTTTTATGGTGATCGCAGTGGCACGTTGAAGGATCCCTATGGCCACCTCTGGTTTCTGGCGACGCGCAAGGAGAATCTGACTCAGGAGGAAGTTGAGCAGCGGGCGAAGGAGATGTTTCAACAGGGTTGAACGTTTTTGTGAACGTAACGACCGCTTCGCGGGCAAGCCCGGCTCTTGTAGGTTCGTGTCGTATACATCGTCGATTCCTCCGCGAGCCATTCGATTAGACGATGCAGCCCAAAAGCCCCCTGAACAAGGATCAGCCCGATGTTTGCCGGATTTCAAAAAGACCAGCGCCATGTCAACGGTGTCGACATTGCCTATCGAATGGGCGGCAGCGGGCCGGGGTTATTGCTGTTGCACGGACACCCGCAAACCCACGTGATCTGGCACAAAGTCGCCGAACAACTGGCCCGGTATTTCACCGTAGTTGCCGCTGACCTGCGCGGCTATGGCGACAGTAGCCGTCCATCGGCCGATGACCGGCACATCAATTACTCCAAACGCGAAATGGCTCGGGATAACGTCGAACTGATGAAAAACCTGGGCCTGGAACGTTTCTCCGTGCTCGCCCACGACCGTGGCGCCCGGGTTGCCCATCGCCTGGCTCTCGATCACCCGGCCGTCGTTCAGCGAATGGTTTTGCTGGATATCGCCCCGACACTGTCAATGTACGCCCAGACCAACGAAGCGTTTGCCCGCGCCTACTGGCACTGGTTTTTCCTGATCCGCCCGGCACCGTTACCGGAAACTCTCATCGAAGCCGATCCCGAAGCGTACTTGCGCAGTGTGATGGGCAGTCGCAGTGCCGGCCTCAAACCCTTCTCTGCCGAAGCCTTCGCCGAATACCTGCGCTGCCTTAAGCAACCGGGGAGCGCACGCGGGATCTGTGAAGACTACCGCGCCAGCGCCGGGATCGATCTGAAACACGATCGTGCCGACCTCGATGCCGGCCACCGATTGACGCTGCCATTGCTGGCGCTGTGGGGCGCCGAAGGTACGGTCGGACGCTGTTTCGATCCGCTCAGGGAATGGCAACAGGTCGCTAGGGATGTACGCGGCAGGGCACTGCCGGCCGGTCATTATCTGGCTGAAGAAGTCCCCGATCAGTTGCTCGCTGAAGTACTGGATTTCTTGCGCTGACATTCCTGCCGGGTGTCGGGAGGCTGTGAGATGGCAACCTGGCAAGCACGCTCATTTCTACATTCCTGAAACATTTGCTAATTGCGAAACATTTGCTTTCATATCTTCAGTCAGGAATTCTCATTCTCATCCGTCATATAGAGATGCGATCCATTCGCGTCGGCAAAAGCCACGACTGGATTTCCCTGGGAACTCCGTGCTGCGAAGCCCGTAGCACCGTCCCTTTCCACTGAATCAAGACACCCATCATGTCGAAGAAATCCCGCTCCAAACTGTGGTTCCTGGTGCATAGCTGGCTGGCATTGCCGATCTGGTTCTTTGTACTGATCGTCTGTGTGACCGGCACGCTCGCGGTAGTCAGCCAGGAAATCGTCTGGCTGGCCAATCCGCAGATGAGGGCCTCGCAGCCTTCCGATGATGCTCCGCGTCTCAGCTATGACCAGATCATTGCCGCAATGAACAAAGCCGAGCCGCAAACCCTGGTGCAACGCATCAGCCGCCCGGACGAATCTCACTTTGCCCTCAATGCACAGGTCAGTTACCCGGACGGACGGTCGCTGACGGTTTACGTCAATCCATATACCGGGGTCATCCAGGGCATTGCCCCGGAATTCAACTTCCAGCAGTTCACCCGTGCCTTGCACGGATGGTGGCTGGTACCGTTCACCAACGGTTTCAGTTGGGGCTGGTACCTGGTGTCGGCGCTCGGTTTGCCGCTGCTGGTGTCGTTGATCACCGGCCTGGTGGTCTACAAGCGATTCTGGAAGGGCTTTTTCCGCCCGACCCTGCGCATTCGTCATGGCGCCCGTATCTTCTGGGGTGACTTTCACCGACTGAGCGGTATCTGGTCGATCTGGTTCATTGCCGTCATTTCAATCACCGGTACCTGGTTCCTCATCGAAGCGGCGTTGTTCGACAATCAGATTTCCATTTCCAGCGAACCCGTCATCGCCAGCATGAGCCGTGAAAGCGTGCCGCTGTCGGCAGACGGCAGCCCGACGCCGCGAATCAGCCTGGATAGGGCGATTGAAATCGCGCAGGAAAAAATTCCGGGGCTGGAAGCCAGCAATATCAGCCTGCCCGGCAATGCTTACAGTCACTTGGATATCCGGGGCCGCGGCTGGTATCCACTGATGTTCCAAAGCGCCACGCTCAACCCTTACACCGGTGAGCTGGCAGCAACCCGCGTGCTGAGCGACCGCACTTCGCTGGAGTTCGTCACCGAGTCCATGCGCCCGTTGCACACCGGCGATTTTGGCGGATTGTGGATCAAGTTGATCTGGTTCTTTTTCGGTCTGCTGCTGAGCATGATGGTGCTCAGTGGCCTGCTGATCTGGACCAAACGCACCGCACTGGCCACCGCCAACGCACTCAAACGCGAGGACAAGAAAAGCCGTATCAAGGCACAACCGGTGCTGAGCCGTGAAACTTCGGAGGCCAACCTGTGAGCAATTCGACGACTGCATCGCAACCTTCACGACTGAGCCAGCTCTGGCGCAAATGGCGCTTCCACATCAACGTGCTGCTGCTGTTGATCCCGCTGGGGTTCATGCCCAAATACTTCGCCGATGCGGCGCTGTTTCGCGGTGACAGCGGTTTGGGTGAGCGGGAAATCGGTGAAGTCCAGGTCGGCCCGTGGAGCCTGCGCCTGGCCGAGTTGCGCAACGATGCACCGCGTCAGGACGGCCCGGCCGGTTACCTGAAAGGTTTCAACGCTGCGCTGTGTGATGCCTGCATCGACCAGGTCAAAGCCACCTACCTGCGCATCGGCAAACCGCGCAGCCTGCGCGCCGCCGGTTCGATCTTCTTCGGCACGCCGTACCGCATGGGCACCGCAATGCCGGTGCCGGAAAAAACCAAAGCCGATGCCGAACTGTGGATCACCATGGAAGGCTGGGACGGCAGCATGCACCAAGCCTCTATTCCGCTGAGCCAGGCGTCTCCTGCGACCATCGCCTGGCTGAACCAACAAGGAGCCAAACCATGAGTCTCATTCAAAGCGCTCGCCTCAAAGCCGCGATGCTGGTGCTGTGCGCCGGCTTCAGCGCCAGCGCCTTCGCCCACAACCCGATGTGCGAATGCAAAGCCATCGACGACGAGCAGATCCAATGTAAAGGCGGATTTTCCGACGGCAGCGGCGCACCCGGTGTGACCCTCGACGTAGTGGGCTACGACGAAACCATTCTGGTGCCCGGCAAGCTCGGCACCGACTCGACCCTGACGTTCAAGAAACCCGGTGCCGAGTTCTATGTGCTGTTCGATGCGGGCCCGGGCCATGTCGTCGAAATCGACCAGGCGGATATCCAGGCCCCATGACTACGCCTACCACACAAGTTGTCCGCCCGGCCGGTGCCGGCCATGAAACCCTTAACGTGTTGCTGTTGTGCCTGCTGATTCTCGCGGTGGCCGCATCGATCGTTGCCTGGCGCGGCGAGTCTCACGAGCCGGAGCCGGTCGCCGGCAACCAGTTCGATGCCCGCCGCGACCTCAGCGCCGCCGAGCAAGGCATCTACGCTGACCTGCGCGTGACACTCGATGAAATTCATCTGCTGCGCGAAGAACAGCAGGCTCTGCCCACGCCGAAAAATCTGGCGGACGAAGGGTTTGCGCCATTTGCCCAGGACGCCAGTTCGGTCAGCCGTGGCGGTCATGTCTGGCAACTGTTGGCCGACACCGCTTACTTCGGCCACAGCCAGACACCTGACGTGGCCGGTTCGTTTCTGATGCGCCTCTCTGCAACCGGTGACGCACCGGACATCTGGCTCAATCGCAGCAATGACCTTCAGGCACCGACCGATCAAACAGATGCCGCCCTCTCCGGGGCTGGCTGGAAACAGATCGTCGCGCAATTCGATGCCGGGGTTACCCGCGAACATCGGCACTGAACCTTCGCCTTCATTCGAGAGAAGACCGCTTTCCCATGTCTATTTCATCTCAACGTCGTCCGTTTCTGCGTCTGCTGCTGGTTGGCCTGTGCGCCTGCCTGCTGAGCCCGATGGCCAGCGCCGATCAAACCAAGCGCCTGCGCATCGGCATCACCCTGCACCCTTATTACAGCTACGTGGCGAACATCGTCGGCGACAAGGCCGACGTGGTGCCGCTGATTCCCGCCGGTTTCAACCCGCACGCCTACGAGCCCCGCGCCGAAGACATCAAACGCATCAGCGGACTGGACGTGGTCGTGCTCAACGGTGTCGGCCATGACGATTTCGCCGACCGCATGATCGCCGCCAGCGAAACGCCGAACATCAAAACCATCGAAGCCAACGAAAACGTGCCCTTGCTGGCCGCCACCGGGATCGCTGCGCGCGGTGCCGGCAAAGTGGTGAACCCGCACACGTTCCTGTCAATCAGTGCCTCGATTGCCCAGGTCAACAACATCGCCCGGGAGTTGGGCAAGCTCGACCCGGACAACGCCAAGACCTACACCCAGAACGCCCGCGCCTACGGTAAACGTCTGCGGAAAATGCGCGCCGATGCCTTGGCGAAACTGACCCAGGCACCGAACGCCGAGCTGCGCGTGGCCACCGTACACGCGGCCTACGACTATTTGCTGCGCGAGTTCGGTCTGGAAGTGACGGCCGTGGTCGAACCGGCTCACGGCATCGAACCGAGCCCGAGCCAGTTGAAAAAAACCATCGATCAATTGCGTGAACTCGACGTGAAAGTGATCTTTTCTGAGATGGACTTTCCCTCCAGCTACGTCGATACCATTCAGCGTGAGTCGGGCGTGGAGCTGTACCCGCTCTCGCACATTTCCTACGGCGAATACACCGCCGACAAATACGAAAAGGAAATGACCGGCAACCTCAACACCGTGGTGCGGGCGATTCAGGAGTCCGGCGCATGACTGCCAAAGAAACCATCGCAAACCAATCCCCTGTAGGAGCGAGCCTGCTCGCGAAGGCGTCTAGCCAGTCGACATCAATACTGAATGAACAATCGCAATCGCGAGCAGACTCACTCCTACAGGTCTCGGGGCCGACGCTGGAGTTTGCGGAGGTTTGCCTGACGCTGGGACGCACGACGATTCTCGACAATGTCAGCTTTCAAGTGCAGCCCGGCACGGTGCATGCGCTGGTCGGGCCGAACGGCGGCGGCAAAAGTTCGCTGATCAAGACCTTGCTCGGCCAGATGCCCCATCAGGGTCGACTGAGCCTGGCGTGGCCCGGCGAACCCGGCACCATCGGCTACGTGCCCCAGGCCCTTGAGTTCGATCGCGGCTTGCCCATGACCGTCGACGATTTCATGGCGGCGATGTGTCAGCGTCGCCCGGCGTTCCTCGGTTTGAGCAAACATTACGCCGCTGCCATTGGCGAGGCGCTGGAACGGGTCGGCATGCAGGACAAGCGCAAGCGTCGGATGGGCGCCTTGTCCGGTGGCGAACGTCAGCGGGTGTTGCTCGCTCAAGGCTTGATTCCGGCGCCGCAATTATTGGTGCTGGACGAACCGATGTCCGCCCTCGACGAAGCAGGAATCCAGGTGTTCGAACGCTTGCTCGGTGACTGGCGCGCGACGGGCATCACGGTGCTGTGGATTGAGCACGATCTGGAAGCGGTGAAGCGTCTGGCCAATCGCGTCACCGGCCTCAATCGCCGAGTGCTGTTCGATGCTACGCCGCAAGAGGCGTTGACGCCTGAACGTCTGCTAACGCTGTTTTCAACCCATCCACGGAGCGCTGCCTAATGAGTTACGAAGCTTTCCGTTTGATGGTGCAAGGCTGGGCCTCCTCCGGTTATCTGCCGGAAGCCCTCGCCTACGGATTTGTCGTCAACGCCCTGCTCGCCGGCCTGTTGATCGGCCCGGTACTCGGCGGCCTCGGCACATTGGTGGTGGTCAAGCGCTTCGCATTTTTTTCCGAGGCGGTGGGTCACGCGGCGCTGACCGGTGTAGCCGTCGGCATTCTGCTCGGCGAACCCTACACCGGGCCTTACGGCAGCCTGTTCGGGTACTGCCTGTTGTTCGGCATTCTGCTCAACTATTTGCGTAACCGCACCGGCCTGGCGCCGGACACATTGATTGGCGTGTTTTTGTCGGTGTCGCTGGCACTCGGCGCGAGCCTGTTACTGATCCTCGCCGGCAAGATCAATGTGCACATCCTCGAAAACGTGCTGTTCGGCTCGGTGCTGACGGTCAACGGCAACGATTTGCTGGTACTCGCCATCGTCGGTTCGCTGGTCATGGCCCTGGCGCTGCCGCTGTACAACCGCATCATGCTCGCCAGTTTCAACCCGCAACTGGCGGCGGTGCGCGGCGTTGCGGTGAAGACCCTGGACTACCTGTTCGTGATTCTGGTGACGCTGATCACCGTCGCGGCAGTGAAAGTCATCGGTGCGATCCTGGTCGGCGCGCTGCTGGTGATTCCGGCGGCCGCTGCACGCTTGCTCAGCCAGTCGCTCAAAGGTTTTTTCTGGTGTTCGGTGCTGATCGCCACGGTGAGCACCCTGTGCGGGATTCTCGCGCCGATTGTGTTCGACCTGCCGATTCCGTCCGGCGCCGCGATCATTCTGGTTGCCGGTATCGCCTTCGCCCTCGCCGCCATTGCACGCGGCGTCGTCCCCAGCCTGAAAGGGAATCTCGGATAAATGTCTTTTTCACTGCGACAACTGACTCTGGCCATAGCCCTGTGCGGCGTGTTTTCCAGCCCATTGATAGCGGCCGAGAATGCCAAACCGCTGCGAGTGCTGGCCTCGTTGCCGATCACGTACGGCCTCGGTGAAGTACTGCTCAAAGGCACGGATGTCAGCCTCGAACGCGCCGCCCCGGCGAACCTGCCGGGCAGTCGTCAGACCGCTTACTTCACCGGTCGTGGCGCGCCGGCCCTGAGCAAACTGGCAACCGACGCCGACGCGGTGATCGGGGTGCGCTCGCTGTGGGCTGATGATCCGCTGTACCCGATGGCGCGGCGCAGCAACATTCGCATCGTCGAAGTCGACGCCGCGCGTCCGGTGGATGGCGCCCTGCCCGGCATCGCCGTACAGCCCGATCTGAAAGTCGATGGCCTAAACAGCCAACCATGGCTGGCGAGCAACAACATGGGGCGCATGGCTGACGTGATGGCGGCGGATCTGGTGCGCTTGGCGCCGGCAGCGAAGCCGAAGATCGAGGCCAACCTGGCGACATTGAAGCAGCGCTTGCTGAAACTCAGTGCCGACAGTGAGGCGCGTCTGGCCGAGGCTGACAATCTCAGTGTGATGAGCTTGAGCGATCACTTTGGTTACCTGATCGGCGGGCTCAATCTGGAATTGATTGGCCAGGATGCGCGACCGGATGCCGAGTGGACGCCCGACGATCTGCAAAAAATGACTGCAATGCTCAAGGACAATGACGTGGCGGTGGTGTTGCATCATCGTCAGCCCTCGGACGCGGTGAAAGCCGCGATCAGTGAATCGGGTAGCCGTCTGGTGGTGTTGAGCACCGATGCGGCGGATCCGGTGGCCGAGCTGGAAGGGAATGTCGATCAGGTGCTCAAGGGTTTGAAAGGCGGGCCTTCGGCCTGACATCAAAAGATCGCAGCCTGCGGCAACGCCTGCACGGATCCCTGTAGGAACTGCCGCAGGCTGCGATCTTTTGAGCGTTCCCGATACAACAAAAAACCCGCTGACCGTCACCGGTTCAGCGGGTTTCTTTTTGGCCACGCGCTTACTGAGTGGCAGCCTGCCCGTCCATCTTCTGGCGCAGGCTCAGTGGGCGCATGTCAGTCCAGGTTTCCTCGATGTAGGCCAGGCATTCCTTCTTCAGGCCGCTTTTGCCAACGGTGCGCCAACCTTGCGGCACGGCTTTGTAGTCGGGCCAGATCGAGTACTGCTCTTCGTGGTTGACCACGACCTGAAAGAGGATGTCCTCGCGGTCGAAAACTGAAGTCATGCTGTTTCTCCATCGCTGTATGGGTGGGCCGCGCAGCAGGCGCAGCCGGGTATGTAGAAAGAACGTTCGGCGCGCTGAAAAATTTACAGCGAAGCCGTTGCCGCGCTCAGCGCCCGGCCGAAGATCTCGGCGACACGGTCGATTTCGGCGCCGGTGATCACCAGCGGCGGCAGGAACCTCACCACGGCGCCGTGACGTCCGCCCAATTCCAGAATCAAACCGCGCTTGAGGCACTCTCGCTGCACCAGCGGCGCCAGACGAGCAAAGGCCGGCGGATGACCGAGGGCATCCGGCGCACCCGCCGGGTCGACCAACTCCACGCCGAGCATCAGCCCGCGACCACGAACATCCCCCAGCTGCGGGAATTCCCGTTGCAGGCTGTGCAGGTGTTCGCTCAGGCGCTCGCCCATGGCAGTCGCGTGTTCGCAGACCTTGTGTTCGACCAGATAACGCATCACCGCCGAGCCGGCAGCCATCGCCATCTGGTTACCCCGGAACGTGCCGGCGTGGGCGCCCGGTTGCCACGTGTCGAGCCATTCGCGATAGACCACCACCGCCAGCGGCAGGCTGCCGCCGATGGCCTTCGACAACACCACCACGTCCGGGATGATCCCGGCGTGCTCGAAGGCGAACATCTTGCCGGTGCGGCCGAAACCACTCTGGACTTCATCGACGATCAGCGCTACGCCAGCCTTCTCGGTGATACGACGTAAGCCGCGCAACCACTCGATGTCCGCCGGAATGACCCCGCCCTCGCCCTGCACCGCTTCGACGATCACGGCCGCCGGCAATTGCACGCCCGCTTCAGGATCGGAAAGCAGAGTTTGCAGGTAACTCAGGTTGGCTTTTACCCCCGCAGCGCCGCCGAGGCCGAACGGGCAACGGTAGTCATACGGGAACGGCATGAACTGCACGCCGTTGCTGAGCAATGCACCGAGTGGCTTTTTCGGCCCCAGACTGCCCATCAGACTCAACGCCCCCTGGCTCATGCCGTGATAACCGCCGGAAAACGACAGCACGGTGCTGCGGCCGGTGGCGGTACGCACCAGTTTCAATGCAGCTTCCACGGCGTCGGTGCCGGTCGGGCCGCAGAACTGGATCTTCGCTTCTGCCGCCAGTTCCGTGGGTAGGAGGCCAAACAAATCCTGGACGAATTGATCCTTCACCGGGGTCGTCAAATCAAGCGTGTGCAGGGGCAATTCATCGGCGAGCACTTGTTGGATCGCCTCGATCACCACCGGGTGGTTATGCCCCAACGCGAGCGTGCCGGCACCGGCCAGGCAGTCGATGAAGGTGCGCCCTTCGACATCCTCGACGTACAAACCCTTGGCCCGCTTGAGCGCCAGCGGAATGCGTCGCGGATAGCTGCGAGCATTGGACTCTTGAAGACTTTGACGCGCCAGCAAGGGCGATTCATTGAACTGGTAAAGCGTTTCGGCAGGCGCGGAGACGACCCGTGCCGACGACGCTTCGATAAGGCTGGTGGCGACTGACATCTCTCGACCCCTCAATACGTGATGGATGGTGACCAAAACTGTTTGCCTGGACGGTGTGCGCTTCGGATACGAAGCGCACACGCAGGTTTTCCTGTTCTGGAAACGCATCAGCGTGCCGAGGATTTAGACGCTTGATCGACTTGGCGGTCTCACGATGCCAGGCCCTTGTGCATGGGCAGGGCGTGCGGGCCGTTGCGCAGGGTCGGCAGCGTCGAATCTCGATAGCCAAGACGACGATAAAACGCTTCGCCAGTGCGAGTGCTGTCGAGGCAGGAGCGGATCGATCCATGCATGCTCAACCAACCTTCCAGATCCGCCATCACCGCCCTTCCCACTCCCCGTCGAAACCATTCCGGTTGCACATGACAGAACGCGATGTCGCCGCCGACCATCGCCATGCCCGCACCCACGGGTTTGTCCTGCAGCAGGGCGATGTTCAGATAATGTCGAGAGTCGGCAAGCCAGGCGCAGATGCGGTCGGCCGACCGCTGGTCAACCCATGAAGTCACGAGGTACGGATCGTTTCGATGATCAAGCGCACAGCCGACGCGAATCGAACGCTCGACAATGCGACTGATGATACCGGCGTCGGCCAGGGTGGCCGGGTGAAGATAGACGGGTGCATCCATGGCGCTGTTTCCTCATTCCATTGAGTCAAGGCTGCCGGGACGATACCGCCGTTGGGCGCAGATGGCTAACGCCCAGAAGTTACATTTGATGTGATGAAACAGTTTCGTGTGGGAGCTGCGGCACGATGCGATCTTTTGACTTTAAAAGACAAGATCAAAAGATCGCAGCCTTCGGCACCTCCTCCATGGGAATCCGTCACGGGTACCCTATCAACGTGGATCCGGTTGCAACGGCATGGTCAGCACTACACGCAACCCATCCGGCCGACTGTCGAAATGCAACGTACACCCACAGCGCTGAACAATCGCCTGAACAATCGCCAGACCCAGACCACAGCCCGTGCTCTGACCATTGCGCCAAAAGCGCTGAGTCAGGTGCTGCAAATCTTCGGCAGCAATCCCCGGCCCGTAATCTCGAACCATAAAGCGCACGCGATCAACGCTGGTTTCCAGGCTCAATTCCACAGCACAATCCGAGGGCGTGTGACGCAACGCGTTATCTAGCAAGTTGCGCAACGCAGCAATCGAAAGCACCGCCGGCATCTGCAGCGGCGCAGCTGAAAGCGTTGCCGGCAATATCAGCTTGATCCGCTCTTTCTCGCCGGTGGATGCATCCTGGATCGCCAGTTTTGCGACCTGTTCGGCGCCACACTGCACGCCATCGTCAAACGACAGACTGCCCTCGACCCGTGCCAGCAACAGCAACTGCTCGAGCGTGCGATGCAGGCGATCCGCCCCCTCCTCAGCGCGGGCCAGCGATTGATCACGGGCGCTACCTTCGGTCATGCGCGCCACTTGCAGGTGGGTCTTGATTGCCGTGAGTGGACTGCGCAGTTCATGCGCCGCGTCACCGGTCAGCCGCCGTTCACGTTCGATGGTCTTGCCGATGCGCTGAAACAGCTGATTCTGAGTATCGAGCAACGGTTTCAATTCACTGGGGAACGACTGCAATTGCAACGGCTCAAGGGAATCGGCACTGCGCCGCATCAACGCCTCGCGCAGGCGATTGAGCGGCGCCAAACCCTGGCCGATGCCCAGCCACAGTAGGCACAGACAACCGAGCAACGCGACGCCCACCGGCACTGAAGCGGCCAGCAGGATCGACATGTTCAACGCCTCGCGTTCGATCTGCCGATCCGCCGTGGTGATGCGCAAATCGCCCCGAGCCAGAGTGAAACTGCGCCACGGCGCTCCGTCGATGATTTGATCGTGGAAGCCCATTTTCTCGGCTTCCAGTGCCTGCTCGGGATTGTTGTGACTGCGGGCGAGAATTTCCCCACGCAACGAGCTGACCTGACAGGCCATGCCACCTGGAATGTTTAGCTGCTCGGCGCTGAAATGCGTACCTTCGCCCTTGTTTGGCAGCGTCGGCAATTGCTCCAGCAATCCGGCGACCATGCGCGCCGAGGCGACCAGGCGCTGGTCGAGGGAAAACATCATCTGGTTGCGCAAGTCGCTGAGCATCCAGGCCGCCGCCAGCGCCCAGATCAACGCGAAGGCAGCGCCCAGGGTCAGACTGAGGCGCAGGCGCAGGCTCATCACTTGTCTTGCTCTCCACCATCGGCCGGCCCAAGGCGATAACCCAGGCCACGCACGGTTTCAACAATGCCTTTGCCGAGTTTGCTGCGCAGGTGATGGATGTGCACGTTGAGGGCGTTGCTCTCCAGTTCGTCATTGAACCCGTAGACGCTGTCTTTCAGTTGCTCGGTGGACAGCACTCGACCACGGTTATGCAACAGGGCTTGCAGCAACGATTGCTCGCGCCGGGAGAGATCCACCGACTGGCCCGCCAGCATGGTTTCGCGACTGCTCGGGTCGTAGGTCAACGCACCGTGTTCGATCAGGTTGACGCTGCGCCCGGCCACTCGGCGCAACAACGTATGCAGACGTGCAGCAAGCTCGCGCAGGTCGAAGGGTTTGAGCAGGTAATCGTCGGCACCGGCTTGCAATCCGTCGACGCGGTCAGTGACCGAATCGCGGGCCGTGAGAATCAGCACCGGTATCTCAAGGCCATTCTGGCGCAACTGCTGCAGCAGTTTCAGGCCGTCTTCGTCGGGCAGACCGAGATCGAGCACCATGACGTCGAATTCCGCAACCTTGAGCATCGCCCGGGCTTTCGAAGCGCTGGCGACATGCTCAACGGTCAAACCCTGAGCCGTCAGCCCGGCAACGATGCCGCTGGCGATCAACTCATCGTCTTCGCAAACCAGTACGTGCATGGGAGCTCCCTGAGCAAAAACGCGAGTCAAACAGATGAGGATTAAGCCGCAATTATGGCAAGCGTATCGGCTGGCGAGAAGCTCGACGTATCGAAGTTTGGTCGTCGCGGCCCCACCAGCCCGATCGAGAATAGTTTTGATTATCCACTTATAACCGATCTGAAACAGCATGAAGTTTAAACTTGAAACACACCCGAACTTAATAACCATTCTAAAAAAAGCTCAATAGTACTAGGATCAATTTTGTCGAATATATAGACCGACACGACGACGCTAGATAATCCTATTTCAAGCAAATCAAATACCAACCAAAAGAGCACCACCATGAAAGTTAAAAGCTTCACCGCTGTTGACTGGCGCACAGGCCCTGATCGCATTTACTTCTTCTTCAAAGATACCGACACTTATTCACGCTTCAATTTAGGCGACAACAAAGTTGGAAGTGATTACCCGGCATCGGTTGCCGGCAACTGGGGCAGCTTCGACGAATCGGCTAAAACGCTGCGCTTTGGGTTCACCACTACTAATCCGAGCTGGAACGGCGGGATTGACACACTATGGCTGTTCTACCATCAAGGTAATGTGCCGTCGGTGTGCGAGTACAGTCAGCAAACCGATGAGGTCATCTCCAGGCTTCCCCTGTCGCAATCGAAATGGGCGGCGCTACTTCCTTACTTCGAGCGCATTGTTGGCGTCATGTGGAGCGACGATACGGCGTCCAGCAAAAAAATCGGGTTACTGATGAACGATGGCAACTATCTCGTTTATGAAGAATATTCAAAAACGTTACAAGTACGTTCCCTCGCGGATTCCCCTTGGTCAAAGCTGGCGTCCTACAAAGATCGCCTGATGACCGCCGTGATGGACGAGTACCCCACATTCGACAGTTACTCTTATATCTTCCTCAACGACAACCAATATTTCAAATTTGTGAAAAGCACAGAGACATTATCGGGGCCTCACGAAACCAACGATAACGCTTGGCCCGGCTTGTTTCGGGACTGACATCTACCGCTGACTTGACGGCAGACCTGCCGGCGAGTCCTTATCCAAATTAACTGTTTCAAAAGGAACAACACCATGCCTGCAATGAAAAACTTCGTCGCCGTCGATTGGCGGAAAGGCGATGATCGACTCTATTTCTTCTTCAAGGACAAAGGCACTTATTCAAAATTCCCCCTTGGTATGAACTACGTCGGCCCCAATTATCCGGCTTCTGTTGAAGGCAGCTGGGGTGATTTTGACCAACACGCCAAGGATCTGAAATTTGGATTTCACACGGACGCCATCGAATGGGGTGAAGGCGGTACCGATTTCATGTGGCTGTTTTACTATCAGGGCACTACGCCTATGGTCTGTAAATACAGCGAGACAAACGACAATGTCGTTTATAAAAGGCCCCTGTCGCAAACCCTGTGGCGCCTCTTGGGCCCTTATTTCGACCGTATCGTCGGTGTGATGTGGCTCAAGCGTTATTACAAGACGACACAGTTCAGGGTGCTGATGAACGATGGTAACTATCTCGACCTGGACATTAGAAAGAATACTGTGGAACAGAAGTCACTCATCGGCTCCCATTGGCAAAAGCTCCACTATTATAAAGACCGGTTGATCACCGCCGTACAAAATGATTATCCAATGTTCGACAACTACTACTACATCTTCATCACCAACAATCAGTACTTTAGATTCGACATGGATTCGAAATGGCTCGACGGCCCCAACGAAGTAGATGATGTCAGCTGGCCAGGACTTCTAAATGATTAAAAAATCCGATAACCAGATCGCTATTACACCGGTTCAACATAACACCCGATAGTGGATTGAAAGGACTCACTCGTATGCCTGGATTGAAAAATTTCGTCGCCGTGGATTGGCGTTCGGGCCCTGACCGCATTTACTTTTTCTTCAAAGATACCGATACCTACTCGCGCTACGATATTGGTGAAGAAAAACTCTTGAAGGGTTACCCGGCCACCGTAAAAAACCATTGGCACACCTTTGAACCCCATGCAAGAAACCTGCGCTTCGGCTTCACCACCACTTCCCTGGGTCAGGGGCTAGCATCGGATGAAGACATCGCGTGGCTGTTCTTTTACAACGCCGGCGTGCCAACGGTGTGCAAATATGATCAGGACGCAGACAAGGTAGTGGCGTTTTATAACGTTGAGAATTCCATCTGGGCTCCCCTGCTTCCATACTTTGACAAAATAGTTTGCGGCACGTGGTGGCAACGCCTGGGCTACAAATTCCTGTTCAAGTTTCTCACCCGTGACGGTCAGTGGTTGACCTACAACTACATCAAGCGAAAGGTCACCGTCGCGCCTGTCACAGGTGGACTGGAGCGATACAAGGATCGCATCATTACCGCCGCACAGAATGACCGGACCTTCGCAGACAGTCATTGGTACTTCTTTCTCACCGAGAATCAGTATCTGACGTTCAACTTGCAAACCAGCAAACTACTGGGCGGCCCCGCCAATATCGATGGGAAATGGCCGGAATTGTCCCAGGGCTGAAGCCCGGCATCCGTTGGACAGCGCCCTGCCTTGGTGAGATGCGCCAAAGCAGGGCATGGTTAATCACTGGTTAATCGCCGCCCGCCACTGTGCACTCACTTGCACAAGGATCGGGTCTCATTCATGCGTCATCTCTTTCTATTTTTTGCATTGCTGGTTTCGGGCGTCACCCACGCCAGCAATGATCCATTCGCGACAAAGGCAGATTTTCTACCGGTCGACAATGCGTTTGTTCTCACTTCGGAACGTCTGGAAACGGGCGAAACACAACTGTTCTGGCAGATCGCCGACGGTTACTACCTGTACCAAAAACGAATGAAATTCGACGGTTTGCAGCCGGGTCAGACGCCCACCTTGCCGCCCGGCGAAGCCCACAGTGACGAGTTCTTCGGCGAGCAACCGGTTTATCGCCAGGGGCTTGAATTGAAGATCCCGGCCACTGCCAGCGGCCAGATCAAAGTCAGTTATCAGGGCTGCGCTGATGCAGGTTTGTGCTATCCACCGCAAACGCGCGCTATTGATCTGGGCGGTCAGGCACCCGTGGCGTCCGCCGCGCAGGCACCGGATCAGGCCCTGGCCAGCGGACTTCAACAGCAAGCGCTGGGCTGGAGTCTGCTGGCGTTCTTCGGCCTGGGTTTGTTGCTGGCATTCACGCCTTGCTCGTTGCCGATGCTACCGATTCTTGCCGGAATGATTGTCGGCAGCGGCGCCACCCCGCGACGCGGCTTCGCATTGGCCAGCAGCTATGTGATTTGCATGGCGCTGGTTTATGCAGCGATGGGCGTGGTCGCGGCGCTGCTTGGGGCGAACTTGCAGGCCTGGTTGCAAAACCCGTGGCTGCTGGGCGCGTTTGCGGCAGTGTTCGTGTTGCTGGCGCTGCCAATGTTCGGTTTCTTTGAACTGCAACTGCCAGTGGCCCTGCGCGATCGGCTGGAACACGCCTCTCGCAGTCGACAGGGCGGCAGCCTGATCGGCGCCGGCGTGCTGGGCGCATTGTCCGGTTTGCTGGTCGGCCCGTGCATGACCGCGCCACTGGCCGGCGCGTTGCTGTACATCGCGCAGACCGGCAATGCGTTGCACGGCGGGTTGATCCTGTTCGCCCTCGGCATCGGTATTGGCGTGCCACTGTTGCTGCTGGTCACCGTCGGCAATCGTTTCCTGCCCAAACCCGGCGCGTGGATGAACCTGCTCAAAGGCGTGTTCGGTTTTCTCTTTCTCGCCACGGCATTGCTAATGCTGCGTCCGGTGCTGGCGCCGACGCTGTGGCTGAGTCTATGCGGCGCATTGCTGTTGATCGCCGCTTACTGCGCCTGGAAACAGTCCGAAGGTTTCGGCCGCGTGGCCCAGCTGTTCGGTGCCAGTTCGTTATTGCTGGGATTATGGGGCGGCCTGCTGGTGGTCGGCGCGGCCGGTGGCAGCGACGATCCTTATCAACCATTGCAGGTCTATAGCGCAGGTCGTGTCGGATCGGCCACTACCACCGCCCACGATGCGTTCATCACGATCAAGGATCCAGCGGCCCTGCAACGTGAACTCGACACTGCCCGGGCTCAGGGCCAATGGGTATTGCTCGATTACTACGCCGACTGGTGCGTGTCGTGCAAAGTCATGGAGAAACAGGTGTTCGGCAAGGACCACGTGATGCAGGCGCTGAGCGATGTACGCTTGCTCCGCCTGGACGTCACCGCCGACAATGCCGCCAGCCGCGAATTGCTCGGCCGTTATAAAGTGCCCGGCCCGCCGAGTTTCGTGTGGATCGGCCCCGACGGTGAAGAGCGCCGTAGCCAGCGCATCACTGGCGAAGTCGATGCCGACACTTTTCTGCAACGCTGGACGACCACCCGAGATTCTCGTTAATGCTGACTTTTACCCTCGGCACCTTTGCCATCGCCCTCAACCACTTGCTGCTGATCAGTGCCCTGGCGCTGGCGACCTTCGTCGGCTGGCGGGTGGCGAAACGCGGTGGCGATAACCCCGAGTCGGCGCTGTTCAGCCTGTTTCTGCTCGGCATGCTGGTGGCGCGTGTTGCGTTCGTCATCGTGTACTGGGCGCACTATCGCAATGATCCGTGGCAAATCATCGACCTGCGCGACGGCGGCTTCCTCGCCTGGCCCGGCGTCGTGGTGTTGCTGCTCGCGGCGTTGTATCGCGGCTGGCGCCGGCCCGGTTTGCGCCGTCCGCTGGGGTTTGGTGTGGCCAGTGGCGTGGTGTTCTGGCTGATGGCAACGCTATCGGTGAGTCTTTATGAACAAGGCACCCGCCTGCCGGATATTTCCCTACGCAATGCTGCCGGGGAAACCGTGAAGCTGCGCGATTATCAGGGAGGCCCTCTGGTCATCAATCTCTGGGCGACCTGGTGCCCACCCTGCCGCCGGGAAATGCCCGTACTGGAAAACGCGCAAAAACAACGGCCCGATCTGACGTTCCTGTTCGTCAATCAGGCCGAGAGCATGCAAAGCGTCGCGACCTTTTTGGAAACCCAGGGGTTGAGCCTGTCCAACGTGCTGTTTGATCGCAGCGGTCGTCTGGGTCAAGCCGTGGGTTCCATGGCGGTGCCGACTACGCTGTTCTATAGCCCGGACGGTCGTTTGCTCAGCAGCCACCTGGGCGAGTTGTCGAACGCCAGTCTGGCCCGTGCACTGGAAAGCTTCGACACACCAAACCCGACCGTTGCACCGGCCACCTCTTCTTCAAGGAAACTGCCATGCCCCGCCTCCGCCACCTGCTGACGCTGACCCTGGGCACTGCCCTGCTCCACCTGCCGTCGGTTCAGGCTGAAGAATTGCCCGCCGCGATCAAACAGATTGAAGCCAAAGGCGCGAAAATCGTCGGCCAGTTCGACGCACCCAGCGGCCTGCGCGGTTACGCGGCGCAGTACCAGAATCGGGGTATGGCGCTGTACCTGACGCCCGACGGCAAACATGTGTTGCTGGGCAATCTGTACGATGCCGATGGCAAGGATCTGAGCAGCGAGCCACTGCAGAAAATGGTCTACGCGCCGATGGCAAAGGAAGTCTGGGCCAAGTTCGAGGCCAGTGACTGGATTCAGGACGGCAACAAGGATGCACCGCGCACCGTGTACCTGTTCAGCGATCCGAATTGCCCGTATTGCAACATGTTCTGGGAACAGGCAAGGCCGTGGGTCACCGCCGGCAAAGTGCAATTGCGTCACATCATGGTCGGCATCATCCGCGAAGACAGCCCGGGCAAATCCGCCGCATTGCTCGCGGCCAAGGATCCGGCCAAAGCATTGGCCGATCACGAAAAGGCCGGCAAGGGCAGTTCGCTCAAGGCGCTGAAAGACATTCCGCCAGCCGTGCAGAAAAAACTCGCCGCCAACATGCAGTTGATGGAAGACCTCGACTTGCAGGCGACGCCAGCCATTTTTTACATGGACGACAAGGGTGAGCTGCAACAGCAGCAGGGGGCGCCGACGGCGGACAAACTGGCGAAGATTTTGGGGCCTAAATAAGCAAAGTAAAAAGATCGCAGCCTTCGGCAGCTCCTACAGGTATCGATTTCCGTGTAGCTGCCGCAGTCTGCGATCTTTTTTCTCATCAGCGACGCGACAGTTGCTCAGCCAAAAACGTAGACAACACCTCAGTCACAAACTCCGGGTTCTCCAGATTGGAGATATGCCCCGCCTCCGGCACCAGCACACACGGACAACCGATCAACCCGGCCATTTCCTGCGCTTCCACAGGTGGACGCGGTTTGTCCTGGTCGCCACACAACACCAAGGTGGTCAGCGCATTCAATTCGCCCAGACGCGGTAAAAAATCTTCCCGGGAAAACGTGATACGCCCCATCGGCACGATGCTTTCGCGCAGTCGCTCGGACGGGAGCGCTGCCAGCTTCGCGCGAAAATCCTGATACAGCGGTGATTGCGGATCGATGCCCGGACGGAAAAAGATCGGCACAACGATGTCGAGCAAAGGTTCAGGAATCGCGCCGCTCTCTTCAATCTGCTTGAACAGCGAGAAGTAATACTGACGAGTCGGCTCAGGCTCGACGCCCAGATAGGTATCCATCAACACCAGACCGTTGACCCGCTGCGGCGCCGACAACGCCAGCCGCGCGCCCCACATGCCGCCGACTGACAGCCCGATCAGCGTCACCCGGTCGATGTCCAGATGATCGAGTAAGGCCAATGCCTGACGCGCGATGTCATCCAGCGACGTCGTGCCTTGCGGCATCGGCCCGGAATCGCCATGCCCCCACAGATCCAGGGCAATCACCCGATAGTGTGGCGACAACGCGGCGATCTGCGGTGCCCACATGGTTTGATCCCACAGATAACTGCCGGCGAGCAGCACCGCAGGGCCCGAGCCTTGATCAATGTAATGAAGTGCTTGTCCGTCAATCGTGACAAAGGGCATCGTCA
Source organism: Pseudomonas syringae (assembly GCF_021605415.1). Lineage (GTDB taxonomy): Bacteria > Pseudomonadota > Gammaproteobacteria > Pseudomonadales > Pseudomonadaceae > Aquipseudomonas > Aquipseudomonas syringae_S. The sequence goes on from NZ_WKEQ01000005.1 coordinate 27,939, forward strand.
ACCTCCTTGGCAAAAAAATGGAACAGGCAGACTGAGCTGCACACGTTCCATCGTCAACCGGAGAAATGTACGTGTTTGTACACCGATCTATTGTGGCGTCGGCGCGGACGCAATCGCTGGCAAGCCAGCTCCCACAGTCACCGGTTGTACACCTTTTTGTGAACAACACTGATACCTGTGGGAGCTGGCTTCCAGCGATGAGGCCCGAACACACACTAAAGAATCAAAGCCCCTCCAGCTCCGCCATCAGATCATTCAGCCGATCCACTTTCTCCTCAGTGATGTCGCTGGCCGCCAGTCCATCGATGTACTCGGCCAGTTCTTCCACCGTGCTGCACTCGAACATCGCACGCAACGGTACGTCGCGTTGCAGGGCCTTTTGCACCCGCGAGGCGATTTGCGTGGCCAGCAGAGAATGCCCGCCGAGTTCGAAGAAATTGTCGCGCACACCGACTTGCTCGATCTTCAGCACCTCGGCCCAGATCCTGACAAGGGTCTGTTCCAGTTCGTTGCGCGGCGCCAGGTAATCCTGGCTTTGCATCTGGCCGATTTCCAACGTCGGCAACGCCTTGCGATCCAGTTTTCCGTTGGCATTAAGGGGCAGTTGCTCCATCCACAGCCAGTGCAGCGGCACCATGTATTCTGGCAATTCGGCGCGCAGACGTTGTTTGATCCGCTCCAGACGCTCACCCGGATTGAGCGCCGAATCCGCCGCCACCAGATAGCCGACCAGATGCTTGCCGTTAACGCCTTCCTGCACGCCGACCGCCCCGTCGCGGACTTCCGGTTGTTCGTGAAGACGCGCCTCGATTTCACCCGGTTCGATGCGGTAACCGCGAATCTTCACTTGGTGATCGACCCGCCCGACATATTCCAGCACGCCGTCACTGCGACGTCGCGCCAGGTCACCGGTGCGGTACAGGCGCTCGCCCGGCGCGCCGAACGGGTTCGGCACGAAGACCGGCGCGGTGCGCAACGGGTCGCTGACGTAACCGCGACCGACACCAGTGCCGGCCACGCACAATTCGCCCACGGCGCCCAACGGCACCAGTTCCAGCGCGCCATCGACCAGGTAGAGCAAGTTGTTGTCGGTCGGCGTGCCGATTGGCAAATAACTGCCGCGTGTCGAGGCCATGTCGACGCGGAAGAACGCCACGTCGTCCGAACACTCCGCCGGGCCGTAAGCGTTGACCAGACCGATGTCCGGGTACCGCAGCAGCCATTGATGGGCCAATTCCGGCGGCATCGCTTCGCCGGTCGGCAGCATCCACCGCAGACCGTCGAGGCTCAAACGCTCCTGAGCCAACATGCCCTGAATCAGCGACGGCACGCTCTCCAGCACCGTGATGCCTTGCGCTTCGACGTGTGCCAGCAAACCCTGCGGATCATGGGCGATGGAGTTCGGCACGATGTCCACCCGCGCGCCGAACAGCGGCGCCGCGAGGAACTGCCATACCGAAATGTCGAAGCTTTGCGACGCGGTCTGCGCGATCACATCGGCATCGCTCAGGTTCAGGTACGGTACTTTGCTCAGTTGGTTGTTGAGCATGCCGCGCTGTTCGACCATCACGCCTTTCGGCAGACCGGTGGAGCCGGAGGTGTAAATCACATAGGCCAAATTATCCGGGCCACTGTAGATCCCAGGGTTCTCCACCGACACGTCACGCGCCTGTACGTCTTCCCACACCAACAGTTTCGGACGATTGGCACAACTGAACTCGTCGAGCAGGGTTTGCGCCTGTTCACGACACGCCTCGCTGCACACCAGCACCGGCGTGCGGCTCAGATCGACAATGCGTTGCAGACGCTGGCTCGGCAGGCCCGGATCCAGCGGCAGGTAACCGGCACCGGCCTTGAAGCTACCGATGATCATGCCGAGCAGATCAAGGTTACGTTCGGCAAGCAACGCCACCGGTTGATCCATCTTCACGCCCGCCGCGACCAAGGCATGACCGAGTCGGTTGGCGCTCTGATTCAGCTCGGCGTAGCGCTGTTGCCGGTCGAGGCAACTGGCGGCGATACGCGTTGGATGCGCCGCGACCTGCGCTTCGAACAGCGCCACGTAGCTGTGCTCCAGCGGATAGTCGTGCTGGCTCTGGTTGCAACCGTGCAACAGGAAATCCTGTTCTTCGGCACCGAGCAGCGGCAAGTCGGCCATGTCGCCATGGAACCCGTCGACCAGCGCCAGCAGCAGGCGTTTGAATTCGCCGAGCATGCGTTCGATGGTCGATTCGTCGAAATAACGCTGGTCGTAAGACAGGTGCAAACCGAGGTCATCGCCCGGGTAACACACCGCCGTCAACGGGAAGTTGGTGTGAGTGCGGCCGGAATCCGACGTGGCATTGAGGCTTTGCGCACGATCCAGCACCGAGACTTCCACCGGCGCGTTCTCGAACACGAACAGGCTGTCGAACAGCGGCTGGCCTTTCGGCAACTCGCTCTGTTCCTGGATGTTCACCAATGGCAGGTATTCGTACTCGCGCAGTTGCATGTTGTTGTCGAGCAAACCGCTCAGCCACTGACGCACGCCGCACGGCTGATCGTCCGTCGGCATCTGCACGCGCAACGCGATGCTGTTGATGAACAGGCCGACGGTGCGTTGCATCTGCGGCATCTCAACCGGACGCCCGGCCACGGTGACGCCGAACAGCACGTCGCGATCACCGCTCAAGCGGCGCAGCACCAAGGCCCACGCCGCTTGCGCAAAGGTGTTGATGGTCAGTTGATGGGCCTGAGCAAGTTCACGCAAACGGGCGCCATCCTCGACGTTGAGCCGGGTGTAGCGGTCGCCGACGACCATGCCACCGCTGTCCCCGGCGTGTTCGCGCAGGAATGGCCGGTCGCTCGGAATCGGCGTGGTGCGTTCGAAACCTTGCAGGTTTTGCTGCCACCACTGCCGCGCTTCGTCCAGGTTCTGGCGTTGCAGCCAGCCGATGTAGTCGCGGTAGCGCGGCGGCACGTCCAGTTGCGCTTCGCGGCCTTCACCCAGCGCGGTGTAAATCTCGAAGAAGTCGTTCATCAGCAACGAACGGCACCAGGCATCGATGAGAATGTGGTGGTTGCTCATCATGAACCAGTAACGCGCCTCACCGACCTTGATCAGGCGCAGGTGGAACGGTGCCTGATTGAGCAGATCGAATCCGGCTTCGCGCTCGCTTTTCAGCAGGGCTTGCAGCTTCGGTTCCTGCTCGGCGTCGGCGATGTTGCTCCAGTCGAGGTACTCGATCGGCGTGCGCACCGGCGTGTGGATCACTTGCAACATGTCGGCGCCGACGTTCCAGCAGAACGATGCGCGCAAGGCTTCGTGACGCGCCGCCACCGCTTGCCACGCCAGGGCGAAACGCTCGGGATCAAGCTCACTGTTGATGCGGTAGCGATCCTGCATGTAATACAGACCGGTGCCCGGTTCGAGCAAGGTGTGCAGGAGCATGCCTTCCTGCATCGGCGTCAGCGGGTAGACGTCTTCAATGTGTGCCGCTGGCACTGGCAAGGCGTCGAGCTGCATCTGAGTCAGTCGCGCCAGCGGGAAGTCCGACGGCGTCAGACCACCGGCCGAATCCTGCAGGCAATGTTCGATCAGGCTTTGCAATTCGCCAATATACGCATCGGCCAGATCATTGATGGTTTGCACCTCATAACGCTCGGCACTGAACGTCCAGCGCAGCAGCAATTCGCCGCCGTAAACCTGACTGTCGACGCTCAATTCGTTCGGCAACGGTGCTTGCGGATCATGGGCCGCACCGACCGGCTCGTCCAGCGGACGGAACAGCGCATTGCTGCCGAAACTCTGGTCGAACTGGCCGAGGTAGTTGAAGGTGATCGGCGCGTGCGGCAGTGCCGCCATGCACTCGCGACTGGCGTCATCGGCCAGATAACGCAGCACGCCGTAACCAAGGCCTTTGTGTGGCACAGCGCGCAGTTGCTCCTTGATCGCCTTGATCGAAGCGCCCTGCCCGCCGGCCTCTTCGATGTTGTGCGGGGTCAGGCGCAGCGGATAAGCGCTGGTGAACCAGCCGACGGTGCGGGTCAGGTCAATTTCGTCGAAGAGGGTTTCGCGACCGTGACCTTCGAGTTGAATCAGCGCCGATGGCTGACCGTTCCAGCGGCACAACACGCGGACCAATGCGGTCAGCAACAGGTCATTGACCTGTGTGCGGTAGGCGCTTGGCGCCTGTTGCAGCAATTGCCGGGTGCGCTCGGCATCAAGGCGCACGCTGACGGTTTGCGCGTGGCGGTTCTGCTGGCCGCCCTGCGGATTTTCGCAAGGCAGACCGGCATTTGGCCCGGCCAGTTGGGTCTGCCACCAGTTCAGTTCTTCACGCAGGGATTCGCTGCCGGCGTAGGCCTGCAAGCGTGCCGCCCAGTCCTTGAAGGCGCTGGTTTTCGCCGGCAGTTTCACCGCCTGTTCAGTGTCGATCTGGCGATACACGGTTTGCAGATCGTCGAGCAACACGCGCCACGACACGCCGTCGACCACCAAATGATGGATCGCGATGAACAGACGTTGCTGAGCATCCGGCCCGTCGACCAGCAAGGCACGCATCAACGGGCCGCGTTCCAGATCGAGGCTGCGCTGGGCATCGGCAAACAATGCGACGCACTTGTCCATCGATGGCACACGCACTTGCCAGAGCACGGCGTCTTCGCTCACCGGTTGATGCGTGGCGTGCCATTCGCCTTGGGCCTCGGTGAAGCGCAAGCGCAAGGCGTCATGTTGTTCGATCACCGCCAGCAGCGCTTGCTCCAGACGACGAGGTTCGAGAGTGTGCGTGGGTTCCAGCAGTAACGCCTGGTTCCAGTGCTGACGCTGGGCAATGTCGGTGTCGAAGAACCAGTGCTGAATCGGCGTCAAGCGCGATTCGCCAGTCACTAGACCTTGCTCGGCCGTCACTTGCTCGCTGCGGCTGGCGACGGCGGCGAGGGTCTGCACGGTCTGGTGCTGGAACAAATCACGCGGACTGAAATGAATGCCTTGCTGTCGCGCGCGACTGACCACTTGAATCGACAGAATCGAATCACCGCCCAATTCGAAGAAGTTGTCGTTGAGGCCGACCTGCTGAACGTTGAGCACCTCGCACCAGATTCGCGCCAGGGTCAGTTCAAGATCATTGCTCGGCGCCACGTATTGCTGGCGATTGAGTTCTGGATCCGGCGCCGGCAAGGCGCGGCGGTCGAGTTTGCCATTGGCGGTCAGCGGCATGCTGGCTAGCAGAATCAAGTGCGTTGGCACCATGTAATCCGGCAGTTGCGATTTGAGGTGCGCCTTGAGCGCCTCGCGCAGTTCGGCTTGCTCGGCTTCGCCTTGCCCGGTGACGTCGGTCACCAGATAACCGACCAGTTGTTTGCCGCTCGGGGCGTCCAGCGCGAGCACCACGGCTTCGCGGATGGACGCATGTTCGAGCAGACGGGTTTCGATCTCGCCCAGTTCGATGCGGAAACCACGAATTTTCACTTGATGGTCGATGCGTCCGAGGTATTCCACCAGACCGTCAGCGCGCTGGCGCACCAGGTCGCCAGTGCGGTACATGCGCCCGCCCTGCGTGGCGAACGGGTCGGCGACAAAACGCTCGGCCGTGATGCCCGGACGCTCGTGATAAGCCTGGGCCAGACCGGCGCCACCGACGAACAATTCGCCGGTCGCGCCTTGCGGCACCAGCGCCAGATCGGCGTCGAGAATGTACGCCACGCGCGCACCGATCACGCTGCCGATCGGCACGCTGCCGGCCCCCTCTTCCAACACTTCAGGGGCGAGACTCGCCAGCGGCATGACCACAGTTTCGGTCGGCCCATAAGCGTTAAAGAACACGCTCGGTTTGAACGCCGCGCGGATACGCGCCAGATGCTCGCCGGTCAGGGCTTCGCCGCCAGTGATGATCATGCGCACCGGCAACACATCATTTTGCGTCGCCAGCCATTGCGCCAACTGACTGCCGTAGCTCGGGGTAAAACCGAGGACGTTGATGCGATGGGTACGAATCAACCCGCAGATTTCTTCCGCGTCCCACTGCCCTTGCGCTCGCAATACCACGTGCGCACCGCTGAGCAATGGCACCAGCAGACGCTCGGTGGCGGCATCGAAGTTGATCGAGTAGAAGTGCAGTTCGCAGTCGTCCGGGCGCATCGCGAAACGCTCAATCACGGCTTGGCAGTGCATGGCGATTTCACCGTGGGACACCACCACACCTTTCGGCTTGCCGGTGGAGCCGGAGGTGTAAATCAGGTACGCCTGATGCTGCGGCAAACTGATAAACGGCAACTCGCTGGCCGGGTAATTCGCCAGTGCAGGGCTGTCGTCTTCAAGGCACCAGTGCGCCACGTTCGACGGCAGTTCGCCAAGGGCAGCAAACATCGCGCGGTCACTGAGCAGCAGGCCGACGCCGCTGTCTTCGATCATGTAATGCAGGCGATCGAGCGGGTATTCCGGATCCAGCGGCACGTAAGCGCCGCCAGCCTTGAGAATCGCCAACAGGCCAATGACCATTTCCAGCGAACGCTCCAGCGCCAGACCGACCCGCACTTGCGGGCCGACGCCGCGCTCACGCAGCACCCAGGCCAGACGATTGGCGCGGCTGTCGAGTTCGGCATAGCTCAAGGTCTGCCCGGCAAACGTCAGCGCCGGCGCGTCTTGGCGCAGCAAGGCTTGTTCGGCAAACAGGTGATGGATGCACTGGTCGAGACGATGTTCGCCCGGCTCTTTACCGAGGCTCGACAACAGATGTTGTTGCTCCTGCGCATCGAGCAGCGGCAATTGGCTGAGGCGTTGTTGCGGGTCGGCGATCAGCGCTTGCAGCAGGTTGCGCCAATGTTTGGCCATGCGCGCGATGCGTGGTTCGTCGAACAGGTCCGTGCTGTAGGTCAGGCAGCAACCGAGGCGATGGTCGAGGTCGGTGACCTCCAGGTTGAGGTCGAACTTGGTCGCCCGGGCGTCGTTGACCAGGTACTCGACGGTCATCCCCGCAAGACTGCGCGTCTGCTGGAATTCCCAGCGCTGGACGTTGCACATCACCTGGAACAGCGGGTTGTATGCCGCGCTGCGCGGAGGCTGCAACGCTTCAACCAAATGATCGAACGGCAGATCCTGATGGGACTGCCCTTCGATCACCGTGTGGCGAACCTGCTCGAACAACTCGCCGACCGACATTTGGCCGTCGAGCTGGCAACGCAGCACCTGAGTATTGAGAAACGCACCGATCAGGCCTTCGCTTTCCGGGCGGATGCGGTTGGCGACCGGAGCGCCGATGCGCAAATCGGTCTGGCCGCTGTAGCGGTAAAGCAGCACCGCCAGCGCGGCCGTCATGGTCATGAACAGAGTCAGACCGTTTTGTGCATTGAACGCACGCACGCGCCCGGCGAGCTCATCGCTCAGGTCGAAGCGGAACAATTCGCCCCGGTGGCTTTGCACCGGCGGACGCGGACGATCACCCGGCAATTCCAGCAGCGGATGTTCGCGGCCCAGTTGCGCCGTCCAGTAATCGAGTTGGCGCTGACGCTCGCCGGCTTCCAGCCAGTCTCGCTGCCAGACGCTGTAGTCGAGGTATTGCACCGGCAGCGGTTCCAGCGGCGACTCGCGCTCATCGATGAATGCTTCGTAGAGCGCGCTGAGTTCGCGGGCAAAAATATCCATCGCCCAGCCTTCAGTGACGATGTGGTGCAGGGTCAGGACGAAGTAGTGCTCGCGCTCCGCGGTCTTGACCAGACAGGCACGCAGCAGCGGACCAGTTTCCAGATCGAAGGGCAGGTGCGCCTGTTCGTCGGCGAATCGCTGGACGCGTTGCTCGCGTATATCGGCGGCCAGTGCCGAGAAATCTTTCCAGTCCATGCGCACACCGGTTTCGCCATGCACCTGCTGACGCGCCACGCCGTCGACGCTCGGGAACGTGGTGCGCAGGGTTTCGTGACGCAGGATCAGCGCCTGCAACGCCGCCTCGAAACGCCCGACATCGAGCACGCCACGCAGGCGTGCCATGCCGCCGACGTTGTACGCCGGACTGTCCGGTTCCATCTGCCAGAGGAACCACATCCGTTGCTGGGAATAGGACAGCGGCACCGGTTGGCTGCGGTCGACTGTCCCAATAGGCGGTTGTTTGTTGGTGCGACCGCTGGCCTGGATCTGACGGATCTGTTCGGCGAAATCGCTGAGTTCGCTGTGCTCGAACAGCGCGCGCAACGGCAGTTCGACGTCGCAGGCCTGACGGGTGCGCGAGATGATTTGCGTGGCGAGCAACGAGTGCCCGCCGAGGGCGAAGAAGTCGTCGCGCAGGCCGACTTGAGGCAGGCCCAGCACGTCGCGCCAGATGGCGGCGATTTGCTGCTCCAGCTCAGTGACCGGCTCGACGTGTTCACGCAGTTGCCATTGCGGCTCGGGCAAGGCGCGCCGGTCGAGTTTGCCGCTCGGGCTCAGCGGCATGGCATCGAGGCGCATCAATTGCGCCGGCACCATGTATTCCGGCAGTTCGGCGGCGAGTACGGTTTTCAGGCGAGCGATCTGCGCGTGGGATTCTTCGAGGGCATTGATGGCGGTGAAGTAGCCAATCAGTTGCGCGCCGGCAGCCGTTTCGCGCACCAGCACGACGGCTTGGGCGACGCCGTCCTGAGCCAAAAGGCGCGCTTCGATTTCCTCCGGTTCGACGCGAAAGCCGCGCAGCTTCACCTGCTGATCGAGGCGACCGAGGTATTCGATCACGCCATCGGCGTTCCATCGCGCACGGTCGCCGGTGCGATACAGACGCGTGCCGTTGTCGCTCAGTGGATCGACCACGAAGCGTTCGGCGGTCAGTGAAGGACGGCCAAGATAACCCCGCGCCAGACCGGCGCCGCTGATGCACAGCTCACCCGGCACGCCCGCCGGAACCGGGTTGAGGTCGCCGTCGAGAATGCGGCAGACCACGTTGCCCAGCGGTCGGCCAATCGGCGAGCGCACGCCATCGGCCACGGAGCAGTGCCAATGGGTGACGTTGATCGCTGTTTCAGTCGGGCCGTAACGGTTGTGCAATTGCACCGCCGGCAGTTGCGCCAGCACGCGGTTGCGCAGATCCGCCGGCAACGCTTCACCCCCCGAAAATATACGACGCAGGCGGGTACAGTCGGCACTCAGCGGTTCGTCGATGAACAACGCAAGCAGCGGCGGCACGAAGTGCAACGTCGTTACGCCGTACTGTTGAACGAGTTGTGCGATGCGATGCGGATCACGGTGTTCGCCGGGACTCGCGATCAACAGGCGCGCGCCGGTGATCAGCGGCCAGAAGCATTCCCACACAGACACGTCGAAACTGATCGGCGCCTTTTGCATCAGCACGTCGCTGTCGTTCAGACGATAGGTGTCCTGCATCCATTGCAAGCGCTCGGCCAACGCCGCGTGGGTGTTGCCGACGCCTTTCGGTTGGCCGGTGGAACCCGAGGTGTAAATCACGTAGGCGAGGTTGTCGCCTTGCAGGTGCAGCCCCGGCGCCTGGCTCGGCCAGTTTTCAAGGTGCAAGGCATCCATGGCGATCACGCAAACGACGTCGCTGGCCGGCAAGCGGTCGAGTAGCGCGGTCTGGGTCAGGAGCAATTCGACACCGCTGTCGGCGAGCATGTAGGCCAGACGATCCGCCGGGTAATCCGGATCCAGCGGCACGTAGGCCCCACCGGCCTTGATGATCGCCAACAGGCCGATCAGCAGTTGCGGGGAACGCTCGGCGGCGATGGCCACGCACACGTCCGGGCCGACGCCTTTATCGCGCAGGTAATGGGCGAGGCGGTTGGCTTGAGCGTGCAGTTCGGCAAAGTCGAGGCTGCCACCCTCCCACACCAATGCTGTGCGTTCAGGGGATTGCCGCGCTTGTTCATTAAGCAATTCCGGCAGCCATTGCTGCGCCGGGGCAGTCGGTGCGATGGCCCATTTTTGTTGTTGAGCGTGTTCACTGGCGGCGAGAAGTTGCAGATCGCCGATGGCCTGTTGCGGGCGTTCGCAGACGTCGCGCAGCAGGTTATTGAAATGCTCGGCCAGGCGCTCGATGGTCGCTGCGTCGAACAGTTCGCTGGCGTAGTCGAAGGACAGGGTCAGGCGCCCGTTACGATCCTCTTCGCTATGCAGTTGCAGATCGAACTTGGCCTCGCGGCTGTGCCACGGCAGCTCTTCGGCGAGCAGACCTGGCAGACGCTTGAGCGCGCTCAAGTCGCGCTGTTGATGGTTGAACATGACCTGAAACAAGCCTTGTTCGCGGGCCTGCGGAAATGCTTCGAGCAGTTGTTCGAACGGCAGATCCTGATGCGCTTGTGCGCCGAGTGCGGCTTGACGGGTTTGCGCCAGCAAATCGCTGAACGGTGTCCGGGAATCGATTTCGGCGCGCAGCACTTGGGTATTGATGAAAAAGCCGATCAAACCTTGGGTTTCCAGGCGCGGGCGGTTGGCGTTGGGCACGCCGATGCGGATGTCGCGCTGACCGGTGTAGCGGTGCAGCAAGCTTTGGAACGCCGCGAGCAACAGCATGAACGGCGTCGCTTGCTGTGCCTGTGCGCTCTGGCGAATAGCGGCGCTGAGGTCGGCGCTCAGGCGCACGGTGTGACGCGCGGCGCTGTGGGTCTGCCTGACCGAGCGCGGATGGTCGGTGGCCAGTGCCAGCGTCGGGTGTTCGTCGCCCAACTGGGCTTTCCAATAGCCGAGCTGACGTTCGCCCTCGCCTTGCGCCAGCCATTGGCGCTGCCAGCTGCCGTAGTCGGCGTATTGAATTGGCAACGCGGCGAGTTGGGCGCGCTGACCTTGAGAGGCAGCGGCGTACAGGCGTGAGAATTCATCGATCAACACGTTCAACGACCAGCCGTCGGCGATGATGTGGTGCATCGTCACCAGCAACAGATGATCTTCATCGTCGAGGCGCACCAGCGTCACCCACAGCAGCGGACCATTTTCCAGATCGAATCGGGTACGCGCCTCATCTTCGCGAATCTGTTGCGCGCGGGCTTCACGCTCAGCGAATGGCAGGTCACTGATGTCGATGATTTGCAGGTTGAATGCGCCCGCCGCGTTGACCTGTTGCAGCGCTACGCCGTCGCGTTCGAAAAAACGTGTGCGCAGGGATTCATGGCGTTCGATCAATTGCTGGAAGCTGGCGCGCAGTGCGTCTTCGTCCAGTTCGCCACGCAGGCGCAGCGCGCCGGGAATGTTGTAGGCGCTGCTCTGCGGATCGAGTTGCCAGGTGATCCACAAACGGTTTTGTGCCAGGGATTGCGGCAAGGCTTCATGGCGAGGCAGTGCGGCAATTTCACCTTGAGCGCTGCCGCCGTCCTGCTGTTGGGCGACGGCGGCGGCGAATGCGGACAGGGTCGGCGCTTCGAACAGCAGACGCAGGTTCAGCTCCAGACCCAGTTCCTCACGGACCTTCGCGATCACTTGGGTGGCGGCGATGGAATTGCCGCCGAGCAGAAAGAAATGATCATCGGCGCCGACGGTTTTCACGTTCAGTTGCTCGGCCCAGATCGTGCCGATCAGCGTTTCCAGCTCGGTCGCTTGCAGCGTCGATCCGCAACGTTGCACATCCGCCGGCGGGAACAGTGCATAACTGTCGAGGCTGCCGTCCGCCAGTCGATTGCGGCACGCCGAACGTTGCAGCTTGCCGCTGGATGTCTTCGGTAATGCGCCCGGATTGAGCAGCACCACAACGCTCGGCGCCTCTTGATACGCTTCGGCCACGGCTTGGCGAATCGCTTTGATCAGCGCTTCGGGCGGGAGGATTTTCTGCACGCTGCGGCTGATTTCCGCCGCAATGCCGATGCCCTCCTCACCGTTCCGAGTAACCGCGAACGCAGCGACGCGGCCCTTGCGTACGACCTCCACTTCGCGCTCGATGGTTTGTTCGATGTCCTGCGGGTAGAGGTTGTGGCCTCGGACGATGAGCATGTCTTTCAGGCGGCCGGTGACGAACAGTTCGCCCTCACGCACAAAGCCCAGATCCCCGGTACGCAGCCAGGTGCGACCGGCGTGCTGGACGAAAGTCTTGGCGCTGGCCTCTGGGTTGCGCCAGTAACCGAGGGCGATGCTTGGCCCGGCGGCCCAGACTTCACCGACGGCGTTGTCGGCCAGTTCTTCGAGGGTAGTCGGCTCGACGATCAACACGGCATGCTGCGGCTGGCTGATGCCGCAGCTCATGATCGGGCTGCCGTCGCCTGGTTCGGCGCGGTTCTGCGCGAGGGCTTGATCGTCGACGCGCAGTGCGGGAATGCCGTGCCCGCGCGGCGTGCCGGCGACGAACAGCGTGGCTTCGGCCAGACCGTAGGACGCCATGAAGCTGTCTTTGCTGAAACCGCTCGCCGCGAACTTTTCGGCGAAGCGTTCGAGGGTATCGAGACGGATCGGTTCGGAACCGGAATACGCCACGCGCCAGCGACTCAGATCGAGGCGTTCCAGCGCCGATTCGCTGACCCGTTCACTGCACAAACGGTAGGCGAAATCCGGCCCGCCGCTGATGGTGCCGCCGTATTGGTTGATCGCTTCGAGCCAGCGCAATGGTCGGGCGAGGAAGTACGCCGGCGACATCAGAATGCACGGCACACCGCTGAAAATCGGTTGCAGCAGACCGCCGATCAGGCCCATGTCGTGGTACAGCGGCAGCCAACTGACGATCACGTCGTCCGGGTTCACGTCGATGCCGAAGCCGTGGCGGATCAGCACCTCGTTCGCCACCAGATTGCCGTGGCTGACTTGCACGCCTTTGGGCAGCGCGGTGGAGCCGGAGGTGTATTGCAGGAAGGCGATGTGCTCATGCGGCAGTTCAGGTTCGATCCACTGCTCGGCCAACGCGCCGTCAAGGATGTCGACACAGAGCAACGGCGGCGCGCCTTCGATGTCTTGCAACGCGTCGCGCAAATGCGCGCTGGTCAGCAGCAGCTTCGGCTCGGCGTCGGCGATGATCGACAGCAAACGCTCCTGATGATGTCGGCGTGCCGATTCCGGTGGGTAGGCCGGAACCGCAATCACACCGGCATACAGGCATCCGAAGAATGCCGCGACGTAATCCGGCCCGCTGGGAAACAGCAACACCGCCCTCTCGCCAAAACCGGCTTCAGCCTGCAATGCCGCCGCAATCGTGCGCGCACGTTGATCGAGTTCGCCGTAACTGAGCACCTGCGCCTGCTCCTCGGATTCAGCGAGAAAACGCAGCGCCAGGCGATCCGGCGTCAGGGCCGCGCGGCGCTGAAGGGCTTGGACCAGGGTGCTGGGGAGTTCGAACGCGTCGGTCATGAGGTTTCCTGCCTGAATTCGGCTTGCTAGTGGAATCGGGTTGTTGCGTCACGCCCTTCGGGCATGCAGGGCGCGGTCTGTGCCGACCGCGCAAGGCTTGGGAATGCTGTGGTTCGGGCTTATTCAGCCGAAGCCATTCACCCATGAGAACGGATGGCCACTGGAAATAATTAGTCGGCAGGCTGGATCGCCAACGGAACCGGATGCGGCAGCGTGTCGCAGTTCTCGTTTCGCACCGTCATGGATCAATAATTCTTTTTCTCATTTGACAATCATTATCATTCAACCTAATTTGTCGCTCGATGTGTAGGACGGTTCACCCCCAAAACGTCCCACTAACCTAATGGCAGCAAGGTGATTTCCATGACGGAACCAGTATCCACAAGCAGGTGCGATTCACCGCTACTTCAGGCCTTCGTCGACAATCGATTGATTCTGGTCAAGATTGCAGCCCGCATTACCGGCTGCCGCTCGCGGGCCGAGGACGTAGTACAAGACGCGTTTTTCCGACTGCAATCGGCGCCGCCGATCACTTCGTCGATCAAGGCGCAGTTGAGTTATCTGTTCCAGATCGTGCGCAATCTGGCGATCGATCACTACCGCAAGCAGGCGCTGGAACAGAAATATTCCGGCCCTGAAGAGGAGGGTCTGAACGTGGTGATTCAAGGTGCCTCGCCGGAAATCTCCCACATCAACTTCTCGACCCTGGAAAACATAGCTGACGCGCTGACCGAGCTGCCCAGCCGCACCCGCTATGCGTTCGAGATGTACCGCTTGCACGGCGTGCCGCAAAAAGACATCGCCAAGGAACTCGGCGTCTCGCCAACCCTGGTCAATTTCATGATTCGCGATGCGCTGGTGCACTGCCGCAAGGTGTCGGGCAGTCGTCGTGAGCCGATGGCCGTAGGGCGTCGGTAAGACCGGGAGTAGCGCTGCCCCCATTCGCGAGCAGGCTCGCTCCCACAATGGTTCTGCGTATCAGGAAGGTGGGAGCGAGCGTACTCGCGAAGACGCACTCAAGATCACAAAGATCTTGAGTGCTGTGCATCAAACCAACTTGCACCGATCAAAAAACCGCTCACGCCCCAACATCATCAGCGCCGCGCGCTTATGCGGAAAATCGAATTCCTTTTCGCAGTGGAAGCATTGGTTCTGCATGTGGCCGATCATCTTCGCGTTGTCGGCGCGCGGCTCGGCGACCACGCGCTGGGTGCGCGGATCGTCCAGAAACAGGTAATGCACCAGCGCCGACAACCAGCTCGCCACTTTGTGTGGGCCACGGTGATCTTCTTCCCCCACCAGCATGTGAATGCCACGGTCGTAATTGTCCGCGTCGTAGAACGGCGCAATGCGATCTTCCTTGGCCCAATAGGCTTCGAAATAGGCAAACGGCTGATCATCAAAACAGCCGATCAGCGTCAGGGTGTGGGGATCGGCATCGAGTTTGTTCAGGTACTCGCGATGCTTTTCGAGGCTGCCCTCCTCTTGCCAGAAACTGGCGACGCGCGGGTTATTCTGCCAGCGGTTGAAACGCGGCAGATCCTGCTCGATCTCCACGGTGCGCAAGGAAATCCAGGCACCAAGGCGCGCATCGAAACGCCGATAGACTTCACCACGCGGCTTTACCGGGCGACGCGGATGCCGCTTGCCCTCGCTGATAACCATCTGCTGCGCATAGCTGCCGGTCAGAGAGTGGCCAAGCCAGGGCTGCGGCAACTGCCAGAACAATGTGCGTTCGCAGCGATAGATTCCGGCGACCTCTGTGCCGACCAGCAAACCGCTGAGCAATGCTTCGGTGGGAGGCTCATCCAGTTGCCAGGTCAATTGCCCGCGATCCGGGTCGCGGGCGAATAGCCAATAGCAAGCAGCCCAAACGGCCTGGCCGAGCGGACGGCCAAAGTGTTCCTCGATCCGGATCGGCCCTTCGACGGCGGGATCGAGGCACAGTCGGATCAACGCTTGCCCATCCAGGCTGAGGTTCAGACGGCTGTCGGTGGTATCGGCGATTAGTTGACTGCCCGTCGGCAACGCCAGGGCAGTCAGGTCATTCAGAGTGGACATGGGGCGGGCTCACGATAATCGTAGAGAGTTCAACGATGTGACGTGAGCGGGTGCCGGAAATTTAAGGCGCGAGGGCAAATCTGCTGTTCAGATACCCGGCACCGGCACCACTGCAATCCGGTACGGATCAAAAATCTTCAGCATTTCGCCATTATCACGCAGCCTTCTCAGCAGCTCACCGAACGCTTCGCTACTGATCGGCGCGGCCGCACGCAGAATGGCGTAATGGTGATAGACCTGATCGATGCGTTGAGACACCAGCAGTTCATTGCTGATCTGCTCGTTGCGCAGGAGGTAGTCGCTCAGATACGAACGGGTCACCAATGCGATGTCCGCGCGACCGCGCAGCACCATCAGCAAGTTACTGTCATGGGAATACGTCAGCGTAGCGTTGTATTGCTGGCCGAGGTATTTGGGATCGGCGTTGAAACCGGCAAATTCGTAGTGATAACCGCTGAACAGCGCCAGGCGTTTGCCTGCGAGTCTAGCGAAATAGTCCTGCTGGCGATCCGGCTTGCGTTGCGCAACGAAAATTTCCGCATCTTCCAGGCCCATATCGACGCTGGTATGCGGAATCTCTTTCCAGCCCCATTCAGGGTTTTCAAAAATTGCCATGTCGATCCGGCCTTGCTTGAAATCACCGAAGCGCCGCGGAATCGAAGTGGGCACGAGGACAAATTGATAATCGCTTTGCAGGCGATTCAACGCCTCGACCAGTTGCGGCAGCAGGCCGGTGTCGGCACCGTTTTCCGGGCGAATGGTATAAGGCGGAAAGTGCGCGGCGCCCACGCGGACCAGTTGCGACGCCTGAGCGGGCAATATCGACAACGCCGTCAGCAGCGCGAGTAAAAGCCCCGAGGCCATCCGAATTGGCAAAGACTTCAAAACAACCCACTCCCCCGAAAATGTAGCGCAACGCCTTCACGCCAGGCGCGTTTGGCCCAGTTAGCCAGTTTCCCGGCGTATTGGAAAGCGTCTAATGCTCCTCCAGCACCAGAATCAGTGCCTCGTCGGCCAGTTGATCGAGACTGAGATTGCCTCCGGCGCGGAACCACGTCGTGGTCCAGGACAGCGCACCGGTCAGAAAGCGCCGAGTAATGAACACATCGCCGCGAATGAAACCCGCGTCCTTGGCTTCCCCCAGCACCTGCAACCAGATCTCTTCGTAAATATCACGCAGCGCCAGCACTTGGGCCTGACCTTCTTCGGACAGCGAACGCCACTCGTAAACCAGCACCGCCATCGCTTCGCCGCTGCCACCCATGATCGACTGCAATTCGCAGCGGATCAGCGCCAACACACGCTCGCGCACGTCATCGGCCTCGGCCAGCGCTGCACGCATCAGCGCGGTGTTGTAGCGGATGGTCTCTTCCATCACCGCGCGGAGGATTTCGTCCTTGCTTTTGAAGTGGTGAAAAATGCTTCCGGACTGAATACCGACCGCACCGGCGAGATCACGCACGGTCGTACGTTCGTAGCCTTTGTTGCGAAACAGGTGGGCCGCCACTTGCAGCAATTTGCCGCGCGCGCTGTCGGGGTCGGTCAGCTGACCCGCCTCGACCAGCTCGCGCATGACCCCCAGGGCTTTTTGCTCGTCCACCCGTTCTCTCCTACAGTCGATCAGTCAATTGCATCCCGGAAGCGCCGGGTTGCGGGCAATTTAAGCCGCCGGCAACGACCAAGCAAGCGCTTGGGCAGAAGATAATTTTCATTGTTTACAAACCAAGCGCTTGCTTGGTAGCCTCACAACACTTCTGACGGAGGTCACCGTGTCGCCGATAAAAACGCCCACAACAATCCGCATCGGTTGCGCCAGCGCATTCTGGGGCGACACGTCGACCGCCGCCGCGCAACTGGTCGAGGGTGGCCGGCTCGATTACCTGGTGTTCGATTATCTGGCAGAGGTCACGATGTCGATCATGGCCGGCGCGCGGATGAAAGACCCGCAGGCAGGGTTCGCAAACGACTTCATCGACGTTCTCGGTCCGCTCCTGGGGCAAATCGCCGAGCAGAACATTCGTGTGATCAGCAACGCCGGAGGCATCAACCCTCAAGCATGTGCCGTCGCGCTGCAAGCGGCGTGCGACAAGGCAGGCGTGGCGCTCAAGATTGCAGTGTTGTCCGGCGACGATCTGCAACCGCAGTTCAAACACCTGAGCCGCCAAAACATTACTGAGATGTTTTCCGGCGCACCACTGCCAGCCTTTTGCGTGTCGACCAATGCCTACCTTGGCGCCCCAGGCATCGTCGAAGCCCTGCGTCTGGGCGCCGATATTGTCATCACCGGACGCGTCGTCGACAGCGCCGTGGTCAGTGCCGCGCTGGTACACGAATTCGGCTGGTCGTGGCACGACTACGACAAACTCGCCCAAGCCGCGCTGGCCGGGCACATCATCGAATGCGGCGCGCAATGCACGGGTGGCAACTTCACCGATTGGCGCGACGTGCCGGATTACGAGCACATCGGGTTCCCCATCGTCGAAGTCAGCGCCGACAGCCAGTTCATCGTCAGCAAACCCGAAGGTAGCGGCGGACTGATTACACCGTTCACCGTCGGCGAACAGATGCTGTATGAAATCGGCGATCCCCAGGCGTATCTGTTGCCTGACGTGGTCTGCGACTTCACTCAGGTCAAACTTCAGCAGCAAGGCAAAAACGCCGTTCACGTACACGGCGCGACAGGCCTGCCACCCAGCGACAAATACAAGGTCAGCGCCACCTGGCTTGACGGCTTCCGTTGCACCGCCAGTTGCCTGATGGCAGGCATCGACGCGGTAGACAAGGCCCGTCGCGTCAGCCAGGCGATCATCCACAAAACCTCGGAGATGTTCAGCCAGCGAGGCTGGGCGCCATACAGCGAAGTCAACATCGAACTGCTCGGCAGTGAAGCCACCTACGGCCCTCACGGCCGACGCCACGACAGCCGTGAAGTGGTGATCAAAATCGCCGTGCGTCATCCCGACAAACAGGCGCTGATCCTGTTTTCCCGTGAGATCGCCCAGGCTGCCACCGGCATGGCACCGGGGTTGACCGGCATCGTCGGCGGTCGGCCGACGGTGTATCCGCTGATCCGTCTGTTTTCGTTCCTGATCGACAAAAGTGCCTGCACGCCGCGTATCGATCTGGCCGGCGAACAACACCCTGTCGCCCTGCCCATGTTGTCGCCGCTCGACAGCGATAGCCTGCCGAGCCCCCACTCACTGCCAAAACCTCAAGGCCGAGCCGACGCCAGCGTACCGTTAGTAAAACTGGCCGTGGCGCGCTCCGGCGACAAGGGCAATCACAGCAACATCGGCGTCATGGCGCGGCATCCCGACTACCTGCCGTGGATCGCCGAGGCGCTGACGCCTTCGGTACTCGTCGACTGGATGCGGCATGTGCTCGACCCGACATTCGGCCGCGTCGAACGCTGGTATCTGCCGGGCACCCACAGCCTGAATTTCTTGCTGGAGAACGCCCTCGGCGGCGGTGGCGTCGCCAGCCTGCGCATTGATCCACAGGGCAAGGCCTTCGCCCAGCAACTGCTCGATTTCCAGATTCCGGTGCCGCAAAGCATCGCCGATCAGCTCGACTAAGAAGGACTGACGCCATGGCTTACGACTCGATTTTCAAAGCGAATCTGTTCGATGGCCAAACCATCATTGTCACCGGTGGCGGTAGCGGAATCGGTCGCTGCACCGCCCATGAACTGGCCGCGCTCGGCGCCAATGTCATCGTGGTCGGGCGCAAGCTTGAAAAGCTGCAACGGGTCGTTGCAGAGATCATTGAAGACGGCGGGCGCGCGCACTGCAAAGCCTGCGACATCCGCGAGGAAGAAGCGGTTCGCCATCTGGTTGGCGAACTGATCGCCGAACACGGGCCCATTCACGGTCTGGTCAACAATGCCGGCGGCCAGTACCCGTCGCCCCTGGCTTCTATCAATCAAAAAGGCTTCGAAACCGTGTTGCGCACCAACCTGGTCGGCGGCTTTCTGATGGCGCGGGAAGTGTTCAATCAGTCGATGAGCAAACACGGTGGCAATATCGTCAACATGCTCGCCGACATGTGGGGCGGCATGCCCGGCATGGGCCACTCCGGCGCAGCGCGATCGGGAATGGACAATTTCACTAAGACTGCCGCGTTCGAGTGGGGTCACACCGGGGTGCGGGTCAACGCCGTGGCGCCGGGCTGGATCGCGTCCAGCGGCATGGACACTTACGAAGGCGCATTCAAAGCGGTGATTCCGACCTTGCGCGAACATGTGCCGCTCAAGCGCATCGGCACCGAATCGGAAGTCAGCGCGGCAATTGTTTTTCTGCTGAGCCCGGCGGCGGCGTTCATCAGCGGCAGCACACTGCGCATTGATGGCGCGGCGAGTCTCGGCGGTCGTGCCTGGCCAATGCAGAAGGCGACCAACAGCCAGTCTTACAACGGTTTCCATCGCGCCTACCTGCCCGACGTTCTCAAGGACAAGGAGTAAGCCATGCCGGAGATCCTGTCCCTGCTCGACCCGCACAGCGAAGACTTCGCCCGTAACCGTGCGGCAATGTTGGCCGCTGTCGAGCAGATCCGGCAGCTTGAGCAGAATCTTTTGAACAAAGCTGCCGAAGCCAAGCCGAAATTCGACAAGCGCGGCCAACTGCTGCCTCGTGAGCGCTTGAACCTGTTGCTCGATCCCGGTGGCCCATTCCTCGAACTGGCGAGCCTCGCCGGTTACAAGCTGCATGACGACAAGGACGGCAGCGCGGCCGGTGGCGGCTTGATCGCCGGTATCGGTTACGTATCCGGCGTGCGCGCATTGATCGTCGCGAACAACAGCGCGATCAAGGGCGGGACGATTTCCCCCAGCGGTCTGAAAAAATCCCTGCGCCTGCAACAGATCGCCATGGAGAACAAACTGCCGGTGATCACCCTCGCAGAAAGCGGCGGCGCCAACCTCAACTACGCTGCGGAAATTTTCGTCGAAGGCGCGCGCAGTTTTGCCAATCAGGCGCGAATGTCGGCCATGGGCCTGTTGCAGATCACCGTCGTGCATGGTTCGGCGACGGCGGGCGGCGCTTATCAACCGGGACTGTCGGACTACGTGGTGGTGGTGCGCGGCAAGGCCAAGTTGTTTCTCGCAGGACCGCCGTTGCTCAAGGCTGCGACCGGCGAAATCGCCACGGACGAAGAGCTCGGCGGCGCCGAGATGCACGCACAGGTCGCCGGCACCGCAGAATACCTCGCTGAAAATGACGCCGACGGCATTCGCCAAGTGCGCGAGATCCTGCAGATGCTGCCGTGGAACGAGCAACTGCCATGGCTCCCTGAGCCGCAATACAAAGAACCGCTTTACCCCATCGACGAGCTGCTCGGCTTGATCCCGGACGACCCGAAAAAGCCCTATGACGTACGCGAAATCATCGCGCGAATTGCCGATGCCTCGAAGTTTCTCGAATTCAAAGGCGAGTTCGATCAGCAAACCGTCTGTGGCCAACTGAAGATTCAGGGCCGGGCCTGCGGCTTCATCGGTAACAACGGACCGATCACACCAAACGGCGCTATGAAGGCTGCACAGTTCATCCAGCTGTGCGATCAAAGCCAGACGCCGCTGCTGTTTTTCCACAACACCACCGGATTCATGGTCGGCACCGAATCGGAGCAGCACGGTGTGATCAAACACGGCTCGAAACTGATTCAGGCGGTGGCCAATGCGCGGGTGCCGAAACTGACCATTGTGGTTGGCGGCTCCTATGGCGCCGGCAATTATGCAATGTGCGGACGCGGCCTCGACCCGCGCTTCATCTTCGCCTGGCCCAACAGCCGCACCGCCGTAATGGGCGGTGCCCAGGCTGGCAAGGTGCTGCGCATCGTCACCGAAGCCAAGCAACGCAAGGACGGTCTGGAGCCGGATCCGAAAATGCTCGACATGCTCGAACAGGTCACCACGCAGAAACTCGACAGTCAGTCCACGGCGCTTTATGGCACCGCGAACCTGTGGGATGACGGGCTGATTGATCCACGCGAGACCCGCACCTTGCTCGGCTTCCTGCTCGACATCTGCCACGAAGCGGATATCCGTGACCTGCAATCCAACAGCTTCGGCGTCGCCCGCTTCTGAGCGGACTCAAGGAGAACAATAAAAATGATCTTCACCCCGGAACACGAAGCACTGCGCCGCACCGTCCGCCAATTCATCGACCACGAGATAAACCCGCACGTCGATGAATGGGAAAAGGCCGGGCGCTTTCCGATCCATGACATCTTGCGCAAGGCCGGCGACCTTGGCTTGCTGGGGATCTCCAAACCGGAAAAATTTGGCGGCATGGGCCTGGATTACAGCTATTCGATCGTCGCCGCCGAAGAGTTCGGCACTATTCATTGCGGCGGCATCCCGATGTCGATTGGCGTGCAAACCGACATGTGCACCCCCGCCCTCGCCCGCTTCGGCTCCGATGAACTGCGTGAAGAATTCCTCCGGCCGGCGATCACTGGCGAACAGGTCGGTTGTATCGGCGTCTCGGAAGTCGGTGCCGGCTCCGACGTTGCCGGGCTGAAAACCACCGCGCGCAAGGACGGCGACGACTACGTCATCAACGGCAGCAAAATGTGGATCACCAATTCGCCAAGCGCCGACTTCATTTGCCTGCTCGCCAACACCTCCGACGACAAGCCGCACATCAACAAGTCGCTGATCATGGTGCCGATGAACAGCCCCGGCATCAGCCTCGGTTCGCATCTGGACAAACTCGGCATGCGCAGTTCGGAAACCGCCCAGGTGTTTTTCGACAATGTGCGCGTGCCCCAGCGCAACCGCATCGGCCACGAAGGCGCAGGCTTCATGATGCAAATGTTGCAGTTTCAGGAAGAACGCCTTTTCGGCGCGGCGAACATGATCAAAGGCCTGGAATATTGCGTCGACAGCACCATCGAGTACTGCAAGGAGCGCAAAACCTTCGGCAATGCGCTGATCGACAACCAGGTGATCCACTTCCGCCTCGCCGAGTTGCAGACCGAAATCGAATGCCTGCGGGCGCTGGTCTATCAGGCCACAGAGCAATACGTGCGCGGTCAGGACGTCACGCGCCTGGCCTCGATGGCCAAACTCAAGGCCGGGCGCCTCGGTCGGGAAGTCAGCGACAGTTGCCTGCAATATTGGGGCGGCATGGGCTTCATGTGGGACAACCCGGTGGCACGCGCCTATCGCGATGTGCGGCTGGTGTCGATCGGGGGCGGCGCCGACGAAATCATGTTGGGGATCATTTGCAAGCTGATGGGCATTCTGCCGAGGAAAAAGAAATGATCAGCCTGCCCGAATGCCTGACGCTGTTGTTGGAACTGCACAACAGCGTGCTGCACATCACCCTCAACCGCCCCGAAAGCCGCAATGCGATGAGCCTGCAAATGGTTGCCGAATTGCGTGCGGTGCTGGCGGCAGTGCGCGATGACCGCACTGTTCGAGCCTTGGTTATCGGTGGTGCCGGTGGGCATTTTTGCGCCGGTGGCGACATCAAGGACATGGCCAATGCCCGCGCCCAGGGTGCCGAGGCTTTTCGTGACTTGAATCGTGCGTTCGGTGCTTTGCTGGAAGAGGCGCAACAAGCACCGCAAGTGGTGATCACTGTGTTGCAAGGCGCGGTACTGGGCGGTGGCTTTGGTCTGGCGTGTATCAGTGATGTCGCCATGGCTGACGACAAGGCGCAATTCGGTTTGCCGGAAACCAGCCTCGGCCTGTTGCCGGCGCAGATTGCACCGTTCGTGGTGCAACGCATCGGCCTGACCGAAACCCGGCGATTGGCGCTGACGGCGGCACGGTTTGACGGCGGTGAAGCGCAGCGCATGGGACTGATACATTTTGTCGAGCACGATGCGCAGGCCTTGGCGCAACGATTGGAGGAAGTGCTGGGCGATGTGCTGCGCTGCGCCCCGGAGGCGAACGCCGCCACCAAAAAATTACTGCTGGCCAGTGCGGGTCAGCCGTCGACTGAGTTGCTGGATGAAGCGGCGCGGTGGTTTAGCTCTGCGGTTACTGGAAGTGAAGGTGTCGAGGGGACGATGGCATTTGTACAAAAACGCAAACCTCGGTGGGCCACCTAAAAGCATCGCTGGCAAGCCAGCGATGAGACCTTCACGTTCACCGCCCATTTTCAGGAAAACCATCATGCCCGCCATCCAGAAAATCCTGATCGCCAATCGCGGTGAAATCGCCTGCCGCATCCAGCGCACCGCCCAGGCTTTGGGTTACCGCACCGTCGCCGTGTTCAGCGATGCCGACGCCGATGCGCTGCATGTACACATGGCGGATCAAGCCGTGAATATCGGCCCTGCACCGGTGGCGCAATCGTATTTGAACATCCCCGCCATCCTCGACGCCGCCCGGCGCAGCGGTGCAGACGCTATCCATCCCGGCTATGGCTTTCTTTCGGAAAACGCCGAATTCGCTCAGGCTTGTGCGGAGGCGAACCTGACTTTCATCGGGCCAAGCGTTGACGCCATCGAATTGATGGGCAGCAAGCGCCGCTCGAAAATCGCCATGCTCGCCGCTGGCGTGCCATGCATTGCCGGTTATCAGGGCGCCGAGCAGGATGACGCCACGCTGCTGCGCGAAGCCGAGCGCATCGGCTTCCCACTGATGATCAAGGCCAGCGCCGGGGGCGGCGGTCGCGGCATGCGACTTGTGCACAGCGCCGACGAACTGCCGGCACAACTGCGCACCGCAAGATCCGAGGCCTTGAACGGCTTCGGCAGCGACGAATTGATCCTCGAACAGGCGCTGATCGATCCCCGCCATGTTGAGGTGCAGGTGTTTGGTGACCAGCATGGCAACTTGATTCACCTCGGCGAACGCGACTGTTCGATCCAGCGCCGCCATCAAAAGATCATCGAAGAAGCGCCCTGCCCAGTGATGACCGATGAACTGCGCCAAGCCATGGGCGAAGCAGCGCTCAAGGCCGGGCGTGCGGTCAATTATGTCGGCGCCGGCACGGTGGAGTTTCTTCTTGATGCCAACGGGCGGTTTTACTTTCTCGAAATGAACACACGCCTGCAGGTCGAGCATCCGGTGACGGAACTGATCACGGGGCTGGATCTGGTGGCAATGCAACTCTCGGTCGCCGAAGGACGGCCATTGCCGCTGGCACAGGATCAACTTCGACTTAACGGGCATGCCATAGAGGTGCGGTTGTACGCCGAAGATCCGGCGCAAGGATTTTTACCTCAAACCGGACGCATTGAAGCCTGGGAACCCGCGTTGCTCGAAGGGGTGCGGATCGATCACGGCGTACGATCCGGCCAGTGGGTGAGCCCCTTTTACGACCCCATGCTCGGCAAAATCATTGCCCATGGTGCAACCCGTGAAGAAGCCCGTCGCAAGCTTCTGCGCGCGGTGCAAAACAGCGTATTGCTCGGTGTACAGAGCAATCAACGGCTGCTCGCGGCTCTGCTGCAACATCCGGCATTCATCAGCGGCGGGTTCGGCACGGGGTTCATTGAGCAACACTTCGCGGACCAGCCTTGCCTGCATGCCTACGCGCCCTCCCCCGAAGAACTGGCCGTCGCCGCCGTGATGTTTTATCAGGCTGCGGTACAAAACCAATCATCGACGCCTGGCGGATGGCGCAATACTGCCGGTGCGCCTCTGCACTATCGACTGGGTCTGGAGGATCGGGACTGGGCCGTGCAATTGCTCGCAAAACCCAAGGGGCATTTTGAGATTGAAGTGGCCGGGCAAACGCTGGCGGTCACACTCATTGATCACAACCAACAAGCCGTGACGCTACAAATCGATGGCCTGCGGGAACGCCACGTCTATCGGATCGTCGATGAGCATCTCTGGCTCTGCACCGAGCCTGGCAGTTTGTGCCTGACGGATCGAACTCACGCGGTGATCGACAGTCAGACCAGCGTCAGCTCCGGCACCTTAAAGGCACCGATGGACGGCGCGATCATCGACGTGCTGGTCAGCGAAGGCAGCCCCGTCAGCAAAGGCCAATTATTGGTGGTGCTGGAGGCGATGAAAATGGAGCACCCGCTCAAGGCCGGTATCGACGGCGTGCTCAAGCGGGTGCAGGTCAAGGTCGGCGATCAGGTGAAAAATCGTCAGGTTCTGTTGCAGGTCGAGTGAGTCGCCAGGCGCAACCGCAGGGTTTGACTACGCTCTGATGATCAGGACGCGGAAATCAGGAACCCTGCGATGCCCCACTGGCTGGTCATTGATCTGGAAGCCACCACCGATGAAGGCGGGTGGCCGGTCACGGAAATGGAAATCATCGAAATCGGCGCGACCCTGGTGGATCGCTCCGGTCGCGAACAGGATTACTTTCAATGCTTCGTCAAACCGGAGCGGCGCCCCGTGCTGACGCCGTTTTGCCGCGAGCTCACCCACATCACCCAGGCAAATGTCGACGCGGCGCAGCCTTTGATCGAAGTGTGGCCACTGTTCGAACACTGGCTCGGTCAGCAACCCAATCGCCTTGATGGCTGGGTCAGTTGGGGTGATTACGATCGCAAGCAGTTGTTGCAGGAATGGCAGCGGTTGCGGCTGGACAGTGCGCTTAGCCGCGTGCCGCACATGAATCTCAAACAGCGCTTTGCCAAGGTGCGTCGCCTGGAACGCCCCATGAGTCTCAACGCCGCGCTGCAACTGGCCGGCCTGCAGTTCAGCGGCCAGCAGCACCGGGCACTGGAGGATGCGCGAAATACCGCGCGCCTGCTGCCCCAGGTTTTGCCGGTTTAGACGCGTGACGGCGCGATGGGCCTTGTGCATACTGGCCGCCCCCTTTTTCAGTCCCTTTTGTTGAGGAATCGCCCATGTTTAAAGTCAACGAGTACTTCGACGGCACCGTCAAGTCGATCGCCTTTGGCACCGCCGAAGGCCCGGCGACCCTCGGCGTCATGGCCCCGGGCGAATACGAATTCGGTACCAGCCAACGTGAAATCATGCATGTGGTGTCGGGCGCGCTGACCGTGAAGCTGCCGGACAGCACCGATTGGGAAACCTTCGCCGCCGGCACCCAGTTCAACGTTCCGGCCAACAGCAAGTTCCAGCTGAAAGTCGCGGTCGACACCGCGTATCTGTGCGAATACCGCGGCTGAACCCACGGGTTTTCACGGCAAATAAAAAATGCCCGTGTCCAAGGACACGGGCATTTTTCGTTCAAGCCTGATTACTCGAGGATTTCCACCGGCATGCCGACTTCGAGTCGACCGTTACCGTCGTTAACCAGATTCTGACCAAACATCGCGCCATCGGCTTCGGAGCGATATTTCTGCAACGTGACAAAGGGTTCCCGCTCAGGGTCGCGCTCACCGGTTTGCGGATCGATGGTGGTCATGATGCAGCGTGAACACGGCTTGACCACCCGAAACTCGACGTCACCGATGCGCAAGCGCTTCCAGCTGTCCTCCGCATAAGCCTCAGCGCCTTCGATCACCAGGTTTGGGCGAAAGCGCAACATTTCCAGCGGCCGGCCCACTTGTTGCGAAAGCTGATCCAATGATGCCTGGCCGATCAGCAGCAAGGGATAGCCATCGGCAAAAGCCACTTGATCGTCATCCTTGCCGTAGCCGGCCTGGGTGATTCGAGCACGATCCAGCGGCACTTGCACCAGCCGGGTCGGTTTGCCAATGAATTCGCTGACCCAGTTCGCCGCCTCGTCACCGGCATCCGGCACGCGCAAGGTGTCACGCCAGATTGTTACGCCGCGCAGATCGGCACCGCTGTCGGGCAAGTCGATTTTGATCGTCGAATGCTCTGGCGCACTAAGCGTCAGGCCACCTTCGGCATTCCACAGCGCCGACAATTGGCTCATCTTCGCGACGGCACGCTGGGTCAAAAAACGGCCGCTGGCCTCGTCCACCAGCATCCAGCGGCGATCGCCCTCAAGCCCCAGCTTGTCGAGGCCGATTTCTTGGAGAATCTCACCTTTGCCGGATTTCAACGGGTAACGATAAAGCGCGCTCAGACGCAACATGGTCAGCTCCCTGGTGGACAAAAAGGCCACCCTATACGAGCTTGATCGGCGAATCAAAGGCTGAAATGTTCGCGCCGCAAACGTTGCAGGAGGAGCCTGCTCGCGATGGCGATTATTCAGCGAGCCTCTTGGCTGAATGAGCAGCCGCTGTCGCGAACAGGCCCGCGTCTACAGGTGATCTGTAAGCGGCTTACCGGCCGTTTTCAGGCCGGGACTTCATCGAGCATCAGACGCTGACGCACGACGTCGACGAGTTTGTCTGGCTGGAATTTGGAGAGGAAGTTGTCGCAACCGACTTTCTTCACCATCGAATCGTTAAAGCTGCCGGACAGCGAAGTGTGCAGCACGACGTACAAACCGCGCAGACGCGGATCGTTGCGAATTTCGGTGGTCAGGCGATAGCCGTCCATTTCGGGCATTTCGGCGTCGGTAAAAACCATCAGCAACTTGTCGGTCATATGCACGCCAGTGTCCGCCCAGCTTTTGAGCAGGTTAAGCGCCTTCAAGCCATCGCTGGCAATATGCATCTTCACGCCGAGTTGGCCGAGTGTGTCGCGCAATTGCGATAACGCGACGTTGGAGTCATCCACCAGCAGCACTTCACGACCACGAGCACGCTCCAGCACCGGGTCGTCGAGTTTGTCGCGCGAGACCTTGGCATTGTAAGGGACGATTTCAGCGAGAACCTTTTCGACGTCGATGATTTCCACGAGCTGGTCGTCGACCTTGCTGATCGCGGTCAGGTAATGCTGGCGGCCGGCGCTGGTCGGCGGTGGCAGTATGGCTTCCCAGTTCATGTTGACGATGCGATCGACACCACCGACCAGAAAGGCCTGCACGGAACGGTTGTACTCGGTGACGATGATTGTGCTGTTCGGGCCCGGCACCAGTGGGCGCATGCCGATGGCCTGGGACAGATCGATCACTGGCAGCGTCTGGCCACGAAGGTTGACCACGCCACAGACAAAAGGATGGCGCTGGGGCATCAGGGTCAGCTTCGGCAGTTGCAGCACTTCCTGCACTTTGAACACGTTGATCGCGAACAGCTGGCGTCCGGCCAGGCGAAACATGAGAATTTCCAGGCGATTCTCACCCACCAGTTGCGTGCGTTGGTCTACCGTGTCGAGAATGCCGGCCATCAATGACTCCTGGGCTGTGTTCGGATGATTGCGTTAAAGAGAGTTATCGACTGTTGTCGATAAATCTTGATGCCCGTACAAAATGCCACGGCCAACCATTGATGTCACATTAACATCATGGTTTACTTGCGAAGTGTTTTCTCTCTGCTACATTTTCCTCAGCGCGACCTCGGCTTGCGCGAAAAGTTCCCCTGCCTAAGGGTTTCCCCTATCGGCAATCAGGCCCAACCTGATGTTCGCAATATCCAATAGCCATTAATGTGACGCCATTCTCATTGCATGAATGGAGTCAGGCTTTTGTGTGCGATCGCAGGTCAGTGGCCAATCCCCCTCTCTTATCCTCCAGTCCATGCTCAGGCATGCCGGGGTGCGATCTCTCGACGATCCTTCATCGCCGACACACACGACATCCACTCATCAGACATGACGTTATGGAGATAAGCATGCCGTACGATCGTAAAGAGTGGACGCAGCGATTCCCCGAATTTCTCGTCGAGGCTGAAACACTCCTGGCCAAGTCCGAGGAATGTCTCAGTCACCTGCAATTGATCAGCAACGACAAAGACGCCATCGAATGCATGCTCAGCACGCTGCTCAAGCTTGCGAGCAAAGCGGACGCTCTCGCGCTCGAAGCGATATCCGAATTTTCCCTGCACATCCACAGCCTTCTCAACCGCGCAAACGATCACGTCGACTTACACGACAGTGCGCTGGATGCTCTGAAAGACTGCTTTACGTTGATGGCCTGGCAACTGGAACTCGTCGATCAGCACACCGGCCAGCTCGGTCTGGACAACAGCGAACAGACCACATTGATCGAAGCCTTCGCCTTTCAAGTTCGCCAGCGCCACTTTCAGCCACTGACCGGCGCCAGACCACTCGTCCTGAAGACTTCAGCACGGCAGGTTTGAACGACTCATAAATATCCGTCGCGATTGCTAGCTATATCCACGTGCTGAGTGAACGTCGCTTTGCGGCCAGTCATACCCGCAGGCGACAACTTACAAAAAATAATAACGATTATTTGATGGCGGCTTTTGCGGCCAGACTCAGGGTTTCCCTGTATACGATGTACAACTTCAAAACGACCGTTTACGTCTGCGATATCACAACGCCTCCACTTGGAGCCAAAGTCCAACCAAGGGTTTCCTGACTTTTTGGACATATAGGGCAGGCGCGACCGGCGGAATCGTAAGTGGTACTATGCCGCGCATTAACTTGGTTTCATTTAATGGACAACTAGAAATCGGTAACATGCGATCACCAAAGTTGGCGGTCGAATGCCGATCACTGCACAACACTTAAAGCACCGGTACAAACAACAGTTTTTTTCATTCAGAGATCTGTCTCCCGACCGGTCTGCCCGCAGCGAACATCCATTGGCTCCATCCGTTATGTACGCCAGTCTCAAGTCAATTATTTCGTTGTCCATTTCTCGGGAACACGCTCGCCTGTTTACATTGCTGCTGTGCATCGGATCGGCTTTGGGCAGCTTGCTGACCTATGGCTTGTCGGCGCCGTTGTCGATTGGCCTGTTATTGATCAATGTCGCGGCAAGCGTGTGCGTCGGTGTGCAATATCGTCTGTCGCGCAAGTCGATCAAGTTCCAGCCTCAGGAACTGGCCGACCGTCTGCTGGAAGTCCAGGAAAACGAACGTCACCGCCTCAGTCGAGAACTGCATGACGATATCGGTCAATTGTTGACCGCTGCCAAACTCCAAAGCGAATGGCTCAAACGACGTCTGCCCGATGACCTGCAAGCGCAGTGCACAGTGCTGAGCGATACCCTGGAAGAAACCCTGACCAAAGTGCGCGATGTTTCGGCCATTCTCAATCCTCGGCAATTGACCAGCCTGGGTCTCGAAGCGAGTTTACGTGCGCACTTGCTCAAGACACTGGCCAATACCGCCGTACACTGGAGCCTGGATTGCCAGCAGCGACTCACCGGAATTCCCGAAGAAATGGCGGTCGCTGCGTTTCGTATCACCCAGGAAGCCGTGACCAACATCCTTCGCCACGCACAGGCAAAAAACCTGTTGATTCGCGTGCAGCGTCTGCCTCAAGGTTTAACCTTGTTGATCAGCGATGACGGGCTGGGATTCGAGCCGGCCGTCGATCCCGCGAGAGAAGGACAACGTGGCATGGCGGGAATGAGTGAACGTATCGCACAACTGGGCGGCACGTTGGCCGTCACCAGCGAACCGGGCAAGGGTACCCAAATTGAAGCACTTTTCCCCTGGGCGCCCCGCGCGCTCGAGCGGGCCAGTACCAATAAGGTTATGCATTGACTTGTAACTTACTTTTAGTGGACGACCACTCACTGATCCGGGCAGGCGTGCGCGCTCTGGTGCTGGATATCCCTGGCTACGCCGTCGTCGGCGAAGCCAACGACGGCTCGCAGCTGCTCGAACTGGTCGAGCAACTGACGCCGGACATTGTCCTTCTCGACATTTCGATGAAAGAAACCGGCGGACTTGAAGCGCTGCAACGCCTCAAACGAACACGCCCGCAAAGCAAGGTACTGATTCTGTCGATGCACACCGATCCAGCGCTGATCATGCAAGCTCTGGAATCCGGCGCTCATGGTTACCTGCTCAAGGACACCACCGCCACCGAGCTCGAACACGCGCTGACGGCTCTGCGCCATAACGAGCGCTACCTCAGTCCGGCAATCGCTCATACAGTGATCAATCAGGCATTGACCCGCTCGCAGAAAAACCAGCCGGACGCTGCCGAGTCCCATAACCTGACAGCGCGCCAATTGGAAATCCTGCGCCTGATCGTGCGCGGCAAATCCACCCGGGAAATCGCCAACGGCCTGGGTCTGAGCATCAAGACCGTCGAAACCCACCGCTCGCAAATCATGAAACGGCTGCAGATATACGACGTGGCAGGCCTGGTGCTGTTTGCCGTGCGCGAGCAGATCATCAGTCTGGACGACTGATCAACCGATTGGCGCTCAACAGCGGTGAATCCTTCGGCAGATGCACCTGCAATGCAGCCGGCCGCGCGGAAAATCGCAGATTGTCACCCTCAAGCGGTTCCCCATCGAGGTTGATGAACAGCCCTTCTGCAACCTTGATCTCGACCCAGGGCAAACGGACGCGCACAAACATATTGTCGATGCCGAAACCTTCGCTGAGTAGCGTCTTCAGAGTACCCACCACCTCCTGTGGCGCGGGCAAAATACTGATGTCCAACAGTCCGTCATCCGCCAGCGCTTCCGGGCATAGAGCCTGTCCTCCACCGGCCTGTCGGCCATTACCGATGCCCAATGCCAGCAACTCGCCACTCCAGTGAAAGTCCGGGCCCTGCAACTCTCCATAGGCGGCATGCAACTCGCTGAAGCGCGTTAACCCAGTGAAGAGGTAGGCCGCGCCGCCGAGCACTTTTTTCAGTTCCTCTGAGGTGTTAGCGGTGACATGGCTGCCAAAACCGCCGGTTGCCATATTCAGAAACACTTGTCCGCCCACGTCACCCAGATCAACAGGGCTAGGCTCGACATCCAATAGTGCCAGCGCGTCGACCGGCTCAAGAGGTACACCCGCTGCACGGCAAAAATCGTTGGCGGTACCCAGCGGCAACAACGCCAGACTGGCATTGTGTTCATGTGTCGCCAACGCTTCGGCGACATCACGCAGCGTCCCATCACCGCCGCCGGCGATGATCCGCGTGTAGCCGGCAGCCAGCGCCTCGCCCACCAACCGTTGGGCGTCGCCGGCTTCCCACGTCACTCGAACCGCCAGCTCCCAGCCTTGCTCACGCTTGCCTTGAACGGCGATGCGAACTTCTTCGTTGAGTGCCTGCTTGCCATGCAGAATCAACAGTGCCCTGCGCTCAGTCATAACGGTCACTCCAAGGTTTCAATCGATACGGGACATCTTGACCCTTCGTGCAGGCAAAAAAGTCGCTGAAACCTTAATTAATTCAAGCAACCTGTCGGGCACGTCCTACAAGGCAGTCTTTTTTCTTACAAAACGTGATGAAAAGGCTCAATTGACCGGCCTTGGCGATTGATACACCGTGTCCTGGCGGTATCCAAATATCAATCCAACAACACAGGGATGTGCAGTAATGAGTGGACCCAGCTTCAGGACTTCCGGCAGTCCGATCATCGGCTCCGTCGACAAGGGTGTCGAATCAGCGAACGGATACTTCCATGCAAACCAGTGAAGCCCGAATGCCAGTAAGTCCGGTCCCCCCTCTATCCGACAATCGTGCCCATCACGGCGGCGATGTCAAAAGCAGCGCCAAAGTCATTGGAGAAACTAGAATGGAACCTCGCGTCGTCGAACTGGAAACCCACCTCAAATACATTCGCAGAGACATGGAGGAAGTCAGGGACGACGTAAAATCCATCAAGCACCGTCTGGCCTATTCGGCAGGTGCGACAGCCGTCGTACTGGGTTTGATCGGATGGGTGGCGAACAGCCGGTTCGAGCAGTTGGTCACGCTGCTGGGCCATTGACCACGAAAGAAAACCAGGCCTCGATCGAGGCCTGTTTTGGCTTTGGCTAGTGTCAGCCGAGAAGTTCACTGAGCGGAATGAAGACAACTTCGTCCCCCTCCGCGAGTGTGCGACTTTCCAGTACTTCGACTAACCCGTCGGCCCATGCTGCGCTACGCAGGACGCCCGAACTTTGATTCTTGTAGATGACAGCTCGCCCTTGAACCAGGCGTCCGCGCAGGTATTCCCGGCGATTACCGGCCTGCGGCCAGTCAAAACCGGCGGGCACCGGGAACTTCAGTGGTTCGACCTCCTGCACGCCCAAGCGGCGCAGCAGATAAGGCCGCGCCAACAATGCGAACGTCACCAGTGTCGAAGCAGGATTGCCGGGCAGCCCGATGACCGGCACATTGCGGAAATGGCCAACCGTGAGTGGTTTTCCAGGTTTGATTGCGAGCTTCCACAATGTCAGCTCGCCTTCTTCGCGCAATGCGATGCCAAGAAAGTCTGCTTCACCGACAGAAACACCACCCGTAGACAAAATCAGGTCGACATCCTGCAGTTCGCCAAGTCGCGCACGCGTGGCAGGCAGATCGTCCGGCAGGATACCGGCATCGATCACCTCACACCCCATACGCTGCAACCAGCTGCACAACAGGACACGATTGCTGTTGTAGATCTGGCCCGGGCCAAGCGCCTGGCCCGGCTCGATCAACTCGTCACCCGTAGACAACACTGCGACCCGCACCTTGCGTACGACATCCAGTCCGGCACAGCCCAAGGAAGCAGCCAGGCCTTGTTCGATAGGACCAAGTCGCGTGCCGGCGTGCAACACCAATTCGCCGACCGTCGTTTCCTGTCCCTGCGGGCGGATGTTCTGCCCGCCAGTCATGGCCTCGGTGAAACGCACACGTTCATCGGCCTGGACTTCGGCATTCTCCTGCATCTCGACGCAATCGGCACCCGCCGGGACTGGCGCTCCGGTAAAGATTCGCGCACATGTTCCAGGCTTCAAAAGCTCAGGCGCCTGGCCGGCAAATACCTTCTGGCTCACCGGCAGCGGTTCGCCCGTCCAGTCAGCCAGACGCAGGGCATAACCATCCATGGCACTGTTGGGCCACGGGGGCAGATCCAGCGTCGAAACGAGATTATCGGCCAGTACACGACCCTGAACCTGCGCCAGCGGCAAATGTTCCCGCTCAACGATCCTGGACGCTTCGGCCATTTCCAGCAGTCGAGCCAGCGCCGTTTCAACAGGCATCAAGGCGCCGGTCTTGCCCGGCTTACCCACGGGATTCACAAGGCGCTGCCTGTTTCAGATGCGGCACGAAATTGCATGGACGATGACGCGAATCCAGTTGCTCGGCGAGGATGCCGTCCCAGCCGGTGCGTACCGCGTTGGTCGAACCCGGCAGGCAGCACACCAAGGTGCCATTGGCCAACCCGGCCAATGCCCGTGACTGAACAGTGGAGGTGCCGATATCGGCAACGGAAATCTGGCGGAACAGCTCACCGAAACCATCAACCTGTTTGTCGAGCAAGCAGGCGACGGCTTCCGGCGTGCTGTCACGCCCGGTGAAACCGGTACCGCCGGTGATCAACACCACTTGCACGATGTCTTCGGCGATCCAGTGGGCGACTTGCGCGCGGATTTTGTACAAGTCATCTTTGAGCAGCACACGCTCGGCCAGGTTGTGGCCGGCGGCATTCAAACGGTCGACGAACAGTTGGCCGGAGGTATCGGTTTCAAGTGTTCGGGTGTCGCTGACAGTCAACACGGCAATATTCAGCGGTGCAAAAGGTACATCGGCCTTGGCTTTCATAGGCTCGTCCAGTTGTAGGAGAAACAGCCCGGTGTTATATCACAGCGCCCACTTTTTCCGCCGCCCCCATGGAGAGTTGTCATGACTTTGAATTCAACCCTGCCACCCTGCTCCATCCTGCTTTTGGCGGGCGGACGCGGTCAGCGCATGGGCGGTCGGGACAAGGGATTGATCGAATGGCAAGGCGAGCCGCTGATCGCCCATCTCCAACGCAAGGTTCGCCCGTTGACCGATGACCTGATCATTTCCTGCAACCGCAATCGTGATCGATACGCGCCATTTTCGGATCAACTGGTCAGCGATGACGAAGAAGACTTTCCCGGGCCGCTGGCCGGCATCCTTGCGGGCCTGAAAGTGGCCCGTCATCGGCACTTGCTGGTGTTGCCCTGCGATGTGCCGCGAATCGACCTGCCGTTGCTGCAAGGCATGCGCGAGGCCGCCGCACGGTTTGATGACAAACCTTTAATGTTGCGCCACGACGACCATTGGGAACCCCTGCTGTGCATAATTCCGACGATGCTTTTGCCAGCCTTCGATAACGCTTGGCATGCCGGTGAACGCAGTCCCGGCCGGCTCATGCGCACCCTGGGCGCGACAGCCTTTCAGTGCCCCGACAACGATCCGCGGCTGGCCAACCTCAACACGCCGGAACTGTTAAGCTCCCATG
The DNA here is from genome assembly GCF_021605415.1 of Pseudomonas syringae. Taxonomy (GTDB): domain Bacteria; phylum Pseudomonadota; class Gammaproteobacteria; order Pseudomonadales; family Pseudomonadaceae; genus Aquipseudomonas; species Aquipseudomonas syringae_S. The sequence continues at coordinate 63,225 of NZ_WKEQ01000005.1, forward strand.
GCACTGTGTCAGACTGACACCACTCAAGGAACTTGCACGCCTTGTATACGTCTCAAGCTCAGTAACTAAAAGAATTTTCCTTCGGAGACACACTCATGACTCAACGGACCCTCGCCACTTTCATGCTCGCACTGGGCCTGGCTACTTTGGCCGGTTGCGCTTCGCCCACAGTGATCACCTTGAATGATGGTCGCGAAATTCAGGCCGTCGACTCGCCTAAATATGATGAAGATTCGGGCTTCTACGAATTCGAACAACTGGACGGCAAGCAGACCCGCATCAACAAAGATCAGATCCGTACCGTTAAAGAGCTGTAACTTTCACGCCGGATACAGAAAAGCCCGCGCAAGACGCGGGCTTTTTCATGGGAGACCGAAAAGTAGAATTACCATTGCAACGTGATGCGACTCTCGAACTCGCGCTCCTCGCCTGTCACCGGATCGATAAACTTTAACCCTTGCGCCAACAGCTTCAGCGGATTGGCATAGTCATCTTCAACGTCTTTCAACACGTTCGGATAAAACGGGTCATTGCAGATGCTGGCCCCCAGCGCGGTCATGTGTACACGCAACTGATGTTTTTTACCGGTCACCGGATACAAGCCATAACGCCACAGTCCGCCGTTTTTCTCGCGCACGTCCACTGCCGTTTCGGTGTTGCTGACGCCCGCACCTTCCTGCATGCGGAAAAACGGCTCGCCTTCGACCAACCGGCTTTTATGCACCAGCGGAAACTCCAGACCGGGTAACGCGGCGGCAATGGCTTCGTAGCGCTTTTCAATCTGTCGCGTGGGAAAAAGCGACTGATAAGCCGAACGGGTTTGCGGATTGGCGGAAAAAATCACCAGTCCCGCCGTGTGCCGGTCAATCCGGTGCAGCGGCACCAGATGAGGATTGTCCAGACGGCGAATCAAACGCCGCAGCAGTGTTTGCTCCACGTATTCCCCGGCTGGCGTCACCGGCAAAAAATGGGGTTTGTCCGCCACGACCAAATGCTCGTCCGCATACAGAATCGACTCGACCACCGGAATCGGCTTTTCGTCCGGTACTTCGCGAAAGTAGTGGATGCGCAAGCCTTCCTTGTACGGAAGATCCAGTGCAATCGGTTGGCCGTTACCATCAAGCACTCGACCTCGGGCAATCCTGTCCAGCCATTGATCACGGCTGATGGCTCGGAAGTGCTCGCACAAACAGTCGAGCACCGTCAGCCAGGTACCCGGCGGAAGGTACAACGTGCTGGCCTGGTTCCGGGCGGCAGAAAATGATGATGTGGACATACGATACGTTCGACCCCTCAATGCAGGCCGGCATTATCCAACAGCGAGCGGAGTGTACCTAGCGCAGAATCCGATGATGGCCTCAAGCTGGAATGGATTTCAGCGCCGCTGCTTCGGTGAACTCTTTCAGCCAGCGCAGCACATCGACGGCTTCCCAGCGGCCCGGGTCGTAAAGGGCGTAGAGCAATCCCTGATACCCGACCACATCCAGTTGCTTGTGATACCCCGCCCGTTGAAATAGCGCCTCGATTTCGGCAAAGCAGGTGTTGAAGTGCACTTTGTTGAAGGGCGTCTTGCCTTCCGTGACCAACCCGTCCAGGCGCAGTTCGAGGACGGCCTCGCGCACCACGTCAACCGACATGCGGTTAACGCTGTTTTTCAACTGTTCGACATTGACCACGGTTCATCCCTCTGACATCCGGTTCGCTGAGAACCCATTACTGTATGCGCATACAGTAACCGAATAAACCCGATCGGCCAAGGAATGCGAAAACAGACGCGACCAGCGGGACGAGAAAACCGAGCTCAGCGTAGAAAGGCGACGACCTGATCGGCATCGAACGGCCAACCCAGCTCCTCCCCGGTATCGATGCGACGCAGCACCGGAATCCGCAGGCTATACGCTTCAAACCAGGCCTCGTTCTCAGCGATATCGACCAGCTCCAACAGAAGCGCGTGTTCGAGGACGAACTCCATCAGCACGTCTTCGGCCACTTCGCATAGATGACACCCCAAGGTGCCGAACAACTGACATTCAGGAAGCATGTGCGCCAGACCCCAACCATTGAGTGGACATTCTAGGCCCACCCCGAAATCCCGTCGAGTTGCCGACCCGACCGCGCGCGACAAAACCCTGACGCACATCAGCCAACCAAAATCGTGCTTGCGCCATGCTCTTTAACTTTTTGCTTCTACGCTTGAATAGCCCAAGCCATGCCCCCGGAGTGTTTGTGTTTGCCAATCTGCTCATCATCCTCGCCTCTTCCCTTGTTGTAATCGCACTGTTCCGGCGGCTGCGCCTGCCGCCAGTGCTGGGCTATCTGTGCGTCGGGCTGATGGTCGGACCGACGGCCTTTGACTGGATAAACGAAAGTGAAGATTTGCCCGATCTCGCCGAACTGGGCGTGGTGTTTCTGCTGTTTTCCCTGGGCCTTGAGTTCTCTCTGTCGAAGATGATTGCACTGCGTCGGGTAGTGTTTCGACTTGGCAGTCAGCAGGTGCTGATCAGTGCAGCAGTCCTGGGTTCGGTGCTCATGCTTTTAGGCATGTCGATCACACCAGCGCTTTTGCTCGGCGCCGGTCTGGCGCTGTCATCAACGGCAATCGTGACCAAGGAGTTGGGCAGCCTGGGCGAGGTGTTCAGCAGCCACGGCCAGAACGCCATCGGCGTCCTGTTGTTCCAGGACGTGGTAGCCGTGCTTCTGCTGACGCTCGTCCCGGTGTTCGCCGGCAGCAGCGATCAAGCCTGGTATTGGGCACTACCGATGACCCTGGCGAAGACCGTTGTGTTGTTTTTCGGTCTGCTGCTCGCCAGCCGCTGGCTGTTGCCACGGTTGTTCCATGAAGTGGCGGCGTCCCGTTCGGCGGAGCTGTTCGTACTGCTGGCGCTGGTCATCGTCCTGCTTACCGCATGGCTGACCCACCTGTTGGGCCTCTCCCCTGCCCTCGGGGCTTTTCTGGCGGGCATGTTGTTAGGAGAAAGTCACTACCGACACCAAATCGAAGCGGACATCCGTCCCTTCCGGGACATCTTGCTCGGGTTGTTTTTTGTCAGCATTGGCATGTTGATCGATCTGCAACTGTTCATCAGTCACAGCCTGTTGATCCTCGGACTGACTCTCGGCCTGCTACTGATCAAGGGCAGCATCGTGGCGTTGCTGGTGAAGTGGCGCGGCAGCGACAGCGAAACCGCCTGGCGCAGCGGTCTGGCCCTGGCTCAGGGCGGCGAGTTCTGTTTCGCCCTGATGGCGCAGATGCAGCAAAACAACATGCTGCCCGCCCAACTCGGTGCACTGCTCCTCGCCGCGACGTTCTGTTCGATGCTGCTGACGCCGCTGTTGTTGCGAGCGGCACCGCGCATCGCCGCGAAACTGCATCGCAAGCCCAACGAAGAAGCCGAGATCGAAGAAATCAGCGCTCTCAACGCCGGCCTCGAGCGGCACGTGGTGATTTGCGGATACGGTCGCGTTGGCCAATCCATCGGCCGCTTCCTGCGCAATGCCGAACAATCTTACATCGCGCTGGACAGCGATCCGGTGCGGGTTCAGGAGGCGGCGAGCGCAGAGCGCGACGTGCATTACGGCGACTCGACGCGAGGCGATCTGCTCACCGCCGTCGGCCTGCTAAGGGCCCGGTTGCTGGTGATTGCGGTGGATCAAAGCGATGTTGCCTTACGGGTATTGAAAGAAGCACGACGGCTCAATCCGCACGTGCCGATTCTGGTGCGCACCCGCGATGACAGCCAATGGGCCGAGCTTAAAACGGCCGGCGCCACCGAAGTGGTGCCGGAATTACTCGAGTCGAGCCTGATGCTCGCTTCCCACGCGCTGATCTTGCTGGGTCTGCCGTCAGATCAGGTACAAGCTCGGGTCAATCAGGTGCGCAATGACCGCTATCGGTTGCTGCACGGTTTCTACCCCGGCGCCGAGGATGAAGAAAACTAGTCCTGACTGACCGCGCCGATTTTGTGCAGCGAGAGGTCGGCGCCGTCATACTCCTGTTCCTGACTCAGGCGCAGGCCATGCAACGCCTTGACTGTGCCATACACAACGAAGCCACCGATCAGCGCCACCGCCACGCCCAAAGCCGTGCCGATCAACTGACTGATCAGGCTGACACCACCGAGCCCACCCAGCGCGGTCTGGCCAAAGATGCCGCAAGCAATTGCGCCCCAGACGCCGCACACCCCGTGCAATGGCCAGACACCCAGCACATCATCGATACGCCATTTAACCTGCGCCGCCGTGAAGCACCAGACAAATATCCCGCCGGCGATGGCGCCAGTCATCAACGCGCCTACCGGATGCATCAGATCTGAGCCCGCGCAGATCGCCACCAGACCGGCCAGAGGGCCGTTGTGCAGGAAGCCCGGGTCATTGCGGCCGACGATCAACGCCGCCATCGTACCGCCGACCATGGCCATCAGCGAGTTCACCGCGACCAGCCCGCTCATGTTCTGCAAGGTTTGCGCGCTCATCACGTTGAAGCCGAACCAGCCGACAATCAGGATCCACGAACCCAACGCCAGAAACGGAATACTCGACGGCGCAAATGCCACCAGTCGTCCATCGCGGTAACGCCCGTTGCGCGGGCCGAGCAACAGCACCGCCGCCAATGCCAGCCAGCCGCCCATGGCGTGCACCACGACGGATCCGGCGAAATCGTGGAAGCTGGCGCCGAAGCGCGCCGCCAGCCAGTCTTGCAGACCGTAATTGCCGTTCCAGATCATGCCTTCGAAAAACGGGTAAATGAACGCTACGATCAATGCAGTCGCACACAACTGCGGCACGAAGCGAGCGCGTTCGGCGATGCCGCCGGAAATGATCGCCGGAATAGCAGCGGCGAAGGTCAGCAGGAAGAAAAACTTCACCAGACCATAACCGTGGTCGGCATTGAGCACCGCTGCCGGTTGCATGAACGACACACCATAGGAGATCCAATAGCCTATAAAGAAATAGGCCAGGGTCGAGACGGCGAAGTCGCTGAGGATTTTCGACAGAGCGTTGACCTGGTTTTTCTGGCGGACGGTGCCGACTTCGAGAAAGGCGAAACCGGCGTGCATGGCCAAGACCATCACCGCACCGATCAGAATGAACAACGTATTGGAGCTGTGAACCAGCGTGTCCACAGCGCTTTGCAGATTTTCCATGAGGAGGCAGACCCAAGGGCTAAGAAGGCACCAAAACGGTTCGCGGGGACATTTCATGCACCAAGTTGCGACCAGGCGGTTACGGATCTTATTTCCGCTGACCCGCTTTGGCGCACAAGGACGATGCCCTCACCATGAACCGGCGTTAAATGTTCCGGCCTCTTGCCCGCCGATAGCGCACGGGCGCCGGCCGGCGCACCGTCACACAGCAAAAGTTGTACCAGTCATTTGTACTGAACCTTCACGCAGGGCTCATACTCGAACGCTTCAAACGCCAATTACGGAGATCACCAATGGCCAGCATCAAGGCAAAGACTGCTCAAGAAATTCTGAAGAATGACTTCCAGACCCTCGTGGCCGATACCGAGCGGTTGCTTGAGCACACCGCCAGCCTCGCGGGCGATCAGGCCGATGAGCTGCGCGATCAGATCAACGACAGCCTGCTGCGCGCCCGGGAAACCTTGAAACTGACCGAAGAGTCGCTGCGCGAACGTGGTCAGGCCGCTGTCACCGCCACTGAAGACTACGTGTCAGCCAACCCTTGGCAATCAGTGGGCATCGCCGCCGGCGTCGGCTTTCTGATCGGCCTGCTGGCCACTCGGCGCTGATATGTCGATCGGCGAATCCGGCCCGTCCGCATCGGGCACCAGCTCCTCAACGCGCCGTCTCGGCGCCGCCGTCCTTGGGTTGTTGCACAGTCACGTCGAGTTGTTCGGCATCGAACTGCAGGAACAGAAATCGCGAACCGTGAGCCTGCTGCTGTTCGCAGGTCTGGCGCTAGTGTTTGCACTGTTGCTGCTGGTCGGCCTTTCGACGCTGGTCTTGATCCTGTTCTGGGATACCTATCGCCTGCCCGCCATCATCGGGTTGTGCGTTTTTTACACCTTGGCTTCCATCTTTTGTGGACTGCGCCTGAAAGCGGCTATCTTCGATGAATCCTCGCCCTTCCACGGCACCCTGGAAGAGTTGGCCAACGACAGGGAGCGTCTGCTGCCATGAGCCTGCCCAATCTTCCGCATAACAGTTCACGCCAGGAAATGCGCAAGGCGTTGATTCGCTTGCGCATGGAAATGCATCGTCAAGAGATCCGCCAGGAAGTGAGGCAAGTGCTGCAACCCTTGCATCGGGTGCGCGGCATGGGTCAGAACCTGCAAGACGGTTTCGGCATCAAGCATGCGCCGCTATGGGGCATGGCCGCTGTCACGCTGGTGGGATTCCTCACCGGCAAAGGCGCAAAAAGCGGCGGTGTCGGTGGTCTGACCCGTCTGATCCGCCTGGGCACCAGCCTCGGGCCGCTGATCAAACTGGTGATGCAAGGCTCGGCCAAACGCTGAGCGGTCGTTTTGGCTGCATTCTTGCAATCACGCAGGATTGAATCTCCCTATCCCGAGATTCGATCCTGCGTGCTACCCGGTTCAGCAGGCATTACTTAAAACAAGAACAACTAAGGAGGCCCCGTGATCGACGGGCAACCGCTCGCCTGCTTTCAGCCTTTCATCGACACCGCCACCGGACGCATTGCCGGCGTGGAAGCGTTGGGCCGCTTGCGTCAATCCGACGGCCAAATGGCTTCCGTCGGTCCACTGTTTGCTGACCCGCGCACACCTGCAATCGCCCTGCGCCGTCTTGATCGACAAATCCGCGATAACGCGCTGAGCCGCTTGCACGAAGCGCCCGCCGAATGGTTTCTCAGCCTGAACATGTCGCCACGCTGGATCAGCCGTTTGCGTGCCGATCAGGATTTGCCAAGCCTCAAACAACTGCTGCGACACGACGTCGATCCGCGGCGCATCGTCTTTGAAATCACTGAGCTGGGCGGTAACAGCCAGCGCCTGGCGGAAGTGGTCACGCGGTATCGCCAGGCCGGCGCACGCATCGCCATCGATGACTTCGGTGCCGGTTACTCGCAACTTGATCGCGTGCTGGCCCTGCAACCGGACATTCTCAAGCTCGACATGCGCCTGTTTCAGGCAGCCGCCCTTGGCGGGCCCAGCAGTGACGTAGTCAAGGCCCTCGCGCAAATGGCCGAAAAGACCGGGTGCTGGATCATCGCCGAAGGGGTGGAAACCGAGGCGCAATTGAGTTTTGCCCTGGAATGCGGCTCGCGTTATGTGCAGGGCTTTCTGTTTGCGCGGGCCGAAGAAGCGTTCTATCCCACCGAAGCCTTCGTGGACAAATTCGCCGAGCTTCGTCAGCGTTACGTGCGCCACAAACTGGCCGAGCGCGGTCGATTGATGACTATGCGCCAGCAACTCGGCGAATTGATGGCCATCCTGCAATCCTGGGCTCAGGCCCGTGCGCCGTTGAGTGCCCTGCCGCAACTGGATGCCTTTCCCTGGCTGCTGCGGTTTTATCAATGCGACCGCCACGGCACGCAACTGACCCCCAATCTCGAATGGCGCAACAACGGCTGGGTCGCCGACAACCGTTATCTGGGCCACAACTGGTCGTGGCGGCCATATTTCTATCACCTGCTGGCGGAAGGCTGGGAGGAGCGGCGCCTGACGCTGTCGAACACCTACCGCGATGCGACGAGCAATCAGTACTGCCTGACGGCCGGACAGTTCTTCGAAAACGGCGAACGCCTGTTGCTGATCGATATCGACGCCGCCGGGTTGTAGTTCCGCTTGCAGGCATCAGTCTGAACCGGGAAGCTAGGGCACCCCTCACCCGACGGAGTGAATCAGCCTTGGATTGGCATACCCTGCTCAACCGCGAACGCCTCGGAAAACCGCTGCACAGCCCCCAGGAACTTGGCCGCAGCCCGTTTCACAAGGATCACGATCGCATCATTTTTTCCGGCGCCTTCCGCCGCCTCGGCCGCAAGACCCAAGTGCATCCGGTCTCAAGCAACGATCACATTCACACGCGTCTGACCCATTCGCTGGAAGTCAGCTGCGTGGGCCGTTCGCTGGGCATGCGCGTCGGAGAGACGCTGCGCAGCGCCCTGCCGCAATGGTGCGATCCGAGCGATTTGGGCATGGTCGTGCAATCGGCTTGCCTGGCCCACGACATCGGCAATCCGCCCTTCGGCCATTCCGGCGAAGACGCGATTCGCCACTGGTTCCAGCAAGCCGCCGGGCGTGGCTGGCTCGACGGGATGAGTGAGGCCGAACGTGGCGACTTCCTCAATTTCGAAGGCAACGCCCAAGGGTTCCGAGTGCTCACCCAACTGGAATACCACCAGTTCGACGGCGGCACCCGGTTGACCTACGCCACGCTGGGCACTTACCTGAAATACCCATGGACGGCGCGTCACGCTGACTCGCTCGGTTACAAGAAACACAAGTTCGGTTGCTACCAGAGCGAGCTGCCGCTGCTTGAGCAGATCGCCCACAAACTGGGTCTGCCGCAACTGGAAGAACAGCGCTGGGCACGGCACCCGCTGGTGTACCTGATGGAGGCGGCGGACGACATTTGTTATGCCCTCATCGACCTCGAAGACGGCGTGGAGATGGAGCTGTTGGACTACGCCGAAGTCGAGTCACTGTTGCTCAATCTGGTCGGTGATGATCTGCCGGAAACCTATCGTCAACTCGGCCCGCAGGATTCTCGTCGGCGCAAACTGGCGATCCTGCGCGGGAAGGCCATCGAGCATTTGACCAACGCGGCGGCGCGCGCCTTTGTCGAACAACAGGACGCCCTGCTCGCCGGCACCTTGCATGGCGATCTGGTGGAACACATGCACGGTCCGGCCAAACGTTGCGTACTGAACGCCAAGGACATCGCGCGCAAGAAAATCTTCCAGGACAAACGCAAAACCCTGCATGAAATCGGCGCCTACACGACGCTGGAAATCCTGCTCAATGCGTTCTGCGGCGCCGCCCTGGAACAACACAACGGCCGCACGCCTTCGTTCAAGAGCCGCCGTGTCCTTGATTTGTTGGGCAGTAACGCGCCGGATCCGCACGGCTCGTTGCATGGTTCTTTCCTGCGCATGATCGATTTCATTGCAGGCATGACCGACAGCTACGCCAGTGACATGGCACTGGAAATGACTGGGCGTTCAGCCCGTTGAACGTGCAGGAGCTACCGCAGGCTGCGATCTTATGATTGTTCTTTCAAATCAAAGATCGCAGCCTGTGTCAGCTCCTACAGTGGGTTACTTGGCCAGTAATGTGAGTCTTCCCTACCGTCGTTAAACAGGGGCGCAAAAGCAGATACAAGCCGCGTAATAAAAGACAACTTCAACAACAACAAGAAAATATAAAACCAGCACTTCCTAACTCCTCAACCAGTTCATTCGTAGTCCACATCTCTCTTTCGCGTAGGATTAATCCTATATTGCTGCTGATGTCATGTCGGCTCATACGACCGCTCATTCATCTGAGCTAAGGTGCGCGCTTTATTCGCGCTTGTATGGGATTTGATTATGAACTCCGTTTTTATTGTCGACGATCACCCGGTTATCCGTCTTGCCGTTCGAATGCTGCTGGAGCACGAAGGTTATAAGGTTGTCGGCGAAACCGATAACGGCGTCGATGCCATGCAGATGGTGCGTGAGTGCATGCCGGATCTGATCATTCTGGACATCAGTATCCCCAAACTCGACGGCCTCGAAGTGCTGGCTCGTTTCAACGCCATGAGCTCACCGGTGAAAACCCTTGTACTGACCGCCCAATGCCCGAGCCTGTTTGGCATTCGCTGTATGCAATCCGGCGCCTCGGGGTATGTCTGCAAGGAAGAAGACTTGAGCGAACTGGTCAGCGCGATCAAAGCGATACTGTCCGGTTATAACTACTTTCCGAGCCAGGCGTTGAATCCTGTTCGCAGTGACGACGTGCGTTATGTCGAACTTGAACTGTTCAAGGCCGTCAATGATCGGGAATTAATGGTGCTGCAGTTGTTTGCTCAGGGGCGCACTAACAAGGAAATAGCAAAAGGCATGTTTCTCAGCAATAAGACCGTCAGCACTTACAAGAAACGCCTCATGCAAAAACTCAAAGCCAAATCCCTTGTAGAACTTATCGAAATGGCCAAACGCAACGCACTCGTGTGAGAACCAGGATGCCCAGCCGCTTAAAGGACTATTTGATCGCATTGAGTGCAAGTCTATGCCTCTTTGCCCCGGCATTTGCCCTGACGGAAGACTCGCAGGTTTACCGGCTACTCAGTCGCGCGGCGAGCGGCTCGGTGCAAGTCCCGCTGGATCAGGCGCAGCGCCAGTGGCTGCAGACGCGCCGCGAGTTGGTACTGGGTACTTCAGCGCCTGATTATCCGCCCTTCGACATGACCGTCAGCGGTCGCGACTACGAAGGGTTCACCGCGGACTATGCGGGCATCCTCGGTCAAGCGATGGGTCTGCCGGTCAGGGTTCAGCGTTTCGAGTCGCGGGAAGCTGCCATCCAGGCGCTGGTCGAAGGCAAGGTGGATCTGCTCGGTACTGCCAACGGCTATGAAGTCGGTAACGCCGACATTGCGCTGTCCCGACCCTACGCCATAGATCAACCGGTGCTGGTCACACGCGAGGGGGAAACCCGGTCATTGAGTGACGGTCTGGCCGGCTTGCGCCTGAGCATGGTGTATCACTACTTGCCGATGGATGAAGTCAAAAACCTGTACCCCAAAGCGATCATTACGTCGTACCCCTCTTACCAAAATGCAATCAACGCGGTTGCGTTCGATCAAGCCGACGTATTTCTCGGCGATACCATTTCCACCCATTACCTGATCAACAAGGGCTATCTGAACAACATTCGGATGGCCAACTTCGGTAAACACGAGGCGTACGGTTTCAGCTTCGCGGTACACCGCAAAAACCACGTACTTCTGACCCTCATCGATGCGGTGCTTAAAGCCGTTCCCAATAGCGAGCGAGACAACATCGCCAAACGCTGGAGTGCCGGCAGCGACATTCTGATGACCGATCGCAAGTTGCAACTGACCCGACGCGAAGAGCTTTGGCTGAAGGAGCATGCGGTGGTGCGCGTGGTCGTCAACGAAGCGTTCGCGCCGCTGAGTTTTTTTGACAGTGACGGCAACTTCCGCGGCATCAGCGCCGACCTGCTCGAACTGATCAGGCTGCGCACCGGCCTGCGCTTCGAAGTCCGCCGCAGCCGCAACGACGGCCAAATGATCGAACAGATCCACAATCGCCAGGCCGATCTGATCGCCGCCCTGCTGCCCAGCCCACAGCGTGAACAATCCCTGAGCTTCAGCCGTCCCTACCTGGAAAACTCCTTTGTCCTGCTGACCCGAAAAACCGCCGACAGCCCCACGCACCTCGGCCAGCTCAAAGGCAAGCCTCTGGCGATCGCTCAAGGCAATCCGATGATCGATTATCTGCGGCGGGACTTTCCGCGTATTCGCCTGATCGAAACCCCGGACGCCTACGCCGCTGTCTCGCTGCTGGCCGAAGGCAAGGTCGATGGCGCCGTGAACTCGCTGGTGATCGCCAACCATTACATCGCGTCGCAAACCTTCGCCCAGCCACTGCAAATCACCACCACCATCGGCACACAGCAAGCCGCGTTCTCCCTGGCAACGGCCAGCGACAACGACGAGCTGGGCTCAATAATCGACAAGGCATTGCTGAGCATTGCGCCAGAGGAACTGGGCATCATCAATGGACGCTGGCGCGGTTATTCCACGCCTTCGCAAAGCACCTGGCGCAATTATCAACGGCTGTTCTATCAAGTGGCGACCGGCGTCGGTCTGCTCCTTTTGCTGTCGCTGGCCTGGAACGCCTACATGCGTCGCCAGATCAAACAGCGTCAGGCGGCTGAACGGGCATTGAGCGATCAGTTCGAATTCATGCGGTCATTGGTCAACGGCACGCCACACCCTATTTATGTCCGAGACCGCCAGGGTTTGTTGCAAAGCTGCAACGACAGCTATCTCGAAGCGTTCAGCGCCCGGCGCGAAGACGTCATCGGTAAAAGCGTCATTCAAGGCACGTTGAGCAATGCCTTCGAAGCCCGGGCGTTTCAGGCCGATTACCAACGGGTGGTGGCCGAAGGCAAGCCGCTGGTACTGGATCGGCCGCTGCAAATCGGCAACCGCCAACTGACGATCTATCACTGGATCCTGCCTTACCGCGACTCCAGCGGCGATGTGCAAGGGATCATCGGCGGCTGGATCGACATCAGCGAGCGCCGGCAACTGCTCGACAAATTGCGCGCCGCCAAAGAGCGCGCCGACAGTGCCAACCGGGCCAAAAGCACGTTCCTCGCGACCATGAGCCATGAGATCCGCACGCCGATGAACGCAGTGATCGGCATGCTCGAACTGACGCTCAAGCGCATCGAGGCGCACCACCCGGATCGCTCGTCGATCGACACCGCCTATCGCTCGGCCAAGGATCTGCTCGGCCTGATCGGTGACATCCTCGACATCGCCAGGATCGAATCCGGACGCCTGAGCCTGAGCCCCGAATGGATCAACCTGGAGGACACCGTAGGGTCGACGGTCAGAATATTCGATGGCCTGGCCCGGCAAAAAAACCTTTCCTTGCAAGTAAATCTGCATCCGCGCGCCACGGCGGTGGATGTCCATCTCGATCCCCTGCGCTTCAAGCAGGTGCTGTCGAATCTCATCAGCAATGCCATCAAGTTCACCGAACAGGGGCACATTCGGATCGCCGTGAATGTGCAGGACACGGAGGTTGCTGATCGATGCTTGTTGCAATTGACGGTTCAGGACAGTGGCGCGGGGATCAGTGCCGAAGATCAGCAACGTCTGTTCGAACCTTTCGTCCAGGCCGGCAACGGTGGGCGGCAAAGTCGCGGCGGTGCGGGGCTGGGCCTGGTCATCAGCCGAAACCTTTGCGAAATGATGGGCGGACAACTGCAATTGAGCAGCCAGCCTGACATCGGCACCCAAGTGTGTATTTCCCTCCCCCTGGCCACCCGTGCCGCCATAGTGAGGAGCCCGGCAAACGAACCGCTGATTCAAGTCTCATCGACCCCTTTGAGCGTTCTGGTGGTGGACGACCATCCCGCCAACCGTTTGTTGATGTGTCAGCAACTGGAGTTTCTCGGCCACCGCTCCAGCGTTGCGGAGGACGGTCAGAGCGGTCTCGAAAACTGGATGAACGGCCAGTTCGATCTGGTGATCGTCGACTGCAACATGCCGGTCATGAATGGCTACGACCTGACTCGGGCGATCCGTCAGCACGAGCGGCAGACAGGACGCCAGCCCTGCACCGTGCTCGGTTTTACCGCCAATGCTCAGCCGGAGGAAATACAACGCTGCAAACGCGCAGGCATGAATGACTGCCTGTTCAAGCCGTTGAGCCTGAATGTTCTGAACGAGTGGATCAGCACCCTTCAGCCTGCTTTCGCGTCCCCGCCGTTCAATCTGCAAGGCCTGAATCAATTGACCGGAGGTCAGCCAGCCCAGACGCGGCGTTTACTTCTGGAGCTGCTCAACAGCAGCCGTCTGGATCGTCAGGAACTACTGGCCTTGGCGCCCGAGTACGATCGCGAAGCTTTGGCGCAGGTTGCACACAAGATCAAGGGGGCAGCGCGCATTGCCCAGGCATCTCAAGTCATCGAATGTTGCGAAGCGCTCGAACAGGCCTGCGTGCAGTCATCCTCCGTGCAGGAAATTGCCTCATGCCGCGAGGCCTGCAGCCGGGCCATGCTCGATCTTGAACGAGCACTGCAGCAACAATTGCAGCACGACAGCCAAAGCACGATGACCGAGCCTTAACTATGCTTGGGCGCTGAGCAGTGTGTTAAACATCACGGAGTGACAGCTATGCCCAGCCCACTGCGTCCGGCACAACGCCGGTTCCCGTTGCACGTACACATCAGCGTTATGTTCACATTCCTGCTGCTGCTCACCGGCGTCGTGCTGGGGCTGTTCAATTATCGGCAGACGACGCAGATCATCCTGTCGAGCAGTGAAAAGCTGTTCAACCGCATCGAACAGGATGTGCGCCTGGATCTGCAGTCTACCTATGAGCCCATCCGCCATATGCTCAGCCTGCTGGCTGACAACCCTGCCATCGGCGCTTCGCGGCTCGACGACCGGCTGGCATTGCTCAAACCGTTCAGGCAGGCGCTGACGGATAACCCCGACCTCGCGTCGCTGTACGTGGGTTTTGCCAATGGCGATTTCTTTATGGTGCGTCCGCTGCGCACGGCGGCATTGAAAGCGCTGTTTCAGGCGCCCGCGGCTGCGGCGTATCAGGTCTGGAGCATTGAGCACGACGCCAGCGGTCTGCCCCGTTCGCAATCGCTGTTTTTCGACTCAACGCTGGTGCCGGTCGGCAGCCTGAGCAATCCCGATGAAAGCTACGATCCGCGCAGTCGTGCCTGGTTTAACGCCGCCCGAGGGCAAGCCGACCAGATCACCACCGATCCATATGTGTTTTTTTCGACGCACAACATCGGCACGACGCTGGCCCGGCGCAGCGGTGATAACGCAGTGATCGCTGCCGACCTGACCCTGGACGCTCTCTCGGCGACATTGACCAAACACGTGGTGACCCCCGCCACCGAGATCGTCCTGTTCGACGCCGAAGGCAACGCGGTTGCCTATCCCGACAGCAGCCGTCTGATCGTCGACGACCGAACGGCACGCCTTGCCAAGGCAGCCGACCTGAGTCCGAGCCTGCACGCGTTACTGTCGGGTAATCATCAAGGTAATCGTTTGAGCGCCGATGGTCGCGAATGGATCGTCGCCCGCAACACCCTTGAGGAAGGCGGCCCGCAGGGTTTGCGAATGGCCCTGTTGGTGCCGGAAGACGAATTGCTGGTGGACGCCTATCGTATGCGCTGGCAAGGCGCGCTGATAACCCTGGCGACGTTGTTGCTGTGTCTGCCACTGGGCTGGCTGATCTCGCGGATCCTGGTCAAGCCGCTGAAGGCGCTGGTCAAGGAGGCCGACGCGATCCGCAGTTTCAATTTCGATTTCCCGATGATGCGCCGCTCACCCGTGCTGGAAGTGGATCAGCTGAGCGTCTCGATGGCGCGCATGAAAGACACCCTCGGCAGTTTTTTTCGCATCACCAACAGCCTGAGTGGGGAAACCCGTTTTGCGCCGCTGTTGCAACGGGTTCTGTTCGAGACCGTGCAAATCGCCCAGGCGCAGGCGGGTCTGATCTATTTGCGTGACAGCGATGGCAGTCGCGTGGAGCCCTATGGGCTAGTGATTGATGGCGTCTCGCAGCCATTGGCCGAATACGCCATTCAAGGTCAGGATCTTGAAAGCGGACAAGGGCCGGCGTGGTTCGAGCAACTGACAGACGCAGACACTGTGGTGAGTGACTTCGGCTTTGAACAGGCCGGCGATTTGCAGAAGGTGCTGCTGACCATCAACTCGCCGCGGGTGCATCTGATTGGCATCCGTCTGCATAACCGTCACAACGAAACGATCGGCCTGTTGGTTCTGCTGATCAGCGACAGCGGCACTGCGCAGGATCTGGAAAAACTGCGGCCTGATCGCATCGCGTTCCTTCAGGCGGTGTCCGGCGCCGCTGCCGTGAGCATCGAAAGCCAGCGTCTGCAAGCCAAGCAGAAACAATTGCTGGATGCATTCATCCAGTTGCTCGCCGGCGCCATCGATGCCAAAAGTCCTTACACCGGCGGCCACTGCCAGCGCGTGCCGGAGCTGACCCTCATGCTTGCCCATGCCGCCGCTGCCAGCCAGGCGCCCGCGTTCAGCAACTATCAGCCCAACGAGGACGAGTGGGAAGCCTTGCACATCGCGGCCTGGCTGCATGACTGCGGCAAGGTCACGACCCCGGAATACGTGGTCGACAAAGCCACCAAACTGGAAACCCTGAACGACCGCATCCATGAGATCCGCACCCGTTTCGAAATCCTCAAGCGCGACGCCTGGGTCGATTACTGGCGAGGGCTGGCCACGGGCGGCGAAGCGTCTCATTTGGCCGAACAGCGCAACGCCACGCTGACTGCGCTGGATGATGACTTTGCCTTCGTCGCGCGCTGCAATCTGGGCAGTGAAGCCATGGGTGACAGCGACCTGCAACGTCTGGAAAAGGTTGCCCGACGTACATGGGTGCGCACACTGGACGATCGACTCGGGGTTTCCTGGGAAGAGAACCGTCGTCAGGCCAGAACCCCGGCGCCGACTTTGCCGGTCACCGAAAACTTGCTGGCGGACAAGCCCGAACATCTGTTGGAGCGTGCCGACAGCGAGCTGATCCCGGAGGACAATCCCTGGGGCTTCAAACTGGACGCGCCGCAGTACAAATACAATCGCGGCGAGCTGTACAACCTGAGCATCGTGCGCGGCACCCTGACCCGCGAAGAGCGCTACATCATCAATCACCACATGGTGCAGACGATCCTGATGCTCAGCCACTTGCCCTTCCCAAGCCACTTGAACAGCGTCGCGGAAATCGCCGGTGGCCACCATGAAAAAATGGACGGCACCGGTTACCCGAAACGTTTGAAGCGCGAAGAAATGAGCCTGCCGGCGCGGATGATGGCGATCGCCGATATTTTCGAAGCATTGACGGCGGCGGATCGCCCGTACAAAAAGGCCAAATCCCTGAGCGAAGCGCTGGGCATCATGGCCACCATGTGCCGCGATGCCCACATCGATGCCGAACTGTTCGGCCTGTTCATCAACGATGGCGTGTACATGCAGTACGCCACGCGCTTTCTCGATCCGCGGCAGATTGATGCGGTGGATCCCGCCGGCCTGTTGCTCAAGGCCGGCGTGACAGTGTAATCAGCAGTCGGTCAGACGCAGGAAAATCGCTGCCAGACGCTCGATCCCGGCCTGATCTTCGCTGCCGAATCGCGCAAGTTTCGGGCTGTCGAGGTCGAGCACGCCGATCAGGCGACCGTCCTTGACCAACGGCACCACCAGTTCGCTGTTCGAAGCACTGTCGCAGGCAATGTGGCCGGGAAATGCATGAACGTCCTCGACCCGCTGCGTCTGCAACGTCGCGGCCGCTGCGCCGCAGACACCACGGCCGAACGGAATGCGCACGCAGGCGATCTGCCCCTGGAACGGGCCGAGCACCAGTTCTTCGTTGCGATTGAGGTAAAAGCCCGCCCAGTTCAAGTCATCGAGCTGGTTGTAGAGGAACGCGGAAAACTGCGCGGCGTTGGCGATGAAATCGCGCTCGTCCGCCAGCAGCGATTCCAGTTGCGCGGCCAACATGCCATAACCTTCCAGGCCCTGGCCGCTTTGTTGCAAATCAATCATGCCTTGTGCTCCAGCAATTTCAGTCCCACCCAGTAACGGGCGAATTGGTACGCGCAACGTCCGTTGCGGTTGCCGCGGCCGGTGGCCCAGCGCACGGCGAGGATGTCCAGTTCTTCGTCGCGCTGCCAGCTCAAGCCGGCCTTGGCTGCCAACTGGCCGATCCAGTGTTCGACGACGTTGAGGAAATGTTCTTGGGTAAACGGATAGAATGACAGCCACAAACCGAAGCGATCCGACAGGGCAATCTTGTCTTCCACCGCCTCGCTTGGATGCAGCTCGCCATCGACGCGTTTCCAGTTCTCGTTGTCGCTTTCTTTCTCCGGCACCAGATGGCGACGGTTGGACGTGGCGTACAGCAGGACGTTATCCGGTGCCTGCTCCAGCGAGCCGTCGAGCACGCTTTTCAGCACGCGGTAATCGCCTTCGCCGGACTCGAACGAAAGGTCGTCGCAAAACAAAACGAAACGTTGTGGCAGCTTGGCGATCTGTTCAACGACCCGAGGCAGATCGGCCAGATGATCACGCTCGATCTCGATCAGGCGCAAACCGGCCTTGGCATGTTCCGCCAGCAAGGCACGCACCAGTGAGGATTTACCCGTGCCGCGTGACCCCCAGAGCAGCGCATGGTTGGCCGGCATGCCGTCGAGGAATTGCCGGGTATTGCGCCCCAATTGCTCCAGCTGCCGATCGACGCCGATCAGGTCGGACAGGCGCATGTCGAGGCTGACTTCCAGCGGTAGCAAAAAACCGCTGCGACCGTCACGCTGCCAGCGGGCGGCGAGGCAGGTGTCCCAGTCGATAACAGGGCGAAGTGCCGGCAGCAGCGGCTCGATTCTCGCCAGAACCGACTCGGCGCGCTCAAGAAAAGCATTCAATCGGGAATCCACGTCTTCTCCTCGGACACATTCACAGTGATGATGGCGCTACAGACAATACGCAGGCCTGGCCACCCTTGTTACAAGGCAATTCGCCAACCCCGGTATTTACAGATGATCGGCTATGCTTGAGCAGCGAAGGGAAACGTAAGTGGTTCAACACTCCATGGACATCAAATTCACCCACCGGCTCTCTTATAAACAAGCACGGCTGGCCGTGCTGGTCGGGTTCATTCTGGGCACGCTGCTCAGCGTGCTGCAAATCGGCATCGATTATGCCAGTGAAGACGCCTCCATCAACCGTGAAATCCGGTCTTTACTGGAAATCAGCCACAATCCGGCTTCGCGCATCGCCTACAACATTGATGCCGAACTCGCGCAGGAGCTGGCGCTGGGCCTGCTGCGCTCGCCCGCCATCATCGGTGTGCGGCTGACCGACAACAACGGCACCCTCCTGGCCAACGTCAAGCGCCCGGGCCTGCAAAGCGGCTACCGGTTGCTCAGTGATTCGCTGTTCGGGGCCAATCGCCAGTTCGAAGACCGCCTCTACCTCGACCATTTGCCGAGTGAGTCCCTCGGTACCCTGCGCCTTGAAGTCGATACGTTTGCCTTCGGCAGCCGCTTTCTGCGTCGGGCGGAAGTAACCCTGCTCAATGGCTTCGCCCGCAGCCTGATCCTCACCGGCCTTCTGCTGGCCTTGTTCTACGTCATGTTGACCAAGCCGCTGGTGCGGGTTATCCGCGAACTCAGCGGCCGTGACCCGCGCAGTGCCGAACCGACCACACTTGAGTGCCCGGCGGGCCACGCCAACGATGAAATCGGCGTGCTGGTGAAAGTCGCCAATCAGCAGTTCGAAAACATCGCCACGGAAATCCAGCAGCGGCGCAACGCCGAAAACCGCCTCACCGAGTACCTTAGCCAACTCGAAGACATCGTCTCGACCCGCACCGCCGAACTTAAGGCGATTAATTCGCGTCTGAGCCAATCCAACGAGGAACTCGAAGTGGCGCGCAGTACGGCGCTGGACATGGCCGAAGCGCGGTCGGCGTTCCTGGCCAACATGAGCCATGAGATACGCACACCGCTCAATGGCCTGCTGGGCATGATCGCCTTGTCCCTCGACGGTCCATTGAACGCCGAGCAGCAACAACAACTGTCCATCGCCCACGACTCTGGCAAAGTGCTGGTCGAGTTGCTCAACGATATTCTCGATTTGTCGAAATTCGATGCCGGCCAACTCGAACTGGAAAACATTCCATTCGATCTCGGATCGTTGATTGAAGACACCGCCAACCTGCTCTCGCAGAACGCGGCGCCGAGTGTCGAACTGACCTGCCTGATCGCTCCGGACTTTCCGGCGCTGGTGCTGGGAGATCCGACCCGGGTGCGGCAGATTGTCAGCAACCTGCTGTCCAATGCGCTCAAGTTCACTCGCTTCGGCCGGGTCGATGTGCGCCTGTCGACACGCAAGGACGGCGTGCGCATTGAGGTCTGTGACACTGGCATCGGCATCGCCCGGGAAGCCCAAGTGAAAATTTTCCAGCCCTTTACCCAGGCCGGCGCCGGTATTACTCGCCAGTTTGGCGGGACCGGACTGGGCCTGGCGTTGACCTATAACTTGTGCGAGGCGATGCAGGGTCGCCTGACGATCAGCTCTGAAGTCGGCTTCGGCAGTCAGTTCTGCGCCGATCTGCCCCTACCCTGTCATACCCGCGCCGTGATGGTGCCGCCGCTGCAAGGCAGTGTGCTCGCGATCACCAATGCCAGCAGTGGCCTGGCGGAACTGCTGAAAACCTTGCTGCCAATCTGGGGTGTGGGGTATGAACAGCGCTCGATAGACGATTCACGGCTTGGGCTGGCGCCAGACGTGGTGATCACGGATTGCCCGGAATGCCTGTTCGGTTTGCGCCCGGCGCTCACCGCACCGATCCTGCTGGTGACGGCCTATGGCAGTTTTCTGCCCACTGAAGAAGCCAGCGCCCTCGCGCCTTTACAACAACAGGCTCGACCGCTGGCGAGAAACGCGCTGTATCAGACCTTGCGTCGTGTGTTGCAACCGGAACTGGCACCGCAAACCGATCCGCACCTCGAAGCGCCGTCCAACCGCAGCCGCGGTCGAGTGCTGTTGGTCGAGGACAATCCGGTCAACCAATTGGTCGCCAAAGGCATGTTGAGCAAGCTCGGCTGTGAAGTGATCGTGGCGGCCCATGGCGCCGAGGCACTGGATCAACTTGAGCATGACGTCTTCG
Source organism: Pseudomonas syringae (assembly GCF_021605415.1). Taxonomy (GTDB): domain Bacteria; phylum Pseudomonadota; class Gammaproteobacteria; order Pseudomonadales; family Pseudomonadaceae; genus Aquipseudomonas; species Aquipseudomonas syringae_S. The sequence goes on from NZ_WKEQ01000005.1 coordinate 83,622, forward strand.
ACCTGGTGCTGATGGACTGCAACATGCCGGTGATGGACGGCTACGAGGCCAGCCGACAGATTCGCCAAAGCGGGCGCTGGCCGGCGCTGCCGATCGTCGCCCTTACGGCCAACGCGATGTCGGAAGAGCGCGAGCGCTGTCGGGCGGCGGGCATGAGCGATTACCTGGCCAAACCGTTTCGCAAGGAAGAACTCGCCGCGCTGCTCGACCAATGGGTGCCGACTACGACAACGTCTTGATCTGACCGAGCAAATGATCGAGGCCGTCGCGCAAGTCGTTAAGGCGATCCAGATCAACACCGCTGTCGCACAACAGGCGCGCCTTGAGCGGCCCGACTTGCTCGCGCAACGCCTTCCCTGCCGGTGTCAGGCTCAAGTGTACTTCGCGCTCATCCCGTGCCGAACGCTGACGCTGCACCATCTGCATCTGCTCCAGACGCTTGAGCAACGGCGTCAGGGTGCCGGAATCCAGCGCCAGACGTTCGCCCAACGCCTTGACGGTAGGCTGCGGCGGCGCAACATCCTGCCATTCCCATAACACCAGCATCACCAGGTATTGCGGGTAAGTCAGGCCGAGCTTGTCGAGCATTGGCTTGTAGGCACGGATGACCGCCCGTGAAGCGGCGTACAGCTTGAAGCACAACTGACTATCGAGCTGCAGCGAATCGACAGACCACTTGATCATTTGAGCAGGGCTTCAATCTCGCGGCTCAGATCCTGCGGCTTGGTGGCCGGGGCGAAACGCTTGACCAACTGGCCGTCCTTGCCGATCAGGAACTTGGTGAAGTTCCACTTGATGCCTTGGGAGCCGAGCAGACCCGGAGCGCGTTTTTTCAACTGGACGAACAGCGGATGGGCGCCCGCTCCGTTGACCTCGATTTTTTTGAACAGCGGGAAGCTGACGCCGAAATTCAGCTCACAGAATTCGGAAATCGCGCCCTCGTTGCCCGGCTCCTGCTTGCCGAACTGATTGCACGGGAAACCCAACACCACAAGGCCTTGATCCTTGTACGTTTGCCAGAGTTCTTCGAGTCCTTTGTATTGCGGGGTAAAGCCACACTTGCTCGCGGTATTGACCACCAGCACGGCCTTACCGGCGAAATCAGACAGAGTCTTTTGCTCGCCCTTGATGGTGGTGCACGGGATATTCAGCAGACTGTCGCTCATGGTGCGCACTCGGAAATGAAGAGAAACGCAAACATAGCGATCAATTGAATTGCACGCAATTTAATTAATCGACACGCCCCCCTTCCGCAGCTCCTACAGGGGGGCGTATGCATCCATGGATACGGGCACAGGTCGGTTTGTGCAGGGGCCGCGTTATTCGCGCGGTTCCAGGTTCAGGCAGACCGAGTTGATGCAGTAGCGCAAGCCCGTCGGCGGCGGGCCGTCCGGAAACACATGGCCCAGGTGCGCATCGCAACGGGCACATTTCACCTCGGTACGGATCATGCCGTGGGTGGTGTCACGGATTTCGGTCATGGCGCTTTCGCCGATCGGCGCATAAAAGCTGGGCCAGCCGCAGCCGGAATCGAACTTGGTCTTGGAGTCGAACAGCGGCTCATCGCAGCAGACGCAGCGATAAACACCGTCGGTTTTGGTGGCGTTGTATTTGCCGGAGAACGGTCGCTCGGTCGCGCTGAGGCGGCACACCTCGTACTGCTGCGGATCGAGCATGGCTTTCCATTCTTCCAGGGTTTTTTCCAACTTTTCCATCATCACACCTCAGCGGCTGAAAAAGCCCGATCTGTACCTTTTCCACGGATCGGGTGGCACGTATGATTGCGCCTCGTTACTCGCCAGTCTGGCAGCGGGATCCCATGCATTCAAACGGATTCTGGCGACCAGGGTTCATGGCTTTGCCTGCGCGATGTCGCAGGATTCCCAGCACGGTTGTCCATCCGCCGCCTGGATCGTTCATTTTCAGGATCACAATGCCATGCAGTTCAGCAAATCGAACAAGCTCGCCAACGTCTGCTACGACATTCGCGGCCCGGTGCTCAAGCACGCCAAACGCCTGGAAGAGGAAGGCCAACGCATCCTCAAGCTGAACATCGGCAACCCGGCGCCGTTTGGTTTCGAAGCGCCGGAAGAAATCCTCCAGGACGTGATCCGCAACCTGCCGACCGCCCAAGGCTACAGCGATTCCAAAGGCCTGTTCAGTGCGCGCAAGGCCGTCATGCAGTATTACCAGCAGAAGCAGGTCGAAGGCGTCGGCATCGAAGACATCTACCTGGGCAACGGCGTGTCCGAACTGATCGTGATGTCGCTTCAGGCGCTGCTCAACAACGGCGATGAAGTGCTCGTGCCCGCCCCGGATTATCCGCTCTGGACGGCAGCCGTCAGCCTGGCCGGCGGTAACCCGGTGCATTACCTGTGCGACGAGGGCGCCGACTGGTTCCCGGATCTGGCCGACATCAAGGCGAAGATCACGCCGAATACCAAAGCCCTGGTGATCATCAACCCGAACAACCCGACCGGCGCGGTGTACTCGAAAGAGTTGCTGCTGGGCATGCTCGAAATCGCCCGCCAGCACAATCTGGTGGTGTTCTCCGATGAAATCTACGACAAAATTCTTTACGACGATGCCGTGCATGTCTGCACCGCTTCGCTGGCGCCGGATCTGTTGTGCCTGACCTTCAACGGTCTGTCGAAGTCTTACCGCGTCGCGGGTTTCCGCTCCGGCTGGATCGCGATTTCCGGCCCCAAGCACAACGCCCAGAGCTACATCGAGGGCATCGACATGCTGGCCAACATGCGCCTGTGTGCCAACGTGCCGAGCCAACACGCCATCCAGACCGCGCTGGGCGGCTATCAAAGCATCAACGATCTAGTGTTGCCTCAGGGCCGCTTGCTGGAACAGCGCAACCGCACCTGGGAATTGCTCAACGATATTCCCGGCGTGAGCTGCGTCAAGCCGATGGGCGCGCTGTATGCCTTCCCGCGCATTGACCCGAAAGTCTGCCCGATCCACAACGACGAGAAATTCGTCCTCGATCTGCTGCTGTCCGAGAAACTGCTGGTGGTACAAGGCACGGCGTTCAACTGGCCGTGGCCGGATCACTTCCGCGTCGTCACATTGCCACGGATCGACGATCTGGAAATGGCCATCGGCCGCATCGGCAACTTCCTAAAGTCCTATCGCCAGTAATCGGCCAGCAGTGCGCAACGGCTCAACGTTGCGCACTGTCTGATTCAGCAACACTTCTGCCGATCTCATTTTCGAACGCCTTCTACACTTGCGATGCATGTGCTCCAAAGCATGCCTGCTCAATGGGCGACGGGTGCGGACGGGGTGCTTTGCACCCGGTTCGGCCTGTAGGACATGTCCGATACTATGGCGAATTTGCTGTAGGACACAGTTTGAAATAGTCACCCGGTTGAATAGCCCGGTGCCGCACCTTATATACCCCGCAGTACGCTACATCTTTAGCATGAGGAGATTTCTACAACCATGATGCGCATCCTGCTGTTTTTGGCCACTAACCTGGCGGTCGTGCTGATTGCCAGCATCACCCTGAGCCTGTTTGGCTTCGACGGGTTCATGGCGGCCAACGGGGTTGATCTCGACCTTAGTCAGCTGCTGGTTTTCTGTGCAGTCTTTGGTTTCGCCGGTTCACTGTTCTCGCTGTTCATCTCCAAGTGGATGGCGAAAATGAGCACCAGCACCCAGATCATCACCCAGCCACGCACCCGTCATGAACAATGGCTGCTGCAAACCGTCGAGCAACTGTCGCGGGAGGCTGGTATCAAGATGCCCGAAGTCGGGATCTTCCCGGCTTACGAGGCCAACGCCTTCGCCACCGGCTGGAACAAGAACGACGCGCTGGTCGCGGTCAGCCAGGGTCTGCTCGAGCGTTTTTCGCCAGATGAAGTCAAAGCCGTGCTGGCTCACGAGATCGGCCACGTGGCCAACGGCGACATGGTCACCCTGGCGTTGATCCAGGGCGTGGTGAACACCTTTGTGATGTTCTTTGCTCGGATCATCGGCAACTTCGTTGACAAGGTGATTTTCAAGAACGAAGAAGGCCGGGGCATCGCCTACTACGTGGCGACCATCTTCGCGGAACTGGTATTGGGCATTCTGGCCAGCGCCATCGTCATGTGGTTCTCGCGCAAGCGCGAATTCCGTGCCGACGAAGCCGGCGCTCGCCTCGCCGGCACCAACGCAATGATCGGTGCTTTGCAACGTTTGCGCGCTGAACAGGGCCTGCCGGTTCACATGCCGGATACCCTGAACGCCTTTGGCATCAACGGTGGCATCAAGCAGGGCTTCGCCCGCATGTTCATGAGCCACCCGCCGCTGGAAGAGCGGATTGATGCACTGCGTCGTCGCGGTTGATTGATAACTGCAAAATGGAAGGCCCGCAGTGATGCGGGCCTTTTTTTGGCTCAAAATTTCGCTGTTTCGCCGGCCCCATCGCTGGCAAGCCAGCTCCCACAGGGAATGAAGTGGAACACAGCATATGGGCCGCCAGTGAAACCTGTGGCAGCTGGCTTGCCAGCGATGAGGCCGACCCGAACGATACAAATCAGCGGGTTGAAATCCGATACACCCGTTCCTCAAGCCGCGTTACCCCCGCCTGCAAAAATTTCCAGCTCTCCCCCAGCACATCCTGCTCTTCCAGCACCTGTGCGTGCCAATACTCGCCCATCAAGCGTTGTACTTCAGAGTCTTCGACGGCAAACGGCGGTCCGGACATCTGCGCCTGATCGTAATCCAGCGTGATCAGCAGCCCCTGCACTTTCGTCGGCAAGATACGCTGCAAGTGCGCCACATAGCGCTCGCGCATCGGCGGTGGCAAAGCGATCAATGCTGCGCGGTCATAGATCGCCGCAAAGTCGGCGACATCCTCGGCAGTCAGTGCGAAAAAGTCACCGCACCACAATTCAATCGAACCACTGCGATAAACCTTGAATGCGCCCCGCTCGCCCACCTCGGGCGCCAATCGCTGCTCTGTGAAAAAATCCCGGATTGCCGTTTCCGATAATTCGACACCCAAGACCCGATGCCCCTGATCCGCCAGCCACAGCAGATCCAGACTCTTGCCGCACAGCGGCACCAACACTCGGGCTTGGACAGAAACACCCAATTGCCCCCAGTACCGCTGCAGATAAGGATTCACGTCCGTCAGATGAAAACCGATCTGGCCCGACGCCCACTTCTTGTGCCAAAACTCCGGCTGCATAAATCACCTCAAAAATTCGATGAAAAAGCGCTAAAACTTATATTAGATTTAGATCAATGGTCTGACTGAAGATGGTGCCATCTTAACGCTCAGGAACCCTTCCATGTTTCCCAGCCTGTTTATCTCCCACGGTTCGCCCATGCTCGCCCTGGAACCCGGCGCCAGCGGCCCGGCTCTGGCACGGCTGGCAGCTGAACTGCCGAAGCCAAAAGCCATCGTTATCGTTTCCGCTCACTGGGAAAGCCATGAGCTAATGGTCAGCAGCCATCCGCAGCCGGAAACCTGGCACGACTTTGGAGGATTTCCGAAAGCCCTGTTCGAAGTCCAGTATCCGGCGCCGGGCAATCCGCAGCTGGCCTCCGAGATCGCCGAGCAACTGACCGCCAGTGGCCTGACGGCGTGCATTGATCCGCAACGCCCGTTTGATCACGGTGTGTGGGTACCTCTTTCGCTGATGTATCCGCAAGCCGATATCCCGGTCGTTCAGGTTTCCCTGCCCAGCCGCGGTGGCCCGGCCTTGCAGACGCATGTGGGCCGGGCGCTGGCCGGTTTGCGTGAGCAAGGCATCCTGTTGATCGGTTCCGGCAGCATCACCCATAACCTGCGCGAGCTGGATTGGCACGCCGGCCCGGAGAGCGTTGAGCCCTGGGCCCGTGATTTCCGTGACTGGGTGATCGACAAACTCGCCACCAACGATGAAGCGGCATTGCACGATTATCGTCAACAGGCGCCGAATGCCGTGCGCAGCCATCCGAGCGATGAGCATTTGTTGCCGCTGTATTTTGCCCGTGGCGCGGGTGGAACGTTCGGCGTGGCGCATCAGGGTTTTACGATGGGTGCGTTGGGCATGGACATTTATCGGTTCGGTTGAAGGTTAAAGACCAAAAAATCGCGGCCTTCGGTAGCTCCAACACAAATGTGCAGGCAAAAAAAATCCCCGAACCAGTCGGGGATTTTTTATGTGCGATCGATCAGCTCAAGGGCAGATCAATCTTCGCGGTAGCGACGCAGCTTCAACTGCTTGCCAGCAACGCGAGTGTCCTTCAGTTTGGTCAGGAGTTTATCCAGGCCATCTTCCGGCAGCTCGACGAGGCTGAAGCTGTCACGCACCTGGATGCGACCGATCGCTTCACGGGCCAGACCACCTTCGTTGAGGATGGCGCCCAGCAGGTTTTTCGCAGCGATACCGTCACGCGCACCCAGCGCGGTACGGCAACGAGCACGGCCTTCGCCCAAAGGCATTGGCGCACGACGCTCGCGGTCGCCACGATCAGGACGGTCACCGGTACGCTCTGGACGATCGCCACGCGGTGCGTTGTTTGGCACCAGTGGACGTTCTTTCTCGATAGCGGCCAGGTTCAGCGCTTGACCGTTGGTAGCCTTGCGCAGCAGGGCTGCAGCCAGGGCACGCGGCGAGCAACCGATATCAGCGGTCAGACGATCCAGCAGATCACCGTGAGTCGATTCAGCATCGGCAACCAGTGGCGACAGGCTGTTGGTCAGTTTCTTAATGCGGGCATCGAGAACTGCCTGAGCGTCCGGCAGGCGAACTTCAGCAACTTTCTGACCGGTTACACGCTCGATCACTTGCAGCATGCGGCGCTCACGTGGAGTCACCAGCAGCAGTGCACGACCTTCGCGACCGGCACGACCGGTACGGCCGATACGGTGAACGTAGGATTCCGGATCGTACGGCATGTCGACGTTGAACACGTGAGTGATGCGCGGAACGTCGAGGCCACGGGCAGCAACGTCGGTCGCGACAACGATGTCCAGACGGCCATCTTTGAGCGAGTCGATAACGCGCTCACGCTGGTTCTGGGCGATGTCGCCGTTCAACGCGGCGGCTTTGTAGCCTTTGGCGTCGAGGGCGCTGGCCAGATCCAGGGTCGCTTGCTTGGTGCGCACGAACATGATCAGCGCGTCGAAGTCTTCCACTTCCAGCAAGCTGAGAACCGCAGAGGTCTTCTGGTCAGCGTGAACCAACAGGTGAGCCTGTTCGATCGCGGTAACGGTCTGGGTCTTGGTCTGGATCTTCACGTGTTGCGGATCGCGCAGGTGGCGTTCGGCAATGGCGCGGATCGACTGCGGCAGGGTCGCCGAGAACAAAACAGTCTGACGGGTTGCAGGCAGAGCCTTGAAGATGACTTCCAGGTCGTCCATGAAGCCCAGTTTGAGCATTTCGTCCGCTTCGTCGAGAACCAGGTGGTTCACGGTCGACAGGACTTTTTCGTCACGACGCAGGTGGTCGCACAGACGGCCCGGCGTGGCGACAACGATCTGTGCGCCATTACGGATTGCTTTCAGTTGCGGGCCCATAGGCGCGCCGCCGTAGACGGCCACAACAGTGACGCCCGGCATTTGCTTGGCGTAGGTTTCGAAAGCGGTTGCTACTTGCAGCGCCAACTCACGGGTTGGCGCCAGGATCAGGGCTTGCGGTTCGCGCTTGGCAGGATCGATGCGATGCAGGATTGGCAGGGCGAACGCAGCGGTTTTACCCGTACCGGTTTGCGCCTGACCGATCATGTCCTGGCCGGCCATGATGATCGGGATCGATTGCTGCTGAATAGCCGAAGGCTCTTCGTAGCCAGTCGCTGCGACGGCTGCAAGAATATTCGGATTAAGATTAAAAGCGGCGAAGCCGCCGGTTTCCTGGGTCATGGGTCTGCCTCTAAGTGCATCCGCAAAGACCCATGCTCCAAAGCTGCGCATGCCGTGTTGAGACTCAAGAGTCGCCCTGGCTGCTTTGTCGGCGGGGATTTGCGAAAACGAATGAATGAAAAAAAGAATCGTCAAGGAAGAGCCCGCAGTGCGGGTGTGCAGCCGAAGCTGGCTTCGGGGAATTGCGCTACCTAAACGCGGCCCGGTTAAAGGCCGGCGCGCACTATACCGGAAATTGCCCAAAAAGGGAGCTTTTTTTATCGCCGGAGTCCGGTTGTCACCGGCCTGTCACGGGGTTTTGCGGATAATCGTGCGAAGGTCTATTTTTCAAAGGCCCGGCCCTGCGGGCGATGCCACTTAAACGATTCATCCAGATGCGACACGCGGTCGCTGCAGCTTCCCATCCCGCCCGAGGAACACCCCATGAATCAGCCCTGCCCCGGTCGCGTCAGCCGAGAACGACGCGGTCACGTCCTGTTGATCGGTCTGGATCGGGCGCCCAAGCGCAACGCCTTCGATATCGATTTGCTCAATGACTTGAGCCTGGCCTACGGCGAGTTCGAGGCTGACAGCGAGGCGCGGGTGGCCGTGGTGTTCGGCCATGGCGAGCATTTCACCGCCGGCCTGGATCTGGTCAACGCCAGCGCCGCGCTCGCCGAAGGCTGGCAGGCGCCGCCGGGCGGCTGCGATCCGTGGGGTGTGTTCGCAGGGCCCAGGGTCAGCAAACCGGTGATCGTCGCCGCACAGGGTTACTGCCTGACCATCGGCATCGAATTGATGCTCGCCGCCGACATCAATCTCTGCGCCAGCAACACCCGGTTCGCGCAAATGGAAGTACAGCGCGGGATCTTTCCGTTCGGCGGCGCAACGCTGCGCTTTCATCAGATCTCAGGTTGGGGCAATGCCATGCGCTGGTTGCTGACGGGCGACGAATTTGATGCCCACGACGCCTTGCACTTGGGATTGGTGCAGGAAGTGATGGCCAGCGAAGACCTGCTGCCGCGTGCTATCGAACTGGCGGAACGCATTGCCCGTCAAGCGCCGCTGGGAGTGCAAGCGACGTTGATGTCGGCGCGTCAGGCGCGTTATGAGGGTGAGATGGCCGCAGCGCAGGCCTTACCGGCATTGGTGAAGAAGTTGTTGGCCAGTGAGGACGCGCAGGAAGGCGTGCATTCTCTGGTGGAGCGGCGACCCGGGATTTTTAAAGGGGTCTGAACGCTTTGGTGATTCTGCTGGCGCCTTCGCGGACAAGCCCGCGAAGGGGTCAGCACAGACACAACACCTAGGTTGCCGGGCGAATGGCCTTGATCAATGACTGCAACGAATAACCCAGACGCGGCGCCAGCGCTTCAGCGCGCTCGGTCAGCGCCTGCATGTCGAGTTCCTGCTCCAGATCCGCCGGGACGATCAGGATCACATTTCCCTCCTTCACCGGCAATTCCCAGTAATGCCGATGATAAAGCCCGCGCAACAACGCCGCCCCCAGCGGCTTGCCGTCATCAGTCGCCCATTGATTGATCACCAACCAGCCGCCCGGATTCAAGCGCTGCTGGCAGTCACCGAGAAAATTCCAGGCCAGATGCCCGACGCCCGGGCCGACGTCAGTGTAAAGGTCGACGAAAATCAGATCCGCCGGCTCAGCGCTCGGCAGCAGTTCGATGGCATCGCCGACGCGGATGTAGAGACGCGGATCGTCGTCCAGCCCGAGGTATTCGATAGCCAGACGCGGCACGTCGGGGCGCAGTTCAATGGCTTCGACGTCTTCCAGCGGTAAAAATTTCAGGCATGCCTGGGTCAGCGTTCCCGCGCCTAGCCCCAGGAACAACGCGCTCTCCGGTTGTTCATGACACAGCGCGCCGATCAGCATCGCCCGGGTGTAGTCGTATTCCAGCCAGCTCGGATCGGCGGTGAACACGCAGCTTTGTTCGATGGCATCGCCAAACTCCAGAAAGCGGTAATCGGCCACTTCCAGCACGCGAATCACACCGAACTCGTCCTGTACCTCGGCGAGCAGATGCTCGACGCGCTCCTCAGTCATTTCGTCTCCTGATGGTCACCGGGCGCGGTGACGCGTTCGCACCCTCGGGGTGACGTGGCAAAGCGGCGATTGTCGGCCATGGCGCGGGAACAGGTCACGCACTAATTGCTGATACCATGGCCGTCCGTGCGTAAACCACCCGAGAACGTGATGAGCCAACCGTGGAGCCCTGACAGCTGGCGTGCCCTGCCGATCCAGCAACAACCCCAATACCCCGACGCCGCGCATTTGCGCCAGGTCGAGCAAACCCTGGTCAGCTATCCGCCACTGGTATTTGCCGGTGAAGCCCGGGAGTTGCGCCGTCAGTTTGCCGAAGTGACCCAGGGCCGCGCGTTCTTGTTGCAGGGCGGCGATTGTGCGGAAAGTTTCGTCGAATTCTCCGCTGCGAAGATTCGCGACACCTTTAAAGTGTTGCTGCAAATGGCGATTGTGATGACCTTCGCCGCTGGTTGCCCGGTGGTCAAGGTCGGGCGCATGGCTGGCCAGTTCGCCAAACCGCGTTCAGCCAACGATGAAACCATCGACGGCGTGACCCTGCCCGCCTATCGCGGCGACATCGTCAACGGCATCGGTTTCGACGAAAAGAGCCGCGTGCCGGATCCGGAGCGTCTGTTGCAGTCCTATCACCAGTCCACCGCTACGCTCAATCTGCTGCGCGCCTTTGCTCAGGGCGGTTTTGCCGACCTGCATCAAGTGCACAAGTGGAATCTGGATTTCATCGCCAACTCGGCGCTGGCCGAGAAGTACAGCCACTTGGCCGATCGCATCGATGAAACCCTGGCGTTCATGCGGGCCTGCGGCATGGACACCTCGCCGCAATTGCGCGAGACCAGTTTCTTCACCGCTCACGAAGCCTTGCTGCTGAACTACGAAGAAGCCTTCGTGCGCCGCGACAGCCTGACCAATGACTATTACGATTGCTCGGCACACATGCTGTGGATCGGCGACCGCACCCGTCAGCTCGATGGCGCGCATGTTGAATTTCTGCGCGGGGTGAACAACCCGATCGGCGTCAAGGTCGGCCCGAGCATGAACCCGGACGATTTGATCCGCCTGATCGACGTGCTCAACCCGGACAACGATCCAGGCCGCCTGAACCTGATCGCGCGCATGGGTGCGAACAAGGTCGGCGATCACCTGCCGGCGCTGATCCGCGCAGTGCAACGCGAAGGCAAGCAGGTGCTGTGGAGTTCCGACCCGATGCACGGCAACACGATCAAGGCCAGCAGCGGCTACAAGACCCGGGACTTTGCGCAAATCCTCGGCGAGGTGAAGCAGTTCTTTCAGGTGCACGAAGCGGAAGGCACCTATGCCGGCGGTATCCACATCGAAATGACCGGGCAGAACGTCACCGAATGCATCGGTGGCGCACGGCCGATTACGGAGGATGGTCTGTCGGATCGCTACCACACCCACTGCGATCCACGGATGAATGCCGATCAGTCGCTGGAATTGGCGTTTCTGATTGCCGAAACCCTGAAACAGGTCAAGCGCTAGGGTTTGAAATCCTTATCGTCTGGGCGGGCTTCTTTGCGGGCAAGCCCGGCTCCTACAGGGTATTTGTCGGACGCCTGACCTGCGAACGACGCGGTCATTGTGGGAGTCGGGCTTCCCCGCGAAGGCGTCCGCTCAATCGCTACAAAGGCCGGCCAATGCCAGCCTCAATCGTCCGGCGCTCTCGCGCTGACAATTAAGCTGCACCTGCGCCAACCCCAACCAATCCGCCATCCTGTGCAAATTCGCCGCCAACGCCATCATCCCCGCCTCGTCCAGCCCCGGCTCGTCCTCATGCACGGCATGCACCGCCAGCCGCCCCGATGCCCGCTCGGCACGCAGATCAACCCGCGCGGCGATCCGTTCGTTGTGCAAAAACGGCAACACGTAGTAACCGTAAACCCGCTTGTGCTGCGGCGTATAAATCTCCAGCCGATAGCGGAAATCGAACAGCCGCTCGGTACGGCTACGCTCCCAGATCAATGAATCGAATGGCGACAACAACGCGCTCGCCCCGACCTTGCGCGGCACTTTCGGCTCGGGGAGGCAATAGGCGATTTGCCGCCATCCAGCGACTTCACACGTCAGCAATTGTCCGTCTTCGACCAACTCCGCCAGTCGCACACGGCTGTCGCCCGGATTCAAGCGGAAGTAATCGCGCAGATCCTTTTCCGTGCCGACACCCACCGCTTGCGCCGCATGCAGCAGCAAGCCGCGTTGCGCCTCGGCTTCATTCGGCAATGGCTGTCGCAGGATCGGCGCAGGAATCACCCGCTCCGGCAAATCATACAAACGCTCAAAACCACGACGCCCGGCCACCGTCACTTCGCCAGCAGCAAACAGCCATTCCAGCGCATGTTTTTCGGCGCTCCAGTCCCACCACGGCCCGGCCTTTTCCTGACGGGTCGACAGACTCCCCGCGCCCAACGCGCCGCGCTCTTCAACCAACGCCAGCACCCGGCGAATGGTTTCCTGTTCGTCACGACCGAATTTCGCCAACTGCTGATAAATATCCTCGCCGCGTCTGGCCCGCTGCATGCGCCAGCCCATCAACGGGTACATCGACAGCGGCATTAAAGAGGCTTCGTGCCCCCAATATTCGAACAACGTGCGACGTCGCCCGGCACTCCAGGCAGCCTGATCGAGCAAGTCAGAAGAATAGGAACCCAGACGGGAAAACAACGGCAGGTAGTGCGAGCGCACCACGGCGTTGACGGAGTCGATTTGCAAAAGGCCCAGCCGTTCGATCAGCCGATTGAGATGGCTTGCCTTGACTTCCGGCGGCTGGCGCCCTTGAAAACCCTGGGCGGCCAGCGCCAGACGTCGCGCCTGTTTGAGGGAAAAGGACAATGTCGCGGGCATGTGTACCTCCATGTCTGCTCGCAACCTACCTCACCTGAAGTTGGTTTGTGTAGCGATGGCCGCATCATTTATGCATCGGGTCGTCCCAGAACGGGCGCACCGTTTCGTGTTCGACATCGGCACGGCTGACACCGATATCCTTCAGCGCTTCGTCGCTCAGACTGGCCAGCAATTCACGCTCGCGGTGCAGTTCATACCAACGACTGAATTTATGCAGCAGATCGGATACCACATGGACGGAATGTTTTGTTTCGCCTACATACTCGTTTTGACCTTTCATCGTGTTGCCCTCCGTTGGGATTGGCTCCAGTCTCGTCTTCGAGCTAGGATCAATCCAACGAATGTTTCTGATGGCATGCATCTCGGAGATTGATGAATTGTCCGCCTATCCCAGTATCGATACCGATGTTCTGCGTACCTTCGTAGCGATTGCCGATCAGGGCGGTTTCACCCGCGCCGGGGAGATGGTCAACCGCACGCAATCGGCGGTGAGCATGCAGATGAAACGCCTCGAAGAGGACGTGCTGCAACGGCGCCTGTTCGATCGCGACGGGCGCCAGGTTCGTTTGACTGCCGAAGGCCAGGTGTTGCTCGGTTACGCCCGGCGCATCCTCAAGTTGCACAGCGAGGTGTTCAACACTTTGCGCGAGCCGCACATGGTCGGCACTGTACGGATCGGCACGCCGGATGATTACGTGATGCGTTTTCTGCCGGGAATACTGTCGCGGTTTGCGCAGTTCTATCCGTTGATTCAGATCGAAGTGCATTGCGAGTCCAGCAAGCAACTGTTGCAACGCACGGATCTGGATCTGTCGATCGTCACCCGCGAGCCGGGCAACGAGATTGGCCAGTTGCTGCGCAAGGAGCGTTTCGTCTGGGCCGAGGCGCAGAATTTCAATGCACACGAACAAACGCCGTTACCGCTGGCGATGTTCAACAGTGATTGTTTCTGCCGGTTGTGGGCCTGCAATGCGCTGGATGCGATGGGTCGCGACTACCGCATCGCCTACAACAGCACCAGTCTGTCGGCATTGATGGCGGTAGTGAGCGCAGGCCTGGCAATCACCGCGCAACTGGAAAGCCTGATCACGCCGGACTTGCGCATTCTCGGTGCCGCCGAAGACCTGCCGATGTTGCCCGAGGCCAGCATCATGCTGATCCGCAACCTCAACAACCCGTCGCCGATCACCGAATGCCTGGCCGAACACATCGTCGAAGGCTTCAAGCTTTAAAGGCGAGCATCACCGCACACAGGATCAGGAAACCGCAAAACAGCCCACGAAGGAGTCTTTCCGGCATGGCGTGGGCAATTTTCACACCCCAACTGATGCTCAGCAGACCGCCGACAGCCAACGGCAGGCCGATCATCCAGTCCACTTCGTGGTGCGCCGCGTAAGTCACCAACGTGACGCCAGTGCTGGGCAATGCCAGCGCCAGCGATAAGCCTTGGGCGACCACTTGCGTGGTGCCGAACAGACTGGTCAGCACTGGCGTAGCCACCACCGCGCCACCCACGCCGAACAAACCGCCCATGGTGCCGGACGCCGCGCCGAGCACGCCGAGCCATGGCCACGAATAACGCATTTCGGAGGTCGCCGCCGGTTTCTTGCCAAACATACGCAGTACGTTGTACGCCGCGAGCACCACAAGGAACGCGACGAAGCCGATACGCATGCTTTGCGCGTCGATGCCCACCGCCCAGATCGAACCGATCCAGGCAAAGCAGAAGCCCATCACCGCCAGTGGCAATGCGTGGCGCAACTCGATACGGCTGCGCTGGTGATAGCGCCACAATGCAAGCATTACATTCGGCACCACCATCACCAGTGCGGTGCCTTGGGCCAGTTGCTGATCGAGGCCGAACCATACGCCCAGCAAGGGGATGGCGATCAAACCACCACCGATGCCGAAGATCCCGCCGAGGGTGCCCAAGGCTGCGCCGAATACCAGGTACATCAGAATTTCAATCACAGCGGATTTCCTTCGTCGTCAGGCGACTTATCCTACGCAGTTGAGGCTGGTACGGAAACGCACAGCCACGCACAATGGCTATGCTCATTTCGCACAAGCACAGTATTTTTCATGAATCCCAACCAATTGACCGATCAACTCGGGCTGTTCCTCGATGTGCTGGAATCCGGCAGTTTTTCTGCCGCCTCGCGTCGACATCCGTTGACACCTTCGGCGGTGGCACGGCGTATCGACAGCCTCGAAAGCGCCGTCGGCAGCCAACTGTTCATCCGCAGCACCCATGCTGTACGTCCGACCCCAGCCGGCTTGGCGTTCGCCGAACGGGCCCGGCGGATCGTCGCCGAACTGCGCCTGGCCCGGGCCGAAGCGGTATCGCTGAGCAGCGCGCCGGAAGGCCTTATTCGGGTTGATGCACCGGCGGCTTTCGGACGTCGACATCTGGCGCCGGTGATCGCCGATTTTCTGGTGTTGTACCCGGGGCTCGACGTGCAACTGCACCTGATCGACAGCTTCGTCGACATGGACGGCTCGAATCTGGGCAAGGTCGATCTCGTACTGCGCGCAGGGCAAATCGCCGACACACGCCTGGTCGCGACCCCGCTGGCAAGCATGGTGCGCATTGCCTGCGCCAGCCCTGATTATTTAAAACGGCGCGGGATGCCGGACAGCCCTGCGCAATTGAGCGAACACGACGGTCTTGATTGGGAAGGCCTTGCGCCGCCCTTCGCCTGGCGTTTCGAGCAGGGTGGACGGTTGCAAACCCATCGCCCGGCGCGGATCCGCATGAGCGCCAACAATGCCGAAGCGTTGGTCTGTGGTGCGTTGGCGGGGCTGGGCATTGCGCATCTGCCGACCTGGCTGGCCAGCGAATACCTGTTACGCGGCGAACTGCTGCCGCTTTTTTGCGAAAACGGTCTGCCGAAGCCAGAAAGCACCGGGATCTATGCGCTGCGCCTGGAGCAACAGGCCAACGCCCGCAGCCGACTGCTGCTCGAATACCTGAAATCCCGTTTCAGTCCATTGCCGCCTTGGGATCTTGCGTTGCAAAGGGATCTGGGCCGGCATTGATCCATTCGGCTAAATTATCTGGCGCATTAAACATTCGAGCGCTAGATTCATCTCGACTATTGAACAAGGCTTCAACATGACCATCGAACGCGACATCTGCGACGACCTGCTGCTGGACAACCAGGCCTGCTTCGCTCTGCATTCCACTTCGCTGATGATGACCAAGGTCTACAAACCCTTATTACAAGCGCTGGGCCTGACCTATCCGCAGTACTTGGCGATGATGGTTCTGTGGGAAAAAGATGGTCTGACCGTCGGCGAAATCAGCGCGCGTCTGCTGACTGATCCCGGATCCCTGACGCCGCTGCTCAAGCGACTTGAGGGTGAAGGCCTGCTCAGCCGCACCCGCAGCCGTGAGGATGAACGGGTGGTGATTGTCGAACTCACCGAAAAAGGCCGCGCCTTGCAAAAGACAGCCGAAACCGTCCCGCAATGCATCCTCGGTGCCAGCGGATTCACCCTCGAACGTCTGCAAAACCTGCAAGCGGAACTTCAAGCGCTGCGCAGCCATCTGCAAGACAGCCTCAACTGACATACCCCACCGCCCCCTGTAGCTGCCGAAGCTGCGATCTTTGACTTTGCATTTCCAGAGCAAGGATCAAGAGTTCGCAGGCTGCGATCTTTTGATTTTCAGGAACGCAAAGCGTCCCTGACTGCGTTCCCACGCCGAGCGTGGGAACGAGATCGCAGGCACTTTACCCTTCTAGATCCAGGCTTCCAGCCGAACTGACACGTGTGTTCGAGTGCAGCGCAATATTTTTTTAAATTTATCTTGCGCGCAAAACATTAGCGCAGTACATTTGCCTCGTACTTACTTAGCGCGCAAACATTTAGCGCAAAACATCGCACTTAATACGAGGCTCACACCATGCAAACTCTCTACACCGCAATCGCAACCTCCACCGGTGGCCGTGACGGTCGTGCCATCTCCAGCGACAACGTGCTCGACGTCAAACTGGCCACCCCGAAAGAACTCGGTGGTGCCGGCGGCGCAGCCACCAACCCTGAGCAACTGTTCGCTGCCGGTTACTCGGCCTGCTTCATCGGCGCGCTGAAATTCGTCGCCAGCCAGACCAAACGCAGCATCCCGGCAGACGCCTCGATCACCGCCCATGTCGGCATCGGTCAGATCCCTGGCGGTTTCGGTCTGGACATCGACTTGCACATCAGCCTTCCGGGCCTGGATCAAGCGGATGCACAAAGCCTGGTCGACGCCGCTCACCAAGTCTGCCCGTACTCCAACGCCACCCGTGGCAACGTCGATGTGCGTCTGCACGTCACCGTCTAATCGCTGACCCCCGTCGCCCGAACAAGGAAATGAACATGAACACTTTCAGCAAAGTCTTGACCGGCACCCTTCTCGCCCTCTCCGTCCACAGCGCATTTGCCGGGGACGTTGAGCACAACACTCAGGCATTTCTTGATGCACTGAATGCCGGCACCGGCAAACCGATTGAGCAGCTGACACCCAAAGATGCCCGGGCCGTACTGACCGGCGCGCAGTCCGGGGTCAAGTTGTCATTGCCCAAGGCAGACGTCAGCGAGAAGACTATCCAGGTCGATGGCCAACCGTTGAGCCTGACCATCGTCCGGCCGGCCGGGGTCAAGGGCGAGTTGCCAGTGTTCATGTTCTTCCACGGCGGCGGCTGGGTACTGGGGGACTTCCCGACCCACGAACGTCTGGTGCGTGATCTGGTGGTCGGTTCAGGCGCGGCGGCGGTCTTCGTCAATTACACCCCGTCACCGGAAGCGCATTACCCGGTGGCGATCAATCAGGCTTATGCCGCGACAAAATGGGTGGCCGAGCACGGCAAGGACATCAACGTTGACGGCAAGCGTCTGGCCGTGGCCGGCAATAGCGTCGGCGGCAACATGGCAGCCGTGGTTGCACTGATGGCCAAAGACAAAGGCACCCCGGCGATCAAATTCCAGGTGCTGCTGTGGCCCGTGACCGATGCAAGCTTCGACACTGGTTCCTACAACCAATACGCCGAAGGGCACTTTCTCACTCGCAACATGATGAAGTGGTTCTGGGACAACTACACCACTGACGCCAAACAACGCAGCGAGATCTATGCCTCACCGCTGCGGGCAACCCCTGCGCAGTTGAAGGGCTTGCCGCCGGCACTGGTGCAAACCGCCGGGGCCGATGTGCTGCGTGATGAAGGCGAAGCCTATGCGCGCAAACTCGACGAGGCCGGTGTGCCAGTGACGGCGGTTCGCTACAACGGCATGATCCACGACTATGGTTTGCTGAACGTAGTCAGCCAGGTGCCGGCGGTGCGTTCGGCAATGTTGCAGGCTTCGCAAGAGCTGAAGGAACACCTGAAATAAAACTGTAGCAGGCTCGCTCCTGCAGGGGTCGGCCTCGACGCTGAAAGGCAGGCACAAAAAAGCCCGACTCAATGTTCGGGCTTTTTCTTTTCCGCAAAAACAGTGCTTATTTGGCACGGCCTTTGTAGGAACCGCCTTCGCGGGTATCGATTTCGATCATGTCGCCGATTTCGATGAAGTCAGCAACCGACAGCTCGGTGCCGTTCTTCAGCTTGGCAGGCTTCATTACCTTGCCGGAAGTGTCGCCGCGAGCGGAACCTTCGGTGTAGTCAACCTGACGCACGATGGTGGTCGGCAGTTCTACCGAAACCAGACGCTCTTCAAAGAACACGGCTTCGCAAACATCGGTCATGCCTTCTTCAACGAAAGGCAGAACGGCTTCGATGTCTTCAGCGTTCAGCTCGTACATGGTGTAGTCGGTGGTGTCCATGAACGTGTAGGTGTCGCCGCTGATGAAGGACAGGGTCGCTTCTTTGCGGTCGAGAATCACGTCATCGATCTTGTCGTCGGCGCTGTAAACGATCTCGGTCTTGTAGCCGGTCAGCAGGTTTTTCAGCTTGGTCTTCATGATCGCGCTGTTACGGCCCGACTTGGTGAATTCAGCTTTCTGAACCAGCCAAGGATCGTTTTCGATACGGATCACGGTACCGGGTTTGAGTTCTTTACCAGTTTTCATTGCGAATATCCGAATTTGGATGGGATTTACAAAAATCTAGGCCGCGTATCATAGCCAATTTAGGTAAAACTGTACCAGCGCTGCGGCAAGATCGGCTTGCAAGGCCTGTTCCAGACACCACCTCTGCGCGTTGTTTTGCAGTTCCGGCCAATGCCTGCGGGCCGCGAGCCAGTGCTCGCCGATGGGTTGCCCGGCGCTCCATGCGTGCCATAGACCGTTCATCGCTTCGGCCGCCGCCGGTGAAAGCTCCCGACTGTACAGCGCGAGAAAGGCATCAAGCTTGTCGAGATGAATGTCTTCGTCCTGCTGATATATGTGCCACAGCATCGGCCGACCGGCCCATTGCGCCCTGACGAACGAATCTTCACCACGCACGGCATTAAAATCACAACACCACAACAACTGATCGTATTGATCCTGGCGGACAAACGGCAGCACCTGCACCGTCAGGGTCTGGCTCGTATGGATATCGCCCGCCATCAGGGTTTCGACACCGAGCCAGCGCGCGACGTCGCCAAGAATACGTCCTTCCGGCACCAGCAGATGCGTGGAGGTGGTGTCAGCCGCGAGCACATCCAGCCAACTGGCCAGTCCCGGGTTTTCATAGGCAAACAACGAGATCAGTTGCGCACCCGGTGCAGGCTCGATTCCCAAGTGCTGCAGGAATTGTCGCTGCGCAGCAGGATCCTGCTGAAACCGCTGACGGCGTTCAAGCAAGCCACGCTCACGTAACAGACCGCCCGTGCCCGGTTGAAACCCCGGAAAGAAGAAGAACTTCTGCACCGTTTTGTATTTCACCGAAGGCAGGCCATGGCAGCCGATCACCCAGTCCTCGGCACTGAGGTAATCAAGGTTCATCCATAGCGGCGGTGTTTGCCGCGCGGCCATGGCGTCCATATACGGCGTGGGTAGCTGGCAGGCAAACGCTGCGATCACGACGCCGGCCGCATCGGTCGGTTGCCATTCGCTCAACCAGTGCCGCACTTCCACACCTTGCTGCCATTGCTCGTCGAGGTCGATATCAATCTCGGGACAAAGCCGTTCGAACGCGCGCAGGTCATCGACCCACAGGCGCACCGTCAGCGCATGCTCGGTCACCAATTGCCGGGCCAGACGCCAGGTCACGCCGATGTCGCCGAAGTTGTCGACGACGGTGCAGAAAATGTCCCAGCGGGGTTTCAGTTCCGGCATTCAAGGCTCCCGTTGGCAAAAGTGTTGATTGTCCGCATAAATGAGGCCGCGCAGAAGAGCCGACGGCGATTAATCTTCGTGCGACAATCGCCGCTTGCTTCGCAACCGTCCGCCAGGAGGCCGTCATGCCCTATCGTCCCAACTCGCGTCGCCCCTTGCCCGTTCAGCTTAGCGCGCTGCAATTAACCGGCAGCATTGCCTTGGGATTGTGGCTGGGGTTTCTGGCCATTGCGTTGACCTGCTGGCTCGCGTCCTTGCTGTTCAGCAAACAACTGGAGCCCGTGGCCGAGGCCGTCCAGCAGCTAGCCAAACCGCCAGTCGCCGCGCAGCCGGAACCTGCACCTGAACCGCAAAACCGCCTGTTCGAGCAATACGAAGAGAACCTGCGCAAGAACGAGCAGCAGGTGCGTATGGATCAGGCCCGCAGTAGCAACCGCAACCTGTCCAATCCGAAATGCCAGTTCTGGTTGCAACAGGATCAGAACGCCCCGAGCGAAAAAAGCCGCGCCAACGTCCTGCAATTTTGCGATTGATCATGAATAAACACATCGTCCACCAACTGATTCTCGACAAGCTGCGCGCCGATTTGGACATCGCCGAGCGCGCCGCGCAAACCGCTTACGAAACCGCGACCCACGAAGAGAACATTGCCGAAAACAAATACGACACGCTCGGACTGGAGGCGTCATATCTGGCGGCCGGACAGGCGAAGCGAGTAGAGGAAATCCGCCAATCCCTTGTGCTGTGCCAGAACCTGACGCTACGCGCCTATGACGAAAGCCGTGGCATCGAAATCGGCGCCCTGCTCGGTCTTGAAGACGAAAAGGGTCGCGAGCAATGGCTGTTTCTGGCGCCGGATGCGGCGGGATTGAAAGTCGACGTGGTCGGCCAACCGATCACCGTCATTACCCCCCGCTCACCCTTGGGCAAAAGCCTGCTGGGCAAGGTCGAGGGTGATGAGGTGGACATTCTGGTAGCGGGCGCCCGGCAACAGTTTGCTGTCACCGAGGTGCTTTGAAGGGAATTAATGGACGGGCAGTTCGACGCCGTCAAACAGTTCTTCCAGTTCCTGCTTGTTGTGGCACTGGATCGCTTTGGCCATGACTTCGCGGGTCAGGTGCGGGGCGAATTTTTCGATGAAATCGCACATGAAACCACGCAGGAAGGTGCCGCGACGGAAACCGATCTTGGTCACGCTGGACTCGAACAGTTCGCTGGCATCCAGCACGACGAGGTCGTTATCAAGCTTGGTGTCGACCGCCATTTTCGCCACGATGCCAACGCCCAGCCCCAGGCGTACGTAGGTTTTGATCACGTCGGCGTCAGCGGCAGTGAACACCACTTTTGGGGTCAGGCCACGATGACTGAAGGCTTCGTCGAGTTTTGAACGGCCGGTGAAACCGAATACGTAGGTCACGATCGGGTATTCGGCGAGCGCTTCGAGGGTCAATTTCGGCAGTTTGGTCAGCGGGTGGCCGTGCGGCACAACCACGCAGCGGTTCCAGCGATAGCACGGCATCATCACCAGGTCGCCGAACAGTTCCAGCGCTTCGGTGGCAATCGCAAAATCAACGGTGCCGTCAGCGGCCATTTCGGCGATCTGCATCGGCGAACCCTGGTGCATATGCAGCGCAACGTCAGGGTATTGCTTGATGAAATTACTGATCACTGGCGGCAACGCATAACGCGCCTGGGTATGCGTGGTGGCAATCGACAGCGTGCCTTTCTTCTCGTTGGAGAATTCCTGGGCAATCTGCTTGATGCTCTCGACCTTGCGCAGAATCTCACCGGCGGTGGTGATGATGCGCTCGCCGGCCGGGGTGACGCGGGTCAGGTGTTTGCCGCTGCGGGCAAACACTTCGACGCCGAGTTCGTCTTCAAGCAGGCGGATCTGTTTACTGATGCCCGGTTGCGAGGTGTAAAGGCTTTGGGCGGTAGCGGAAACGTTGAGGTCGTGGTGCGCCACTTCCCAGATGTAGCGCAGTTGTTGAAGCTTCATATGTATCCCTCAAAGCAGGTAGACGCCACGGGCATCAGCGAAGATATATAACTATATGAATGGTTCGAATAATAAATCTAGAACTTTTTTATCAAAATGCCAGTAATTTGCCTCAGCGATCCTCCCGACGCCGACGCTCCATCAGCGGCACCAGATAAACCGGCACCTTGGCCAGTTGCAGAACCCTCGCCGCTGTGCGCCCCAACGGTGTTTCCGCACCGACGCCATGACTGTGGCTGCCGACAATCAGCAAGTCGACGGACAACTTCTGCACCTGGTCGAGAATCACCTGTGACGGATCCCCCTGCAGCACACGCACCGCGCAAATTCGCTGCAGGTCTTGCTCGCCCTCGTCCCCCAACTCCTCACGGAAACTGTCGAGAACGCGCTGTTCGATATTGGCGATGACTGTTTTCAGACCCTGGCTATGAAATTCGTTCAATGCCTGTTCGTCGAGATAACTCTGCAACACCGATTCGGCGAACAGCCCCATCGGTTCCACCGCGTGCACCACGTATAGGTCGGCATTGAATGTGCGGGCCAGCGCCAGGGCGTGCTGCATCACGAACGGCGCGTAGAGACCGAGGTCAGTGGCATACAGCATTGAGCGAATCATATGACCTCCTCGCGAACCAACAGTGGCGGAGATGGATTCAGCTTAGCAGTGCCTCGGCGATCAGGAGGTGTGACGCAACGTCTTGAACCACAGGGCTTTAGACCGACGGTTCATTGCTGATGCCATGGGGCACGTGCCCCGTGGCGACCACCTCGCGCGCCAGTTCGCAGTGACCGGCCTGATCATCGAAAAACACGTCGGCGGCGAACGCTTCGAGGAACGCCGACTTGGTCAGGCCGCCGAGGAACAGTGATTCGTCCAGACGAATGTCCCACTCGCGCAAGGTGCGGATCACACGTTCATGGGCAGGTGCCGAACGCGCGGTGACCAGCGCAGTGCGGATCGGGCAATCCTCGTCCGGAAATTCGCGCTGAAGCAAATTGAGCGCCGCCAGAAATCCCTTGAACGGCCCACCGCGCAGAGGCTCGCGCGCCGATTGCCGCTCGCTGGCCTGGAACGCCTCCAGCCCGCCGGACTGATAAATCCGCTCGGATTCATCGGAAAACAACACCGCGTCCCCGTCGAATGCGATGCGCAATTCATCGCTGGCCGCACGACTGGCGCCGCCGGACAGAATGGTCGCCGCAGCGAATCCGGCATCCAGCGCAGCGCGCACGTCCTCGGCATGAGTTGACAGAAACAGGTCGCAACCAAAGGCTTTCAGGTACGGATATGGACTGCGCCCGCCGACGAATGCCGCGCGGGAAATCGCCAGGCCGTAATGGCCGATCGAATTGAATACCCGCAGGCCGGTGTCGGCGCTGTTGCGCGACACCAGGATGACCTCAACACGGGCTCGACCGAGTCGACTGTTGAGGTTCAGCAGTTTTTCCACCAGGGGGAAGGCATCGCCGGGGGCGAGGATTTCGTCTTCGTGCTCGATCTGATATTGCCGGTAGGCCTCGACGCCGCTGGAGAGATAGACCTTGTGACTTTCGCTCAAGTCGAACAGTGCCCGAGACGAAATCGCCAGCACCAATTTGTCATCGATGTTTTTTGCCATGCCCCATCCCCCAAAACGATCGAATCAAGCGTTGCGCCGATCGATAAACCGCAAGCTGCGATACAGCGCCTCAATACGCGGCAACTCACAACCGGCCGCTTTCGCTGCCGCCAAAGGACGGGCATAAATGGCCTCCAGCTCCAGCGGACGTTTGTGCAAATAATCGTGATACATGCTCGGCCAGTAATCGGGTATTTTTTCGGTCATCGTCAACAAAAATTCGGCATAGCCCGGCGGCATGTCGTGGCCGCAAGCCTTGGCGCCTTCCACCACCTCGCTCATCAATGCCTGGATCAGCGAGCGACTGTCGGCATCGGCCATCAGTGGCGTTGTGCCGGCGCCGAGCAGCACCGAGAGGCCGTTATAAGGAATGTTCCAGACCAGTTTCTGCCAGCGTGCCTGATGCAGGTTCGGCATCGCTTGCGAGTCGATACCGGCGGCGCGGAACAGGGCGGCTCCCTCCTCGACCATCGCCATGCGCGCCAGCTCATCGATGGCCTGGCCACTGTGATAGCCGATATTCACCGCACCCAACGCCTGGTGGGTGATTTGCCCGGGGCTCTCGCGATGCACGCAGATCAGGCATAGACCGCCAAGCAAATGCAGCGAATCAGGCAGCAACTCACGCAGACTGTCTTCGACATCCAGACCGTTTTGCAGCACCAGCACTTTGGCATCGTGCTTCGCCGCTTGAACGATGGCCGGGGCCAGACCGGCATTGCTGGTGGTCTTGGCGCCGACAAACAGCCAGTCGCAAGGCGGCATGTCTTCAGCCGACGAATAGGCCTGAACCGGATTGAGCGTCAGCGCGCCATGCACCGCGCTGTCCACATGCAGACCGTTTTCAGCGACGGCCGCGAACTCGCTGCGTAACAGAAAATGCACGTCGAAACCGGCCCGTGCCAGCATCAACCCATAGAACCCCCCAATCGCCCCGGTGCCGATAATGCCCACCACCGGTTTTTTCACGCCCCCCATCACGGCAACTCCTCTGCAGTTCGACCGAGCGCCTGTTCGACCGCCGCATTCAATGCGTCGGCACTCAGGCGCGTATGCAATGCCCCAAAGAACTCGCCGTCGCGCACCACAAACAGCGCCGGCAAATGAAAGACCTGATAACGCTCCACCACCCCGCCGTTGTCACCGGCGTCGATCCAGCATAGGCGATCGATATTCAAGCCAAGCGTCGGCAGCACTTCACGGGCATACCGGCAACTGGCGCAGCCGACACTGGTGAAAATAACCAGTGAAACACCGCTCATCGCCAGCAGCCGCTGATCGGCGTCGAAATCGGTCAGTTGCGATTCGACCACTATACTGGGGGAAACAATGTCAGATGGCCGACACAGGGAATCAGTGCTCATGGGACGCTTCATTCCTCATCCGGACGATGTGCCCGTTGAATTAACGTTGCTCACGCCGGAGTGCATTTCACGGCAACAGCTGCACACTATCAGCCTCGGCGGGATCGCTTGCAATTACCACCGCGCCTGGCGCCATGGCACGGCGCTGCAAGTGCGCATGCCGACGCTCAACGCCGACATCCGTTTTCCGGGCTACGTCGCCTGGTGTTTGCGGCGCAAAAAAGGCTATCTGGTGGGCATCGCTTTTACCGATGAGCAGACGCTGTTCAGTGCGCGAATGGGGGAGCAAGTGTGCCAGATCGAGCGCTTTTGCCGCCTCAACGACCCCCACGATGACTTGCAGGATATTCAAGCGCTGGCACTGCAATGGGTCGAACAACATGCCGACGAGTTCTCCCACGACACCGTTCGCAAGGCTTTTGCCCAGCCTGTGCTTGATTAAAGCCGCCTCTGCCCATTGTCGAGCAGCGTCTGACGCGCTAAGGTTCGGCTCCCCGACGCGCTTAAATCTGCTGTGCTCCGCCGCGCGGGGATCGCTGGCGGCCGGCACCCGTGACCTGACGAGTAAACGATGGCTGATTTACCGATCAACGACCTAAACGTCGCCTCCAACGAGACGCTGATCACTCCTGACCAGCTCAAGCGCGATATTCCTCTGAGCGACGCCGCCCTGCGCACCGTCACCAAGGGCCGCGAAGTCATCCGCAATATTCTCGATGGCACCGACCACCGTTTGTTTGTGGTGATCGGGCCTTGCTCGATCCACGACATCAAGGCTGCCCACGAATACGCCGAGCGCCTCAAGGTGCTGGCCGAAGAAGTGTCGGACACCTTGTATCTGGTCATGCGCGTGTATTTCGAGAAGCCGCGCACTACCGTCGGCTGGAAAGGCCTGATCAACGATCCGTATCTGGACGACTCGTTCAAGATTCAGGACGGCTTGCACATCGGTCGCCAGTTACTGCTGGATCTGGCTGAAAAAGGCCTGCCGACCGCCACCGAAGCGCTTGACCCGATCTCCCCGCAATACCTGCAGGATCTGATCAGTTGGTCGGCCATCGGCGCCCGCACCACCGAATCCCAGACCCACCGTGAAATGGCTTCCGGCCTGTCCTCTGCCGTCGGCTTCAAGAACGGCACCGACGGCGGCCTGACCGTGGCGATCAATGCCTTGCAGTCGGTTTCCAGTCCGCACCGTTTCCTGGGCATCAACCAGGAAGGTGGCGTGTCGATCGTCACCACCAAGGGCAATGCCTACGGCCACGTCGTGTTGCGCGGTGGCAACGGCAAGCCGAACTACGATTCGGTCAGCGTTGCCCTGTGCGAACAGGCGCTGGACAAGGCGAAGATCAAGCCGAACATCATGGTCGATTGCAGTCACGCCAACTCCAACAAGGATCCGGCCCTGCAACCGCTGGTGATGGAAAACGTCGCCAATCAGATCCTCGAAGGCAATCAGTCGATCATCGGCCTGATGGTCGAGAGCCATCTGAACTGGGGCTGCCAGGCGATTCCCAAAGACCTCGCCGACTTGCAATACGGCGTGTCGATCACCGATGCCTGCATCGACTGGTCCGCCACCGAGAACACCTTGCGCAGCATGCACGCCAAGCTCAAGGATGTTCTGCCCAAGCGTCAGCGCAGCTGATAACCGTTTTGCAGACATAAAAAAACGCCGGGCTCAGCCCGGCGTTTTTGTGTGTGGGGTATTGGGTTCAGATTTTCGCGGCGCGGCGCTGATGGCGTTCCATGTAGCGCTCGACGTAAGAACATGACGGAATCACCGTGTAGCCCATTTCTTCAGCATATTGCAGCGCCTGCTCGGTCAGCGCGGCCGCAATGCCTCGGCCACGCAAGGCGTTGGGCACGAACGTGCGATAAATATCCAGGGTCTGCTTACCCAGATCCATATAGGTCAGATAGGCACGATGACCGTCCACATTGGTCTCGAACTGATGACCAGCCTGGTCATGGTGGATGGACAACGCCTCGCTCATCACAACTCCTCGCGGGTCTTGAATTCTGACCCCTACCTTACCGATGTTTTCCCGGCGAAGGAACAACAACGCCACCCCGTGCCTGATTGGACTTCGGGAAGAACCGCACCGATCTCGCACAATCGAACACATGACAAATAGTAGGCACCATTGCTGAAAATGCTCAAGGTACGCTCGTCATCACGCTCGCTGGCGGGTGCCGTTCCGGTGGTCGCAGACTGGCCGGCGGGAAAATTTCCCAAGCCTGAAGCCTGAACATTTGCCGGATATTGAGACTTGAGACGTGTCGGTTTTTTTAAAGTCACCTCAACTTGGACAAAGAGGTGCGACGCACTACGCAATTCCCCAACAAAAGTGTAGACGAAACCATATACACAGACTTTAGCCAAGACCGTAAAAACAATGGACACACAGCGGAACTTTCCCGGCAAAAACCGCTCAGCTCGCGGCTTGTAGCTGATTATTTTTTAAACAGCCCACTTAAAAGTTGCTCGAAAAAGAATCAACGCCTACAATTTTTTTTGCTTCTTGCGCTACGTCAGTTTACTTACTACAAGTAATGGGTAGTATGTACGCCGGCTATTTCCTCACTCGGAGGAGACAGTCACTTAATTGAAAGTCCTTGAAGGGGAACACGATGAACAACGTTCTGAAATTCTCTGCTCTGGCTCTGGCCGCAGTTCTGGCTACCGGTTGCAGCAGCGCATCGAAAGAAACCGAAGCACGTCTGACCGCTACTGAAGACGCAGCTGCTCGCTCCCAGGCTCGTGCAGACGAAGCTTACCGTAAAGCTGATGAAGCTCTGGCTGCTGCTCAAAAAGCACAACAGACTGCTGACGAAGCTAACGAGCGTGCTCTGCGCATGCTGGACAAAGCTAGCCGCAAGTAATAATCCCTCGGGATTGTTATCAGCCGACCCATTCATTTGGGTCGGCTTTTTTATTGCCTGGACGTTCGTCCGGGCAATAAAAAACCCGTCGATGCCTGACACATCGACGGGTTGTCGATCAGACCTTACTGCTGAAGATCGATCGGTGCGCTCGAGACAATCGGTGCAGACGTATTCGGCGTAGCGATTTCCGTCGGCAGGCCATCTTCAGCCGCAACGACATCACGCACAACATCCCAGTCCATGCGCAGATTGCTGGTGACGTCTTCACGCTTGAGCATCGCGTTGATCACCGCCGTGTGCTTGTCGACCACTGACGGGTTGCCCTTGTCGTCAATCGGCGTGTGCGCCTCCAGGTAAACCTTGCCGCCGCTGCGACCGAACTTATACGCATCGTTGAGGATACGCACCGACGTACCCACCGGCACCATGCCAGCCATTTCCAGCACGTTGTTGTTGTACATGCGGAAGCAGCCGTGGCTGGTGCGCATGCCAATGCCGAACTTCTTGTTCGAACCGTGGATCAGGTAGCCCGGCGTGCCGAGGGTGAACTTGAACGGGCCCAGCGGGTTATCGGGACCGGCCGGCACCACGTTTGGCAGCGGATCGCCGTCGGCGGCGTGTTCGGCCTTGATCGAGGCTGGCGGCGTCCAGGTCGGGTTCGGCGTCTTGGCGATGATCGAGGTATGTGCGATCGGCGAGCCCCAGCCTTCACGACCGATGCCCAGCGGGAATGTGTAGACCACGTTCCGGCCTTTCGGGAAATAGTAGAGGCGGTATTCAGCGAGGTTGATCACGATGCCTTCACGCGGGCCCGGCGGCAGGATGAAGCGCGTCGGCAGGACGATTTCAGTCCCGGCGCCCGGCAACCAGGCATCGACACCCGGGTTGGCCGCAACCATTTCCGAATAGCCCAGGTCGTAGGCGGTGCCCAGATCGGCGAACGTGTCTTCGTACTTGGCTTTGATCACCTGCACCTGACCGATGATGTCTTCACCGGGTGGTGGCAGGGGAAACTCCAATGCAGCAACGGGACCGGCCACACACAGGGCGGCAAGTGACAGGCAGCGGGCGACGGCGGGAAAGCGCGGCAACATCCGGAAAATCCTTCGCGTGATCAACAGGGCTATATAAAGAGCGCGATTGTACACTGCGTCTTGAGGATTCGGGGAGATCACCCTGCGGCAGGCGATACAAGGCATTTATGCAGGAGCGAGCCTGCAATTACAGCTCAAACCGTAATTCAGGCCAGATCGGCGATGTCCCGCGCTTCTGCGATTCCAGGATCGCCCGGCACAACGAGCACAGGCGCTGATCCTGAAACACTCGACGATCCACGCTCGACCAGCGCGGTTGCGCTGGCAACAAACAGCCGCACAAGGTGCGATCCGCCGAACCACCGAGCTCCAGCTGACGGGTCACCAGATGCACCCGCACTTCCTGGCAGGCGAACAGATCCAGCTGTTCGTCAGGCTCGATCAGTTGGTAGGCAAACAGGGACCAGGCAGGACGCGGCATCGGGGGCTCCAATCAGGGGGGCGCCACATTAGCCGAAAGCCTGCCGCTAGAAAAGCGTCATAACAGCGGTTTTAGCGTAGGCCAGACATTTTCCAGCAACCGGCCCTGAGCCCCGGCGGCCGGGTGCAATCCATCGGCCTGCATCAGATCCGCATGACCGCCGACGCCTTCGAGGAAAAACGGCACCAGCGGGATGTTTTTCTCATCGGCGAGTTTGCCGTATACCTCTGCAAAAGCGTCGGTGTAGCGCTTGCCGTAATTGGGCGGCAATTGCATGCCAAGCAGGAGCACCTTCGCACCGCTCTGGCGGGAGCTGTCGATCATCGAGGCAAGATTTTGTTGCAATTGTGTCGGCGGCATTCCACGCAAGCCATCGTTGCCACCCAATTCGAGGATCACCAATTCCGGCTTATGCTCTGCAAGCAGCGCCGGCAGCCGCGCCTGGCCTCCCGCACTGGTGTCGCCACTGATGGAGGCATTGATCACTTTATCGTCAAAACCTTCGTCCTTGAGCCGCTGCTCAAGCAACGCAACCCACCCTGTCCGGGTATCCAGGCCGAAAGCGGCGCTGATACTATCGCCAACGATCAGGACTGTACCCGCCGCTGCGTTCTGGGCCATGCACGTCAAGGCCAGGCCAGCACTCAATAACCACACACGCATCGGATTCTCCATGGGCGCAAGTATTCTCACCGCGAAGAACCTTAGCAAAGTGGTTCCCAGCGCGGAAGGTGAACTGACCATCCTGCACGAACTCAGCCTGGAACTGAACAAGGGCGACAGCCTGGCCATTGTCGGCGCATCCGGTTCCGGCAAATCGACCCTGCTCGGCCTGCTTGCCGGCCTCGACCTGCCCAGCAGCGGTGAAGTCACCCTCGCCGGCCAGGCCTTGAGCGCTCTGGACGAAGACCAGCGCGCGCGTATCCGCGCCGAGCACGTGGGTTTTGTCTTTCAATCGTTTCAGTTGCTCGACAGCCTCAATGCGCTGGAAAACGTCATGCTGCCGCTGGAACTCGATGGTCGCAAAGACGCCCGTGGTCGCGCCACTGAACTGTTGCAGCGTGTCGGCCTCGGCCAGCGCCTGACCCATTCGCCACGCCAGCTCTCCGGCGGTGAACAACAGCGCGTGGCGATTGCCCGCGCATTCGCCGCCGAGCCCGATGTGCTGTTCGCCGACGAACCGACCGGCAACCTCGACAGCCACACCGGCGAGCGCATCAGCGACTTGTTGTTCGAATTGAACAAGGAACGCGGCACCACCCTGGTGCTGGTGACCCACGACGAACGTCTGGCGCATCGTTGCCGGCGCCTGATCCGTCTTGAAGCCGGCCTTTTGGTCGCCCCCCTGGAGCCTTGATGGCACGTTTGCCGCTGTTGCGCCTGATCAGTCTTGCCTTGCGCCAATTGCTGCGCGACGCCCGCGCCGGCGAGTTGCGCGTATTGTTCTTCGCCCTGCTGGTCGCGGTTGCCGCGAGCACCGCCATCGGCTATTTCGGCGCTCGCCTTAACGGCGCGATGATGCTGCGTGCCACGGAGTTTCTCGGCGCCGATCTGGTGCTTGAAGGCAGTTCGCCGGCTCGCGAGGAGCAAATCCGCAGCGGCACCGATTTACGCTTGAATCACGCGCAGGTCGTGGAATTCTCCAGCGTCATCGCCACCGACAACGGCATTCAGCTGTCGAGCATCAAAGCCGTGGACCGCGCTTACCCGTTGCGCGGCGAACTGAAGAGCGCGCCCGCTCCGTTTGCCGAAGAGGTCGTCGGCGACGAGCCACAGCCTGGTGAAGCCTGGGTCGAGGCTCGGCTATTGACGGCGCTGGATCTGAAGATCGGCGACAGCGTCGACGTCGGTATGAAAACCCTGAAGCTGACCCGCGTGCTGACCTACGAACCGGATCGCGCCGGCAACTTCTACAGCCTGACGCCACGGGTGATGATCAACCTCGACGACCTTGCAGCGACCGGAGTGGTGCAACCCGGCAGCCGCGTCAGTTATCGCGAATTATGGCGCGGCGAACCGCAAGCGCTGGAAACTTATCGCCAACTGATCAAACCGGGATTGGCGGCGAATCAGCGGATTCAAGACGCCCGCGACGGCAACCGGCAGATCGGCGGTGCCTTGGGCAAGGCCGAACGTTATCTGAACATGGCCAGCCTGGTTGCGGTGCTGTTGGCCGGCGTGGCGGTGGCGCTGTCCGCCAACCGTTTCGCCAGTCGTCGATTCGATGCCAGTGCATTGCTGCGCTGCCTCGGCCTGTCGCGCCGGGAAACGATGGTGTTGTTCAGCCTGCAATTGGCTGTACTTGGCCTGCTGGCCGCCGTCAGTGGCGCGGTTCTCGGCTGGTTGGCGCAATTGGGACTGTTCGCGCTGCTGCATGATCTGGTACCGACCGACGTGCCCGCAGGCGGTCTGCTTCCGGCCATCGCCGGGATCGGCACCGGGCTTGTCGCACTGGCCGGTTTCGCCCTGCCACCCCTTGCTGCGTTGGGTCGGGTGCCGCCATTGCGCGTGCTACGCCGTGACATGCTGCCGATCCCGTCGAGTAGCTGGATGGTCTACGGCGCGGCGCTGGGTGCGCTCGGCCTGATCATGTGGCGTTTGAGTCTGGATCTGCTGCTGACCTTCGCCCTGCTCGGCGGTGGCGTCGTCGCGGCACTGGTGTTGGGTGGCTTGTTGTTGCTGCTGCTGCAAAGCCTGCGACGGATGCTCGCTCGCGCTTCCTTGCCGTGGCGTCTTGGCCTGGGCCAGTTGTTGCGCCACCCATTGGCGGCCGCCGGGCAGTCATTGGCGTTCGGCTTGATCCTGTTGTCGATGGCACTGATCGCCCTGCTTCGCGGCGAGTTGCTCGACACTTGGCAAAACCAGTTGCCGAAAAACGCACCCAATTACTTTGCGTTGAACATCCTGCCGGCGGACAAACAGGCGTTCACCGACCATTTGATCAACGTGTCGGCCCAAGCCGCGCCGCTGTACCCGGTGGTTCCCGGTCGGCTTATCAGCATCAACGGTGAACCGGTGCAGGAGATCGTCAGCAAGGATTCGGCCGGCGACCGGGCGATCCAGCGCGACTTGAGCCTGACCTGGGCGGCTGATCTTCCGTCGGGCAACAAACTGACCGCAGGCTCGTGGTGGTCCGAACAGGCCCCGGACGATGTTCCCGGCGTCTCAGTAGAAGGCAAGGTCGCCGAAAGCCTCAAGCTCAAGCTCGGCGATCACCTGGTGTTCACTGTCGGCGGCGTCAACCGCGAAGCCAAGGTCACCAGCCTGCGAGAAATCAACTGGGACAACTTTCAGCCGAACTTCTTCATGATCTTCCAGCCCGGCACCTTGAAGGATCTGCCCGCGACATACCTGACCAGTTTCTATCTGGCACCGGGTCACGATCAGCAGATTGTCGAGCTGTCACGGACGTTCCCGGCCGTGACCATCCTTCAAGTCGAGGCCTTGCTCGAACAGCTGCGCAGCATCCTCGCCCAAGTCACGTTAGCGGTGGAATACGTGTTGTTGTTTGTTCTGGCGGCCGGGATGGCGGTACTGTTTTCGGGATTGCAGGCAACCCTTGATGAACGCATTCGCCAAGGCGCGCTGTTGCGTGCATTGGGTGCCGAGAGGAAGTTGCTGGTGAAGGCCCGGCGCATCGAGTTCGGCTTGCTCGGCGCCGTCAGCGGTTTGCTCGCAGCGATCGGTTCGGAGGTTGTGAGTCTGGTGCTGTATCGCTACGCCTTTGACCTGCCGTGGCATCCGCATCCGTGGTTGCTGATATTGCCGTTGATAGGCGCGGTGCTGATCGGCGGCGCCGGCGTATTCGGCACTCGTCGCGCGCTGAACGCCAGCCCCCTGACAGTGTTGCGCGAGGGTTGATAGACTCCAGCGGACTTAATCACAAGAAGTTGCCATGAGCCGTTATCGCCCGCCCCGCCCTGCCGGCACCGCGCTGATCACCCCTGAGGGTGAAGCGCGGATGCGTGCCGAATTCCATGAGTTGTGGCACGTGCGCCGTCCGCAGGTCACACAATCAGTCAGCGAGGCGGCGGCCCAGGGCGATCGTTCGGAAAACGCCGAATACACTTACGGTAAAAAAATGCTGCGCGAAATCGACAGTCGCGTGCGCTTTCTCACCAAACGTCTCGAAGCGCTCAAGGTCGTCAGCGAAAAACCAAGCGACCCCAACAAGGTCTACTTCGGCGCCTGGGTGACCATCGAAGACGAAGACGGCAAACAATCGCGCTACCGCATCGTCGGGCCCGATGAGCTGGATCTGAAACTCGGTTTGATCAGTATCGACTCGCCACTGGCCCGCGCCTTGATCGGCAAGGCGCTGGACGCCGAAGTTCGGGTGCAGACGCCGACCGGCGAGCAGTTCGTTTATATCGTGGCGATCGACTATCCCTGACGCTCAGCGCCGGGCAATCAATCCTTGCCGCGCAACGCGGGTCAGTTGCTTGATCATTTCCGGCGCATCTTCCAGCGTCGGCGACTGAATCACCGCCAAGTCAAAGCTGTCACTGGCAAAACGCGCCAGCGACTCGCCGTCTTCGACAAACTGGATCAGGAATGCGGCAGGGCCGCCGGTACGACGTGGCCAGCCATCGAGATAACGCAACAGCGTCGGCTGATGTTTTCCGCCAAGGAGTATTTTTGGATTGCGCTGAGTGATGTGTGCCGTGATCGGCGCGGGACGTGCTGGAGGGCGTAGTGCGTTCATCGTGTCGTGTCTCTGCCTCAAAAGTCTGCATGGCAGGTGAGAGGCAACACCGAACCAGCGCTTTAGCGGTATTTCGAAGCCCTGTTCCGGCTTCTGACGGCAACTGAGATGAGTTGCCTGGCGCCCCGCAAGTAGCTGTTTAAATCGGCGCATGAGCGGCATCCTAGTAAACGTGACTGCCCAGTGTCAAGAATCGCGAACAACAAAAAAGGCCCGCGCAATGCGGGCCTGAGGCTTGAGCCAGAGAGGTCAGCCGGCGATGGCGCGATCCACCGACAGCTTGCCCGCGCCTTCGATCAGTACCGCGATGCTGCCGGCGAGCAAGGCCAGCGCGAACTCGTATCCGTTGTTGGCCATGAACAGACCGTTACCGATGTGCACCGAGAAGATCGCCACCAGCGACAGGACCGCCAGGCCCAGTGCCGCCGGACGTGCCAGCAACCCGATAATCAATGCCAGACCGGCGAAGAACTCAGTACCGCCAGCCAGCGTGGCCATCAGGTAGCCGGGGGTCAGGCCGAGGCTTTCCATGTACTGCGCGGTGCCGGCGAGGCCGTAGCCACCGAACAGGCCGAAAAGTTTCTGCGAACCGTGGGCGGCGAAGATCACGCCGACGGCAATGCGCAGAACAGTCAGGCCGAAGCCGGCGCGGGTGAACAGAACCTTGTTGACGATGGTGCTCATGGGTCATTCCTTGTAGGAAAAGTGCGTGTTGGTTGGCCGCCATATTAATCAGTAAAACGAATGTTAAAAGCGCAAAAAATCCGCCATAACAATCAGTTTATTAGATCATTTGCGTGAGACAACTTTCTGTCCCCGGGGCTCCAACGACTCCCGCTCCCGGTCGAACGCCAAGTAATACTTGTTCACGCTATTAACATAGCTGACGGCGCCCATTCCCACCTGCTCCATTGCAATGCGCTCGACCTGAAAGAACCACTGATTGGGATTCAAGCCCCGCCGCCGCGCTTCCGCCCGCATGCCCTGCACCCGTTCCGGGCCCATGTTGTAGGCGGCGAGCGTGAAGGCCATGCGCTCGCGCTCGTTGAGTTTGGGGCTGGCAAAAAACTTGCGGCGGATCATCGCCAGGTACTTGGCTCCGGCCTGCACATTTGCATCGAGATTCTGGATGTTGTTCACGCCAACCCGCTGCGCCGCCGACGGTGTGATCTGCATCAGCCCGGTCGGGCCGCTGCCGCTGCGGGCATTGGGTTGCAGGCGCGATTCCTTGAAGGCCAGCGCCGCCAGATTCAGCCAATCCATGTTTTGCGCGTCGGCGTGTTTTTGCAGCACCGGCCGCAATTTCTCCAGTCGCTGGCGATCAGCCTTGGCCAACGGATAGTGGACTTGATAGAGACGGCGATAGATACGCAGAAACGCCGCATCTTCATTTGACGGTTTTTTATAACCGGTCAGGAAGCGGTCGATGCTCGCCCGCAGCATCGAAGCATCGCGGCGCACAAACCAATATTCTTCGCCCGGTTCGCTGATCATTACCTGTCGATCAAAGCGCAACTTGGGCAGGATCTTGCCCCAACGTTCGGCAATCGGTTGCTCGACGATGGTCAGGTGGAAAATGCCGCCCTGCACCATTTCCAATACGTCTTCGACTGCCAGCGTCGGATCGACCCATTCGATCTTGATCGGCGCCAATTTGCGCAGCGCGAGTTTCTGATTGAGCTGGCTGACCGCATCACCCGCCGCACTGCCGGTCGGCAACGCGAGGGTTTTGCCCGCCAGTTGCTCGACCTTGGTGTAGCGGCGCTCGCCTTTAATGCCAACCAGCACCAACGGCACGTTGCTGACAATCGGTTCGCTGCTGGCAACCGCATAACCCGGTTGCAGATCAAGCAACTCACCCGGCGCCATCAGATCACCCTCGCCGCGTTGCAAAGCGCCGAGCAATTGATCCTTGGCTTTGGGAATGATCTTGAGGGTGATTTCCTGGCCGTCGCGAGCGTGGCCATTGAGGTATTGCTCGAAGGCGCGCAGGCGATGATATTCGACGCCGATGGCCTGCCCCTGAACTTCGCCGGAGCTGTTGCGGCTCTGATTGACCAGCACACGCAGCACGCGGCTGCTGCGGATTTGCGCCAGGTCGCGAACCTTGGCGGCCGGCACCGCTTGCAACGGCCCGGGCAGGCGCGCGACCGCCGTCAACGGCAGCAGCAACGCAGCACATAACAGAAACAAAACCGAGGGACGAACCATCCACTCTCCGGAAAAAATACGGGGCGATTCACCGTTGAGCGAGGCGAAATCACCGACGAAAACAGAGCGCCATGAGCGCTGGCAAAGTTTGTGAGACTGGCACAGTGATAGCATCTCTGCCAGCACAAGCCTCGTCGCGGCATCAAGAGACCGCCATAACCCATTGTAGTTCTTGGTTTTTCTTATAAATCTACAGCTCTGATATGCTTTCCGGCCTTCGGCCCGAGGAAGCACCATGCAACTCATCGATATCGGCGTCAACCTGACCAACCCCAGTTTCGCCGACAAACACCAGGCAGTGCTCGACCGCGCCTATGCCGCCGGCGTCTGCCAACTGGTGCTGACCGGCACCAGCGTCGACGGCAGCGAACAGGCTCTCGAACTGTGCCAGCAACTGGATCAATCCGGGCAACGCCTGTTTTCCACCGCCGGTATCCACCCGCATTCTGCCAGCGACTGGAACGGTGACAGCGCGCGGCGTCTGCGCAGTTTGCTGAAGGAATCCAATGTAGTCGCCGTCGGCGAATGCGGTCTGGATTTCAATAGGGATTTCTCGCCACGCCCGCAGCAGGAAAAAGTCCTCGAAGAACACTTGGCCCTCGCGGTAGAGCTGCAATTACCGGTCTTCCTGCATGAGCGCGACGCCAGCCAGCGGCTGCTGGAGATCCTTCGCGACTTCCGCGACCGTTTGCCCGCCGCCGTGGTGCATTGCTTTACCGGCGAACAGAAAGCGCTGTTCAGCTATCTGGACATGGATCTGCACATCGGCATCACCGGGTGGATCTGTGACGAGCGTCGCGGCACGCACCTGCACCCGCTGGTGAAAGAGATCAAGCGCGGTCGCCTGATGCTGGAAAGCGACGCGCCATACCTGCTGCCACGCAGTTTGCGACCGAAGCCGAAAAACGGTCGCAACGAGCCGGCGTACCTGACCGAAGTCTTGCGCGAAGTGGCGTTGCATCGCGGCGAAACCGAGGAAGACCTGGCGGCGCATACCACCGCGTGTGCCCGGGCGTTTTTTGGTTTGCCGGTTATGTCCGAATAACCCCACTACTACAAAGGTTCTGCTGTTGACCCATATCAAGATTTTCAGATCCGCGTAGCGGCACAATACTGGCACCTTGCCAATGCTGTTTCCGCTATCAGAGAAAACCTCCATGGGTGCCTGGCTTAGCAATATCTCGCTGAAATACAAATTCTGGGCGGTCAACGCCGTCGCGTTTGTCACGACATTGTTGTTGGTGCTGTTCGCCGTGCATCTCGAACAGCAAGCCCGCAGCCACGCGGCGCAAACGTCCGCTCAGGCGCAGGCGCAACTGCTCAAGGCCTGGCCTGTCGGGCAGCCATTGCCCAGAGCCGACCATGTGCTCACCTTCGAGCGCGGTCAGGTGCCGAAGCTCAACGATCAACCGCTGCTCGAAGTGACCGACACCAACGGCTGGATCGACATCAATCCCCTGCCCCTGTTCGGTGACAACTTGCTGATGGGCGCCGACGTGTTCAGCCGCGCCGCTGGTCAGCGTGTGGCGGTGATTGCTTATGGCCCGAGCCTCAGCCAGGTCTTCGCCGAGCGCTTCGCCCACTACGCCATGGCGGTGTTCATTCTGATGTTGGTGATGCTCGGCGCTTCGCAACTGCTGATCCGCTTCCTGCTGAGCCAACTCAACACGTTGAAAGACGTGATGCTGCACGTTGAGAAAAGCGGCGACCTTTCGGCGCGAGTGCCGCTGGCGGGCAAGGACGAAGTCGGGCAGATGGCCAATGCGTTCAACGCGATGCAGGCCGGTTATCAGCGGGTGGTCGCCACCGTTGCCGACACCGCCCGGCAATTGGACGTCGGCGCGGCCCGACTGGCATCGAGCATGAACGAAGTGCGGCACGGCATGCTCGGCCAGCAAAGCGAAACCGATCAAGCCGCCACGGCGATCAACGAAATGACCGCCACCGTTTACCACATCGCCCAGCATGCCGGAGCCACCCGCGACTTGTCGCAAACCGCCGACGGCCTGGCCACCAGCGGCCAGCAAGTGGTGACACGGGTACAGCATTCGATTACCGGACTGTCCAGCGGCGTGCAGCAAACCGCCGAGATGATTCAACGGCTGGCCGAGGACAGTCAGAAAATCAACGGTGTAGTCAGCGTAATCCACAGCATCGCCGAACAGACCAACCTGCTGGCCCTTAACGCCGCCATCGAAGCCGCGCGGGCGGGCGATATGGGCCGCGGATTCGCGGTGGTCGCCGACGAGGTGCGCAACCTCGCCAAGCGCGTGCAGACCTCGACCGATGAAATCACCACGATGGTGTCGGCGCTACAGGCCGGCACCCGTGACGCGGTGGACTTCATGCAGGAGAGTTCGTACAAGGCCGATGACTGCGTGCAGCAGGCGCAAGAGGCTGGGGCGGCGCTCGTGGAAATCACTGGCGCGGTGGCGCAGATGCGTGAGAGCAACACGCAGATTGCCGTGGCGGCGGAACAGCAGAGTCAGGTTGCCGAGGAGATGAATCGGGCGGTGGTGAGCATTCGTGATGTGACCGAAAACACCGTACGGCAGACCGTGGATTCGGCGATGACCAGCAATGAATTGGCGACGTTGGCCGGGGAATTGAACAAGGCTATCGGTCAGTTGAAACTTTGAGGGCCCCATCGCGGGCAAGCCCGGCTCCCACAGGATTACAGGTGCTCACAAAATCCCGGTTCACTGGGCATCCCAGTGGAAGCGGGCTTGCAGCCGAAACGCCATCGAATCCTGCCATCGCCGCTATGGTGTCGATAGCCAAGCTTGATTCGCCGGCCTCCTCGCCCGCGCCTATTCTTCAAACATGTGTCCAAACATGGAATGAGGAGTCGCAACATGGGCAAACGTCACCCTAATCTTCCCGCATGGCAATGGCGGGCGTACCCGGGCAATCATCAGCACCCGACGAACCTGGTGCTGCACCTGATTGCCGTGCCGCTGTTTATCGTCGCGTTTCTGCTGATCGTGTCCGGGGTGTTCAGCCTGAGTCTGGCGAATGTCGCCATTGGCGTGATCGGCGTGATTGCCGCACTGGGTTTGCAGCGTCATGGTCACAGCTTGGAGGCGCAAGCCTCCGAGCCATTCAGTGGTCGTCATGACGCCGTCTCACGCTTGCTGGTCGAGCAATTTCTGACCTTTCCTCGATTCGTTCTCAGTGGCGGTTGGTGGCGCGCGTGGCGTGAGCGCCACCGTCGGCATTGAGTCAGGCAAAAATCGTCACGGTCTGTCGGCTCATGGCGATCAACTCACCCTGCGCGCTCCACAGCTTGGCGGCGGCATGGCCGTAACCGTCAGCGGCGTACTCGATTTCCACCAGGTACTTGCACCAGTCCAGCGTGCTCAGTTGGCGTAACGGCTGAACGAATTCGATCGTCCAGGTCAGGGTGCTGCCGGCCGCCGGTTTGTTCAGATACGGCAACAGCGCCGGCGGCCAGGCATCCACCAGCGCGAGGATGTGCGATTCGTTGACCGGCTCGTCCTGCACATTCCCGCGAAATTGTACCCAACCGCCCATGTCCCGCGATTTGACGCCACTGAACGGCAGACCGCCGACACTCCAGCGCATGTCCAGATGCCGCATGAATTCCGGTGTCACGCCTTTGATATACGGCAGCGCCTGGCAGGCATCCCAGTGTTTCATCTCCGGCGCCGGATGGGCGTCGACTGCGACTTCAGAACTACGCGAGGCACCGAAGCTGCCTTGCATCAGCGCCACTACCTGGCCCTTCTGCACCGCCCGCCCCATGACCTGGCTGACCGCTTTGCCTTCGCGCAAGACTTCAGCCTGAAAACTCACCGGCACGTCCGGCTCGACCGGGCCGACAAAAGTGATCACCAGCGAACGCACCGGACGATCCTCGGGCACCTGCGCGCGCATGGCTTCGTATTGCAGCGCCGCGACCAAGCCGCCAAAACTTGCACGCCCCTGGCCCCAGTCAGCCGGAATTGAAACGTCCAGCGGTTGTCGGCGGACAGCGTCGAGCAGTTCGGAAAAATCCATGGCGACCTCAATTATTGAAAAATGATGCAGGGATCTTAACCAGCGCGGCACGGCGGCACAGCGCTTGTTTCAGCCAAAAAAACGGCCAGACAGGCCGCCTACTGCGTTAAGCGACGATGACCAACGTTGTAGGAGCCGGGCTTGCCCGGCTCCTACATGATCAGGCAGCGCCTACAGGGGAGTCGTGATGTTCAGGAGTTTGTCGAGCACACGGTCGGACTTGATTTCAGCCTTGACCATGGTTGTCTGCCAGGTCGCGACACAGGGTTGCAGATCGGCT
The DNA here is from genome assembly GCF_021605415.1 of Pseudomonas syringae. Lineage (GTDB taxonomy): Bacteria > Pseudomonadota > Gammaproteobacteria > Pseudomonadales > Pseudomonadaceae > Aquipseudomonas > Aquipseudomonas syringae_S. Next base: position 124,207 of record NZ_WKEQ01000005.1, read on the forward strand.
TCGTGTTCCGCCCGCGCCAGCCATTGCCAGCAATCGTGCCAGTCGCCCAAGGCGCCTTGCGCAGCCTTGAGGCGCGGCATTGCCGCTTTGGGTAGACGATCGAGCTCGGGATAGGCATCGATGCCGTAACGCACGCGCTTGATCAACAGGCGCAAGCGGTGGCGGTCGTGGGCGGGATCGCGGAGCGCCTCGTTGAGTTTCTGCCATTGTTTATCGAGGCGTTTTTCAATGGTCTTCCGTAACCCTTCGAGCAGTTTTTCGCGCTGCGCAGCCCTCAGAAAACGCGGAAACGCATCAAGGATCATCATCAGCGACGCCAGCTCCGCACTCGCCGCCAGCGCCGGATAAGCCTCATCCATCTGCGCCATGCGCCGTTGCGCCGCGTCGGGTTGATCGTGTTCGAGCAGGTACGCCGCCAGCACCTCGCGATCACGCCACGGCGTGGTCAACTCGCCAACGCTGGACGCCGCACTCTCTAATTGCTCAACCCCGGGCAACCCGCGCAATGGCCGCAACAGACTGCGCAAGCGCCGCACCGTCGTGCGCAAATCATGCAACGCCTCAGGATCGGTACGCGCCTCAAGACGCGCCTGACACGCCAAAAGCCGCACCTCAAGACTCAGAATCCGAGCCACCAAACGATCAATCATTGGACAACTCCGTTGTCAGTGTTGAGCGGCAAGCTTTGAGCTGCAAGCTGAATGTGATTGCCTTTGACTTGCAGCTTGTAGCTTAAAACTCATAGCTGCTTCTACCGTCCTGCCCGGGATTCGCGAATGTAGAAACGGGCTTTTTCAGCCTTTTTCGAGCAACCTTCGAAGCCTTCGAATTGTTGTTGGGTCTTGGCGGCTGTCAGCAACGACAGGGCTTTGGAGTAGCTGACGGTGCCGGCAAAACCTTCGGCCTTGGCCAGATCCAGCTCGTGCCATGCAGCGTCGAGGCCGCTGCCGCAGCTGTCGCGGTAAGCAGTTTTACCGGCGCAACCGGCCAATGCCAGGGCAATCAACGGCACACAGATCCAGGCTTTCATCACTTACACCTCAAAGAATGGTCAACAGTCGTGCAGGTAAGACGATCCATCGGGGAAAAAGTGCCTCGCCCCGCCGCAAACGCCTTCGCCGGCAAGGATAGCGCCCCGGGCGTCGTGGCATTGTGAAAAAAACGACGCCCCTGCCCCAGCACCGACCTGAACAATTGAACCGTGGCCCTCGATGGGTGCATTGTGGAACCTTGTCGGGGAGGATACTGGATGAAGAAACGAGTCGCACTGGTGCTGGGTTCCGGCGGCGCCCGGGGCTATGCCCATATCGGCGTCATCGAAGAAATCGAACGACGCGGCTATGACATCGCCTGCATCGCCGGTTGTTCGATGGGCGCGGTGGTTGGCGGGATTTACGCCGCCGGCAAACTGGACGATTACCGCAACTGGATCGAGAGCCTCGATTACCTCGACGTGCTGCGCCTGGTCGATGTGAGCTTTCGCCTGGGGGCAATTCGCGGCGAGAAAGTCTTCGGGCAGATCCGCAAGATTGTCGGCGAGATCAACATCGAAGACCTGCGCATTCCCTACACGGCGGTCGCTGCCGATCTCACCAATCAGCAGGAAATCTGGTTTCAGGAAGGCTGCCTGCATCAGGCGATGCGTGCGTCGGCGGCGATTCCCAGCCTGTTCACTCCGGTGATGCAAGGCAACCGCATGCTGGTCGACGGCGGCATTCTCAATCCGTTGCCGATTGTGCCGGTGGTGTCCAGCCATTGTGATCTGATCATCGCGGTCAATCTCAACTCGACCAACCAGCGCCAGTACAGCCTGCCGGTGATCCAGCGCCCCGCCGCGTTTCGCACGCGCTTCGACAGACTGATCAATTCGCTGGGCTCGAAGATGCCGTTTCGCCGTACGCAGGCCGAGCAATTATTGAAGCTTGAGCAGGAGGCATTGCGTGCCGAGGCCGCCACTCTCAATCCCTGGGAAGGTGCCGAGCCCGAGAGCCAGCAACCGGCCGCCGCGCCAGAGCGCGCCGGGGCGCCGAAATCCGCGACCGGTTCGTTCATCATCGATAACGTCGGGCCGGCGTCGCTGCTGGATCTGATCAACCAGAGTTTCGAGGTGATGCAGACGTCGTTGGCACAGTACAAGATTGCCGGTTATCCGCCGGACATCCTGATCAACGTGCCCAAGCGTGTGTGCCGCTTTTTCGAGTTCTACAAGGCGCCGGAACTGATCGCGCTGGGGCGCGAGATTGCGCGGGATACGCTGGATAGATATGAAAGCGAGCAGGGTTGAAAGTCAAAAGATCGCAGCCTGCGGCAGCGCCTACATGAGGATTGCGTACACCGTGTAGGAGCTGCCGAAGGCTGCGATCTTTTAGCCATCCAACAGACGATACCCGACGCCCGCCTCGGTCACGATAAACCGTGGCCGGGTCGGGTCATCCGCCAGTTTCTGGCGCAGATGCCCAACGACGATGCGCAGGTAATGGCTGTCTTCGGTGTGCGTTGGCCCCCAAATGTCCTTGAGCAATTGCTGCTGGGTGATGACGCGACCGGGATGCCGCGCCAGTTGCGCGAGCACCGCGTATTCCTTGCGGGTCAAAGCCACTTCGATGCCGTCGAGCAAGACCCGTCGATAAGCCAGATCCACGGTCAACGGGCCGAAACTCAGTGACGCCGGCTGTGCCTCCCCCGCTGGCGCCTGGCGCAACAAGGCCCGCACCCGGGCGAGGAACTCCTGAATGCCGAACGGCTTGGTCACGTAATCGTTGGCGCCGCCATCGAGCGCCTGGACTTTTTCACCTTCGCTGGCGCGCACCGAAAGCACCAATACCGGCGTTGTCGCCCACTCGCGAAATTCGCGCAGCACTTGCTGGCCGTCCATGTCCGGCAGCCCCAGATCGAGCACCAGCAAATCCGGTTTGTTCAGTGCCGCTTGCGCCAGCCCATCGGCGCCGGTGCCGGCCTCCAGCACTTTGTAGCCTTGGGACGCCAGGCTGATGCGCAGAAACTTGCGGATCTGCGGTTCGTCGTCGATGACCAAAATGGTCGCGGTCTGGCTCATGGATTCACATCAACGCAAAGGATGGGCGAGAGAGTAACGCAGGCGCGATCAGGCTTCACTGTCCATTCCCGGTTGCGCCTGCAAGGGCAGGTGCAAGGTGATGCAGGTGCCGCGCCCATCGATGCCGTCGGCGACGCTGATCCGGCCGCCATGCGCACCGACCATGCCCTGACAGATTGCCAGGCCGAGCCCCGTGCCCTGCCCGCCGCGATCACCGCGCGCGGCGGTGTAGAACATGTCGAAAATCTTTTCCCGCTCGTCCTCGGGAATGCCCGGGCCTTCGTCGCTGACCGAGAAAAAAATCTCGTGCTCATCGGCGCCGGCAGTGAGTTGCAAACGGCCATGAGCCGGGGAAAACCGCGCGGCGTTTTCCAGCACATTCACCAGCGCCTGTTCGATCAGCGCCGCGTGTACATACAGCAACGGCAACTCGGCGGGCACATCGGTGCTGACCTGCAACGGCGCCAGCACCGCACGCAGGCGATTGAGCGCACTGCCGACGATGTCTGCCGGCGCCACCCAGTCCCGCGCCAGTTTCAGGGCACCGTGGCCGAGACGGGTCATGTCCAGCAGGTTTTGAATGTAGCGGTCGAGTCGTTCGGCTTCGTCGCGGGTGCCTTCGAGCAGCTCACGGCGATCCTCCAGCGGGATTGCCTCGCCGAGCGCCAACAGGCTGTCGATGCTGCCGCGCATGGCCGTCAGCGGCGTGCGCAAATCGTGGGACACCGAGGCCAGCAAGGCACTGCGCAATTGCTCGGTTTCGCCATGCAGGCGCGCGGCTTCCAAGTCGTCCGCCAGTTGCGCACGGGCCAACGCCTGCGCCAGTGGCTGGCTCAACGCGGTGAGCAATCGACGGCGCTGGCCGCTCAAGGTCTGGCCTTCTTTGGCGCAGACACCGAGCAGCGCCAACGGCCCGTCTTCGACCGATAACGGCCACCACCACCAACGGCCGAACGGCAGCGTGCCGGTGCCCATGCCCGCCGGTTGATCGTGCTGCCAGGCCCAATCGGCGGCAGCGCGCTCGGCGTCGGTCAATTGCAGCGGGCCGCCGGTTTCGACTTTCCAGTCACCCGCGCCGTCGCGATTGAGCAGGCACAGTTGAAGATCACTCCAGCCGTTGAGGTGCTGGGCGGCGGCACTGATTACGGCTTGGCGGTCGGTGGCGGCGGTGAGTTTGCGCGACAGATCGAGCAGCTCACTGGTTTCTTCCTGAGTGTCACGCAACGCCTGCAACTGCCGACGCTGGCGGGCAGCGAGGTTGCCTGTCAGCGCTGCCATCAGCAGGAAAAACAGCAAGGTCAGGACGTCTTCTTCGCGCTGGATGGTCAGGGAAAAATTCGGCGGAATGAACAGAAAGTCATAGGTCAGAAACGACAGTGCCGCACACGCCAGCGCCGGCCCGAGACTGCTGCGCACCGCCACCAGCAACACCGCCGCGAGAAACACCAGCGAGATATTCGGCAGTGGCAACACACTCGACACCGCCCACGCCAGCGCACTGGCCAACACCGTCGCCACCAGCGCCAGACCGTAATCGAACCAAACGAACGTCGGCGTGCTGCGCACTCGCGGTTGCGCAGGTAACTGGTCGCTGTCGAGAACGTTGATTTCCAGACCGTGGGCCTGACGCAGCAACCGCGCCGCGAGCCCGCCGCCGAACAATCGACGGCGCAAACGCGGCCGCGACTGACCGACCAGCACCAGCGTCGCGCGGCGTTCGGTGGCGTGCTGGATCAGGGTTTTCGCCACTTCACCGGCACGCAGCAACACCACTTCGCCGCCGAGGCGCTCAGCCAGTTGTTGAGCGCTTTGCAGGCGCAAGCGTGATTGCTCATCGCGCGCACTGCCGTTGTCGACGTGCACCAGACTCCAGGGCAAATGCCGACGCTGGGCGACGCGACTGGCGTGGCGCACCAGCCGTTCCGCCTGGGCATCGCCATCGACGCCGACCAGCAGACGCCCGCGCACGGCCGGCGCGGCCTGACCGAGTTGTCGGTAGCCCTGCGCCAGATCGTTATCGACTTGCGCGGCGGCGGTTTGCATCGCCAGTTCGCGCAGTGCGGTGAGGTTGGTCTGAGTGAAAAACGCATCGATGGCTGCCCGCGCCTGCTCCGGCACATACACCTTGCCTTCGCGCAGACGCTCCAGCAATTCGCGCGGGGGCAGGTCGATCAGCAGCAGTTCGAAGGCTTCTTGCAGCACCCAGTCGGGCAGGGTTTCGCGCACTTGCACTCCGGTAATGCCGCGCACCTGATCGTTGAGGCTTTCGAGGTGCTGGACGTTGACCGTGGTGAACACATCGATGCCGGCGGCGAGCAGTTCCTGAATGTCTTGCCAGCGTTTGGCGTGGCGGCTGCCAGGGGCGTTGCTGTGGGCGAGTTCGTCGACCAGTACCAGTTTTGGCATGGCGGCGAGCAGGCCGTCGAGATCCATTTCTTCAAGCATCACGCCACGGTATTCAGAGCGCAACAACGGCTGTTGCGGCAAGCCGCCGAGCAACGCTTCGGTCTCGGCGCGGCCATGGGTTTCGACCACGCCGGCGATGACTTTCACGCCCTGACGCAGTTGGGTATGGGCAGCCTGGAGCATGGCGTAGGTCTTGCCGACACCGGGGGCGGCGCCGAGGAAGACTTTGAGCCGGCCACGGCCGTCACGGGGCAGGTCTGCTAACAGCGCGTCGGCGCGGCCGGAATTGCTCATGCTTGATGCTCTCTCGTCCTGATGATCGTTCCCACGCTCTGCGTGGGAATGCAGCCCGGGACGCTCTGCGTCCCACCAAAGCGGACGCAGAGCGTCCATTGATGCATTCCCACGCAGAGCGTGGGAACGATCATCTTCTACAGTTTTTCCAGCGCCATGTTCAGCTCAAGCACATTCACCACGGGCGGCCCCACCAGCGGCTGTTCGAGGTGCGCATCGAGCAGTTGCTGCAAGGTCGATACCGGCAGATTTCGCGCCGCCGCGACTCGCGCCAGTTGATAGGCAATCGCCGCCGGTGGCAAGTGCGGATCGAGACCGCTGCCGGAGGTGGTCAACAGCGCCAGCGGCACCGGGCCTTGACCTGCGACTTGCAGCTTGTTGGCGTCATCGATCACCCGCGTGGCGAGCGCCGGATTGCTCGGCGACAGGTTGCTCGCGCCGCTCGATACGGTGGCGAATGCACCGGCGGATGGGCGGGGATGGAACCAGGCATCGCCAACGAAATCCTGAGCGATCAGGGATGAGCCGCGCACTTTGCCGTCGGCGTCGTGGATCAGACTGCCGTTGGCTTGCGCGGGGAATGCGACTTGCGCGATGGCGGTGACGGCGAGGGGGTAGGCGATGCCGGTGATGGCGGTCATCAGCAGCAATAGGCTCAAGGCCGGCCGCAATAGTTTGGACATGTTGGATCCTCGAATTCAGTGAGCGGATATGGCGTGAGGTCAGGTCGACCGCGCCGAGTTCTTCGCGAGCAGGCTCGCTCCCACAGGGGGAATGAATTTAAATGTGGGAGCGAGCCTGCTCGCGATGGCGTCAAACCAGATGCAACGCCGTCAACAGCATGTCGATCGCCTTGATGCCAACGAACGGCACCAGCAACCCACCCACCCCGTAGATCAACAGATTGCGTCGCAGCAGCGCCGACGCACTCGCCGCCTGCACCCGCACGCCGCGCAACGCCAATGGAATCAACACCACGATGATCAGCGCGTTGAACACAATCGCCGAGAGAATCGCGCTCTGCGGACTGGTCAACTGCATGATGTTGAGCACGCCCAGTTGCGGATAGATCGCTGCAAACAATGCCGGCAGAATCGCGAAGTATTTGGCCACATCGTTGGCGATGGAAAACGTCGTCAGCGCACCCCGGGTGACCAGCAATTCCTTGCCGATCTGCACCACGTCGAGCAGCTTGGTCGGATCGCTGTCGAGATCGACCATGTTCGCCGCTTCGCGCGCTGCTTGGGTGCCATCGTTCATCGCCATGCCGACGTCGGCCTGGGCCAGCGCCGGCGCGTCGTTGGCGCCGTCACCGCACATGGCGACCAAGCGTCCGTCGTTCTGTTCAAGGCGAATACGTGCGAGCTTTTTCTCCGGCGTGGCTTCGGCGAGGACATCATCGACACCCGCTTCAGCGGCGATGGCCGCAGCGGTCAGCGGGTTGTCACCCGTGACCATGACCGTGCGAATTCCCAGTTTGCGCAATTCGGCGAAGCGCTCGCGGATGCCGGGTTTGACCACGTCTTTGAGGTGGATCACGCCGAGCAGTTTGCCGTCGACGCACACCAGCAACGGTGTGCCGCCGCTCTGGGCGATCTTGTCGACTTCCCGCGACAGTGCCGGTGCGAGGTCGGCACGTTGCTGGCCGATAAAGCTCAGCAGTGAATCCACCGCGCCTTTGCGATAGACACGGCCCCGATAGTCGACACCGGACAAACGGGTTTCAGCGCTGAACGGGACGCCGGTCAGGGTTTCTGGCGCCGGCTCCGATTGTGGATGCAGGTTGCGCAAGTACTCGACGATGGATTTGCCTTCGGCGGTGTCGTCGGCCAGCGAGGCGAACAACGCGCCTTCGGCCAACTCCCGGGGGCTTACACCGGGCGCGGCGTGGACCGCGCTGCAACGACGGTTGCCGAAGGTGATGGTGCCGGTCTTGTCGAGCAGCAGCACGTGTACGTCCCCCGCCGCTTCCACTGCGCGGCCGGATTTGGCTATCACGTTTAACCGCACCAGGCGATCCATCCCGGCGATGCCGATGGCTGAGAGCAGGCCGCCAATGGTGGTGGGAATCAGCGTGACCAGCAGCGCCACCAGAAACACCAGCGGCAGGCTGCCGTTGGCGAAGTGGGCGAACGGTTGCAGGGTCACGACCACCAGCAAAAAGATCAGGGTCAGGCCGATCAGCAGGATGTCGAGGGCGACTTCGTTCGGGGTCTTTTGACGTTTGGCGCCTTCGACCAGCGCGATCATGCGATCGAGGGTCGATTCACCGGGATTGGCGGTGATCTTCACCAGCAGCCAGTCGGACACCAGACGCGTATTGCCGGTGACGGCGGATCGGTCGCCGCCGGATTCGCGAATCACCGGTGCCGATTCACCGGTAATCGCTGCTTCGTTGACCGCCGCGATACCTTCGATGACTTCGCCGTCGCCGGGGATCATTTCCCCGGCCTCGACGCGCACCACATCGTCCTTGCGCAGACTGGCGGCGGGTACGACCTGGAACGTGCCATTGGCCAGTTTCTTTCTCGCACTCAGGCCTTCGCTGCCGGCCTTGAGGCTGTCGGCGCGGGCCTTGCCGCGACCTTCGGCCAAGGCTTCGGCGAAGTTGGCAAACAGCACGGTGAACCACAGCCACAGGGCAATTTGCGCGGCGACGAACGTCGATACGCTGCTGTCAGGAATGAAGCACAACACGGTGGTCAAAATCGCAGTGAGTTCGACCACCAGCATCACGGGCGAGCGCTTCAACTGTCGCGGATCAAGCTTGACGAAGGCTTGTACCAGCGCCGGACGCCAAAGTGCGCTGATCGCGGTTTTTGCTTGTTCCGGCGCCTTGACGCCAGCCGGTTTGATCGCAGGCATATTCATCATCGATTCCTTAGAAGCCCATGCTCAGATGTTCGGCAATCGGGCCCAGCGCCAGGGTTGGCAGGAAGGTCAGGCCACCCACCAGCAAAATGGTCACGGTCAGCAACGTCACGAACAGCGGGCCGTGAGTTGGAAAACTGTTCTGGCCAACCGGCGCGGTCTTCTTCATCGCCAGGCTGCCGGCCAGCGCCAGCACCGGCAGGATGTAACCGAAGCGACCGATCAACATGCCCAGGCCCAGCATCAGATTGTGAAACGGCGTATTCGCACCGAAGCCGCCGAACGCCGAACCGTTGTTGGCGCCGGCCGAGGTGTAGGCGTAGAGCAACTGACTGAAACCGTGAGGGCCGGGGTTGCTCACCGCCGCGACCGAGACCGGCAGGCTCGCGGCAATCGCGCTGAGCACCAGCACGCCCACCGGCATCACCAGCAGCGTGACCACCAGCAATTGCACCTCTTTGGCCTGAAGTTTTTTGCCAAGGTATTCAGGGGTGCGGCCGATCATCAGGCCGGCGAGGAACACCGCGATCAGCACGTTGAGCAACATGCCGTAGAGCCCCGCGCCGACGCCGCCGAAGATCACTTCGCCGACCATCATGTTGACCAGCGCAACCATGCCGCTGAGCGGGCTGAGGCTGTCGTGCATGCCGTTGACCGAGCCGTTCGACGCTGACGTGGTTGTCACCGACCAGAGCACGGTCGCCGTGGTGCCGAAGCGCGACTCCTTGCCTTCCAGCGGCGCGGTCTGCTCGACGATCGGGTTATTCAGCGCAGGATTCGGCTGGTATTCGGCCCACAGGGACGTCGCACCGCCGATGATGAACAGCGCGAGCATGCAAGCGATGATTGCGCGGCTCTGACGTAGATCCTTGACGTAGTGGCCGAAGGTGAACACCAACGCGGCGGGGATCAGGATGATCGAGGCGAGCTCGAACAGGTTGCTCCACGCGGTCGGGTTTTCGAACGGGTGCGCCGAGTTGACGCCGAAGAAGCCACCGCCGTTGGTGCCCAGTTGCTTGATTGCAATCTGGCTGGCGGCCGGGCCGAGCGGAATGACCTGATCGACGCCCTGCATCGTCACGGCATTCACGTAGTGCGCGAAGGTTTGCGGCACGCCTTGCCAGACCAGAAACAGCGCAAGCAGCAGGCACAACGGCAACAGGCCGTAGAGCGTGGCGCGGGTCATGTCGACCCAGAAGTTGCCAAGGGTCTGCGCCGACTTACGGCCGATGCCACGGCACAGCGCGACCAGTACGGCGAGGCCGGTGGCGGCGCTGACGAAGTTCTGCACGGTGAGACCGACCATCTGGCTCAGGTAACTGAGCGATGCTTCGCCGCTGTAGGCCTGCCAGTTGGTGTTGGTCATGAAACTGACGGCGGTGTTGAACGCCAGCGTCCATTCCTGACCCGGCAGGTTTTGCGGGTTCAGCGGCAAGTGATCCTGGAACAGCAGAATCGTGAATAGCAGCAGAAAACCGGCAAGGTTGAAGGCCAGCAGCGCCAGCGTGTATTTCTGCCAGCTCTGTTCAGCCTCGGCGTCGACCCCGGCGATGCGATAGCAGCCGCGTTCGACCGGTCCAAGAATCGGCGACAGCCAGGTGCGCTGGCCTTCCATCACCTTGTAGTAGAAGCGTCCGAGGAATGGCGCTGGCAGCAGCACCAGCGCAAAAAACCCGAGGATCAGCCAATAGTCATTACTGTGCATAGCCGCTCCTAGCCCCGATCCGCGCGCAACAGCGCAACCAACAGATAAATGAACAGCCCCGCTGCCAGCAGCAGCGACACCCCGTCCAGAACGCTCATGGAAAATCTCCGTGTTACGGCGTATTGCCGCGTGTGGAGGGATTGTCGGGATGGAGGCTGTAAAGGCGCGAGATCGAGCCGAGTGGCTGGGCATAAAAAAAGCGTAAAGAGTGGGTTCAAGCGCGGGTTACAGCGGTGTGTGCACTGGCCTCATCGCTGGCAAGCCAGCTCCCACAGTGATCTCGGTCGTTCACAAAGTTTGTGTACACCTGGAAACCTGTGGCAGCGGCCTTGCCCGCGAAGACAGCAGCGCAGACACCATCGCACCCAACTGGCGCACGAGAATGTTCCCATCCGGCAGCGAACATCCCCAATACGACAGCTTTCCGCTCAATACGACCTGATCTCAAAGACTGGCATGCCCACTGCACGCGCCCTCCCCCGAGCTTTCCAAACCTTCAGGGAGCAAACGCATGAACACACAACTCAAACCCACGCTGGGCACTCTGCACTTGTGGGGCATCGCGGTGGGACTGGTGATTTCCGGGGAGTATTTCGGCTGGAGTTACGGCTGGGGCGTGGCCGGGACGCTTGGATTTCTGGTCACATCATTCATGGTCGCGACCATGTACACCTGCTTCATCTTCAGCTTCACCGAACTGACCACTGCGATTCCCCATGCGGGCGGGCCGTTTGCCTACAGCCGCCGGGCTTTCGGCGAGAAAGGCGGATTGATCGCGGGGCTGGCCACGCTGATCGAATTCGTCTTCGCCCCGCCGGCCATTGCCCTGGCCATCGGTGCTTACCTGAACGTGCAATTTCCCGCGCTCGATCCCAAACACGCAGCCGTCGGCGCCTATTTCGTGTTCATGACCTTGAACATTCTCGGCGTGAAGCTCGCGGCGACCTTCGAACTGGTGGTCTGCGTATTGGCCGTCGCCGAGTTGCTGGTGTTCATGGGCGTCGTCGCCCCGGCGTTCAGCTTCAGTAACTTCGCCCTCAACGGTTGGGCGGGTTCTGACGTGTTCGGCGCGCCGGCCATTGCCGGGATGTTCGCGGCCATTCCGTTTGCGATCTGGTTTTTCCTGGCCATCGAAGGCGCGGCCATGGCGGCCGAAGAAGCGAAAGATCCGAAGCGCACGATTCCCAAAGCCTACATCAGCGGCATCCTGACCCTGGTGTTCCTGGCAATGGGCGTGATGTTCTTCGCCGGTGGCGTGGGTGACTGGCGCACCCTGTCGAACATCAACGACCCGCTGCCACAAGCGATGAAAACCGTGGTCGGTGAAAACTCCGGCTGGCTACATATGCTGGTGTGGATCGGCCTGTTCGGTCTGGTGGCGAGTTTTCACGGGATCATCCTCGGTTACTCGCGGCAATTCTTTGCACTGGCCCGCGCCGGTTATTTGCCAGCTTCGCTGGCAAAACTTTCGCGCTTCCAGACGCCACATCGGGCAATCATCGCCGGTGGCGTAATTGGCATCGCCGCGATCTACAGCGACGGTCTGATCAACCTGGGTGGCATGACGCTGACGGCGGCGATGATCACCATGGCCGTGTTCGGCGCCATCGTGATGTACATCATGAGCATGCTCAGTCTGTTCAAACTGCGCAAAACCGAACCCAATCTGGAACGCACCTTCCGTGCGCCGTGCTACCCGCTGGTGCCGAGCATTGCGTTGCTACTGGCGGCGGTGTGTCTGGTGGCGATGGCGTGGTTCAACACCCTGATCGGCCTGATCTTCCTCGGCTTCATGGCAATCGGATTCATCTATTTCATGCTCACCGGCCAGTCGCGCGCCAACGCCCCCGCCGACGCCATGCTCACAGGCTTGTAATCCGCCTGGTGTAGGAGCTGCCGCAGGGTGCTTCGGTCATAACCGGCCTAGAATGGAACCACTGCGAGCGCGTTTCGCTCAAAGTGGTACGCAGCGTCGCACGGCGAAATCCTCGTCCGTCGATCTGCCCTTAAGGAGAGCCGTTATGCCTTGGTATGCGTGGTTGATTCTGGTCGTTGCCATCGGCTCGATCGTTGGCGGTTTAATGATGTTGCGCGACACCGCCAACAAGGTCGAACTGACCGAAGAACAACGCAAACGCGTCGCTGAACGCAACGCGGAAATGGACGCAAAGGACGCCCAGGATCGCTGAACGAAAAACCCCGCCGAATGGGCGGGGTTCGTTTTTCAGTCTCTATCGAACTCACTCCCAGGCTTTCCTGGAAGTAGAAGTACAGTCACCATCTAATTTTCCTTGGTTAAGATGGGCGCACTGTTGCGGAGATTCGACAATGCGTTACTCGCAGGACCATAAAGCCCAGACCCATCAGCGCATCATCAAGGAAGCGTCAGCACGATTTCGCAAGGACGGTATCGGCGCCACGGGTCTGCAACCCTTGATGAAGGCGCTCGGGTTGACCCATGGCGGCTTTTACTCACACTTCAAATCAAAAGATGAGTTGGTGGAAAAAGCCCTTCAGGCTGCCGGCGGTGAGGTCGATACGCTCTGTGCGATGCTCTTCGCCGAGGAGCGTCCTTTGGACGCATTCATTGACTGCTATTTGTCCCAATGGCATGTGACATCCCCACATGAGGGTTGCCCATTGCCGACCATGTCTTCGGAAATGGGCTTGCGTGGCCAGGCGAGCCCTACCACCGACGACGTCCTCAACGCCCGGTTGGAACAAGTGGCGAGCACCTTGAAAGGTGACACCGCTGACGATCGCAGCCTGGTGATCATGTCGACGCTGGTCGGCGCACTGGTGTTGTCGCGAAGTGTCGAGAACCCGCAACTGTCGCAGCGGATTCTCGATGTCACCCGCGATTACCTCAAGCACATGCCGGATTAGCCCGCCCAACGCTTGAACAGCACGCTCGCATTGACCCCGCCGAAGCCGAATCCGTTCGACAATGCATATTCGATAGGCATCGGCCGTGCCTGGCCATGAACGATGTCCACGCCTTCACTCGCCGGATCGGGATTGTCGAAATTGAGCGTGGGCGGCACCACTTGATCGCGGATCGCCAGCAACGTGAAGATCGCCTCAAGCCCGCCAGCCGCACCGAGCAAATGCCCGGTGGCGGATTTGGTCGATGTCACGGCAATTTTATTCTCCGCGCCAAACAACGCCTTGATCGCGGCCAGCTCGCCCAAGTCGCCGACCGGCGTGGATGTAGCATGCGCATTGAGGTGCTGCACCTGACCCGGCGTCACGCCAGCCTGAGCGAGCGCCAGTGTCATGGCCCGTCGTGCGCCGCTGCCGTCTTCGGGGCCGGCGGTGAGGTGATAAGCGTCCGCAGTGGTGCCGTAACCGACCAATTCAGCGAGTGGTTGCGCGCCGCGAGCCAACGCATGCTCCAAAGACTCGATCACCAACAGGCCGGCGCCCTCGCCCATTACAAATCCGTCACGACCGCTGTCGAACGGACGTGACGCACGCTCAGGCGTCTCGTTGTAGCCGCTGGACAATGCTCGCGCTGCAGCGAAACCGGCGAGGCTGACACGGTCGATGCAGGCTTCAGCACCTCCACAAACGGCGATATCGGCCTCGCCGGCGCGGATCAAACGCGCAGCATCACCAATCGCCTGCACGCCGGCAGCGCACGCCGTCACCGGAGCGCCCAGCGGCCCTTTGAACCCGTGTTGAATCGACACGTGACCGGCCGCGAGATTGACCAGAAACGATGGGATGGTGAACGGCGACAAACGCCGGGGACCACGGGTATCGGTGGTTCTCACCGCTTCGGCAATCGCACCGAAACCGCCCACGCCCGAACCAATGATGGTTGCAGTGCGCTCTTGCGCCTCGGCATCGCCGGGTTGCCAGCCGGCTTGCTCCACCGCCTGCCGCGCAGCCTCCATGGCGAACAGAATGAAACGATCCATCTTCTTCTGTTCTTTCGGCGACGTGGCACGATCCGGATCAAACCCGGCCTCGCTATCTTCCGTAGCTGTCGGCACAACACCGCCGACGCCAGCCGGCAAATCAGCGACCACCTCTGGCGGCAACTTGCGCAACCCCGAACGCCCTGCCAGCAATCGCTGCCAAACCGTTTCGACACCGCTGCCCAACGGCGACACCAAACCCATGCCGGTGACCACAACACGACGCTGATCCATGACGCAGTACCTCAAATCGATTCAAAAATGTCTTACTTGTAACGTTCGGCCGCAGAACTGCGAGAAAGGTTCGGCGCCATCACATAACGGGCCGACACAAAGGCCTGCCAGTCCCCGGCATCCGGCAACGATGGAATAGTGATCAACTCGCCCTGATCCAGACCAGCCAGTGCTGCATCAACCATCTCACCGGCCTCCATCACCATTTCCGCCGGGATACCGCTGGCATCGATACCGGAGCGCTCCCAGATTTCAGTCCGCGTGACGCCCGGCAACACGGCTTGCACCTTGACCCCAGTGCCATCCAGCTCGGCGTTGAGCGATTGGGTCAGGCTCAACACGTAAGCCTTGCTTGCGCTGTAGGTCGCGTTGAAACGCTCAGGAAACAATGCAACGACGGATGCAATGTTGATGATCGTGCCACGGCCCGCCTTGGTGAACCCGGCGGCCGCAGCCGAAGCCAGTCGAGTGACGGCAGTGACATTCAGTTGAATCAACCGCTCGAGTTGATCCACATCAGCGTTGGCCAGCAAACCGTCGGCAGCGACGCCGGCGTTATTGACCAGCAGGCTGATGCTGGAATCGCTGCGCAGGCGTTGTTCGAGTTTCAGCACATCATCCTTTTGCGTCAGATCGGCTTTCAGTACTTCGACCTGCACGCCGTGGGATTCACGCAGCGCGTTCGCCGCTGAATCGAGCCGTTCTTTATCACGAGCCACCAACAGCAAATCAAAACCACGCGCCGCCAGACGCTCGGCGTAAATCGCACCGATGCCCGATGAGGCGCCAGTGATCAGGGCAGTACCGTGGACGTTGGACGAATTCATGAAATGGCTCCTGGAACGATTGGAGGAAGATCGCCACGGAAGGATATTCCGACGCAGCGCAAATTATTATAGGCATAATCTTGAAGCAATATGATAGCCATAATTTTAAGCTTCACGATCAAACTCGCTGCGCCTGCGTGGATGTCGGCTGCGCCAGAAAGCAAAAAGACCGGTCAAATGACCGGCCTTTCCATGGTTGAGTGAACAGCTTAGTTCACTTCCAGCTTCTCACGATTGCGATCCAGAATTGCCTTGCCGATCCCCTTCACTTCCAGCAACTCCTCTACCGAAGAAAACGGCCCATTGGTTTCACGATACGCAACAATCGCCTTGGCTTTGGATTCACCAACGCCCGAGAGCTCCTTTTGCAAAGTGCCCGCATCCGCGTTGTTGAGATCGACTTTTTCACCGTTGGCCGGCGCTGAAATATTCAACTCCAACGGCGCCTTATTGACCTCCGGCACCGCAGCGGGTGCGGCAATGGCGGCAATCGAAGCGCTGGTGAGCAGGGCAAAAACCAAAGAGTAGAAATAACCGGTACGCATGAGAGATGCTCCATCATCGTTTGAGAAAGCAGCTTTTCCGAAGCTGCCTCTCAAACTTAGGCGATGGGGAGCCAGTGTCAAAAATGGGTGCGTTACAGGATGTGAAACAATCAGGGTTGGAGCCGATGCTGCTGATAGATCCAGTCGACAATATCGCCATCCGGTGCATAGCCACTGACGGTGTCCCGTAGCAACTGACGGACTTTCGCGTAATCATCCAGTTCGATCGCAATCAACAGCTCATCCAATCTCGTCTTGAAGACATCCCATGGCAGATGATCCTCGTTGGCACTCATGATCATCGGATGCCGCGTCGCAACGACGTTGTCGCCGATCAGCAACTCTTCGTACAGCTTCTCACCAGGGCGCAGGCCGGAGAATTCAATTGAAATATCGCCGTGAGGATTCTTTTCCGAACGAACACTGAGACCTGAGAGATGAATCATTTTCTCCGCCAGTTCGACAATCTTCACCGGCTCTCCCATATCCAGTACAAACACATCGCCACCCAACCCCATGGAACCCGCTTGAATAACCAACTGAGCCGCCTCGGGGATGGTCATGAAATAACGGGTAATCTTCGGATGGGTGACGGTCAGCGGACCGCCGGACTTGATCTGTTTGTGAAACAGTGGAATGACCGAACCGGACGAGCCCAGTACATTGCCAAACCGCACCATGGTAAAGCGGGTTTTGTTGACACGCGAGACATTATCCTTGTCCCCGAACAGCACAGGCGCCAGCTCACGACTAAGAGCCTGCAATGTCATTTCCGCGAGCCGTTTAGTACTACCCATCACGTTGGTGGGACGTACCGCTTTGTCTGTGGAAATCAATACGAAGTTCGACACCCCGGCCTGCAGCGCTGCCTGCGCCGTGTTCAGCGTTCCGATGACATTATTCAATACGCCTTCGGCAATATTGTGCTCAACCATCGGAACATGCTTGTAAGCGGCAGCATGGTAAACCGTGTCGACATTCCAGGTTCTCATTATGTCGAGCAATTTATCCTGATCGCGAACCGATCCCAGGATTGGCAACAACCGAACGTTCAACGATTCACGAGCTATTCGAGGTTCCAGTTCGGACAGGATGCTGTACAAGTTAAATTCGCTATGCTCGACCATCAACAAGGTAGTTGGCTTTAGCGCAAGAATCTGTCGACACAGTTCGGAGCCGATCGACCCGCCCGCCCCTGTCACCAAAACAGATAATCCTGTGATGCAATGCTCCAGCAAATCGGGTTGTGCTGGTACAGCATCGCGTCCGAGTAGATCCGCAATATCTACTTCTTGAATATCATCGACCTTCACTCGGCCGCTCGCCAGATCCATGAAGCCCGGAATACTGCGAACATGCAGCGGAAAGCCCTCAAGCAACGTCAATACCTCTCGACGACGACCGCGCGAGGACGACGGTATCGCCAACAGAATTTCCTGAGCGCCGGTTGAATCGATCATTTTTTGGATATGTCGTGGTTCATAGACCTGAAGCCCGGCGATCACCCGGTCGGCGATACTCCTGTCATCGTCAATGAACGCAACCGGGCGCATCACTCGACCCATGCGCAATGCGGCGACCAGCTGATTGCCCGCAGCGCCAGCACCATAGATAGCAACCTTCGGCAGGCCATCATCACGGTTAGTGAACGGCACGTGCTGAGCGGCAGTGAACCAGTCGCCCAAAAAGTATTGCCGCATCACCAGGCGCAAACCGCCGATCATGATCAGGCTCAGCCACCAGTAATTAAAAATGATCGAGCGTGGTACAACGGTTGTATGGTTGCTGTACCAATACACAGCGAGAGCCAACAGCAACGCTGAAAGGCTGACGGCCTTGCAAATGGTGATTAATGCATCGTTGCCGAAGAAGCGCATGACTGCGCGGTACATGCCAAAGCGAACAAAGATGGGGATGGCGATCAACGGTGCAGAGCCAAAAAGCCAAAGATGCGTTTGAATCGGGCTGGCCATTGCATCAACTCCCAGCCGAACGACGAACGCCAGCCAAAGCGCGACCCAGACCAACACAACATCAGTAGCGACCTGGACTGCACGCTTGTGTCGTCTGGGCAGACCAAGCAACGTTACCCTGAAATTATCCATAAAACCTTTGCACACTCTGGCCAGCTCCTAAGCATTCCGTTCCTGCCGCATGCGGTACGACTAATAACCGCAAATCCTGTAACTACGACAACCAAACCTTACCCTTAAATCAATTCTTCTCAAGCTCACCTGCATGAAACCTGACGGCCAGCCAAACCAACGGTGCATAAGCCACTAACAATGCCAATGACCCGTCTACATTCCACAAAACAACACTCGCCGCCACCGGCAACAACCAAAGTACGTTGATCGCAGCAACCGTCAGTGTCACTGGCAGATGCCGACCGTACTGGCGCGAAGCGAACTGATAAGCGTGACTGCGGTGAGCCTCGTAAACCTTGTCTCCTCTCAACAGGCGACGTATAAGCGTGACAGAGGCATCCACAATAAACACGCCCAGCAAGATCAACCAGACCCATAGCAGCTGCGGTGAGTACGAGGCCGCTTGAATGGAGAGCAAAGCGAGGATAATCCCTAGAAAACCACTGCCAGCATCTCCCATGAAAATCCTTGCGGGAGGGAAGTTCCAATAAAGGAAGCCTGCTACAGCCACTGCCAGTACTAAAGGTGCCGCCAGCAAATAGTCAAATCCTCCCAACCAATAGACCAACGAAGCCCCAACGCAGGCACATATAGCCTCGACACTTGCGATGCCGTCGATACCATCCATGAAGTTGTAGAGATTGAGCATCCAGACTATATAAAACGCGGCGCAAATATGGCCCAGCCATCCAAGATCAACGCTGTAGCTCGCCACACTGATGACAGGGAGTCCATTAAGCCAGGACAACGCCCAGATAGCGGCGCAAAAATGCCCAAGAAGACGCCAGCGTGCAGCAATATGGCCATGATCATCAAGAAAACCCAGAACAGCGACTGCTGTACCCGCACCTAAAAATGCATAAACACAATTCCATGTCAGCGCGCCTGCTAATCCCATCAGAGGCACAGCAACAAGAAAACTCAGCACAATGGCGACCCCTCCCCCGCGGGGGGTCGGAACCGTGTGCGAGCTTCTTGCATTGGGGACATCGATCAGACTGCGACTCAATGCGTAGCGTCGTAATATCCAAGTCAAGAAATACGCCGAGAAACAGACGGCAAACATCAACGGAAGCAAGAACGTCATTAAAAACTCCATTTGTCAGCCCGTTCGTCAGGATGACAGCACCAAAACTAGTTGGAGCCAGGTTCAAAATCTTTCGCCACTTTTCCCAACCCTCCATCAAGGCCTTCGATTGGATTCCAGCCAAGCAAGTCACGAGTCTTGTGAATGTCGACCTGAAGAGAGCCGTTGAGGCGTCGAGCTATATCCTTGCGTCCCAATACCAATGCCAGAGCATTCAGGAACATTGAAGGCACTGGAATCAGCCGAGCGGGTTTTCCCAACGCTTTACCCATGCGAAGCAAAAGCTCTGTAGTAGAAACATCCTCATCATCACTGACCATGAACGTCTGGTTAGCGGCACGCGGATGATCCAGGCAAGTAACGATCAAGTCCACCAGGTTATCGAGCGAGACCAGACTGCGTTTATTTCGGATAGCGCCGAATGGTAAAGGAACACCTTTATCAAGCCACTTCATCATGCTGCGAAAGTTGGCTTTCACACCCGGGCCGTAAACCAACACGGGACGAATGATAACAACCTCGATCCCGAATTGCTCAGCAATGCTCCGCAACCCTTGCTCGGCCTCCATTTTTGAAACCCCATAAGGATCCATGGGCGATGGCGTATCATCCGCAGTAAAAGGATGACCAGGAAAAGTTTCCTCTCCGTTAACCTTGATTGAACTGAGAAAAACGAAACGCTTGACGCCAGCCTCCGCCGCTCTACGTGCCAAATCCAATGTGAATTTCACATTGACTTCACGAAAATCCGCCAGCGGATCAGCTGAATTGTCGTTCATCACGTGCACTCGTGCCGCACAATGGACAACTGACTGTACGTCATCGAAATCCATTGCTGAAATATCTGGATCTTTGGAAAGCACTGACACTAGAACTTCCGAAGGAAACTGCATTTCAGTCTGACGAACCAGCGCGATGATTTTTTTATTCTGACTAGACAACAGCCGTCTGATCAAAGCACTACCGACAAAACCGTTAGCACCAGTAACAAGGATCTTTTCATTCATGATCAAACGCCCGCTCAAGCTTTGAATAAATATCCAAATGCTGTTGCACTATGTTATCCACATTAAATTCGTTTTCGGCCAGCACACGACCCGCTGCGCCCATGCGCTGGCGCATAGTTTTATCTTCAATAAGCAACTGCAGACCATCTGCCAACGCAACGGAATCACGCACGGGAACCAATAGCCCAGTAACATCTGGGTCGATGGCATCGCGACAACCTGGAACATCCGAAGTGACGACTGCACGACCGCAGGCCGCCGCTTCGACCAAAACCTTCGGTAGTCCTTCGCGATAAGACGGCAAAGTTACAAGATGCGCATCTGCGAACAACGCGGCTATGTCTTTTCGATAGCCCAATATCTCGACTAGGCCTTCATCACGCCACGCATTTGTTTCGGCTTCAGTAATAGTGGCCGGGTTGCCTGGATCAATGGCACCAATCAGCTGATAACGAGCCTTGATCCCCCTGTCACGAAGAATTCTTGCCGCCTCGACAAACTCAAGAACCCCTTTGTCTCGCAGGAGTCGAGCGGCGAGACAAATGACAGGCAAATAACTATCGGACTCGGGAACACATGGATACAGACCAAGATCAACGCCGGAACCGCGAATGAGTTCGGCCTTCTTTAGATCTAGTACACCCAGGCCGGTCAATAGGTCACGGTCATCCGAATTTTGAAAAATAACCCGCAGATTCTTTTTCCCGAGTGCCAGCCAATAAAAAAAACTCACTACTTTACGCAACAACGTAGCCTTGAATCCCCGCAAAAGAAACACGAATCCAAGGCCCGAGACCGCCGCGACTACTGATTTTACCGGCGCCAAACGGGCCGCGATCCCACCATAAATGACAGGTTTTATGGTAACCAGATGCAACATGACCGGTTTGATACGCCACAATAAGCGCCAAATAAAGAACAGTGTAAAGAGTTCTCGGAGTGGATTACTTCCACTTCTGGACATAGGCAAAAGGTGATGGATAAAGCCGCTATCCTCAATCCTCTTGACGGCATCGCCGTCCATGGACGCAATATGAACGCGATAGCCCGCTTTTCTGGCTCCCTCTGCCACCGCCAAGCGGTGAGAAACAAAAAAAGCAGGATCATTCACAATCATCAGAAATACGGGGGCCATCAAAATTCACCTAGCCAAGCTTGAAACATTCCATACGCTCCTCTGATGTCCAGCCGATACAGCATCCGTCGAAAACAGGCTATTCGATTAATGCTTACCCCAAACAGTTCGATTTATATAATCAACGTAACTCAACACCACCCTAACCACCTGAATAGACACGGGGCCGCCTTTATAATCATTTACAACCGGAATAACCCGGTTGTGACGATCATGTTGATCGGTGATGATCTTCACAGCTTCCAAAACGCGGTCAACTTTCAAGCCGCTCATGATCAAGGTGCCCTCATCCATGCCTTCAGGTCTTTCGTGGGCATTGCGGATGGTAATGGCGGGCAAGTTAAGCAAAGACGCTTCTTCTGTAATCGTTCCGCTGTCAGAAAGCACACAGAATGCAGACATCTGCAACTTGATATAGTCGAGCAACCCGAATGGCTTCATGAAGTGAATCAGCGGATTATCCATTGCTACGCCGATAGCTTCTAGACGTTTGCGAGTACGCGGATGAGTCGAAACGATGACCGGATATTGATATTGCTCAGCCAATGCAGTAAGCGTATCGACTAGATCCTTCAAGTTGTCAGGACTGTCGACATTCTCTTCGCGGTGCGCGCTGACTATAAAAAATTTATCTTCTTCCAGAGACATTCGAGTCAACACGTCAGACTGAACAATCTTAGGTAGATAAAAATCTAAAACCTCAGCCATGTGTGAGCCGGTTTTGATGATGGTCTCGGGCCGAACGCCTTCAGCGATGAGATAGCGTCTTGCATGCTCAGTGAGAACCATATTGATATCACTGAGATGATCAAGAACCTTGCGATTCAGTTCTTCAGGCACGCGCTGATCGAAACAACGATTTCCTGCTTCCATGTGAAAAACAGGTATCTTGCGGCGTTTTGCCGCAATGACCGCCAGACAGGTATTAGTATCTCCATACAACAACACGGCATCAGGTTTTTCTAGTTCAAAAATGCCGTCCGCTTTACTAATTACTTCAGCAATCGTCTGCGCTGCCGTCTCGCCTACCGCACCTAAAAAATGATCCGGCTTTCGGATTTCAAGCTCGTCAAAAAAAACCTGATTCAATTCGTAGTCGTAATTCTGACCCGAATGTACAAGTACGTGATTAACTTGCCTGTCCAGCTCGGCAATGACACGGCTCATTTTGATCAGCTCAGGACGCGTACCAACCAGCGTCATTACCTTAAGCATTCAGAACCTCCTGGATGTAATCCAGTTTCAGCAATACTTCTTTGATAGCCTCGACCGAGAGTCGCTCAGTATTGTGAGAAGTGTAGTCGTCCAGTTCAGAGATTCTTTGCTCGCCCTCGACGAAGTACTTTTTGTAGTTGAGGTCGCGGTTATCCGCGGGAATTCGATAATAACGACCCATATCCTCGGATTTGGCCATCTCCTCTCGAGACACTAAAGACTCATATAGCTTTTCACCGTGGCGCGTTCCGATAACTTTTACAGGGGACTCGCTTCCCAGCAATTCCTTCAGAGCCTCTGCTAGCTCACCTACCGTGGAGGCCGGGGCTTTTTGAATGAAAATATCCCCTTGCTGGCCATGCTCAAATGCATGCAACACGAGATCAACGGAATCTTCTAACGACATCAGAAAGCGAGTCATTTCGGGGTCAGTTACTGTTAATGGCTCACCACTTTTGATCTGACCGACAAACAATGGAATGACCGAACCACGTGACGCCATAACGTTTCCGTAACGTGTGGCACAAACAATCGTACCACCCTCGGGGATCATTCGAGATTTCGCTACCATCAGCTTTTCAGCCATTGCCTTGGAAATGCCCATGGCGTTGATCGGGTATACAGCTTTATCTGTACTCAGTACAACAACGCGCTGAACGCCACTTGCAATTGCTGCGCTCAGAACATTGTCAGTACCGTTGACATTCGTTTTAACAGCTTCCATTGGATAAAATTCGCATGAAGGCACTTGCTTCAGTGCAGCAGCGTGAAAAACATAGTCAACGCCTATCATTGCTTGTGCCAGACTTTGATAGTCCCGTACATCCCCAATGTAAAACTTCACTTTATCGTTGGCCAACGCGATGCGCATATCTTCTTGCTTTTTTTCATCGCGGCTGAAGATGCGTATTTCTCGAACGTTGGTATTAAGGAATCGTTTAAGAACAGTATTACCGAAAGAACCAGTACCTCCAGTAATCATCAAAACTTTATCATCAAACATAATGCCACCCAAAATTATCCAAAATATTCAACAGACCCAGTCTCGTCAGATTCCGGGCTTTAACAGTGATTGCGTGGCAATTGCCGGCACAACCGTGCCTGTAAAAAGTCACTCAGAACCTTGTCTCTGAGCATCATGCATCTTACCAATCAAGTCGGGCCAGGCTGGAGCAGTATAACCTGTAGCCGTACGGAAACGCTCTCCATCGAGTGACCGATCAATTTCCAGGTTTGCATCAGGGTTGATCTCAATATCTTTCCCGTATCGAGCAGCAACTAACTGTAGCAATTCCAGCTTATTGATTGGAGAAGAGGCTACATGGTACAGGCCAGACAGCTGGGGATTCGTTAATACATAATCCTTTATTACAAAGGCCAGTTCGACTGTAGGCAGACCGCTAAAAATAGCTTTGGAATAGCCTTTCACCGATTTTTCCTGAGCAAGAAACCATTCAACGAGTGCAAATCGGCTGTTCAATTCATGGCCGATAATTGATGTTCGCAAGGTAATTGCATTCGTACGATTGTAAACCTCGCCGATATACTTGGATTTGCCATAAAGATCTTCGGCATCCGACAGATCCGTTTCTTTATACATCCCTACGCGACCGGAAAAAACACAGTCAGTGCTGATATGAATCAGGCGAGCCTGCATGAGCCCACATAATTGAGCAAGCCGATGCGGCAGCATGGCATTGACAGGCAGGGTAATCAGCGGATCCTGAGCATGGGCCAGTTGTTTGATCAGCCCAACACAGTTGATTACGACTTCCGGCTTCACCTCTTCCAGCACTCGAATCAATGCGTCTTGGTCAAGGACATCAACCCCGGCCAACAGCCTGGCTTGTATGTCTTCGTTGAAGAAGCGCTTCGAAGACTCACTACGAATTGTTCCCCAGACCTCATGGGAATCATCTTCACAGAAAACGCTAAGCACCGAACTGCCCAGCATTCCGGAAGCGCCGAGGATTAATATCCGCATAAATATATCTCCAATCGTAGATTTTCACAGCTCGAACCGATTATTGACCGGTCAGCATCAATTCAGAAGTCGATCCGTCACACCCTTCTCAAGAGCAAACCACGTAAATGGGTAGTTACGGTCGCGACCTCTTGAACTCGTAATATTTGTAGGCAGATATAATAAACAAGAACAAATGGAATGAAAACCAGCAACCAATAATTTGCGAATAGATCGTTGATCCAACGCAGGAACGCATAGGCAATCGCGCCGCCGATCGCACAAGTGATAAACATCTTGAAGGCTGCTAAAAATAGAATTGAAGGTGCTTCTTTTTGAACCAGATAGATCGCTGCGACACAGTTGACGACTGTAGAAATCACAGCCGCAATCGCCAGCGCTTCCAATCCATAAGTTTTATAGAAAAAGAAACATATGGTGGAATTAAGCACCAACGCAGCCAAAGATAGAAATACGGGCGTAAGTGTATTTCCATGAGAAAAAAACACACGATTCATAATATCTCTAATCAAGCACAATGGCAGAGCAAGCAATACGATGGAAAATATCGACCCGACTTTCATCACATCATCACTCATGAATTTCCCGCGATGAAAAAGAGTAGCGACAATCTCGTGGGAATAGAAACCCATGTACAACACTATCGGGAACGAGCAAATAATAACAATTCGAATACATGTAGTCAGATAACGCAGAAGTTCCGCCTGATCATTACGCGCAGCCACAGCCGCGATGCGCGGAAACAACGAAGCCGTCAGGAAGACGAGGAAAACCGACAAAAATATTAGGTTCAATTTATTCGCATATGCAAAAACAGAAATGGCACCAACGCCTAACTCTGTAGCGAAGTAAACAGCTACAAATCCGTTTAGCTGCTCAACATAGAAAGAAAGCACCGCCGGAAGGAAAAGAAATACGAAACGTTTATCAACAAAATAGCTGAATACAGCATTCATCTTGAATACATAATATCTCCGAGAAAGGGAAAAATTGACTAATACTAAAAATAGCCACGAGAACACACCCAACACCAGCACCCGCTGGAAATTCTCCACCGAATTATAAAAATATAACCCGCCGCAAAAAACCACATTATTTACAACTGGCACTATGTAACTTGGAAGCACGACTCCGTTGACCGACTGAATCGAATTAAACAAGGAAACGAGCGTTGACAATACAAAAGTCAACGCCATGATCGACAGATAGACTGTAGAAAGTTCCCGAACTTTATCGCTTACATCCCCCGAGAAAATCATAACCAGCAAATGCGAAGCACCAAATGCGAGCACAGCTATACATGCAGAAATAGCAAAAAAGAAGAAAATAGCTGAAGACAACCCTTCATTCAGTCTTTTCCTGTCGCCCGTTTCCATTAGACGTGAGTACAATGGGACGATTAAAACAGGTATGGCGGAATAGATCGCCATGTATATTACAGATGAAATGGAATTAGCCAAAAAAAAGGCATCTGTAACACTAGATACGCCGTGATAGAACGTAAAGGCCAAGTCTTTCAAAAAGCCCGTGGCCTTACCCAGTAAAACCAACCCCAATATCAAAACAAGACTTTTATATCGACTCATGAAAATTCACCCTTCGCAGGTGCGGATTCAACCAGGCGAGATTCTAATTTCTTGTTTGCAAAATATAACCATCCCGAAACGAGTAATGCTAGTACAATCACACCGGCCAGACCGTGCATAATCTGGTTATTAGCGTAACTGAATATCAGTCCCATGGAGCAATAGATGAACAGAGGCCCAGCAAACGGGTTACTTGCCTTAACCGCCTGCAACCAGAATCTCGCATAGAAGAAAGCGAAAATCGGCGTTATTGCGAGAACACCAAAGAAGCTGATATCAGAAGCCATCCACGAAAACAGTGAATGCCATTTATCCATTCCCCAACCATATTCAACTCCGACACGGTAAGGATATGTATGGTCAAAAACTGCTCCATTGCTGGAAATCGCAATCTCAACGATCCGACCTAAAGAATATGAATTACCGACAAAATAAGTCCATTCAAAAGGCAATGTCAGACTGAGATATAGTCCATATAAGCCATTTGTGAAATATCCCAAAAATATACCTAAGGCAAGCCCATAATCGAAGCTTACCCAATTGAAGATCGCAGATCGTTCGTCCCACGAAATAAGTGGGTGAGTCTTTTCATAGATGTTATCCAGTGTTATGCCCGCCGCCTGATAACGTTGACGAAGGATTTCAATAAACATCAGAAAAATCGCAGCACCAGCAATGCCCGCCACGAGCACAAGTGAGGGCTTGAAGCGGGCGCGCTTAGAAGCAAGATTAATCATGGTGCAAAAAAAGGTGAATATTATTATGTCGCCAAGATATTTTTGTTTACCGCTACCGATGACGTTTACCAGTAGATAAGTAGCGACGATAAAAAGAAACGCTAAGCGCGGAATTTTTTTCATTGCTGAGAAATAGTAAACACCGACCAAGATAAGAAACAGAGAAAGTGCCTGATCCAAGATATTCACTATGTACATAACATCAACTTTAGCCTGGCCCCGCTCATAGTCCTTATAGCCAGCGACGTAATTTTCACCTATGTTATTTAAACTGAAACCGCCGCCTGACGAAAGAAAAAGATAAAGCTGGATGAGAGAACTTACCGCCCCCAGGAGCAATAAAAATTGCACTAAACGCCTGACTCTTCGATACGTAAACTCACGCTCCGCCAATAAGTTTTCAGTTGGCCTGTAACTACCTCGCGCACCAAAAATATAGCCAACAGAAAACAACAGCAACATACAGCCGATAAACGGAACCAGCACGAGATAGTCCATACCCCTGTATTCGATCGGCCCTACAAACAGACAGAGCAAAACGAACAATGAATAGCCAATGTACAGATTTAACGGCAAATATCTGTAGCTTAAAATTTTCATATTTTGTTGAATATCTTCTTGTAGGCCAAAACCTTTTCGTTTCCTACCAAATGTCCAATTTTCAACGATTTGTTCTGAGCACGCTCAAGAAAATCCTTAGTTAAGCTAACGACGCGGGCAGGATTACCTGCAACAATAGTTCCATCAGCGACGTCTTTAGTAACAACAGCGTTCGCGCCTACGATGCAGTCGTTACCAATTCGAACATTTGGAAGAATTAAAGCTCCCATTCCGATAAAGACATTATCACCAACAATAATTTCGCCCGCCAATTCGAGGTCGGGAATGGCCTGTCTGAAGGGTAGCGTTGAACCGTCATGACATACAAACTTAGCTTTTATGCTGATAAAAACATTATCACCAAGGGTAACCAGGTAAGGTTCGGTGCTGAACATCTCATAACTGGAGCCATAGATCGTTAGCCGACCTTTTGTGCTGACGCCTATCTTTTTTGCATACGAAACTGGATATAGAACCGCATGCAACATATTAAACGGCGCTGAAAAAACCTTTAGTAACCGTCGCGCACTCATATCAAACTCCAACCTCATCCAAAAATACCGCAACCTTTAGCGAGTAATTTCGATAGTCAAACGCATTGGACGAATAAGCCTTTTGCTTGATCGAACTAATCTCATCCGGTGTGAGCGCCATCAATTTCTTGACTAACTCTAACTCCTTGCCCCGATCAGCCAAGAAGAGACAGTCAACATGCTCATAACTCTTGAGACTGACCATTTTATTAGATATTACAGGGGTTCCGCAGCTAACTGATTCTGCCAACTTCGAAGGGAACCCAGCCAGTGTTACCCGGTTTTGGTCTCTGAAAAAAATGCTGAAATCGCTAGACCCAACTTCACGTAATATGTGCTCGTTAGGCTGTCTACCATTAAAAATGACACATTCAATCATTTGTCCCAATTTATCTTCATGCTCTGGGAATACGTGTAAATAATATTCTTTCGTAATGCCATAAATGGCAAAGCTAAAATCTTCACCATCACTGTAAAGCTGGTAAAAAATATCGATACACAGATCCAGACGCTCCTTAAGGTTAGAACGCTTTACATTCACGCGACCCGCGTCAAAAGGAGATCCTACATAAATAAATTTTTTCTTCGCGCCACCGTCTCTAACTGCAGGTGGGCTAAATTTATTGGCATCGAACAAAGTAGGAAGTTCAACAGTCAATTTGCCCATGTCGTTGTAGAAATTGGTTAGATATCGACTGGTCGTTATAACGCCATCTGCCGCTTTATGAACAAATTTCATCCGCAGTGAAGTGTCCACGAATTTGATTATTCGATGAAAAATGCTTCCCGCGCTTGCGTCATACCATTCTGTGGCATCGGACATTATTTTGACTTTGGTATCTTTATAAACCCTTCCAATTCGTAACTGGGCAAGCGCTGGATAATTGTAGCAAACCACACCAACGACACGAGAACGCTGCTCTTTGTCCGCTAAAAAAGATAATATCGCTGACGAGCCTGATACGTATTTCAACCAGGAAATACTACCTTTGGGATAAGGGACACTCCAGCACTCGAAATCAAAGAAATCCTGTCTTCTTAATACTTCTTTAGATGTACATGAGCTGTCCACCCCAATAAAAACTACACGATACCCGAGCTCACGGAATATTTTACCGTTTGCTAAAACTCGGTGCGCCGCGGCATTCCTATCAGGCAACTCGAAGCCACCTATATAAATTATTGTACCTTTGTCCATATCAAAATACACCACACGCCGAAATCACTACGAAACACTCTACAAACACAGCGTATCAGGCTCAAGACTTCTTGCCGTCAGCGCTATACAAAGCTATGTACCAAGGCATCGCTAACGAAATACCCGATTGAATATCGTAAGCGGGCTCGTAACCGAGGTTTAGTCGCGCTTTACTAATATCAGCTTGTGAATGCCGAACATCCCCTTCACGAAAATCACGGTAAACAGCTTCCTTCGTGTACAGGACATCGTTAACTTTCAACGCTTCGGAAAGATAGGCGAAAAGTTCATTGAGAGTTGTGCGATCACCTACAGAAACATTATAGATTTCATTCTTTGCGCTAGACTCTGCGGTGGCGGCCAAGAGGTTGGCTTGAATAGCATTATCCACAAAACAAAAATCGCGACTGGTTTCTCCATCGCCGTTCATGAACACGCTTTCGTTGCTTATCATCGCGTCAGTCCATTTTGGAATTACTGCCGCGTATGCACCGTTTGGATCTTGCCGCTTCCCAAACACATTAAAATAGCGCAAACCGATTGTCTTGAACTGATAGCAACGAGCGAACACGTCGGCGTACAGTTCATTAACATACTTGGTCACCGCATATGGAGACAAAGGACTGCCGATTAGATTTTCAACTTTAGGCAAGCCAGGGTGATCGCCGTAAGTTGAACTGCTGGCGGCGTATGTGAAACTGCTTACCTGCGCGTCACGCGCAGCAACCAACATGTTGAGAAAACCGGTAATATTATTTTCGTTAGTCGTTATGGGATCATTAATCGAGCGAGGTACAGACCCCAGCGCGGCCTGATGCAATACGTAGTCGACACCAGCGCATGCACGGTGGCAATCTACTAAGTTGCGGATATCGCCTTCAATGAAGGTAAGCCGCGCCCATTGCTCTTCACTTACAGACTTACGTACCTCATCGAGATTTCGCTGATGGCCTGTCGAGAAATTATCGAGACCGACAACGCGCTGATCTAGCTTAAGCAACTTCTCCAAAAGATTGGAGCCAATAAAGCCAGCAATCCCGGTTACAAGCCAAGACTTAGGATCGTTGGGTAGTGACTTTAGCAATGTTTCATAGCGCATTATTAATATCTACTTTAAGGTTAAGAAATCTTTACTCAGAGTATCTAAAAGCTTTTAAGTCAAAGCCTCAGATCCGCCTCGTCAGCGCTCAACAGATATTTAAGGTCGTAAAGTACATGCTGGGGCTTTCCTAGACGACGAATGTTTTCGGCGCCCATGCGTTTGAATTGGTCATGGGCTACAGCCAGGATAAGGCCGTCGTAAGCTCCTGCACATGGCTCGGAAATCGGTAGAATTCCATATTCGTGCTGAGCTTCTTCAGCCGAAACCCATGGATCATAGATATCTACACTTATATTGTAGTCGGCCAGTTCGCGAATGATATCAACCACCTTCGTATTGCGCAGATCTGGGCAGTTTTCTTTGAATGTCAGACCCATAACGAGCACTCGAGCACCGTCTACGTGAATACGTCGCTTAAGCATGGCTTTAACGAGCTGCGAAGCCACGTACGCACTCATGCTATCGTTAAGGCGACGACCAGCCAGGATAATTTCAGGGTGGTAGCCAATAGCCTGAGCCTTATGAGTAAGATAATAAGGGTCAACGCCGATACAATGGCCACCTACCAGGCCGGGTCGAAACGGCAAGAAGTTCCATTTCGTTCCGGCAGCCTTCAACACCTCTTCGGTATCAATGCCCATTTTATTGAAAATAATTGCCAGCTCGTTGATGAGTGCAATATTAAGATCACGCTGGGTGTTTTCAATAACCTTTGCAGCTTCTGCCACTTTAATGCTGCTGGCCAGATGAGTACCAGCAGTGATGATCTGATTGTACAAAGCATCCACTAGTGCTGCCACTTCTGGCGTTGAACCGGACGTCACTTTTTTAATAGTCGTAACCCTATGCTCTTTATCACCAGGGTTAATTCGTTCAGGGCTATAGCCTGCAAAGAAATCGACGTTAAATTTCATGCCCGAAACTTTTTCTAGCACTGGAACACAGTCTTCTTCAGTCGCACCTGGATAGACGGTAGATTCATAAATGACGATATCGCCTTTTTTCAAAACTTTACCGATACTCTCGGAGGCTTTGATCAGCGGTGTCAGATCAGGCTGTTTGTATTGATCGATTGGTGTAGGAACAGTGACGATGAAAACGTTACAATCACTCAGCTCATCCAATTTCGAGGAATAGCCCAAAAGAATTGCTTTCTTTAGCTCTTCACTAGATACCTCAAGTGTCGAATCATGACCAGCCTTTAAAGTATCAATACGGTGCTGATTAATATCAAACCCGACGACAGAGCGGTGCTTGCCAAACTCTACAGCTAAAGGCAAGCCGACATAACCCAGGCCAATAATGGCTAATTTGATCTCTTCCAGCTGGTGCATAATCGAACCCACATTATAAATAATTGAAACGTTTCAAAATTAAATCTGACGCTAAACCACCCATCAGGTTTTCGCGGCCAGCTCAACCATAACGAACATTTTTTTTCAATGCCTTCTTATCATGGATCCTCATCGCTTACTGATAGTTTCCAAATGGAAAATGCCGAACCGTCCAGAGGATTAGCTAGCGCGCCTTCGATCATAACATGATAGTTTTTTTTGGCTCAGACTTGGAGCCTTATCTTGCATACTGAAGAAAATTGTGTGGATGCCTTTGCTGGACGCGTCTTCCATAGCTGAATGATCCATATTTTTGATAGATTATGTCTTCTGGCTTGATATGTAATCAAAGCGCATCTTGAAGGACAATGATGCAGATGCGCTGGTGTCTCGCCTGCACTGAATCAATTCGCAGCATTATACGCCTATGCTAGGCGTATTTGCTGGGAGCAAAAAGGTACCGCCTACCGGATAAACGGCCCTTTTACAAGACTCGATTTCGCTTGATCTAGCAGCATTAATGCATGAGATTGATTCTTACAGCCTGCCAGTTTGGCACTAGCCGAGCCCACGACAGCCGCAAATTTTCGGCCAAATTAGAGCGTATTGCTTAATAAATAGCCTCCACTGGCAATGCGCTCCAATCAACCCATTAAGATAAAAGGTAATATGCAGCTATCGAAGGGAGAGAATAAGCGAGAACGGCGGGTTGAACGCTCGGCCTTGGAACTTACTTTCCGGCCGAGCATACTTTATAGCGGATTTCGTGGAGTGGCGAATGCTCAAGAATCTTCGTTCTGTTGCACCAACCTAAACAATGAAGATCATCAGACTTATGATAATGCGCCTTCATCTTTTTTGTGACCAAAACCAACCCTGATCAGCGCAATGAAACTACCAATGAATAATCCAGCGATCAAACCCAGTATGATAATAATGGCTTTGCGAGGCTTAATCGGGCTCTCGGGAACCTCGACATTACCATCCTGCCTGTAAACAGAAATACTTTCCGGATCGACTTTCATATGATTGTAAAAACTGTATTGCATCTGCAGTGGACGCAATTCCTTGATAAACGCATCATCGGACGATCTAGCCTTAAATACATCGACTTCTGCAGCCAATGCTTTACTCCCCCGCTGATAATCCAATTTATCACTTGTATCTAGAACGATATCAACCGTGGCGGAAGAATGAACTGATGGCAAAGTTAAACCGATACTCTCTGCAATCTTCAACCCCTCTTCCAATTGCTGAATACGATCCTCGCGAATCCGCTGTGCGGTTTCTCGCAAGCTAGCTATCTGTTGCTCCAAGTTACGAGCGCTCACCAATGCCTCGGCTTTGACGTTTTTTACCAGTTCCGCCTCGGCCGCTTCGCTGGCACGCTCCACATAATTCTTGGCCCACTCCGTGGCGCGAACTGGGTCTTCGCCTTGTACGATCACCGAGAAACGATCGGGCGTGTCCTTACCCGGCCCCTTGACCATTAATACGCGAGAAAAGCGCTCATACAACCGGTCAAGCGGGGCTTTTCGGTCAGAATCATCCAGCGAGGGTAGATAGACGCCTTGGAAAAACTTCTGCCGCAGGGATTCACCTTGAAGATTTCTGGCGAATACTTCATATACATATTTGATGGAGTAAGGATCTAGGTCAGTGCTTTTGCCGCGACCATAATTTAGTTCGGCAATATCGTTTTGCGTTGGAGGCATTATTACGAGCTTGGACTCATAAACTGGCTTACTTAAAAATGCATAAGCAGCTGCGCCAACAGTAACCAGAAAAGCGACCGCAAGAATAAGTTTTTTTTGAGCCAAAAGCCGTCGCCCAAGCGCAATCAGGTCAATCTCATCAGAGACATGAGTTTCAACATGATTATTTTGCATTTGCGACCTCACTTCCTTTAACCGCTATTGGATTTGCGAAAAAACTGGACGCATCGAAAGGGATCACCAGCAAGGCCCCGGCAGTTGCGACAGGGAGTTCAGCCAAGTTAAATACGATCAAAACGCACCCAATGCAAAGAGTTTGTAGTAAGTAATTCATGAATCAAAGACATCGACAGGTTGATTACTTCAACCGCCGACGCACAACAATGAGCCACGAGAGTAATGGGCCGATCATCATACCAGCGAGAAGCGCTAACAGCACTAAAACTGAAACAGGAAACCGCGGCACTGACAAACCGAAGAGCAGCAGTCCGACAGACTGGTTGTTCTCCAGCACGAACATAACGACGATGGCAGCAATGAACAGTGTGAACAGGACAAACGCAAATCGCTTAAAGCTTCGCATGACTACACCAACGCACTGACTTTCCGTCAAAGATCATCCTCTTCCTCCTCGTTTACGCGATCTCGCAGTTCTTTTCCCGGCTTGAAGTGAGGAACGAACTTGCCGTCAAGGCTAACGGACTGGCCGGTTTTAGGATTGCGCCCCACACGCGGCGCTCGGTAGTGCAAAGAGAAACTACCAAACCCACGGATCTCGATACGATCACCAGTGGCCAGGCATTGGGACATTTGTTCAAGCATGGTCTTGATGGCCAACTCCACATCCTTGGATGAGAGCAGCCCTTGATGGGTGACAATTCGTTCGATCAACTCCGACTTCGTCATATTTTTCCCTTCTTTTTCAAGCAGCTAGATCAGCGCTTGAAAGGTTTTAGCATGCCATGAAGAATTTGAACAGCCCAAGGATTGACATATCTTCATCCACGCCGGGACGCGCTTTTTCAGGGCAATGCGAATCACCCAACGGCACTGATTTCACCGACAGATCACCAGCATGGTGCGAGTCAGGTAACCCGCCGGATTGAACCCAAAGGGAAACTCATCTTCCTCTTTTGCATCATCCGACCTAGCTATCACTTTGAAGCCAGCACCCCCGCACTCCTTGGCTGCTCTCTTTTGGCACTTCTCCCAACCGGAGCCCAGCCCGGAACAATCCACTTCTATGCCGCTGACACCACGTACAGCATGCGTCTTGGCATTTGTGGTACAGC
Source organism: Pseudomonas syringae (assembly GCF_021605415.1). GTDB lineage: Bacteria > Pseudomonadota > Gammaproteobacteria > Pseudomonadales > Pseudomonadaceae > Aquipseudomonas > Aquipseudomonas syringae_S. Next base: position 158,739 of record NZ_WKEQ01000005.1, read on the forward strand.
CCGCCAGTGCCAATATCGCGATGAATACCATTAGCCTGCTCATTCAGCTCCTTATGCCGAGCGCTATGCTCGACTGTCGCTTTCAAGGCTAAGCCTAGCCGTGAATGGACAATTGATCCGACTATGAAACAGACAACTCGTTGAAATGATTGGTTCGACCCCACCGGGAACGCATCGAGCTGGCCAAATCGCAGACACAAAAAAGGGCGACCGAAGTCGCCCTTTTTCATGATCAAGCAGAACTTAGTTCTGTTTGGCCATTGCTTGACGCAGCAGTGCCGCCATAGTGGTGTCACCTGCTTCGCCTTCCGGAGCTGCTTTCAGGCTCTGGATGGCTTCTTTCTCTTCAGCGTCATCTTTCGACTTGATGGAGAGTTGGATCACGCGGCTCTTACGATCGACGCTGATGATCTTGGCTTCAACTTCCTGGCCTTCTTTCAGAACGTTGCGCGCGTCTTCAACGCGGTCACGGCTGATTTCGGAGGCTTTCAGCGTTGCTTCGATATCGTCGGCCAGAACGATGATGGCGCCTTTGGCGTCAACTTCTTTCACGGTACCGGTCACGATTGCGCCCTTGTCGTTAACCGAGACGTACTCGGAGAACGGATCGCTTTCCAGTTGCTTGATACCCAGGGAGATGCGCTCGCGCTCTGGGTCAACCGACAGGATAACGGTGTCCAGCTCGTCGCCCTTCTTGAAGCGGCGTACGGCTTCTTCGCCCACTTCGTTCCAGGAGATGTCGGACAGGTGAACCAGGCCGTCGATGCCGCCGTCCAGACCAATGAAGATACCGAAATCGGTGATCGACTTGATGGTGCCGGAGATTTTATCGCCCTTGTTGAACTGGCCAGAGAAGTCTTCCCATGGGTTCGACTTGCACTGCTTGATGCCCAGGGAGATACGACGACGCTCTTCGTCGATGTCCAGAACCATGACTTCCACTTCGTCGCCGACTTGTACGACTTTCGAAGGGTGGATGTTCTTGTTGGTCCAGTCCATTTCCGAAACGTGTACCAGACCTTCAACGCCTTCTTCCAGCTCAGCGAAGCAGCCGTAGTCGGTCAGGTTGGTTACACGAGCGGTAACGCGAGTGCTTTCTGGGTAACGGGCTTTGATAGCAACCCATGGATCTTCGCCCAGTTGCTTCAGGCCCAGGGAAACACGGTTGCGTTCGCGATCGTATTTCAGAACCTTGACGTCGATTTCGTCACCAACGTTGACGATCTCGGAAGGATGCTTGATGCGCTTCCAGGCCATGTCGGTGATGTGCAGCAGGCCGTCCACGCCACCCAGATCGACGAATGCGCCGTAATCGGTGAGGTTTTTGACGATACCTTTGACTTGCTGGCCTTCCTGCAAGGATTCCAGCAGAGCTTCGCGCTCGGCGGAGTTCTCGGCTTCCAGGACGCTACGACGGGAAACGACAACGTTGTTGCGCTTCTGGTCCAGCTTGATGACCTTGAATTCCAGCTCTTTGCCTTCCAGGTGCGTGGTGTCGCGCACTGGACGGACGTCAACCAGGGAACCTGGCAGGAACGCACGGATGCCGTTAACGTCGACAGTGAAGCCGCCTTTAACCTTACCGTTGATAACGCCCTTGACCACTTCCTCAGCTGCGAAGGCTGCTTCCAGAACGATCCAGCATTCAGCGCGCTTGGCTTTTTCACGGGACAGCTTGGTTTCACCGAAACCGTCTTCAACCGAGTCCAGCGCAACGTGAACTTCGTCACCGACATTGATAGTCAGATCGCCAGCGTCGTTGTAGAACTGCTCAAGCGGGATGAGTGCTTCAGACTTCAGGCCAGCGTGAACGGTTACCCAACGTGCTTGGTAATCGATATCAACGATAACACCGGTGATGATGGAGCCTGCCTGAAGGTTCAGGGTTTTTAGGCTTTCTTCAAAGAGTTCCGCAAAGCTTTCGCTCATTTTAATTCCTGTAGATGAGGGCGAAGGATACGCCCATCTCCACACCCCAGACGGTGTGGGTTAGTTTCATATAAAAGAAGCGCCGCAGGACTATGACTGGTCCCCTGCGGCCCTCTTGGTCACCCGGCGATATCGCGAATGGCGATCTCACTCATGATGCGTTGCAACACCTGGTCGATGGACAATTCCGTGGAATCCAGCTGTATGGCGTCAGCCGCCGGTTTGAGCGGGGCTACCGCTCGCTGGGTATCACGCTCATCGCGTGCACGTATCTCATCTAGCAGACTCGACAGACTAACACCCTCAACTTTGCCCTTCAACTGCAAATATCGACGGCGCGCCCGCTCCTCGGCGCTGGCGGTCAGGAAAATCTTCAATGGCGCACCGGGAAACACCACCGTGCCCATGTCGCGGCCATCGGCCACCAGACCCGGCGCTTCCTGAAAAGCACGCTGACGCTGCAGCAGCGCCTCGCGTACGGCGGGCAATGCAGCCACTTGTGACGCACCGGAACCGATGCTTTCAGTACGAATGACATCGCTGACTTCGTCGCCTTCGAGGATGATCCGCTGGAGCTGACCGTCCGTCGCCGCGATGAATTGCACGTCCAGATGAGCGGCCAGTTTCTTCAGCAGCTCTTCGTTGGTCAGGTCGACGCCGTGGTTGTGCGCAGCAAACGCGAGCAATCGATACAGCGCACCGGAGTCCAGCAGGTTCCAGCCCAGGCGCTTGGCCAGAATCCCGGCGACGGTGCCTTTGCCGGAGCCGCTTGGCCCATCAATGGTGATGACCGGTGCGATGTAGTTCACGACTGAGCCTCTTGTGCCACACGAATGCCAACCTGCTCGCACAGCGCAAGGAAGTTGGGGAACGATGTCGCGACGTTGGCGCAGTCATGGATGCGGATCGGTGCATTCGCGCGCAGTGATGCCACGCTGAAGGCCATCGCGATTCGGTGATCGCCATGACCGTGCACTTCACCGCCGCCGATCTGGCCGCCGTCGATAATGATGCCGTCCGGGGTCGGCTCGCACTTGACGCCGAGCGCCAGCAGACCGTCCGCCATGACCTGAATGCGGTCTGACTCCTTGACCCGCAATTCTTCAGCGCCGGTCAATACCGTGCGCCCTTCCGCACAGGCTGCCGCCACGAACAATACCGGGAACTCATCGATAGCCAGCGGGACCAGCGCTTCGGGAATCTCGATACCTTTGAGCTTAGCTGCTCGCACGCGCAAGTCAGCCACCGGCTCGCCGCCCACTTCACGCTGGTTTTCCAGGGTGATGTCGGCGCCCATCAGGCGCAGAATATCGATCACGCCGGTGCGGGTCGGGTTGATGCCGACATGTTCCAGCACCAGCTCGGAGCCTTCGGCAATCGAGGCCGCCACCAGGAAAAACGCCGATGACGAAATGTCGCCCGGCACTTCAATGTGAGTTGCTGTCAGCTTGCTGCCGGACTCGACCGAAGCCGTGGCACCGTCGACAGTGACCGGGTAACCGAAACCACGCAGCATACGCTCGGTGTGGTCACGGGTCGGCGCCGGCTCGGTGACCGTGGTCTTGCCTTCGGCGTACAGACCGGCGAGCAACAGGCAGGATTTCACCTGGGCGCTGGCCATCGGCATGGTGTAGGTCAAGCCCTTGAGCTTGTGTCCACCACGAATGACCATCGGCGGACGACCTTCAGCAGCGGTCTCGATCACGGCGCCCATTTCACGCAGCGGGTTGGCCACGCGATTCATCGGACGCTTGGACAACGAGGCATCGCCAGTCAGGGTGCTGTCGAAGTTTTGCGCAGCCAGCAGGCCGGACAGCAAACGCATCGAAGTACCGGAGTTGCCTAGATAGATCGGGCCCGGCGCCGGTTTCAAACCGTGCAGGCCGACACCGTGAATGGTTACGCGGCCGTGGTGCGGGCCTTCGATGACCACGCCCATGTCGCGGAATGCCTGCAAGGTGGCCAGGGCGTCTTCGCCCTCAAGGAAACCTTCAACTTCGGTCACGCCCTCCGCCAGAGAGCCGAGCATGATCGAACGGTGGGAAATCGATTTGTCGCCTGGTACGCGAATCCGACCGGACAGGCGGCCACCAGGTTGAGCCAGGAAAATCAGATCGTTGGAATTCATAGCGTCCACATAGGCCCTGCGGGCCAGGATTTTACTGAAATGCTCGCGGGCAACCCGGGCGCGCGTGAAGACGCCCAACAATTGGTGCCCATCCCCTGCATCGACCGCGTCGCGCAAGGCGTCGAGGTCGCTGCGAAATGTATCGAGTGTGCGCAGGACAGCCTCGCGGTTGGCGAGGAAGATGTCGTGCCACATCACCGGGTCGCTTCCAGCGATTCTTGTGAAATCGCGGAAACCGCCCGCAGCGTAACGGAAGATCTCAAGGTTTTCATTGCGCTTGGCCAATGAATCGACAAGACCAAATGCCAACAGATGCGGCAGATGACTGGTCGCGGCCAGCACTTCGTCGTGACGCTCGACCTGCATGTGCTCGACATCGGCGCCCAATTCGCGCCACAAGCGATCGACAACCGCCAAGGCTTGCGGATCGGTTTGCGCGAGCGGTGTCAGAATCACTTTATGACGACGGAACAGTTCGGCATTGGAGGCTTCCACCCCGCTCTGCTCAGAGCCGGCAATCGGATGGCCCGGTACGAAGCGCGCCGGCATGCCGCCAAACGCCTCGGTCGCCGCACGCACCACATTGCCCTTGGCGCTGCCGACATCCGTGAGAATCGCCTGCCCCAGATCCATGCCAGCCAAACGGGCGAGCACTTTTTCCATGGCCAGGATCGGCACCGCCAACTGAATCACATCGGCGCCCTGGCAGGCCGCCAGCAGATCCTCTTCGCAGCGATCCACCACACCCAACTCGACCGCCAACTTGCGCGATTGCGGATCGAGATCGACCCCGACCACTTCGCGGCAAACGCCGCTTTCGCGCAAGCCTTTGGCAAACGAACCACCGATCAATCCCAGACCGACCACCACCAGGCGACCGATCATAGGTGCAGCAGATTGCAGTGCAGTGACATCAACCACGAGCCATAACCTTGCGCAGCGCTTCAAGGAAGCGGCTGTTTTCTCTTTCAAGACCGATGGTGACGCGCAAATGGTTCGGCATGCCGTAGTTGGCCACTGGACGCACAATCACGCCTTCGCGCAACAAGTCTTCGAACACCGGCGCCGCCACTTGACCGAGATCGACACAAATGAAATTGCCTTTCGACGGAATCCAGGTCAACCCCAGCGCACTGAAACCGGCTTCCAGCTGTTGCATGCCGGCTTCGTTCAAGCGGCGGCTTTTGGCCAGGTAGTCTTCATCCTTAAGCGCCGCACACGCTGCGGCCAGTGCCAGGCTGTTGACGTTGAACGGCTGACGAACGCGGTTCAGCACGTCCGCCACCACTGGCGTCGACAAGGCGTAGCCAACGCGCAGCGCTGCCAGGCCGTAGGCCTTGGAGAATGTCCGGGAGACGAGCATATTCGGATAAGCCGCGAGGAAATCCAGCCCATCCGGCAAGTCGCTACCCTCGGCGTATTCGATGTACGCCTCGTCCAGCACGACAAGCACATGTTCCGGCACATCTTGCAGGAATTCGTCCAGCGCCTCGGCGTCGAACCAGGTGCCGGTCGGGTTGTTCGGGTTAGCAATAAAGACGACGCGAGTGTTGGCGTCGATCGCCGCCAGCATCGCCGGCAGGTCATGCCCCCACTCCTTGGCCGGAACGACCTTGGCCTGAGCGCCCACTGCCTGGGTCGCGATCGGATACACCGCGAACGCATGCTCGCTGAACACCGCGTTCAGGCCCGGCGCCAGATAGGCGCGCGCGACCAGTTCGAGAATGTCGTTGGAGCCGTTGCCCAAGGTCACCTGGTTCAGCTCGACGCGGCACTGCTCGGCCAGCAGCGACTTAAGGGCAAAACCGTTGCCATCCGGATAACGGGTCAGCTCGGTCAACTCGCTACGGATCGCCGCCAGCGCTTTCGGACTGGCGCCCAGCGGGTTTTCATTGCTGGCCAGTTTGATGATGCTCGCTGGATCAAGATCCAGCTCACGTGCCAGTTCGTCCACTGGCTTGCCCGGCACGTATGGCGAAAGTTGTTGCACGCCCGGCTGTGCCAGAGCGAGGAAATTGCCACTCATTTGCTACCGCCCCTTAGAGAACTGCTTTCGGGTAGGAACCCAGTACTTTGAGTGCTACTGCTTCCTGACTGATCTTCTCCAGCACACCTTTGATCAACGGATCGCGGTGGTGGCCAACGAAGTCGATGAAGAACACGTAAGTCCATTTACCGCTGCGCGAAGGACGTGTCTCGATACGAGTCAGGTCGATCCCGTTGTCGTGGAACGGCACCAGCAGCTCATGCAGCGCGCCGGGCTTGTTGCTCATGGACACGATGATCGAAGTCTTGTCGTCGCCAGTCGGCGGCACTTCCTGATTACCGATCATCAGGAATCGCGTGGAGTTGTCCGGGCGATCCTCGATTTTCTCGGCCAGACGGGTCAGGCCATACAGGCCAGCAGCCATGTCACCGGCAATCGCCGCCGAGTTCCACTCACCCTTGACCCGCTTGGCCGCTTCGGCGTTGCTCGAAACCGCCACGCGCTCGACGTTCGGGTAATGCGCGTCGAGCCACTTGCGGCACTGGGCCAGCGACTGCGCATGAGAATAGATGCGGCTGATACTGTCGGTCTTGGTGTTTTCGCCGACCAACAAATGATGGTGGATACGCAGCTCAACTTCGCCGCAGATCACCATGTCGTGCTCGAGGAAGCTGTCGAGGGTGTGATTGACCGCGCCTTCGGTGGAGTTTTCCACCGGCACCACGCCGAAGTTCACCGCACCGGCTGCCACTTCACGGAACACTTCGTCGATCGCCGCCATCGGCTTGCTGATCACGGCATGGCCGAAGTGCTTCATCGCGGCCGCTTGGGTAAAGGTGCCTTCCGGGCCGAGATAAGCCACTTTCAGCGGCTGCTCCAGCGCCAGGCAGGAAGACATGATTTCGCGGAACAACCGCGCCATCTCTTCGTTGCCCAACGGCCCCTGATTTCGCTCCATCACGCGTTTGAGCACCTGGGCTTCACGCTCCGGACGGTAAAACACCGGGACTTCGCCCTCGGCCAGCGACGCCATTTTCACCCGCGCCACTTCCTGGGCGCAGCGTGCGCGCTCGCTGATCAGCTCCATGACTTTGGTGTCCAGCGCATCGATACGGACGCGCAGCGCCTTGAGTTCTTGCTCGGACATCAGCCGTGTTCCTTCTCGAACTCCGCCATGTACGCCACCAACGCGTTGACCGCAGTGATGTCGACAGCGTTATAGATAGAAGCGCGCATGCCACCCACGGAGCGGTGGCCCTTGAGGTTAAGCAGGCCGCGTTCGTCGGCGCCGGCCAGGAACGGCTTGTCGAGGCGGTCATCGGCCAGACGGAACGGCACGTTCATCCACGAGCGATCCGACTTGTTGATCGGGTTGCTGTAAAGGCCGCTGGCGTCGATGAAGCCGTACAGCGTGCGCTGCTTGACGTCGTTGAGCTTGGCGATCGCGTCGACGCCGCCCTGCTCTTTCAGCCACTGGAACACCAGGCCGGACAAGTACCAGGCCAGTGTCGGCGGGGTGTTGTACATCGAGCCGTTATCGGCCGCGACCTTGTAGTTGAGCATGGTCGGGCACAGGGCACGCGCCTTGCCAAGCAGATCTTCGCGGACGATGTTGACCACGATGCCACTCGGGCCGATGTTCTTCTGCGCGCCGGCGTAGATCATGCCGAAGCGGGAAATGTCGACCGGACGCGACAGAATGTCCGAAGACATGTCAGCCACCAGCGGCACGTCGCCGGTTTGCGGAATCCACTGGAATTCCAGACCACCGATGGTTTCGTTCGGCGCGTAGTGAACGTAGGCCGCGTCTTTGGACAGGTTCCACTCGTTCTGGCCCGGAATGGCGAAATAGTCATATGGCTTGGCGGTGGCGGCAACGTTGACGTGACCGTAACGCGAGGCTTCTTCGATGGCTTTCTGCGACCAGATACCGGTGTCGATATAGTCGGCGCTGCCGCCTTCGGGCAACAGGTTCAGTGGAATCTGCGCAAACTGCTGGCTCGCGCCACCTTGCAGAAACAGCACTTTGTAGTTCGACGGGATATTAAGCAGGTCACGCAGATCCTGCTCGGCCTGGGTCGCGATGGACACGAACTCATCACTGCGATGGCTCATTTCCATGACCGACAGGCCTTTGCCGTGCCAGTCGAGCAATTCACCCTGGGCGCGCTGCAGGACAGCTTCGGGAAGCGCCGCGGGACCGGCACAGAAGTTATAGGCTCTCTTGCTCACATCCAATCTCGCTCTGGCTTGGTGATACACAATAATTCTTTGATCGGTCACAGGATCTTTGCAGGAGCAGCCTTCGGCAGCACCTGCACAGGCATTTCATGCCTGACAAACAACAAGGGGGCGAATTTTCATCCGCCCCCTGTTTGTCCACTTACTCTTGTGGCTCTTCGTCGGCGGCAGCGTCGAGTTGCTGGTCTTCTACAGCGTCGTCGACCACGACATCGCCTTCGAACACCTCGCCCTCTTCGCCTTCAAGCTCTTCGCCCTCGATTTCCGACGGCTCCTGTACCCGCTCCAGCCCGACCAGGGTTTCATCCTTGGCCAGTTTGATGAGGGTCACGCCCTGGGTGTTACGCCCCAGACTGGACACTTCGTCAACGCGAGTACGTACCAGGGTGCCCTGGTCGGAAATCAGCATGATTTCCTCGCCGTCGAGCACCTGGACTGCGCCGACCAGACGGCCGTTACGCTCGTTGCTGACCATGGCGATCACGCCCTGACCGCCACGTTTGTATTCAGGGAACTCGCTGATGGCCGTACGCTTGCCGTAACCACGTGCAGAGGCGGTGAGGATCTCGCTGCCTTCTTCCGGGATCAGCATGGAAATCAGCTTCTGGCCTTCCGGCAGACGCATGCCGCGAACACCGCGAGCGGTACGGCCCATGGCGCGAACGTCGGATTCCTTGAAGCGGGTCACCTTGCCACCGTCGGAGAACAGCATGACTTCACGCTCGCCATCGGTGATGGCTGCGGAGATCAGCACGTCGCCTTCATCCAGCTCCAGCGCGATCAGACCGACGCTGCGCTGACGGCTGAAGGATTCCAGCGGGGTCTTCTTCACGGTGCCGAGTGCGGTCGCCATAAAGATGTAGTGACCTTCGGTGTATTCCTCGACCGGCAACATGGTGGTGATGTATTCACCGTCATCCAGCGGCAGCAGGTTGACCAGCGGACGACCACGGGCGGCGCGCGATGCTTCCGGGATCTCGTAGGTCTTCAGCCAGTACACCTTGCCTTTGCTGGAGAACAGCAGCAGCGTGGTGTGGCTGTTCGCGACCAGCAGGTGAGCAATGTAGTCCTCATCCTTGACGCCGGTCGCCGATTTGCCTTTACCGCCACGACGCTGAGCCTGATACGCAGCCAATGGCTGGGTCTTGGCGTAGCCACCGTGGGAGATGGTCACGACGCGCTCTTCTTCCGGGATCATGTCACCCAGGGTCAGGTCGAGACGGGCATCGAGAATTTCGGTGCGACGCACGTCGCCGTATTCGGCGCGGATCACTTCCAGCTCTTCGCGGATCACTTCCATCAGGCGCACGGCGCTGTTGAGGATGCGGATCAGCTCGCCGATCTGGTTGAGGATCTCCTGATACTCGGCCAGCAGCTTCTCGTGTTCCAGACCGGTCAGGCGATGCAGACGCAGTTCGAGAATGGCTTGCGCCTGTTCCGGCGACAGGAAGTACTTGCCTTCACGCAGACCGTATTGCGGATCGAGGTTCTCGGGACGGCACGAATCGGCGCCGGCACGCTCAACCATCGCCACCACGGCGGACGATTCCCAAGGGGTGCTGATCAGCGCCTCTTTGGCTTCCGACGGCGTTGGCGAGGCCTTGATCAGGGCGATGACAGGATCAATGTTCGACAGGGCAACGGCCTGGCCTTCGAGAATGTGACCACGCTCGCGGGCTTTACGCAGTTCGAACACGGTGCGTCGGGTAACCACTTCGCGACGGTGGCGAACGAAGGCTTCCAGCAGATCCTTGAGGTTCAGGATGCGTGGACGGCCGTCGATCAACGCGACGATGTTGATACCGAACACCGCTTGCAATTGAGTCTGGGCGTAGAGGTTGTTGAGAATCACCTCAGGCACTTCGCCGCGACGCAGCTCGATCACGACGCGCATGCCGTCCTTGTCGGATTCGTCGCGCAGTTCGGTGATGCCTTCGAGCTTCTTCTCTTTAACCAGCTCGGCGATCTTCTCGATCAGACGCGCCTTGTTCAACTGGTACGGCAGTTCGGTGATGACGATCTGCTGGCGGCCACCGACCTTGTCGATGTCTTCGATGGTCGAGCGGGCACGCATGTAAATGCGCCCGCGACCGGTGCGGTAGGCTTCGATGATACCGGCGCGACCGTTGATGATCGCGGCGGTCGGGAAGTCCGGGCCGGGGATGTATTGCATCAACTCGTCGACCGTCAGCTCGGGATTGTCGATGAGCGCCAGGCAACCGTCGATGACTTCACCGAGGTTGTGCGGCGGAATGTTGGTCGCCATGCCCACGGCGATACCGCTGGAGCCGTTGACCAACAGGTTGGGAATACGGGTCGGCATGACCGCCGGGATCATTTCGGTGCCGTCGTAGTTCGGCACCCAGTCCACAGTTTCTTTATGCAGGTCGGCCAGCAGCTCGTGCGCCAGCTTGGTCATGCGGACTTCGGTGTATCGCATGGCCGCAGCGTTGTCGCCGTCCACCGAACCGAAGTTGCCCTGACCGTCAACCAGCAGGTAGCGCAGGGAGAAAGGCTGGGCCATGCGGACGATGGTGTCGTACACCGCAGTGTCACCGTGCGGGTGATACTTACCGATCACGTCACCGACGACACGGGCAGATTTCTTGTACGGCTTGTTGAAGTCGTTGCCCAGCTCGCTCATCGCGAACAGCACGCGACGGTGCACGGGCTTGAGGCCATCGCGCGCATCCGGCAGTGCACGGCCGACGATCACGCTCATCGCGTAGTCGAGGTAGGACTGTTTCAGCTCGTCTTCGATATTGACCGGGAGGATTTCTTTGGCCAGTTCGCCCATGAGAAGCCTGATTCCTTTTTCTGGTGAAACTTCGTCATTTCCATATGGGATCAACGAAGCTCGTCGATGCAGGCTGAGTGCCATGCACCGACTTACGACAAATCAACAAGTTGACCCTGGATTTGCGCAGTGAAGACAACCCCGCAGGGCTGTCTCGGAAAACGCCGGATGTTATCACAAGAGCCGCCACGCACCTATCCCCCAGACGCGCATGGAGCATAGTTAGTTGACCGGTGACAGGCTTGACGGGGACGAGAGAGGCTTAGAGATGCATCGAATGCTCAAATTGAGATCTATTCGGGGATGTTTATTGACTTATACGGCCTCATCGCTGGCAAGCCAGCTCCCACAGGTTGCGTGATCACTCGATTCCTGTGGGAGCTGGCTTGCCAGCGATGGGCCCGCTCAAACGCCAAGGCCAATCAATGCAGGCGTTTGCGGCACATGAGCTGGGCCATTTTCGCGGTGTCGGGGCGTTCGACGATGCCTTTTTCGGTGACGATGGCGTCGATCAAGTCAGCCGGGGTGACATCGAACACCGGGTTGAATGCCTCGACGTCGGCACCCACACGCTTGCCGCCGACTTCCAGCAGTTCGGCACCGTCACGCTCCTCAATCGGAATGTCATCGCCGCTGGCCAGGTTCATGTCGATGGTCGAACTCGGCGCCACCACCATGAAACGCACGCCGTGGTGCATGGCATTGACCGCCAGTTGATAAGTACCGATTTTATTGGCGACGTCGCCGTTGGCGGTGATCCGGTCAGCGCCGACGATCACCCAGGTCACGCCTTTGGTTTTCATGATGTGCGCGGCTGCGGAGTCAGCGTTCAGCGTCACCGGAATCCCTTCATTGGCCAGTTCCCACGCAGTCAGACGCGACCCTTGAAGCCACGGACGGGTTTCGTCGGCGTAGACGCGCTCGACCATGCCTTCCAGGAACGCGCCGCGAATCACGCCCAGCGCCGTGCCGAAACCGCCGGTCGCCAGTGCGCCGGTGTTGCAGTGCGTGAGGATGGCCTGAGCATTGCCCTGATGCTTGCGAATCAGATCAACGCCCAGTTGCGCCATGGTCAGGTTGGCTTCGCGATCACTTTCATGGATCGCGAGGGCTTCGGCTTCCAGCGCCGCCAGTGGATCGGCGTTTTCTTTCAGGCGATCCAGCCGATCGTGCATGCGACCCAGCGCCCAGAACAGGTTGACGGCTGTAGGACGGGAATCGGCCAGCAGCATGAAATCCTCTTCCAGCGCCGCATACCAGTCGCCCCCTTCGGCAATTCGCGTACGCGCTGCCAGCACGATGCCATAGGCCGCACTGATGCCGATGGCTGGCGCACCGCGCACCACCATAGAACGAATGGCTTCGGCCACGCCCGCTGCACTGGTGTAGGCAATCCAGTTTTCCTCGAACGGCAGAATGCGCTGATCGAGCAGGTACAGGGCGCCATCACGCCAATCGATGGCCTTCACTTTCTCTGCAGCCAACAGTCGATCGCGCATCCCAACCCCCGCACTTATGAACAAAAGCCGCCGATTATAGCGAGCCCCCCGCGAAGACGCTCGGGTATACTTCGCCATCCTTCACAAAAGCACTGGAACCGACCCTCGATGCCGAAACCTGCCATTGCGCTCGATTTATTGTTGCTGCCGACCTGGCTCGTTCCTGTCGAACCCGCTGGCGTGGTGCTCAAAGAGCATTGCCTGGGCATCCGTGACGGTCGCATCGTGTTTATCGGCCCGCGCGCTGAGGCGCTGAAGTGCAACGCCACTGAAACTCGCGAATTGCCGGACGTCTTGCTCAGTCCGGGTCTGATCAATGCTCACGGTCACGCGGCGATGACGCTGTTCCGTGGTCTGGCGGATGATCTGCCGTTGATGACCTGGCTGGAAAACCACATCTGGCCTGCCGAGGGCAAATGGGTCGATGAAGATTTCGTCCGTGATGGCACCGACCTGGCCATCGCCGAACAGATAAAAGGTGGCATCACCTGTTTTTCTGACATGTATTTCTTCCCGAAGGTTGCCAGCGAGCGCGTGCACAACAGCGGTATCCGCGCGCAGATTGCCATTCCGATCCTCGATTTTCCCATTCCGGGTGCCGCCAGCGCCGACGAAGCCATTCGTCAGGGCGTCGAGCTGTTCGGCGATCTCAAGCATCACGAGCGCATCAAGATCACCTTCGGCCCTCACGCACCCTACACCGTGGGCGACGAGAATCTGGAAAAAATCCGCGTCATTGCCGAAGAGCTCGACGCCTCGATCCATATGCACGTCCACGAAACCGCTTTCGAAGTGCAGCAAGCGGTCGAGCAGAACGGCGAACGCCCGCTGGCGCGCCTCGGTCGACTGGGCCTGCTCGGCCCGCGCTTCCAGGCCGTGCACATGACCCAGATCAGCGAGGACGACCTTGCGCTGCTGGTAGAAAGCAACACCAGCGTGATCCATTGCCCGGAATCGAACCTGAAACTGGCCAGCGGCTTCTGCCCGGTGGAGCGTCTGTGGCAGGCTGGGGTCAACGTCGCCGTCGGCACCGATGGCGCGGCGAGCAATAATGATCTCGATCTGCTCGGCGAGACCCGTACCGCTGCGTTGCTGGCCAAAGCCGTTGCCGGCTCGGCCACCGCACTGGATGCCCACCGCGCCTTGCGCATGGCCACGCTCAACGGCGCCCGCGCCCTCGGGATCGAAGCGCAGACCGGTTCGCTGGAAATCGGCAAGGCGGCAGACATCGTCGCCTTTGATTTGTCCGGACTGGCGCAGCAACCGGTCTATGACCCGGTGTCGCAGCTTATCTATGCCACCGGCCGCGACTGCGTTAAGCATTTGTGGGTCGCCGGCAAACAATTGCTCGACGACCGGCGCCTGACGCGCCTTGATGAACAACAACTGATCGCCACCGCCAAAGCCTGGGGCCAGCGCATCAGCGGTCACACCGAATCGTAAAAACCCCGGACAGAGTTCCGGGGCTACAACCTTTTTCAAGTTTTTCGAGGAATGACCATGAGTAACGTCGACCACGCCGAAATCGCCAAATTCGAGGCCCTTGCCCATCGCTGGTGGGATCGTGAAAGCGAGTTCAAGCCGCTGCACGACATCAACCCGTTGCGCGTCAACTGGATTGATGAGCGGGTCAATCTGGCCGGCAAAAAAGTCCTCGACGTCGGTTGCGGCGGCGGCATCCTCAGCGAAGCCATGGCCCAACGTGGCGCCACCGTGATGGGCATCGACATGGGCGAAGCGCCGCTGGCGGTCGCGCAACTGCATCAACTGGAATCCGGCGTGAGTGTCGAGTACCGGCAGATCACCGCCGAAGACCTCGCTGAAGAAATGCCGGAGCAGTTCGATGTGGTCACCTGTCTCGAAATGCTCGAACACGTGCCTGATCCGTCGTCGGTCATCCGCGCTTGCTTCCGCATGGTCAAGCCTGGCGGCCAAGTGTTTTTCTCGACCATCAATCGCAACCCGAAGGCGTACCTGTTTGCGATCATCGGCGCCGAATACATCATGAAGTTGCTGCCACGCGGCACCCACGACTTCAAGAAATTCATCCGCCCCTCCGAGCTGGGCGCCTGGAGCCGTATCGCCGGCCTCACCGTAAAAGACATCATCGGCCTGACCTACAACCCGCTGACCAAACACTACAAACTGGCGGCGGACGTTGACGTCAACTACATGATCCAGACCCTGCGCGAGGAGTAAGCCGATGGCTATCAGAGCAGTTCTCTTCGACATGGACGGCACCTTGCTCGACACGGCGCCGGACTTCATCGCCATTTGCCAGGCGATGCGCGCGGATCGCGGCTTGCCGCCGATCAACGACCAGCACATTCGCGACGAGATCTCCGGCGGTGCCAAAGCCATGGTCGCGGTGACGTTTTCGATGGATCCGGAATCCCCGGGTTTCGAGCAATTGCGTCAGGAATTCCTTGAGCGCTACCTCGTGGGTTGCGCCGTGCACAGCAAACTGTTCGACGGCATGGCCGAGTTGCTGGTGGACATCGAGCGCGCGAATCTGATCTGGGGCGTGGTCACCAACAAGCCTGTGCGTTTCGCCGAGCCGATCATGCAACGACTTGGCCTGGCCGAGCGTTCGGCAGTGCTGATCTGCCCGGATCATGTGAAGAACAGCAAGCCGGATCCGGAGCCGCTGATTCTTGCCTGCAAAATGCTCGACCTTGATCCGTCCACTGTACTGTTCATCGGTGATGACTTGCGGGACATCGAGTCGGGCCGCGATGCGGGCACCAAGACTTGTGCCGTAACGTTTGGCTACATCCATCCGGATGACAATCCGCGGCATTGGGGTGCGGATGCGGTGGTGGATCATCCGCTGGAGTTGCGCAAGGTGCTGGATAGCGCGTTGTGTGGTTGCTGACTGCGCCCTGCTCCTGCAAGCCTTCGGTTACTGATTTAAGAGGTTTTTATGTTCGATTACTCCGCTCGCCCCGAATTGCTCAAGGATCGGGTCATTCTGGTCACCGGCGCCGGTCGTGGCATCGGTGCGGCCGCCGCCAAGACTTACGCAGCCCACGGCGCCACCGTGCTGTTGCTGGGAAAGACCGAAGCCAATCTGAGTCAGGTCTATGACGAGATCGAAGCGGCCGGGCATCCGCAGCCGGTAGTGGTTCCGTTCAACCTGGAGACCGCCCTGCCCCATCAATACGATGAGCTGGCGGCGATGATCGAGAACGAATTCGGCCGTCTCGACGGCCTGCTGCACAACGCCTCGATCATCGGCCCGCGCACGCCGATCGAGCAGTTGTCCGGCGAGAACTTCATGCGCGTCATGCACGTTAACGTCAACGCCATGTTCATGCTCACCAGCACGTTGCTGCCATTGCTCAAGCTTTCACAGGACGCGTCGGTGGTGTTCACCTCCAGCAGCGTCGGGCGTAAAGGCCGGGCTTACTGGGGCGCCTATGGTGTTTCCAAGTTCGCCACTGAAGGCTTGATGCAAACCCTGGCCGACGAGGTCGACACCGTCGCGCCGGTACGCGCCAACAGCATCAACCCCGGCGGCACGCGCACCAGCATGCGCGCGCAGGCTTATCCCGGTGAAAACCCGCTGAATAACCCGACGCCTGAAGAGATCATGCCGGTCTATCTCTATCTGATGGGCCCCGACAGCACGGGCATCAATGGCCAGGCGTTCAACGCCCAGTAATGCCATACGTCGCATTTTGTGCCGTGACGGGTTCCCGTCGCGGCACGATATTGCCGCCTCTACGTTCGCCAAGTCAGTCAAATATCTAGCGCTGCCACTTCAAATATTTTCTCAACTTATTGATTCTCAACGACTTTGAATAAACCTGAACGGAATGGCACGACTTTCGCTCTAATTCTGTTCATAACAAGCCGTGAGAAGGCTGTGGCGCGACGCCTGATTGGATAGCTGACTATTCGCCATCAGGCAGACTAAACTTGAAACAAATGTCCTACGGGACTGATGGATCAGTACGACGCGCAGCCCTTAGCCGCTCTCACCCAGCCTGTAAGACAGCCTTACTGCCTAGGGGCTCACGCCATAATGAAATCACCCTCCCAGACCAATGCAATTGACTTCGACAGCGCCAAATTGCAACGCCTGGGCATCGGTCAGCAACCAGCGCGTCTGGAGCGGCCCGCAAGCCTTGCACAATTGCGCCAGCAGCTGAGTCAACAACTGCAAACCAGCCTTGAACCGCAACGCATCCTTGGTTTGTTTTTCCGCGAGATACAGGCGCTTGTGCCGCTGGACGCATTGGTCTATCAACATCAGGGCAGCGACCTGAGGCTGGAGTTCGGCGTTCGCGGTCGTCACTCGGTCAGCTACAGCCTCAGTCATGACGGCGAACAGTTGGGCGAACTGATATTTCGCCGCAATCAACGCTTTAGCGAGCATGAACAGGGCAACCTGGAGTCATTGCTCTCGGCGTTGTTGTATCCGATGCGCAATGCCCTGCTCTATCGCGCTGCGACCCAAAGCGCATTACGCGACCCGTTGACCGGTACCGGCAATCGCATTGCCATGGAACAGACCCTGCATCGGGAAATCGAAATGGCGCGCCGGCATCTTCAACCGTTGTCGCTGCTGATGCTCGATATTGACCACTTCAAGGATGTCAACGACAGCCATGGCCACAGCGCGGGCGATGAAGTGCTCAAAGCCGTAGCCGCATCGATCAAAGGCCAGTTGCGCAATGTCGACATGGTGTTTCGTTATGGCGGGGAAGAGTTTTTGATTTTGCTGTCGAACACCAGTCGGGATGCGGCCGCACTGGTCGGCGAGCGACTGCGCCAGGCGGCGCAAAATCAGGATCATTACGCCGATGGCAAATTGATCGAGCTGACCGTGAGTCTCGGATGCTCGACGCTGTTACCCAGTGAGTCCGCGGACAGCTTGCTGCGCCGGGCCGACAGCGCGCTGTACGTGGCCAAGCGAGAGGGTCGCAACCGCCTGACCATGGCAGGCTGATTTCAGACACTCCACAAACAACTGCAGGAGCGAGCCTGCTCGCGAAATCGGTGCATCAGCCAAAATGTTGTCGGCTGATGCACCCCTTCACGAGCAGGCTCGCTCCCACATTTTTTAGTGCATTGGATCAGCTTTCGGCCAGTGCCCGCCGTTCACGTCCGACTACGACGCGTTCTGCCATTTCAAGCTGCATACAGCGCTCAAGAAACAGATACATGTAGTCGTAACTCTTGCAGACGGCCTGTCGCAGCTCCTCCTGCAATGCCTTCGTCGGGTTCAAACCGGCCAGGGTGCAGATGATTTCCAGCGCTTCCCACGGATGGGCGTCATCGTATTGGGCGTGCATTTTCAGCCATTTCATCGCCCGCTTGCGATCCTCTTCAGGGAACGCCGCAGCGTACACACCCGTTGAGCAGACCACCGCTGACCACTCCCCCGTCGCACCCTCGATCGCATAGTTGGTGGCGGCAATGGCGACGATCAGCGAGTCCGACGAACTGGTGTGCCAGCACCAGTGGCTCAGCGCGTGCAGCTCCGGCGGCACTTGCTGTGCCTGAAGATCTTCGAGGCTGACACCGTGTGCGCGACTCCAATGTACCCAATAATCGGCGTGGTTCAGTTCCACGCGGATATTGCGCATCAACCAGCGTCGCGCCATGTCTTCGCCGGGATGACGGGCGAATTTTGTTTTGGTGAGGTTCTGCGCCATGTACAACGCAAATTGCTCAACGACGGGCCAGCCACCAATGAGATATTGGCGCATGGTTCTGGCGCTGAGCTTGTTATCACGCATGCGCAGATAAAGTTCATGCTCGACAACCCGGCGTTTGCTCTCGCTGCAATCCTTGATCAACTGTTGTGCCCAGTCGGGATAACTAGCAGCTTCCATGAGTGGCCCGGTTCTAACGAATGTGTCGATCACTGTTCGGCTCCTTTTGATTTGTGATTGTCTCGACCGGCAAGAGTTTCAACGGAACGTGCCAGGCGCCCTGAACAACAAAGGCTGTGCTCTTGCGGGGCGGCTCTGCAAACTGTCGCATGTAAACAACTGCGGCCGTTCGATCACATATCCCTGAGCATAATCAACACCGATTTCGAGCAATGCCTGTTCTATCTGGGTTGTTTCGACAAACTCGGCAATCGTCTGTTTACCCATGACATGGCCGATGTGATTGATCACTTCGACCATGGCGCGGTTAATCGGGTCGTCCAGCATATCCTTTACGAAACTCCCGTCGATCTTGAGGAAGTCTACAGGTAAATGTTTCAAGTAGGCGAATGAAGACATACCGGCGCAAAAGTCATCAAGCGAGAAATAACAGCCTAAGCTTTTGAGTTCATTAATAAATTTTATTGCACTGCCCAAATTTGAAATCGCACTAGTTTCAGTAATTTCAAAACAAATCATTTCAGGCGGGATTGAATAAGTATCAAACTGTTCACGCAAGAAGTGCAAAAACGCGTCATCTCCTATAGTAATGCCTGACAGATTAATCGCACACATTGCCAATGAACCGTTGCGCTCTTGTTCTATACATTGCGCAATAACCTTGAATACGTTTTGCACGACCCAACGATCGAGCGACGGCATTAATCCATAACGTTCGGCGGCCGGAATGAAACTGTCCGGCAGGATCATCCGGCCGGCCTCGTCATGCAGCCGCAACAGAATTTCGATATGCCCGCCTCGTGCGGCCGCCGCCGGGCCCAACGCGGCGATCTCCTGCGCGTACAAACAAAAGCGGTTTTCCTCCAGCGCCATATGCAAGCGCTGAACCCAGGCCATTTCACCAAAGCGCAGGGACAGCTCGGAGTCGTCGGCGTGATACACCTGAACCCGATTGCGACCCTTTTCCTTGGCCATGTAGCACGCCATGTCGGCGGCGCGCAGGGACGCTTCAAGGGTGGTCGGGGTTTGTGCAATGTGTACCAGACCGATACTCACCGTTGTCAGAAACGGCCGTCCCTTCCACACGAAATGCAGGTTTTGCACAGTGTGGCGCAGGCTTTCGGCAATTTTCTCCGCCGCTTCCGGCGCGCAGTTTTCCAGGAGGATGCCAAACTCGTCCCCGCCCAATCGCGCCAGCGTGTCACCCTCGCGCAAACCGGATTGCAACAGCGCGCAGATATGCCGAAGCAGTTCATCCCCCGCAGCATGACCGCACGTGTCGTTGACCAGCTTGAATTGATCGAGATCGAGGAACATCAGTGCATGCCGCCCCGACTGGCGTGTGAGATTGTGCAGCGCCTGCTCCAGGCGATATTCAAATTCCCGCCGGTTGGCCAGCCCCGTCAAGGCATCGTGGGTGGCCTGCCAGGACAGATTGGCGATGTATTGCCGCTCCTGTGTCATGTCGTGCAGTACCAGCACCGTGCCGCAGATTTTTTCCGCGTGACGAATCGGCGCACCGACCAGCGTGACTGACACGGTGCTGCCGTCCAGGCGCTGGATAAGCTTGGAGTGTTCGCTGCCCCCCATCAGGCGTCCGCTGAGAATGTGCTCGATCAGTGTCTGGCCTTCCGCTTGAGCATTGTCGTCGAGCAAATTGAACAGAGCAGCCAGCGGCAGGCCAGTCGCCTGCTCGGCTTTCCAGTGAGTCAGGGCTTCGGCGGCCGGATTCATGTATTCAATCGCGCCGTTCACATCAGTGGTGATGACCCCGTCACCGATTGATTGCAAGGTAATGTGCGCCCGATCCTTCTCCAGTTGCAGCGCCTCGGCGAATGCATGCCGCTGCTTGAGCAACTTGTGCGTGCGCAACAACGCCAGTGCGATCAGCCCGAGGGCCGTCGCCAGGTTAGTGAACAGCAGCAAACGCATGATCATCCGCGAGCCTTCGCCCAAGGCATCGCTGAAGGCTCTGGCGGCGGGCGTCACGGCGTCATTGATGGAAAAAATACGCCTTTTCCAATCCTGGATATCCGCAGGGGATGCGACATTGGCCTCGATACGCTCATGCATCTCCTGGGCGACGTCGTCCAGCTGCACCAGGTAGGCGTCACCCACTGTCCAGCGATCGATGGCGGTTTCGAGGTAACTGAAATGGCGGAAATTGAGGTAAAGCCAGATCAGGCTGGAAACGTCGTCCGGATGATTGCCACCCTGCAGAATCCCTTCACGGGCGGCTTGCAGATCCGGCGGCTCGCGATCAAGCGCCAGACGCAATTGATGGCTGCCCTGGGGAACGGCAATCGCCGCTTTGAATTTGAGAAAAATGGCCTCGTCGCGGCTGTCGGCGTACAAATTGAGGTAGTAGATGGCGTCTTTCTGGCCCTTGGACCACAAGCTCTCGCCAGCGACATAACCGCGAACAGCCGACAGGACATACAGGCTGACACCACCTAACAGCGCTTGGAACAACACGACGGCGATGAATGGCCAAACGATGCCTAACAGCCGTGGCGTTCCGAGAGTCCGCATTTGATTCATGGAATTCCTTGAAGGCACTGCCTGATCATCCTTTCCGATCAGACCAACCCCCCAAGACTAGGAGGCGTTCCCCCATCAAGCAAGCGACGATCACTTACAAACGCTGCAAATGCCCATAAAGTTTGGCGTACAGGCCACCTTCGGCAATCAATTGCTGATGATCGCCATCCTCGGCGACCTGCCCGCCATCGAAAACCAGCACGCGATCGGCTTGTTTCACGGCGGACAGCCGATGGGCAATGATCAGCGTGGTGCGGCCATTAAGGAACCGCGCCATCGCCTGATGCAGGTTGTATTCAGTGGCGGCATCCAGTGCCGACGTGGCCTCGTCGAGGATCACCACTTTCGGCTCGGCAAGGATCATCCGCGCAATTGCCAGGCGTTGGCGCTGACCACCCGACAAACGCACGCCGGAGCGTCCGACGACACTGTCCAGTCCGTCAGGCAGTCCGCGAATGGTCGCTTCGAGCTGGGCGATTTCCAGCGCCTGCCAGCAGGCTTCATCGCTACGCGTGCGGCCCATGGTCAGATTGGCCCGCACGGTATCGTTGAACAGCGCCGGATGCTGTAGCACCACGGCGACGTTCTCACGCACGGTTTCCAGGCCGATTTCCTGCTGGGTCGATCCGCCGAAGCGAATGGTGCCGGCCAACGGCGTGTACAAACCCAGTAGCAACTGCACCAAGGTACTTTTGCCACCGCCGCTGGCGCCAACGATCGCCACCTTCTCGCCCGGGGCGATGGACAGATCCATCTTGTCCAGCACCAACTCGTCGCCATAGCCGAAACTCAAGCCCTGAATCTGTATGCCCACGGTTTCGCGCCCCTTGAACGGATCGACACCGCCTGGATATAGCGGCTCGTCGGCGCGGGCCAGCAGCTCGTTGATTCGCGACAGCGCACCGCCGGCGGCGTAATAGGCATATTGCAGATTCAGCAACTGCTCGACCGGGCCGATCATGAACCACAGGTAACTGAACACTGCGAGCATCTGGCCGATCGACAGGTCGGAAAACAGCACCGTAAGCATCGCCGCCGCCCGGAAAATGTCGATGCCAAACTGGAACAGCAAGCCGCTGGCCCGGTTGGACGCATCGGTCTTCCACTGAGAATTGACGGCGTAGTTGCGAACTTCTTGCGCGCGCAACCCGAGCCGCCCGAGAAAAAAGCCCTGACGATTGCCGGCACGCACTTCCTGAATCGCATCAAGGGTTTCGCTCAACGCCTGGGTAAACCGAGAGGTGCTGTCGTTCTCCAGTTTTTTCAGGTGCTTGACCCGCTTGCCCAACTGCACCGTGGCGTAGATCACCAGCGGGTTGAACAGCATGATCAGCAGCGCCAGTTTCCAGTGCATCCACATCAGAATGCTCGCGGTGCCGACCAGGGTCAGCATCGCCACGAGAAAACGACTGAGGGTTTCGCCAACGAATTTGTCGAGGGTGTCGAGATCGGTGACCAGGTGCGTGGTCACGGTGCCGCTGCCCAGACTTTCGTATTCGCCGAGGGAGATGCGCTTGAGCCGTTCGATCAACCGTATGCGAATGCGATAGACGATGTCCTTGGCCAACCGGGCAAACAGCCGCGCCTGCAATACGCCAAAACACAGGGCGCAGCAACGCAGGGTCAAGGTCACCAGCAGCATCAGGCCGATGTAACCGGCGGCTTGCTGCCACATTGAAGGCAACGCATGGTTCATGACTTTCAGCGCGGCATCGCCATGGCCGAGCAGGACTTCGTCCACCAGCAGCGGCAGCAGCAACGGGATCGGCACGCTGCATAACGTCGCCAGTACGGCGACGCCATTGGCGATCCACAGGGATTTTTTATGATGAAGGGCCAGGCGGCGGACTTCCGCCCAGCTCAGCCGGTCGACACGCTTTACCGCTGGCGTGTCATCGGGCAGGTCAGGCACAGGCGGCACGCTCCAGCCAGCGACCGAGTAACGGTGACAGCTCGCTGAGCGGTTGATAGCCGTTGGTCAGCAACGCCAACTGACCATTGCGTTCGGCCAGCAAGGTCGGAAATCCGGCGATGCCCAGATCCTGCACCCAGGTGAAATCGGCCTCGGTAGCGACATGCTGTTCGGCACGATCGAACAACTCGGCGAACTCGATGCGCGGCACGCCGGCCTGTTCCGCCAGCTCGACCAACACGCTGGCCTGAGTGACGTCGCGGCCCTCGACGTAAAACGCGTGTTGAATCAGGCCCAGCAGTTTCCATGCGCAATCCGGCGCCAGGCTGCGCGCCGTTACTAACGCGCGACAGGCAGGTTCGGTGTCGTAGACGAAACCGTCCGGCAGCGCGCCTTCAAGCTTGAACGGCTGACCGGTGGCCTCGGTGACCGCTTGCCAGTGTTCAAGGATGTAGCGTCGGGTGGTCGGTTCAAGTGCCGAGCCGCTGCCGGTGCGCAAGCCGCCAACCACCAGGTGCAGCTCGACCCCGGCGGCCTGCGCCTGCTCAACCAATGCATTGGCGACCGGGGCGAATCCCCAGCACCAGGAACACATCGGATCCATTACATAGAGCAGGCGCGCAGACATGATTCAGGCCTCGGTGGATGCTTGCTTATAGTTGTAGCCGATCGGGTGAGGCATGTTGCGGGCCTTGGCCAGTTCGATCTGCTTTTGGCGATCGATGGCGCTGCGGCGGGTCTTCTCGCTCAGCGTGTCCCAGCAGTGCGGGCAACTGACGCCGGGGACGTAGTGTTCGCTGGTACGATCTTCAACGCTGACCGGCGTGCGGCAGGCATGACATTGATCGTAGTCGCCTTCGCTGAGGTCATGACGCACGGTCACGCGGTTGTCGAACACAAAGCAGTCACCCTGCCATTTGGTCTCCTCCTGCGGCACCTCTTCGAGGTACTTCAGGATTCCGCCCTTGAGGTGGTAAACCTCTTCGTAGCCCTCGGTGAGCATGTAGCTCGACGCCTTCTCGCAGCGGATGCCGCCGGTGCAGAACATCGCGACCTTCTTGTGCACGGCCGGGTTGAAATGGGCTTTTATATAGTCTGGGAATTCGCGAAAACTGGTGGTTTTCGGATCAATGGCGCCTTCGAAGGTGCCGATCGACACTTCGTAGTCGTTACGGGTGTCGATCAACAGCACTTCAGGATCGCTGATCAGCGCATTCCAGTCCTTCGGATCGACATAGGTGCCGACCTTCTTGTTCGGGTCGACGCCTTCGACACCCAAGGTGACGATCTCTTTCTTCAGCTTGACCTTGGTGCGGTAGAACGGCTGGTCGTCGCAGTACGATTCCTTGTGATCGATATCGTCCATGCGCGGGTCGTTCTTGAGCCAGGCGAGCAGCCCGTCAATGCCTTCGCGGCTGCCGGAGACCGTGCCGTTGATGCCTTCTTCGGCGATCAGCAGGGTGCCTTTGATACCGTTGTCGAGCATCGCCTGCAGCAAGGGTTCGCGCAGGTCTACGTAATCTTCGAGGGTGACGAACTTATACAGTGCCGCCACGACAATCTGTTGTGTCATGGGTGATTCTCCAGGTGGCTACCCTCGCAAAGGGTGAACCGGATACGAAAAAAAACGCGCCGGGTGAGCGGCGCGTTGCGGAGTCTAACAAAAAGCAGCTTTGAGCGGCGAGCTTGAAGCGGCAAGCTGATGCGCCGCGTTCCAATCTTGCCGCTTGCCGCTGGCAGCTTTTTACGACTGATCTCCTCCCGCACAGGTCGGCGAAGCCGGCGCAGCGCCCGCCTCTGCCCATTCCTGTGGCGTGTAGGTGTGCAGCGCCAACGCATGGAACTCGCCCATCAGCTCGCCAAGCGTGCCGTAGACTTTCTGGTGGCGCTTGACCCGGTTCAGGCCCTCGAACTGCGCGCTGACCACCACAGCCTTGTAATGCGTCTGCAACCCGCGACTGTGCATGTGGCTTTCATCCAGCACCTGCAGGTGCTCGGGCTGGAGCAGGCTCAGCGTCGATTCGATGCGTTGTTGCATGGTCATGTGAAACTCCGGTTACGGCTTTTTCTTGGCCGGTGCGGCGGCGCCTTTCGGATCCAGCTCGGTGGTCATGTCAGCCAGCAACTTGTTGACGACCGGCACGGCGCTTTCCAGCTTGGCCTGGGTCATTTGCGCCGATTGCTGAGTCAGCTGCGGCATTTTTTCCAGGACTTTCTTGCCCAGCGGCGACCGGTAGAACGCGACCAGATCCTTGAGCTCGGACTCAGTGAAGTTGGTGGTGTAGAGCTTGACCATGTCCGGCTTCAGCTTGTTCCAGCCAATGGCTTGATCGAGCGCGGCGTTGGCCTTGGCCTGATAGGTTTCCAGCACGGCTTTTTTCGATTCCGGGGCTTTGGTCTGTTCAAAACGCTGGGCGAACATTTGCTGCACTTGCATGTACACCGGAGTGCCCAGTTTGTCAGCGTGCGCCAGGGTCAGGAAAGCTTCGGCACTGGCGTTGTGGCTGGCGGTATCGGCGAGAACCTGGCCACTGGCACAGACCAGGGCTACCGCGGTACAGATGGCACGAAGACGAGTCATCGAGTTTCCTTTTCTAGCAGGCGGGGTAAAACCCCAAGGGCGACCATTCTGCGCCTAAAAAACGCCGGCGCTCAACCCCCGCCCCTTGTCGCGCTTGATTGGACGGCTTTAAGAGGTCAACAATCGGGTCGATGGAACCACCCGGGCCGACGCAGGCCTAAACAGCGCAATCAGACCAACAGGAGTGTGCACGATGAGCCGTATCGAAACCGACAGTCTGGGCCAGATCGAAGTCCCGGACGACGCTTACTGGGGTGCTCAGACGCAACGCTCGCTGATCAACTTCGCCATTGGCCAGGAACGCATGCCGCTACCGGTCTTGCACGCCCTGGCCCTGATCAAAAAAGCCGCCGCGCGGGTCAACGACCGCAATGGCGACCTGCCCGCCGACATCGCCCGCCTGATCGAACAGGCCGCCGACGAAGTGCTTGATGGTCAACATGACGACCAGTTTCCGCTGGTGGTGTGGCAGACCGGCAGTGGCACTCAAAGCAATATGAACGCCAACGAAGTGATCGCCGGCCGCGCCAACGAACTGGCCGGCAATCCGCGCGGTGGCAAGACGCCGGTGCATCCGAACGATCACGTCAACCGCTCGCAGAGTTCCAACGACTGTTTCCCCACCGCCATGAGCATTGCCACGGCCCGCGCCTTGCAGGATCAACTGCTGCCGGCCATCGCCGAGCTGTCGGGTGGCCTGGCCGAACTGGCCGCGCGTCACATGAAACTGGTGAAGACCGGCCGCACCCACATGATGGATGCCACGCCAATTACCTTCGGGCAGGAGTTGTCGGGCTTTATAGCGCAACTGGATTATGCCGAACGGGCGATCCGCGCCTCGGTGCCGGCGGTCTGCGAACTGGCTCAGGGCGGTACGGCGGTGGGCACCGGACTCAACTCGCCGCACGGTTTCGGTGAGGCCATTGCTGCGGAACTGGCGGCGCTGTCCGGCCTGCCATTTGTCACCGCGCCGAACAAATTCGCTGCGCTTGCCGGCCATGAACCGCTGGTCACACTGTCGGGCGCCTTGAAAACCCTCGCCGTGGCGCTGATGAAAATCGCCAACGACCTGCGCCTGCTCGGCTCCGGGCCACGGGCGGGTTTTGCCGAAGTAAAACTGCCGGCCAACGAACCGGGCAGCTCGATCATGCCGGGCAAGGTCAACCCGACCCAATGCGAAGCGCTGTCGATGCTCGCCTGTCAGGTGCTGGGCAACGACGTGACGATCGGTTTTGCCGCCAGCCAGGGTCACCTGCAACTGAACGTGTTCAAACCGGTGATCATCCACAACCTGCTGCAATCGATCCGCCTGCTCGCCGATGGCTGCAGCAACTTTCAGCAGCATTGCATCGCAGGCCTGGAGCCGGACGCCGAAGTCATGGCGAACCATCTGGAACGCGGCTTGATGCTGGTGACCGCGTTGAACCCACACATCGGTTACGACAAGTCGGCGGAAATCGCCAAGAAGGCTTACAGCGAAGGGAAAACCCTGCGAGAGGCAGCGCTGGAGCTGGGGTATCTGACCGATGAAGAGTTTGATGCGTGGGTACGGCCGGAGAACATGATCGAGGCTGGCGCCAAGGGCTGAGTTTGGTAATCCGCTTTCGCGAGCAGGCTCGCTCCCGCAGGAAATTGCTATCCATGTGGGCGCGAGCCCGCTCGCGAAAAGATGTAATGAAGGTGTTCAGCCAGGCACAATCTTCGCCCGTCGCGCCCGCAACCCGGCAACCAGTGAAGGCCCCAACGCCACCAGCGCCGAACCCAGCACCACCAGCACCGCGCCGCCATAGCCCAAACCGTTGATCTGCTCGGCGTGCACATATGCCGGCCACCATGTTGCCGCCACCGCGACCGCGCCGAATGTCACCAGCGGCGTAATCGCCAATGTTGCACTGACTCGCGACGCCTCCCAATGCGCCAACGCTTCGGCAAACGCGCCGTAGGCAATCAGGGTGTTCATGCAGCACGCCAGCAGCAGCCAACCCTGCAACGGGCTCAGGCTCAACGCTTCAAGCGGATGTACCCACGGCGTGAGCAACAGGGCGCAGAATAGGTAGATCACCATCATCACCTGCAACGAATTCCATACCGTCAGCAATTGCTTCTGGCCCAAGGCGTAGAACGTCCAGACCGTCGAGGCGAGCAGCACCAGCAGGACGCCGGCGGTGTAATCCGACAGCGAAGTGAGCAGCTCCGCCAGACGCTGATTGAAAAACAGCACAAAGCCAATCAGCAGCACCAGCAGGCCAATCCCCTGCCCGATACTGAAACGCTCCTTGAATACGAACAGGCTGGCGATCAGTAACATGATCGGCCCCATCTGCACCACCAGTTGCGCCGTGCCGGGGCTTAGCAGGTTGAGACCCATCAGATACAGCACGTAATTGCCGACCAGCCCGAGCACCGCCATCAGCACCAGCCAGCCGCCCTTGGGGCCCAGCACTTTGCGGCTCGGCAGGCGCTTGACCGAGGCCAGGTAAACGAACAGACAGCCGCCGGACACCAGCAAACGAAACCAGGTCACCGTGACCGGATCCATCACTTGCAGCACCTGTTTGAGTTTGATCGGCAGGATTCCCCACAGAAACGCGGTCAGCAGGGCGAGAAATAATCCATATACCCAGCGACCCGATGAAACATGCATGACAACCCCAAAGCGATCTGACGAGAACCGCCAGTGTAGGCGCAGCCAGCGAAGGGACACAGGGACAGTTGCGCTCCGGCCGCGCCTGAAACTGTGCAGGTCGCAACGGATTATTGGCGCAATGCCATTGATCGGCTGCCCGGGCGAACCCAGTGCTTCAGGCATAAGCTGATTCGACACACCCATGGCCTTTCAGGAGACTTGCCATGTTAACCATGCGCGCCCAGGACGCCGCACCCGCCATGCGATTTCGCAGTGAACGGATTTGCCGAGTCAACGGTGATTTGTATTTCACCACCCGGGAAGACACGCTTGAGGGGCCGTTTGACAGTACCCAGCGAACCGAACAGGGCATCCGGGCATACATTGCGCGGATGCAGCTTCTGGATTCCAGGGCTTGATCCGCAGTGCTTCCATCGCGGGCAAGCCCGACTCCCACAGGTTTCTCGGCGTCATCGAAAACCGATGTCATCCCATAAATCCTGTGGGAGCCGGGCTTGCCCGCGATAGCTATAGAACAGGCAGTCAACCTCTCAGGGTTAACGCACCGCCTCAAACAACCCCGTAGCCCCCATCCCGCCGCCAACACACATGGTCACCACGCCATAACGCATATTGCGCCGTTGCAACTCACGCACCAGATGCCCTACCTGCCGTGACCCGGTCATGCCGAACGGGTGGCCGATGGAAATCGAGCCGCCGTTGACGTTGTATTTCGCGTTGTCGATTTCCAAACGATCGCGGCTGTACAAGCACTGCGAGGCGAACGCTTCGTTGAGTTCCCAGAGATCGATGTCAGCCACTTGCAAACCTTTGGCTTTGAGCAGTTTCGGCACCGAGAACACCGGGCCAATGCCCATTTCATCGGGCTCGCAACCGGCCACGGTGAAACCACGGAAAAACGCTTTCGGCTTCAAGCCCAGTTGCAGGGCTTTCTCCAGGCTCATCACCAGGGTCATCGAGGCACCGTCGGACAACTGCGACGAATTGCCGGCGGTCACCGACCCGTCCTCGGCAAACACCGGTTTCAACGACGCAAGGCTTTCAAGCGTGGTGTCCGGGCGGTTGCAGTCATCGCGCTCGACAACGCCATCCAGAATCTGCACCTGACCAGTGGCTTTGTCTTCCACTCGATACTTGACTGACATCGGCACGATTTCGTCATCGAACAACCCGGCCGCTTGCGCCTGAGCAGTGCGCTGCTGGCTTTGCAAGGCATATAGATCCTGTGCAGCACGACTGACGCCATAACGCCGCGCCACTGTTTCGGCGGTCTGCCCCATGGTGTGATAGATGCCGGGAGTCTGTTGCTGGAGCAGCGGATTGATCAAGTGATCGGTGTTGACGCTTTTCATGGTCAGGCTGATCGACTCAACGCCGCCCGCAACAATGATGTCGCTGCATCCGGAGGCGATCTGGTTGGCGGCAATCGCAATCGCCTGCAACCCCGAGGAACAGAAGCGGTTGAGGGTCATGCCGGCAGTGCCGGTGCCCAGGCGCGACAACACCGCCACGTTGCGGCCAATGTTGTAACCCTGCGCGCCTTCGTTGGAGCCCGCGCCGACGATGCAATCCTCGACGCTGGCCGGGTCGATGTCGTTACGCGAGAGCAGCGCGTTGACGCAATGCGCCGCCATGTCGTCCGGGCGGGTCTGGTTGAACTTGCCGCGAAAGGACTTGGCCAGGCCGGTCCGTACGCTGTCGACGATCACCACTTCACGCATGGCATACCTCAATTGTTGTTATCGGTTGGAAGTGGTTCGAGCATAAGTCCACCCCATTACCGACCGCGACAATCATTCACCTCGCGTATGCGTGTCCATCGGATCAGCCCTTGTGTTTTTTCGCCTGCTTGCCGGAGCGCTCGAAGGCGTCTTCCAGCGCCTGATTGATCGTGCGCAACACTTTCACCCGCGCCCAGCGCTTGTCATTGGCCTCGACCAGCGTCCACGGGGAAATTTCGGTGCTGGTGCGATCGACCATATCGCCCACCGCTGCGCGATAGTCATCCCACTTCTCGCGGTTGCGCCAGTCGTCTTCGGTGATCTTGTAGCGCTTGAACGGAATCTCTTCGCGTTCCTTGAACCGCTCCATCTGGGTGTCTTTATCGATGGCCAGCCAGAACTTGACCACGATGACACCGGCGTCGGCGACCTGCTCTTCAAAGTCATTGATCTCGCTGTACGCCCTCAGCCAGTCGGCGGGACTGCAGAAACCTTCGATCCTTTCGACCAACACGCGCCCGTACCAGGAGCGGTCGAACACCGTGAATTTGCCCCGCGCCGGAATGTGTCGCCAGAAACGCCAAAGATACGGCTGCGCCCGCTCTTCTTCGGTCGGTGCGGCAATCGGCACGATGTTGTACTGACGCGGATCGAGTGCTGCCGCCAGGCGTCGAATCGCGCCGCCCTTGCCCGCCGCATCATTGCCTTCGAACACCGCGACCAGCGCATGCCGACGCATGCGTTTATCGCGCATCAGTCCGGAGAGTCGCGCCTGTTCGTTGATCAGTTGCTCTTCGTAATCTTTCTTGTCCAGCCGCTGGTTCAAATTGAGGCTGTCGAGCAGGTTCAACTGATCCACCGCCATTCCCAGCGGCGCTGCCGTGACATCGTGGGTCTGGGTTTTCGGTCGCTTCAACGCACTTTGCAAACCTTCCAGCAGAATCTTGCCGACCGCCAGACTGCGGTAATTGGCGTCCTTGCCTTCAATGACATGCCACGGCGCGTAATCGCGGCTGGTGCGGCGCAGCACGCGCTCGCCATATTTGACGAATTTGTCGTAGGTTTGCGATTGCTGCCAGTCGAGTGGACTGATGCGCCAGCTGTGCAGCGGATCGTCGGCCAAGGACTTCAGGCGCGCCTTCATTTGCTTCTTGGACAGGTGAAACCAGAACTTGAAGATCAGCGCGCCTTCGTCGCAAAGCATTTTCTCCAGACGCTCGGCGGCGTTGATCGCCTGATCCAGTCGCGGATCCTTGAACAAACCATGCACCCGCCCCTGCAACATCTGGCTGTACCAGTTGCCGAAGAAAATCCCCATGCGCCCCTTGGCCGGCAGCATCCGCCAATAACGCCAGGCCGGTGGCCGCGCCAGCTCCTCATCGGTCTGTTGATCGAACGTGCGGACTTCGATCAGACGCGGATCCATCCATTCGTTAAGCAGTTTGACCGTTTCGCCCTTGCCCGCGCCTTCAATGCCATTAATCAGCACAATCACCGGAAAGCGTTTTTGCTGCTGCAATTCGTACTGGGCTTCGAGCAGCGCCTCACGCAGGGCCGGCTCTTCGGCTTCATAAGTGTCTTTGTCGATGGCGTGGCCGATTTCGGCGGATTCGAACATGGGACGGCTCCTTGGAAGGTTCTGCAAGACTAGCGGATCCTTTGATAGTAAGTAGCCCAAAAAAGATCGCAGCCTTCGGGCTCCAGGGTGTACGCCGTTCCTTTGTAAGAGCTACCGAAGGCTGCGATCTTTTCGGCCTCACAGAACTCTCCCCGGCCACCACACATCTAGCCTTGCCGTGGATCGGCTAGAATGCGCGCCTTGCCATCGCCGAGCCCGCCATGAAACCTGAATTGCCCCACGCCCAACTCGACTGGGACGACCAGGGACGCCCGCATTCGCGTGTGTTCGATGACGTGTATTTCTCCGACAAGTCCGGGCTGGATGAAACGCGCTACGTGTTTCTCGAACAGAACCTTTTGGCTGAACGCTTTGCCGCGCTGCCGAACGACGGGCGATTGGTGATCGGTGAAACCGGATTTGGCACCGGGCTGAATTTTCTCTGCGCCTGGCAGCTGTTCGAGCAACACGCCGTGGCCGGTGCACGGTTGCATTTTGTCAGTGTCGAAAAATATCCGTTGAGCCCTAGCGATCTGCAGCGGGCGCTTGCGCTGTGGCCTGATCTCAAGTCATTGGCGGATCAATTGCTGACCCGCTACGTGGCGATCCATCAAGGTTTTCAACGAATCGTGCTGGACAGCGGCCGCGTGACTTTGACGCTGTTGATCGGCGATGCCCTGGAGCAATTGCCGCAACTGGATGCGCAAATCGACGCGTGGTTTCTCGACGGTTTTGCTCCGGCAAAAAACCCGGATATGTGGACGGCCGAACTGTTTGCCGAACTCGCGCGACTGGCTGCGCCCGGTTCGACCATCAGCACCTTTACCAGCACCGGTTGGGTTCGGCGGCTGCTCAACGCAGCCGGATTCAAGATGAAGCGCACGCCGGGCATCGGCCATAAATGGGAGATCCTGCGCGGTGAGTTTCTCGGTTGGCCGCACGATGTTCCGTCACCCGCGCCGGACAAACCGTGGTTCGCCCGCCCCGCGCCAATTACCGCTGAACGCCGGGCGCTGGTGATCGGCGCCGGACTGGCCGGCTGTGCCAGCGCGGCATCCCTTGCCGCACGGGGTTGGCAGGTCAGCTTGCTGGAACGGCACGACGCAGTGGCCCGGGAAGCGTCGGGCAATCCTCAAGGTGTCCTCTATTTGAAACTGTCTGCCCACGGCACCGCGCTGTCGCAAATGATTGTCAGCGGTTTCGGCTACACCCGGCGCCTGCTCGAAACCCTGCAACGCGGGGTTGACTGGGATGATTGCGGGGTGCTGCAACTGGCGTTCAACGCCAAGGAAGCCGAGCGTCAGGCGCAACTCGCCGCCGCATTTCCTGAAGATCTGCTGCAATGGCTCGACCAGCCTGAAGCACAAACACAGGCCGGAATCGGTCTGGCCCATGGCGGCCTGTTTTACCCCGAAGGCGGCTGGGTGCATCCGCCAGCCTTGTGCCAGGCGCAAGCCAGCCGACCGAATGTCAAACTGCTGCGCCATCACGACGTGCTTGAGCTGCGCAAAGTCGATGAGCAATGGCAGGCCTTCGACGGCGAACGTCTTCTCGCCAGCGCGCCCGTAGTGGTACTGGCCGGTGCCGCCGACATTCAGCGTTTCGCGCAAAGCGCTGAACTGCCGCTCAAACGCATTCGCGGGCAAATCACCCGTCTGGTACAAACCGAACAGAGCAAGGCATTGGCGACGGTCGTTTGCGCCGAAGGTTATGTGGCGCCTGCCCGACTCGGCGAGCACACGCTGGGTGCCAGTTTCGATTTCCACAGTGATGACCTGACCCCGTCCACCGCCGAGCACCTGGGTAACCTGGCGATGCTTGAAGAAATCTCCACGGATCTGCTCTCGCGCCTGCGTATCGATGAACTGCACCCCGACCAACTCCAGGGTCGTGCAGCCTTTCGCTGCACCAGCCCCGACTACTTGCCGATCATCGGCCCCCTCGCCGGCCGCGATGCCTTTCTCCATGCCTATGCCGCGTTGAGCAAGGACGCCCGGCAAGTGCCGGAGATCGCCTGCCCCTGGCTCGACGGTTTGTACGTCAACAGTGGCCACGGCTCACGCGGCCTTATCACCGCGCCGTTGTCCGGCGAATTGCTGGCAGCCTGGCTGGAAAACGAGCCATTGCCGCTGCCCCGCAGCGTGGCCGAGGCGTGTCATCCCAACCGGTTTGCCTTGCGGCGCCTGATCCGGGGCAAATAACGCGTCTTCAGCGTCTGTGCTTTCTCGAACCGCGCCTGCATCTGCGTCAGGCCGGTTAACCCGCAGTAATTTCCATGAATGTAATTACCCTCTACCCCACCGGATTACACGTTCTGTGGTAACTCCAGCCAGGTTCGTCCGAATTGCTTATAACTGATCGTTCTAAAACTCCCACGTCTGCGCCGGGTCAGTTTTAGAGTACCCGCCATTCGGGCGCGGTACTGAATCACCCTCCCCAACGGAAAAACCGGTAAGGATTTTATGTGCGGATTAGCTGGCGAGTTACGTTTTGATCATCAACCTGCAGACCTTGCAGCCGTTGAACGAATCACCCATCACCTGGCCCCTCGCGGTCCCGACGCATGGGGCTTCCAGGCCCAAGGGCCGATTGCCCTCGGCCATCGCCGCCTGAAAATCATGGATCTGTCGGACGGTTCAGCGCAGCCGATGACCGACGGACAACTGGGTTTGTCCCTGGCCTTCAATGGTGCGATTTACAACTTCCCTGAACTGCGTGCCGAACTCGAAGAACTCGGCTATGCCTTCTATTCCGGTGGCGACACCGAAGTGCTGCTCAAGGGCTACCACGCCTGGGGCGAAGCGTTGCTCCCCAAGCTCAACGGCATGTTTGCTTTCGCCATCTGGGAGCGCGACGCCCAGCGCCTGTTCATCGCCCGTGACCGTCTCGGCGTGAAGCCGTTGTACCTGTCGCGCACCGGCCAGCGTTTGCGTTTTGCCTCGGCACTGCCGGCCCTGCTCAAGGGTGGGGACATCAATCCGATCCTCGATCCGGTAGCGCTCAACCATTACCTGAATTTCCACGCAGTGGTGCCTGCGCCACGCACGTTGCTCGCCGGCATTGAAAAACTGCCGCCCGCCACGTGGATGCGTATCGAAGCCGATGGCCGTACCGAACAGAAAACCTGGTGGACGCTGCCTTACGGTCCCCATGAAGACGAGAAAAACCTGACGCTGGAAGACTGGCGCGACCGCGTTCTTGACAGTACCCGCGACGCCGTGGCGATCCGTCAGCGTGCAGCGGTGGATGTGGGTGTTCTGCTGTCCGGCGGTGTCGATTCGAGCATGTTGGTCGGGTTGCTGCGCGAAGTCGGCGTGGAAAACCTGTCGACCTTCTCCATCGGTTTTCAGGATGCCGGCGGCGAGCGCGGCGACGAATTCCAGTATTCGGACTTGATCGCCAAGCACTACGGCACCCATCACCATCAATTGCGTATCGATGAAAAAGAAATCATCGAGCAATTGCCCGCCGCGTTCCGGGCGATGAGTGAACCGATGGTCAGTCACGACTGCATCGCCTTCTATCTGTTGTCCCGAGAAGTGGCCAAGCATTGCAAAGTGGTGCAGAGCGGTCAGGGCGCCGACGAATTGTTCGCCGGTTATCACTGGTATCCGCAAGTGGATGGCGCGGCCGATCCCTATGCGGCGTATCGGGAGGCATTTTTTGATCGCAGCTACGACGACTACGCCGCCACCGTGCAGCCGAAATGGCTGACCGCCAACGACGCAGCCGGCGACTTCGTAAAGGAACATTTCGCACAGCCCGGCGCCGATGCAGCAGTGGACAAGGCCCTGCGTCTGGACAGCACGGTGATGCTGGTGGACGACCCGGTCAAACGTGTCGACAACATGACCATGGCCTGGGGCCTGGAGGCTCGCACGCCGTTTCTCGACTATCGACTGGTTGAGTTGTCGGCGCGGGTGCCGGGCAAATTCAAGCTGCCCGACGGCGGCAAGCAAGTGCTCAAAGAAGCGGCGCGGATGGTCATCCCAAGTGAAGTGATCGACCGTAAAAAGGGTTACTTCCCGGTGCCCGGTCTCAAGCATTTGCAAGGCGACACGCTGAACTGGGTGCGCGAACTGCTGCTGGATCCGAGCCAGGATCGCGGCCTGTTCAACCCGGTCATGCTCGATCGCTTGCTCACCGACCCGCAAGGGCAACTGACCCCGCTGCGCGGCTCCAAGCTGTGGCAATTGGCGGCTCTGAACCTGTGGTTGAGCGAGCAAGGAATCTGATAGATGAAAGCTCATCCCACGGCTTATAACCAACGTTTGCTGCGCGGCCAGACGCCATCCTATGAACGCTTGCAGGCGCGCCTGGCCGAAGACGGCAGCACGCTGGCCGCCGACCCGATTGCCGTGCATTGCGGGTGGGGCCGGTTACTGATCGGCCATACCTTTCCCGACCCGGCGAGCCTCGCCCGCGAGTTGCTCAACGAGCAACCAGGTGAGCGCGATATCGCGCTGTACGTCGCCGCCCCGCAACAGATTCTGGGGCTGGAGCCGGCGCAGCTGTTTCTTGACCCGTCCGACACTCTGCGCCTGTGGTTCAGCGATTATCGCCAGGCTACTCGGGTGTTTCGCGGCTTCCGCATCCGTCGCGCACAAAGTGAAACGGACTGGCAAGGCATCAATACGCTCTACCAGGCTCGCGGCATGTTGCCGATCGATCCCGAGCTGCTCACGCCCCACCACCAAGGCGGACCGGTTTACTGGCTGGCCGAGGACGAGGACAGCGGCGCGGTGATCGGCAGCGTCATGGGTCTTAATCATCACAAGGCGTTCAAGGATCCGGAAAACGGCAGCAGCTTGTGGTGCCTGGCGGTCGACCCACACTGTTCGCGTCCGGGTGTCGGGGAAGTGCTGGTGCGGCATTTGATCGAACACTTCATGAGCCGTGGCTTGAGCTACCTCGACCTGTCGGTGCTGCATAACAACCGTCAGGCGAAAAGCCTCTACGCCAAACTCGGTTTTCGCAACCTGTCGACCTTCGCCATCAAGCGCAAGAACGGCATCAATCTGCCGCTGTATCTCGGCCCTGGCCCGGAAGCGGCGTTCAATCCTTATGCGCGGATCATCGTCGAGGAAGCCCATCGACGCGGCATTGATGTGCACGTGGATGACGCCGATGCGGGACTTTTCACACTGAGTTATGGCGGACGGCGGATTCGTTGCCGCGAATCCCTGAGCGACCTGACCAGTGCCATCAGCATGACCCTGTGCCAGGACAAAAGCCTGACCCACAAAGCGCTGAAGGCCGCCGGTCTCAACTTGCCGTCGCAGCAACTGGCGGGCAACGCGGATGACAACCTGGAATTTCTCGATGAGCACCAGCGGGTGGTGGTCAAGCCGCTGGATGGAGAACAGGGCCAAGGCGTTGCGGTGGATTTGCGGAGCATCGAAGAGGTGCAGCAAGCCATCGAAGCGGCGCGTCAGTTCGACAGCCGTGTGCTGCTGGAAAGTTTCCACGAAGGTCTCGATCTGCGGATTGTGGTGATCGGGTTCGAGGTCGTGGCAGCGGCGATTCGACGTCCGGCGGAAGTGGTCGGTGATGGTCAACACACCATTGGCGCACTGATCGAAGCGCAGAGCCGGCGTCGGCAGGCGGCCACGAGCGGCGAGAGCAAGATTCCGATGGATAACGAAACCGAACGCACCCTGCACGCGGCCGGTTACAACTACGACACGGTTCTGCCGGCCGGCGAGCATTTGTTCGTGCGCCGCACCGCGAATCTGCATACCGGCGGAATACTCGAAGATGTCACCGGGATTCTGCACCCGACCTTGGTCGACGCCGCCGTGCGTGCGGCGCGGGCGCTGGACATTCCAATGGTCGGCCTCGACCTGATGGTGCCCGCGGCCGATCAACCGGAGTACGTTTTCATCGAAGCCAACGAACGGGCCGGCCTGGCCAACCACGAGCCGCAGCCGACGGCTGAAAAGTTTGTGGATCTGTTGTTTCCGCACAGCCAGCCAGCGGTCTGAACCTTTCCTGATCGTTCCCACGCTCTGCGTGGGAATGACTCCACGGACGCGACGCGTCCGCCATGGGACGCAGGGCGTCCCGGGCTGCATTCCCACGCAGAGCATGGGAACGATCAGTCCTTCAACCATCAGGAGTTTCTATGACCCAACATCTTCCCGAACCGGATCTGATCTACCTGCAAAAAGTCTTGCTGGAAATGCTCGCCATTCCCAGCCCCACCGGGTTCACCGACACCATCGTGCGGTACGTGGCCGAGCGGCTGGAAGAACTTGGCATCCCCTTCGAAATGACCCGTCGTGGCACCATCCGCGCCACGCTCAAAGGCAAGAAGAACAGCCCCGACCGTGCTGTTTCAGCGCACCTGGACACCATCGGTGCCGCCGTCCGTGCCGTGAAGGACAATGGTCGGCTGACGCTGGCGCCGGTCGGATGCTGGTCGAGCCGCTTCGCCGAAGGCAGTCGCGTCAGTCTGTTCACCGACACCGGTGTGATTCGCGGCAGCGTATTGCCATTGATGGCCTCGGGGCATGCGTTCAACACTGAAGTGGATCAGATGCCGATCAGCTGGGATCACATCGAACTGCGTCTGGACGCCTACTGCGCGACGCGCGCAGATTGCGAATCCCTCGGCGTCAGTGTCGGCGATGTGGTGGCCTTCGATCCGTTGCCGGAGTTCACCGAAAGCGGCCACATCAGTGCCCGTCACCTCGACGACAAGGCCGGCGTCGCCGCGCTGCTCGCGGCGCTCAAGGCAATCATCGACAGCGGCCAGGAGTTGCTGATCGATTGCCATCCGCTGTTCACCATTACCGAGGAAACCGGCAGCGGCGCGGCGGCGGCATTGCCGTGGGACGTCAGCGAATTCGTCGGCATCGACATCGCCCCGGTCGCCCCCGGCCAGCATTCCAGCGAGCACGCGGTGAGCGTGGCGATGCAGGATTCCGGCGGGCCTTACGACTACCACTTGTCACGGCATCTGCTGCGCCTGGCCGGCGAGAATGAACTGCCCGTGCGCCGAGACATCTTCCGCTATTACTTCAGCGATGCGCATTCGGCGGTGACGGCCGGCCACGATATTCGCACTGCCCTGCTGGCTTTTGGTTGCGACGCCACCCATGGTTATGAACGCACGCACATCGACAGCCTGGCAGCGCTGAGTCGCTTGCTCGGTGCCTACATTCTGAGTCCGCCGGTGTTTGCCAGCGATGCTCAGCCGGCGAATGCTTCGCTGGATAACTTCAGTCATCAGATCGAGCATGACGCGCAGATGGAAAGCGAAACGCGGGTGCCGTCGGTGGACAGCCTGGTGGGGCAGCGTTCGGATAGTTAAGGCTTGGCTTGAGATAGCGTTCGCGGGCAGGCGCGCTTCCACACGGACAACGCGTGTCCAACGGTAGGAGCGAGCCTGCTCGCGAATGGTCAGATCAGGCAGCGTCTTAACCTCAGACTGGCCCATAACCCTCATTCACCGTAGCATCGCGCCATTACCTACACAGAGGTGCCCATGCTGATTCCCCACGACCAACTTGAAGTCGACACGCTTACCCGCCTGATCGAAGACTTCGTCACCCGCGACGGCACCGACAACGGTGACGACACACCACTGGAAACCCGCGTATTACGCGTGCGTCAGGCGTTGACCAAAGGTCAGGCGCTGATCGTGTTCGATCCGGAGAGCGAGCAGTGCCAGTTAATGCTCAAGCATGACGTGCCCAAGCATCTGTTCGACTGAACCGCTCAGCGATTGCCGTTTCGAGCCCGTTTTTGCTGGATGCGCTGATAGACCTCGGCCCGATGCACTTCGACCTGCGTCGGTGCTTCAACGCCGAACCGCACGCTTGAGCCGTTCACGGACAAAACGCGCAGGGTTATGTTATCGCCGATGGAAATCAACTCGCCCACGACGCGGCTGAGTACAAGCATAGGAAAGCATCCTTGAGGGTTATCGAGCCCTGAAGATGCGCGGGTTGCGCCTTTCAGACAATGCGCTCCCGGCAAATCAGTCATGCCCTACGCGATGGAAAGCCAAAGCCTTAGGACATTTCCTGCAAACCGCCTGAAAATCCATATTCAGGTAGCAGAAAACCGTGGCCCGAAGAGAATGATGCTGGCGCCGATCACGCATAACGCCACGCCAATCCAGTCCGATCCCAAGGGGCGAATACGCTCGACCACCGCCAGCCAGCCGATGGAAGCAACGATGTAAATGCCGCCATAAGCGGCATAGGCACGACCGGCATAAGTCGCTTCAATGCGCGTGAGCAACAGTGCGAACAACGCCAGGCTGGCCAGCGCCGGGATTACCCACAAGGCGCTTTTGCCCTGACGCAACCACATCCAGAAAGCGAAGCAACCGGCGATTTCAAACAGTGCGGCGAGAAAAAACCAAAGGTAATTAAGCATGCAAATGTCTCGTCAGGATGACCGTTGCGGCCACCCTAACGACGCGGCATCACGCGGGCAAGTTCAACTGTTGGTTTGCCTGGACTTGGCGCGCATCTTCTCGGCCATCGAAGCCATTTCGTTGTAGAGCAATTGCGGGTTTTTCTGCTTGATTGCCCAAGCCATCCGACCTTGCTCGTGAGGCAGGATCATGAACTCGCCGGCGGCAACTTGCTGATAGATGTAGTCGGCAATGTCTGCTGCGCTGATCGGCGAACTTTCCAGCAACTTGCCGACCTGAGCTTTCATCGCCGGTGTCGGGCCACGGAAAGAATCAAGCAGGTTGGTCTGGAAGAACGACGGGCAGACGACATGAACGCCGACTTCCTGTTGCCCCAGTTCAATCAACAGGCTTTCGGACAACGCCACCACACCGGCCTTGGCCACGTTGTAATTGCTCATTGCCGGGCCCTGCATCAACGCGGCCATGGAGGCGATGTTGATGATCTTGCCTTTGCTTTGTTCAAGCAACGGCAGGAATGCCTTGCAGCCTTT
This sequence comes from Pseudomonas syringae, assembly GCF_021605415.1. Lineage (GTDB taxonomy): Bacteria > Pseudomonadota > Gammaproteobacteria > Pseudomonadales > Pseudomonadaceae > Aquipseudomonas > Aquipseudomonas syringae_S. The sequence goes on from NZ_WKEQ01000005.1 coordinate 199,105, forward strand.
GACGACGCCCATCAGATTGATCGCGATTTGCCAGTCCCAGTCTTCCAGGGACAATTCGCTGAAGAAGCCGCCCGACGCCACACCGGCGTTGTTGACGATGATATCGATGCCGCCAAAATTGACTTCGCACGCCTGGGCGAAAGCCGTGAGCTGGCTGTAATCGCGCACGTCACAGCGCAGGGTAAACCCGTCGCCTCCCGCCTCCCGTACGAGTTTGAGGGTTTCCTGCAACCCGGAATCGCTGACATCGGACAAGGCCAGTCGCCAGCCTTCACGCGCCCAGCGCAGCGCGATTTCGCGACCCAGGCCCGAGCCTGCGCCAGTGATCATCATGCGATTTTGCATAGCAGACAGCCTTGTTGTTCCGGGGAAGATGCGCGGAGTGTAGCGAAGGATGCACAGCGATCCACGCTCCATCAGATTGCTGAATGGTGAGCGAAAACCGTGGCTGCAAGGTCGAAAGATCGCAGCCTTCGGCAGCTCCTATACAAACCCTCTGCCTCATCTCTTGTGTTGTAGGAGCTGTCGAGTGCAACGAGGCTGCGATTTTTTGATCTTTAAAAGATCGCGGCCTTGCGCGATGCCCACCGTTTTAAAACGGAATAACCGGGCAATCCAAATACATTAAAAAAACATTGAATTTTCTGTCATTCGCGCGAGTCGGAGTTTGTAAGCCGTCTGCATTAAGTTGGACTTCAGACGCCTCTTGAATACCAAGACTTTTCCGCCACTATCAACAAGGAAATCGACATGGGCACAATTCTTATCATTATCCTGATCCTGTTGCTGATCGGTGGTCTGCCTGTCTTCCCGCACTCCAGAAGTTGGGGTTATGGTCCTTCGGGCATCATCGGTGTAGTGCTGGTCGTACTGTTGGTGCTGTTGTTACTTGGCCGGATATGACGATTTAAAGCATAAAAAAAGAGGCCCTTGAAAAAGGGCCTCTTTTTTATTGCGCCGATTAATCAGTCCGGCTTGCCGTCAACCACACCGGCGGTGTTGTCGATCAGGCTTTTGGTCGCAGTCTGAATAAACGATTCAAGTTTTTGCTTCAACGCCGCTTCGTCAGCCGACGCCGGGATCACTTCGCCTTTCGGATTAGCGCCCAGCTCGTATTGATAAAGCTTGGGCGGCATTTCCTTGGGCAGTACCAGCACGCGATCCGCGGTGAGCAGCGCCACGGTCTGATCGCTGCCTGATGGCTTGATCACGCCGAAGCCCTTGTCGCCTTCCGGCAGGTTCAGCAGGTCGCGACCCCAGCACTGATGGATCACGTCACCACCGATGCGTCCCATGATGGTCGGCACGATGTCGATCTGCGTACCCACGGTGTGGTCAAGCTGGCCGAACTTTTCCTGCATGCCAGGGGCAATCATCAGCATCGGCACGTTGAAGCGACCCAGATCCATTTCGGTAATCTGCTGCTCGTTGCCGAAGCCGTGGTCGCCAACAATCACGAACAAGGTTTCTTTGAAGTACGGCTCCTTGCGGGCCTTCTCGAAGAACTGACCCAACGCCCAGTCGGAGTAACGCATGGCGGTCAAATGTTCATTGAGGCTGCCACGATCGGTCACGCGCTCGACCGGCAATGGCGTCGGCAAAGCGTACGGGGTGTGGTTGGACAGGGTTTGCAGCAAGGCATAGAACGGTTTTTTGTCCTTGCCGTCGCGGGCTTTCAACTCTTCCAGACCACGGTTGAACATGTCCTGGTCGGACACGCCCCACGTCGGGTCGGAGAACACCGGGTTAACGAAATCGTTACGACCGATGAAGTTGGTCATGCCCTGGTTGCTGAAGAAACCGGACTGGTTGTCCCACGCGAAGTCACCGTTGTAAACGTAGACGTCATCGTAGTCACGAGCGCTGAGCAACTGCGGCAGACCGGACAGTTTGTGGCTGCCTTCCGGCGTCTGCATCAGGTATTCGAAGCCCGGCAGGTTGGGGAAACATGCCATGGTGGCAAACATGCCCTGGTGGGTATGAGTGCCGTTGGAGAAAAAGCGGTCAAACAGCAGGCCTTCTTTCGACAATTGGTCGAAGTAAGGCGTGATGTTGCCCGGACGGCCCAGCACGCCAACCGAATGACCGGCGAAGCTTTCCATCAGGATGACGACAACGTTCTTGATCGGCAGCGTCTTGTCGGCGTTCGGTGTGTAGTTACGACGCACCGCCGCGGTGTCGGCGTCGACCAGTTTGTCGCTCGGGGTCAAAAGCATGTCCCGCACGGTCTGCTGGGCGACTGGCTGTTCCACCGTGGCTTTCCAGACGTTGTCGCGATCTTCGGACATGCGGCTTTTCGCAGCAGCGATCAACGACAGCGTGCCGTTGAGACCGAGCTGGTTGGCGAAGTTCGAATCGGTGGTGTAGACGTCGCCCCAACGCAGCGGCGGGCCCTGACGCAACGTGCCGCGAGCGGCCGTAACGCAAATCAACAGGCAAATGAAGAACACCCCCAGGCGTGCATACCATGGCGCCACTTGGCGGGTGCCAATGCTGCCACCGCTGAACGGGCCGCGCGGTCGGGTCAAACGATCGGCGCCTTTGAATGCCAGGGTCAGAATCAACGTGCCCACGGCCCAGGCCAGCAGGTAACGCGCCACCGGAAAACCGTACCAGAGCATGCTCATCACGGTTTTCGGGTCTTCTTTCACGTACTGGAATACCAGGCCGTTGAGGCGCTGGTGAAATTCACGATAGAAGTCCATTTCCATGAGGCCGAGGAACAGCGCGATGCTGGATACCACGGTCAGCCACAGACGGAAAAAACCGCGCGCGGCCATGGCCCGCACGCTGAACAGCGCCAGCAGTAACGGAATGGAAAGGTACACCACCAGGCGGATGTCGAAACGTAAGCCGTTGGCGAAGGCTTCGAGGAACAACGAGGCGGGCGTATCAAGGATCATTTCGCGGTTGTAGACCAGCAGCGCCAGGCGCAGCACGGAAAACATCACCATCATGATAAGGGCGCACAACAGCGTGTAGGCCAGATGCGATTTGACGGTCGGTTGCAGCAGGCGATTTGAAGCTCGCTGCTGATTCAGGGCGTCCGGGTTTGCCATGTCGTTTTAGGACCCATTGGAAGTTGAAGTTGCGAAAAAACTGCCCTCTGTTGGCCAATCCAGGCCCCGGGGCTTGCGCGGTGCGCAAATGTTGCACGATCACTGACGCCATTGCCATTGATTACTGCCGCCCTCCCCGGTTCTTTCATTTGATGAACTCGGTGGCGGCGGCAAGATGAAAACGGCGCGGGCGGATTGTCTTTAACACTTTGTGAAAATTTCGTGCAACGCATATCCGGAAACACAATAAGCCTGAAAACAAAACGCCCCGAACCGGTCGGGGCGTTTGTCCGGCGCGGCGAATATTACTTCTCGGCGCGCTCTTTCAGGGCTTTAAGGGTATTGAACGGAGCGTCGACCACAAACTTGTTGGCGACCATGGCCGGGACGCTGCCGCCCGGTTCGGTGTGAACCTGATAAGTCACTTCGACTTGATCGCCTTTGGGCACGAACTTCCAGAATCCTTTGACCTGAGTGACCCGGACAAAACCCTTTTCTTCTGGAATGTACTTCGGCACGCCTTCCAGATTACGGGTCAGGCTACCGTCGGCACCTTCGACGGTGGTGACGTGCAACACCGAATCACGCGGGGTCACGGGCCATGGCGTGTTGAACTGTGTGTAAGTCCAGCTCTGGTCGCCTTCATGCTTGAGCAGCTTTTGGGTCTTGCATTCGTGAATCCACGCACAGGCGCCGGAAACATCTTCCTGCAAGGCCTTGAGCTTGGCGACGGTGGTTTTCATCAGCGCCACGCCCTGATAAGCCTTGTAGTCGGAACCTGGAATTTCGCTAAGGGAGACCTTGATACCCTCTTCGTTTTTCGCGACTTTCCAGTCTTCAGCCTGCGCGACCGAAGTGGCCAGCACAGCGGTCAAACCACACAACACAGCGATACGATGCAGCGAACCCATAGTCTTATTCCTTATTGTTGAAGTTCCGTCTTATGACACATCACGCCGCCGTCATCTGCTCCCACCAGCCGATCAGCCTGATCGCTTCTTCGCTGCTGTCGCCACAGACTTCGATATCGGCATCGAACGCCGAACAGACGGCGGGACGCTCCGACTGACCAAAGATGTTGCACAGGTTTTCGACAGACAGCTGCACGCAACGTTCTCCGGCAGGTTTGCCCTGCGGCATACCGGGAATCGGCGAACTGATGGAAGGGGCTATGCAGCAGGCGCCACAGCCTTCACGGCATTTCATGACGACAAGCTCCTCACGACGGGGAATGTGTTAAAGGGACGCGGGACAGAGTACCCGCTAAAACGGTTGTTTCAAATTACTTCAACGGAGCTTTTGCGCAGAAACGCGCGTGACCGAGCAGTCTCCGACGAAGCGTCTGGTGTGTGGGTTACTGAACGGTGACTAATTCTTGAATTCGAAATCCAGCGCCGCGCCTTCAACATCCCGGCGTTCGTCATTGCGCAGTTGCAACTGCATTTCGTTGCTGAGCAGGCGGCCGTTGAGTTGGAAGCCGCTGTTCTTCTCGCCAAACATTTGCGGGAGGATCGGATCACGTTTGGGCAATGGTACGGTGCCTTCAGGCTTCAACTCCTGAACCATGCTCTTCGGCAAACTCAAATCAAGTCTGGCGGGAGGCAGCGGCTTCTTCACCAGCTCTTTCGCCGACTTGGATTTGGAGGCAATCGGCGAACGTTTCTTGACCGGCGTGGCTTTCTTCGGTGGAGGTTTCTTCACAGCCACAGCTTTGGTGCTCGTTACTGTTTTTTTCTCGGTCGCGGCCGGTTTTTCCTGCACGGACGCCGCCATGAGCGACGGTACCTCGCCGATCATCAGCAAGCACAGCAAAACCCGGGCAGTGAGAAAAGTCGCTTTCATAAACCTGTGGCACTAACGGCAGAGGGCCATATGCTCACCTGTTGATCGTGATCTGACAAGCTCAAGCCCTCCGTGACTTAAAAACCGCCGGCCATCTCCTGGCAGAGTTGAGTAGCCAGCATGCCCAGCGTCATCAATGCCCGCTCCGCCTCGCGGTTCCACGGGATTCCACAATTGAGACGGATGCAGTGATTGAATTGTTCCGTATTACTGAAGATCAGTCCGGGCGCGATGCTGATGCCTTGCTGCAAGGCGCGAACATGCAACTCTTGGGTGTTCACCCGCCCCGGTAAACTCACCCACAAAATGAATCCGCCGGTGGGCCGGGTCATCTGTGTGCCCTCGGGAAAATGCTGCTGCACCGCCAATTGAAAGGCGCTGAGGTTTTTCCGGTATTCCTGACGGATGTAACGCAGATGCCGGTCGTAGCCACCGTTTTCCAGATACGCCGCAATGGCCATTTGCGTGACGCTGCACGCTGAGTGCGTGGTGAATGTCTGCAGACGCTGGATTTCCTGCTGGAACTTGCCGGCAATCATCCAGCCGATACGCACACCCGGGGATAAGGTTTTGGAAAAGCTTGAGCAATAAATCACTCGATCCAGCCGGTCGTAAGCCTTGAGTGCTTTGGTACGGCCCTGCTCGAACATCAGTTCGCCGTAGATATCGTCTTCGATGACCTGGATATCGAAATCCGACGCCAGACGCAGCAACTGTTTCTGACGTTCCTCCGGCATGGTGCCGCCCAATGGATTGCTCAAGCGCGTAGTCAGCACCAGCGCTTTGATCGACCACTGGTTGGCCGCCAGTTGTAAGGCTTCCAGGCTCATGCCGGTGGACGGATCGCTAGGGATCTCGATGACTTTCAGGCCCAGCAGATCGGCCAGTTGCAGCAAGCCGTAATAGGTTGGCGATTCGGCAGCGATCAGGTCGCCCGGACGGGTCAGTACGCGCAGTGACATCTGCAAGGCATCGACGCAGCCGTGAGTAATCACCACTTCCGAAGGATCGACTACGACCCCGGCATCGCGCATGCGGATTGCGACTTGTCGGCGCAATGGCTCAAAGCCGGGGCTGAACATGTAACTGAATGCGCGGGGACTGTGGAAACGCGTGACCTTGGCCAGTTGTTGATGCAATGCGCGCACCGGCAAATACTCAACACTTGGCACAGCGGCGCCCAACGGGAAAACACCTTCGCGGCGTGATTCGGTCAGCACTTGTTGAATGATGCTGCTGCGCGTGACCAGGCCCGGACGCTCGACCCGGGCGATGTCCGGTGTCGGCGCGGTCAGCGCAGGCGTCTGGTGGACGTAATAGCCGGACTGCGGTCGAGCACGGATGAGGCCTTGATCTTCAAGGTTGGCGTACGCCTGTAACACGGTGGCATGGCTGACATTGAGCTGCGAGCTCATCTTGCGCACCGATGGCACGCGTTCTCCCGGCTGATAAACGCCACGGCGAATGTCTTCGGCCAGCTGTTGAGCAATACGTTGGTAGAGCAAGAGATTGGTCATGACGCAGCACTCGATTTAACGGGCATTTTATTCTTGTGGTGAACAATACCGGAACAGTTTGCAAGTGTACTGGGACAGTTGCCAGGTTAGTCAACCATACAGTGCAGTGTCAGGCAAAACTGTATGGTTTTCCGAAGTAATCGACAGGCGTAAAAAAACCCGGAATTCCGGGCTATTGAACGGTAGAAACTGTCGAGTGAATCGAGGCTGCGATCTGTTGATCTTGTTTTTTGAATCTCAAAAACAGGATCAACAGATCGCAGCCTTCGCCAGCTCCTGCAAAAGTGTTCAGCGGGCGGCGCCGAGCTGGCCTTTTTCGTCGGAGAAGACGATTTCGACGCGGCGGTTCTGCGCACGTCCGCGCTCGGACGCGTTGGCATCCACCGGGTAGCCGTCGCCGTAGCCTTCGACCTTGATGCGTTTGTCGTCAATGCCCAGATCCATCAGCACGTTAGCCACCGCTTGCGCACGGTCGCGGGACAGTTTGAGGTTTTCCTGTTTGCCGCCGGTACTGTCGGTATAGCCTTCAATGCGCACGACGCGTTTCGGATTGAGCTGCAGGAACTGGACAATCTTCAGCAAGACACGGTTGGCCGAGTTTTTCAGCTCCGCTTCGCCGGTGTCGAACAGCACGTCGCCGAGGGTCATCACCAAACCACGGTCGGTCTGGGTCGTCGCCAGCGCGACGATCTGTTCTTCAAGCCACTTGCCTTGCTGCTGCACGCTTTGCAACTTCGATTCACGCAAGGCCAGTTGCAGACGCTGACGTTCCAGTTCGAGCTTGGCGGCGCGCTCTTCGTTAAGCACTTGATCGGTGTGCTGCCGCGCAATCTCGCTGTAGCGCTGGCTCAGGTAGGCGTAATGCACCACATCCGAACCACTGCCCCAATAGGTGGACAAGCGGTCGGCCCGAGCCAGGGATTCACCGGCGCGGATCACATCCTTGGGCGCGATTCGCAACACGTTGGAGTCTTCCTTGACCTTCTGGAAGTCATTACCGGCCTGCTGCAATGCGGCTTCGCTGTGTTGACCGGCGCAGCCGTAGAGACTTGCGCAACCGGCGAGGATCAAAGCGCCGAGGACTTTAGACTTGAGGCTCATTGGGCATCCCTCAATTGCTTGCGCAGGCGGGTAATGCGGGTGTTGAGCACGTTCAGCTGTTCCTCGCTCTTTTGCGTCAGCACTTTGGCTTCCGCCAGGCGCGCATCCAGTTCGGCCTGCTCGGAGCGCATCCGCGCATTGCGAAACGACTGGTCAGCCATGTTGCCCTTGGCGCGATTGAACTTGTCTTCCGCCAGTTTCATTTCCGGCACTTCGTCGGCAGTGGCGCCCACGGCTTTGGCCTGTTCGAGTGCCTGTTCGGTCAAACGCATTTGTTCATTCGGTGCCGGATCGCTGGCGCAACCGGCCAGGGCCAGAACGGCCAGGGCCGCGAAAAAAGGTCGAATACTCACTAAGAATCCCTACTGTTTTGGGGCACTGGCAGGTTGCTGCTGTTGCTGTGTTTTCCAACGCTCGATGTTGCGTTGCAGCGCGGCTTCCGCCAGTCCGGACGCGGGCAATTCTGTCATCTTTTTAGCCAGCTGTCCGCGCAACCACGGATCGTTGCAGGCCGAGTCATGGGAAACCGCGAGGTATAGACCGGGTCGGTCGATCGGTTGTTCAAATGCCAGCAAGTCGTTGGCCATACCCAATGCCTGCGCGGCCGCCATGCCTGAATAGCGACCGGCGAGTACGTATTCCACTTCGCCCAAGAGCAATTTCTGAAAGGCCTGGGTGAGGTTTGCTGTCCGCGTCAGGGACAATTGCTGTTCGGCAAAAGTGCCGAATGCCTGGGTCATTCGAGACTTTTCCGACACGGCACCCGGGTGACCGTGCAGATCGTTCGCCTCGCTGTAGACCAATGTCGAGCCCTTGCGCGTCCACACGAGGTAATCGTTTTCCAGCAGCGCCGGATGGATATAGTCGAGGGTTTCCAGCTCATTGAGGGTCAGCGACGCATCGGCCAGCATGTCCATGCGCCCGCTGCGTACCTCGTCCATCGCTTGCGAGCGTTTGCCGGCGTAGAGCATGTCGACCTTGATGCCGAGCTCTTTGGCCACTTGCTGCAACAGATCGGCACTGGCGCCAATCAGGCGATTTGGATTTTGTGGATCCTGCCAGAGGTACGGCGGTGCATCCGGGCTGCCGGTGACCACCAGCCGCTCGCACTTGCCGGCCGCCATGGAAAGTCCAGGCGACAGAACAGAAACCAGCAATACGATGCAGCCCAATCGGCGGCGCAGATCCATGGCGAAACGCTCCCACTCAAATCCCAAACAAAAAAAGCCCGACCAACAGGCCGGGCTCTTTATAAGTGAAGCGGCTGGATTAGACCAGCTTCTCCAACTCAGGGATTGCTTCGAACAGATCCGCCACCAGACCGTAATCGGCCACTTGGAAGATCGGCGCTTCTTCGTCCTTGTTGATCGCCACGATCACTTTGGAGTCTTTCATGCCGGCCAGGTGCTGGATCGCGCCGGAGATACCGACCGCGATGTACAGCTGTGGCGCGACGATCTTGCCGGTCTGACCGACCTGCATGTCGTTCGGCACGAAACCTGCGTCGACCGCAGCGCGGGAAGCACCGACGGCAGCGCCCAGCTTGTCGGCCAGGGCATACAGGTGTTTGAAGTTGTCACCGTTCTGCATGCCGCGACCGCCGGAAACGACGATTTTGGCAGCGGTCAGTTCAGGACGGTCGGACTTGGCCAGTTCTTCGTTAACAAAGCTGGACGTGCCGGCATCGTGAGCAGCCGCGACGGCTTCAACAGCAGCCGAACCACCTTCAGCGGCAACCGGGTCGAAACCGGTGGCGCGGACAGTGATGACCTTCACAGCGGCGGTCGATTGCACGGTGGCGATCGCGTTACCGGCGTAGATCGGACGGGTGAAGGTATCAGCGCTGACTACCGAGATGATCTCGGAGATCTGGTCGACATCCAGTGCAGCGGCAACGCGCGGCAGGATGTTTTTGCCGTTGGAGGTGGCGGCAGCCAGGATGTGGCTGTAACCGGCGCCAAGCTCCGCAACCAGTGGAGCAACGTTTTCCGGCAGCTGATGCGCGTAAGCGGCATTGTCAGCGTTCAGGACTTTGCTCACGCCTGCGATTTTCGCAGCGGCTTCGGCCACGGCGCCAGCGCCTTGGCCAGCAACCAGCACATGAATGTCGCCGCCGATTTTGGCAGCGGCAGCCACAGTGTTCAGCGTGGCCGGGGCCAGCACTTTGTTGTCGTGTTCGGCGATTACCAAGATAGTCATGATTAGATTACCTTCGCTTCGTTTTTCAGTTTCTCGACCAGTTCAGCCACCGACTTGACCTTGATGCCTGCGCTGCGTGCAGCCGGCGCTTCGACTTTCAGGGTCTTGTTGGTAGAGGCGGTGGAAACGCCCAAAGCGTCCGGAGTCAGCACTTCGAGAGGCTTCTTCTTGGCTTTCATGATGTTTGGCAGGGACGCGTAGCGCGGCTCGTTCAAACGCAGGTCGGTAGTGACGATGGCCGGCAGTTTCAGGGAAACCGTCTGCGCGCCGCCGTCGATTTCGCGGGTCACGGCAACGGTGTCGCCAGACACTTCGACTTTCGAAGCGAAGGTGCCCTGACCGTAGCCGCTCAGTGCAGCGAGCATCTGGCCGGTCTGGTTGTTGTCGCTGTCGATGGCCTGTTTGCCGAGGATCACCAGCTGAGGCTGTTCCTTGTCGACCACAGCCTTGAGCAGCTTGGCCACGGCCAGCGACGTCAGGTCTTCAGCGGACTCGACGAGGATGGCACGGTCGGCGCCCAGAGCCAGCGCAGTGCGCAATTGCTCTTGAGCGGTGGTCGGGCCGATGGAGACGACGACGATTTCAGTCGCAACGCCCTTCTCTTTCAGGCGTACGGCTTCTTCCACGGCGATTTCGCAGAACGGGTTCATCGACATCTTGACGTTGGCAAGGTCGACGCCGGAATTGTCCGCCTTGACGCGGACCTTGACGTTGTAGTCCACAACGCGTTTGACAGCTACAAGAACCTTCATGGATTCCTCGTTACTCTCCGGTGAAAAGAAAGTCGCCCAGGCGAACCTGGCGATTGATGCTCATCGGGCACAAGGGCACCTCTAAAAACGCCGGCATGTGTACGAGGTGACTCACGTCGCCAAGAAGATGACCGTTCGTCAGTGGTGACCGATCAGTCATTCATCTTCACGCTGTGTAAACTGCGCGCCAAACCTGCGCTGCGCATCACCTTGTACCGCCTACGCCCTGTCTTTAGAGGTGCTCTTGAAACCACCAGTCAGCCTACGGCGAGCGCAAAACCGCCCGTATCTTGACCGGAACGCCTATTCCGGTCAATACGGCAAAATGGCCAGTCATAAGCCGCGCTTCTTTGATTTATCTGGGCTGGAGCCGATTCAAACAAACGTTTGTATTGGACGCTCAGAGTGGTGTAGATATAATGCGCCGCCTAGAGAGAAAGGTGGGTTATCCATTATTCTTGCTTTACGTTAACGTAAAGCTCAAATGGATGCGACATCGAACCTCCAATTAGAAAAAAACTGTGAGCCTTGAGTAGGAGATAGCCTGTGGAACGCGAATACATGGAATTCGACGTGGTCATCGTCGGTGCCGGCCCCGCTGGCCTGTCTGCCGCCTGCCGCCTGAAGCAGAAGGCCGCCGAAGCCGGTAAGGAAATCAGCGTCTGCGTGGTCGAAAAAGGCTCCGAAGTCGGCGCACACATCCTATCCGGTGCCGTATTCGAGCCACGGGCCCTGAACGAATTGTTCCCGGACTGGAAAGAACTCGGCGCCCCGCTGAACACCCCGGTCAAGCGCGATGACATTTTCGTGCTGAAAAACGCCGAGAGCGCGCAAAAAATTCCTGACTTCTTTGTGCCGAAGACCATGCACAACGAAGGCAATTACATTATTTCCCTCGGGAACCTGTGCCGCTGGCTTGCCCAGCAGGCCGAGAACCTGGGCGTGGAAATCTATCCGGGCTTCGCCGCCCAGGAAGCGCTGTTCGATGAGAATGGCGTGGTTCGCGGGATCATCACCGGCGACCTCGGTGTCGACCGCGAAGGCCAGCCTAAAGAAGGCCTGTACACCCCGGGTATGGAACTGCGTGCCAAGTACACGTTGTTCGCCGAAGGTTGCCGTGGCCACATCGGCAAGCAACTGATCAAGCGCTTTAACCTCGACAGCGATGCCGACGCCCAGCACTACGGCATCGGCCTGAAGGAAATCTGGGAAATCGACCCGGCCAAGCATCAGCCAGGCCTGGTGGTACACACCGCTGGCTGGCCGCTGGACATCATGGGCACCGAGAACACGGGCGGCTCGTTCCTCTATCACCTGGAAAACAACCAGGTGGTGGTGGGTCTGATCGTTGATCTGTCCTACAGCAACACCTTCCTGTCACCATTCGACGAGTTCCAGCGCCTCAAGCATCACCCGGTGCTGGCTCAATACCTGGAAGGCGGCAAGCGCATCAGTTATGGCGCTCGTGCCATCGCAAAGGGCGGCCTGAACTCGCTGCCGAAAATGGTCTTCAAGGGCGGCGCGCTGATCGGTTGCGATCTCGGCACATTGAACTTCGCCAAGATCAAAGGCAGCCACACCGCGATGAAGTCCGGCATGCTCGCCGCTGAATCGGTGGCCGAGGCGCTGTTCGCCGAGAAGGATGGCACTGAAGAGCTGACCACTTACGTCGACGCGTTCAAGAAGAGCTGGCTGCACGACGAACTGTTCACAAGCCGCAACTTCGGTGCGGCGATTCACAAATACGGTGCCATCGTCGGCGGTGGTTTCAATTGGCTGGATCAGAACATCTTCGGCGGCAAACTGCCGTTCACATTGCGTGACACCAAGCCGGATTATGCTTGCCTCAAGCTCGCGGCCGACTGCAAGAAGATCGACTACCCGAAACCCGACGGCAAGCTCAGCTTCGACAAGCTCAGCTCGGTGTTCATCTCCGGCACCAACCACGAAGAAGAACAGCCGTGCCACTTGAAGCTGACCGATCCAAGCATTCCGATCAGCAAGAACCTGCCTTTGTACGATGAGCCTGCCCAGCGTTACTGCCCGGCCGGCGTGTATGAAGTGGTCACTAAAGAAGACGGCGAGAAACGTTTCCAGATCAATGCCCAGAACTGCGTGCACTGCAAGACCTGCGACATCAAGGATCCTGCGCAGAACATCACCTGGGTGGCACCGGAAGGCGCTGGCGGGCCGACTTACCCGAACATGTAAGTCGATCTGCTGAACAACAAGGCTCCCGAATCGGGGGCCTTTTTGTTGCCTAAAATCCCTCCAACACCACAAAAACCCTCAGGCAGCGCGTTCATCGCCCGGACTGCGCTCGAAGTAGCGCTTGTACTCGCGACTGAACTGCGACGTGCTCTGATACCCGACCCGATGCGCGACCTGCGCCACGCCAAGCCCTTCGGCGACCAGCAGCGTCTGCGCTTTCAACAAGCGCAGACGCTTCAAATACTGCACCGGCGACAACAACGTGCTGCGCTTGAAGTGCTCATGAAACGTCGAAAGGCTCATGTTCGCGCAACCGGCCAGAGTTTCGACGTTTAACGGCTCGGTGTAATGCGCATGCAAGTGGCTGATCGACGCCGCCACCCGCGCAAAATGCCCTTGCTGCTCGACCAGTGCCCGCAGCACATCCGCTTGCGGCCCGCGCAGGACAACGAACAATAACTCGCGCACCCGCGCCGGCCCGAGAATCTGACATTCCAGCGGATCGTGCAGACAGCGCAGCAGCCGCTCGACACAGCCACGCATGTCATCGTCGAGCACGACCGAGGTCATCGACTCCGGTGTCTGCGCCGGAATATTCCGCCCCGGCGCCAACCCCATGGCCAACACCAACTCACCGAGCAGGATCCGGTCGAGGGCAATGGTCACGCCGAGCAACGGCGCATTTGGCAAGGCATAGGTTTCACATTCAAAAGGCACCGGCAGCGCCTGAATCAAGTAATGCCCCGCGCCATATTCCAGGGTGCGCGGCCCGAGAAACGCCAGTTTGCTGCCTTGGGCGATGATCATCAGGCTCGGTTCATAAATGTGCGGGCCACGAGCGACATCGCAACTGGCGCGCAGAACCTGCACGCCGGGCAACCCGGTCTGGGTGTAACCGTCGCGGGCCGTCAGCGGCTCGATCAGCGAAACCAGCGTGGCGTTGGCATCAAGATGGCGGGTCAGCAGCATTGGAAACTCTTCAGCAAAAAAATCACGAAATAACGCAGGCAAGCATCATCGCAGATCTGTTTGCCAATGCGACCGATCAAACCCGCATGACGGAGGATTAGGCATGACACCCGGAGGAATCGTCATGGCCGGACAACGAGGTGGCGCCCAAAATGCGCCGCCTCACTTGTCATTGTTTTGCGAGGTTCCCCCATGTACACCGCCATCGGTTATGCCGCCCAATCGGCCTCCACGCCCCTCGCCCCGATGAAATTCGAACGCCGCAGCCCACGGGCTGACGACGTCGCCATCGAGATTCTCTACTGCGGCGTCTGCCACTCCGACATTCACCAGGCCCGCAATGAATGGGGCATCGCCGTTTACCCACTGATGCCGGGCCATGAGATCGTCGGAAAAGTCACCGCCATCGGTGCGAATGTCACCCAGCACAAAATCGGCGATCTGGTCGGCGTCGGTTGCATGGTCGACTCCTGCCGCAGCTGCGAAGCCTGCCGGGCGAACCTTGAGCAATATTGCCTCGAAGGTCCGACCATGACCTATGCCACGCCGGATCGGGTAGACGGCAGCAACACCATGGGCGGTTATTCCGACAGCATCGTGGTCAGCGAGCACTTTGTCGTGCGCATTCCGGAAAAACTTGCACTGGCCAGCGCCGCGCCGATCCTCTGCGCCGGCATCACCACCTATTCGCCGCTCAAGCATTACGGCGTCAAGGCCGGTGACAAGGTCGGGATTCTCGGCATGGGCGGTCTGGGCCACATGGGCATCAAGTTCGCCAAGGCCATGGGCGCAGAAGTGACACTGTTCACCCGCTCGGCGAGCAAGGCCGAGGAAGGTCGTCGCCAAGGTGCCGATCATGTGATCGTTTCCACTGACGAGGAGCAGATGAAGGCGGCAGCAGGTCACTTCGACTTCCTGCTAGACACCATTCCGGTACAGCACGACCTCAACCCGTACCTCGACACTTTGCGCTTTGACGGCGTGCACATTCTGGTGGGTCTGATCGAACCGATTGATCCACCGGTGCACGCGGCGAAACTGGTTTTGGGTCGTCGCGTGCTTGCCGGTTCGCTGATCGGCGGCATTGCTGAAACCCAGGAAGTGCTGGATTTCTGCGCTGAGCACAACATCACCTGCGACATCGAAATGCTCGACATCCGCCAGATCAACGAGGCCTACGCCCGGATGATCGCCGGTGATGTGAAGTACCGCTTCGTCATCGACATGGCAACGCTGAAGGTTTAACCCTTCAGCCCGAGTTCCGCTGAAAGCCGCGCTGTGACCCCTTTGATCAGGGGGATCAGCTCGGCCATTTTTTCCAGCGGCATGTACGGCACCGTGCTCGCGATGCTGATGGCCGCGACGATGCGCTTGCTCGCATCGCGGATCGGCGCCGCCACGCAGCGGATCGACGGCTCGTTGTCTTCCAGATCGAACGCGTATCCGCCGGCGACATACTCGGTCATCCGTTGTTCGAGCTGCTCCCAGGACTGCTGCGGATGCTGCGGCCAGAACTGACTTTTCCCACCCGCCGGCAGGCTGATGTCGTACAGACGCTGCCAATCCTGCGGCGTGTCATCCAGCATCAACGCCTTGCCGATCCCGGTGCGCGCCAATGGCATGCGATGGCCGACCCGCGAGCGCATTTCCGGGCCGTTACGCCCCGGATTCTTCAGCAGATACAGCACTTCGTCGCCTTCACGAATCCCTAAGTGAACGGTGTCGCCGGTCAGCGCCGACAACTCGTCCAGGTACGATCCCGCCAGCGTCACCAGCGGCAACTCTTCCCGGGCCTGAAAGCCCAGTTCGATCAACTTCGGCCCCAGCAGATAACCGATTTGCGGCACGACACGCAGGTAACGCTCATCCACCAGACAACTGGCCAGGCGATGAGTCGTGCTGCGCGTGGTGCCGATCAGTCGGGCGATTTCCTTGAGGTCGCGAGCGCCACTGGCGACGGCCTGCACCACCCCCAGCCCGCGAAGCAGGGTCTGGGTGCCGGTGGGCGCGGCGTCCTTGGTGGTCTTTGGGGCGTCTTCCTGCATATCCAGCCTTTACCGTTGAGCGTGAGAACGGGCGGCATTATGGTCGCCCGACCGGGACGACTACAACTCGATGCGCTCGACCTTGCCCACCAGCAGCACGTAGGACAACGCACCGATCAATGCCAGCACCGCGATGTAGGTAATCGCCGGCGCGAACGAATCGCCACTGGCCAGAAAGCCAATCACAATCGGCGTGGCAATCGCCGACAGGTTACCGATGAAGTTGAACACCCCGCCGGTCAACCCGAGCAGCCGCGCCGGAGCCAATGTCGATACCAGCGACCAGGTGATCGACGCCAGTCCATTGCCAAAAAACGCCAGCGCCAGGAAGGCAATCACCAACGGCGTTGACTCAACAAAGTTGGCGCCGATGATCGAGGTGGAAATCAACAATCCGCCAATGATTGGCAACTTGCGCGCAAAGCCTACGGTGTAACCGCGACGGATCAGGAAGTCGGAAAAGAACCCCGAGCACAACACGCCGACGAACGCGGCAAGAAACGGCAGCGATGCCAACAAGCCGGACTTGATGAAGTCCATGCCGCGATATTTCACCAGGTAAGTCGGGAACCACGTCAGGAAAAACCACAACGTCGAATTCAAGCAAAACTGACCGAGGTAAATGCCCCAGAGCTTGCGCTTGGTCAGCACGATGCCGAGATCCGTCCAGCTGAACTTGGCTTTGGCCTTGGCGCTGTCTTCCTGAATGTCTACCAGCCCGCCGCCTTCGCGGATCAGCTCGATTTCTTCGGCGTTGGCGCCTTTGAAATCCTTCGGTTCGCGATACACCGCGTACCAGATGAACGCCCAGAGGATGCCCACTGCACCGGTCGCGACAAACACCATGTGCCAGCCGAACGCATGTTGCAGCCAAGCCAATACCGGGGTCAGAAACGCCAGCCCGACGAATTGCCCGGAAGTGTAAAAACCGATTGCCGTGGCGCGCTCACGCTCGGGGAACCAGGTGGTGACCACGCGGCTGTTGATCGGATACGCCGGCGCTTCCAGTGCACCGACCGCCATGCGCAGCACGAACAGCGCGATGAAACTGGCGGCGAAACCGAGCATCACCGTGGCGATCGACCACAGCAGCAAAGCGACGCTATAAAGGATGCGCGGCGGCACCCGATCCACCAGCCAGCCGCCGGGAATCTGCATGGCGGCATAGGTCCAGCCGAACGCGGAGAAAATCAGACCGACGTGAACCGGGTCGATACCCAGTTCGCTGGTCAGCGCCGGGGCGGCAATCGACAGGTTGCTGCGGTCGAGATAATTGATGACCACGGTGATGAACAACAACACCATGATGAAAAACCGCTTGCGGCTGGGCGTCACCAAGGACGCCTGCCCAGTGAGGGTTTGCGGTTGCATGGGGAGTGCCTCTTTTTGTGTTTATTGAGGTCGTTCTAGAACTTGATCGTTCCCTGTGGGAGCTGGCTTGCCAGCGATAGCGGAGTGTCAGCTACATCAGTGCTGGATGTGCTGCCCTCATCGCTGACCAGCCAGCTCCCACAGGAATTGGCGAGTCAGTGACTCACCACTCGGCAAAGCTGCCGTCGGCGTGGCGCCAGATCGGGTTGCGCCAGCGATGGCCGACCGCTGCGCGTTCGATCACGTATTCCTCGTTGATCTCGATGCCCAGGCCCGGACCGTTCGGGATTTTCACGAAGCCCTGGTCGTAATCGAACACCTGCGGATCCTTCACGTAGTCGAGCAAATCGTTGCTTTCGTTGTAATGGATACCCAGGCTTTGCTCCTGAATGAACGCGTTGTAGCAGGCCGCATCCAGTTGCAGGCACGCCGCCAGCGCAATCGGCCCCAACGGACAATGCAGCGCCAGCGCCACGTCGTAGGCTTCGGCCATGTTGGCGATTTTGCGTGTTTCGGTGATGCCGCCGGCGTGGGACGCATCCGGCTGGATGATGTCGACATAGCCTTCGCTGAGCACGCGCTTGAAATCCCAACGGGAGAACAGGCGTTCGCCGAGTGCAATCGGCGTGCTGGTCAGCGGCGCCAATTCTTTCAGCGCTTCGTAGTTCTCGCTGAGCACCGGTTCTTCGATGAACATCAATTTGTACGGATCGAGTTCCTTCATCAGCACCTTGGCCATGGGTTTGTGCACCCGGCCATGGAAGTCGACGCCGATGCCGACGTTTGGCCCGACCGCATCGCGCACGGCGGCCACGCTGGCCAGGGCGCGGTCGACCTTCTCGAAGGTATCGAGAAATTGAAGTTCTTCGGTGCCGTTCATTTTCACCGCCGTAAAACCACGGCTGACCGCTTCTTGCGCGGCTCGCGCAGTATCGGCCGGACGGTCGCCACCGATCCACGAATACACGCGGATCTTGTCACGCACCTGGCCACCGAGCAGGTCGCTGACCGACACACCGAGCGCCTTGCCCTTAATGTCCCACAGCGCCTGATCGATGCCGGCCAGCGCACTCATGTGGATCGCGCCGCCACGGTAGAAACCGCCGCGATACAGCACCGTCCAGATGTCTTCGATGTTGCGTGGATCTTTACCGATCAGGTAGTCGGACATTTCTTCAACGGCAGCAGCTACAGTGTGCGCGCGACCTTCGACCACGGGCTCGCCCCAACCGGTCACGCCCTCGTCGGTTTCGACTTTGAGGAAGCACCAGCGCGGCGGCACGATGAAGGTGGTGAGTTTGGTGATTTTCATCTGTTGTCTCTCTTATCTGATGTGGCGCCCGCAGCGCCCAAATAGTCTTAGCGAAGCGCCTTCCAGGCAGCGACATAGGCCTTGGCATTGACCGCCACTTGCTCTGGCGTCATCCCGGGTTTGAACAACCCGGACCCGAGGCCGAAACCTTTCACGCCCGCGTCGATGAACACCTGCATGTTGTCCGGTGTGATGCCGCCGACCGGCGCAAGGATGGTTCCGGCAGGCAGCACGGCGAGCCACGCTTTGACGACCGCCGGGCTCATCTGCTCGGCCGGGAACAGCTTGAGAATGTCCGCCCCGTCGGCCAGTGCCGCGAACGCCTCGGTCGGTGTGGCAACGCCGGGCGACAGGTACAGGCCCGCCGCTTTTGCCGCGCGCAATACCTTGGCATCGCTGTGCGGCATGACGATCACTTGTCCGCCGGCCGCTTTTACTTGCTCAACCTGCTTCGGCGTCAACACCGTGCCCGCACCGATCAGGCAATCGGCCGGCAAGGTGTCACGCAGAATGCGGATACTTTCGTACGGCTCAGGGGAATTGAGCGGCACTTCGATGACGCGAAATCCTTCCGCATACAGGACATTTCCGATAGCAACGGCTTCTTGCGGGCGCAGGCCTCGCAGAATCGCGATCAGACCGTTTTGCGCCAATGCTTGCTTGAGCATGTCAGGCCTCCAGTCAGGGTTAACGGGATGAGGAATCGATCAGTCCGGCGGCCAGCGCCAGTTGCCACAAGCCACGCTCGGTGGCTTGTTCGGCCAGCGTCACCCGGGCGAAACCGCACGCATCGAGGGCTCGGCTGTAGCGCTCGCACAATTGCGTGTTGCCGATGAGGACGATCGAAGGAAGTTGGGGGCTGTTGCGTCGACGCCGCTGCACAGTGGCAAGCGCCGCCAGTTCATGGCCGATCAACAGGCCGGACAGATAATCCGGTTGCGCGGTGCCACTGAGCTCGCCGGTCAGGCCGAGGCTGCGGGCGCTGAACAAGGTTGAGAGCACACCGATTTCGCCGTCCACCGAAAGGGCGGTCTGAACCCCGCGATCAAACGCCGAACCGTCAAACGATTCGCCCTGCTGCTGGGTGCGGCCGAGAATGCTGTGCGCACTGAGCACGGCGAACACTTCGCCGGTCATGAAGGTGTCGAAATGAGTAATGCAGCCGTCGGCCACTTCCACCCATTTCGAATGACTGCCCGGCAGGCCGATCAACAGATCGCCGCCCTCTTCGCCCGGAAGATTTTGCAGCACACCCAGTACTTGGGTTTCTTCGCCGCGCATCACGTTCGGCAGGCGAGAACGCTGAATCACGCCCGGCACGATATGCACGGTGACGCCACGCAGACTGCGGACTGTTTGTAGGGAGTTTCCGAGATTGGCGACGTTTGCCGGCGTGTCACAGTAGGCCGCTTCACGCCAACCCTGGGCGCTGCCGACCATGCCGCATGCGATGACCGGCAGATTCGGCTGTGCATCGAGCCAGTCGCCGCACGCTTCATCGAACGCCAGTTCAAAACCGTCGGCGCATTCGCGACCGTTGATGACTCGCGGCGTTTTCGGCAACTGCATGATCCCGGACGACAGCGAGCGCTGTTCCAGCACCTGGCCGCCTGCAGCGAGTTTGTAAGCACGTAATGAGGTTGTCCCCCAATCGAGCGCGATCAATTGCGCCAGCATCGCTTCACCTGTTTTGTTTTTGGCAGTGAGTGAGCCGGACTATAAACCTGGGCGAGGATAAATCTCAATATATAAA
>NZ_WKEQ01000050.1 GCF_021605415.1 Pseudomonas syringae
GATTCACCACCAACCGATCCACCCATCCCCAGATCCGCTGTTTCACCCGGCGCCACAACGGCCGGCGCTTCCAGATTGCAGCCCAAACTCCATGGTCGAAGCAGAGCTTCGAGCTGCTGTAACTTTTCAGCCAACACAACACCTGTGGGAGCTGGCTTGCCAGCGATGAGGCCAGCACATTCAACATCCCGGTTGACTGTCACGCCGCCATCGCTGGCAAGCCAGCTCCCACAGTGTTTATGGGGGTGGCGACTAGCCCCGTCGATCCAGCAGATTCACCACCAACCGATCCACCCATCCCCAGATCCGCTGTTTCACCCGGCGCCACAACGGCCGGCGCTTCCAGATTGCAGCCCAAACTCCATGGTCGAAGCAGAGCTTCGAGCTGCTGTAACTTTTTAGCCAACACAACACCTGTGGGAGCTGGCTTGCCAGCGATGAGGCCAGCACATTCAACATCCCGGTTGACTGTCACGCCGCCATCGCTGGCAAGTCAGCTCCCACAGTGTTTATGGGGGTGGCGACTATCCCCGTCGATCCAGCAGATTCACCACCAACCGATCCACCCATCCCCAGATCCGCTGTTTCACCCGGCGCCACAACGGCCGGCGCTGCCACTCTTCCAGGCTCACCCGCTCGCTCAATGCAAAATCCCGGGTGAAGCTCGCCTCGACGGCTGCTGTCAACGGCGGATCCAGCGCTTCCAGATTGGCTTCAAGGTTGAAGCGCAAATTCCAGTGGTCGAAATTGCACGAGCCGATGCTCACCCAGTCGTCCACCAGCACCATTTTGAGGTGCAGGAAACACGGCTGGTATTCGAAGATTGTCACCCCGGCCTTGAGCAGACGCGGGTAGTAACGGTGCCCGGCGTAACGCACCGACGGGTGATCGGTGCGCGGCCCGGTCAGCAGCAGACGCACGTCCACGCCTCGGGCGGCCGCCTTGCGCAAGGAACGGCGGATTTTCCACGTTGGCAGAAAGTAAGGTGTGGCCATCCAGATGCGTTTCTGCCCGCTGTTCAGGGCGCGGAACAACGATTGCAGAATGTCCCGGTGCTGACGGGCATCGGCATAGGCTACGCGGCCCATGCCCTCGCCTGTATCCGGTACCCGAGGCAAACGGGGCAAACCGAAATTCACGTTCGGCGCCCAGGCGCGACGATGACGGTTGGCGATCCATTGGCGGTCGAACAAGACTTGCCAGTCGAGCACCAGCGGGCCGCTGATTTCGACCATCACTTCATGCCATTCGCTGGTGTCTTCTCCCGGCGTCCAGAACTCATCGGTAACGCCCGTGCCGCCGACCACGGCCAAACACTGGTCAACCAGCAGCAGTTTGCGATGATCGCGGTAAAAATTGCCGACCCAACGTCGCCAGTTCAGCCGATTGTAAAAACGCAGCTCAACCCCGGCACCGGTCAGGCGTTGGCGCAGGTGCAGCGTAAACGCCAGGCTGCCGTAATCATCGAACAGGCAGCGCACCCGCACGCCCCGCTCGGCGGCTTGTACCAGCGCCTGCACAATGGCTTCGGCGCAGGCGCCGGCTTCGACCAGGTACAACTCCAGTTCGATTTGCTCTCGGGCCTCGGCGATTTTTTCCAGCATCCGCGGAAAGAACTGCGGGCCGTCGATCAACAGCTCGAAGCGGTTGCCGTCACGCCAGGGGAACACCGCGCCGCGCATGTCAGCGCGCCGTGAAAATCAGCACCGCACCCACCGGCACCGACAGGCTGATGGCCGACAGGCCGGCCATTTTGCGCAAGCTTTCGAGGCCCGGTGCAAGGTCGAAATCTTCGGCGCTGATGACCAGCGGTTCCAACGTCACGACCTGAAAGCGTCGATCATCGAGGCGGGTGGCGAGCAGTTCGGCGGGGTATTCGTGCTGCTTGCCGTGCAGGCTGACGGTCAGCGGCAGGCGCAATTCAAGCTGCGCGCCGGGAGCGAGGTCGTTGATCGGGCGCAGGTCGATTTTCGTGGTGATCGTCGCTTCGGGGAATTGCTCGATCTGGAACAGGTCTTTGCGCATGCGTTCGTCGCGCAAGGGAATGCCGCTGTTGATCGAGTCCAGCTCGACGTCGACTTGGGCCTTGCCGTCGGGATCGACCTTGCCATGCAACACCAGAAAGCGCTGCACTTCGGAGACGTGGGCGTTTTTCGTACTGACAAAGGAGAGCCGCGACGATTCGCCGTCCAGATACCAATTGGCCTGGGCCGGCAGCGCGGCGGTGACCAGCAATAGGCCGGTGATGGCGCAGCAGAGGGAGCGGTTGAACATTGAAAACTCGTGGGGCGGATGAACCTGCACGAACCTTAACCGGCCTTCGGCTTATTGCAAGCCGAAGATTAAAAGATCGCAGCCTTCGGCAACGTCTACAGGGTTTGCATGGAATTGGAGATCAGGGATTGAGGCGGCAGCCTTGGCGTTCGTCTTGCCATTGGGCGCTGTGGGTTCGGCCCATGCCGTTGACGATGATGGTTTTGCTGGCGGCGTCATCGCTGAAGCGGCTGGTCGGCAACCACTGTTTTACATAGCCCCGGCAATATTGCGCGGCATTGTTCATCACGTAACGGCACGAACAATATTCCTTGGCGGTGTACGCGCCGATGATGTCCGGGAACGCCCACAGCGCCGCGCGCTCGTGCCAGACCCAGCCAAGCGTTGCGAGCAGCAGCACCAGTAGAAAGCGTCTGAACAGCTTCATGGCTGCATTGCCCCGAGCACACGCTTGAGCAATTCGTTGTGACGGTAACTGCCGTCGCGATCATCGCCATAACGCACGATCACCAGTTTCTGGCTGGGGATCACGTACATCGCCTGGCCCCAATGGCCGAGGGCGGCAAAAGTGTCGGCGGGCGCATCCGGCCAAGGTTGCGTGGCGCCCTCTACCGCGCGATTGAGCCACCAATGGCCGCCAGGAACCGCTTCATCCTGGTGGGCCTTGTAACCGGCGAATGGCTGACGATTGAACGCCACCCAGTCCTTGGGCAGCAATTGTTTGTCGCCCCAACGGCCATCCTGCGCCATCAATAAGCCGACCTTCGCCAGATCGCGGGCGGTGAGGTAGGCGTATGAAGAGGCGACAAAAGTGCCGCTGGCGTCGGTTTCCCACACGGCATGCCGGATGCCCAGCGGTTCAAACAGGGCCGTCCATGGATAATCGGGATAACGCTGTGGGCCGACGATGGTTTTCAGCGCCGCCGCCAGAAGATTGCTGTCGCCACTGGAATAACGGAACGCCTGCCCCGGTTCGGCATAGGCGTCATGGTCGGCCGTGAACGCAGCCATGTCACGGCGGCCTCGGGTGTAGAGCATCGCCACGACCGAGGACTTGAGCGGGGCGTATTCGTAGTCTTCCTGCCAGTCCAGGCCCGAGGCCCAGTGCAGGAGATCGGCCACGGTGATGGCCGGGTGTCTGTTCAGCGGCGGGTAAAACTTTTGCGCCGAGTCTTCGAGTTTGAACAAGCCCTCGCCATAGGCCACGCCGAGCACCGTGGCCATCAGGCTTTTGCTGATCGACCAGGTCAGGTGCGGCGTGTCGGCGGTGGTCGGACCGGCGTAGCGTTCGTAGACAATTTGACCGTCGCGCAGCACCAGCAAGGTGTCAGTGCGGATGCCTTAGCGAGTGGCGTCGTCGCGAAGCTGGAATGCGTAGGTTTCCAGGTCTCGCAACGCCGGGCTGGCGGCTTGCGCCGTGAAGCTGAACAGCAACAACAGCAGGGACAGGCCTTTGAACATGGCGAGAGCTCAGACTCGAATCCGCTGAGACTAGCCCGCAAAAATGACAATTCCAGTGTAGGAGCGGCCACAGGCTCGGGCCGTGTTCGGACGATCCTTTAACGGCTGGAACGCGGAGCGTCCCGGGCTGCGTTACCACACGGAGCGTGGGAACGATCAATACAGAAATCCTGTGGGAGCCGGGTTTGCCCGCGATGAGGCCCGTCAGTTCACCGCCAAAGCCTTAGTCAGGCGTTTGGCCCGGGCGGTGGCGGCCATTTGCATGACGGCTTGATCCCGTTGCCACATCGTCGCCCACTCCGTCGCGCCGTTCGCCAGTGCCTGATCGATCTCGGACTTGAGTCCGTCGAACTGTGCGAACAATCCGCCGAGCAACACATGCCCCGCCGGATTATTCGGCGGCTGCCGGCTGACTTCCGCACACCCGGCCAGCAGCGCCAGCAAGCGCAGTTGCAGCGCTTGGGGCCAGCCGCTGTCCTGACCGACGCCATAGAGCCACGCGGTCATGGCGCTCAGCACATATAAGTCTTCCAGGCTACGAAACGGCTTCACATAAGCATCCCAACCATCCCCGGCGAGCAATTCGCACATCGCATCATCAAGGTGCAAGCGACCGTGACTGACGTCCGGCATCAACGGCAAGGCCGGCAGTTTTTCTACCCGCACACCCGGTTCGCCGGGGTACACCACGGCAAGACTCAGGCGCGGGGTCTGGCCCGGTTCTTCGCTGCGAGCGGCGATCAGCAGCCAGTCGGCGGCGTCGCCAGCGGTGACGAAATCCTTGCGACCGTTCAGGCGCAGGTCCGTCAGGCGAGTCTGCATGTCCGCCGCACGCAAGCTGCGTTGCTCCGTCGCACATAACGCGCCGAGGCTCGCCGGGGCGCTCGGCCACAACATCCGCAGCGCCGCCTGATAACCCACCAGAAATGCCAGCCCCGGCGTCGCCATCCGGCGCCCGCCCGCGACTGCCAACTCGAATGGCGTGACGTTGCCCAGTTGCTGCAACAGGGTCGCGAATCCTTCGCTCAGATCGGCGACGGCGGGCAAGCGTTCATGGCGTTCAAGCAGCGTTGACCAGGGCATAAGCGCCTCCTTGTGGGCTGTCATGGAACCATCACCAAACATTCATGGCGATGACACCGGGGCTACATAGCCTGACTTTGCACAACACGGCTGCATAAAGAAAGTCGATCGGCTGCAACCCACGACGGGTTAATGGCCCGTACGGAGATTTACATGACTCAGATCGCTCGCATCAGCGACACCGGCAATGAACGCCGTCTGCAAGCCGAACGCCTGATCGGCGCCGAGGCCTTGCAGCAAGCCCAGGCCCTGCGTTTCAACGTGTTCAGCGGCGAGTTCAACGCCAGGCTGAAAGGCGCGGAGCTGGGTCTGGACATGGATGACTATGATGTTCACTGCACTCACATCGGCGTGCGTGACCTGAACACCGGGCGTCTGGTGGCGACCACGCGGCTGCTTGATCACACGGCCGCCAGCAGCCTTGGCAAGTTCTACAGCGAAGAAGAATTCAGCCTGCACGGCTTGGCGCATCTGCAAGGCCCGATCCTGGAAATCGGCCGTACCTGCGTCGACCCCGCCTATCGCAACGGCGGCACCATCGCCGTGCTCTGGGGCGAACTGGCCGAAGTATTGAATCAGGGCGGCTACAGCTATTTGATGGGCTGCGCGAGTATTCCGATGCAGGACGGCGGCATTCAGGCTCACGCGATCATGCAGCGTCTGCGCGAACGTTATCTGTGCACCGAACACCTGCGCGCCGAGCCGAAAAATCCGCTGCCGACCCTGGATATTCCGTCCAACGTCATCGCCGAAATGCCGCCACTGCTCAAGGCCTATATGCGCCTGGGCGCGAAGATCTGCGGCGAGCCGTGCTGGGACGAGGATTTCCAGGTCGCCGACGTGTTCATCCTGCTCAAGCGCGACGAACTCTGCCCGCGCTACGCCAAACACTTCAAGGCGGCCGTGTAATGAGCCGGCTGCGGGTGTACGCGCGGATCGCGCGAGTGTTGGTGGTGGTGACGCTGGGTTTGACCATGGCGAGTCTGTTTGGCCTGCTCGAGCGTTTGGGCCTGGCCCACTCGATGGAGCGTCGGCAGCGCTGGTCGCGGTTTTTCATGGCGCGCCTGAGCAATGCCCTGCCCTTTCGCGTGACCGTTCACGGTGAATTGCCGAAGCAGCCGATGCTGTGGGTCAGCAACCATGTGTCATGGACCGATATTCCCCTGCTCGGCATGCTGACGCCGCTGTCGTTTCTGTCCAAGGCTGAAGTGCGCACCTGGCCGGTGGCCGGTTGGCTGGCGGCGAAGGCTGGCAGTCTGTTTATCCGTCGTGGCTCGGGCGACAGCCAGTTGATCCGCAAACAGATGACCCGTCACCTGCAACAGGAGCATCCGCTGCTGATGTTTCCGGAAGGTACGACCACTGACGGTCGTTCGCTGCGTACCTTTCACGGGCGCTTGCTGTCGGCGGCGATCGATTCCGAGGTTAAGCTGCAACCGGTGGCGATCCGTTATCAGCGTGATGGTGAAATCGACTCGCTGGCGCCCTTCATTGGCGATGACGATCTGCTGTCGCACCTGATGCGTTTGTTTGGCAATGACCAGGGTGATGTGGAAATCCATCTGCTCAAGCCGATTGCCTGCCAGGGCCGGGAGCGGGCGGCATTAGCATTCGAGGCGCAGCAAGCGGTGCAGAAGGCATTGTTTGGCGAAGTGGCCAAGCCAGCCGAACCGCGACGTGCGGGCGAACTGATAGCCGCCTGAAAGGTGTAACCCTGTGGGAGCGAGCCTGCTCGCTCCCACATTAGATTTTCAGTGGTGCTGCGTTTTGTGCAAAATCCTGCAACTGTGGATAGAACAGCGCGAAATCCTCACTTAACGGCTCATACAACCGTCGCAATTCCTGCATCGCTCCCGCCAGTTCTTCCGGCCGGGTCAGGCGTCGGGAAATCCCGCGGAGCACCTGTTCCAGCACTTCAAATTCCTGATACGAACCCAGCCAGTCATTGGCAACCATGTGCGGTGCAATCTTCGCCAGGCGTTCTGGCAACTGGCGCTCGTTCGTCAGCGCTTGATAGACATCGGACGTGAACTGCGCCAGCGGTCGGTCGGCATACAACCGCCAGTCCCGCGCAAGACAGTGATCGAAAAACACGTCGAGCACGATGCCGGCGTAACGCCGACGGGTATCGGAAAACCGCGCCAACGCAACGTCCACCAACGGATGACGGTCGGTGAAGACATCGATGCGTCGATGCAACACGATGGCCGATTCGATCTCCGGTTCGTACTGACCTTGCAACCGTCCTTTGACGAAATCGCCGTATAGGCTGCCGAGCAATTGTCCGGGGCGCTGGCCACCGAGGTGTAGATGTGCGAGATAGTTCATGGGCGCAGCTTAGCACTGCGCCTCAAATATCGTTATAACTCGATATACCGATTTTCTTGATCATCAGAGCAAAATCATATTGGTATATCGCGAAGTACCGATTTAAAGTTCGCCCCATCGCGATATAGCGTTGTACACATCACGAGCACCCCACCATGAACCTAAACGTCGACGAAATAATAAAAGCCCTGGCGCACCCGGTACGCAGAGACATCCTGCACTGGCTGAAAGATCCGACCGTCGAATTTCCCGACCAGTCTCACAGCAATGAGCACGGTGTTTGCGCCGGGCAGATCGATCAACGTTGCGGCCTGTCGCAGTCCACAGTGTCCGCGCATTTGGCGACCCTGCAACGCGCCGGCCTGATCAGCAGCCGCAAAGTCGGCCAATGGCATTTTTTCAAACGAAACGAGGACACCGTCCAGGCGTTCCTCAGCACCCTCAGTAAAGAGCTCTGACCCTTAACGTCAGCCAGCCGACAAGGAATCAACAATGCCCCTCTCGCTCCTCATACTTGCCTTGAGCGCCTTCGCCATCGGCACCACCGAGTTCGTCATCATGGGCCTGCTGCCCGACGTGGCGGCCGATCTCGGTGTGTCGATTCCCGGCGCCGGCTGGCTGGTGACCGGTTACGCCCTGGGCGTGGCCATCGGTGCGCCGTTCATGGCACTGGCCACCGCAAAACTGCCGCGCAAGGCTGCGTTGGTGGCGTTAATGGGGATTTTCATTGTCGGCAACCTGCTGTGTGCAGTGGCCAGTGACTACAACGTATTGATGTTCGCCCGCGTGGTGACGGCGCTGTGTCACGGCGCGTTCTTCGGCATCGGTTCGGTGGTGGCTGCAGGTCTGGTGCCGGCCAACAAACGCGCTTCGGCCGTGGCGCTGATGTTTACCGGTCTGACGTTGGCCAACGTACTGGGCGTGCCACTGGGCACCGCGCTGGGTCAGGAAGCCGGCTGGCGTTCGACCTTCTGGGCGGTCACCGTGATTGGCGTCGTCGCACTGATTGGCCTGATCCGTTTCCTGCCCGCCAAGCGCGATGAAGAAAAACTCGACATGCGTGCCGAACTGGCCGCACTCAAGGGCGCCGGAATCTGGCTGTCCCTGAGCATGACTGCGCTGTTCGCCGCGTCGATGTTCACCCTCTTCACCTATGTCGCGCCGCTGCTCGGCGATGTCACCGGTGTCTCCCCTAAAGGCGTGACCTGGACGTTGCTGCTGATCGGCCTGGGGCTGACCGTCGGCAACATCATCGGCGGCAAACTGGCAGACAAGCGCCTGGGCGCCACTCTGATCGGTGTGTTCGTGGCGATGGCGGTGATTTCCACTGTGCTGAGCTGGACCAGCGTCGCGCTGATCCCGACCGAAATCACCCTGTTCCTTTGGGCCACCGCGTCGTTCGCCGCCGTGCCGGCGCTGCAGGTCAACGTCGTGACCTTCGGCAAAGCTGCACCGAATCTGGTTTCAACGCTGAACATCGGCGCCTTCAACATCGGCAATGCATTGGGCGCCTGGGTCGGCGGCAGCGTCATCGCCCATGGTTTCGGCCTGACCAGCGTGCCCTTGGCCGCAGCGGTTCTGGCGGTGCTCGCGCTGCTGGTGACGCTCATCACTTTCCGTCAGGGCGGCAATGCCGATCTGGCGCCTGTTACTAACTGATCACTGATTTCCTACGAGGCTTGTATTAAATGACGACTATTTTCGATCCGATCAAACTGGGCGACGTCGAGTTGGCCAACCGCATCATCATGGCGCCGCTGACCCGTTGCCGCGCCGATGAGGGGCGCGTGCCGAATGCATTGATGGCCGAGTACTACGTGCAACGCGCATCTGCCGGCCTGATTCTCAGCGAAGCCACGTCCGTAACCCCGATGGGCGTGGGTTATCCGGATACGCCGGGCATCTGGTCAAACGACCAGGTCCGCGGCTGGGCCAATGTCACCAAAGCGATCCATGGCGCGGGCGGCAAGATCTTCCTGCAACTGTGGCACGTCGGCCGGGTGTCTCACACCTCGTACCTGAACGGCGAAGCACCGGTTGCACCGAGCGCGATCCAGCCGAAGGGCCACGTCAGCCTGGTGCGTCCATTGGCCGACTACCCGACGCCACGCGCCCTGGAAACCGCTGAAATCGCCGACATCGTCGACGCTTACCGCACCGGTGCCGAGAACGCCAAAGCCGCCGGTTTCGACGGCGTGGAAATCCACGGTGCCAACGGTTACCTGCTCGACCAGTTCCTGCAAAGTAGCACCAACCAGCGTACCGACAACTACGGCGGCTCCCTGGAAAACCGTGCCCGCCTGCTGCTGGAAGTGACTGACGCTGCGATCGACGTTTGGGGCGCCGGCCGTGTCGGTGTGCACTTGGCACCGCGCGCCGACTCCCACGACATGGGGGATGACAATCTGGCAGAGACCTTCACCTACGTCGCTCGCGAACTGGGCAAGCGTGGCATCGCGTTCATTTGCTCGCGCGAGAAAGAAGGTGCCGACAGCCTCGGCCCGCAACTCAAAGAAGCCTTTGGTGGCCCGTACATCGCCAACGAACGCTTCACCAAGGACAGCGCCAACGCGTGGCTGGCCAGCGGCAAGGCCGACGCTGTGGCGTTTGGTGTGCCGTTCATTGCCAACCCGGACCTGCCGGCACGTTTGAAGGCTGATGCGCCGTTGAACGAGGCGCGTCCAGAGCTGTTCTACGCGAAAGGCCCGGTCGGCTACATCGACTATCCAACGTTGTAAATCGCACCGCAGAAACGCAAAAAGCCCCCGACTCTTAAGAGCCGGGGGCTTTTTCGCTTAAGGCCGGTCGGGCAGCTGCGACATTTGCTCACGCCCACACGCACAAATTCCCTACAAAATACTTAGCTCACTTACGTATAAACTCCCCGCCGCAGGCCCGTAAAAAAACAGGCCAAATGACATAAGCTTCGGCCATTGCGGATTTTGTTTCATTTGCGCAGGCTTGGGCTCCAGCGCAGCATGTCCAGCCCGGTATCGACCCAACGCTCAGCTTCGGCATGCAGATCAAAGCTGTCCGGGGCGAGCAGCCATCCATACAGAAGGCCGTCGATGTAGGCGTGAATGCAGATGGCCGCTCGGAAAGTGTCGAGGTCTTCCGGCAATTGGCCGCGATTGACCGCGTTTCGCAGGGTCAGACCGATGCGCGTGTTGCACTCGAGACTGGCCGTCCGGCGCTGCTGGCGCAAATCACACATTTCATCGGTGAACTCGCACTTATGAAACAGAATTTCGTTGATACGCCGGGTTTTCGGATCCAGTGCAATTTCATGAAACAAATGAATCAACAGTTGGCGCATGCACCCCAGCGGATCGAGCTCATCCTCGCTCTCACTGGCTTTGGCCAAATTTTCCAAGGGTTCCTGCAAGCTGTCCAGCATGGCCTGCACCAGATCGGCCTTGTTGCTGAAGTGCCAGTAAATAGCGCCGCGGGTCACACCGGCCAAGGTCGCGATGTCCGCCAGGGTCGTGCGGGCCACGCCTCGCTCGAAGAAGGCTTTTTCCGCCGCTTCGAGTATCTGGCTTCGGGTTTCTTGAGCTTCCTCTTTGGTACGACGGACCATGGCAGTAAAACCTCAAACAGGATGTTTCAGGGATGGCTGAATATCCGCTGAATAAAAATGGGGGGATCTCTCGCGAATCGCCTCCCCGACCTACAATTTCCGACCTTGAAACAACTTTTGTAACCGTGTGGGTACGTAGCCAAGGTATTTACAAACAACCATGAACGTAAGTATATTCAATAGCAAGCTACTTATCCACCCGGAAGCCTTTTTTTACCCTTCAACACTTCTTGTGCGCACTTTGCGCGCCTGACCCGAGGATTTTCATGCAATTCAAGCCAGCTGTTACCGCTCTGGTCACTGCCCTCGCCCTGGCATCGCTGCTCAGCGGATGCAAAAAGGAAGACGCGGCACCGGCCGCACCACCCCCTCAGGTCGGCGTTGTCACCCTGCAACCACAAGCCTTTACCCTGACTTCTGAACTGCCCGGCCGCACCAGCGCGTTCCGCATTGCCGAAGTTCGACCGCAGGTCAACGGGATCATTCTCAAGCGTCTGTTCAAGGAAGGCGCTGACGTCAAAGTCGGCCAGCAGCTGTATCAGATCGATCCTTCGGTCTATGAAGCGACCCTGAAAAGCGCCGAAGCCAATCTGCGTTCGACCAAGTCGATCTCTGATCGCTACAAGCAACTGGTCGACGAGCAAGCCGTCAGCCGTCAGGAATACGACACCGCCGTCGCCAATCGCATGCAATCGGAAGCCTCGTTGCAGACCGCGCAGATCAACGTGCGTTACACCAAGGTTTACGCGCCGATTTCCGGCCGTATCGGCCGTTCCTCGGTTACCGAAGGCGCACTGGTCAGCAATGGCCAGACCGAAGCCATGGCTGTGATCCAGCAGCTGGATCCGATCTATGTCGACGTCACCCAGTCCTCGGTAGAATTGCTTGAGCTGCGCCGCGAACTCGAAAGCGGTCGCCTGCAGAAGGCTGGCGACAACGCCGCCGCCGTCAAGCTGACCCTCGAAGACGGCAGCCAGTACAAGCTCGACGGTAAGCTGGAATTCTCTGAAGTGTCGGTCGACCAGACCACCGGTTCGGTGACCCTGCGTGCCGTTTTCCCGAACCCCGATCACACCTTGCTGCCGGGCATGTTCGTACACGCGCAGTTGCAGGCCGGTGTGAACAGCGCCGCGATCCTCGCGCCGCAGCAAGGCGTGACCCGCGACCTCAAAGGCACCCCGACCGCTCTCGTCGTTGGTCCGGACAACAAAGTCGAGCTGCGTCAGCTGAAAGCCAGCCGCACCGTCGGCAGCCAATGGCTGATCGAAGACGGCCTGAAAGCCGGTGATCGTCTGATCACCGAAGGTTTGCAATACGTGAAGCCGGGTGTCGAAGTGAAAGCCAGCGAAGCGACCAACGTAGACGCAAAGAACCCGGCCCCCGCTCAGGCAGCTGACAAAGCCGCCGGCGGCAAAGGGGAGTAACTCATGTCAAAATTTTTCATCGACCGTCCGATTTTCGCCTGGGTAATCGCCCTGGTGATCATGTTGGTCGGGGCACTTTCGATCCTGAAACTGCCGATCAACCAGTACCCGAGCATCGCGCCACCGGCCATTGCGATTCAGGTGACCTACCCGGGTGCGTCCGCACAGACTGTGCAGGACACCGTGGTTCAGGTGATCGAGCAGCAACTCAACGGTATCGACAACCTGCGTTATGTCTCGTCGGAAAGTAACTCCGACGGCAGCATGACCATCACCGCGACCTTCGAGCAAGGCACCAACTCCGACACCGCGCAGGTTCAGGTTCAGAACAAGCTGAACCTGGCCACCCCGCTGTTGCCGCAGGAAGTGCAGCAACAAGGTATCCGCGTGACCAAGGCAGTGAAGAACTTTCTCCTGGTGATCGGCGTGGTATCGCGCGACGGCAGCATGACCAAGGACGACCTGTCCAACTACATCGTGTCGAACATGCAGGATCCGATCTCGCGCACGGCCGGTGTCGGTGACTTCCAGGTCTTCGGTGCCCAGTACGCGATGCGCATCTGGCTCGACCCGGCCAAGTTGAACAACTTCAGCCTGACCCCGATCGACGTGAAAAACGCCATTGCCGCGCAGAACGTCCAGGTGTCTTCCGGTCAGCTCGGTGGCTTGCCTGCCGTGCAAGGCCAACAACTGAACGCCACGATCATCGGCAAGACCCGTCTGCAAACCGCCGAGCAGTTCAAGGAAATCCTGCTCAAGGTCAACAAGGATGGCTCGCAGGTTCGCCTGAAAGACGTCGCCGACGTCGGCCTCGGTGGTGAAAACTACGCGATCAGCGCCCAGTTCAACGGCAGCCCGGCGTCCGGTCTGGCGGTGAAGCTGGCCAACGGCGCCAACGCCCTCGACACCGCAAAAGCGTTGCGCAACACCATCGACAGCCTCAAGCCGTTTTTCCCGCAAGGCATGGAAGTGGTCTTCCCGTATGACACCACTCCAGTAGTGACCGAATCGATCTCAGGCGTGGTTCACACCCTGATCGAAGCGATCGTGCTGGTGTTCCTGGTGATGTTCCTGTTCCTGCAGAACTTCCGCGCCACCGTCATCACCACGATGACCGTACCGGTGGTATTGCTGGGTACGTTCGGCATCCTTGCCGCCGCCGGTTTCAGCATCAACACCCTGACCATGTTCGGCATGGTGCTGGCCATCGGTTTGCTGGTGGATGACGCCATCGTTGTGGTGGAAAACGTCGAGCGGGTGATGAGCGAAGAAGGCTTGTCACCGAAGGAAGCGACCAAGAAGTCCATGGGGCAGATCCAGGGCGCACTGGTCGGTATTGCGCTGGTTCTGTCGGCGGTACTGTTGCCGATGGCGTTCTTCAGCGGCTCCACCGGTGTGATCTACAAGCAGTTCTCGATCACCATCGTTTCGGCCATGGCCCTGTCGGTACTGGTCGCCCTGATCTTCACCCCGGCGCTGTGCGCCACCATGCTCAAGCCGATTCCAAAGGGTGAGCACGGCACGCCGAAAAAAGGCTTCTTTGGCTGGTTCAACCGCAACTTTGATCGTGGCGTTCGCAGCTACGAGCGTGGTGTCGGCAACATGCTGACGCGCAAGGCGCCGTATCTGTTGGCGTACCTGCTGATCGTCGTCGGCATGATCTGGCTGTTCACCCGCATTCCGACCGCGTTCCTCCCGGAAGAGGACCAAGGCGTTCTGTTCGCCCAGGTTCAGACCCCGGCCGGTTCCAGTGCCCAGCGCACGCAAGTGGTTGTGGATGAAATGCGTGAGTACCTGCTGCGTCCTAACAAGGACGGCGGTGAAGGCGACGCGGTGGCTTCGGTGTTCACCGTGACCGGCTTCAACTTCGCCGGCCGTGGCCAGAGCTCGGGTATGGCGTTCATCATGCTCAAGCCGTGGGGCGAACGTAACGCTGACAACAGCGTGTTCAACCTGGCGGCGCGTGCCCAGCAGCACTTCTTCAGCTTCCGCGATGCGATGGTGTTCGCTTTCGCCCCGCCGGCGGTTCTGGAGTTGGGTAACGCCACCGGTTTCGACGTGTTCCTGCAAGACCGTGCCGGCATCGGCCACGACAAGCTGATGGAAGCGCGCAATCAGTTCCTCGGCATGGCCGCGCAGAGCAAGGTACTCACGCAAGTGCGTCCGAACGGTCTGAACGACGAGCCGCAGTTCCAACTGGAAATCGACGACGAGAAAGCCAGTGCACTGGGTATCACCATCGCCGACATCAACAACACCTTGTCGATCGCGTTGGGCAGTAGCTACGTCAACGACTTCATCGACCGTGGTCGGGTGAAGAAAGTCTACGTGCAAGGCCAGCCCGACTCGCGCATGAGCCCGGAAGATCTGAAGAAGTGGTACGTGCGTAACGCCACCGGCACCATGGTTCCGTTCTCGGCATTCGCCAAGGGCGAGTGGATTTACGGATCGCCAAAACTGGCCCGTTACAACGGCGTCGAAGCGCTCGAGATCCTCGGTTCACCGGCCCCGGGCTACTCGACGGGTGAAGCGATGGCCGAAGTCGAAGCGATTGCCAAGAAACTGCCGGCCGGCGTCGGTATTTCCTGGACCGGCCTGTCCTATGAGGAACGTCTGTCCGGCTCGCAAGCTCCGGCGCTGTATGCCCTGTCGCTGCTGATGGTGTTCCTGTGTCTGGCGGCGCTGTATGAGAGCTGGTCGATTCCGATCGCGGTCATGCTCGTGGTGCCGCTGGGGATCATCGGTGCCTTGATGGCCACCAGCCTGCGCGGTCTGTCCAACGACGTGTACTTCCAGGTGGGCCTGTTGACGACCATTGGCCTGGCGGCTAAAAACGCCATCCTGATTGTCGAATTTGCCAAGGAACTGCATGAGCAGGGACGCACGCTGCGTGAAGCGGCGATCGAAGCCTGCCGCATGCGTCTGCGACCGATTATCATGACGTCGCTGGCCTTCGTCCTCGGTGTGGTGCCACTGGCCATCTCCACCGGCGCGGGCTCCGGCAGTCAACACGCAATCGGTACGGGCGTGATTGGCGGTATGCTCACGGCTACGATCCTGGCGATTTTCTGGGTTCCACTGTTCTTCGTCACCGTGTCGTCGATTGGCCAGCGTAAAAACGCCGGCAAGGATGACACCACCGAAACTCCTAAAGAGGCTGGCCAATGAGCAAGTCGCTACTTTCCATCGCAGTCGCCGCCTTCGTGCTGAGCGGGTGCTCGCTGATACCTGATTATCAGCAGCCCGAAGCGCCGGTGGCCGCGCAATATCCGCAGGGCCCGGCGTACTCGCCGGCCCAGGCACCGGCACAAGCCGCTGCCGAGCAGGGCTGGAAGCAGTTTTTCCATGATCCGGCCCTGCAACAGCTGATCCAGGTCGCTCTGGAAAACAACCGCGACCTGC
Organism: Pseudomonas syringae; assembly: GCF_021605415.1. Classification (GTDB taxonomy): domain Bacteria; phylum Pseudomonadota; class Gammaproteobacteria; order Pseudomonadales; family Pseudomonadaceae; genus Aquipseudomonas; species Aquipseudomonas syringae_S. The sequence goes on from NZ_WKEQ01000050.1 coordinate 15,553, forward strand.
GTGTCGCGGCGCTGAACATCGAGGCTTATGCGGCTCAGTACCGCATCCAGCGCGCCGACCTGTTCCCGGCCGTTTCGGCCAATGGCACCGGTAGCCGTCAGCGGGTTCCGGCCGATGCCTCGCAAACCGGTCAAGCGGGAATCACCAGTTCCTACTCCGCCACCGTCGGCATCAGCGCTTACGAACTCGACCTGTTCGGTCGGGTTCGCAGCCTGAGCGAACAAGCGTTGCAGCAATACTTCGCTACCGAAGAAGCGCGCCGCAGCACGCAGATCAGCCTGGTCGCCAACGTGGCCAACGCTTACCTGACCTGGCAGGCGGACAAAGAACTGCTGAAGTTAACTCAGGACACCCTCGGTGCCTTCGAGCAAAGCTACAAGCTGACCAGCCGCAGCGCCGAAGTCGGCGTGGCTTCGGCACTGGATCTGGCGCAATCGCGCACCTCGGTGGAAAACGCCCGTGCACAACTGGCGCGCTACACCCGCCAGGTGGCCCAGGACGAAAACAGCCTGACCCTGCTGCTCGGCACCGGCGTGCCGGCCAACCTGCAAGCGGCCAAACCGCTGTCGGATGACCTGCTCAGCGAAGTGCCGGCCGGTCTGCCATCGGATCTGCTGCAACGTCGTCCGGACATCATTCAGGCCGAATACAACCTGAAAGCGGCCAACGCTAACATCGGCGCGGCCCGTGCGGCGTTCTTCCCGAGCATCAGCCTGACCGCCAACGCGGGCACGTTGAGCCCGGATCTGTCGGGTCTGTTCAAGGGTGGTTCGGGTACATGGCTGTTCCAGCCGCAGATCAACCTGCCGATCTTCAACGCCGGCAGCCTGCGCGCCAGCCTCGACTACGCCAAGATCCAGAAGGACATTGGCGTGGCGAACTATGAGAAGTCCATTCAAACGGGCTTCCAGGAAGTCGCCGACGGCCTGGCCGCGCGCCAGACCTACACCGAACAGTTGCAGGCGCAGCGTGACTTCGTCACCGCCAACCAGGATTACTACCGCCTGGCCGAGCGTCGCTATCGCATCGGTGTCGACAGCAACCTGACCTTCCTCGATGCCCAGCGTCAGTTGTTCAGCGCAGAACAAGCGCTGATCACCGACCGCCTCGCGCAGCTGATCAGTGCGGTCAATCTGTACAAGGCGTTGGGCGGTGGCTGGAATGCGCAAACCGCGCAGAACGAACCGCTGAAAGAAGAAGCGCCGAAGATGAAGTTGTTCTGATCATTCGGTGAAAACATCAAGCCCACCTTTTGGTGGGCTTTTTGTTGTCTGCGGGGAAAAAGTGCTGGCCATTACTGCCCCATCGCTGGCAAGCCAGCTCCCACAGGTTATGTGGACACCGCAGAACTCTGTGGGAGCTGGCTTGCCAGCGATGGGGGCCTCATAACCCAAACAAAATCCAGATAAATCTTGCGTTCGATAATCGCACTAAACCGTTTTTGCGCCGTTGAACGACCGGCACAATCCCCCGCACCATCGGAACCACAAAACCAATAACATCAAGGTTCGACACCATGCCTCCGCGCCCCGCCCTGTCCGGCTGATTCCGTCTAGCTCAACCCCTGATCCAAATTTTGACTGCACCCAACGGTGCGGCATTGCCCTGCGCATCCCCTATAAAAATCAGAGAGAACCGAGTCCATGACGCCTTCCAACGCGCCGTATCTTTTTCCCAGCCTGATCGCCCTGACCCTCGCCGGCATCGCCCTGCCCGCCGCCGCTGAAGAAGCAGGTTTCGTCGAAGGCGCCAAGGTCAACCTGAACCTGCGCAACTTCTACATCAACCGCAACTTCACCAACCCGACCAAGGCGCAGGGCAAGGCTGAAGAGTGGACACAGAGCTTCATCCTCGATGCCAAATCGGGCTTCACCCAGGGCACTGTCGGTTTCGGCATGGACGTGTTGGGTTTGTATTCGGTGAAACTCGACGGCGGTAAAGGCACCGGCGGCTCGCAACTGTTGCCGCTGGATCACGACGGTCGCCCGGCGGACAACTTCGGCCGCACCAACGTCGCGTTCAAGGCCAAGCTGTCGCAGACCGAAGTGAAGGTCGGTGAATGGATGCCGGTGCTGCCAATCCTGCGTTCCGACGACGGTCGCTCGCTGCCCCAGACGTTCCGCGGCGGCCAGATCACCTCGAAGGAAATCGATGGTCTGACCCTCTACGGCGGCCAGTTCCGCGCCAACAGTCCGCGCGACGACAGCAGCATGAGCGACATGTCGATGAACGGCAAAGCCGCGTTCACGTCCGACCGTTTCAACTTCCAGGGCGGCGAGTACGTCTTCAATGAAAAACGCACGCAGATCGGTCTATGGAACGCTGAACTCAAGGACATCTACAGCCAGCAATACGTCAACCTGATTCACAGCCAGCCCCTCGGCGACTGGACGCTCGGCGCCAACCTCGGATTTTTCTACGGCAAGGATGACGGCAGTGCCCGCGCCGGCGACCTCGACAACAAGACCTGGTCGGGCATGTTGTCGGCGAAGTACGGCGGCAACTCGTTCTATGTCGGTTTGCAGAAACTCACGGGCGACAGCGCCTGGATGCGGGTCAATGGCACCAGCGGCGGCACGCTGGCCAACGACAGCTACAACGCCAGTTATGACAACGCTCAGGAACGCTCCTGGCAAGTTCGCCACGACTACAACTTCGCCGCCCTCGGCGTGCCCGGCCTGACGTTGATGAACCGCTACATCAGCGGCGACAACGTGCACACCGGCACCATCACTGATGGCAAGGAATGGGGACGCGAATCGGAACTGGCTTACACCGTGCAGAGCGGCACGCTCAAGGATCTCAACGTCCGGTGGCGCAACTCGACCATCCGCCGGGACTTCAGCAACAACGAATTCGACGAGAACCGCCTGATCGTCAGCTACCCGATCAACCTGCTGTAACGCCCCCCCGCGGCAGCGCCTACAGGGGCAGAAAAACCTGTGGGAGCGGGCTTGCTCGCGAAAGCGCATTCGCCGTCAACATCAATGTTGAACATGATGCCCTCTTCGCGAGCAAGCCCACTCCCACCTTTAGATGTGTTGGCTGTTATTTCCGGGATTCGATCCCTAGCTCATCCCACACCGATTCCGCCAGATGGAACGTCGCATTCGCCGCCGGAATCCCGCAGTAAATCGCGCTCTGCATGATCACTTCCTTGATCTCGCCACGGCTGACGCCATTGTTGGCCGCCGCACGCAAATGCAGTTTCAGCTCAGCCTCGCGGTTCATGCCGATCAGCATGGCGATGGTGATGAGGCTGCGGGTGTGGCGTGGCAAGCCGGGACGCGTCCAGATGTCGCCCCAGGCGTGACGGGTGATCATCTCCTGAAACTCCGAGTTGAACTCGGTCAGCGCTGTGAGGCTGCGATCGACATGCGCATCACCCAAGACCGCGCGGCGTACGTTCAGGCCTTCGTCATAACGTTGTTTCTCGTCCACAAAACCGTCCTCACTGAGCGTTCAGAAATGCCAGCACACGGTCGCTGAAGTCAGCGCCGGCCTGGACGTTGGACAAATGCGCGGCATAGAACTCGGCGTACTCGGCGCCGCGCACATGCTGCTGAATAAAATGCCCACCGGCCGGCGGCGTAACCGCATCTTCGGTGCCGGCGATGACCAGCAGCGGCACGTTGATTGACGGCAATTGATCGCGGAAGTCCGCATCTCGAACTGCCGCGCAATTGGCCGCGTAACCCTCTGGCGACGTCGCCGCGAGCATGTCGGTAATCTGCTTGGCCGCTGCCGGATTGGCCGCCGAAAAATCTGGCGTGAACCAACGGGCAATCGACGCATCACGCAGCGCAACCATGGCGGCCTGACCGTCACGCAGCACGGTTTCGATGCGCGGATTCCACACCGACGGATCGCCGATTTTCGCGGCGGTGTTGCACACGATCAGCTTGTTCAGTCGATGCCCGGCATTGATCCCCAACCATTGACCGATCAACCCGCCCATCGACAAGCCGCAAAAATGTGCGCGTTCGATGTGCAAGGCATCCAGCAGCGCCAGCACGTCGTGGCCCAGTTGCTCGATGCTGTACGGGCCCGGCGTCACCAGCGATTGGCCATGACCACGGGTGTCAAAACGCAGCACGCGAAAATGCTCGGTGAATGCCGGCATCTGCGCGTCCCACATGTGCAGGTCTGTGCCCAGCGAGTTGGACAACATCAGCACCGGCGCAGCGTCCGGGCCTTCTATCGTGTAGTGCAGTTCGCCATCGGCGAGTTGAACGAAAGCCACAAGCCCTCTCCTTCAGACAGTCAACGCGTTATGTTCGGCCACCGCACGCTCGACCCAGACGTGTGCCTGGCCGAGGTAATGGGCGGGATTGAGCAGATGATCCAGTTCAGCGGCGCTGAGTTCAGCGGTCACTTGCGGCTCGTCGCCGAGGACGGCGCGCAGATGGCGCTGTTCGGCCACCGCACGTTTGCAGCATTGTTCGAGCAGATGATGCGCGGTGTCGCGACCGACCCGTTGGGCGAGGACGATACTCACCGCTTCGGCCAGCACCAGCCCTTGCGTCAGTTCCAGATTGCGCGCCATGCGTTCGGCATCCACTTCGAGGCCATCGGCCAGCAGCCGCGCCTGTTGCAAAGCACCCGAAACGAGGCAGCAAATCTCTGGCAGGGTTTCCCATTCGGCGTGCCACAACCCGAGGCTGCGTTCGTGCTCTTGCGGCATGGCGCTGAACAGTGTCGACACCAGTCCCGGCACCCGCGTCGCCGCGCCGATCAACACCGCCGCACCCACTGGATTGCGTTTGTGCGGCATGGTCGATGAACCGCCCTTGCCCGGTGCCGACGGTTCGAACACTTCCGCCGCTTCAGTCTGCATCAACAGGCTGATGTCACGGCCGAGTTTGCCAAGGCTGCCGGCGATCAGGCCAAGCACCGCGCCGAACTCCACCACGCGATCCCGCTGGGTGTGCCATGGCTGTTCCGGCAAGGTCAGTTGCAGTTCTTCGGCCAACGCTTGGGCAATCGGCAATGCCTGATCGCCCAGCGCCGCGAGGGTGCCGGACGCGCCACCAAATTGCAGCACCAGCAAACGCGGCTTGAGTTCGTGCAGACGCTGACGGCTGCGCGTGACGGCGCCGAGCCATCCGGCGATTTTCATGCCGAGGGTCACTGGCGTGGCGTGTTGGAGCCAGGTGCGACCGGTCATCGGCGTGGCCGAATAACGCTGAGCTTGCTTAGCCAACACCTCGGCCAGTTGCGACAGATCGCTTTCGATCAGCGTCAATGCCCTGCGCAATTGCAAGATCAGCCCGGAATCCATTACATCCTGGCTGGTCGCGCCCAAATGCACATAGCGCTCGGCTTCGGCATCGGTCGCGGCGATCTGTTTGCCCAACGCCTTGACCAGCGGAATCGCCGAGTTGCCGGCCGTGGCAATCGCCTCGCCCAGTGCAGCGAAGTCATAGAGACCGGCGCTGCAAGCTGCTTCGATCGGTGCAATGACACTCGATGGAATCAATCCGACCCGTGCCTCGGCCCGGGCCAATGCCGCCTCGAAGTCGAGCATCGCCTGCACCCGGCCCTGATCACAGAACACTTCGCGCATGTCGCGGGCCGTGAAGTAGGCATCGAACAATTGATTGCCCGGTCGCTGAGTCATAAACAGTCCTTGCTGGCGCGGGCCAGCGTGGCCCGCGCGCATCGGTTTAGAGATCGTGGTGCAAATACGCCGCCTGTTTCGGCAGGCGCAGGCTGAACAGGAACGCCACCGCCATCATCACCGTGACATACCAATAAAAGGAGTTTTCCATGCCGATGTTCTTCAGGCTCAGGGCGACAAATTCCGCCGATCCGCCGAAGATTGCGTTCGCCACCGCGTAGGCCAGACCGACGCCGAGGGCGCGGACTTCCGGCGGGAACATTTCGGCTTTCACCAGGCCGCTGATCGAGGTGTAGAAACTGACGATGGCCAGCGCCGCCGTGATCAGAACAAAAGCCAGGAACGGGCTGCTGACGCTTTTCAGGCTGAGCAGGATCGGCACGGTGAACAGTGTCCCCAACGCGCCAAACCACAGCATCGAATTGCGTCGGCCGATCTTGTCGGCGAGCATGCCGAAGAACGGTTGCATGCACATATAGAAGAACAATGCGCCGGTCATGATGTAGCTGGCGGTCTTGGCGTGCATGCCAGCGGTGTTCACCAGGTATTTCTGCATGTACGTGGTGAACGTGTAGAAAATCAGCGAGCCGCCAGCGGTGTAACCGAGCACGGTGATGAACGCGGCTTTGTGGTCACGGAACAGCGCCACAATGCTGCCGGCGTCTTTGTTCTCGCGCATTTCCTTGCTGGTGGTTTCTTTCAGCGAACGACGCAACAGCAGGGAAATCACCGCCGCCGCCGCACCGACCACGAACGGAATCCGCCAGCCGTAGGCACGCAGTTCTTCTTCGGAAAGGAATTGCTGAAGAATCACCACCAGCAACACCGCCAGCAGTTGCCCGCCGATCAGGGTCACGTACTGGAACGACGCGAAAAACCCGCGCTGCCCCTTAAGCGCAACTTCACTCATATAGGTCGCGGTGGTGCCGTACTCGCCGCCCACCGACAAACCTTGCAGCAGACGTGCAAACAGCAACAGCACCGGCGCCCAGACGCCGATGTCTTTGTAGGTCGGCAGGCAGGCGATGAGCAACGAGCCGAAGCACATCATCAGCACCGAAATCATCATCGAATTCTTGCGCCCGTGCTTGTCCGCCACGCGGCCGAAAATCCAGCCACCAATGGGACGCATCAGGAACCCGGCGGCGAATACGCCAGCGGTGTTCACCAGTTGCACGGTGGGGTTATCCGAGGGGAAAAACGCTGGCGCGAAGTAGATGGCGCAAAAGGCGTAGACGTAAAAGTCGAACCATTCGACCAGGTTGCCCGACGAAGCACCGACAATGGCGAAGATGCGCTTGCTGCGCTCCTCGCCCGTGTAATGGGAAGTGAGGGTGGTCATTATTTTTTACTCTGTAGGGACTGTGAGAGTCTAGACATACTTTGCAACAGTCCCGTTCCACAGTACGCAATGATCGTTCCCACGCTCTGCGTGGGAACGATCGCGCGCAAATCAATAATCGAAAAACACTGTCTCGGCGTCTGTGCCTTGCAGAATTACATTCCACTGATAAATACCCGCTGCATCCTGCTTCGCCAGCAATGTTCCACGGCGCTCGGCCGGCACGCATTCCAGCAGCGGATCGTTGACGTTGGCTGCCTCGCCTTCAAAGTAAATCCGCGTCAGCAAGTGCTTCACCAGACCGCGCGCAAACACCAGCACCACCAGATGCGGCGCCTGGGTCGTGCCTTTGAGGCCCGGTACGGTGCCCGGTTTGATTGTGGTGAATCGGAAGCGCCCTTCGGCGTCCACCGGTACACGGCCGAACCCTTCGAAATGCGGATCCAGCGGCTTGTTCTGCTCGTCTTCCGGGTGGTCATACTTGCCGGCGGCGTTGGCCTGCCAGACTTCGAGCATGGCGTCGTTGACGACATCGCCATTACCGTCGACAACTTGCCCGGAGATCGCAACGCGCTCACCGAGGGTTTGTTCGACCGTGAGGTCTTCGCGGTTCAGCCAGGTCAGGCCGATGTGGTAATACGGTCCGACGGTGTGGGATGTGGTGGCAGTCAGGGTCATCTTATTTCTCCATCGGCGTGGCATCACGGCCGCGCAACACGATGTCCCAGCGGTACGCGAGGGCGTAGGACGGAATGGTTTTTTCCAGATCGAATGCGGCGATCAGACGCTCTTTTGCCGACGTGTCCGGCACGCAGTTGTAGATCGGGTCGTAGGCCAGCAGCGGATCGCCCGGGAAATACATCTGCGTGACCAGGCGCGTGAGAATGCTCGGCCCGAACAGCGAAAAATGGATGTGCGCCGGACGCCAGGCGTTGTGGTGGTTGCCCCACGGATAAGCGCCGGGCTTGATGGTCTGGAATTGATAGCAGCCGTCGGCGTCGGTCACGGTGCGGCCGGTGCCGGTGAAGTTCGGATCCAGCGGCGCGTCGTGCAGGTCGCGAGCATGGTTGTAGCGGCCGGCTGCGTTGGCCTGCCAGATTTCCACCAGAATTCCTGGCACCGGCAAGCCGTCTTCGTCGAGCACACGACCGTGGACGATGATGCGCTCGCCTTGCGGCTGGCCTTCATGCTGCGCCGTCAGGTCGTTGTCGCCTTCACTGATGTGCTTGGCGCCGACGGTCGGACCGGTGATTTCCGACAGCGAATGAGGCAGAAACACCAGCGGCTTCGACGGCGAACGCAGGTTGGTAGATTGATACGCCGCGTGCAGGTACGGCGGTTGGGTGCCTTCCTGTGGACGACGGTAACCAGGCTTGTCAGTCATGTTGCTTTCCTCTGTTCTTATAAGTCGCAGCCGGTGTCAGACGCGTTCGATGGCCAGTGCCAGACCTTGGCCGACACCGACGCACATGGTTGCCAGACCTTTCTTGCCACCGGACTTTTCCAACTGGTGCAATGCGGTCAACACCAGACGCGCACCGCTCATGCCCAACGGATGGCCCAGGGCAATCGCGCCGCCATTCGGGTTGACCTGCGGCGCATCGTCCGCGAGGCCGAGTTCACGCAGCACCGCGAGGCCCTGGCTGGCAAACGCTTCGTTGAGTTCGATCACGTCGAAATCGCTGACCGCCACACCGAGCCGCTCGGTGAGTTTGCGCACCGCCGGCACCGGGCCAATGCCCATCACCCGAGGTGCGACACCGGCACTGGCCATGCCCAACACTTTGGCTCGCGCCGTAAGGCCGTGCTTTTTCACCGCTTCGGCGGAGGCCAGAATCAGTGCCGCCGCGCCGTCGTTCACGCCCGAAGCGTTGCCGGCGGTGACGGTTTTGTCCGGGCCGTTGACCGGCTTCAATTTGGTCAAGGCTTCCAGGGTGGTTTCGGCGCGAGGATGCTCGTCCTGGCTGACCACGGTTTCACCTTTCTTGTGGGCGATGCGCACTTCGACGATCTCTTCAGCGAAGTAGCCCGCAGCCTGCGCGGCGGCAGTGCGTTGCTGACTGCGCAGGGCGAAAGCATCCTGATCGGCGCGGGACACTTTGTAGTCGTCAGCAACGTTATCAGCGGTTTGCGGCATCGCGTCGACACCATATTGCGCCTTCATCAACGGGTTGATGAAGCGCCAACCGATGGTGGTGTCTTCCAGCTTCATGTTGCGCGAAAACGCTGCGTCGGCCTTGCCCATCACGAATGGCGCGCGGGACATCGACTCGACGCCGCCGGCAATCGTCAACTCCATCTCTCCGCTGGCAATCGCGCGAAATGCGGTGCCGATGGCATCCATGCCCGAAGCGCAAAGACGATTGAGGGTCACGCCCGGAATGGTTTCCGGCAGGCCCGCCAACAGCAACGCCATACGCGCCACATTGCGATTGTCTTCGCCAGCCTGGTTGGCGCAGCCGAGGAACACTTCGTCGACGGCGTTCCAGTCGACCGATGGATTGCGCTCCATCAAGGCCTTGATGGGCACGGCGGCCAGGTCGTCGGCGCGAACGGCAGCCAGTCCGCCGCCGAAACGGCCGATAGGGGTGCGAATCGCGTCGCAAATATAAACGTCACGCATCTTGCTTCTCCCGGTGTTTGGCCGTGGGCCGCGGGTAATAAAAAGGCGCGAGGTTCAGCGCCGGAATCACCGCAGAGTAAGCCGCTGCAGAAGGCCAAACAATCCGATAATCGACTGAGTGTTCGCTGATCGAACGGATTGTTGTTTTTTATCGTCATCAAAAGCTTCGCGAGCAGGCTCACTCCCACACTGCGATTTATGCCCTGTGGGAGCGAGCCTGCTCGCGAAGACGCCCGCAAACTCAGCGAAGATTTTTGGATCTGACCTCAGGTCGCATCCGCATGGCTGACCATGCCCTTGATCACCACCGCCGCGGTCGCCAACGCCGCCGGAATCACCAACGCGGTCAACACCTGCTCGAAATTCCAGCCCAGGCCCAACAGCGTCGCGCCCATCCATGCACCCAGAATCGCACCGAACCGGCCGATCCCCAGCATCCACGACACGCCGGTCGCACGGCCCTGCGTCGGATAGAACCGCGCCGCCAGCGACGGCATCGCCGATTGCGCGCCGTTCACACACATGCCCGCCACCAGCACCAGGGTCGCCAGCAATGTGATGTTGCCCAGGCTCTGCCCCACCGCGTAGGCGAACACGCCGGCCAGCAGGTAAAAAGTGCCGATGACCTTGTGCGGATTAAAGCGATCCATCGCCCAGCCTACGCCGACCGCGCTTAACACGCCGCCGAACTGGAACAGCGCACCGATAAACGCCGCCTGCTCCATGCTCGCGCCGCTGTCACGCATCAGGGTCGGCAGCCAACTGGTCAGCAGATAAACGATCACCAGGCCCATGAAGTAAGTCAGCCACAGTAACAACGTGCCGGTGCTGTACACGCCGGAGAAGATCACGGCGAAAACGTTGCGCGCCTTGACGGTTTTCTGTTCCGGCACACTGAAACTCGACGCTTGAGCGACCATCACCGGATCGATCGGCGCGAGGGTTTTGCGCACTTTGTCGGTGCCGCGATTACGCACCACCAGATAACGTGCCGACTCAGGCAGCCAGAACAACAGCACCACGGCGAGGATCAGCGGGAGGATCCCACCGATCAGCAGCAGGCTGTGCCAGCCATAAGCCGGAATGAGTTTGGCCGAGATGAAACCGCCCCCCGCCATGCCGAGGTTGAAGCCGCAGAACATGCTGGTCACCAGCAAGGATTTCTTGCGCTCCGGGGTATATTCCGAGAGCAACGTGGTGGCGTTCGGCATGCCAGCGCCCAAGCCCAGCCCCGTCAGGAATCGCAACACCAGCAATTGATCAACGTTGGTGCTGTAAGCCGACGCCAGACTGAATGCACCGAACAACAGCACGGCGCCGACCAGTACGACCTTTCGCCCGAAGCGGTCGGCCAGCGGCCCTGAGCCCAGTGCGCCGAAGACCATGCCGATCAGCGCGGCACTCATCACCGGGCCGAGGCTGGCGCGGTCGATACCCCAATCCTGAGACAGCGCCGGGGCGATGAAACCCATCGCGGCGGTGTCGAGGCCATCAAGGAAAACGATCAGGAAACACAAAATCACCACCCGCCACTGATAGCGCGAAATCGGCTGGGCGTTGATGAAGGACTGCACATCGAGGCAGTTACCTACAGCGGACTGAGGCTGGTTCATTATTTTTATTCCACGCAAAAAAACGCAGTCGAACGGCGGCCGGTCAAGGCTGACACGGTCACAAGGATAGAAAGCCGGGATCTGGCGTTACGCCAGGATTGGCGACGCGGGGGGAAAACCGAAAAGCGTACGCATGGCGAATGTGCCTCTGATCATTATTATTGGGGGGACATCGGGGCGCTTCTGCTCAAGCATGCCCGATGACGCTGCCGCGACATTAATGATCCGAGGGTTTTAGCGTCAATTCGATAAACGCAACACTGTGCGTTTATCGAACACTTCGTCAGGCGAACAACTGCGCACTGAGGTCGCGACTGGCACTTAACAGCCCCGGAAGAAAGCGCTGCTCCAGCTCTGTTCGAGTGACGCGGCTGGCATGGGTACTGACGTTGAGGGCCGCCACGACCTGGCCGGACGCGTCATAAACCGGCACGGCAATCGAACGCAGGCCTTGCTCCAGTTCCTGATCGACGATGCACCAACCCTGTTGCCGTACTTCCTGCAAACACTCGAGCAGGGCGACAGGGCTGTGAATGGTGCGGCTGGTCTTGGCGACCAGATCGGCGTGGTCGAGGTATTCGCCCAGCGTCGTGTCATCCAGCGCCGCCAGCAGAATTCGTCCCATGGACGTGCAATACGCCGGCAGACGCCCGCCCACCGAAAGATCCACCGAAATCAGCCGCTGAGTGGTGGCGGAACGGGCGATATAAAGAATGTCGTCACCTTCCAGCGTCGCCATGTTGCAGGCTTCATGCAATTGCTCGCTCATGCGATCCAGATACGGCTGCGCGGACACCGCCAACGGCGTCGATGACACGTAGGCATGGCCGAGCGTCAAGACCTTGGGCAGCAACGAATAGGTGCGTCCGTCCGTAGTGGCGTAACCGAGTTTGATCAAGGTGTGCAGGCAACGGCGCACGGCGGCGCGGGGAATTTCGGTGCGGTGGCTGATCTGCGCGATGGTCAGGTGGCGCTTGCGCTCCTGGAATGCCTGCACCACGGCCAGCCCACGGGCCAGGGACGTCATGAAGTCAGGATCACCGGTCAACGCCTGAATACGCTTGGCGGGCGAGGCAACAATCGGCGGCGCCACCGATGTAAAGGAATTGCGCAATTGATCGTTCATTTCGGCTTCCTTATTCCTGCATGATTCAGCGACCCTACAGGCGGCTGGCAAACTGACGTCCACGCACAATGACGCCGAGGTCGGGCGATTATCGAACCGTTGGGCGATAATCGCAATCACCCCTCGTCGCGGGGCCAATCCGATCAGCAATGAATTGAGATGAACTTGGTTCGCCATTAATTGCTCTACTAATTGGCGTCAGAAACTGATCGCTACCAGAACATCAGTGCCAACTAGCGGCAAAACTAGTGGGTGCCAAACAATCACACATCCGGATGCGTTTTTAACTTGGCAAAGATAGTCAATCTGGAATCGATAGCTATAATGCACCTCAGTGGCGGCCGCGGTTTCTTAATTACCGATGGCGCCACTGGTTGATGCGATGTCCATCGCCATCAACCCGACCAGCGCCTGACGCCCATTGCTTACGCTCAGCCCTCGCGCTCGCCGAAACAGGAAACTGATGCTGCGTCAGTTTTAATCTGGTGCCGCAGCCGCCTGCAACATGGAAGTCTTGATCGTTTCAGCAAAAGCACCGATGCCAGTCCGGCATGGGTCTTTTGGCGGATCTGCTCAATGGGTTCGTTGCAGTGCGTATCACCAGACATTTATCTCAACTTAAACAGGTAGCACTGTGACGAAAGACGAACTGCGCGCGGAACTTGAGCGCCAGGAACAACGTTACAAGGACGTTTACGGCGGGGAAGTCACCACCTACGCCGCCCAGCCCGAACCGGAACGCAAGCCTTGGCGCAAACGCGCGACCGTTCAGGATCAGGTCTTCCAGCAAGAACTGGAAAAAATGGAAAAGGAACTCAAAGCCGAAGAGCCTTGAGTCCGAGTCCAAACATCAGCGTACGCACCCGTTGAAAGCGCGGCGCCGCGAAGTTGCCTTGCGTGCCTGCTACCCGCGGGCAAAGGCCACCCTCCTGCGTCCTACGAGGAGTCGGGGTGTGTCCGATTCATTTCAGAGATATTTCACACAGGCGTTTGGGCCGTCCGCGCACCCGACAAAACGCTTGGCGTTTCGGCATTTCTCTAGACCAATCAACGGCTTGCAATACCCTGCAAAAACCTCTGGCTTAGGTCATTGCGACAAATTAATTCGTTGAAGAATGTTACCAGTGAGCAGGTAGGGGATCGATTTCCCAGCTTTTCTGGCATAATCGCGCCCCCTTATGACCGGGTCAGAAAACCTTCATGATCGATTTATTCAGCGGACTGGATGCTTGGGTGCTTGTGAGCCTCTTGCTCGCCCTCGCATTTGTCCTCGCCTTCGAGTTCATCAATGGATTTCATGACACCGCTAACGCGGTCGCCACTGTTATCTACACGAAAGCGATGCCGCCTCACCTGGCCGTGTTCTTTTCCGGTGTGTTCAACTTCCTCGGCGTGCTGCTGGGCGGTGTTGGCGTGGCGTATGCCATCGTCCACTTGCTGCCGGTTGAGCTGCTGATCAATGTGAACACCGGCCATGGCCTGGCGATGGTGTTCTCGTTGCTTGCCGCCGCGATCACCTGGAACCTGGGCACCTGGTACTTCGGTATCCCGGCCTCCAGCTCCCACACGCTGATCGGTTCGATCCTCGGTGTCGGCCTGGCCAACGCCCTGATCAACGACATTCCATTGGCCGATGGTGTGAACTGGCAGAAAGCGATCGACATCGGCGCCTCGCTGGTGTTCTCGCCGATGGCCGGCTTCCTGATCGCCGCGCTGATCCTGATCGGCCTGAAATGGTGGCGTCCGCTGTCGAAGATGCACAAGACACCGGAACAGCGCCGCAAGATCGACGACAAAAAGCACCCGCCGTTCTGGAATCGCCTGGTGCTGGTGATCTCGGCAATGGCCGTCAGCTTCGTGCACGGTTCCAACGACGGTCAAAAAGGTATCGGCCTGATCATGCTGGTGCTGATCGGTATCGTGCCGGCACAGTTCGTTCTCGACCTGGGCAGCAGCACCTACCAGATCGAACGCACCCGCGATGCGACGCTGCACTTGAGCCAGTTCTACAAGCGCAACGCCGATTCCCTGGGCGAATTCCTGGCCCTGGGTAAAAGCGTAGAAGGCGATTTGCCGGAGAAATTCCGCTGCAACCCACAGCAGACAGAACCGACCATCAACGCCCTGCTCGGCACACTTAAAGGCGTAGCGGACTACCACTCGCTGCCGTCGGACAGCCGCATCGAAGTGCGTCGCTACTTGCTCTGCCTCGACGACACGGCCAAAAAAGTCGCCAAGCTGCCCGGCCTCGAAGCCCGCGAAAAAGCTGACTTGGACAAACTGCGCAAAGACCTGACCACCACCACCGAATACGCCCCGTTCTGGGTGATTCTGGCGGTCGCACTGGCCCTCGGCCTGGGCACCATGGTTGGCTGGAAACGCGTAGTACTGACGATCGGCGAGAAAATCGGTAAACAAGGCATGACCTATTCCCAAGGCATGTCGGCACAGATCACCACTGCCAGCCTCATCGGCCTGGCCAACATCTTCAGCCTGCCGGTCTCCACCACACACGTCCTGTCCTCAGGCGTGGCTGGCACCATGGTCGCCAACAAAAGCGGCCTGCAAGGCGGCACGGTGAAAACCATCCTGCTCGCCTGGGTGCTGACATTGCCAGCGACCGTCGCGCTGTCCGCCGGGTTGTTCTGGCTGGCATCGAAGGCGCTGGGTAGCTGATAGTTGAGGTAATGAAAAAGGCGCGATTCGAGAGGATCGCGCCTTTTTTATTACCTGCGGAGAATGGAACGCAGAGCGTTCCGAGAAGCATCTTTGTTCTGGGCTGGTAACGGATTTTGCGTCCACCGCCCGTCACTGTAGGAGCGAGCCTGCTCACGAAAGCGTCAATTCAGGCGACATCCAAACAGCCGTTACCGCAGCAACGGATACCCCAACAACCTGGTTGGCCCACAGGCCGCCAAGGATAAAAAAAGGGGCAACCGAAGTCGCCCCAAAATGCCTTGCGTGCCCATCAACCCAAAACGACGCGATCACTTCTTCCGCTTATGCGCGTCCTTCCAGATAAAAAACCCAAACCCTGCAAAAAACAGAACCATGAGGCCAACCGTCAGCACTCCGGCGATCACCACGTTGTCGAAAAACATGACTGGCCTCCTGCATTTGCCCTGTTGCGATAGAACCAAATTAACCCATCAGGCAGGCGCAAATATTGACCCGGATCAATAGCGGTCAAAGGAGAAATAAAGAAGAGGATAAAACTGACCTGCATCAACAGATGCAGGAAGGATCAACGCTTTTTCGGCTTGTTCTTCGACTTTTTCTTGGTTTTACCCAACGGCATCGCCTGCTCAAAGGCCTGGCGAACCTCGTTCAGACGCTTCTCGTTGAGGTCATGAACCCGCTTGGCACGTTCAGCAGTAAGGTCGATCAGCTTGTCATCTTGGCTCATGGCATTCGTACATCGCAGGGAAGTCATCACATCTGCCATAAAAACGGCAGGACTGCGCCAATCATGCGGCCAGGCATACAGAGTGGACAACCTCAGATTTCGATATCAACCCACAACCCCTGGCGCGGCTGGTCTTCCATCAGTGGCACCACTGGCACGGTATTGTCGGCGTTCAACTCCGTGCCGGGAATCGCCTGGTGTTCTTCCGGGTCTTCGTCAGCCTCGCGGCGACGGCGATCACGCTCTTGCTGCCGGCGCTGTTCTTCGCGCCGTTGCAGCGCGGCTTCTTCAGGGTCGCGGTTTTGCAGGTCGATCGTGCTTTCATTAGAGCTTTCCTGCACCGGCACCACCGGCGGAATATCCGGCCGCTGGCGGATCGGATCCTGCTGGGAAGTGATCGGCACGGCGCTCAAGGGGAGCATCGGTGGCAGCATATAAAGGTTCTCCTATGGGCAGGCTATCGGCTGCGGGCATAGCGGCTTGAGCCACCGGTCGCAAATCTGTGACGCATTTTGTATCGGACAACATAAATCTCAAGCGTTCCCAAAGATCAAAAGATCGCAGCCTGCGGCGGCTCCTACCGTAGTAATCCTTTGGCCCGGAGCCCTGATTCCGTTAAGATAGCCCGCTTTTTCAAGGTGGGAGTCAGGCAGCATGGCGCAGCAGTATCAACCGGGGCAACGCTGGATCAGTGACAGCGAAGCCGAGCTGGGTTTGGGCACCGTTCTGGCACAGGACGGCCGCTTGTTGACCGTGCTCTATCCGGCCACTGGCGAGACTCGCCAGTACGCGCTACGGAATGCGCCCCTCACCCGCGTGCGGTTTTCGCCGGGTGATTCGATCACTCACTTCGAAGGCTGGAAACTGACCGTTCAGCAAGTCGACGACGCCAACGGCCTGCTGGTCTACCACGGTCTCAACGCGCAGAACGAAGCCGTCACCCTGCCGGAAACCCAGCTGTCGAACTTCATTCAGTTCCGTCTGGCCAGCGACCGTCTGTTCGCCGGGCAGATCGACCCGCTGTCGTGGTTCTCCCTGCGCTACAACACCCTGGAACACACCAGCCGCCAGCTGCAGTCCTCGCTCTGGGGTCTGGGCGGTGTTCGCGCCCAACCCATCGCTCACCAGTTGCACATCGCCCGCGAAGTCGCTGACCGCATCGCGCCCCGGGTTTTGCTGGCGGACGAAGTGGGTCTGGGTAAAACCATCGAAGCCGGTCTGGTGATCCATCGCCAGTTGCTGTCGGGCCGGGCTAATCGCGTGTTGATTCTCGTGCCGGAAAACCTTCAGCACCAGTGGCTGGTCGAGATGCGCCGCCGCTTCAACTTGCAGGTCGCGCTGTTCGACGAAGAACGCTTCATCGAAAGCGATGCGACCAACCCGTTCGAAGACACCCAACTCGCTCTGGTTGCGCTGGAGTGGCTGGTCGATGACGAGAAGGCTCAGGACGCCCTGTTCGCCGCGGGTTGGGATTTGATGGTGGTCGACGAAGCCCACCACCTGGTCTGGCACGAAGAGAAAGCCAGCCCCGAGTATTCGCTGGTCGAACAACTGGCCGAAGTCATCCCGGGCGTGCTGCTGCTCACCGCCACCCCGGAACAACTCGGTCAGGACAGCCACTTCGCCCGTCTGCGCCTGCTCGATCCGAACCGTTTCCATGACCTGGCGGCGTTCCGCGCCGAGAGCGAAAATTATCGCCCGGTGGCCGAAGCCGTTCAGGAACTGATGGACAAGGGCCGTCTCTCGCCTGAAGCCCACAAGACTATCCACGGTTTCCTCGGCAACGAAGGCGAAGCCTTGCTGACCGCCGTCAATGATGGCGACACCGAAGCCAGCGCCCGCCTCGTCCGCGAACTGCTTGATCGCCACGGCACCGGCCGCGTGCTCTTCCGTAACACCCGTGCCGCCGTGCAGGGGTTCCCGGAGCGCAAACTGCACCCGTATCCACTGCCATGCCCTGACGAATACCTCGAACTGCCGCTGGGCGAACACGCCGAGTTGTACCCGGAAGTCAGCTTCCAGGCGCAACCGGACGCCAGCGAAGAAGAGCGCTGGTGGAAATTCGACCCGCGCGTCGAATGGCTGATCGATCAGCTGAAAATGCTCAAGCGCACCAAAGTGCTGGTGATCTGCGCCCACGCCGAAACCGCGATGGATCTGGAAGACGCCCTGCGCGTGCGCTCCGGCATCCCGGCCACGGTGTTCCACGAAGGCATGAACATCCTTGAGCGTGACCGCGCTGCCGCCTACTTCGCCGATGAAGAATTTGGCGCGCAGGTGCTGATCTGCTCGGAAATCGGCAGTGAAGGTCGCAACTTCCAGTTCGCTCACCACCTGGTGCTGTTCGATCTGCCGGCTCACCCAGACTTGCTTGAGCAACGTATCGGCCGCCTCGACCGGATCGGCCAGAAACACATCATCGAACTGCACGTGCCGTACCTGGAAACCAGCCCGCAAGCGCGCCTGTTCCAGTGGTATCACGAAGCACTGAATGCGTTCCTCAATACCTGCCCGACCGGCAACGCCTTGCAGCATCAGTTCGGCCCGCGCCTGCTGCCGCTGCTCGAAGAAGCCGATGACGGCGAGTGGCAAGCGCTGATCGACGAGGCGCGCAACGAGCGTGAGCGCCTTGAAGCCGAACTGCACACCGGTCGCGACCGTTTGCTGGAGCTCAACTCCGGTGGTGCCGGTGAAGGTGACGCGTTGGTCGAAGCGATCCTTGAGCAAGACGATCAGTTCGCGCTGCCGATCTACATGGAGACCCTGTTCGACGCGTTCGGCATCGACAGCGAAGACCATTCGGAAAACGCCCTGATCCTCAAGCCGAGCGAAAAAATGCTCGACGCCAGTTTCCCGCTGGGCGACGACGAAGGCGTAACAATCACATACGACCGCAACCAGGCGCTGTCGCGTGAAGACATGCAGTTCATCACCTGGGAACACCCAATGGTGCAGGGCGGCATGGATCTGGTTCTGTCCGGCTCGATGGGCAACACCGCCGTCGCGCTGATCAAGAACAAGGCGCTGAAACCGGGCACGGTGTTGCTGGAACTGCTTTACGTCAGCGAAGTGGTGGCGCCGCGTTCGCTGCAATTGGGCCGTTACTTGCCGCCGGCCGCCTTGCGCTGCCTGCTCGACGCCAACGGCAACGACCTGTCGCCGCGCGTGTCGTTCGAAACCCTCAACGATCAACTGGAAAGCGTACCGCGCGCCAGCGCCAACAAATTCATCCAGGCCCAGCGCGATCAACTGACGCCACGGATCAACGCCGGTGAAGACAAGATCGCCCCGCGCCACGCCGAGCGCGTGGCCGAGGCCCGCCGTCGTCTGGCGGCTGACACCGACGAAGAACTGGCGCGCCTGACCGCGTTGCAAGCGGTCAACCCGACCGTACGCGACAGCGAACTGGTCGCGTTGCGCGAACAACGTGAACAAGGCCTGGCGATGCTCGATAAAGCCGCGCTGCGTCTGGAAGCGATCCGGGTGTTGGTGGCTGGTTAATCCGCCCTGCTCCACCGCTGAAAACAAGAAGGCCCGCAGTGATGCGGGCCTTTTTGTTAACCGGGAAATGCTCGTTCCAACGCACCGCGTGGGAACGATCAATGGCCTGCAGCGATGCAGGCCTTTTTGTCATTTGTCAGCTATCCGGCGATGCAGCCGGCCTATTCGCTGGCAAGCCAGCTCCCACAGGTTTTTGTAAAAGCCCCAGCCTGTGTGGACGACCCGGACACTGTGAGACCTGGCAAGCCAGCTCCCACAGGTTTTTGTACCGCCCCAGCCTGTGTGGACAGCCCGGACACTGTGAGACCTGGCAAGCCAGCTCCCACAGGTTTTTGTACCGCCCCAGCC
>NZ_WKEQ01000051.1 GCF_021605415.1 Pseudomonas syringae
AGGCTTCGATGATCTGAAGCCAGTCGCTGTCGAAAACTGCTTAACTCATTGTTTACCAAGGAGTTTTCCGTTTCGACTGCGCCGGAAGTGGGGCGAATTATAGACACTCAGATTTTGCCGTCAACACCTAATTTCATATTTCTGTCATATAGGTCAAAAAAGCCCCGAAACGCGAAGGCCGACCTCTAGAGGTCGGCCTTCTGCACTTCTATCTATTACAAGCTAGGAAATGCGAACTGCGAAGCTTCGTGGCTCGCACGCTGCGGCCAGCGCTGAGTAATCGCCTTGCGACGCGTATAGAAGCGCACACCATCCGGCCCATAGGCATGCAGATCGCCAAACAGCGAACGCTTCCAGCCACCGAAGCTGTGGTAAGCCACCGGCACCGGCAACGGCACGTTGACCCCGACCATACCGACTTCAATCTCGTCACAGAACAACCGCGCCGCTTCACCATCACGGGTGAAGATGCAGGTGCCATTGCCGTATTCGTGATCGTTGATCAGCTGCATCGCTTCTTCCAGACTGTTCACCCGAACGACGCACAACACTGGCCCGAAGATCTCTTCCTTATAGATGCGCATTTCAGGAGTGACGTTATCGAACAGGCAGCCCCCGAGGAAGAAGCCTTCTTCGTGACCGGCAACGCTCAACCCGCGACCATCAACCACCAGTTTCGCGCCCGCCGCCACGCCGTCTTCGACATAGCCGCTGACCTTGTCCCGCGCCTGACCGGTCACCAATGGCCCCATGTCCAGACCACACGAAGTGCCCGCACCAATTTTCAGTGCCTTGATTTGCGGCACCAACTTGGCCACCAACGCATCGGCCACCTGGTCACCCACGCACACGGCCACCGAAATCGCCATGCAGCGCTCGCCGCAAGAACCATAAGCCGCGCCCATCAGCGCGTTCACGGCGTTATCCAGATCCGCATCCGGCATTAGCACCGCATGGTTCTTCGCGCCACCGAGTGCCTGGACACGTTTGCCGCGCTTGGTGCCTTCGGCGTAAATGTATTCGGCAATCGGCGTCGAACCCACAAAACTCAGCGCTTTGACTTCCGGCGCTTCGATCAGCGCATCCACCGCCGTCTTGTCACCGTGCACCACGCTCATCACGCCTTTCGGCAAACCGGCTTCCAGCAGCAGTTGGGCGATCAGCAATGTCGAACTCGGGTCACGCTCGGACGGTTTGAGAATGAAGCAGTTACCGCAGACGATCGCCAGTGGATACATCCACAGCGGCACCATGGCCGGGAAGTTGAACGGCGTGATACCCGCCACGACGCCCAGCGGCTGGAAGTCAGACCACGCATCAATGTTCGGGCCGACGTTGCGGCTGTACTCGCCCTTGAGGATTTCCGGGGCCGCGCAAGCGAACTCGACGTTCTCGATCCCGCGCTTCAATTCACCGGCGGCGTCTTCCAGGGTCTTGCCGTGCTCTTCGCTGATCAGTTGCGAGATCCGCGCTTCGTTCTGCTCCAGCAGTTGCTTGAAACGGAACATTACCTGTGCGCGTTTCGCCGGTGGCGTATTGCGCCATGCCGGGAACGCAGCCTTGGCCGCGTCGATAGCGCTTTGAATGGTTTCGCGGCTGGCCAATGGCAGTTTGTGGATCGCTTGACCGGTAGACGGGTTGTACACATCGACCGCGCGACCGTTCTCGGTCACCAGTTCGCCATTGATCAAATGCGGAATAACGCTCATCGAAAACTCCTGAATTTTATTCAAAGGGCGCCCACCGAGGAGCGCCTTCTATATATAGATAGCTTTGAGTGAGGGCCGAACGGCACCGGCGCGCTTATGTACGCCTTCGCGAGCAAGCTCGGCTCCTACAGATCCTGCAAAAAGTCAGTCGAGCTTGTTCAGCACTTCGCCGACCGCGTCGAACAGACGATCAAGGTCTTGTGGCTTGCTGTTGAAGGTTGGGCCGAACTGCAAGGTGTCGCCGCCGAAGCGCACGTAGAACCCGGCTTTCCACAACGCCATGCCCGCTTCGAACGGACGCACGATTGCATCGCCATCACGCCCGGCAATCTGAATCGCCCCGGCCAGACCATAGTTACGAATGTCGATGACGTGCTTCGAACCTTTCAGGCCATGCAGCGCATTTTCAAAATGCGGTGCGACTTCAGCCACGCTCTGCACCAGGTTTTCCTTTTGCAGCAGATCGAGTGCCGCCAGGCCAGCGGCGCACGCCACCGGGTGTGCCGAGTAGGTGTAGCCATGCGGGAATTCCACCGCGTATTCCGGCGTCGGCTGATTCATGAAGGTCTGGTAGATCTCGGAGCTGGCAATCACCGCGCCCATCGGGATCGCGCCGTTGGTGACTTGCTTGGCGATGCACATCAGATCCGGGGTCACGCCGAAGCTGTCGGCGCCGAACATCGAACCGGTACGGCCAAAACCGGTGATCACTTCGTCGAACACCAGCAGGATGTTGTGCTGATCGCAGATCTCACGCAGACGTTTCAGATAACCCTGCGGCGGAACCAGCACGCCAGCGGAACCGGCCATCGGCTCAACGAACACCGCAGCGATGTTCGAGGCGTCGTGCAGCTCGATCAACTTCAGCAGCTCATCGGCCAGCGCGATACCGCCCTGTTCCGGCATGCCACGGGAGAACGCATTGCTCGCCAGCAAGGTGTGTGGCAGGTGATCGACGTCCATCATCGATTGGCCGAACAGTTTGCGGTTTCCGTTGACGCCGCCGAGGCTGGTGCCGGCGATGTTCACGCCGTGGTAGCCACGGGCACGACCGATCATTTTGGTCTTGGTCGATTGACCTTTCAGGCGCCAGTAGGCGCGCACCATTTTCACGGCGGTGTCGGCGCACTCGGAGCCGGAGTCAGTGAAAAACACGTGGTTCAGGTTGCCCGGGGTCAACTCGGTGATTTTCTCGGCGAGCTGGAACGACAGCGGATGACCGTACTGGAAGCCCGGCGAGTAATCGAGAGTGCCCAGTTGTTTCGAGACGGCTTCCTGGATTTCCTTGCGGGTATGCCCGGCGCCGCACGTCCACAGACCAGACAGTGAGTCATACACCTTGCGGCCCTTGTCGTCGATCAGCCAGCTGCCTTCGGCGCCGACGATCAGACGCGGGTCGCGTTGAAAGTTACGGTTGGCGGTGTAGGGCATCCAGTGCGCGTCCAGTTTCAATTGACTGGCCAGTGGCGACTGAGCGTTTTCAGGCATGTTCATCGGGCAAAACCTCGCAGGGCATCAGCATCAGGGAGATAGAAAGCGTTGTTGCAGCTAAATTGCCACGGCTATAGAGTCGGTGAAATCCAACTCTTCTAACCTTCGGTTAGACAATTACTAAACATTGAGCGTGCCCCCCATGAGCAGCCGTCGTCCCGATCCATTGGCCCAGGTCAGCGACTTTGACATCCGCTTGCTGCGGATTTTCCGCAGCGTGGTGGAGTCCGGCGGATTTTCCGCAGCGGAAACCGTGCTCGGCATCGGCCGTTCGGCGATCAGCCAGCAAATGAGCGATCTCGAACAACGTCTCGGTCTGCGCCTGTGCCAACGGGGACGCGCCGGTTTTTCCCTGACCGAAGAAGGCCGCGAGGTCTACCAATCGGCCTTACAACTATTGAGCGCGCTGGAAAGTTTCCGCACAGAGGTCAACGGCCTGCACCAACACCTGCGCGGCGAATTGATCATCGGCCTGACCGATAATCTCGTCACCCTCCCCCATATGCGCATCACCCACGCCCTCGCGCAACTGAAGGAGCGCGGGCCCGACGTGCAAATCCAGATCCGCATGATCTCGCCCAACGAAGTCGAGCAAGGCGTGCTCGACGGTCGTCTGCATGTCGGCGTGGTGCCGCAGGCCAGCGCATTGTCCGGGCTGGAATACCAGCCGCTTTACAGCGAGCGCTCGCTGCTTTATTGCGCGGTTGGCCATCCGCTGTTTTATGTCGATGACAAGCAATTGGACGACGAGCGCCTTAACAGTCAGGACGCCATTGCCCCGACGTTTCGTTTGCCGGCGGAAATTCAGGCGCATTACCAAGCGCTCAACTGCACTGCCAGCGCCTCCGACCGCGAGGGCATGGCGTTTCTGATTTTGACCGGGCGTTACATCGGCTATCTGCCGGATCACTACGCCAGTCTTTGGGTTCAGCAGGGACGCCTGCGTGCGCTGAAGGCCAAGACGCGTTTTTATGATTTGAGCCTCGCATCGGTCACGCGCAAGGGGCGGCGCCCACATTTGGTGCTGGAAAGTTTTCTGGAGAGTCTGGCGGCGACGCGTTGAAAATAAAATCGACGCAAAGTGATGCCGAGCTACAAGCGGCAAGATCAAAGGATCGTAGCCTTCGGCAGCTTCTACAGTTGATCGTCGTGGAGGTAAATTTCTGAGCAACTGGTCAGCTTTTTGCAGGACTGGTGTAAAGCGCCCTCTATATAGAAGAACTACACCCATGCAGCCAGATTCCGAACCGTCCAGCGAATTGATCTACGGCCTCAATGACCGCCCCAACCCCCTCGCCGCGATTCTCGCCGCCTTGCAACACGTGCTGGCCAGTTTCGTCGGCATCATCACCCCGCCGCTGGTGATCGGCTCGGCTCTGGGATTGACCGCGCATTTGCCTTACCTGATTAGCATGGCGCTGATGGTGTCCGGCGTCGGCACGTTCATTCAGGCGCGCCGGCCGTTCGGCATCGGTGCGGGGATGATCTGCCTGCAAGGCACCAGTTTCGCCTTTCTCGGCGCAGTGCTCTCGGCCGGATTTCTGGTCAAGCAACGCGGCGGCAGCCCGGAAGACATTCTGGCGATGATTTTCGGCGTGTGCTTTTTCGGCGCGGCGGTGCAGATCGTCCTCAGCCGTTTCATCGGGCAATTACGTCGCGTCGTTACACCGCTGGTGACGGGGATTGTCATCACCCTGATCGGCGTCAGTCTGATCAAGGTTGGCATCACCGATCTGGGCGGAGGCTTCAATGCGGCGGACTTTGGCGCACCGGGCAATCTGGCGCTGGGCGTGTTCGTGCTGCTGACGATTATTCTGCTCAACCGCTCGAATACGCCGTGGGTGCGGCTTTCAGCGATCATCATCGGTTTGGTATTGGGCTGTGTGGCGGCCTGGTTCAGTGGAAAACTGATTCCGCAGGCATTGCCTGACTTGCCGTTGGTAAGTCTTCCCACACCGTTCAAGTTCGGATTCAACTTCGACTGGACGGCGTTCCTGCCGGTCGCGCTGATTTATCTGATCAGCACCGTCGAAACCGTCGGCGACCTCACCGCCAATTGTATGCTCGCCCGCCAGCCGATCAGCGGCCCTTCTTATATAAGCCGGTTGCGCGGTGGCGTGCTCGGTGACGGCGTGAGCTGCATGATCGCCGCCACCTTCAGCGCGTTCCCCAACACCACGTTCGCGCAGAACAACGGCGTGATCCAGTTGACCGGCGTCGCCAGCCGTTACGTCGGCCTCTATATCGGCGCGATCCTGTTCTGCCTCGGCCTGTTTCCCTCTATCGGCGCGGTGTTGCAGCAGATCCCAAAACCGGTGCTCGGCGGTGCGACTCTGGTGATGTTCGGCAGTGTCGCGGCGGCCGGCGTGCGCATCCTCGCGCAGTCGCCGCTGGACAGGCGCAGCATGCTGATTATCGCCACCTCATTCGGCGTCGGCCTGGGCATTGCCGCGCAGCCGAACCTGTTGCACCTGCTGCCCAAGCTTGTGCAAAACCTGTTCGACTCGGCGATCACCAGCGGCGGTCTGACCGCAATCATCCTTTGCCTGTTGTTGCCGGAAGCGAAAACCGCGACCACCGAAAACGCCGCCACACTGGACAAGATCGAACAGGCGTAACGGTTTTATCGACTCAGGGGTTGTCGGATGCCTGTGGGTGCGCTATCAACGCAACTGGTAGCGCCCACAGACAACCCCGGAATTGCCCATGACCTTTGAAGTCCCAGCCCACGGCGGCAAACCCGCCAGCCGCATTCGTCAGAAAAACGAAGAGACCATCATCAAAGCCGCCGAGGACGAGTTCGCCCGTCACGGGTTCAAAGGCACCAGCATGAACACCATCGCCCAGAATGCCGGGCTGCCGAAGGCGAATCTGCATTACTACTTCACCAACAAGCTCGGCCTGTACGTGGCGGTGCTGAGCAACATCATCGAGTTGTGGGACAGCACCTTCAACACCCTGACCGCCGAAGACGATCCGGCCGAAGCGCTGAGCCGCTACATCCGCGCCAAAATGGAATTCTCCCGCCGCCAGCCGCAAGCCTCGCGCATTTTCGCCATGGAAGTGATCAGCGGCGGCGAATGCCTGACCGAATATTTCAATCAGGACTATCGCGCCTGGTTCCAGGGCCGCGCGGCGGTGTTCCAGGCCTGGATCGATGCGGGCAAGATGGATCCGGTCGACCCGGTGCACCTGATTTTCCTGCTCTGGGGCAGCACTCAGCATTACGCCGACTTCGCCACGCAGATCTGCCGAGTCAGCGGTCGCAGCAAGTTGACCAAACAAGACATGGAAGACGCCGGCAACAATTTGATTCGCATCATTCTCAAGGGCTGCGGCCTCAACTCTTCCTTATAAGACGTCTATGCCCTTCACCCTCAGCGACATTTGCGATTACCGCGAAGAGATTCGCAAAAGCCGCTTTATCACTTTCGCCGCGCCCATCGCCAGCCCTGGCGATGCGCAAGCCTTTATCGAACAGCACAGCGACTTGAACGCCACACACAACTGCTGGGCGTGGAAGCTGGGCGGCCAATACCGCAGCAACGACGACGGCGAACCCGGCGGCACCGCGGGTCGGCCGATCCTTGCAGCCATCGAAGCACAGGATTGCGACCAGGTCGTGGTGCTGGTGATTCGCTGGTACGGCGGCATTCAACTGGGCACCGGCGGTCTGGCCCGGGCCTATGGCGGGGGCGCGAACAAGTGCCTGCAAGCGGCGGCGAAGATCGAGTTGATCAGCCGTGTGCCGGTGAGTTGTGCCTGTGGTTTTTCCGAGTTGGCGTTGGTGAAGCTGCGTGTCGCCGAAGCGGGCGGATTGGTGGTGGACGAAGCATTCACGGCCAATGGTGTCGAGTTGAAGCTGGCGGTGGGCGAGGCGCAGATTGGAGGGTTGCAAAAGCAGTTGGCGGATTTGAGTCGGGGACGGATTTTGCTGGAGCGGTGAATAAGATCAAAAGATCGCAGCCTTCGGCAGCGCTTACAGGGGTGCGATTTTTTGGGGCGTTACGCCTATCCATCATCGCCGTCACTTGCCCACATCCGCTGTGCACCCGACTGTGGATAACCTGAGCACACTCCCCTGTAACCCTTCTGTCATGCGGCTTTGCGCGATTTGTTCACTTTTCGTTCAATTCACCCGACGAAACGCAAATCCCACGCAAAAACAGTTATTTAGCCGCGCATATTGCCTTTAGAAGAAAGCACCGCAGCGCTTATATCCACGATTGCAGCTTGCACACAAATACTGTGGAGCAACCTGTGGATAACCCGTTCATGGCTGCCGCTGTTGCCGGTTCTGTATGGTTCCGAGTCATTTGCTCGTTTTTTGATCAGTTTAACGCGGGCAAATTTGGAGCCCAGACTATGGCTTTGCTCCGAATTGGTGCCCATCTGTGTTGCGTTTTTGAGCGCACGGCTCTGCATTGAGCTTCGCGGCACTGGGCCACAGCGCATTCCTGACCTGATGGCCAGGAAATTGCTTTATCCACAGGCACAACGCCAAGCGAGCCGAGCCTGTCATGCACTCTCCGTTACCGAACAGCGATTCAACCCCGCGCCTGCAATTGCGCCACATCAGCAAACGCTACCCCGGTTGCCTGGCCAACGACGCCATCGATCTGACCATCGCCCCCGGTGAAATCCACGCCCTGCTCGGCGAGAACGGCGCCGGCAAAAGCACGCTGATGAAGATCATCTACGGCGTCACCCAAGCCGACACTGGCGAAATGCTTTGGCAAGGCCAACGCGTGAACATGCGCAACCCGGCTCAGGCGCGGCAGTTGGGGATCGGCATGGTGTTCCAGCATTTCTCGCTGTTCGAAACCCTCAGCGTGGCGCAGAACATTGCGCTGGCGATGGGCGCAAAAGCCGGGACACCGAAACAACTCGAACCCAAGATTCGCGAAGTGTCGCGGCGCTACGGTATGGCGCTGGAACCCGAGCGACTGGTTCACAGCCTGTCGATCGGCGAGCGGCAACGGGTCGAAATTGTTCGCTGCCTGATGCAGGACATTCGCTTGTTGATCCTCGACGAGCCAACGTCGGTGCTGACTCCGCAAGAAGCCGATGAGTTGTTCATCACCCTGCGCCGACTCGCAGCCGAGGGCTGCAGCATTCTGTTTATCAGCCACAAACTCGGCGAGGTGCGCGCGCTATGCCACAGCGCCACGGTGCTGCGCGGCGGGCGCGTGGCCGGGCATTGCGTGCCGGCCGACTGTACGGATCGAGAACTGGCGCAGTTAATGGTTGGCGAAGCGGCGGCGTTAATCGGCGAGTTCCCGAAGGTCGACGGCGGTGCCGTGTTCCTCGACGTGAAAGGGCTGAATTGGCACAACCCGGATCCGTTCGGCTGCTCGCTGGCAGGCATCGATCTGCAAGTGCGCAGCGGAGAAATCGTCGGCATCGCCGGAGTGGCGGGCAACGGTCAGGATGAATTGCTGGCGTTGCTCAGCGGCGAACAAACACTGGCGCGCGATGCCGCCACGACCCTGCGCTTCGGTGACCAGGCCGTTGCTGATCTGCGCCCGGATGCGCGGCGTAAACTCGGCCTGGCCTTCGTCCCCGCCGAACGCCTCGGCCACGGCGCGGTGCCGGAACTGAGCCTGGCCGACAACGCCCTGCTCACCGCTTTCCAGCAAGGCCTGGTCAGCCACGGTTTGATCGAACGGGGCAAAGTCGAAACCCTCGCGCAAACCATCATCGAGCGCTTCGGCGTGAAAACACCCGACACGCAAACCGCCGCCCGCAGCCTGTCCGGCGGCAATCTGCAGAAATTCATTCTCGGCCGGGAAATCCTCCAGCAACCGAAGCTATTGATTGCCGCGCACCCGACCTGGGGCGTCGATGTCGGCGCCGCCGCGACTATCCATCGTGCACTGATCGCCCTGCGCGATGCCGGTGCGGCGATCCTGGTGATTTCCGAAGACCTCGACGAACTGTTCCAGATCAGCGATCGCCTCGGTGCGCTGTGCGGCGGGCGTATGTCGGCGCTGCAAAACACTTCGGACACACAACTCAGCGATGTCGGCGGCTGGATGGCCGGCCAGTTCGATCACTCACTTTCATCGGCCACGGTTTAACACCAAAGTTTAACGGAGCTTTCCCATGTTGCTTTCCCTCGAACCCCGTGGCCGGCAATCGCGACTCATGCTGTGGTGCTCGCCGTTGCTGGCGGCGGTGCTGACCCTCGGATGCGGTTCGCTGCTGTTCATCGCGCTCGGCCACGATCCGTTGCAAACCTTGCACACGCTGCTGATCGCTCCAGTCAGCGACTTGTACGGCGTCTCCGAATTGCTGGTCAAAGCCCTGCCGATTCTCCTCTGCGCACTGGGCCTGGCGGTGGCGTATCAGGCGCGGATCTGGAACATCGGCGCCGAAGGCCAGTTGCTGCTCGGCGCCCTCGCCGGCAGTGCGTTGGCGGTGAATATCATCGGCCTGCAAAGTCGCTGGGCGCTGGCGTTCATTCTGCTCACCGGCACCGCCGCCGGCGCAGCCTGGGCAGGGCTGACCGCGTGGTTGCGCACGCGCTTCAACGCCAACGAAATCCTCACCAGCATCATGCTCAATTACATCGCGCTGAACCTGCTGCTGTTCTGCGTGCATGGGCCATTGAAGGATCCCGCCGGGTTCAATTTCCCCGAATCGGCCATGTTCGGCGATGCCAGCCGTTTGCCGTTGTTGATGGAGGATGGCCGGGTGCACGCCGGGGTGTATTTCGCCCTGCTCGCACTGGTCGCGGTGTGGGTGCTGTTGCAGAAAAGCTTTGTCGGTTTCCAGATCAAAGTGCTCGGTCTGGATAAACGTGCGGCCGGGTTCGTCGGCTTTCGCGAGAAGCGCCTGATCTGGCTCGCGTTGTTGATCAGCGGCGGTCTGGCCGGGTTGGCCGGGGCCTGCGAAGTGACCGGCCCCATCGGCCAATTGGTGCCGCAGGTGTCGCCGGGTTATGGCTACGCGGCGATCACCGTGGCGTTTCTCGGCCGACTCAATCCCATCGGAATCCTGTTTTCCAGTCTGCTGATGGCGCTGCTGTACATCGGCGGCGAGAGCGCGCAAATGAGCCTGAACCTGCCGCAAGCCATCACCCAATTGTTCCAGGGGATGATGCTGTTTTTCCTGCTGGCCTGTGACGTGCTGATTCTCTATCGGCCACGCCTGAACCTGCGCTGGGCGCGTCGCACCCCAGCCACCGCCGTACACGCTGGAGCGCTGTGATGGATATCGATCTGCTGAGCAATATTTTCTATGCCATGGTGCGTTGCGGCACGCCGCTGCTGTTGGTGGCGCTGGGTGAATTGATCTGCGAGAAGAGCGGCGTGCTCAACCTCGGGCAGGAAGGCATGATGCTGTTTGGCGCGGTGATGGGTTTTATCGTCGCCTTCAGCACCGGCAACCTGTGGCTCGGCGTGTTGCTGGCGATGCTTGCCGGGATGCTGCTGTCGTCGCTGTTTGCGTTGGTGGCGCTGGTGTTCAACGCCAATCAGGTAGCTACCGGGCTGGCGCTGACGATTTTCGGCGTGGGTCTGTCGACGTTCGTCGGCGCGGCGTGGGTCGGTAAGCCGCTGGCCGGTTTCGAACCGTTGGCGATTCCTTATCTGAGCGATATCCCCCTGATCGGGCGGATGCTGTTTGCCCAGGATCTGCTGGTGTATCTGTCGTTCGCGCTGTTTGCGCTGGTGGCGTGGGTGGTCATGAAAAGCCGCGTCGGCCTGATCATTCAAGCGGTCGGCGAAAACCCGGATGCGGCTAGCGCCATGGGTTTGCCGGTGCTCGCCGTGCGCACATCGGCCGTGTTGTTCGGCGGCGCGATGGCCGGGTTGGCCGGGGGGTATCTGTCGTTGGCATATACGCCGATGTGGGCGGAAAACATGACCGCCGGACGCGGCTGGATTGCGTTGGCGCTGGTGGTGTTCGCCAGTTGGCGGGTGTGGCGCTTGCTGCTCGGCGCGTACTTGTTCGGGCTTGCCAGCATCCTGCATCTGGTGGCGCAGGGGTTGGGACTGGCAATTCCGTCGAGTCTGCTGGCGATGCTGCCTTATGTTGCGACGATTTTGGTTTTGGTGTTGCTGTCGCGCGATGCGGTGCGCACACGGTTGTATGCGCCGGTGTCGTTGGGGCAGCCGTGGCAGGCGGGGCATTGATGTAAATTCAATGGCCCTCATCGCTGGCAAGCCAGCGCCCACAGGTTTAGCGGTGATCACATATTTCGAGTCGGCCGCAAACCTTGTGGGAGCTGGCTTGCCAGCGATGAGGGCCGAACGGGCAACACCTGAGCAACGCCCCACGCCAATTCAGAAAACAAGAAAACCACCAGCAAAGCACTGGCACCGTGCAACAGTGCATAAACCTGCCACGCGGCAAACAAAAACCGCGCTACCGCGTCATACCGCCCGTAAACCGCCTGCGGATCACGAATCCGCAGCACCGCCCAGACGCACACCAGCGACCCCAACAGATTCGCCATCAGCATGTGCATCGGCGAAAACGCCGGCAGCTCACCGGGCAGGTTCAGTCCATGACTGGTCGCCGTCAAAACCCCATGCAATAACGCAAAACTCCACGGCGTGGCAAACGCCGCCGTGACGATCAAGTCGTACCACGCACTGCCCCGCACCAACCGCTGATACTGCGCTGAAGTCCACATGTCTCATGCTCCGAAAAATCCAGGAGCACCCACGGTAAAGCCTGGAGTATGCTCCAGGGTCAAGCCCTCTTGAGACACCCCCCATGCGCATCGGTGAATTAGCCCTGGCCAGCGCCGTCAGCCGTGACACCCTGCGCTTCTATGAGCAGCGCGGACTGATCGCGGCGCAACGCAGCGCCAACGGTTATCGCGACTATCCGCCGGAGATGCTGCAATTGGTGCTCTACATCAAGACCGCCCAACGCCTGGGCTTTACCCTCGGCGAGATCGGCAGCAGCGTCGCCGCGTTGTGGCAAGCACCCGATCCGGACAGCGCCGTGACGCAGTTACTGCGCGATAAACTCCAGTTGATCGAAGCCCGCATGAGCGAACTCGGCGAATTGCGCCACCAATTGCAGCAACGCCTCGGCCAACGCTGTCCATTAAATCCGTGATCCTCATTCATCAAGGAATCCCCACATGTCTACGGCAAAAACCGCACTGATCATCGGCGCTTCCCGAGGCTTGGGCCTCGGGCTGGTGAAAACCCTGTTGGCCGATGGCTGGAAGGTCACCGCCACGGTGCGTAATCCGGCGAACGCCGAAGCCCTGCGAGCGCTGGGCGATGTGCGCATCGAAAAACTCGACATGGACGATCAGCAAGCCGTGATCGCCCTGAGCCAGCGGCTCAAGGACGAAACACTCGACCTGTTGTTCGTCAACGCCGGGGTCAAAGGCCCCGACGTGCAAACGCCGGGCGGCGCGACGCTGGCCGAAGTGGGCCAGTTGTTTTTCACCAATGCCGTGGCGCCGATCAACCTGGCCCAGCGCTTCGCCGGGCAGATCCGCGATGGCAGCGGCGTGCTGGCGTTCATGAGTTCGGTACTCGGTAGCGTGACCATGCCCGACGCGCCGGAACTGGCGCTGTACAAGGCGAGCAAAGCGGCATTGAACTCGATGACCAACAGCTTCATCAGCCAACTGGGCGAGCAGAAAATCACCGTGCTGTCGCTGCATCCAGGCTGGGTGAAGACCGACATGGGTGGCGACGGCGCCGACATTGACGTGCAGACCAGCACGCGAGGGCTGGTGGATCAGGTCAACGCGTACACCGGCAAGGGCGGCCATCACTTCGTCAATTACAGAGGTGAAACCATTCCCTGGTAAACCGTGTAGGAGCTGCCGCAGGCTGCTCCTACACGAAGGTGATGTTGTCTGGTCGGGTTGGGGTTGCCCGTGTCCGCGTTTTAATTGAAACTGCGCACCTCGCCTCCCCGGCGACCCTGGATCAGCAGACAGGGCAACACTGAGCTGGCAACCCTGAACCCACTTTCAGAGGAGCCGGCCAACAATGCCTGCCATCCGTACCTGGTTAAAAAACCCCCTCGCCATTTTCACGGCCAACGAGCTTGATGCCCGTGGCGGTCTGGTGCTGCAAGACGGCGTGATCGTCGAAGTGCTCGGCGCCGGACAGCAACCGTCCGCGCCGTGTCAGGAAGTGTTCGATGCCCGCGAGCATGTGATCCTGCCTGGCCTGATCAACACCCATCACCACTTCTACCAGACCCTGACCCGCGCCTGGGCGCCGGTGGTCAATCAGCCTTTATTCCCGTGGCTGAAAACCCTGTACCCGGTGTGGGCACGGCTGACCCCGGAGAAACTTGCCCTCGCCACCAAAGTCGCACTGGCCGAACTGTTGCTGTCGGGCTGCACCACCGCCGCCGACCATCACTACCTGTTCCCGGACGGTCTGGAAAACGCCATCGACGTGCAAGTCGATGTCGTTCGTGAACTGGGCATGCGCGCCATGCTCACCCGTGGTTCGATGAGCCTCGGCGAGAAGGACGGTGGTCTGCCGCCGCAGCAAACCGTGCAGGAAGGCCAGGTGATTCTCGACGACAGTCAGCGCCTGATTCACGAGTACCACGAGCGCGGCGACGGTGCGCAGATCCAGATCGCGCTGGCGCCGTGCTCGCCATTCTCGGTGACCCCGGAAATCATGTCGGCCAGTGCCGAACTGGCGAACAAACTCGATGTGCGCCTGCACACGCACCTGGCGGAAACCCTCGACGAAGAAGATTTCTGCCTGCAACGTTTCGGCCTGCGCACCGTTGATTATCTGGACAGCGTCGGCTGGCTCGGCCCGCGCACCTGGCTGGCCCACGGCATTCACTTCAACCCCGACGAAATCGCCCGCCTCGGCCAGGCCGGCACCGGCATTTGCCACTGTCCGAGCTCGAACATGCGTCTGGCCTCCGGCATCTGCCCGAGCATCGACCTGACCGATGCCGGCGCGTTGTTCGGTCTGGGCGTCGACGGTTCGGCGTCCAACGATGCCTCGAACATGATCCTCGAAGCCCGCCAGGCGTTGTACATCCAGCGTCTGCGTTACGGCGCCGAGAAAATCACCCCGGAACGCGTATTGGGCTGGGCGAGCAAAGGTTCGGCGAGTTTGCTGGGCCGTACTGACATCGGCGAACTGGCCGTGGGCAAACAAGCGGATCTGGCCTTGTTCAAACTCGATGAACTGCGTTTCTCCGGCAGCCACGACCCGATTTCCGCGCTGCTGCTGTGCGGCGCGGATCGTGCGGATCGGGTGATGATCGGCGGCAAGTGGCGGGTGGTTGATGGGCAAGTCGAGGGCCTGGATCTGAAAGGCCTGATCGCCGATCACAGCCAGGCTGCACGGCAGCTCATCGCCGGTACCTGATCCACCCTGCTCGCTTGCTCGTTCCCACGCTGAGCATGGGAACGAGCAGTTACAAGCCCAGCAGGGACAGCATGATAAACGTCGCAAACAACACGAAGTGAGTCATGCCTTCGATGGCATTGGTTTCGCCGTCATTGAGGTTGATCGCACTGACGATCAGGGTGATGAAAACCATCACGGTCTGCACCGGTGTCATCGCCATCTGGAACGGCTGGCCGGTGTAGAGCGCCATCGCTTCCATCACCGGCACCGTCAGAATCACCGTCGACAACGACGCACCCATCGCAATATTGACCACCGACTGCATCCGATTGGCCAACGCCGCACGCAATGCTGTGAGGATTTCCGGCGCCGCCGAAATGGCCGCCACCAGGATCGCCGTGATTACCGGCGGTGCGCCTGTCGCTTCCAGCCCGAGATCGAGGGTCTTGGACATCACCTCGGCCAATGCGCCGATCACCACCACGCCAAACACCAGAATGCCGACCGACAGCGTCAGGCTGACCGGTTTCGGTGCTTGTTCGATCGGCTCTTTCTTGCGACGCTTTTCCGGGTAGCTGTAGCTGAAAAAGTAACTGTGCGGCCCGACTTGCATGCGCAGGAACAGCGTGTAAAGCAACACCATCGCGCCAATGGTGAACGCTGAATAAATCTTCCAGTCCGCTTCAGGAATGAACTCCGGCACCACCATCGACACGCCCATGGCGGTGAGGATCATCACGCTGTAGCTGCGCGCCGAATCGTCGTTGTAAGACTGTTCGCCATGCTTGATGCCGCCCATCAGCGCGGCCAGGCCAAGAATGCCATTGATGTCGAGCATGACTGCCGAATAGATCGTGTCGCGCACCAACGTGGGCGAGGCCTCGTTGTTCATCATGATCGCCAGGATCACCACTTCCACCAGCACGGCGGCAAGGGTCAGGATCATCGTGCCGTAGGGATCGCCGACTTTTTCCGCGAGCAGCTCGGCCTGATGGGCAACGCGCATGGAGGCGGCGACGATGAAGGCAATCAGCACCAGCCCTGAGATCAGCGCGACGATCTGGCCGCTGTGGAGCATCCAGTGTTCCAGCGGATAAGCGACACACGCGGCGATGACGGCCAGCAGCAGAAAGGTTTCTTGCTTGAGGATGTTGAACATGGCGGGCCTTTTTGCCGAAAGAAACGAATGAGTTACTGACTGCGTGGCGGCGCTAACGTTTCGTTACACCTTAGCGCACCAGTGAATGGCGTGAAGCTGATGAGTTGCACTGCGTTGGTTCCAGCGCTGAAAAGATCGCAGCCTGCGGCAGCT
This sequence comes from Pseudomonas syringae, assembly GCF_021605415.1. Taxonomy (GTDB): domain Bacteria; phylum Pseudomonadota; class Gammaproteobacteria; order Pseudomonadales; family Pseudomonadaceae; genus Aquipseudomonas; species Aquipseudomonas syringae_S. Next base: position 15,825 of record NZ_WKEQ01000051.1, read on the forward strand.
CCTGCAGGAGTCCGCGAACCATGTAGGAGTTGCCGCAGGCTGCGATCTTTTGATTTTGTTGTCCTGTTGGTCAGCAATTTGCATTGCCTCTGCCCACACACAACAAAATGGAGTTCGAGTTCATGCAAATACGTCCGCTGCACAAACTGCTGTGCGCTGCTTTCGGTCTCGGGATCAGCCTGAGCGCCAGCGCCGCCGATCCATTGAAAGTCGGTTTCGTCTACATCGGCCCTATCGGCGACCACGGCTGGACGTATCAGCATGAACAGGGCCGCAAGGTGCTGGCCGAAAAGCTCGGCGACAAAATCACCACCAACTACGTGGAAAACGTCGCCGAGGGCGCCGATGCCGAGCGGGTGATCCGCAACATGGCCAAGGACAACTACGACCTGATTTTCACCACGTCCTTCGGCTACATGAACCCGACGCTGAAAGTCGCCAAGCAATTCCCCAAGGTCACCTTCGAACACGCCACCGGTTACAAGCAGGACAAAAACCTCGGCACCTATCTGGCGCGCACCTACGAGGGTCGTTACGTCGGCGGCTTCCTCGCGGCGAAGATGACCAAGACCAAAAAGATCGGCTACGTCGCCTCATTCCCGATCCCGGAAGTGATCCGCGACATCAATGCCATTCAACTGGCCTTGAACAAGTACAACCCGGGCACCGAAATCAAAGTCGTATGGGTCAACTCCTGGTTCGATCCGGGTAAAGAGGCCGATGCCGCCAACGCACTGATTGACCAAGGCGTGGACGTGGTGTTCCAGCACACCGACAGCCCGGCGCCGATTCAGGCTGCCGAACGCCGTGGCGTCTACGCGGTGGGTTACGCCTCGGACATGGCGCACTTCGGACCGAAAGCGGTACTGACGTCCATCGTCAACGACTGGGCGCCGCACTACATTCAGGCGACCCAAAGCGTGATCGACCACACTTGGAAATCCCAGGATTACTGGGGCGGTTTGAAAGAAGGCACGGTTGAATTGCCGATCAGCGATCTGGTGCCGGCACCGGTGAAAGCCGAGGCCGAGCAGATCATTGCTGACATCAAGAGCGGCGCGTTCCACCCATTTACAGGGCCGATCAAGGATCAGGCCGGTGTCGAGAAAATCCCGGCCGGCGTGAACGCGACCAACGCGGAACTGGCGTCGATGAACTATTACGTGGAAGGCATGAAGGCCGAGATGCCGAAGTAACCTGCGCCACAACACCGTACCTGTGGGAGCTGGCTTGCCAGCGATGAGGGCCATCACAATCAACCTCGTCGTTGTCTGTCAGACCGCTATCGCTGGCAAGCCAGCTCCCACAGGGTTCAGCAGTGTTTTTCAAGGATCGCGTATGGATCAGCTTCCGATCATCGACATCGCCCCGCTCTACCGCGACGATCACGACGCCTGGCAAATCGTCGCCACGCAAATCGACCACGCCTGCCGCGAATGGGGCTTTTTTTACATCAAGGGCCATCCGATCAGCCCTGAGCGCATCGCCACAGTGCTCGACCACACCCAACGCTTCTTCGCTCTGCCCGCCGCCGAAAAGCTCAAGATCGACATCACCCGGACCCGCCATCACCGGGGCTACGGCGCCATCGCCACGGAACAGCTCGACCCGAGCAAACCGAGCGACCTGAAAGAAACCTTCGACATGGGCCTGCACCTCCCCGCCAATCATCCCGAAGTGCTCGCGGAAAAACCCTTGCGCGGCCCGAACCGGCATCCGGCGCAACCGGGTTGGGAAGCCCTGATGGAGCAGCATTACCTCGACATGCAGGCGCTTGCGCAAACCCTGCTGCGGGCGATGACATTGGCGCTTGGCATCGAGCGCGATTTTTTCGACAGCCGCTTCAATGAGCCGGTCAGCGTGTTGCGCATGATTCATTACCCGCCCCGCCACACCGCCAGTTCCGCCGAGCAACAAGGCGCTGGCGCGCACACCGATTACGGCTGCATCACCTTGCTCTACCAAGACACCGCCGGTGGCCTGCAAGTGAAAAACGTCAAAGGCCAGTGGATCGACGCGCCGCCCATCGACGGCACTTTCGTGGTCAACCTCGGCGACATGATGGCGCGCTGGAGTAACGACCGTTATCGCTCGACGCCGCATCGGGTCATCAGCCCGCTGGGCGTGGATCGCTACTCGATGCCATTCTTCGCCGAACCGCACCCGGACACGCGCATCGAATGCCTGCCCGGTTGCCAGGACGCACAGCACCCGGCGAAATATCCGACCACCACTTGCGCCGAATTCCTGCTGTCGAGATTCGCCGATACCTACGCCTATCGCCGAGAGCAGGAAGCCGTTTAATCAACCGGCTGGTCAGGTTTTGCCAAATGTTTCGGCGTACACCTGTAGAATGCCGTTCATCTGCACCTGATGAGAAAAGAATATGTACGACTGGCTCAACGCCTTGCCCAAGGCCGAATTGCACCTGCACCTCGAAGGCTCGCTGGAGCCCGAGTTGCTGTTCGCCCTGGCCGAACGCAACAAGATCGCCCTGCCGTGGAATGACGTCGAAACTCTGCGCAAGGCGTACGCCTTCAACAATCTGCAAGAATTCCTCGACCTGTATTACAAGGGCGCGGACGTGTTGCGCACCTCCCAGGACTTCTACGACCTGACTTGGGCATACCTGTTGCGTTGCAAGGCGCAGAACGTGATTCACACCGAACCGTTCTTCGACCCGCAAACCCACACCGACCGTGGCATCCCGTTCGAAGTGGTGCTCAACGGCATCGCTGCCGCACTGAAGGATGGCGAGCAGCAATTGGGCGTGACCAGCGGCTTGATCCTGAGCTTCCTGCGCCACCTGAGCGAAGAAGAAGCCGAAAAAACCCTCGACCAGGCGCTGCCGTTCCGTGATGCGTTCGTGGCCGTAGGCCTGGACAGTTCCGAGATGGGTCACCCGCCGAGCAAGTTCAAGCGAGTGTTCGACCGCGCCCGTGGCGAAGGCTTCCTGACCGTCGCTCACGCCGGTGAAGAAGGCCCGCCGGAATATATCTGGGAAGCCCTCGACCTGCTGAAAATTGAGCGCATCGACCATGGCGTGCGCGCCATCGAAGACGAACGCCTGATGCAGCGGATCATCGACGAGCAAATCCCGCTGACCGTGTGCCCACTGTCGAACACTAAGCTCTGCGTGTTCGATCACATGTCTCAGCACAACATCCTCGACATGCTCGAGCGTGGCGTGAAGGTAACCGTGAATTCCGATGACCCGGCGTACTTCGGCGGCTACGTCACCGAGAACTTCCACGCGCTCTACACCGATCTGGGCATGACCCAGGATCAGGCCAAACGCCTGGCGCAAAACAGCCTGGATGCACGGCTTGTGAAACCGTAGGGTCCAGCACATCCCATGTGGGAGCGGGCTTGCTCGCGAAGGCGTCGTGTCAATCAATATTGAATTGGCTGACACACCGCATTCGCGAGCAAGCCCGCTCCCACAGGGATTGGTGTTCAGCGCATTATTTCTGCCTCAGTCAACTCTTCCAGCGTCTTGCCCCGCGTCTCCATCCCGAACAGCCACACCACCGCCGCCGCAATCGCAAAGCACAACGCCCCTAGCGCAAACACCCCACCCTGGCCCATGACCGGAAACACCAGTCCGGTGACCAACGGCCCGAGCAACGATCCCACACGGCCAATTGCCGAAGCGAATCCCGAGCCCGTGGCGCGTGCCGAGGTCGGATACAACTCCGGCGTGTAGGTGTAGAGCACGGCCCACATGCCGAACAGGAAAAACTGCATCAACAAACCCGTCCCGATCAGCAACGCCACGTTGCCGCCAAACACCGCGCTTTGTCCATAGAGAAACGCCATCACCCCGCCGCCCAGCAACGTGACGATGCATACCGGTTTGCGACCCCAGCGCTCGACAAGCCACGCCGCCATGAGGAAACCGGGAATCCCGCCAAGGGAAATCAGCACCGTGTAATACACCGACTGCGTCACGGCAAAACCCGATTGCTGCAGCAACGCACCGAGCCATGACGTCAGGCCGTAAAAACCCAGCAGCGCGAAGAACCACAGGCTCCAGATCATCGTGGTGCGCTGGCGATAGAGCGGCGACCAGATCTGCTTGAGCGCGGAGAAGAAATTCCCCGGTGCCGTCACGGTTCGAGGCAAAAGCACCGGCTCAGGCAATGCCGCGCCGTTGAGGGACGCGCGCACTTTTTGCTCAATGGCGCTCAACACTTTGTCCGCCGCTTCATGGCGACCGGCCTGCTCCAGCCAGCGTGGCGACTCCGGAATGAAGAAACGGATCGCGAGGACAAACACCGCCGGCACCGCCAGCACCAGAAAGATGTCGCGCCAGCCAATCAGCGGCAGCAGGAAATACGACAGTACACCCGCCGCCACAAACCCCAGCGGCCAGAAACCGTCCATCAACGCGATGTACTGACCGCGCCGCTTGGCCGGGATCAATTCCGAAAGCATCGATTGCGCGATGGGAAACTCCATGCCCATGCCAATCCCCAGCAAGATACGGAACAACGTCAAGGTTTCCACCGTTTGCGCCGTCGAACACAGGTAACTGGCCAGTCCCCACAACACGATGCTCCACTGGAACACCGGTTTGCGCCCGAAGCGGTCGGCGAGCATGCCGGACAACGACGCGCCCAGCACCATGCCGAAGAAACTCGAACTGGCCAGCAACCCAGCCTGGGCGCTACTCAGACCGAACTCGGCTTTGATCGAGCCGAGCAGGAACGTCATCATCGCCAGATCCATGGAGTCGAAGAAGAACGCCAAGGCAATGATGATGAAAATGACCCGGTGATAACCGCTGATCGGCAGGCGTTCCAGCCGTTCCGCCGCGCTGAAGTGTCCCGTGTTCATGTGCCATCCCCCATCCGAAAAGTGTCCGGATCGAGTCTGAGCGATAACCACGCACGCCCATTGCTGGATGCGACCTGTTCGCAGTCATCGACGACGGCAGCACCCCGAACGCCGGCAGCCAAGTGCTCTAGAACGCCATTTCCAGCTCCGTGTCGCGTGCGAAGCGATGGATTTCCCGCTGTCCCGTCACGGTAAGCTGCAATACCCGAGAGTCGTTGGGCAACGTCAGCCAGCCCGATTGCATGAACAATTGCAGAAGCGCGGCGCCCAGCGAGCCCCCCATGTGCGGACGACGCTCGCTCCAGTCCGGGCATGCGCAAGCCACTTGCACTTTACGATGGGCCAACGCCTGGACGTACACGCCCCGCTTGGCCAGTTGCGTCGAACCTTTGAGTGTCACCACCACCCGTTGCTCGATCTGTTCGACCCAACCGGCATCGAGCAGGCGCTGGTACAGATCTGCCGCCAGCGTGCCGCCCAGGTGATCGTCGCAGAAACGGGCGCGCAACAATGACGAAGGCGCAGCCTGCGATTTGGCAATCGGTGTGGTGCGTTTGAAGACTTCGGGAATTGCCTGCGGTGCGCTGGCGATAGTGGCGCTGGCCAGGGCTTCGATGGCGGCGCCGACTTCCGGGGCGGCCAGACGGAAAAAGCGCTTGCGCCCCCGCGCCTCGACCTTCAACAGCCCTCCAGCGGATAACCGGCCAAGATGCGCGCTGGCTGACGACGGTGACAACCCCGCCAGCAGCGCCAGCTCTTCGGTCTGCCGGGCCGAGCCGTCCATCAGCGCCCACATCATCGCGCTGCGCTTGGGATCAGCCAGCAATGTGGCGATCTGGCTGATGCAAGGTGCATGTTCCATGTATTCACTCCCTGTTGAATCGTCTGTCTACTGCTCAGAGACATCTTGATCAGTAATGTTTCGTCGGCCAAGACGCGGAAACCGCCATGAACCAGGGCGAGGCAGGCCACTGGCGCAGCATACGGCGGAATGGAATCCACAGCGCTGGCGCGACCGGCACCCTGATTGGAGCATTCCGGTCTGATCGTGCCCGAGCCAGGGTGTCGGTGCAGGCATGAGGCGGCGCTAGTATAAGCGGGTTACACGCCGCATCCTGCGTCCGGGTCCGCGCGGGTGGTGATTGATCCTGAGAGAAATTTCGCTATTTACGTGCGACTAATGAGCGACTCCGGAAAAATCGGGAAATTGACTACTCAAATTAGCGCATCGGCTGGCGAGCATTTCCCTCAGAAGGTTCACCGGCTTACTCAACTGAGCGCGATGGGCGCACAGCAAATTCAGCGGAGCGCGCTCGCAGACCAACTCCGGGAGCAGCACTTGCAAACGTCCGGCAAGGACATCGGCGGCGACATCGAGCCATGACTTGTAGGCAATGCCGGCACCTGCCAACGCCCACAGGCGCACGACATCGGCATCATCGCTGAAGCGGTCACCGCTGACGGTCAGGCCTACCTCGCGTTTACCGTCGTGAAAACTCCAGTGGTCGTGAACCCGACTGCCGAGCATAAAAAGCAGGCAGTTGTGTTGGGCCAGTTGCTCCAGCGATCGCGGTTCGCCGTGTTGTGCAACATAGGCCGGTGAGGCGCACAGCACCCGACGGTTATGCGCGGCGATTGGCAGTGCGACGAGACTCGAATCCTCGGGTTCGCCATAACGCAGCGCAATGTCCACCGGTTGGCGGAACAGGTCGGCGATGCGATCCCCCAGCAACAGACGCACGGTGAGCCTGGGGTGTGCGCGCTGAAAATCATCGAGCCATGGCAACAGCAGGTTACGGCCGAAATCCGAAGGCGCCGACAGTTGCAGAATCCCGCTGACCTGATCCTGACCGCTGGCGAGCAGACGTCGGCCTTCATCAAGATTACTCAACGCCGCCCGTGCATATTCGAGAAAACCCTCGCCCTCGGCCGTCAACCGCAGGCTGCGCGTGGAGCGGGCCAGCAGCCGTGCGCCGAGTTGCTGTTCGATGCGTTTCAATGCCGCGCTGGCCACAGCCGCCGACATGTCCATCGCCCGCGCGGCCGCTGACAGACTGCCCAGATCCGCCGCCCGGACAAACAACTGCAAGTCATCGAAACGCAGCATCTTCACACCCGATTATCAAAAAAATATTGAAAGAGCCTGCTCTTTTAGCGGGTTTTATCTTGTGAAGAAATAGCCAATCATCCACCCCATCCTGATTCTTTCTTTAAATAACTGACGGAGCGCTCCATGAAAGCCATCGCCTATTACGCGTCAAGGCCGATCACTGACGACCAGTCCCTGCAAGACATCGAACTGCCGGAGCCCATCGCCGGCCCTCGGGATCTGCTGGTCGAAGTCAAAGCCATCTCGGTCAATCCGGTCGATACCAAAGTGCGGCAGAACGTCCAGCCAGAAAATGGCGCGGCTAAAGTGCTGGGCTGGGACGTCGCCGGCATCGTCAAAGCGGTCGGCAGCGAGGTAACGCTGTTCAAGGCTGGCGATAACGTCTTCTATGCCGGCTCCATCGCCCGCGCCGGTGGCAACAGCGAACTGCATGTGGTCGACGAGCGCATCGTCGGCCACATGCCCAAAAGCCTCGGTTTCGCCGAAGCCGCCGCCCTGCCACTGACGGCCATCACGGCGTGGGAATTGCTCTTTGAGCGTTTGCAGATTCGCGAAGGCAAGACCGACGAAAACCAAAGCCTGTTGATCGTCGGCGCCGCCGGTGGTGTGGGTTCGATCCTGACGCAACTGGCCAGCCAGCTGACCGGACTGAAAGTCATCGGCACCGCTTCTCGCGAGCAAACCCGCGACTGGGTCAGCGAACTGGGCGCCGATTTAGTGATCGATCACAGCCTGCCGCTGAGCGAAGAACTCAAGCGCGCCGGCATCGACAACGTGACCCACGTCGCCAGCCTGACCCAGACCGATCAGCATCTGGATCAACTGGTCGAGGCCCTGGCGCCGCAAGGCAAACTGGCGTTGATCGACGATCCGAAGGCGCTGGACGTGACCAAACTCAAGCGCAAGAGCCTGTCGCTGCATTGGGAATTCATGTACACCCGTTCGCTGTTCGAGACGGCCGACATGATCGAGCAGCACAAACTGCTCAATCGCGTGGCTGAGCTGATTGACGCCGGGACGCTGAAAACCACCGTGGGCGAGCATTTCGGCACCATCAACGCGGCGAACCTGCGCCGGGCGCATGCGTTGCTGGAGAGTGGCAAGGCCAAGGGCAAGATTGTGCTGGAAGGGTTCTAAAACAGCCATCGTTCCCACACTCTGCGTGGGAACGATCACACCCATAGGAACTGCCGCAGGCTGCGATCTTTTGCCGTCAGTCAGATGCTTGACCCTTGTCACAATTGCGGCCGTATTCGGGTCTACAATCGAGCCTCTGCGATGCATCTTTTACCGATAGGAGGTCAGCAATGAAGATCCTGATAAAAGAAGTGGCGAAGTCCCAATGGCAGGTTCGACTTGACCAGCACACCGTGACATTTCGCAGTGAAGCCGAAGCCCAGGCCTTCATCCGCACCCTCGAAGCGCGTTTGCTCGCGCCCCATCAGATTCCCGACCCCGCGCTGCATCGCGTCGCCGGCTGATCAGGCCGACGCCTGCGTCAGCGCCCGGGCATTCTGCAATCGTCGGGTGTACATTGCCGCACCCACGACGAGCAATCCGCACAAACTGATGACCATCGCCATCGGCACGGCTGTGCCGTCGTGTAGTACCCCGACCAATGCCGCCGCGCCCGCCGCAACACTGAATTGCAGGCAACCGAGCAACGCCGATGCGCTGCCGGCCCGTGCACCCTGGCCGTTCATAGCGCAGGCCGAAGCATTTGGCAAAATGCAGCCGAGGCTTGAAATGCAAATGAACAACGGAATCAGCAGCGGCCACAGATGCGCCGGTTTCAGCGCGCTGACGGCCATTAGTGTCAGACCCGCCAATAGATAAACCCACACGGCTCGCGCCAACAGAAACGCCGGGCCACGTTTGGCCAGCATCCGCGCATTGACCTGCGCCACCAGAATGAATCCCGCCGCGTTGGTGCCGAACAGCCAGCCGAAATGCTCGGCCGGCACGCCATAAAGTTTGATGAAGACGAAGGGTGAACCTGCAATGTAGGAAAACATCCCGGCGATGGCGATGCCGCCGGTCAGCGCATGGCCAAGATAAATCGGATCCGTAACCAGCCGCCCATATTGGCGCAGCGCACCGGACAACGGCTGACGCGGCACATGCGACGGCAGACTTTCCGGCAGACCCAAGGCCACCGCCAGCCCGGCCAAAGCGCTGAACCCGGTCAGCACCAGGAAGATCGACTGCCAGCCCGTGGTGTTGACCAGCAGACCACCGAGCATCGGCGCGAGAATCGGCGCCAGACCCATTACCAGCATCAATTGCGAAAAGACTTTCGCCGAGCCGACCGCGTCGCATTTGTCGCTGACCACGGCCCGGGCGATCACCATCCCTGCGCAACCACCCAGCGCCTGAACGAAGCGCGCAGCGATCAGCCATTCCAGATTCGGTGCATAGGCGCACGCCAGTGAGGCAAGGGTGAACAGCGCAACACCGCTGATCAATGGAATGCGCCGGCCAAAGCGGTCAGCCACCGGCCCGTACGCCAACTGGCCAATGGACAGGCCAAGAAAATACGCAGCCAAGGTCATCTGCACGTGGGTTTCATCCGTGCCGAAGGCCAGCGCCATGGCCGGAAATGCCGGCAAGTAGAAGTCGATGGCCAACGGGCCGAAGGCGCTCAAAGCGCCGAGAATCAAAATGGTACGGAAGTTCATCAGGCATCCAGGTCGGGCATGGCAGGTGGACATGCAGCACGACAGTTTAGCTGCGCCGGGAGTCCTTGAACATTCCTTAGCTGGCTAACTATTAAAAAGATCAGGCCTGTTCGACGGCGTAACCTTCCTCGCTGATCAGCTCGACCACCTGATCGGCTGTTAGCCTGCTGTCGACATTCACCTGCTTTGTCGCCAGATCGACCCGCACATTCGCCGCCGGATCCTTGGCTTGTACCGCTTGGGTAATGGCATTGACACAGTGGTCACAGGACATGCCTTGAACGTTGAACACTTGCATGGAATGACTCCTTTGAGTGAGGTTGCGAGCACTCTGGAGCTTGCCACGATGGCAAGGTCAAGTTCTGCAAAAATCTGCCGGGCTGGCAATCGGCGCCGCGCTCGGCCAAGCTGCGTGCATCCATGAAACGAATTCAGGAGATTCAGTCATGCGCTGGTCAGCTTTCAGCCTGTTTGGCTTGCTCAGCCTCTTTGCCGCCATCCCCTCGGTGCAAGCCGCCGGTGAGGATTACGGCGTGCTGATCATTTCCCGCGAGCGCCTCGAAGTGGCGACCTCTTGCGAGATCGGCGTGTATATCCAGGATCAACTGTCGGCGCGGTTGTTCCAGGAGCAAAGCACCTCGTTCAATTTGCCACCGGGCAATGTGTCGCTGCGGTTGAAGCTGTTGCCGGGACAAGTCGCCGGTTGCAACCCGGGGATGCTCGCGCCAGGCTCGCAGGAGATCATCCTCAAGGCAGGCGACGTGTTGAAATATCGCATCGCCATGACTCAGGAAGGCATGTACCTGAAGCCCGCTTCCCTGGAATATTGAGTCGTCTGTAAAAGATCGCAGCCTGCGGCAACTCCTACAGGGTGAACACCGATCCATGGAGCTGCCGCAGGCTGCGATCTTTTGATCCTCAACAATGGCGCTTGACCTTGCCCGCGTGGCAAGGTTGATCCTGTAGGCACTTTCTACAGGGAGCGTGACCGATGCCCGAATCCATCATCTTCGATCTGCCGATCACCGGCATGACCTGCGCCAGTTGCGCCGGACGCGTCGAGCGCGCCTTGAACAAGGTGCCAGGCGTGAAAAACGCCAGCGTCAACCTGGCCAACGAACGCGCGCACGTCGAACTGCTTGATTCGCTCGATCCGCAGATACTGCTCGATGCCGTGAGCAAGGCCGGATACACCGCGCAGCTTGAGCAATCCGATCAGCCATCCGCCGATGACCCACAACAGCGCTTGCACCGCGAACGTGTCGCGTTGATCTGCGCCATCGTCCTCGCCTTGCCGTTGGTGTTGCCGATGCTGCTGCAACCTTTCGGCGTGCACTGGATGCTTCCCGCCTGGATGCAATTTGCCCTCGCCACCCCTGTGCAATTCATCTTCGGCGCACGTTTTTACGTCGCCGCGTGGAAAGCCGTGCGCGCCGGTGCCGGCAACATGGACCTGCTGGTCGCCCTCGGTACCAGCGCCGGTTACGGCCTGAGCCTGTATGAATGGGCCACCGCCGCCGGGCGCATGCCACATTTGTATTTTGAAGCCTCGGCGGTGGTCATCGCCTTGGTGCTGCTGGGCAAATACCTCGAAAGCCGCGCCAAGCGCCAGACCGCCAGCGCCATTCGCGCGCTCGAAGCGTTGCGTCCGGAACGGGCGATTCAAGTCATCGATGGCCGCGAGCAAGACGTCGCCATCAGTGCACTGCGTTTGGGCGATCAAGTGCTGGTCAAGCCCGGCGAGCGTTTCCCGGTGGACGGCGAAGTGCTTGAAGGCCAAAGCCACGCCGATGAAGCACTGATCAGCGGCGAGAGCCTGCCGGTGCCAAAACAACCCGGCGATAAGGTCACCGGCGGCGCGATCAACGGCGAGGGCCGGTTGCTGGTTCGCACCCAGGCGCTCGGCGCCGAAACCGTCCTCGCGCGCATCATTCGTTTGGTGGAAGACGCTCAGGCGGCGAAAGCACCGATTCAGAAGCTGGTGGATAAAGTCAGCCAGGTCTTCGTGCCGACCGTGTTGCTGATTGCCTTGGCGACGCTGATCGGCTGGTGGCTATACGGCGCGCCGATTGAAACCGCGCTGATCAACGCCGTCGCCGTACTGGTGATCGCCTGCCCGTGCGCACTGGGTCTGGCCACGCCGACCGCGATCATGGCCGGCACTGGCGTCGCCGCACGCCACGGCATTTTGATCAAGGACGCCGAAGCGCTGGAGCGCGCCCACGAAGTCAGCACCGTAGTTTTCGACAAGACCGGCACGCTGACCTCGGGCACTCCGCGTATCGCCCATTTCACAGCGGTGGACGGCGATGAAGGCTCGCTGCTGAAACTGGCCGGCGCGTTGCAGCGAGGCAGCGAACATCCCTTGGCGAAAGCGGTGCTGGATACCTGCGCCGAACGGGATCTGAACGTGCCGTCCGTCAGCGACAGCCAATCCCTGACCGGGCGAGGCATCGCCGGCACGCTTGATGGTCGGCGTCTGGCACTGGGCAATCGACGGTTGCTCGACGAAAGCGCGTTGAGACCCGCAGCGCTGGCCGACTTCGCTACAGCGTGGGAAGCCGAAGGCCGCACCTTGTCCTGGCTGATCGAACAAAGCCCCGAACCACGCGTGCTGGGTTTGTTCGCATTCGGCGACACTCTCAAACCCGGCGCCCTGGAAGCTGTGCAAAAACTGGCGGCCCAAAATATCCACAGTCACCTGCTCACCGGCGACAACCGTGGTAGCGCCAAAGTGGTCGCCGATGCCTTAGGCATCGACAGCGTGCACGCCGAAGTACTGCCCGCCGATAAAGCCGCCACTGTCGCGGAGCTTAAGAAAACCGGCGTCGTCGCCATGGTCGGCGACGGCATCAACGACGCCCCGGCGCTGGCCGCCGCCGATATCGGCATCGCCATGGGCGGCGGCACCGACGTGGCCATGCACGCGGCCGGCATCACCCTGATGCGCGGCGATCCACGGTTGGTGCCGGCCGCCCTGGAGATCAGTCGCAAGACCTACGCCAAGATCCGCCAGAACCTGTTCTGGGCCTTCGTCTACAACCTGATAGGCATTCCGCTGGCGGCGTTCGGTTTTCTCAACCCGGTGCTGGCCGGCGCGGCGATGGCGCTGTCGAGCGTCAGCGTGGTGAGCAATGCGCTACTGTTGAAAACCTGGAAACCTGAAGGTCTGGAGGACAAGCGATGAACATCGGCCAAGCGGCGCGACACAGCGGCCTGAGCGCGAAGATGATCCGATATTACGAGTCGATCGGTTTGCTCAAGGCTGCCCATCGCACCGACAGTGGTTACCGGGTATACGGCGATGACGATCTGCACACGCTGGCGTTCATCAAGCGCTCGCGGGATCTGGGGTTTTCGCTGGAGGAAGTCGGCAAGCTGCTGACCCTCTGGCAGGATCGCCAGCGCGCCAGCGCCGATGTGAAAGCCCTGGCGCGTCAGCACATCGACGAACTGAACCAAAAAATCCGCGAACTCGGCCAGTTGCGCGACACCCTGCAGGATCTGGTCGAACACTGCCACGGCGACCACCGCCCGGACTGCCCGATCCTCAAGGAACTGGCGTCGGGTTGTTGCGCCGAGCCTACTCTCTCCTGACCGCCACCTACCTAAAAACAGGATCAACAGATCGGGGATCGAAAAAACCCGGCCGAAGCCGGGTTTCTTGTTAGCCGATCACTGCATCCACGGTGGCGGCGGCGGTTCATCCGGCTGGCCTTTCGGCGCATCGTCCGCCGCGCGAACGGCTTGCTTGCGTTCCTCGTCGAGGCGCGCCGCTTCGATTTCTCGCAGGACGCCGCCGACATCCGCCAGATCCTCGGGATCATCGAACTCGCCGGTCAACACGCTGGCCGGGTGCAAGGTGCCGGCTTCATACAGCGCCCACATTTCCTTGGCGTACTTGGTCTTCTTCAACTCCGGGGCAAACCGACCGAAGTACGAAGCCATGTTGCCGACGTCACGTTCCAGCATGCTGAACGCGTGGTTGTTACCCGCTGCATCCACCGCTTGCGGCAGGTCGATGATGACCGGGCCGGTCGGCGTCAACAGCACGTTGAACTCGGACAGGTCACCGTGCACCAGACCGGTACACAGCATCAGCACGATCTGCGAGATCAGGAACGCGTGATATTCGCGCGCCTGATCGGCATCCAGTACCACGTCATTCAGACGCGGCGCAGCATCGCCATATTCGTCGGCCACCAGTTCCATCAGCAACACGCCTTCAAGGAAGTCGTACGGCTTGGGTACCCGCACGCCGGCACCGGCGAGACGAAACAATGCCGCCACTTCGGCGTTTTGCCAGGCGTCCTCGGTCTCTTTGCGACCGAACTTGGAACCCTTGGCCATCGCGCGAGCCTGACGGCTGTTACGAACCTTGCGACCTTCCTGATACTCGGCCGCCTGGCGGAAACTGCGTTTATTCGCCTCCTTGTAGACTTTCGCGCAACGCAGCTGATTGCCGCAGCGCACCACATAAACAGCTGCTTCTTTGCCACTCATGAGTGGACGCAGCACTTCGTCGACCAGACCGTCCTCGATCAGGGGTTCAATGCGTTTTGGAGTCTTCATCAGCTTTTATTGTGGGTCCTTTATTACCAAACACGCGAATGTCACTCGTTATACGGCAATCCTCGCACCACGGGGAGGGGTTGCCGACCTGCGAACCTTGTCGATGCACACAATGTGCCGATTTGTGCGGCTGTTCACCAGCCCGGAAAACGATCGCTGCAAATCATAGCCCAGCCAGCCGCAGAGATTGTCATCAGAACCTGAGGGCATTTACGTCAGGATCTGACATACAAATTCATACCCCTCGTAAGATTTTTCCTGATGCACCTCAATTTCCCACCAAGGCAGCCGAAGTCCTAAGGGACAGACGGATTTGTCTGACAATCGTTCCTACACAAAAACTCGATGTCGCACTCAGGGAAACGAGTAGCCCACAACGTTTTCGGCTGCCAATACACACCGCGAGTCCTCTGCACTGCGTGGTCGTACAAAAAAATCTGGAGCGCGGATGAACATCAAACAGAAATTGACCTGGGCGTTTGCAATCATCGCCTGCCTGCCCGTGGTGCTGGTCGCCACCCTCGTTGTGCTGAATCTGCGCAGCGAGGCGAAGGACGACTTTATCGACAGCAGCGGCCGCGAGATCCGTCAGGTCAGCAACGCCATGCAGCTGTTTTTTGACGGGATCAGCCAGAACGTCGATTACCTGGCGGCGCAACCGCTGGTGAAAAACGCCGACGGCAGCGTCAGAAGCCGCGTCAGCGCCAACCCGGACGACACCGCCGACGGTGGCATCGACAAACAGCTCTTTGCACTGTTTTCCAGCCTGGCCAGCAGCCACCCGGCCTACGCCTACGTGTCCTACGGCTTGAGCAGCGGCGGTTACGCGTTCTGGCCCGGCGATCCGAAGATGTCCAACTACGATCCGCGCACCCGCCCCTGGTACAAGACGGCCATGGCGAACCCGGGCAAAACCCTGCGTACCGAAGCCTATTACTGGGCCGGTGACGACGCCGTGCTGGTCAGCACCGTGCGCGCCGTCGCCAACCAACTGGGGGCTCAGGGAGGCGTGGTCAACATCGACGTGTCGCTCAAGCAGCTCACCGAGATCGTCAAACAGATCAAGCTCGGCGAAACCGGTTACCTGATGCTGATGGAAAACAACGGCACGGTATTGGTCGATCCGAGCAAACCGGAACACAATTTCAAAAAACTCGACAGCCTGGGCGATGACTACGCGCAGCTGGGCAAGGCCGGCAAGGGTCTGGTGGAAGTCGAACTCAACGGCGAACGCTACATGGCTAACGTCTGGCCGTCGGAACAGTTGGGCTGGACATTCATCGGCCTGATCAAACAGGACGACGTGATGAGTTCGGCCACGCAACTGACTTGGTTGATCGCCATCATTGCCGCCGTATTGGCCGTGCTGTTCGCAGTGGTCGGCGCCAGTTTCGCCAGCCTCATCGTGCGGCCGATCCGCAGCGTCGCCAGCGGCCTGGAAGGCATTGCCCAGGGCGAAGGCGACTTGACCAAAAGCCTCGAAATCCGTGGCCGTGATGAAACCGCGCAATTGGCTAACTGGTTCAACCAGTTCCTCGCCGCGATTCGCAGCCTGATCCAGCACATCGGCGGCGCGGCCGGGAAAATCCTTGCCACCTCGCAGAGTTCGACCCGTGTCTCCAGCGACATGGCCGAAGCCGCCGGGCGTCAGCGTGAAGCGGTGGACATGGTGTCCACGGCGTTCCATGAAATGGTTGCCACCGCCAACGAAGTTGCGCGCTCGTGCAGCCAGGCAGCGGAGTCTGCCGACAGCGGTCAGCGTCAGGCGCGTCAGGGCCAGCAGCAGATCGACGCAGCGGTCAACAGTGTCGATCAACTGAGCCAGGAACTCGGCCAGTCCGCGCAGTCGATGCAGCAACTGGAACGCGACAGCAACGACATTCAGTCGATTCTCGGCACCATCCGTTCCATCGCCGAACAAACCAACCTGCTGGCGCTTAACGCGGCCATCGAGGCGGCGCGGGCGGGCGAGCAGGGTCGCGGGTTTGCGGTGGTGGCGGATGAAGTGCGCGCACTGGCCAAACGCACGGCGGATTCGACGGCGGAAATCGATGGTTTGCTCGGCAACCTGGCCAAGCGCACCAGCGAAGTGACGCAAAAAATGCACGCAAGCCTGGAAGTGTCGCAGCAGTCGGTGGCGCGCATTGGTGAAGCGCGCGAGAGCTTTGGGCAGATTCGTGAATCGGTGGATGTGATTCGCGACATGAACACGCAGATCGCGACAGCGGCGGAAGAGCAGCATCAGGTGGCGGAAGATATTAATCGGCACATCAGCCAGATTCATGGCGACGCGCAACTGGTGGCGGAACTGGCGAATTCGGCGCGGCTGGATTCGCAAAGTCTGGCAGGGTTGTCGAATGAGCTGGACGGGTTGGTTCGGCGGTTCAAAACCTGATTTAGCTGTTGATCGTTCCCACGTTCTGCGTGGGAACGATCAGTGGTGAAGGTTTTCTCAGCGTTCGATGATGGCCGTAACGCCCTGCCCACCCGCCGCAC
>NZ_WKEQ01000052.1 GCF_021605415.1 Pseudomonas syringae
GACCCAGACTATTTCCCCGCCCCTGTTGCGCGTCCCGACCCCGAGTCAATTGCGCCTGTCCTTCTGCGAAGCGACCCCGCGCGACCTCAAACGCTGGATCGCCGGCCTGCCTAAAGCAAACATCGGCGAAACCGCCCGCCAGTTGTATCAAGGCCTCGGTGAAATCAATCGATTGCTCACTCCCAGCGACAACCGCCTGCAACTGCTCGAGCTGCTACGGCCCGAAGTTTATTTCGTCTGTCAGCATCTGGCGCGGCACTTCATGCATCAGGCGATCATGCTCGATGACCGCTCACGCAAGGTCAGCAACCTGTGTCAGGCGCTGCAAAGCAATCTGGCCACCGGTTACAAACAGATCGTTTTGCGCATCAGCCCCAAGTACAAAAAGGATCGTGCCGCGCTGATGGCCACGGCGTTGCAGCGGGCCAGTCATGCACTCAAAAACCAATTGATTCGTGCGACGCAGTTGTACAGCGCCGTACCTGAATCGGTGTGGCTGGAACTGCATCAGTTGTATCGCCACGCCTGCCAGTTGCAGCTTCAGCACCGGCCGGTGCGCGATGAACTCGCCAGCCTCACCATGGAATTGAGCACTGAACAGACCTACATCGCCACGCTGTTGCTGGGCAGCGCACGCTGTAATCAGTTGCGCCAGAACCAGATCGTCCAACTGTCTGAAGTGCTCGATGGCTGGAGCGCCTGGCTCAAACTGCAGCCCGGAATAAATGATGGTTTGTTTGCCATTTCACCGCAGCTTGATGTCGGCCCGCGTTACCGCAGCATGTTTCGCAGCGAGGAGCAGGCCAGTCTGCTCAGCTTCAATCCGCAAGCGCTGGTGGCCGCCATCGAAGCCCATCTGGAACGCCGCGCCCAGGCCACGCCTCTGCCGGTGCCGAATGGCTTGAGCCTGGATACGCTTCAACACTTGCACGCAACATGGGGGCAAGCCGCCGAACGCAGCTTCAAGCGCACCGTCGGCCACGGCAGTTTGACCGTGTGTGTCGGCATGAGCGCCCTGCACTTTTACCTCGGCGGCGAACGCAGCTTCAGCGAACTGCTCAAGCACCCCGGCGCCCGCGCCGCGAACTTCAGCAGTTCGTTGGGACAACGCGAAAAAGACAGTTGGAGCCAGGCCTTCGATGCCGCCCCGCAAAGCAACGCCGACGACTTTTTGCCTTACGAAGAAATCGAGTACGAGCGGTTCGTCGATGACGACGGCGGCAGCAACAGCACGCCGCATTACCCGACCTACGCGCTGCCGGTGATCAACCACAGCCCCGGCGGTTATTGCCTCGCCTGGCCTGCGGAAGTGCCCAGTGAGTTACAGGCCGGCGAGATGGTTGGCATTCAGGATTCCACAAATCAGGGCTGGAGCATTGCCGTGGTGCGCTGGATTCGCCAGGTGCGCGACGGCACGCAGATGGGCATTGAACTGGTCGCCCCGCACGCACAGCCCTGCGGGTTACAACTGGTGCGCGCACGGGATGATCACAGCCAGTATCTGCGTGGCTTGCTGTTGCCGGAAATCAGTGCGATCGACTTACCGGCCACGCTGTTGGCGCCGCGCCTGCCGTTTCAGGAGGGCAGCAAAGTCTTGATCAACACCCACGGCGAAGAAAAGCGCGCCGGTCTCGACCGCCGGGTGGCCAGTACGCACAGTTTCAATCAATTTGCTTATCGGTCGCTGGAGACCGCGCACAACGGCGGCAGCGAGGAGGATTTTGATTCGTTGTGGAAGTTGCTTTGAGGACAGTTTGAGTCAGGCGGTGCGGCCATCGCTGGCAAGCCAGCTCCTACAGTGTCTTAGGGTGAACCACATTTTTGTGTCCACCTTGAAACCTGTGGGGGCTGGCTTGCCAGCGAAGAGGCCCGCCCAGTCACTGAAAATTTAAAGCTGCCCCTCGCGATCCCGCTGACCCAGCAGATACAGCACACCATCGAGCCCTAGCGTGGAAATCGCATGCCTCGCCGATTGGCGAACCAGTGGCTTGGCGCGGAACGCTACGCCCAGACCGGCAATCGCCAGCATCGGCAAATCGTTGGCGCCGTCGCCGACCGCGATGGTCTGCTCCAGATCCAGACCTTCCTTGAGCGCCAGCTCGCGCAGCAGGTCGGCTTTACGCTGCGCATCGACAATCGGCTCGACCGCCACGCCAGTGACCTTGCCGTCCTCGACGGCCAGCTCGTTGGCGAACACGTAGTCGATGCCCAGCTTGGTCTGCAATTGCTTGGCGAAATAGTTGAAGCCGCCGGACAGGATGGCGGTCTTGTAACCCAGACGCTTGAGTTCGGCGAAAAGGATTTCAGCGCCTTCGGTCAGGCGCAGAGACTCGCCGATGGAATCCAGTACGCTGACATCCAGGCCTTTAAGCAGCGCCAGACGCTCCTTGAAGCTGGCACGGAAATCCAGCTCGCCCGCCATCGCCCGCTCGGTGATTGCCGAGACTTGCTCGCCGACGCCGGCGGCCTTGGCCAGTTCGTCGATGACTTCGGCTTCGATCAGGGTCGAGTCCATATCGAACACCGCCAGGCGACGGTTGCGACGGAACAGGGTGTCTTCCTGAAACGCGATGTCGACGTTCATTTCCTGGGAAACGTGCAAGAACTCGGCACGCAACGCCAGCGGATCCGCCGACTCGCCGCGCACGGAAAACTGGATGCAACCTTTGCTGCGATCCGTCGGCGCGTCCAGCGACAGGCGTCCCGACAAACGGTCAATAGCGTCGATATTCAGGCCATGTCTGGCAGTGATCGAACTGACACGCTGCACTTGCTCGGCGGTCACGCGGCGAGTCAGCAGGGTGACGATGTGCCGCGGCTGGCCCTGATTGGCGGCCCAAGACAGGTAATCCGCTTCGGTCACCGGGGTGCAGCGCACGTGCTGCTCAAGTTCGCTGGCGGTGGCGCGGATATCCTCAAGCACCGATTTGCCGGGGCCGGAAGCCGGAATCTCGACCAGAATGCCGAACGACAGGGTGTCGTGGATCACGGCCTGACCGATGTCGAGAATGTGCACGCCACCCTTGGCCAGAACACCGGTGATGGCCGCCGTCAGACCCGGACGGTCGACTCCCGTGATGTTTATCAGGACGATTTCGCGCAACGCGCACCCCCGCAGCTGGAAAAAAACCGCATTCTACCCACTTTCAGTGACCATCGGGCACCGTGAGCGCTTTGCCGGTCTAGGGCCTGTCGCTATACTGCGCGTCAACTTCACGGACAAAAGAGCCGAGCTCAGTGAACCGGCCCACGCCAGTTAAAACCGATAACTTCTTTCTGCTGATCTTCCGGGCACTGCGCCATCGCCGTGTACCGATCGCATTACGCATCGCCAGCCATAACGTGATCCTGGTCGCTCTGGCCCTGGTGATCTACGCCTGCGTGATGGGTTTGCAGTTCAAGCAGGCCATGCATGAGCAAGCGGATGCCCTGGGCGAAAGCCTGACCACGCAGACCGCCACCTCCGCGACCGAGCTGCTGGTGTCCAACGACATCCTCAGCCTCAACGTGCTGCTCAACAATCTGACCAAGAACAAGCTGGTGGCTCATGCCGCCATCTACAGTCCGGACAACCGCATTCTCGCCGAATCCGGTCAGCGGCCCAAACACAGCCTGCTGGGCGAAGCCGAGGGCATGTATCAGAGCAAAATCACGTTCCAGGACGTGACGGCCGGGCAACTGCGCATCAGCCTGGACATGGATCAGTTCCAGCAGCCGATGACCATCAGCCTGCAGAGCATGGGCATTCTGAGCGCGATCCTGTTGGCGTTGTCGCTGGCCCTTAGCTTGCGCCTGGGTCGGCACATCTCCACGCCGTTGCTGCAATTGCGGGTATGGCTGCGCCGGATCGACGAATACACGCCGGGCACCGAACGTCAGGATGAAATCGGCGATCTCGCGCGCCAGTTGCACGCCAATTACGCGCCCGAGCCTGCCGAGCCCGAGCCTGAGCCGGAACCCGAGTTCGAAGATGACGACACCGATCCGGAATTCGAAGTGCGCAACCTGCGCGACCCGAGCTTTGACGAAACCCGGCCTGTCGCCGCACAGAAACCGGCGCCTCGCCGCGTAGTCAGCACCGTAGAAGACGATGATGAGGACGACGCGTTTGCCGATTTGCGCGATGACTCGATGGACGAAGCCGCATCACAACCGGTCGTTCGCCAGCCAACGCCAAGCGTTCCGCAACACACGGCAGTGCTGGCGGTACAACTGGGTTCGCAGGAACAACTGCGCCGTCTGCCACGTGCGCGCCTGGAAGAGTTGCAGGAGCGCTATCGCGACTGCCTCAACCAGGCTGCCTCGCTGTATCAGGGTGAAATCGAGACGCTGAACGATGGCAGCACGCTGATGCTGTTCCACACCGAAGACTGCGGCGACGACTACCTGACCAACGCCATCTGCTGCGGTGAATTACTGCGGGCGCTGGGCCATCAGTTGCAAATCGAAGTGGCGGACAGTGGCATCACCCTGCAACTGCAACTGGGCCTGACCCTTGGCGACGATCTGTTCGGCCTGACGCAGATTGATTTGCTGCTGACCGATTCGGCCCAGGATGCCCTGGCATTGTCGCAACACAGTCGCAATCTGCTGTTGGTCGAGCGCAAGATCGGTGACGACGCGTTGATCCGTCAGCGCGCACGGATCCGGCCGATTGCCAGCCCTGAAGGCGCGTGCTGCGTTGAGCGGTTGATGGAGCCTTATCCGTCGATGCTTGAGCGGCAACTGGCGCGGATGCACGAACGCCGAGCGTAAGCCTCAGGCCTGAAACACAGAAGCCCGCAGACGAGTGATCGTCTGCGGGCTTTTTTGTGGCCTGTACCGGCCTCTTCGCGAGCACGCTCGCTCCTACAGAGGTTTTGCGTCGCTCACAGTTCCCCTGTAGGAGCGAGACTGATCGCGAAGGGGTCAACTCCGATTACAAAGATCTCCAGCCAGCAGATACAACAAAGCCCGCACAAGGCGGGCTCTGTTTTGATCCGGTCAACGCTTAGAAGCGAAACACTTCCATATCCGTGCGAATCGGGGAAGCCATCGGAATCTTCGGCTGCTTCTCGGCTTCCGCCGCCGGCGCCACATGTTTTGCTGCCGGTTTGCGCGGTGCTTCAGCAACAGGCTGATTGGCCAACGGCTTGAGCGCCACCGACAATTGCTCGGCCAGGCGCTGCAACAACACACCTTGCGCCTGAACCTGCGAAGCCGTGCCGCCGGCATGCTGCTCTTGCAGATGCACGATGCGGTTGTCACGCACCTGACCACGACGGTCGATCAGACGCCATTGCGCATCGAGAATCGCCGGTTGCGATTCACCCGAATCCAGCCGCGTGATGGTCAGCAGAACCTGAACGTCCGGCGTGAAGCCCGTGGTTGCCGGCGCCAGAACCACACGCTGACTATCCAGATGGCCGGCCACCTGACGCAGCAGCAACTGGTCGATATCCGACGAAAGGCTACCCGCCCAACGACCGTCCGTCGCCGCCTGCAGACTTCCGTCCTTCTGACGCTGCAAAAGGGTTTCACGTTGCAGGTAATCGGCCACGATCACCGGCCCCAACAAAACAGCCATGCCTGCACTTTGCGCAGGCTGAGCCGGACTTCCGCTGTCCAGCTGATACAGCGACACCGGCTGGTGAACGCTGCAACCCGCCAGACCAAGAACGCCGGCGAGCAACAAAATAAGAGGAAGGCGCAGAGCAGTCATCATCCCGTCCAGGTGGCCGCCACAAGGCTGACCACAGTGAAAATACTCAAAAATATAAAGAACGCTCGGCCACGCCGGCGCTTGAAAGGCCATATCATCCGTGAATATGCGTTCCGACTCCAGCGCCAAAGCGTCGATCTACGCTTTAAATCGTAGATCGGACGCTCTAGGACGCCTAATTGAGGTTTTCGACGAGCAGCGCATCTACCCTCTGAAAGCCCCTTGGCAACTTGTTACCACGACGTCCACGCTCACCTTTGTAGTGTTCAAGGTCGTCGGCCTTCAGTGACAAGGTACGTTTACCGGCCTGCAACACCAGCGTGGCGCCTTCCGGGATGACGGCGATGTCCGTGACATATTCTTCACGGCTGGCCACACGCTCACCGGAAATACCGATGATCTTGTTGCCTTTGCCTTTGCCTAATTGTGGCAGGTCGCTGATTTTGAAGATCAGCAGCCGACCTTCGGTCGTGACTGACGCCAGCCAGTTTTGTTCACGGTCGGCGACGGAACGCGGCGCAATCACCTTGGCGTTGTTCGGCAGACTCAACAGCGCCTTACCTGCCTTGTTCTTGGCTTGCAGGTCTTCACCCTTGACCACAAAACCGTAACCGGCGTCGGAAGCGATGACATACAGCGCATCGTCTTCCGGCATCAATACGCACTCGAAGGTCGCGCCCGGTGGCGGCGTCAGACGACCAGTCAACGGCTCGCCCTGACCACGGGCCGACGGCAGCGTGTGCGCGGCGACCGAATAGCTGCGGCCAGTGGAGTCGATAAACACCGCAAACTGATTCGAGCGCCCTGCCGCTGAGGTCTTGAAGCCATCGCCGGCCTTGTACGACAGGCCGGTGGCGTCGATGTCGTGGCCCTTGGCGGAACGGATCCAGCCTTTTTCCGACAACACGACGGTGACTTTCTCGTTCGGCAGCAGATCGTGCTCGGTCAATGCCTTGGCTTCGGCACGTTCGACGATAGGCGAGCGACGATCATCGCCGTAGGTTTCGGCGTCTTTAATCAACTCGGTGCGAACCAGCTTTTTCAGCTTGGCTTCGCTGCCCAGCAGGGCTTGCAGCTTGGCTTGTTCCTTGAGCAGTTCATCCTGCTCGTCGCGTAGCTTCATTTCTTCCAGTCGCGCCAACTGACGCAGACGGGTGTCGAGGATGTAGTCAGCCTGAATTTCGCTGAGTGCGAAGCGCTCGATCAGCTTGGCTTTGGGGTGTTCCTCGGTACGGATGATGTGGATCACTTCATCCAGGTTGAGGTAGGCGATCAGCAAGCCGTCCAACAGGTGCAAGCGGCGCTCGACCTTGTCGAGGCGGAATTGCAGGCGGCGACGCACGGTCTGTACACGGAACTCCAGCCACTCCACCAGCAACGCGCGCAGGTTTTTCAGCTGCGGCTTGCCGTCCAGACCGATGATGTTGACGTTGACCCGATAGGTCGACTCCAACTCGGTGCTGGCGAACAAGTGCTGCATCAGGGCTTCGTGATCGACGCGGCTGTTGACCGGGATGATCACGATGCGGCAAGGGTTTTCGTGGTCGGATTCATCACGCAGGTCAGCGATCTGCGGTGCCTTGGACGGCTTGGCCTGCATCAGCGCGGCGATCTGCTCCAGCACTTTCGCGCCGGAGACCTGGTGCGGCAACGCAGTAACGATGATGTCACCGTCCTCGACGTGGTACACGGCACGCATGCGCACCGAGCCCTTGCCGGTTTCGTACATTTTCAGCAGGTCGGCACGCGGCGTGATGATTTCCGCTTCGGTCGGGTAATCCGGGCCTTGAATGTGTTCGCAGAGCTGTTCGACCGTGGCTTTGGGCTCATCGAGCAAGCGCACGCACGCGCTGGCGACCTCGCGCAGGTTGTGCGGCGGTACGTCGGTGGCCATGCCCACAGCGATGCCGGTGGTGCCGTTGAGCAGAATGTTCGGCAGACGCGCCGGCAGCACCAACGGTTCCTGCAGGGTGCCGTCGAAGTTCGGGCCCCAGTCCGCCGTGCCCTGGCCCAGTTCGCTGAGCAGCACTTCGGAATAACGCGACAGGCGCGCTTCGGTGTAACGCATGGCGGCGAAGGACTTGGGATCGTCCGGCGCACCCCAGTTGCCCTGACCGTCGACCAGCGTGTAGCGATAGCTGAACGGCTGGGCCATCAGCACCATCGCTTCGTAGCACGCCGAATCGCCGTGCGGGTGGAACTTGCCGAGCACGTCGCCGACGGTACGCGCCGACTTCTTGTGCTTGGAATCGGCGTCCAGCCCCAACTCGCTCATCGCATAGATGATGCGCCGCTGTACCGGTTTCAGGCCGTCGCCGATATGCGGCAAGGCACGATCCATGATCACGTACATGGAATAGTTGAGGTAGGCACTTTCGGTGAAGTCAGCCAGCGACCGGCGTTCTACGCCGTCTAAGCTGTCTGCAAGGATGTCGCTCATGCGGGCCTCATCGGTTCGTTGTCTGGCGCAGCAGCATGGTGCCACCGCGCTGGGTAAATTCAAGTTTGTTCAGGGCGCTCATACCGAGCAGCACCTGATCGCCATGCAGGCCGGGCGCCACCAGTGCGCGGACATCCCGCAGCACGATGTCGCCCAGTTGCAGGCGATCAATTTTTGTCCGATAACCCTGGCTCAGGCCATTGGCCGTGCTCAGGGTCACGCCGAAACCTTCTTCCAGTTTCAAACGTTTGGCCAGATCCGCCGGAATCGCCACATCGGTCGCGCCGGTGTCGAGCATGAAATCCACCGGTTGCCCGTTGATCTGGCCACTGGCGACGAAATGCCCTTGGGCATTGCTCACCAGTTTCACTTCGATAAAACCGTTGCCCTGTTCGGAGCTGACGACGACGTTCGGATTTTGCTGCCGTGCTTCCCACTGACCGAAAAACCGCGTCGCCAGAAACAGCGCCGCGCACCAGGCCAGGATCATCAGCACCCGGCCGGCGCGCTTGCCCGGCGGTTGCGCGCTCATGGCTTGGCGCTCCAGCCACCGTCCGGTGCAGCAAAGCGCCAGACGATTGGACGTTTCTCACCGTCGGCACGGACGCCGTCGTTGTTGTCGATGCCGATCCACGCGCCCTGGGCGTCCACCACCAGCGCTTCCTCCAAGCCATAGGCCTGTGGATAACGGCGGTTTTCCTTCAACGCTTCATCGGCGTATGACCAGCACCGCTCGACCTTGGCCGTCACCGCATCACGACGACAGATCTGAAACGCGTTGCGCTCCAGCGTGAACAGTTTGCCGTTGAACAGCGACAGATCAGCAAAGTCCCGAGGCACGGCTCGCGCGTACGGAAATTGTGGTGGTTGCATTTCCCGTCCGCCTTCGCTGAGCAGCACACAACCGCCATCGCAATCCCACACCGTTTGCTGGCGCTTGATCGTCAGCAGGCCACGGCTTTCACGCTCAGCGGCGAGCCAGATCTGATCGCCCGCCGGGTTGATCGCCAGGCCTTCGAACAACGCGTTGAAGTGCAACAGCAAGCCACTGGCCCGGGCTTCGCGCACCAGTATCGGCGAGATCTTCAGCCACGAGGCCTCCCCTTGCGGCGACACTTGCAGCACCGCTGCGTGAGCTTCGCTGACGACATAGTGATTG
This sequence comes from Pseudomonas syringae, assembly GCF_021605415.1. Classification (GTDB taxonomy): domain Bacteria; phylum Pseudomonadota; class Gammaproteobacteria; order Pseudomonadales; family Pseudomonadaceae; genus Aquipseudomonas; species Aquipseudomonas syringae_S. The sequence continues at coordinate 9,301 of NZ_WKEQ01000052.1, forward strand.
CCGGCGCTGTCGCAGGTGATGCCTTCGAAATCCAGATCGCCACCGCGCACGAACGAAGCTGCCCACGTGCGCGAAGTGATGCCTAACGGCAGGCCGCTCTCCGGCACCGGTGGCGCGTCGATGCGCACGGCTTCGGCCTTCCAGACCGGATCACGAATATCGAGCCGGTAGATCTGGTCATCGTCGCGGTCGGACACCGTCCACAACTCATTGCCGCACATGGCCAGACCCGACAGGTTACCGCCGCGCATGCCTTCGACCGGATGCTCGGAGACCAGCCGCAACTGCGGCACCGGCTCGGCCGACACCGTCATTGAACCCAGCAGCAACGCACCTGCCAAGGCCCAGCCAAGCCGCATCAGGCCAGCACCTCGGCGAGGTTGCCTTTGGATTCGAGCCAGCTCTTGCGGTCGCCGGCGCGTTTCTTCGCCAGCAGCATGTCCATCATTTCCGAGGTCTGGGCATAGTCTTCGCCCAAGGTCAGTTGCACCAGACGCCGAGTGTTCGGATCCATGGTGGTTTCGCGCAACTGCGGCGGGTTCATTTCACCCAGGCCTTTGAATCGCGTGACCTGCGGCTTGCCGCGTTTCTTCTCGGCCACCAGACGGTCGAGAATCCCGTCGCGTTCGGCCTCGTCGAGGGCGTAGTAAATCTCTTTGCCAAGGTCGATCCGGTACAGCGGCGGCATCGCGACGTAAACGTGACCGGCATCCACCAACGGGCGGAAATGCTGAACGAACAGCGCGCACAGTAGCGTGGCGATGTGCAGACCGTCGGAGTCGGCGTCGGCGAGGATGCAGATCTTGCCGTAGCGCAGCTGACTCATGTCTGCGGCGCCCGGATCGACACCGATGGCCACGGCGATGTTGTGCACTTCCTGGCTGGCAAGCACTTCGCTGCCGTCGACTTCCCAAGTATTAAGGATCTTGCCGCGCAACGGCAGGATCGCCTGAAACTCTTTGTCCCGCGCTTGCTTGGCGGAACCGCCGGCGGAATCACCTTCCACCAAAAACAGCTCGGAACGCATCGGATCCTGACCTGCGCAGTCGGCCAGTTTGCCCGGCAGTGCCGGCCCCGCCGTGATGCGCTTGCGCTCGACCTTCTTGCTCGCCTTCAAGCGACGGCCGGCGTTGTTGATTGCCAGTTCCGCCAGCGCCAGGCCGGTTTCCGGGTTGGCGTTGAGCCACAGGCTGAACGCGTCCTTGACCACGCCGGAGACAAACGCCGCCGCTTCACGGGACGACAGACGTTCCTTGGTCTGGCCGGAGAATTGCGGTTCCTGCATTTTCATCGACAGGACGAAAGCGATGCGCTCCCAGACGTCTTCCGGCGCCAGCTTCACGCCGCGTGGCAGCAGGCTGCGGAATTCGCAGAATTCACGCATCGCGTCGAGCAAGCCTTGACGCAAACCGTTGACGTGAGTGCCGCCCTGCGCCGTCGGGATCAGGTTGACGTAGCTTTCCTGCACCGCGTCGCCACCTTCGGGCAGCCACAGCAGCGCCCAGTCGACCGCTTCCTTGTTACCGGCGAACGCGCCGCAGAATGGCTCATCCGGCAGGCGTTCGAATTCGCTGACGGCGTCGACCAGATAGGAGCGCAAGCCGTCTTCGTAATGCCACTCGACTTTCTCGCCGGTGCCCTTGTCTTCGAAACTGACCAGCAGCCCCGGGCACAATACAGCCTTGGCCTTGAGCACGTGCTTGAGGCGGCTGATAGAGAATTTCGGTGAATCGAAGTATTTCGGATCCGGCGCGAAGTACACGCTGGTGCCGGTGTTGCGCTTGCCGACGGTGCCGACGACTTCCAGCTCGGTGGCCTTGTAGCCATCAGCGAAAGTCATCTGGTATTCGTTGCCGTCACGCTTGACGCGCACCCGGACTTCGGTCGACAAGGCGTTGACCACGGAAATACCCACCCCGTGCAAACCGCCGGAGAACTGGTAGTTCTTGTTGGAAAACTTGCCGCCGGCGTGGAGCTTGGTGAGGATCAGCTCGACGCCCGACACGCCCTCTTCCGGGTGAATGTCCACCGGCATGCCACGGCCGTCGTCACTGACTTCCAGCGAGTGGTCGGCGTGGAGGATGACCTGCACCGATTTGGCGTGCCCGGCCAAGGCTTCGTCGACGCTGTTGTCGATGACTTCCTGGGCGAGGTGGTTCGGCCGACTGGTGTCGGTGTACATGCCGGGGCGTTTGCGCACCGGGTCGAGGCCCGAGAGGACTTCGATGGCGTCGGCGTTATAAGAGCTAGCGCTGGGAGTGGCCATAGGGTCTCGTCGTCAGAAATTCATGAAATAGGGGCAAGACTTCACAATACGGTGAAATCGATTGCCTGATACATATCGGCGCCAATGTCGGCAAAACTGAGCAATGCCGGCAATTGCTCGGCGAAACCCTGAAAACTGTGGTCGCCACCGGCCTGAATACGCAAGGCACAGGCCCGGTAGTACTGCTGGGCGTGGCGATAATCCAGCGTTTCATCGCCGGTCTGCAACCAGACCTGATAGCGCTGGGCATCCTGAGGCGCCGGCACTTCCAGTTCGGCCAGGGCCGTTACGTGATCGTGGGTCAATTCCCAGGCTTCATCGGTATACAGGTTTTTCTGCGTGCCCAGGTAACCGTCGAACATCCGGTGCGGATGGACGGCCGGGTTGATCAGCAGGGCTTTCAGGCCATGGCGCTCGGCCAGGTGAGTCGCATAGTAGCCGCCGAGCGAACTTCCCACCAGCAGCGGCCGCCCCAGCTCGGCAATCGCTTGCTCCAACTGACCGATGGCCTCGCGCGGGTGGTGATGCAGCGCCGGAACACGCAATTGCTCGTTCAGGCCCAGCCGTTCCATCACCGCGATCAGCTGACAGGCCTTTTTCGAGGCCGGAGCGCTGTTGAAACCGTGGATATAAAGGATCGAACCGGACATGTGAGCTCCCTGGGCGTCGGTAAAGAGAGCGGAGTTTACAGGGAGTCAGGGGAATCGTGGGTGTTTGTGCGGACGCCTTCGCGAGCCTGCTCGCGAAGAGGCCAGCGTGGTCTCAATAACCTTCGGAGCCGTAATCGACGGTAAAGTCGAACCCGGTAACCCGCTCCACGCCAGTTTCCAGCCGTCCATCAGGCAGCAACCGCAACCAGCGATACCCCGGTGCCTGCTCGCCGACCTTGAAACCGTCACTCCCCGGCTCGAACTGTATGCACGTTGAAGGCGATGCCATCAATCGCACGCCGTTGCGCATCTGGTCGATTTCCTGATGGACATGCCCCCACAGCACCGCCCTCACTTGTGGAAACCGATCCAGGACGTCAAAAAACGCCTCGGGATTGCGTAACCCGATCGGCTCCATCCAGGCGCAACCGATCGACACCGGATGGTGATGGAAACACACCAGATGATGCCGCTCCGGCGCTTCGCTCAGGGAACGGGCGAGCAATTGAAGCTGATCATCCTGCAAATAGCCCGGCACCGATCCCGGCACGGCTGAATCCAGCAGCGTGACGCGCCAGTTACCGATGTCCACCACTGACTCCAGCAACGGGCTCTGCACCGCCGCGACGGCCATCACCTGCGGTTCGTCGTGATTGCCGGGAATCCAGCGCGCCGGAGCGTCGAGTTGGCGGGTCATATCGCGAAACAGCTGATACGACTCCAGCGTGCCGTCCTGGGACAAATCGCCCGTGGCGAGGATCAGGTCGATTCGCGGTTGTTGCCCACGCACCAATTCGATGACCTGTTGCAGGCTGTCGCGGGTGTTCATGCCCAGCAGCGCACCGTCCGCCTCGGCGAACAAATGGCTGTCTGAGATTTGCACCAGCAGCGCGGTGTCGGCGGTGGTCAACGTGGATACGCTCGGCAAGGCGTTCTCCCAAGGCTGGATCACGGGGATGGATAAGTGCCGCAATTATGCTGGGGGAAGGACGAAAGAGGAAACCGGCGAACCTGACGCAGTTCACAACTGCAGTGATACAAACCCTACCGAACCGCCGCGTATTCGTGTCCGCAGGCCAGGCAATGACTCAGCCATTCCCCCAGGAACAGGTTGAGCTGGGCCTTTTCGTCCGGCTGGTACATCCCGGCATTGGGGTAAGGATAGATGCCGCGAAAGCGTCGTGCATGTTCGGCGCTGACCACTTCGGCCATGCGCGCATCGTGATAGACCTGCACTTCCAGTTGCGGCACCGGCAGCCACGGCAGGCTGTGTTCCTGGCGTACCAGCAACGTCGTGGTGTAAGGGCAGGCCTGCAACACTTCGAGGGTCAGCACGCCGAGCATTTGATCGCCCTGAGTCACGGCGATGCGCCGCGCTTCGGGATCATTGCGCATGTCCGGCAGCAGTCGCATCAGGCGCGCATAGTTCGCCTCGCACGCGGCTTGCAGCCCCACCAGGTCGACCCGGTAACGATCGCGCAACTTGTTTACGACCATAGCCCCCTCACTTCAGCGCGGTTCAGTGCCAGCCATTGCAAGGCAATGATGCTCGCCGCGTTGGCAATCCGTCCGTCGCGTACGGCCTGCAAGGCATCTTCAAAAGCCCAGACCGTGACGCGGATGTCTTCTGCTTCTTCCTCCAGCCCATGCAGGCCGCCAGCGCCGGTCGTCTCGCAACGCCCCAGATACAAATGCACGAATTCGTTACTGCCGCCCGGCGACGGGAAATATTTCGTCATGGGCCAAAGCGCCCGGATGTTCAGCCCAGCTTCCTCCTGCGCCTCGCGGTGAGCAACTTCTTCCGGTTGCTCATCCTTGTCGATCAGACCGGCGACCAGTTCGATCAGCCACGCGTTGTCGGTCTTGCCCATGGCGCCGACGCGGAACTGCTCGATCAATACCACTTCGTCACGCTGCGGATCGTAAGGCAGGACGCATACGGCATCATGGCGCACGAACACTTCGCGGTTGATCTCGCGGCTCATGCCCCCTGCGAACAACTCATGGCGCAGGTGCACGCGGTCGAGCTTGTAAAAGCCCTCGTAGCATTTCTCGCGCCGCACGATCTCCACGGCGGTCGGAATGGCGTTGGCAAAATCGGTCATGGGCATCCTCGTTCACTGCAATCCGGTTCGAGGCTCCCCCTCGACTTCGCGCCATCCTAACGCGCCCGCAATGTTTGATGCAGCCCCTTTACCGTCAGCGGGATGGACGGTGGAGGAGAAAGCCACTCTAATTAGCTTAGTGGCGAACTGACTGCTTCGTTGAGAGTCGAAGCGGTAACTTTTCGCCTTCCCCTGCTTTCGAAAGGACGCCCATGTCGCTTTTCAAAATCGCCTCCGTGGCTGCCATCGCCCTGACCCTGGGTGCCTGCGCCAGCCTGTTCCAGCCCAACTACCGCACGCCGCTGGAGACCACCCGCGACGCCTCGGAGCAACTGAAGCCGGGCTGCGCCAATCCTGATTGCCCGCTGGTGAACATCGACACCCTGCGCTTCCCGGCCGAACCTGCACTGGACGGCATCATCGAAAAACGCCTGCTGCAAATGACCCGCACCGAGCCGAATGCCCCGGTGGCGCCGACGCTCGCAGCGTTTCGCGAGCAGTATCTGGCCAACGCCGGCCCGCGCAACAGCATCTATCTGCAAGCGAAAGTACGCGAGCAGCATGACGGCTTGGTGATCATCGAGTTGTCTAGCTACGTCGACACCGGCGGCGCCCATGGCACGCCGGGCCGTGGTTTCATCAACTATTCGCGTCAGCAGCACAAGGTGCTGACGTTGTCGGACATGTTGCTGCCGGGCCAGGAAGACGCTTTCTGGAAAGCTGCGCAAGTGGCGCACAACAGCTGGTTGATCAGCACCAAACTCGATCAGGAGCCGGAGTTCGTTGCGAACTGGCCGTTCGTGAAAACCCCGAACGTGGCGCTGACCTACGGAGGCGTGATCCTCAAGTACGACGTGACCACTATCGCGCCTTACGCGCTGGGCCATGTCGAACTGAAGATCCCTTACCCACGCCTTAACGGCATCCTCAAGCCCGAGCTGTTTCCCGGCCGTAACTGAAGGCCCGGCCCAGCACGAGTTGCAGCAACCCTGCCAGCACCAGCGCCGGCAGGGTTGCACCGACATCCGGGTACAGATTCGCCAGCAAATGATAAGTGCTCACACCTCCCAGCCACGCCAGCAATGCTGGCCAGCGCAATCCGGCCGAGGCCACTTGAGCACTGCGCTTGCGCAGGATGAAGTGATCGACCAACACCACGCCAAACAACGGCGCGAACACCGAGCCGATCAGTAGCAGGAAGTTCTGGTATTGGGCCAGTGGCGCCAGCAAGGCGATCAGCGTGCAGATCACACCAATGGCCAAGGCCAGGTGCTCGACTTTCAGGCGCAACAGGAATCCGCTGGACACCGCCGCCGAGTGAATGTCGGCGAAGGCGTTTTCCGACTCGTCGAGCAGGATCAACAGCAGCGGAATGCCCAGGCCTGCACCGGCCAGCGCCAGCAGCAACGCGTTGACTTCACCGCTCGGCGCGAACGCCAGGGTGTAGGCCACGCCGAGGCTCATCAGCCAGATATTACCGATAAAGAAACCGATGGCGGTGCCGCCAAACACGTTCTTCGCACGCTTGCCGAACCGCGAGTAATCGGCGATCAGCGGCAGCCACGACAGCGGCATGGCAATGGCAATGTCGAAGCCCACGGCAAACGGCATCGAACCGTCACCGGCGCGGGCCCACAATGCGGCCAGATCAGCCTTGGCGAAGAGGTTCCAGGTCAGCCAGATGCACGCGGCCAGCAGCAGCCAGATGCCCCACTTGCGCAGGATCTGGCGGACGAACGTCAACGGGCCGCTGACGGCAAGCAGGGTTGCAAGCGCACCGAATACCAGCGTCCACAACATGGCGTTCGACCATAAACTGCCTTCGCTGAACGCTTGTGCGCCGAGCAGGCTGGCGGCGTCACGCATGACGATGATTTCGAACGAGCCCCAACCGATCAGTTGCAGCAGGTTGAGCACCGCCGGCAGGCTCGCGCCTTTGCTGCCGAGGCTGAGTTTGAGCGCGGCCATCGACGACAGACCGGTGTCACTGCCGATCACCCCGACCGCCGCCAGCAGCAACACGCCAACCAGCGTACCTAGAAAAATCGCCAGCAACGAACCCGACAGACCCAGGCCCGGCGCCAACAGCGCACCGGTCTGCAACACCATCAGGCCAATGCCTAAGGAAAACCACAGGGAAAACAGATCGCGACCGCCAAACACACGCTTGTCGGCGGGCACGGCGAGATCAGGGGAATAAGTGCTGGGTTGAATGCTCAAGGGTGTTATCTCGAAGAAGCAGAAGAAAAGCTGCAAGCTGCAAGCTACAAGTCAGAAGCGGTACGCGGACTGCTCGACTCTCGCAGCTTGTAGCTTGCCGCTCATGGCTAGACTTTCTTGTACAGCTGACTGCCTTCCTTTTTGAACCGCTCGGCCTGTTCCGCCAGGCCTTGGGCGACGTCCACGTCGACCGCGTCGATCCGCTGGTTGGCCGCGTATTCGCGGACTTCCTGGGTGATCTTCATCGAGCAGAATTTCGGCCCGCACATCGAACAGAAATGCGCGACCTTGGCCGAATCCTTCGGCAGGGTTTCGTCGTGATACGAGCGGGCGGTGTCCGGGTCGAGACCGAGGTTGAACTGGTCCTCCCAACGGAACTCGAACCGCGCCTTGCTCAAAGCGTTGTCGCGAATCTGCGCGCCTGGATGCCCTTTGGCCAAGTCCGCTGCGTGGGCGGCGATCTTGTAAGTGATGATCCCGGTCTTCACGTCATCCTTGTTCGGCAGCCCCAAGTGTTCCTTGGGCGTCACGTAGCAAAGCATCGCGCAACCGAACCAGCCGATCATCGCCGCGCCGATGCCGGAGGTGATGTGGTCGTAACCCGGCGCGATGTCGGTGGTCAGGGGGCCGAGGGTGTAGAACGGCGCCTCGTCGCAGCACTCGAGCTGCTTGTCCATGTTCTCTTTGATCAACTGCATCGGCACGTGGCCCGGGCCTTCGATCATGCACTGCACGTCGTGTTTCCAGGCGATTTTGGTCAACTCGCCGAGGGTTTCCAGTTCGCCGAATTGCGCTTCGTCGTTGGCGTCGGCAATCGAGCCAGGACGCAGGCCATCGCCCAGCGAGAAGCTGACGTCATAGGCCTTCATGATTTCGCAGATGTCGTCGAAGTGGGTATAGAGGAAGTTCTCTTTGTGGTGCGCCAGGCACCACTTGGCCATGATCGAACCACCACGGGAAACGATGCCGGTCACGCGTTTGGCAGTCAGCGGCACGTAGCGCAGCAGCACGCCGGCGTGGATGGTGAAGTAATCGACGCCCTGCTCCGCCTGCTCGATCAGCGTGTCGCGGAACAACTCCCAGGTCAGGTCTTCGGCCACGCCGTTGACCTTTTCCAGCGCCTGATAGATCGGCACGGTGCCGATCGGCACGGGCGAGTTGCGGATGATCCACTCGCGGGTTTCGTGAATGTGTTTGCCGGTGGACAAGTCCATCACGGTGTCCGAACCCCAGCGAATGCCCCAGGTGAGTTTCGCCACTTCTTCTTCGATGGACGAACCCAGGGCGCTGTTGCCGATGTTGCCGTTGATCTTCACCAGGAAGTTACGGCCGATGATCATCGGTTCCAGTTCGACGTGGTTGATGTTGGCCGGAATGATGGCGCGGCCACGGGCGATTTCTTCGCGGACGAATTCGGCGGTGATTTCTTTCGGAATGCTCGCGCCGAAGCTGTGGCCGGCGTGTTGCTGGGTCAGCAGGCCAGCAGCACGGGCCTCCTGCAACTTCATGTTCTCGCGGATGGCGACGTATTCCATCTCGGCGGTGATGATGCCCTGACGCGCGTAGTGCATCTGGCTGACGTTGGCCCCGGCCTTGGCGCGGCGGGGGTTGTTGACGTGGGCGAAGCGCAGTTTGGTCAGTTCAGCATCGGCAAGGCGTTCCTGGCCGAAGTTCGAGCTCAGCCCCGGCAGGCGCTCGGTGTCGCCACGGTCGTCGATCCACGCCGAACGCACGTCACCCAGACCTTTGCGCACGTCGATCACCACGTTCGGATCGGTGTACGGGCCAGAGGTATCGTAGACGGTGACCGGCGCGTTGATTTCGCCGCCAAAGTCGGTCGGGGTCACATCGAGGGTGATTTCGCGCATCGGTACGCGGATGTCCGGGCGGGAGCCCTGAACGTAGACTTTTTGCGAACGGGTGAACGGCTTGACCGATTGCTCGTCGACCTTGGCCGAGTCACTCAGGTTGATCGCGTTTTTTGATTTTGTAGTCATCACGGGCTCTCCAGACAGCATCCAGGCAGTGGATTGTCGGGGGAGAACCTGAAAGGCACGGACGCACCAGGACTGGTGCTGTGCATCGTCGTCGAGCGTTCGATTGTCGAACAATATCCCGGACGAAACACAAGAGGACTCGCCGGGTGACGAGAAATCTTGTTCCCTACGCAGGCGCTAACCTGATCAGGTTCAACGGGATCCGAAATTATTCGATCTCAGCCTCATAGCAAGGCACCCCGACAAGAACCCGGCCAGTCTAGACACAACCGGCAAAGAACGCCAACACCGTGGCATTCACCATGATGAATGGCGCAATTGCGGCGCCTTGCAGGATTGTTGCCGCGCGATTGCGCAACTACACTCGCTCTGCCCGCCGAGCCTTGACGCTACGGGGGCTGCGCCGTACCTTTGGCGCCCGGATTATTTTCATAATATTTAGCTAGGGATCGCCTCATGCTGCGCAAACTCTCACTGGCTGTTGCCGTGTCCTGTGCGTCCAGCGCAATGGCCTGGGCAGCTGAAGCGCCGTTATCCACCAAGACCGATCTGGTCAGCGTCTATCAGGAAGCGGTCGACAACAACGCCGACCTGGCCGCCGCCCGCGCGCAGTACGGCGCACAGAAAGAAGTGGTGCCTCAGGCCCGCGCCGGATTGCTGCCGAACATCTCCGGGGGCGCCGAAGTCGCCAACGTGCGCACCGACATCGATCAACCGGCCGCCGTCGCCAACCGCAGCGCTCATTCCTATCAGGCGACCCTGGCCCAGCCGTTGTTCCGCGCGGATCGCTGGTTCCAGTTCCAGGCCGCCAAGGACGTCAACGAACAAGCCGCGCTGCAACTCTCGGCCACCGAGCAGAACCTGATCCTGCAAACCGCCGAAAGCTACTTCAACGTGCTCCGCAGTCAGGACAACCTGGCCTCGACCAAGGCTGAAGAAGCCGCGTTCAAACGTCAGCTCGACCAGTCCAACGAGCGCTTTGATGTCGGCCTCTCGGACAAGACCGACGTGCTGCAATCCCAGGCCAGTTACGACACCGCGCGGGCGAACCGGATTCTGGCCCAGCGTCAGGTTGACGATGCGTTCGAGGCGCTGATCACCCTGACCAACCGTCAGTACAACTCGATTCAGGGCATCGTCCACACGCTGCCGATCCTGCCACCGGCGCCAAACGACGCCAAGGCGTGGGTCGACACCGCCGCCAGACAAAACCTCAACCTGCTCGCCAGCAATTACGCGGTGAGCGCCGCCGAACAAACGCTGAAGCAGCGCAAGGCCGGTCACGCGCCGACGCTGGATGCGGTGGCCAGGTACGAAAAAGGCGATAACGATGCCTTCGGCTTCAGCAACCCGAACGCATTCGGTACGCCTTATGGCGGCAACGTCGAACAGCGCACGCTGGCCCTGCAACTGAACATCCCGATCTACAGCGGCGGCCTGACCAGCTCCCAAGTGCGCGAGTCCTATTCGCGGCTTGACCAGACCGAACAACAGCGCGAAGGCCTGCGCCGGCAAGTGGTGGAAAACACCCGCAACCTGCACCGCGCGGTGAACACCGACGTCGAACAGGTGCAGGCGCGCAAACAGTCGATCATCTCCAACCAGAGCGCGGTGGAAGCCACGGAAATCGGTTATCAGGTCGGCACACGCAACATCGTCGACGTGCTCGACGCCCAGCGCCAGCTCTACACCTCGGTGCGCAATTACAACAACACCCGCTACGACTACATCCTCGACAACCTGCGCTTGAAGCAGGCCGCCGGCACATTGAACCCGGGTGACTTGCAGGATCTGGCGCGGTATCTCAAAGCCGATTACAACCCGGACAAAGATTTCCTGCCGCCGGATCTGGCGCAAGCGGCGGCTGAGCAACTCAAGGCAAGGCCTTAAAAAGCAAAAATCGCAGCCTGCGCGTCATCCTCTGTAGGAGCTGCCGCAGGCTGCGATCTTTTTGCTTTTTAACAATCAACAAATCCGTCGTCAGACCGTTTTAGGCCATCTGCGCATCCGGGTGGCTGGAGGTTTTCGCGGCTGTGACGCGTCGTCCACCACTCGTGCAACTCGGGGCACTCCTCGGCCATGACCTCCCGAACCGCCCGCCCCCACCTGAAATACACTTTCACATTCATGCCAAGACGAGGCGTCACCTGAACGCTCGACCAACCTGCCAGCATGTACAACGCGAACGTCGACCACAGATCCATCCGGTGCAGATTCGCAAACGGCGAATCGCTCAGGCTGTTGCAGCTCTTGTGACACGAACCACAGTAATAACGCGGTAGACGCTGACGGGCCTTAGGCGCCTGCAACGTTAAGCGCGAATCGCTGCACCACGGGCAATACTTCACCCGTCGCCGCGGCAACTCGTGCAGATAACGAATCAGACGATTGGCATCGGGACGCAAGTGGGCCGGGAGGCAGATGTCAAAGTCCGGCAAATCGTTGTGGCCTGGGATGGGTAACGTGGCGAGTCTGGTCATGGCTGGTTACGAAGTGGCTGGGGCGGTTGTTGCACTGACGCCGCAAGTTCGGCTTCGCGTTTGGCGATAGCGGCCTCCAACTCAGGGGAGCGTTTGGCCCATTGTTCCGGGGGCAGCGGCTTTGACCATTCGCCAACCTCGGAATAGGGCAACTCCGGTGGTGGGGATAACTTCCATGTTTGCAACATCATCGCCAGTGGGGCGCCAAGGAACACAGCCCCAATGATCAGCCAGGCAGCCTTGCCAACCTCCTGCGCGACCAAATGGTGTCGGATGCCGTCCAGGTACTCACAACAAATGCCCCAAAAAACGCTTCTGCCCCGAAGTTTCTCCCGGCCGTTCTCGAAGTCGTTGGTCTGTGGCAAAACGTGCGGCCCGATCTCCATGTAACTGCGCATGCACTCCCACAACGCCATCGCCGTCGTGCCGCCGCCGCAGTTGAAGCCCAGCGAGAAGTGCTTGTTGTCTTCCTTGGCGTCCGGGTCGGGGTTTTCGAAACCGATGACCAATAAACCCATCGTGGATCGGCCGGCCTGACTGATTGAGGATTGCTGAGTGGCGGCGGCTGTTACGGTTTCCCACGGGACGATCCAGTACTCGCCGTTATCGCGAGGGACGCAGACTTCGCGGCGTAGGCGGTTGAAGCGTATGGGTAAGGGGACATGTCGGAAGAGGCCTTGGATCAAAATCAGCACAGGTAAGCCCAAGATGGTTCCCCCAATGATCAAAATCCCGTAGCTAAATTCAGGGTCAAGGTTCCGTGTAAAAAAAGACATAGCGAAAACCACTATCAGCGAAGGCCACATCACCATCACCGCAGATCCGACGCTGTAGTTACCGATATCGAGGAAAACCTCGTTCTTGCGCCAGATGATGTTGAGAACATCACAAGGCTTTTCACCAGTGGGGATAGGCAATGGCGACAAGTAATCATTGCGCGAAAACATCCGCTTTTTCACAGTGCCTGCCGGTGGCGTACTCATGTCGTCACCTCAATTTGCCCTGCAAGTTCGGCTTCGCGTTTGGCGATAGCGGCCTCCAACTCAGGGGAGCGTTTGGCCCATTGTTCCGGGGGCAGCGGCTTTGACCATTCGCCAACCTCGGGATAGGGCAACTCCGGTGGTGGGGATAACTTCCATGTTTGCAACATCATCGCCAGTGGGGCGCCAAGGAACACAGCCCCGATGATCAGCCAGGCAGCCTTACCAACCTCCTGCGCGACCAAATGGTGTCGGATGCCGTCCAGGTACTCACAACAAATGCCCCAAAAAACGCTTCTGCCCCGAAGTTTCTCCCGGCCGTTCTCGAAGTCGTTGGTCTGTGGCAAAACGTGCGGCCCGATCTCCATGTAACTGCGCATGCACTCCCACAACGCCATCGCCGTCGTGCCGCCGCCGCAGTTGAAGCCCAGCGAGAAGTGTTTGTTGTCTTCCTTGGCATCCGGGTCGGGATTTTCGAAACCGATGACCAATAAACCCACCGTGGATCGGCCGGCCTGACTGATGGAGGATTGTTGAGTGGCGGCGGCTGTTACGGTTTCCCACGGGACGATCCAGTACTCGCCGTTGTCGCGGGGGACGCAGACTTCGCGGCGTTGGCGGTTGAAGCGTATGGGTAAGGGGACATCTCGGAAGAGGCCTTGGATCAAAAAGAAAGTCGGCACTCCAATTACGAACGCCGTCATTACCGCAAAAATATGCATGTCATCGTGATCATGTCTGAACAGATAACCCATGAAAGCGAACAACATCACCATTGGCCAAAGCACCATCACCGCAGATCCGATGCTGTAGTTGCCTATGTCTAGAAAAACATCGTTTTTGCGCCAGATAATGTTGAGCACATCACAAGGTTTTTCACCCGTAGGAATGGGCAGTGGCGACAAGTAATCATTGCGAGAAAAGAATCGTTTTTTTGAGGTGCCTGCCGGTGACCTACTCATCTCTTGTCCTTGGGTTGCAGATAAATGGCACCGGGGTGATCCTCGCCGAGCGGATAATTCGGCACACGGTCGAGTTCCGGGGTGGGGTCGGCTCTTAGCGTGATGACGCCCGTTGAGTGATTCAAGGTGAAAGCCAGCCCCCGCTCGCCACCGATAAATGAGCGCGCGCCGAGCATTGCTGTCAGCGGGGTGCGATAACGCAACCGCAGTGACAAGGTGCTGGGGGGCGTGCCTAAGACGTTTTTCACTTCGCCGAAAGGGCCAGTTATTCGAAGTCCTTGGCCTTCCTTAAACGGAATCCATTGGCAACGGCTGCCGGAGAGCCAATAGGGCGTCATATCCCGCCACGGTCGGGGCGGTTTGAAATTGCTGGTTGGGCTGTTCTTGATCAGATCCCGATTGCCCAAGGTGTCCACCGGGTCACCGACCATGCTCAGTTCCAGGTAGACACTACCCGGCTCGGCCCCCGGCAAGTCGATGGTCAGAGATTTGATGGCACTGACGTAGGCAAGGCCGGTACGTCCATAATCGGCTGCGGTTTCGGAGCGGCTATCCATGCTGACCCGAGGCGTATAGAGGATGAGATACAAACGGTCGAGTTCGTCCTGCTGGGCTTTGGGCGGGATGGGCTGCAGATCGCTAGCCCTTGCTTTAGACCAGCAACAGTTGTTCAGGAAGTTTTGCAGCGGCGTTTTTTCGAAGAGCCAGACTGTCAGGTACACCAAGCCCAATGCGGCAATGATCCAGTTCAAAGGGCCCATGTAGAGTGTGTAACGCAAAATGGCGACTTCAGTCGTTATTGACCCTGCCAACGCCTTCATCGTGTAAGTGGCGCCCAACAATGCCTGAGTACTGAATGCAGCAATCTGCCCTCCAACCGTGATTTGGCGCATTTGCAGCCAGGAGTCCACCTGACTCTGAGAGCTTTCCAATTGTCTTTGCAAAGATTTGAATTCCTGATAAGCGGCACCAGCCGACAACCCACCAATCACCCCCCCAAACAACGTAAGCATTGGTGCACTTCCCGCTCTGCCACCAGGAAGCTTCACGGCCATTTCCTTAACCCCCAACCCAATCCTCACCTGACTATCCAAAACCCCCACCAAAGCCGCCGCCGCATACAAACTCGCCGACACCGCATCATTCGCCCGCCGCTTCTCCATCCCCTCCAAAACCCCGGCCTCACCCAAATACCGCTGCGAATTCGCCACATTCACCAGCAGCAATGCCAACGGCACCACGCCGCCGCTGTTGACCACGACGGGCGAGTTGACGATCCGCTCCACCCGCCCGGCACCAATGGCTTTGCCCGCCGATCCCACCCAGTCGTTCAGCGCCTCGGCTCTCTGGCCCAACAATTTCAATACCGGCTGTCCGCCCTCGATCAAGGACTGCAGATGGATTTCTCCACCCAGACGAGCAGCAAGGAAAATGCCCATCCAGGACGCGCTCAGGTTTTTTTCACTCTTGAGCAGCAACAACGCCGCGCCCAACCGATTGACCAGCGTGCTCCACAGACCGCCCGCATCCCGCGCCATGTCCCCGATGTCGCCCATGACCGCGAGGCTCAGCGGCGCCAGGGCGTGGTGAACGGCGTTGATATTGTCGTCGGCCAGCGCGGCCATCAATTCGCTCAGGCGAGAGACATTGTTGACGGTCGCCTCAAGTGACGGTGTCCACGCGCTGAACAGTTGCCGCAGTGCGCCGTCGTCTATGGCACGCACGTAGTCGGCGTATTGCTCGGCGCCCTGGGCGCGGATGCATTGGGCGGTCAGGCAGCCGGCGGCGAGTTCGGTCAGCCATTGGCGGGTTTTCAGGTCGTCGTAATCGACGAACCAGGTGCCGCTGGCCGAGCGTTTGAGGTACACGCCGCGATCGGCAAACAGCGCGGTGTGACGTTGGTCGAGTTGTTGATAATGCGCGGCGGCGGTATCGCTGAACCATGTATTCATGGCGTCGAGGTCGATGTACTTGCCGACCTTGGTGGTAAACGCATGGTCGTTGAGGTTGGCGAGTTTGTCCGCACGGTATTCACGGACAACGACCTCGGCTTCGTCGTACAGGTCGGGCGGAATGAACAGGCGCACCGGGGCCAGAATGTCGGCGATACGTGCATCGCGAATCGCGGCTTCAGCCGGACTGGGTTGACCGCCGTACTGACGGGCGCGGGTTTCAGCCCTGAGCTCTTCATCCAGCCGATGTTGCGTGTCGAGTATCGTCTGGCCCTGCGCTGGGGTGAGCTGGAGGTCGCGATCTTTGTAGCGGTAACTGAGATTGGCGGCCAGTTCAGCACCGTCCTCGGTGATCAGGCTGCGCACGAAGCCACCGATGCACAAGCGCAGGTTGTTCTCGCCCAGCCATTTTTCGTGACCGGCCTCCAGCCATTCCTGCTCGTGGTTGATGTCGCGCAACACACCGAGGTCGTCGTCGAGACAGGCGAAGACTGCAAACAACCCTGCTGCTTGTGACTGGGCATCGATCAGCCAGTCCTGAGTCCCCTGCCCGTCCCACGGCTCGGCACTCCACTCGCCCGGCGGCTGATCGCTGACATCGGGATGCTCCGCGAGAATACGTTCACGCTCTCGAGCCTGGTGCATGGCGTCGGTGTAGGCCTTGATGTTCGCCCGTGTCGGAGCTTGCATCACCGCTTGTCCCAACGTGTCGATATTCTCGACGTTGCGCTGCGAATCAACCCGCACTGCGGCAGCAAACGTGGCCGGAATGAGTTCGGCCATCACTTCATCCGCTTTCACCAGCGCAGGACAATGTGGCGCCTCCAACTCGTCGGCCACCGTGCGCAAGGCGATGTGGCGCATGTACTGACCGCGTTTGGCGCCACTGTCGCTCAAGGTCTGACAGTGCGCGGCGTTTAACGGGAACTCGCTGTAAAGCATCCAGGCGTCATGGACTTTTTCCAGCGTCAGACCTGCCAGTTTTGCGTCAACAACCGGAATCGGTTCGGCGTCCAGCGTCTGCTCTTGCAGCAGCCCCAACGGGGAAACGGCAAACCGCCGCAGCGGCCCCTTGTGCTGCCACAGGTAGACAAATCCGGCGCGCAATCGACGGGCTGCCATCGGGTGACTCTCGGTCGTGACACCCGGAACACAGCAAGCGTGCGCGGCTTTTTCCGGCGCCAGCGCGTAACGCACCGGCACCACGAACAGCTGCGGCTGACTGGCCGGGCATGGCTCAACCGTGCAATGGATATCAGCATGCGGTTGGGCCTTGGCTTCCCGCTCTGCCTGGGCGTGCCGGTCGATCAAATCGAGTTTTTCGGCGCTCATTGAGCGAAGTCCTTGTCAGTCAGCAACTGGTGCGTCAATGCGTGGTTGAGGTTGTCGAGGCGCTGACGCGGAGCAATCCCCGGTTCGGCCAGCAATTGCCGGTACACGCCGTGCTCGGCGTCATCGGGAAAGTTGTTGCCCAGTACAGCCACGAAGCGGCTCCAGAGCAGCACTTCGTCCATGGCGCTGAAACCGTTTCGAGCGGCGCCGGCCTGACAGTCCAACGCCCATTGCTGGCGTGCGGCCGGATCCAGTTGAAGAAGTGCTTCGGGAAAGTTGCGTTGAACGTGCTCGATCAGTTGTGTCGTGAAAAACCGGCGCTTCGCGGCGTTCAAGCCATCGAGTGCCTCCGCCGTCAGCGCCAGCCAGGGCTGATCCGCGTAGGGAATGGCGGGATGCTCCGACTGCTGAACAATCTGCGCGTCCGGCAAACAGATCAGGCGGACGGGGCCCATCAGCCGATCGCGTTCATGGGAAGGCAGATCCGCCAGCCATGACGCGGCGATGCGCGGGTCGTAAAAACGAAAAAGAACCGTCGTGACGCCCTCGGCCCGGGCATGGATCAAACCGCGCAGATGCGCCACTACTTGCTCGGGTTCAGCGGCCGATTCCAGCCAGATGCCCGCCGTCGCGCTCCATTGCTGAGAGAAAACCTGCGCCAGCGGACTTTCGGGTGTTACCCCGATCAGCACGGGCCCGACATTCTCCAGCGCCTTGTACGCGGTGCGCTGGTAGAGCGAATGAACGGTTGCGCCGCCCGTCAACTCGAAGAGGCGATCGGTCAGGCCTTCAATCTGGATGCGATCCAGCACCAGATACGCGCGGCTCATGCGCTCACCTGCGCCAGTTTTTCGCACACGGCACAGACCGGCGCGCCTTGGCCTGCGGCCTGCGTCAGCGCGGCTATTTGCGCGGTGATTGAGAGTTTGAGCAGCGCCTGAGGATCCTCCGGGGCAACCGACAATGCCGCTTGCGCAGCCATCCCCGCCATCGGCGCCCCGCCTTCAACAATCGCCACACTGCTGAAAATTCCGCCGGCATTGATGACGATGTGATGCCCGCCCGCCGACAGCGTCAGGCTCGTACCGGCATCGATCACCACTTGGCTGGCCGTGAACCGCGCATGCGGCCCGGCCTGGATCACCAGCGTGCCGTCCGCCGTGGTGCTGCTGTTGCCGCTGATGGTGAGCAGGTCATCACGCCCAATGACGGTGCTGCGTGTGCCGTCGGTGGTGTGTCGCTCTTCGGCCTTGGTCACGCTGGTGCTGATGCCGTCCACCTGCTGGAAACGGTCGTGGCGGATCACGCTACGGCTGTCGTTGAGGATCAGCTCTTCGAAATCACGCTCGGCGCGCAGGTAGATTTTTTCCTGACCGGCGCGATCCTCGATCATCAGTTCGTTGTAGCCACCGGTGTGTGGGGAGCTGTGGCTGCGCAGCACGGTTTTGGTGTTGTGATCGGGCAAGGTGTACGCAACGGACATGACCTTGTTGGCGACGCAACCGGTGATCAGTGGCTTATCGGGATCGCCCTCCAGATACGTCACCACCACTTCCATGCCGATGCGCGGAATCGTGACCGAACCGAAGCCTTCCCCGGCCCAGCTCGATGACACGCGAATCCAGCAACTGCTGCGCTCGCTGCTGAACTCGGCACGATCCCAGGCGAATTCGCACTTTACTCGGCCGAATTCGTCGCAATAAATCTCTTCGCCTTCGGGGCCGGTGACGCGTGCAGTTTGCGTGACCAGCGGAGGGCGCGGCGTTGGCAACGGCGGGCGAAACACTATTTCGGCGGGAATTACGCTGAAGGTGTTGCGATAGCCTTGGGTGAAACCGTCGGCGTTCTTGACGTCGCTGGTGACCGATTCCTCAAGCACTTGTGGCTGTCGGCCATCGTGGGAAACGCTGATGAGCAACCACAAGTCGTTGTGCTTTTCGCGGGGGTGTTCGGTGAGGTTAAACAAATGGCCGCAACGCAGAT